>JANINW010000027.1:55242-94365 GCA_024508935.1 Flavipsychrobacter sp. | reverse complement strand
TTGCAGTGGTAAGTGGCATGCCATTAAAACTTTCTTCAAATCGATCTGCATTTAGTTTTGCCGCGGGTAAAGAAGTTCTTCCGGAAGCATTATTAATGATTTTGTCATTAAAACCATTTGTAAGGTATATTTCGTATGCAAATGTCCACTGGTGTTTAGATTGTTTCCCATAGATGCCAAATCCTGCATTGCTGAAGGTTGCCGGCAGCATTTGTGTAGCAGATACAGGCCGGTCTACAAATTCCCATTTTGGTCCGTCATGGTTTTGGTTGAAAGCACCTATCGGGTTCATGATGATACCTCCCCTTAAGTTCAGGAGCGGATGCAGTTCCAGGTCCAGTGCCGCAAATTCTATATTGATCTCTTTAGCACCATCCTCAAATTCTATTTCAGATAAAAACTTAATACGCTTGCTAATGCCTGAAGACACGAATAAAGTCACGCGCCGCATCTGGAACTGGTGTCCTTCGGTAACCCCATCTGTGCCCAGGTGTTGCCAGTTGGCCTCTGCATATCCTCCCAGTGCCACCGGGAATTTCCCTACCGATAAAAAAGGACGATTGTAAACGGCATCCAGGTTCATCGTTTGCGAAGAAGGTGTCGTGTCTTTTCTTTTCAATAGTGTACTGTCTATTTGCGCCTGTGTTTGCAGTGCGTTCAGTAGTACTATTAGTAAAAATATTTGCCTGAGCATTTAAGTAGTTTTTCTGAGGTCAATAAATAGTTGATCGTTGATGGCAGAAACCGGGAATGTGCGTAGGTCTTCACTTGCCGGACTTTGCAATATTTTGCCATGGTTGTCAAACTCACTGCCGTGTGCCGGGCAGCTAAGCCTGTCGCCCGATACCTGCAGCTCTGCCCCCTGGTGGCTGCAGCGCATGAGCACTGCGCTGTAACTGCCATTTCCCAGGTGGTAAACGCAAATAGGAAATTGCAGTTCATCGTGCCTGACGATCACATATTCTCTCGTAACAGTTTGGCCTTTCTTTTGCCTTGTAAATTCTTTCAGAGGTATTGTTATCCCATTTTCCTGTAGTGTGCCTGTAGTGTATTTAGGAGGTGCACAACCCTCCAGTATGCTGCTCATGAAACCGAGGCTGGTGCAAGCCAGGCAACTTGTCTTAATAAATGTTTTCCTGTTCATGATCAGAGACTTTCTAAAAATTTGATGAGCGCTTGTTTATCCTGTTCCGGCAATGTGATGTATCTGTCTTTTATCTTCTCAGCTTCGCCTCCGTGCAGCAGTATAGCAGCGTCTATAGTCGTAGCTCTGCCATCGTGCATCAGGTAGTAGCTGCCCCCCTGTGACCTTTTGGAAAGACCAAGTCCCCATAGCGGCGGCGTGCGCCACTCATAGGTTTTTGCACTGCCTTCCGTATAGCCATCGTCCAGCTGGCTGCCCATATCATGCAGCAAAAGGTCAGTATAAGGAAAGAAAGAAGTATTATTTAATGCAGCTATAGGAGAGGTGCCTGTTTTCAATTCAGGTGTATGGCATTTGTTGCAGCCTACCTGTGTAAATATTGCTTTGCCATTTATTATGGCCGCATCATTAGCATTGCGTTGTACAGGTGCTTTTAACGCACGCAGGTAGAATACTACATTTTGCAAAGTCTCATTACTCACCTCCGGGTCTAGTTCATTGCCTGTGTATGTATCATAAGGTTCGTAGGAAGATGTGATGCCCATATCCTGGTTATACGCCCCCGCTGTTTGCTGCATTAAATCATAGGCTCCTGCCTTTTTCCCGAAACGGCCAATATACCTTCCGTTTTTTGACACGGCATCCGGGCGTTCGTCCAGGTATGGTTTCAGGCTTATCCAGTTGGGCACTCCGCTAATGCCATCTCCGTCAGCATCGTCAGGGTCTGCCAATGCTAATATGGTGGCATCGCTTACCGCGTCTATATAACCTAAGCCTGTATTGGCAGGTGGCGTGAATTTTGAAAAGCCTGAGCCTGCCGGCACTGTTTCTGGCTCGTACCCGGGCAAGGCCCTGTTTTGTAGTTGCGGACCGCCCAGGTGCAGGTATTGATTTCCTGTTTCATCGTACTGGCCGAAACGCGTGAGGGTTGTGAATGGGTGGCCTTTGCCGTCGCCCGCATGACAACTACCGCATGATGTTGATACAAACAACGGCCCAAGCCCTGTCTCCTTTGTAAATATCTCATTGTTAAAAGCGGCATCTCCTTTCAGGAACCTTTCATTTTGTTCAGGGGTAAGTCCTTCTACCGGACCATCGAGTATATCGCTATTAGCAGGTGCTTTGGGTTCTAGTTTTTTGCAGGCATCCAGCATGGCTGCCATCAATACCAGCATGCCGGCTACTAAAATACATTGCCTCATAAATATTTTTTAGATAAGCAAATGTATTAATTTAGGCTAATCTAAAAAAATATGTTTTCTATTCAACATCTATTCGTTTAGAGGGGGATATAAATATAAAAAATAGCCTGAATCATTGTCCTGTGGCAGTTTTTCATTATGTTTGGTGTAAATACAACCCCTAAAACCGGATTCCCCATTAATCATTAGCACATTTTTTTATGAATTTATTTGTTAGTAACCTAAGTCCTGAAACAACTGAAGGTACCCTACGCCAGGTTTTCTCTGAATTTGGAGATGTTATGTCTGTTAAGATCCCTATTGATAGCGCAACAGGTATGCCCCGTGGTTTTGGTTTTATCGAAATGTCTGACAAAGGTGCCGGCTTTGATGCCATAGATAACCTGGACCAGACCTACCTGGAAGGCAATATCATAGGTGTAAAAGAATCGAAACCTAAAACCGGAGCCGGTAGCGGCGGCGGTGGCTTTAATAAGCGTGGCGGCGGTTTTGGCGGTAACCGTGGTGGTGGCGGTTTTGGCAGTAACCGTGGCGGTGGTGGCTTCGGCGGCAATCGCGGCGGTGGCGGCGGTAACTACAACCGTGGTGGTAACGACCGCGGTGGCTACAATGGCGGCGGCAATGACCGTGGCAGCTATGGCGGCGATCGTGGCAACTACAACAGGGATGGTGGTAATGACCGTGGTAATTATAATGGCGGCAACAACGACCGCGGTAATTATAACCGTGGCAACAATGACCAGGGCAACTTCAACGGAGGTGGCGATGGTTATAACAAACGTTATTAATCCCCTTCTAAAATAGTTTTAAAACCTTGCTGCTACGCGGGAAGGTTTTTTCTCATGCGCTTTACTCCAAAAAGATGTATTATTGATGTTATGCCAATGCATAACTGGCGAATGAGCGTGGCAT
The DNA here is from genome assembly GCA_024508935.1 of Flavipsychrobacter sp. Taxonomy (GTDB): domain Bacteria; phylum Bacteroidota; class Bacteroidia; order Chitinophagales; family Chitinophagaceae; genus Polluticoccus. Next base: position 91,107 of record JANINW010000027.1, on the reverse strand, counting down.
GGCCAGTTATCGTATAGATATATATTAAGTTAAACTTATTGGCCCTTCGATATTGGGTATATTAACTTAAGTTTTAAAGCCTGTACCTTTGCAGCTTATTTTGCAGTAATTAGATAGATGATAACAATTATTTCAGGTACCAACAGGAAAGACAGTATGACGATGAAAGTGGCAACATTATATCATCGTTTATTCTCTGAAAAAACGGATGATGTACACCTGGTATCTTTAGAGCATAAAAATGTATGGGAACGGAGTGCGGACCTGGTACAGATGGAACAGGAATTGTTCATCCCTTCAGAAAAGTTTGTCTTCATTATGCCCGAGTATAACGGCAGCTTTCCGGGGATACTAAAAACCATGCTGGATAATAGTGAAATAAAAAAATGTTGGTGGTTTAAAAAAGCTATGATGGTGGGTGTGGCCGACGGACGTGCCGGTAACCTGCGTGGTATGGAGCATATGACCAATATCCTGCACTACCTGAAGATGCACGTATTTTATGATAAAATACCCCTAAGCCGTATCAACGAAGAGATAACTGCAGAAGGAGAGTTAATAAAGCCAGCCACAGCACAGGTTATTAACCACCAGATAGATAACTTCCTGAAATTTTAAGTAGCAGCGCGTAATTTATGAGAGCCCGTTTTTTGATCGTCCTTAGCCTAATAGCCATAGCCGAGTATTATAGTTTTGTTGTAGTACGCTCTGCCTTGCGCACCTTCCCACAAACCTGGCGTACAGGTATTATTATTTTTTATTTCCTGCTTACGGCTGCATCGTGGAGCGGTTTATTGTTGTTCAACCAGATACATTGGGCATCTATACCGCACATGATACGCAACCTGTATGTGGCTTTCACGCTGGGTTTTATGCTCGGCAAGCTGGTCATACTCATCATTATGCTGGGCGACGAAGTAAGGCGCCTTATCACATGGATCATACACCTGTTTACCCATAAACCGGAAGTAGGGGCTGCGGCAGACAATGCCATTCCCCGTTCCATTTTCATACAGCGTATGGCACTTATATTGGGCGGTACATTGCTGGGTGGTTTTATGTATGGTGTTACCAACCGGTACAATTACCAGGTGCGCCGTATAAAGCTGTCATTTAAAAATCTTCCTGCCGCATTTAAGGGACTTAAAATAGTGCAGGTATCTGATATACATTCCGGCAGCTTCGACAGGCATATAGCAGTAGAGCGCGGTGCCAAACTGGTGATGGATGAAAAACCGGATATCATTTTCTTTACAGGCGACCTGGTGAATAATAAAGCAGAGGAGATAGTGCCTTATATGGATATTTTCTCAAAACTGCAGGCGCCGCTGGGCATATATTCTACACTGGGTAACCACGACTATGGCGATTATGTACAGTGGCCATCGAAAGAAGCCAAAGTACAAAACCTGGACACACTAAAAGCACACCATGGGGCTATGGGTTGGCGCTTGCTGCTGAATGAACACATAGTGCTGGAAAGAGGTGAGGATAGGATCGCCATCTTGGGTATTGAGAACTGGGGGGCCAAGGCCGGCTTCCCTAAATATGGTAAAATGGCAGCTGCATATAATGGCCTCCCTGAGAAAAATATTCCTTTCAAAATACTTCTTTCCCATGACCCTTCTCACTGGGATGCACAGGTAAGGCCAGAATACCCGGATATAGACCTTACCCTAAGCGGCCATACACATGGTATGCAGCTGGGTGTAGAGATACCAGGTTTCAAATGGAGCCCGGTAAAATATATATATAAAGAATGGGCCGGCCTGTACCAGGAAGCAAATCAGTACCTTTATGTGAACAGGGGATTTGGCTTTCTCGGTTACCCGGGGCGCCTGGGCATCTTGCCCGAAATAACGGTCATAGAATTAGTGTAAGACCTTTTGCAATAAACGTGCAACGGCTTCAGGGCGTGGCTGCAGCAGGTCGGTAGATGCTTCCTGCAATGCGGCTCTCATATCCTGCACCAGGTCTGTCAGCTTATCGCTTGCGTTAAGGTCTTCCGTTGTACTTGTTTTCTGGTGGGATGGATAGGTAATCTCTTTAAGTAAAGTTTTACGCATGGATCGTCTTTTAGGAAATAAACGCATAGGTTGAGACTTTATTGTATACATTACTAAGATTTTTTTCTGAATACTATAACGCGCAGTTAATAAACAATAGGTATAAATAGTCTGTTAAAACAGCAGAGGATAAGTGAGCATGCAATTAATAGGTATTACAGGGGGTACCGGTTTTATTGGCAGGCATCTGGCGCGTTCACTTACGGCAGCAGGGAATAAGGTACTGATATTTACCCGCGATCCTGCCAGGTATACGCCACATAAAGATGTCTACTATTGCCACTGGGACCCTGAAAGAAAGCGGGCAGATATTGAATGCTTCAAGCAGGTGAATGCTATGGTGCACCTGGCAGGAGAAGGCATTGCTGATAAGCGATGGACTGAAAAGCGGAAAGCAGCAATCCTGAACAGCAGGCTGACAAGTACTGCTTTCCTGGTGGATCAATTGCGGCGGTACGGAAAACATTGTAAGTCGCTGGTATCTGCGTCTGCAATTGGCTATTATGGCCCGGATAAAAGCGAAGTGCCTTTTAAGGAAACAGATGCTCCTGCAAATGATTTTTTGGGCAGTACCTGCGTGCAATGGGAAAATGCTTCTGTGCCTGCTGTCCAGTTCCTTAGGCGTACCATACTGCGTTTCGGTATCATACTGGGTAAGGATGGGGGCGCCTTCCCCGAATTTGCAAAGCCTCAATCTTTTGGTATTGTACCTATACTCGGTTCAGGAAAGCAAATAACCAGTTGGATACATATTGATGACTTGGTGGCCATGATACAGTTTGCATTAGCCAATGAGCTGCACGATGTGTATAATGCCGTAGCTCCTCAGCCCGTAACCCACAAAGAACTGATGCTGGCAATAGCAAAAGCCAAAGGAGGCATAAAAATACCTGTTCCTGTACCTGAAGCCGCACTAAAGCTGATGCTTGGTGAAATGAGTATAGAAGTACTGAAAAGCTGTACTGTGAGCAGCAATAAAATAAGCCAGGCAGGCTTTTCTTTTAAGTATGCTACTATTGAACAAGCTGTGCAAGAGCTGGTTAATACGCAGACCGGTTAATACGCATAATCTGCCAGGTAGCTGTAGTGACTGGTTAATTTTCCATCCTCGCAGATAGTAGCACGTTTGATAATATCGCTGTTGCCATTCAATAATTCCTTCAATACAAATTTTTCAAAATGTGCACCAAAGTATTGCGATGCATCTCGTGGCAGCTCATTTGGTAAATTATCTACAGCCATCACATCTATAATGCTGCGCGTATTTTGAAATGGTGCAGTACGTTCTGTTGTTTTACGGTCTATACCATATACAGGGTCTGCAATAGTTGATGCGCCTATGTTGATGGGCACAGAGCCATCTATGTCGCAGGTAATATCTGATATGACGCTTACACGCCAGTCGTTGCGCAGTATATCTTGTTTTTCGAACAGGCGGGCTATATGACGGTCCCAGTAAATACCATTCATCAAAATATCTGTCTGCGGAATGTATTTAGAGAACAGGCATTTGTACATACCCGGGTTGGCATGAAAATCATCGCGGCTGAACAGGTCATTGTCTTTGCGTGCATATAAGTCGCCGCCTTTCAGGTGTGTGTATACAGGGTAGTCATATTCATGCGTCAGGAAGTCTTCCGGCTCCACCGATTCTATATCGAAATGGGTCATTACTTCCAGTATGCCGGCCGCTACCTTGCCAGAGCCGGTCATTACTATTTTTATATTCGGCAGTTTTATTTGTTCGTATATCTTTACGAGGTCCTGGTAGCTCTCAACATTATGGGCAGCCGGCAGGTCGTACAGATCAAATTTCTTACCGTAGGTAAGCAGGCCGTTATGCGCACCAACAATGCCTGCATACAGCCCAAAGCCCAATATGCGTTGCTCATCAATATGTGTCAGGCACTCGTAGTCTATCATGCGGATACGCTTTTCTATCAGCGCATGCATCAGCTTTTGGTTATAAGGCTGTTTCTTTTTTGTGTGAGAAAAGAAGAAATACGTTTTGCCCGGTATCAACTTTTCTATCGGTACTTCCTTAACACCTAGCAATACATCACAATCGCTAAGGTCTTCCTGCAGTGCTATTCCTTTTGCTGCATATTCAGCGTCTGTTATACACCGATCGGGTGATGGCTCCGCCACTATTACCAGGCCGGGGTTGTTTTGCATAATATGCACACATTGCTCCGGTGTAAGTGCCACTCTTGTATCTGGTGGCGATTTCCTCTCCCTGATAAGTCCTATGCGAATCATCTTCTGTAAATTTACACGCAAATATATAGTACTCCTATTTGACTGATGATGAACTACTTCGAATTGTACGGATTGCCCGAGCGTTTTAACCTTGATATAGCTGTAGCGAAGGCTAAATATTATGAACTAAGCCGTCAATACCACCCCGACCGTTTTGCACAGTCTGCCGACGCTAATAGAGCAGAAGCTATGCGCATGGCTGCGATAAACAACGACGCCTGGAAGACATTCAGCAACCCTGACGAAACAATGGCCTATATATTAAAGCAGTATGGGCTATTGGAAGATGAGGAGAGATATAGTTTGCCACCGGCTTTTTTAATGGAGATGATGGACCTTAATGAAGCTGTGAGCGAGTACGAAGCAGTGCCTTCTGATGCTACACTACATTCGATAGCACAAATGATAGAAAATCAAATGCGGCAATGGCGGGACGAAGTAAGGCCTTTGACAGAAAACTTTGATAAAGGTGAGCAGGGACAAGACTTATTATTAAAAATAAAAGACTATTATTTCCGTAAAAAATACCTGTTGCGCATTCAGCAAAGAATAAATACATTTGCAGCCCGCTGATTACAAAGATGCCCAGATGGCGGAACTGGTAGACGCGCTAGACTCAAAATCTGGTTTTCGCAAGGGAGTGCAGGTTCGATTCCTGTTCTGGGCACGGGTAACAAAAGCCGCTCTTAGAGCGGCTTTTACTTTTAACCTAACAGGAATATCGAACTATTGTACGACATGTTGCCTAAAGAGTTCCACTTACTTTAAGTTCGAATACCTAGGAGATCACTTCATTATACAAATAGTTTTATCACTGGTGTGAGTGAGGCCTCATTAAATTTAGCGGGTTATGTCGTAGGGGCTTGCAATAGTAAAATGCCTTGATAATCAAAGTGGAGATGTACTTAAATAACTCAAGTGAACCGCCCAATTTAACTAGAGCCGTAAAATTCCTACATTTAGGTTGTTATTAAATAGTTTTGTCGTATCCGTTGATGCTCAAATTTATTTTACACTATGGCTTTATCGTTAAGCGCAGAACAAAAAGAGTTATTAAAAATATTTAAAATAGAAGAACAGTATGTAATACCGTCTTATCAGCGTCCCTATTCTTGGGAATACGATCATTGCTTTCAATTGTATAACGATATTTTAGCTGCTTTTGAATCTCGGCAGGATTATTTTATTGGGAACATCATTATTGCAAAATCCGATAGCAATAAAGATTATTTGGAAGTGGTCGATGGTCAGCAGCGGCTTATTACAACATTGCTAGTTTTTAAGGTTTTATCATTGTTCCAACCGGAGTTTAAGGTGCTCGAACAATTGATAGAAAAAGAAGACTGGGAAGGTGTAAAAAAGGTTTTAAGGATAAGATCTGATGTATTTGAAGCAAATGATGAAGAAGCGCTTTCTGCTGTGTTGAAGTTCGACCTTCAGCTATTGCAGGAAAGGTTTGAAGCAGTTACTGACAAAAGCAACAAGATTATAGAGCGACTCTGCAAAAGCCGTTTTGAGGCCAATATTCTGTATTTTTACAATTGGATAAAATTCTTCAAGGACAACGATGGTGACCTTCGGGAATTGACGCATTATTTGCTAAAGCAGGTCTATCTGTTGCCCATTGAGCTTAGCGGTCCGACTCAGGACGAAGCCAACGAAAAGGCGCTGGTTATTTTTGAGACGATCAATAACAGGGGCATGAATTTGGAAGATGCAGACATTTTTAAGGCTAAGCTGTATAATAAAGCTAAAAGTGTCAAAGAGGCGGAAATCTTCATAGAACTATGGACAGACTTTAAGAATCACTGTGAAAGCCTGAATCTAAATATCGACGATATTTTCCGATATTATTCACACATCATTCGTGGCAAGGAGGGTATAACCTCCAGCGAAATAAACCTTCGTGAATTTTTCACCAACGAACGGTTTTCCCCATTCGAACTCAAGAAATACCGTGAAGTGCTAGGCGATCTTTTCAAAATCATCGAAATCCTTGAATTGATTAATCAGGAGAAAGTGAAATCTAGCGCCATTGCGGAATGGCTACAAGTAATTGATGCTTATACCAATCAGTATCCCAAATATGCAATTGTTAATTATCTCTATGTCAACGACCTAGCGCTTGACAAAGCGTTCATCATTTTTCTGATGTCTCTGACCAGATATATTTATTACCAAGGCTCAACCTCAACAGTGAAATTTGAGATCTATAATATCATTAAGCAAACCTCCGCCCAATTGGCCATCGCAACCTACTCACGGCCTGAATTGGAAGCCAGCTACTTTAACTATCTTGGCAGGCTAAAAAAAGGCTTTGCTCTGCTTGCATTCTATTTGAATCGAAATGAAGCTTTGCCTTCTTATAACATAGATAAGATTATTAACCTTAAGGATAAGCGATATCTTCCCGAAGACTGGCAGGAAGTTAATCTAGATAGTATCATCGACAGCCTTGGTAACTTCCTTGTACTAGATATGCCAAAGAAAAACATACCGTTTCCCAAAAAAGCTGAATATTACTCCAAGTCACTAATTCCGGAAGTAAAAAACTTATTGCAAAGCAAATCGATCAGTTATACAGAATTCCAAAGACGCGATGCCGAACTCAAAAAACGTTTAGCGAATTTCTTTCAAACTGCGAATAATGAATAAGCTTAAACTGGTTAAATTTAAAGCATTCGATGATACGCTAACATTACCGTTGGATAATCATAAAAATTTGCTTTTGTATGGAGAAAATGGAGCGGGTAAGAGCTCAATATATGAAGCCCTAAAAGTCATATTCTTTAAAGCAAGGTTAGAATCTCATTTGTCCGCGCCAACACCGGAAGATCTCGAACAACTACAAAAACAGCTTTGGAGTTCTTACGACAACAAGATTACTAACCAGGCCTTCACGCTCGAGATTAATGATGTTGACCACAAGGCATTTGACCGGACCCCATACCAAGTATTTTTGATTTCGATCGAAGAACTGAATATCAGCGACAGAATCAATTTGCAAAGTTTACTTGAAACCTTCTTTTTTGACATATTGGATATACCTGGTTTTTGCATCAGAGAGTTTCAGCAAATTCAGGATCAGGTTAATGCCGCCTTGACTATTTTCCAAGAAACTGTGCAGATCGAGATTGATAATCAGGATTCTTTCACACTGAAGATTACGGATACTAGAAAGAACATTGAAACCAAAACGGATATCAGGAGATATTTCAACGAAGCCAAGTTGAATATGATCCTGTTGCTGGTGTTACTGAATGCGATTGACCTCAGCAAGGATGCTGCACGGCATAAATTACTAGTACTTGATGACTTTATTACCAGCCTAGATGCTTCTAACCGTACCTTCCTGATCAAATATATTTTCGAGAAATTTAACGACAGTCAGGTGATCATATTGACTCACAATGTGAGTTTCTATAATTTGATAATGTTCATGGTTTACAACCAATTCAATACTGGTGCGAACTGGGCATTTGGTAATCTGTATGAAATAAACAATCTGCATAAGCTTTACATAAAGTCGGAAATTGAACGCGCCTTAAAAATTAAGGATGATTACAATGCTCTGCCATTGCCGCACGTAGCAAATGATATCGAAAATATTGGTAACAGGATCCGCAAAAAATTTGAGGTCTTACTTTATGAGTATTCTAAGCTTTTGATGATTGGCTCTATTGAAGACAGTAAAAAGATTCTGCAAAGAATAACCCAAGGTAAGCCGGCCTATTTCAAAAGTGGAGAAACAGCTTCCGACCTTGTTGAGGCACTCGAGGCTACGTTACTCGACCCGAACGACCACAATATTAAGGCAAGACTTCAAGCAAAGATCGACCAATATAAACTATCAGATTTTGCAAACTTTAGAGCAATTCTCAACGAATTGAAACTCTACCAAAAGGTGACGATGCATCCAATGTCACACGGTGTAGCAGGTATGACCACCTTCACAACAAAGGAGATTGAGAACTCGATTGCCCTATTAGAAAAAATGGAACGTTATTTAAAAGATATTGTTGATGACAACGTTGCTGTTGTTTAAAGTTGGTAGTTATTCCGTAAGAGCATCAGGGCGTTAACATTGATATTTTCTTTAAATCTTCCAACAAAAAGTTCGAGAATTTTCCTGTTGGGAGCACAGAAACAGCCGATCATTTTGATCGGCTGTTTTATTTAGTACTAACAAGTCAGAAAATTCAATGGTCTTGTAAAGAGACGGTATGAACTTGGTAGATTAGTATTATATACCGTCGCTTTCCGATTTATTTGCCGATAGATTTCGTGGTTTGAAGATGATAATGGTCAAGATACCCCAAATGGTTATTAGTGCTCCCATATAGTTTATGATGTTTTTGTTTGCAAAGTCAGCAGTAAAAACAATATCAATGGTGGAATGAAAAACAGCACAAATCAAAATACTGCCCCTGGATGAATTATACAGCCAGCTTAAAAGCACACTCCCTGTCAAAAGACTTAGCACCCAGCCAAAAATGCCGCCTGCATCCATTGATGTATAACCTGGCCGGTAGAAGAAAAGCGGCCAATGCCAAAGCGCCCAAAAAACAGTCAGGATGATGGCCGATGCAAGGCCACTATACTTCTCCTGGAGTCTTGGCAGGGCGAAACCACGCCAGCCGGCTTCTTCGCCAAAACCAAAGAATACTAAATTGTACATAAAGAATGTACCCAGGTTAAATTCGGGAAATTCCCTGGAAGTAAGGATAGTAGAAAAGTCGATTGGGATGTTATAAACAGCATAATTGATGACCATAGCAACAAGCGCCAATAGAAAAGGACTTAATAAAGCAACTAAGAGATAGATAAGGGGCTTTAGCCGGAAACATTTTGCCAGGAGGTGTTTTATACCCTCTTGTTTATTATAAATCCATGTTGTCAGAAAAGAAGCGATTAATGGCCCGAGTCCACCCAATGCGTGATGAAATGGCAGGATTGGCAAATTGTTCAACCCCCAAATATGCCCGTATAATGGCAACCAAATTAACCAGCTTATTGAATACGCTAGGACGAAATAGGTTATAAGTTGTTTTAATCTCATGGATCATTATTTTCTATTAGCTGCCGATTGCAATAACCACGTTAAGTAACTGCTGTTTATAATTACCGTGCAATCAACGCTGTCGGTGCATAACCAAAATGTTTTTTGAAGATGTATGAAAAATGGGATAAGTTTTCAAAGCCTACTTCAAATACAACATCTACAGGTTTTTTCTTTCGGTCACTGATCATGTAATGAGCCAGTTCCAGTCGTTTATGTGTAAGCCATTTCTGCGGTGTTGTATTGTATGTTTTTTTAAAATCGCGTTTAAATGTTGTAAGGCTTCTTCCTGTCAGGTAGCCAAACTTCTCCATGGGCATATTATACATGTAGTTCTTTTCCATGAAGTCTGCAAGATCAATTTTTCCGGGATCTTCAAAATTAGTCAATACCGCATCTATCCCGGTATCTAAAGCTCTTAAAATGCTTATGGCTTCGGTAATTTTTAAAGTGGCAATATTTGCAGGAAGGTCTTTGACATCAAAATAGGGTATTAAAGATGCTAAACAGCTTTGTAATAATGGGTGGTTATTGAACGTGTATATTTTGGGTATGGGAACTGCAAAGCTTTTTACATGAATGTTGGCGTAAAATTCACTCAATGTTTTAGAGGATAGGACCATGACAACTGTTTTGTGCGGCAGCCCGTCCTTAGGATAATTAATAATAGTAGCGGGTTGATTTCGTGGAATTAAGAATATATCACCTGCTTTAAAGTTATGAGTCATTTCTCCCTGCACTATCCTTGTTTCTCCGGAAATGAACCATATAAGCATATGATGATCGAATACAACTTCTGATTTGAAAAGTTTATCCTCGTAGCAGGATAGCTTTATGTCAGGGGTTATATATTTTGATATGTGTTCCATACGTTGAGCGGATGTAAATGAGTATCAGTATTGCGTGTATTCATCTTAGTCAAAAATAGTTATTATGTTGTTGTGTTGCGGTCTACAGCAGAAATGGTTCTCCTATTTTTAATATCTTAAGTTTATGATTGATTTTACCGGCGGCATAGAGGCTGTTCAATATTAGTTCCGGTTCTCCCATAGGTTCATCTGCCGAATCAAATGTGCCATAGTGAAAAGGAATGAAAGTCTTAGCGGCGGTTGCATGAAAGGCTTCCACTGCCTCGTATGGGTTTTGATGATGCTGTCCCATAAACCAGGTGGGGGCATATGCACCGGCTCCTACCAATGCAATGTCTATATTCTGAAAGCATGTACCAATATCCTTAAAATGTGAACCGTAGCCGGAATCACCCCCATAATAAATACGTTTCCCATTTTTTTCTATCATAAAACCACCCCATAGTGTTTTGTTGACATCGAATATTCCACGGTTAGCCCAATGCCTTGATGGCAGGAATGTAATTTTTAAATCGTTGCTGATTGCATATTGCTGGTACCAGCCTGCCGGTTGTACAGGATTATGGATCCAGTTTTTTATGAGTTTATTTAGCCCCAGTCCGCAAAGTACCCGTGCTTGAGGATTGTTGCCTGCCAGTAGCTTAATACTGTTTTTGTCACAATGGTCATAGTGTGCATGGGAAATCAGGATATAGTCGATGTTTAAAAAGCCTTTTGGATCAACAGGCATATCTGAATGCCGCCTGGCTACCTGCAGATTACCGAAAATAGGATCTATGAGTATGCGCATACCCGATAACTGAATGAAAAAACTGGCATGGCCCAGCCACACTATTTTGTCTTTAGGATCATTTAACCAGGTGTCATCTTTAACAACCGTAATACGCCAGGTATCATGTTTTTTTATTTGCTTTTGCGGGTTTTTCTGCGTCATGAACTTCAGTATAGCACGTAGGCTGAGGATTGTAGGATATTCGTGATTAATAAACAGGCCGTCCTGGTCTACTGTAGTGCCGGGCCAGCCTGGCATCACTGTTTTAAGATTTGGGTTTGAAGTATAACCTTTCACAACAGGTATTTTCTTTTTTCTTAAAACCAGCCTTCTCAAAAATCTTAAACTTAACAGGCTAAACATTATATAAACAAATCGTATTCAGGTGAAAGAATATTGTTAGGTATGAGTTGTTGGTGCTATTTTTTATAGATGTATTTGTCGATATAGTTACTATAGGCATCCAGTACAAAAGCCCAGGCTTCCTTACTTATTTCCAGTTTTGGAAATAATATCTCAAAGGCATGGTAGCATCCCTTAAAAAGTTTAAACCTTACCGGGATGCCTGCTTTTTTCAGTTTTTCGATGTACGTGATTGTTTCATCTCTAAATGGTTCTACATCTCCAACGAATGAAATAGTGGGCGGGAGCTTTGATAAGTCATTTGCTCTTGCGGCTGCGGCGTATACAGGTATTTCTGTACCTTCTTCTTTCAGGGTTCGCAAATATGCAGCCCATCCCATATTATTCGACCTGGAATTCCAGCTGGGGGCATTGTTGTTGCTGGCCGACTCTGTCACCTGCCGATCGTCGAGCATGGGATATATTGGCAGTTGGAATGCAATAGTCACATCTTTAGTATCTGCGGCCTTTTGGGTGACTGCGGCAGCAATACCACCGCCTGCACTATGTCCCGCTACAATCAGTTTGTTTGGTATTATGCCCAACTCCCTGGCATTATTATCTATCCATAGTAAAGTATCATAGCAATCATTAAAAGCAGCAGGGTATGGTGCATCTAATGCTTTGCGGTAATCAGGAGCAATCACTATGCATGGCGACGCTTCTATAAAATTTTTTATAACCGGCATATAATCTTCAGGTGTGCCCAGCATCAAACCGCCTCCATGTATATACAGCATACCTGGCAATTGGCCTTCATAATGTAACGGTTTAAATATTCTTATCCTTATAGGCTGCTTACCGTCGCTACCTGTAATAATTTTTTCTTCGCACTGCAGTCCACCAATGTTTTTGCCTTTTGATCGCGCGCTGTTGGAATTTAGAAGTTTTACGCCGACCCGGTTCATGAGTAATCCTGACGATATTTTCAAAGCCCAGTAGCTTGATTGGAGCTCCTTGTTGAGCATGTTTTTTGTGACTTTCATGGTTGGATTATTTATTAGTTATCAGATCTTTTAAACCGTTGGGGTAAAAAGCCTCAACAAAAGGCAGCATGTTTAAGTATTCTTTGTGCGATACAATTTTTCCGTCTTTTGATGTCAGATGACCTATATACAATTGTTTGTAGTGCCGTCCATTAATGAAAACAGCTTCACTTTCATATTCAGCAACAACTTCATTCTCAGATTTCATGATAATCTTGATATTCTTAAAATGAAAATCCGGTGCATTGGAAAGCAGGTATGTCATTGTGTTTTCAATTGCTTTATGACCTACGTATTTCGAAGGCATGCCTAATGATTGCACGTATGGTGCGTCAATCCAGCCGTCTGGAGCAAAGTATGAAGCGGTTAATTTTGGATTACCAGTACTCACACTTGCCAGGTATTCTTTTAAGAGAGATGTGGCTGATTTTTTTTGTTGATTCGTATTTTCCATTGATTTTAATTTTTAGATTGATTAATTAATTTGGAAGCGTACACCTGTTAATTCTTCGCTGAGTTCCCACAGCCTCCTGGCATTTAGTTTGTCCAGTGAATAAGGTTGTACGCCTTTTTGTGTGGAAGGATCGTGATACTGATGCTCTATATTTCCCGTATCCAATTGTGCTATATCTGCATCTTCGCAGTATACACCGCCAATATTATCAAGCAAATTGTTTGTGGCGCACCATATTGTAGTAGCGGCACCCTGCGGGATATTTTTGAGTTTATTGAGTACCTCCTGTTTGATAACTCCTTCCGAATCGAAAGTGCCCATTTGCTGAAATAGCTCAACAGATGCCTCGCGTGGCAAATCTGTTCCATATACTGCACCGGGGTGTAGTGAATATGCCCTGACATTAAATTCATTTGCCCTGGCATCTAGCTCCACTGTAAACAGGTTGTTTGCTGTTTTAGATTGTCCGTAGGCTTGTAGCGTTTCATATTCCCTGTGCAGGAAATTGGGATCGTCAAAGTTAAATGCCGACATATGGTGCCCGAAAGATGACACGTTTATTACCCTGGCACCTTCTGCCTGTTTAAGTGCAGGCCATAATCGCGCGGTGAGTTGAAAGTGGCCTAAATGGTTGGTAGATAATTGCGATTCTATACCACGGCTATCTCTGCGTAGCGGCACCCACATAATGCCGGCATTATTTATAAGGATATGAACAGGCCTGCCTAAACTTAAAAAACGTTCTGCAAAGCTATCTATGGATCGGGGATCCATCAGATCCATAGATTCTATTTTAATGTTTTCAACGCCGTCCAGGTTTTTCCTGGCTTTTTCAATATCCCTGGCAGGCACTATAACCGTAGCCCCTGCATGGGTGAGCATTTTTACAGTTTCGAGGCCAATACCGGCATAACCTCCTGTTACTATGGCAAATTTTCCGTTAAGGTCAATATTCCTGATTACATCGGCAGCAGTTGAGGTTGCATTGTAACGGGAACCTATTGGTTTTTGCAGGACTCCCTGGTAATTGTTTTGTTTCATTTCAATCTCGTTTTGTTGATACAAAAGTAGATTGAGCTGTATATAGCGACTTTGTTTTAAAGGCCTATTTTGGTTTGTTTAAAGGGCCACTCTGATCCTCCCAATAGCCGCGATATTACAGGCCTATTGCAGCTTTGCCTGTGTGCGTGGATATTCTTATTTGTGCGCAGTTGACTTGCTGCATTTGATCAGGTAAAACGGGTAATTCTCTGTGATCTCCATTATTTCAAATAACCCCGTTTTTCCAAATTCGGCCGTAATAGATTCCCTATCGTAAAAAAACATATTGACCCCATCGAATATCTCGTAACGATCTTTACTTATAAACTTGCCTTGTCCGAAAGTTGAAGCCTTTTTTGAAACAGCTGTAAATACCATATACCCGTTTGCTGATAGCTGGTTGTAACAATCATTTATAAGTTTTCTTCGTTCCTCTTCATCAAGTAAATGAATAAGGGCATAGCAAAAGATGCCGTCATACAGGGTTGTATCATAAGGCATATCTGTTACAGAGCTGTGATAAATGGTTAAAGTATCTCCGTAATGCTTTTTTGCCATTTCAATAGCAGTTTGGGATATCTCAATGCCCGTTACTTTCATGCCGGCATCATAAAAAACTTTGGCATTCCGGCCATATCCAATGCCGGGAATCAGGATGTTTTTTAAAGATTTGTCAAGAAAAAAGTCTTTTGTTACAATAGCAGATTTTGCCGGTTCAAGCCCCCACATTTCTCCTTTTTCGTTAAAAGCCGATTCCCAAAATTCGGATCTTTCCACTCCTGTATTCATACAAATGCGTGTTGTGGGTTTGGCAATAAAGTTAAGCATACTTTATTGTCGTATTCACATGCATAATCTAAGTATTTTTAGGGCCTGCATTAATTATGGATTTTCTTAGGGTTACAAATATTTCAAAAAAGCATGGGGCTGATTTCCTGCTGGATAATATCTCCTTTTCACAAACAGCCGGGCACAGAATAGCGATAGCAGGCGAAACAGGCTCCGGCAAAACTACGCTGATGCGGATAATTGCCGGACTGGGACAGGCGGATAGTGGGAACGTTTTTTTTGAAGGAAAGCAGGTGAAAGGTGTTGATGAAAAACTGATGCCTGGTCATAAAGGCATCGCTTGTCTATCGCAGCATTTCGAACTGCCCAACAAATATCGTGTATCAGAATTGCTGGCTTATGCTAATGACCTGACCCACGAGGCCAATGAAGAATTGTATGCTGTATGTGATATACAGCATTTAATGCACCGGTGGTCGCACACACTATCGGGTGGCGAAAAACAGCGGGTAGCATTGGCAAAATTGCTGACCACAGCACCGAGGCTTTTGCTGTTGGATGAGCCTTATTCCAATCTTGATCTCCATCACCGCAGGCAGTTAAAAAACGTAGTCTGGAATCTTGGCGAAAAATTAGGCGTTACCTGTATGCTTATATCTCATGAGCCGGATGATATACTTCCCTGGGCTGATGAAGTGTTTGTAATGCGCTACGGAAGAATAATACAGCAAGGTGCCCCCAGAGAGGTATATAAGCAACCAAATTCTGAATATGTGGCTGGTTTATTAGGACCGTACAATACGATGTCAACAGCCTTAGCGACAAGTTTAGGCCTGCCGCCAAACGGACTTCCAATCGTTCGTCCGGAGGATATTACGCTCAGCACGAACAAGGTGGGCGTGCCGGCCATCATAGACAGAATATTATATCTTGGTGGACATTGTGAACTAATTGTAATTGCCGAGGGCCAGCTATTGACTATGAGCCTGCCAAATGGCAGGTATAAGAAAGGAGACATTATTCAAATCCAAATTAAGACCACAGGTATTTAGCACTCTTCTTAAAAATAATGCAGTCAAAATTTGTTTAGTAACTTTTAAGTTACATATATTTGTGTAACTTAAAAGTTACGCATTATGACAACAGAAATTAAACACCAGTGGTTTTATAACCAATCGCCGGAAGAAGTTTGGGAATACCTGACTAATGCTGAATTATTAGCAAAATGGCTTATGGACAATGATTTTAAACCGGTTGACGGGCATGAGTTTCAATTCAGAACAAAGCCAATGACCAATTTTGGATTTGATGGTATTATATATTGTAAGGTGCTGGAGATTGTTCCACAGGAAAAACTGTCGTATACATGGAAAGGAGGTCCTGGCGACGGTACAATGACGCTGGATACCGTGGTAAGCTGGACATTGCACAAAAAAGATAATGGCACAGAACTGCACCTGCTACATACCGGTTTTAAAGAGCAGAACGCCATGATCTTCTCTATAATGGATAACGGCTGGTTGAGTAATATGAAAGAAATTGCAGACTTTTTAAATGCTTAATAAATGGCACAACCCACGCTCGATGTCTTCCAGGTAGTAGCCGATCCCAGCCGCAGGCAAATGCTGAACCTTCTGACGAAAGATAGCATGACAATAAATGCATTGGCAGAGAATTTTGATATGAGCAGGCCCGCCGTATCCAAACATATAAAAATACTATACACCGCAGGCTTTATCTCTATACAGGATATAGGTCGCGAGCGCTATTGTATATTAAGGCAGGATGGTTTTAAGGAATTGCAGCAGTGGATAGACCATTTTGATAAATTCTGGCTAACTAAGCTAAAAAGCCTTGAAACTATTTTGAACAACAAGGTAAAATAGAATAGTTTTTTTCAACTTAATGCCGGGAGAGGTCCCGGCATTTTTTTGTATATTCATAATACTGAAAACCCACTTATGAATAAACAGGTTATAGCTGTAACACTTAAGAAAAACTATAGTGCGTTCGCAGATTATATAATGAGTTTGACAGAAAACGAATATATGTATGTCAATGAAGGAAAATGGAACGCAGCTCAGCAATTGCAGCATATAGTACTATGTGTCCAACCATTGGTATACGTTTTTAGCCAGGATAAGCCTGTTATAGAACAAAATTATGGACGTGAACCCAGGCAAAGCCGCAGTTATGATATGCTGTTGGGAGATTATCTTGGAAAATTACATGCAGGTGGTAAAGCACCAGAACGGTTTTTGCCTGCAGAAAACACAGAACAGCCTAGGATTGTATTAATAGCAACACTCACAAAATTGGTTGACGAACTATGTGCTAAATTGTTAACTTTTGATGAAGCAGAATTGGATAGCCTGCTGATACCGCATCCTTTGTTAGGCAAGCTTACGCTCAGGGAAATGCTGTACAATGCTATATACCATGTTGAGCACCATAAATTGCAGGTACAACAAAATTTGCAGAAATAAGCCCGTGGCAGAATATGAAAGACTATTTTCCGGCTGCATTTTTTATTGTACTTTTTTCCTCAAATTAATAAGCCGGGTATTGTATATGAAACTTCACGTAAGCTGCATTTTGTTGTCTGTTGTCTTCATGTTTGCAGCATGTGGTTCAGGTAATACCCGGAGTGGTGCTGTGGCAGAAGCCGGACCTGTCAAAGACTCGACAGAAGCACAGATGGTGAAAGTGCCCGGTAAAAAGCCATTGCGGCTGCTTACAGAACGCCCTTATAATCTTGAGACCCCGCTCCGTTATTTCCTGGAAGATTTTACGCCCAATGATGTGTTCTTTGTACGCTGGCACCTGCCCGTACCGCCGGCCCCTGTTGATGAAGATACTTTCAGGCTGCGCATTGGCGGCAATGTAGGCAGGAGCATTGCCTTAAGTATGAAAGACCTGAAAACAAAATTCACGCCTTATAAAATAGTCGCTGTTTGTCAATGTGCCGGTAATTCCCGCAGCCATTTCAATCCGCGGGTGCCGGGTGCCCAATGGGTGAATGGCAGTATGGGCAACGCGGTTTGGACGGGTGTAAAGCTGAAGGATATATTGGCAATGGCTCAGCCTAAGGCTAATACTAAATTTGTCTCTTTCAACGGCCTCGACCAGCCGGTATTTCCCTCTACGCCTGACTTTGTAAAATCGCTGGAATACGCTCATGCTATGGATGGTGAAGTAATGCTGGCGTATGAAATGAATGGAGAGCCTATACCTTTTTTAAATGGCTACCCTTTGAAACTGGTGGTGCCGGGCTGGTATGCTACCTATTGGGTAAGTATGGTCAGCGAGATAAGGCTTTATGCCGATTCATTTAAAGGGTATTGGATGAACAAAGCGTACCTGGTGCCGAAAGGAGTACCGAACGGTAACGAAAAGCCTGATTCACTGGCTAAGGATATGGAGCCTGTGAGTAAATTGGATGTCCGCTCTGTGTTTGTTTCACCACAACCAGGGTTTACTATGCAAAAGGGAAAGACCTACGAGATACAAGGGCTAGCTATGGATGACGGGACTGGTATAACCAAAGTGGAGATAAGCAGGGATAAAGGAAAGACATGGGCACAGGCCCGTCTTGATCCTGTTCTTGGTAAATATTCGTGGCGGCGCTGGCGTTACACATACACACCTGTTGAAGAAGGGCCGGTTGAATTTCTGGCGAAGGCAACTAATGCTGCCGGCGCAACACAACCTTGGCACCAATGGAACCGCAGCGGCTACATGCGGAACGAAATAGAATCATTACCCCTAAATGTATCGAAATGAAGCAGCAGCTGATTGGGGGACTGATAGTATTGTTTGTTATAGGTATTTCCTGCATGCAGGAACAAAAGGCCGCGGTAGTTGTAGATGAACACTGGGGAGATGATTCTGCTACCAGGGATATAAAAGATGTGCAAACCATATTGCCGCAAGACGGAGATGTGGAATTGGTGGAAAGTAGTTGTACGCCTTGTCATTCGCTGCGCTATATAGAGATGCAGCCGCAGTTAACGCGTAAATCCTGGGAGAAAATTGTTGACAAAATGGTGCATTCCTACGGCGCGCCTGTAAGAGATTCCGTTTCTCAGCAGCATATTGTAGACTATCTCTATTCTATCAGGGGAAAAGAAGGATAGCGGCTTGGAATAAGGCAAAATTCTCATTGTCCCAGCTGAAATGCCTATCTTGTCAGCCCATTATAAAGACGACAATGCCGGTTGAAAAAGTAAAAATAGATGTGTTCTTAGAGATGGCTGCATCCTGCCCGGTCTTTGATGTACGCAGCTCTGGTGAATACGATTATGCACATATTCCCGGCGCTCACAACCTGCCTTTGTTTACCAATGAAGAAAGAAAAGTGGTGGGTACTGCTTATAAACAAGATAGTCGGGAGGCGGCAATCAAAATAGGGCTCGATTATTTTGGTGTGAAAATGCGCAGGATGGTAGAAGAGGTGGAAGCAATTGTGAAGAAGGAGAAGACTGTCTTGGTGCATTGCTGGCGTGGTGGCATGCGCAGTGCAGGAGTAGCATGGCTGCTCGATCTCTATGGATTTAAAGTATACACATTAGCAGGGGGGTATAAGTCTTACCGCCATTGGGCTATTGAGCAGTACGAGAAAACATATCCTTTTAAAGTATTGGGTGGGTATACTGGTTCGGGTAAAACGACTGTATTGCATAAACTGAAGCAGCTGGGTGAGCCTGTAATAGACATGGAAGATATAGCCAAACATAAAGGTTCTGCATTTGGCGGGCTGGATAATGTGGCGTCACCATCACAGGAAATGTTTGAAAACATACTGGCTACTGAATTGCATAAACAAATCCAAAACCATCCTGGCAAGCCTATCTGGATAGAAGATGAAAGCCAGCGCATCGGCCTGATAAATTTGCCGAATGCATTCTGGAAAACCTTACGTTCATCACCGCTGGTATTTTTAGATATACCTTTTGAGGAGCGGTTGAATTACCTGGTGGGGGAATATGGCAAGTATACCAAAGAGCAACTGGTAAATGCGATCATACGTATACGTAAACGCCTGGGCGGGCTCGATACGAAAATGGCGATCAATTATTTGCTGGAAGAAAATATAAAAGAATGCTTCAACATATTACTGAAGTATTATGATAAGCATTACGGCAAAGCACTTGCCAATCGTGAGAATATAAATGAGTTACTGCATACCGTTTCATGCAGCAGTATAGATGCACAGCGAAATGCACAAATGCTGCTGGAAACATTAAGTACCGTATAAGATGGAAGAACAAGAAGTAATAAAGCTGACACAATATTCAAGAGGCGCTGGCTGCGGCTGCAAAATAGCGCCCGCTGTGTTGCAGGAAATATTAAAAACAGATATGCTGTTGCCGCAGGATGAAAACTTACTGGTGGGCTACCATTCTAAAGACGATGCGGCTGTGTATGATATGGGTGATGGCACTGCATTGGTCTCTACCACAGATTTCTTTATGCCTATAGTGGATGATGCTTTCGATTTTGGCCGGATAGCGGCAGCTAATGCCATTAGCGATGTATATGCTATGGGCGGGAAACCTGTTATGGCCATAGCTATTTTAGGCTGGCCGGTAGAAAAATTGCCGGTAGCCCTGGCGCAAAAGGTATTGGAAGGTGCCAGGACAGTTTGTGCCGAAGCCGGTATTGTATTGGCAGGCGGACACAGCATAGATACGGCAGAGCCTATGTTTGGGCTTTCGGTGAGTGGACTGGTTGAAATAAAGAATTTAAAGAGAAATAATACTGCTGAAGAAGGCGACCTGCTTTTCCTGACTAAGCCATTGGGTACGGGCATATTATCTACCGCGCAAAAAAAAGGTGTACTTACAGATGAATATAATGCGGAACTGGTAAAGAATATGACCACCCTCAATAAAATGGGTGCACAACTGGGGGCAATAGCAGATGTAACAGCTATGAGTGATGTTACCGGTTTCGGCCTGCTAGGCCATTTGCTGGAAATGGCTGAGGGCAGCGGGCTTTCTGCATCGATCAGCTATAATGCAATAAGCGTACTGCCCGGTGCAAGAGAATATTTATCACAACGTATCGTTCCCGATGCTACCTACCGCAACTGGAACAGTTATAGCACCCAGGTGTCTTTCGCTACCGGTGTCAATGTAATGGAGGCATTTAGTCTTTTGCCGGATCCGCAAACAAATGGCGGCCTGTTGATCGCTGTTCGTGAAGCAGGCGTAGCGCAATTAACAACACTATTTAGGCAATATGGGGTGGAAGCATACACTACCCCTATTGGTAAAATGATAGCGAAGCAGGAAAAATATATTGTCGTTAATAATTAAAACGAGGAATTATGTAAAATAAAAAGCCGCTTGCAAAGCGGCTTTTTATTTTACTGTTTGTTCCAGTGTCTCTTCTCAACAAAATAGGAAATGATAAGTCCTACTCCACCGCCAATACCTATAAGTGCCGGATATAGAGGTGAAGAATCGATTTGGTAATGTGCAAATTCCAATGCATCCAAAATATAGGCCAGGAACAGCCCAAGTCCACCTCCTGTAAGCAGTAAACCAAATTTCAGGCTGATAAATGGCTGTGGTGATGCGTGTGCACCATTACGAGGGTTGAGGCCTTTTTCCAGCATGGCCATATTTTCCCTGCTGCGTATATAGTATATACCAAATAACATGGCAAAAAGTCCTGTAAATAATACTATCGGAACCAGATCGTGCATATAAGAGGTTTTAAAGATTGAATAAATTTTAAGGCCTTACAAACTAAGACGATGCAGGAGGAGAACAGGTTACAAATATTAAAAGTATTTTTCGCGATAGTAGGTGTAACCATTTTGCTTACAACCTCGTCTTATTATTACATGCAGCAGCAGCCGGACGATATATCTGTTATACAAATGATATTGCAGGGGCAACAGAATGCTTATGCAATATTGGTTGACAGGTACCAGTCATATGTCTTTACACTAGTGCTGCGTTATGTGGATGATCGTGGGCTGGCAGAGGAGCTGGCGCAGGATGTGTTTGTAAAAGCATACCGCTGCCTGGCCGATTTTAAAGGTGGCAGTAAATTCAGCACCTGGTTGTATACTATTGTCAATACTACCTGCATATCTTACCTGCGTAAAAAGAAGGACGATACAGTACTGCTGGCGCAGGAGCAGATAGTATTGCTGGCAAGTAACACGTATGGCCACACTCATGAGATACAGGAAATAGAGCAAAAAAGTCGCCAGGAAGTTTTGAGAAAAGCAATTGCTGCTTTACCGCCTGACGATGCCAGGGTGATTACTCTTTTCTACCAGGCAGAACAGTCACTGGATGAGACAGCGGCAATACTCGGCATTACTGCGAATAATGTGAAGGTGAAATTATGGCGTGCACGGCAAAAGCTGCGCGAAGTATTGGAGTCAAAATTTATGAAAGAATTTATTTAAACAAATTTAACCAACAGCAGGTATGGAACAGCAGGAGATAGAATTGCAGATATGGGAATACATAGACGGCAGCTGTGATGATGCCGGCCGGGCTCATGTGCAGTATATGATAGCTAATGATGCGCAATGGAAAAGCCTGTACCAGCAGCTTGAAAAGCTGCATACAACTATCGCTGCAAATGCTGAACTGGAACAGCCATCTATGCGTTTTGCAAAGAATGTAATGGAGGCAATAACCCATACGGCTATCACAAGGCCGGCTCGTTCATATATCAATCCGCTGGTCATTCGTTTTATAGCGGGCTTTTTTATTGTGTCTATTCTTGCTTTAGTAGGTTATGCCTTAGCTTCTGCTGATTGTTCTGTTGCAGATGGCGGCGCTGATAGTAGAACTGCTTTCAATTTCACCCCTGCTGTTTTTAACATACTCGTTTGGGTAAACGTACTCGCCGGCTTAGCATTGCTCGATACTGTGCTACGCAGAAGGCGTACGGGATCCGCATACAAGCATTAATCTCTTAGGAAAAATATTTTCCTTGTCATAGGGGTATCGTTCCCGGCTTGCGTTATTCTGTAAAATCGAAATACTATGAACAAATATTTTACAGTAATAGCATTGGCTATTTTATTGAGCGCAGTAAAGGCAAAAGCGCAAATGCCTTATAAAGTAACGGTACAGAATGATACCTATACACCGCTTACAGGTGCTACCACTATCAATGGTACCAAAGCATGGACAGATAGCAGCACTTTTGTTGTGCCGCTGGGGTTCAATTTCCTCATGGATGGGAAAACGATTACTAAACTGAACCTGTTGAAGATGATGAGTATCTCCAGCGATACGGCAGGTATTGTTTCAGGTATGTCATTTATGGGTACAGCATTGCTGGATCGTGGTGTTGTGAGCGGAACCTCAAAATCTCCTATTCGCTATACAACAACCGGTAATGCAGGTAAGCGCATTTTTAAGCTGGAAATATTTAATGCTGGTTTCTCTGATGAAAATGATATTTACCAAACCTTAAATGATTCCCTGAATCTGCAGGTATGGCTGTACGAAGGTTCTAACGCCATAGAGCTGCGCTATGGCTCATCTAAAATATCCCATTATAGCGACTATTTCTTTATTGGAGGACCAATGCTGGGCTATATGAAAAATGTGAATCTTGCTACAGAGTCTTTCGAGAAATTGTATTTGCTGAAAGGAGATGCTTTGAATCCTACATTGGATAGTGTAGCTACTGGTAATACAAATTTTCCAAGCATCTCTTCATACCCGGTAAATGGCAGGGTGTACAATTTTACCCCCAAGAATGCGGCAACCGGGGTGGCTGAGCTGGTGGCTGAAAATAAACTGAAAGTATATCCTACGCTTTGTACCGATAAAGTGGTAATTGAGAATGGTGGTAACGAAACACTGGCATACGAAGTTATATCTATGAATGGCAGCCTGATAGTAACGGGGAATGCTGCAAGCGGGGTTAATACCATAAATGTTAGCACGCTGCCGGGTGGTATGTATGTTCTGCGCCTTGGTGCAGAAGGTAAGGCTTATCGTTTTATGAAACAATAAAAGGGATTTTCCATGCTCCCCTGAAAGCAGCCGCTGTACGCGGCTGCTTTTGTTTGTATGTTGTTCAGGCAAATATGCCATATTAGTGCATGTATTATGCATTAGTTTTATTTTCTTTGTGATTATTTTCAAGTATGCACTCACCTGAAAAAGCTTTTAAAGACCTGTTTGACCAGGAGTACAATAACCTATGCAGGTATGCCCTTTCTTATATGCAGGACAGCCACCTGGCGGAAGATGTGGTACAGGAGACCTTTGTAAAGTTTTGGGAACAGAAAAAGGAACTGGTAGGTACACCTAATGCTAAATTTTACCTCGTAACTGCGGTGAGGAATAACTGTATCTCAGCTATACGCAAGCAGCAAAGTTCCGGGCTGAAGTTTACAGCAGAAACTCCGGAACCCGATCCTGAACCATATATTACCACCCGGCAGGCACAGGAAGATGCTAAAACACAATCCAAAAAGATAGCCGATGCATTAGACCAGCTTCCTCCAAAATGCAAAGAAGTGTTCCTGTTGGTAAAGCTGCACGGCATGAGCTATAAACAGGCAGCCGATGCCCTTGACCTGTCTGTGAAAACCATTGAGAACCAGATGGGGAAAGCCATTAAAACCCTGCGGGACTATGTAAGCGCCGGGGTAACCGCACTATTTGCCCTCTTATTTTTAAATTATACCCTATTCAAATAGGGGTATTTTGAAATGCTAACGTTTTATTAATAAGTAAAGATGAACGAGCAGATAGATATGATCATTGCCCGGAAATTGGCCGGTGAAGCAACGGAAGATGATATCCGCCAATTGGAAGCATGGATAGCGGCAGATGGGCGTAATAAGGAGGAATATGAAAAAGTGTCAAGGTTATGGCAGTCAACAGGCGATATATTTAAAGATATACGTTTTGACAATGGTAATGCCTGGAACAAAGTAGCTACTAAAACAGTACATAAGGCTACGGCAATAAAAAACAGCAAGAAAACGATCAATTTCCCTGCCTGGACCAAGTATATGGTGGCTGCTGCTGCTGCGGTATTGGTGATAGGTGTATTTATTATGAAGCCATTTATGGGAGATGGCATGAAAGTAGTGATAGCCGATAATGGTAATAAAGAATTGGTTCTGCCTGATAACTCACATGTAAGCCTGAGAATGGGCAGTAAATTAAGCTACCCCAAAGAGTTTGCGTCCAATAAAAGAAAGGTTGCCCTGGAAGGTGAAGCTTTTTTTGAAGTGACCCGTAATGAAGCAAAGCCATTTGTTATAGATGCCCAGTCTGTATCTGTAAAAGTATTAGGTACATCTTTCAATGTTTTATGCGATACTAAAGCTGCCGTTGTAACCGTTGTTACAGGTAAAGTGCAAATGACCCCTAAAGACCAGAAACATAAATACCTGTTGCTGACAAAAGGTATGCAGGGCGATTTTGCTGAAGATAAGCTGACCCAAACAACAGTAGATAATGCCAATATGCTATTCTGGCGTACCGGTGAACTGAAATACGAGAATAAACCTTTAAACGATATAGTGAAAGACCTTTGCCGCTACTATGAAAAGGATATTGTTATAGATGCTGCTGTTCCTAACGCGGTACGTTCACAGCTTATTAATATCAGCTTCAATCATCAGACGATAGAACAAGTGCTTACAGAACTATGCCTGGTAGCACAGTGCAAATGGG
Organism: Flavipsychrobacter sp.; assembly: GCA_024508935.1. Taxonomy (GTDB): domain Bacteria; phylum Bacteroidota; class Bacteroidia; order Chitinophagales; family Chitinophagaceae; genus Polluticoccus. The sequence continues at coordinate 65,728 of JANINW010000027.1, read as the reverse complement.
AGCTTCGTAATAACCAATACGTAATACTGGCCAGGTAGCACATGAAAGCGGCGCTGACCTGCATACTCACCTTCGTTGCTCTTTGCTGTTATCATACCGTATGGGCACAGCAGGGCAGCCTTTTCGAAAAAAAATATATTCCTTCTTTCTCTGAAGGTACAGTGAAAAAATACCTGCGCGATATAGAGCGTAAAACAGGTGTAACTGTATCTTATAGTAGTTCTTATGTAGATGTGCACAGGGCAATAATATTGTCAGCAATACAATTCAGTCTTTCTGAAGCGCTGCAAAAGATATTTGAAGGACAGCCTGTGTTGCTGAAGGAAAGCGGTGATAAAATCCTGGTCATTGCCAACGGAGATTACAAAAAGAAAGAAGAACGCATCACCGTAAATGGCTACGTAAAAGACTCAGCCAGTAAAGAAGTATTGATAGGTGCCGGATTGTTTGTGCCGGGTATAGGGACAGTAGCTGTTACCAATAGTTATGGCTATTATAGTTTTACGCTACCTGCAGTTAATTGTAGTGTGCTTTGTTCTTATGTAGGTTATAAGACAGATACTTTTTCTATACATGGCAAAGCTGACGCAAGGCACGATGTGCAGCTAAGTATGCGGAATATGCTGACTGAGGTAAAAGTGGTATCAGAAAAAGAATCTTCGCCCGACCATAGCCACCTTGTCTACAACGATATCAAAAGCCGTCCGGCGGTATTGGGGGAAAATGATGTGATGCGTGCCCTGCAGCATATTGCAGGGGTACAATCAGGAACGGATGGTACGAATGCGGTAATGGTAAGGGGCGGTGACCCGGGTCAGAATTTAAACCTGCTGGATGGCGTACCCCTGTATTATATAGACCATTTTTTTGGGCTTACTTCCGTGTATAATTCAGAAGCGATAAAATCTGTTGATTTTCACAAAGGAGCATTCCCTGCCAGGTTCGGCGGGCGGCTTTCATCTGTGATAGATGTAAATACAAAAGATGGGGACATGCAGCGCTGGGGTGGGCAATTCAGCATGGGACTTGTAAAAAGCAGCCTCAACCTGGAAGGGCCCATTGTAAAGGACAAAGCGTCCATTATGCTATCTGCTCGTCGTACCTGGCTGGATGTGTTCTGGCGGCCGTTCACTAAAGCTTTGAGCCTGAACTTCTACGACGTAAATGGTAAAGCCAATTATATCCTGAATAAAAACAACCGTCTTTATCTTAGTATTTACAATGGACGTGATGGCCTTGGCTTGAATGCTAACAGCGAGGGCACATCGGGCAAATGGGGTAATACTGTCGCCAGTATTAAATGGAATACTATTGTCAATCCGCGTTTGTTTCTGAATACCATTGTTACTTACAGCCTATTCCGTTATACTATAGAAGATTTCAGGCAAGTGATCGATCAGGAAGGTGTGTCTAACACTGAATTTTATAAAGGTAATTCTACCATTAAAGACCTGGCGGTGAATTTGCAAGCCAGCTGGTACGCTACATCCAGCCAGCGTTTTTCTATAGGAACGCATTTAGCCACTGCAACGTTTACACCCACTGAATTGATTACTACAAACGCTTACAATCTCGCTGGTAAGACCATTGTTCCGGCAGACAAATTTCAATCGAACGAATTTATTTTTTTCGCTGAGAACGAAGTGAAGATAAATAGCCGGTGGATCATACGTCCCGGTTTGCATTTTGCCAACTGGTTTAGCGAGCGCTTTAATTATTCGAGCATTCAGCCGCGTTTTTATACCTCTTATAAACTGGCCCCATCACATAGTATCTATGCCTCCTATGGTCAAATGGCACAATTCCTGCATCTTATCAGTAACAATACTTATGGCCTGCCTACTGATTTCTGGCTGCCTAGCTCAGACAGGATTGAGCCTGAAGAGTCAAGCCTGGTAACACTTGGCTATACCGGTAAGCCGGTAAAAAATATGTGGTATAATATAGAAGGGTATTATAAAGACATTAAAAATACCACCACCTATAATATGGGTAAGAATCTGTTTGATAATTCATTGAAATGGGATGAGAAGATCATACAGGGGACGGGTTGGAGTTATGGGGCAGAGGTATCACTTAAGCAAAAAATAAAGACACTCACCTTTTCCGCAGCCTATACCCTGTCATGGACCTGGAGAAAATATGCGCAGCTAAATGGAGGAGCAGCTTTCCCTTACCGGTTTGACAGGCGACATAATATAAAAGCTACACTGCAATACCAGCCCAACGATAAATTTGATGTAGCTGCAAGCTGGACATTTATGTCAGGAGAGGCTATAACCCTGCCGGATCAGATATATCCCGATTTTGATAACAATCTTTTGATAACACCATCCAACGGTACCACCAGTGCCAATTATACTTATAACTATGTAAAATGGAATAATTACAGGCTGCCTGCAATACACCGGCTGGATATAGGTTTGAACTTTAACAAGAAGAAACGTAAGCATTATGAACGTACATGGTCATTAGGTATATTTAATGCTTACGGCCGCAAAAACATTATGTATGTAGATCTGCAAAACGATCCTATTGACGGAGGGAATGAATTCAGGCTAAAAGGTATGAGCATATTGCGTTTTATACCTTATATAACTTACAGGCTGCGGTTTTAATTATGTTGGGGAGAAATACATATCGTTTTGTTGCTGTAGCTATTCTGGCAATAGTACTGATGGGTTTATTGTCGTGCCGGAAAGACCTGCCATTGCCGGATATCAAAGGCAGCAATAAAATAACATTAATAGGCGAGTTCGTTGCAGGCGATACATTTGCGCTTAGGGGCGGACAAAGCCTGGCGGTAAAAAGTGGCACTGCGCTGAAGTTTGAAATACTTAGGGATCTCGCTATTGAAATAAAAGATGCCCAAGGCAATGTTTATGGTATGGAGGGTCATGAAGATTCGTTTTCACAAAGATTGTATACAATACCTTTTGTATTGCAAAGAAAGGTACAGGCTGACGATACTTATCATGTTAAAGCCGTACATCAAAGCCTGGGTACAGCAGCAGCTACCGTTTATATTCCGGGGCCAGTACAAGCTGCAGTAAAAGATACTGCTGCCTATAAATATGCTTCAGAGAATACAATAAAATTTAAGGTGCAACTAAATGACCCCGCTGGTACAACCAATTATTATGCTATTGAAGTGATCAAGCAACCTTTGATCATCACGGGCTATTTTTATTATAATAACGATTGGCTGAACATGGAAATATATAACTCTTTATATAACCAACTCAAATCGCAGGGGCCGGTTACAGAGCGTTATGACAGTCTTTATACAAATGAATTTGTCAGGCAGGCATTATACACGGCAGACGGAAATACTGAGAACTTCAAAGATAAAGGTGCTTTTACTCGAAATAAGCGTGTGTTGCTGAATGATATGGCTTTTAGCGGAGAGGTATACAATACGGAAGTGTATATGGCCTTAGACAGTATTACGGGTAACAATGGTACGGCGGGGCGTTATACATTGTATATCAAATCTATAGCTAAAGATTACTTCATATTTTTAAAAGCCTATGAATCGTATGACCCTTCTACCGGCTTTAATACACTTGAACAGCCAGTTAAAATACAAGGTAATGTCTCGAATGGGATGGGCATGATAGGCGGCGTGTCACAGGTTAAATACGTTTTTATCAGGAAATAATTTTTTTACTGCTGTTTATAGTGGTAAAACATCATTGCTGCGTTATACTATCGAACCTTCAACAGATTGTATGAAACAAAGATTGATAACGGCATTGATAATGCTTTTTTCCATTCCGGTCTTCGCTCAGTCGTCAAATGTGACTATAAGCGGCTATGTGAGCGAGAAGAAGACCGGCGAGCGGCTGATAGGTGCCAGCGTATACCTCTCGGGCAGGAATATGGGCACTACTACCAATACTTATGGCTTTTACTCACTTACCATTCCTGCCGACAGCGTAAAGCTTACTGCTACTTATGTTGGCTGCGTTCCCTTCACAAAAAATATGCGTTTGCAGCAGGATTTAGTCTGCAATATAGAATTAGAGTCTGCCAAAGATATTAAAGAAGTAGTGGTAGTAGGCAAAAAGAACAGCATCCAGGAGCGCACGCAAATGAGCTCTGTAGATATTCCTATACAAACCATAAAGTCGCTACCTGCTTTCTTGGGAGAGGCTGATGTAATGAAAGCTATCCAGTTACTGCCGGGTGTACAGGCAGGTAATGAAGGGTCTACCGGTATATATGTACGCGGTGGTGGTCCTGACCAGAACCTGATATTGCTGGATGGTGTACCGGTGTATAATGCAAGCCACCTGTTTGGCTTTTTTAGTGTTTTCAATGCCGATGCCATTCGCAGTGTAGAACTTGTAAAGGGTGGTTTCCCCGCGCGCTATGGTGGCCGTTTATCTTCTGTTGTAGATATCAACATGAAAGAAGGGAATAAGAATAAACTGCATGGAGAAGGCGGTATAGGTCTTATCGCTTCACGCCTTACACTGGAAGGCCCTATACAAAAAGGAAAATCATCTTTTATGATATCAGGCCGCAGAACATATTATGATGTGCTCGCCAAACCATTCATAAAAGGAAATATAAAAGGCGGTTACTATTTCTATGACCTGAATGGTAAAGCCAATTTTAAACTTACGGATAAAGACCATTTATACATCAGTGGATATTTCGGGAACGATAAATTTTACGCCAGGGAAAAACAGAATGGAGACGAGAGCTCCTCGTCATCTTTTAATACCAATCTTAAATGGGGTAATGCTACCGCAGTGGGAAGGTGGAACCACCAGTACAACAACAAACTATTCGGTAACCTGACCGCATATTACAGCCACTACAACTTCCTTATCTCAACGCAGAACAAGAGTACATTTAGCGGGTCTAATGAAGAATTTTTATTGAAGTACCGTTCAGGTATCAACGATAAGGCTGTTAAATATGATTTCGATTACATACCACACCCTAACCACTACATAAAAACAGGCGTTAGCTATGTATACCATACCTATAAGCCTGGTGCACAGCAAACGAAAGTAGAGGTAGGTGGCATGAAACAGGATACTACTGTAGGTTCAAAAGATATAAATGCCGGAGAAATAGACGCATATATTGAAGATGATATCAAACTAACCAATTCGCTGAAGGCAAATATTGGCGTACACTGGACCGGCTTTTCAGTTCAAAATAATTTCTACCAGGCTATTCAGCCACGTCTTGCACTGCGTTATCTAATTAACGACAGGTTGAGTGCAAAGGCATCGTTTGTTCAGATGAACCAATTTATACACCTGCTTACCAATTCTTCTATAGGTCTGCCGACAGATCTTTGGGTGCCGGTTACAGCCAAAATACCCATGCAAAAATCTTACCAGGGAGCAGCAGGTATAGCCTATACACACAATACCGGTATTGAAATGAGTGTGGAAGGATACTATAAAACCATGCAGAATGTATTGGAGTATAAAGAAGGTGCCAGCTTTTTTAACGCAAGCAATACATGGGAAGAGAAGATAGAAACAGGTACAGGTAAAAGCTATGGACTGGAATTATTCCTGCAAAAGAAAAAAGGACGCTTTACAGGTATGATGGGTTACACATTGTCATGGACTACCCGCCATTTCGATAACCTGAATAACGGTAAAGAGTTTCCTTACAGGTACGATAGAAGGCATGATTTTAAGGTAGCAGGTATCTACGAACTGGCAAAGAATATAGAAGTGAGTGCAGAATGGGTATATGGCACCGGCAATGCGCTGACCTTGCCGGTTGGCTATTATAATGGTCCTGATGGTAATACGGTACAGGTTTTTGGAGAAAGGAATGGTTACAGGATGCCGTCTTATCACCGCGCTGACGTGAGTATTAAATTCTCAAAACAGCGTAAAAATTGGGAACGTGCCTGGGTAATAAGCGCTTATAATGTTTACAACAGGAAAAATCCTTTTTATATCTATAACTCTACCAATAGCCAGGGCAGTGCAGTGTTCAAGCAAATGAGCCTGTTTCCTATTATTCCTTCTATCAGTTACCAGTTCAAATTTTAATTATTCAAAATGAAACAGATCATGAAATCGAAATACAGCCGTTATATCAGCATGTTATTTGTCACTGCTGTCTTTACATCGTGCGAAAAGGAGATAACTGTAAAGGTGCCCGAGTATAAATCGTCATTGGTGCTGAACAGCAGTACCGAAGTGGGAGATACAATTACCGTTTCGGTAGGCAAATCGATGAGTATATTGAAGTATAAAAAAGGCCAAAACCTGGACGTGGCAGATGCCAAAGTGGTATTACTGAAAGATAATGCGACGGCAGATACCCTAAGGTATAATGCAACTTATGGAGTATATGTTTCACAAACGGTGGCTGATGCCGGTAGTAAATATGCTATAAAAGTAAGTGCTCCATCCTATGCTGAAGCAACAGCTGTAACTGCAGTGCCTTCATTTGTGCCTATAGCTAAAATACAGCGTATACCTAAAACCAAAATAGATATAGATGGCCAGCAGCAGGATGAGGTGAGGCTGACATTTGACGACCCCCAGACTATGGGTGATTATTATATCATTAGTTTTGAATGGGAAGCTAACGGGTATGACAGCTCCTATAATGAAACTTGTATAAATACCACGGATGCAAGTGTGGAAAGCATTTATAATGAAAGCATAGACCAAAATACTTGCTTGTCGAGCAAAGGTATCTTCTTTCGTGATGCATTATTCAACGGAACGCGGAAAGAGATACGGTTGTTTGTAAACAGCCACCTTTTAGAGCCTTATGTAGCAGGTGGTGTAAATAACAAGGTAAGGATAGTGTTGCGGCATGTAACAGAAGATTTTTTCAAGTTCCGCAAATCATACCTGTTCGCTTCTGAAAATTCCGATAATCCATTTTCTGAACCTACGAATGTGTATACGAATGTGAAGAACGGCTATGGCTTGTTCAGCGTACAGAGTTACGATGTAGCTGACATAAACTGATAAGAAGTTTGTTGTGTTAATGTGCACGGGGCTGCTAATAGCAGCCCCGTTTTTATTGTTCGTTGAGGTCCGTCAGGGCATTTTTTAATTCAATTTCAACAAGTACATAGTCTGATGCTATTTTATTGGCCGTTGCTACAAGCTCCTCCCGGGTGAGCGCCTCACCGGTATGCTCTAGTTTATCCAGCTCATTAACCGGACTTTTAAGGGTTACCAGCATTAGCGTTCCTTTTATCTTATGCGCCAGGGCAGTAACGGCGGTTACTTCTCCATTCTTTGCTGTTTCTGCCAGCGTGGCAATATTTGGCCCGAGAGATTCCAGGCAGCTTTGTATCATTTCTACCACGAAATTGTTGTCCTCATCTGCCATATCATAGATATAGTCAAGATTGATATGCTCGTATTCTTTTCTCATCGTCCTTATGCCTTGTTAGTCCATTTGTCTATTATGCCTGCAATGTCTTGTAGTTTGTAAGGTTTACTTAGATAATCGTCCATGCCATTGGCTAATAATGCTTCTTTTTCACCTGTAAGTGCATTGGCTGTAAGGGCGATGATGACGGGGCTTTTGTTTTCTAACAAACTTCTTATGGTTTTTGTTGCCTCCATGCCGTCCATTTCCGGCATCATCATGTCCATCAATATAATATCGTAGCTTTTATTAATGGCATTGTCTACGGCTAGCTTGCCGTTAGCAACTATTTCGTAACTATGGCCTAGTTTTTCTAAGGCCTTAGCTATCATTTTCTGGTTAATTAAGTCGTCTTCAGCAACCAGTATATGAATAGGTTTGATTGAAGCCGGCTGCTCAGTAGTTAACGTGGGCCTCACTTCCCGGGTGTTATTTTGAGTAAGTATATTTTCCAGTGTTTGCTGTACCTGCTGGTATTTCACCGGTTTGTTTATAACAGCAGCAAACAGGTCTCGCACTTCGGAATCGTTCATGGAAATATACCCTGCTGAGCTGAACAATACCAGCGGTATTGTATCATTTATACTTTTGATAAGCCTTGCAACTTCCATCCCGTCCTTTTCCGGCATCATCATGTCTACCATGCCTATATCGAAATGTTCGGATCTGAGCGCCTCAAGTGCATTGGTGTAGTTATTGCAAGCTGTGGTTTGCATACCCCACATTTCAAAATGGGCATGCAATATCTTTAAATTGGTTTCGTTATCATCCAATACAAGTATGGATTTGTCTTTAAGGGACGTAGGTGTTTTTTCTTTTGTACTGTAGCGTATGGCCTGTTTATTGGGTGTAGCCTTAATAGTGAAAATAAATGAAGAACCTTTACCTGGCTCGCTTTCTATACGTATGCTGCCTCCCATTAGCTGCACTAAACGCTGGCATATAGCTAGGCCAAGGCCTGTGCCGCCGTACTTGCGTGTAGTGGATGAATCTACCTGCGAAAAACTTTCAAATAGCTTATGAAATTTATCTTCAGGTATACCTATTCCGGTATCTTTTACTGTAAACTCAAGTGTATATACATCGCCATCAAATTCTAATGAGCGCGCGGTAATTAGTATGTCTCCTTTGTCTGTAAATTTCAGGCCATTTGAAACCAGGTTTACCAATATTTGCCGAAAACGGGTAATATCACCCATTATCTCAGAAGGTACGCCCGGCTCTATATAATACAACAGGTCCAAACCTTTTTCATTAGCTTTTACACCCAGCAAGTCATAGGTCTCTTCAATTACTGTATTTATTCTGAAAGGATGGCTTTCAAGGTCCATCTTGCCCGATTCTATTTTCGAGAAGTCGAGTATATCATTGATAATAGACAGCAAGGCTTCTCCGCTGATGCGTATAGTCTCTACATAGTCCTGCTGTTCGCTGTTGAGTGGTGTATTCACCAGCAGGCTGGTCATGCCTATTACGCCATTCATAGGTGTGCGTATTTCATGGCTCATATTCGCCAGGAATTCTGATTTTGCCTGGTTCTGTTCTTCGGCTATTTTCCTTTTCTCTGCCAGTTCTGTATTTAGTTCTTTCAGCTGTTCGCCGGCAATATGTATCTGGGTTATATCAGCAAAAGCAAATAACCGTCCTCCACCGTTCTCTGATATGACCGGTACGACAGACACGTCCAGCACTCTAGTTGCAGGGCTGCCGAATATCCATATCCAGTTTGTAAGTGCTTGCAGCGGGGCTTGGTACAGAGTTGCAGCTTTACTTACAATATCGTCCTGGTTCACCGCTTGCTTTCTTAATTGCTGCATGGCTGCTGATATAGCCACAGATTTGTTCGACCCTTCCGGCAGTTGTAGCAGTGCAGCTGCATTTGCATTTATCCAACCTTCATCGCCACGGTCGTCTACAAAAACGATGCCTTCTGGTATAGTGCCCAGTATGGTATTGAATCTGCTGGTGAGCTGTTCCATGAGGTAGTCGTTCTTTACCTGCAGGGTTATATCGTTTAGCCCTACCCAGGCGTGCTCCAGGAATTCCCGGTAGGCGCTGCTTTCTTCCGGGCGTTGTGTATAAACCAGCACACACAGGCCTATATATGGTTTGTGGTCTATTGGAAACACAATCAGTTCCCCCAGGTCAGGTAGGCCAATGGCTGTGCCATCAATGGCCAGTATCTTATTGCCGGCTACTGCGATGGCTGTAAATTCGGGATCAACAAATGAAGGAAGGTTAATATTATGTGCGGCCAGCACACGTGCTGTAATAGCATCTTCCAGCCGTACCATGAATGCGGCATTGGCATGTGCATGCCTTGTTATAAGATTTAAAGATGCGATTCGGAGGTCTGCAAGATGGCGTTCTCTTTTTACAGCGCATAGTTCAGAAAGGAATTCCAGCGCCTCCTGTTTCCAATCGATATGAGTAGGTGTTGACAAATTTTATATAAAGCTTTTTATTGCAGTGATAATCTCGTTTGGTGCGCTTATATGAGGAAAGTGACCTTCTGCATTCACTACCTGCAGCTTGCTGTTCTTTATATGCAGGTGCAGGTATTCTGCTGCCTCCATCGACACAGCTATATCTTGTTTGGTTTGCAGAATGAGGGTTTCTGTATTAAGCAGGGGCAGGTCCTTTCTATGATCCGACTGAAAAATAACCCTGGCTACAGATTGTGCTATATCCGGACGTATGGCACCTAATGTACTTGCAAAGTTCTCCGTTAGCTGCGGACGGTCGGGATTGGCCATTGCCGCAGGTGCAAAACCGCTGACCCATGCATAGTAATTGTTGGCCATTGTGTCATACACCGCATTCAGTCCTGGTTGATCAAAGCCGCCAACATATCCATCATCATTAAGATAGCGGGCGGTGGCACCTACCAATACCAGCTTTTTAAACCTTTCCGGTTGTTTTATGGCTGCCAGCAGGCTTATCATCCCACTTACAGAGTGGCCTACCATGATGGCATCTTTTACATGCAGCGCATTACAGATATCCAGCAGGTCGTCCGCATAGCTATATAAGCTATCGTATTTATTGGGGCTAAATGCTGCAGGATCAGATTTGCCGGCGCCCACGTTATCGTACAGCACTA
>JANINW010000027.1:47675-55232 GCA_024508935.1 Flavipsychrobacter sp. | reverse complement strand
TGCGGTAGTCTTTGGCAAATGCAGTGGCTACATGTTCCCATGCTGCCTGGTCGGTGCCAAATCCATGCGCAAAAATGATGGTGTCTTTAAAATTGTCTGCATTCAGAATGGTGACATTGTTCTTTTGTAAAGGAGATAACGGCATATGATCGTAGTGGTGAATAAAGTTATTAAAAACAGGTGACAGAGATATTCACAAAATTAACCTCCTGCGCAACGGTAGTTAGGGGTAGATGAGCTTGTTCTTTTTTTCCACAAACAGGCTAAATGTTTCACGAAAATTCATCGTGGAACATTAACTTTGTATATTACACTTCTTAAGAGGATTTTCTATTAATAATCATGCAGTTAACGTATTACGGCCATGCTTGTTTTGCGGTGGAGGCCGGTGGTAAAAAGCTTTTATTCGACCCGTTTATCAGCGGCAACCCTATAGCAGGCCATATTGATATAAATTCCATAGAAGCAGATTATATATTATTATCGCACGGGCATGGCGACCATGTAGCAGACTGCAAGGCTATAGCTGACCGCACCGGAGCGACTATAATAGCTACGGCAGAAGTGGCCAACTGGTTCAAAAAGCAGGGTTGCGCCCACACGCATTCAATGAACTATGGCCCTTTCCTGGCCGAGTTTGGTCTGGTACGCATGGTGCCGGCAGCGCACAGCAGCAGTATGCCCGATGGCAGCTACGGTGGTAACCCAGGCGGTTTTGTAATAAAACTGGCGGAAGGTAGTTTTTACTACGCGGGAGATACCTGCCTGACCATGGACATGCAGCTGATACCGCGCTATGGCAAGCTCGATTTCGCAGTATTGCCTATAGGCGGCAATTTTACCATGGATCCGTCAGATGCATTGGCTGCTGCTGCATTCATTCAGTGTAAAAAGATTGTAGGCGTGCATTACAATACCTGGCCGCCAATAAGTATAAATAAAGAACAGGCGACCAATATGTTTAGCAGCGATGGCAGAGAATTATTGCTTCCTGGCATAGGTGAAACAATAAGTGTATAAATATTGAATAACTATAATACCGGAAAACAAACAAATAACTGAGGATAGGTTAATTTTAAGATATGGCTAAAGTAATAGCAATTGCAAATCAGAAAGGGGGAGTGGGTAAGACCACTACAGCCATTAACCTGGCTGCCAGCCTGGCGGTACTGGAATACAAAACTTTGTTAGTAGACGGCGACCCGCAGGCAAACAGTACCACAGGAAACGGCTTTGACCTGAAAAATATACAGCTGAGCCTGTACGACTGTATGGTGAATGATACACCGGCAGCGCAGGTGATACTGGAAACAGAAACACCTAACCTCTACCTGCTGCCGTCGCACCTGGACTTGGTGGGTGCGGAGATAGAGCTGATACACCATCCCAACCGCGAGCATGTAATGCGGAACGCCCTGGAGCAGCAGCGAAAAGAATTTGATTTCATTATCATCGATTGCTCTCCGTCGCTGGGTCTTATTACGGTAAATGCCCTTACAGCGGCAGATAGCGTAGTAATACCTGTACAGTGCGAATACTTTGCCCTGGAAGGCTTGGGTAAATTGCTCAACACGATAAAGATCGTGCAGACACGCATTAATACCGAACTGCAGATAGAAGGTATATTGATGACCATGTATGATGGCCGCCTGCGCCTGAGCAACCAGGTAGTAGAGGAGATTAAGAATCACTTTAACGAACTGGTGTTCAATACCATTGTGCACCGGAATACCCGCCTGGGCGAAGCACCGAGCTTCGGTACCCCGGCGCTGATGTATGATGCAGAAAGTACCGGTGCAGTAAACTACCTGAACCTGGCGAAGGAAATACTGCAGAAAAACAATATGACTAAAATAAAGAACGAGGACAGAATATTTGAAACAGGAGACCAGCATGTCGCAGACCAATAAGAAACAGGCGTTGGGCAAAGGCATACGCGCCTTGCTCAATACGATAGATGAAGAATTGAAAGTAACGGGGGAGGCCAATAGCCCATCCAACGTGCCTCCGGCAGTTTCAGGGCAGTCTGCAGGCAGTATCGTGCGTATACCTGTTGAGCAGATAGAAGTAAACCCCAAACAGCCTCGCCGCGATTTTGATGAGACGGCACTGAAAGAATTGTCTGAAAGCATTAAGCTGCACGATATTATACAACCCATTACTGTAATAAAATTAGGGCCTACTCAATACCAGCTTATTTCAGGTGAGCGCCGCTTACGTGCATCGAAACTGGCCGGCCTGAAAGATATCCCTGCTTATATACGCACTGCTGATGATCAGCAACTGCTGGAAATGGCATTGCTGGAAAACCTGCAACGCGAAAACCTGAATGCGATAGAAGTAGCCCTGAGCTACAAGCGCCTGATGGACGAATGTGAGCTGACACAGGAACAGGTAGCAGACCGTATGAAGAAGGAACGGAGCACCGTTACCAATTACCTGCGATTGCTGAGACTACCACCAGACGTGCAGAAAGCTGTACGTGATGGCCAGATAAGCATGGGCCATGCACGTGCCATCATTGGCCTGGAGCATATAGACCAACAATTGTACGTGTTTCGCGAAACATTAGAAAAGGGTTTGTCTGTAAGGCAGGTAGAGCAACTGGTTAAAAATATGCTGCAAGGTGAGAAAGGTGGGGCCGTTGCTCAAAATACCACCGCGCTGGTAAAGCTACCACCGGCTTACAAACGCATAGAAGATAATATGGCTTCGCACTTTAGTACTAAAGTGAAACTGGAAAGAAAGAAAAATGGTAAAGGTGCGGTAGTGATAGAGTTTTACAGCGATAGCGACCTGGAGCGTATAATGGAAAAGATGAACCTCTGATAATGGATCAATGACTCATTGTAAGGTGGCAAAAAATAAATAATTGAAATGGGCTGCCCCGGCGGCCCATTTTTAATAAATAAAAGTCTCTTCTATCGGGAGGAAAATGTGTGTATGATACCTGAAAACTGGGATAAGGCGGCTAAAGAACACCAGAAGGCTTACAAGCGCATGCTGGAAAAGGGCAATAAGAATAAAATGCTGAAAGCCTTGCCAGACCTGCATGAAGAAGCCTTCAGTAAAATAGACTGCCTGCAATGTGCCAACTGTTGTAAAAATTATTCTCCCCGTTTCAAAACACCGGACATAAAACGCATAGCAAAAGTGCTGCGCATGAAAGAAGGAGATTTTGTGGAAACATACCTGCGGCTGGACGAGGACAATGATTACGTGGTGAAAAGATCCCCCTGCCCTTTCCTCGCTGCTGATAATACTTGCAATATTTATGAAGACCGGCCAAGTGATTGCCGGCGTTATCCTTATACAGACGAAGATGTATTGCTGAAACGGGTACCACTCACATTGAAAAATGCAACTGCTTGCCCGGCAACGTTTGTAGTGCTGGAGAAGTTATTGGAAATGGAAGGGAAGAGGCCTTAGTAGATACTTACCCCGTCAGGATTGAAATTGCGCTGCAACGAATCGAGAATGCGTGATGTATCGCTGGTAGATGCAGATACCGGCATAACGATAAAGAATGTTGTAGAATCTTCCGCTATCATATCCACCTTATTACCATAGCTGCGCAGGCGTTGCAGGCGTTTCTCGGCTTTCGGCCTTTCATCATATACATTCAGTATTACCCTGAAATTTACCAATGGCCCTTTATTGACAGTGGCAGGTATTGTACCGGTTGCAGGTTCTCCATTATCTATAAGAGATGTGTCTGTTTGCACCGTATCCGCTACCACAGGTGGTGTATATTGTGGTTGAACGGTTGTTTGTAAGGTTGTAGTGTCGGCAGCAGGCACTGTACCGCGTTTGCCTTTCATATAGCGATAGCCAAATACAGCCAATGCTATAGTGGCCGCCAGTATAATGCCCACCAGCAATATCCTGCCCCAGTTCAGGCGTACACCTTCTGTTTCTTCTTCAGGTACTGCACCTGGTGTATAGGATGGCATAGCCGGTGCAGCCGGAGATGGTGTTTGAACTATCGGTTTAGCAGTAGTATTATCTACGCGCCTTGCAGGTGAGCGTTGTATGGCTATGGCCGGCAATGCATATTGCAGGTAAGGGTCTGTAATAAACTGTAATTTCCCGTTGGTCTCAGCAAATTTTCCTATTGACGGAATCGTAACATACCGCCCCGCAGCTATTTTTGCCTTGGTTTGTGTACTGAAGTCTTTCAGGGCAGCAGAAGCCTTAGATATGCTGATCTGTTCGTTGGTAGCAATAAAGTTAGCGAGCGATTCATCTACAGTACCCACGGGTACTACATTCACCTCGTAAGAAGGGGCGAGGAGGGCGCTGCCATCATACATTGCCGGCTTCCTTTTTAGCTCAAGGTTACCCAGGCCATGTATATAGCAGGTTTTATTTTTCAGTAAAAAAAGCCCTATGTATTTAGCTACCTCCATCATGCAAATCGGGGTGTAAATTAATCAATAGCCTTAAAATTCACTAACAAGTTTAAAATTTAAACCTGATTCCACCATAAATATTCAATCCGTAAGCCTCATAGCCGTTCCAGCGCTGGTATTTATTATTCAGCAGGTTGTTTACCTGTATAAATGCAGATAGACGCGGTATGATCAGGTATTCTGCATTGCCTCCCAAGTCAAAAATAGTGCTGAGTTTATGGCTCAGGTTACCTTTTTCTACTGCATACATGCCATCCAGTACTGATAAATATGCGGTAATAGTTAGCGCAGGGAATGGTTTCACCAGCAGATCAGCCCCCAGCTTTACGGTAGGCTCATGCCATACGTGTTTGTACGCATTGTTACTGAAACTGGTCAGCGTTGCATTAAAGCCCACAGAAAGTATGTTAGCAACCTGATAGCGTATCATACCCTGCAATGAAAGTGCATTTACTTTAGGGTCAGTTGCAATTAGGAATTGCTTTTCATCAGTGGCTGTGTCATTGATAAATAATGGCAGGTTCTGGTATTGCCACCAGCTAACACGGCCACTCAGGCTGATATGCGACCCAACATTACCCTGTATACCGCCAAATATTTCGTCGGTATGGGTTTGCTGTACAGTAAAGGAAGTATTTATATAAGGGTTGCGTGTAGATAATTCTTCCAGCGTATTCTTCTTTAGTAATCCCTGCCAGCCCAGGAAAAGGTTCACCTGGCTTTCACCTATCTTATACTTGGCTTCAATATCCGGCAGCAGGTAGGTGTTATTCTTGCCAAAAGTAGGGTATAGCCCTGCTTTACCGCTAAGTCCGCCTTTTGCAAAATATACGGCAGGGGTTACCTGTAATACATTATTGGTTTGGTTGGCCAGCTTGCTGTTGTATTGGGTCATAGAGCCATTTACACCAATACCCAGGCGAAGTGAAGAATCTAATGCATAATCTATAGGCGCATTAAAATCAATAGTACGCTCGGTAGTAGCATAGTTATCGCTATAAAGAGAAATATTGAAAGCAGGATGATACCCCAGTTCACGTATCATAGTTTCTTCTTTCTTCATATCCAATCCCACTTTCAGTCCGGTAAATGCCTGTTTGATAGCCCCGCTGTTAAAGCTGTATTTAGTTTGGTCGTAACCGTAGTAATAATAGGTATTATGCAATACGCCCAGGTCTGCGTGCCATACATTCTTGGCTGTGTGCAAGTTGCCATCTGCTTCTAGTCCTGTCAACGCAACTTTCTGGTCGGTTATATTCCCGTTCTGGGATAGATGATGCAGGTGTATAGCCGATTCATAATTTTCCCCACGCAGGCTGCCTATAGCAGCATCGGCAAATAAAGTAGACAGGTTGCCGCCCCCCAGCTTTATATAATTGTAGAAAGGTATAACAGACGAATCTCTGCCAAGTGCCAATGGGCGCAATGGCTGGGAATAATAAGTGTAGTTGAGGGTTTGAGATGGTACCTCATAATTGAATACAGGATGCGAAGTATCCGGCGGCGGTACCGAAGCTGTAAATTCAGGTTTTGGCGCCTGCTTTACTTCCGGTTTGTAAGATTGTATGATCTCAATGGTGGCACCTTTAAGAGTTGTATCACGTTTTAACGCAGGTGCCTTGCCCGGTTGCTGCTTCGTTTTTGGGGCCTGCTTTTTAGCTGCAGTTTTCTTTACTATTTCCTTTTTTGCGGGCGATTTTTTAGGCGTCGCTTTACGGCCTTTCTTTTGTGCTTCCGCTGCAAAGGAAAGGCTCAACAAAACCAATATGATATAAAGGTGCTTTAACCTCATGCTTACAATATTATTCTTCTGATACTTTACTTTGTTTCTTTTCCATCGCCTTCACTTCTTCCAGTTTGCCGGCGGCTTCCTGTTTCAGCTCAGGTATCTTCACATTCTTTACAAGACTTTGCAGCGTGGCTTTCGCGTTGAAATAATCTTTTTGCTTCACCAAAATGTCTGCCAGCAGTATGAACGATTTTACCACTAAGTATTCATTGCCTGCTGCATTTTTAATGGTCGTATTGGCAGCGGCTTCCGCTTCTTTCAGTTTATCCTGTTTGTAATAAGCTTCTGCAACATAATAATGTGCTTCTGCTGCTATTGCAGGATTTTTGCTGCTTTGCAGTTGTTTGAACAAGTTGAAAGCGTCTTCCTGTTTACCTTGGTTGTACAGCGATTTTGCCTTATGACTGAGTGCATTATTTACAATGGCTTCATCAGCGCCGGGTAAAGAAAGAACGGTGTCAGCATATAGCGCAGCAGTTTCGTATTGTTTCAGGTTGAAGCTGCTTTGCATCATGCCATTATAAGCAGCCTGCAGGTTTTCAGCACCCATGGCAGTATTGCGCAGCTTGCTGTAATAGTTCAATGCAGCAGTGTAATCTTTATTGTTGAATGCTATGATGGCTGCCCGCTTAGCTGAAGGTTCAGAAAAATTGCTCCATGAATTATTCAGCACAGCATCGTAATCCACCAACGCTTCTTTGTACTCTTTGAGTTGATAATGGCTCTCTGCCTTATAATAATGCGCTTTATTAGCAAACACGCCGTTTGGATATTGGGAGAGGTATTGTCCTAAGGCTTGTTTGGCATTTTGCCATTTACCCGCGCCAAATTGTGTTTCAGCCGCTGCATAGTAAGCAGAATCTACCGCAGCATCTCCTGATGTTGAGATATTATTATCCTTCAGCAGTTGTGCATAAGCACCGGGCTGGTTATGCTCAATATACAGGCTTTTCAGTGCATCTAAAGCTGCCGGGCGTTCTTCAGATGTGGGGTATTCTACCGCTACATGGCGATAGGCTTCTATTGCTTTATCATCGTTACCGGCCTGCTGGTGAGCAAAGCCAATTTTCATCCATGCTTTAGGGGCCAGGTCGCGCTTGTCGAATGCCTCCGTTAATGGCGTCAGCATTGCGATAGCTTCTTTATACTTATCAGCTTCAATGTAGGCCAGTGCTATTTCATAGTGCGCATCATACCTGTAGGCCGATGCAGGTGTTTTATTAATGAGACCCTGCAGTATGTTTATTTTTTCATTTGTGCGGCCTGCAAGCCCAAGTATAACTGCTTTTTGAAAACGTGCATAGTCAGCATCGGCACCGTTTGCAGCTATTACTTTATCGTACAAGGCTATAGCGC
>JANINW010000027.1:1824-47665 GCA_024508935.1 Flavipsychrobacter sp. | reverse complement strand
CGTGTGTAATCTTTTTGCATGAATACAGCATCAGCTTCGCGCAGCAGTGAATTAACATAGCGCGCAGAATCATAGGCCTGTGCCTGCTGCGCTTTACTAAAATAGGTTTGTGCAGCTTTGTAGTCATTCAAGGCCATAGAGGCGTAACCCATGTTAGTGTAGGCATTATCCATAGTAGCCTCAGGGCTCAGATATTGTATATGCCTGTTTCCATCAGCCTTAGTAATAAAACTTTGGGTATAGCTGATCGTATTTTCATATTGATGTTGTTTATAAGCCATGTCGCCCCGCCAGAAGAGCGCTGCCGCTTCGTAGGCAGCATCTGCCGGGTGACGCAGAGACAAAGCCAGCAATTCATCGGCTACGCTGTTATTTCTTGCCTGCATTTGCTGCAGGGCGTATCCATACGTTACTTTTTGCAGCACGCGCCAATAATTTTCATCCTGTGTCTTTACTTCTCTCAGCGAATTATAAGCATCAGCATAATTATTGGTCTTTATCAGCAAGTCAGACATTAATGTCTTCGCTTCATCTTTATACCGGGTATTAGGATAGTCTTGCAACAGGTCGTTGATACGGGATATAGCTTCGTCATTATATCCCAGCTCATAGGACAGCTTTGCTGCTAGCAAAAGTGCGGCTTCACGTTGTCCTGCATTGTATGGCATGTCGGCACATACACTGAAAGCGTTACGTGCACTTCTTCGGTCGCCTGTTTTCAGGTAACAATCGCCCAGCAGGTACATAGATGTCTGTCCCAGCGAGTCTTGCGTATTGCTCAGTTGCCTGAACTTATCAATAGCATTATCCCATTGCTGGCCGCGGAAATAGCAATAAGCCATTTCATACAGATCTTCCTTTCTTATTTTATCACTGTGCTGGTAGTAATGTTCGAAATAGGGCAGGGCTTCAGCATATTTCTGGTCTTCAAACAATACCTGTGCTGCCAGTAAGTGCAGCTCATTGTCGTAAAACTGCTTTTCGGGCTTATTTATCAGGCGTTTGGCATCAGACAATGCTTTGTCTTTATTGCCCATAAAGTAGTATATCTCTGCAATGTAGTAGGGTACAATAGAATTATACTCTTTCTGGTTCTCTATTATCTGGAAACTTTTTAAGGCTTCTGCATAGTTGCTCTCATTATAAGCCAGCAAGCCATAATAATAGTTGCCTGCATTGTAATATTTACCATCCAGCGCTTTAATAGACGCCAGTAACGGTTCTGCTTTGTCAAACTGTTTGCTGTTGAAATAGCAATAAGCCAGTTCAAAACGGGCATTGGCTATTTCTGCATTGCTCAGGTTTTCTATTCCTGCCATCTCGTAGTAAGGGATAGCATTGGCCAGCATGCCCTGTTCAAAATAAAACTGGGCCAGGCGATACGCCATCCGTTGTTTGCCTGCAGGGTTGGCCGTAGAGGCAATGTATGCTTTTGCTTCGTCTATACTGGTATTAGTGCCTAATTTCAGCGCAGATGCTATGCGGTAAAATTTTACTTTATCTACATCAATATTTTTGCTGTAGATATTACCCTGTTGTTGCATCAAATATTTGTCGGCAGACTGTATAGCAGCCGTATAGTGTCCCTGTTGAAATTGTTCTTCAACCAGAAACACATAACTATTTGCAGGTAATTGAGGTGTGTGTATTTGAGCCGAAGCCTGGCTACTTAACAGGAACGTAAAAGTTAAGTAAGCCAGGCTCCGGGAGAAATGTGGTTTCTTTCGTTGCGTCATTCAGCTGTTTATGTTAGAAATTCCAGGTCACATTCAAACTTGGGAATACAGGTAATTGGTAAACACGTGTATTTTCTATACGGTCTACATAAAATATATTCTGCCTGTTGTACACATTGCTTATGCTAAGTGTAGATTCAACATTCGATGTTTTGCTCAGGGTAAAACGTTTGCGTACAGAAATATCCAGGCGATGATACCACGACAGGCGACCGCCGTTGATATCGTTGGCATAGATAACACCTGGCTGTCCGCCATTCTGTGTATAAATGTTGGTACCGATACCATTTTGCATAGGGTTAAGGTTTTCATAGAACCCTTGTGTTTGTGTGAAAGGGAATGGAGATCCTACGTTGAAACGGGTAGATAATTCCCAATCTTTCTTTTTACCCGCAGTGTAAGCACCTACCAGGTTCATATTAAAGCGGCGGTCAAATGGTGGCGGGAAATCTTGTTTTACCACTTCGCCATTCGTGTTATTACCCTGGCGGATCAAAGTCTGGTATTTTACAGATTGATAAGAAACTACGCCCCACAGGTAAATGCGCTTGCGGTTATACCTGGCAGACAGGTCAACGCCATAGGCTTGTCCGCTACCTGCTGTAAAGTCCCCGTCAGAAGCATTTACTTTAATACGGCTCAGTTCCATGTTTTGTGTAAAGTTCTTATACCATGGTTCCAGGTTCAGCTCTACATTTTGAATATCTACTTCCACTCCAAACAACGCATGGTAAGCCATTTGCAGGTTGTTGTTAACCGGTTGCTTGTCTGTATTGATAACAGTCTGGTCCGGGCTTAGGATGAAACCGGTGAAGAAGTTAACGATATCGCGGTCGCTTTTGGTGCTGATGATATTTTGAGAATAAATACCACCGGCAGCTTTCAGGCGTACATCTGATGAGATATTGTATTTAAGGCCCAGGCGCGGCTCTGGTGACAGCTTTGCAAGAGATGAATAATACTGCAGGCGTACACTTGGTTCGAATACCAGTTTCTCATTAAAGTTTTTACGGAACATAGCATACAGGCTACCCAGTGTATTCCTGCGATCGAGTGTAGTAGTGGCGCCAATAGAGTTTGCATAATCCAGTGCAGTGTGCAGGCCGCTTACTTCAATACCATATTTCAACTGGCTGTAGCCGGAAAAGAAGTAGGTGAAATCAAGACCGCCTTCAAAACCATCGATACCGCTGCTGCGTGGTATACCGTATAATTGGTTATTATCGATATTGTATTTTGAATAAGCAAATTTACCGCTGATAAGTGCAGAGCTGCTACCCGGTGTTACTACGAATGTAGTACCGAAACCTAACGCATTCCAATGGAAGTTTGAGGTTTCAGTATGTGTAACCGGGTTCAGCACTTTCGCTTTATCGTCAAAATTGAAGCCAAACAGGTTCAGTTTGCTACCGTTATCACCGTTAAAAGTTACTTTGCCGTAAATGTCTGTGAAGTCGTAAGGCAGGCCACTTTTGAAAGGCTCACCAAAGCCGCCGTAAATAGATTTGGAAGTGCTGCCCAGGTAGCTATGTTTTAAAGACAGCAGGAATGTAGTTGAAGATGCACCCTCACGCGCTGGTTTGCTCAAAGGCCCTTCCAGCATAACACGTGCCATAATAGGAGATGCAGATACCTTACCCGACAGGCGGTTCTTATTACCATCTTTTGTGTGTACGTCCAGTATGGCCGATGTACGGTTGCCGTATTGAGCATTAAAACCTGCTGTTTGTACATCTACGCTTCTTATAGCGTCTGTTTCAAAAACAGAATACAAGCCTATGCTGTGGAATGGATTATAAATAGTTACGCCATCCAGCAGGATGCCTGTTTGAGAAGGTGCACCACCGCGTATGTATAATTGTCCGCCCTGGTCGCCGGTGAAAACCACACCCGGTACCACTTGCAGGTATTGTGCAATGTCCGGTTCGCCACCCGCACTTGGCATCAGTTTCATTTCGCGCGGTGTTACCGTGGTCATACCAGCGTTGATCTGTGTAATTTTTTGTGTTTTACGGGCAGATACCTCTACTCCTTTCAGTTCCACACCTTTGATGCCCATGAACAATTTTTTAGACACCAGTTGCCCCGATTTAATATTAACGGACGATTTTACCGTATCATAGCCTACTACGCTGGCATAGATGGTATAAGTACCTTCAGGCACCTGGCCTATGGAAAAATAACCATTGATATCTGTCTGCACAGCCAGTTTAGTGCCTTCCAGTCTTACACTGGCAGCATTCATGGGTTCACCGCTGGCCTTGTCATAAACAAAGCCTTTGATAGTACCTGTTTGGGCATAGGCAGTAGCAAATAAGCATAATAATAAAATGGCTAAAAGGCCGGCGCGCTTTTGCATATAAAAGTTATTAGTTAAGGTGTATTCTGGAATAGTTGCCCAAAATACTGCTTTATGGGTTTTGTGAAAGGAACAAAGATAGGAATTACAGTATAGTGACCAAACCAGGATATTAACTTACATACTTGTTACAATACTTTAATGTATGGCCCTTTGATATTTGCTTTTGGCGTATTTTGGCAGCATGAAAGTTTTCAGTGCATCGCAAATAAAAGCGTGTGATGCGTATACGATACATGCGGCCTCCATATCGTCTTACGACCTGATGGAACGGGCTGCTGCACGTTGTGTAGAATGGATAACGGCGCAAGTGCCCAAAGACGCTGTATTTGCCATACTCTGTGGTACGGGTAACAACGGGGGCGATGGGCTGGCTATCACCCGTATGCTGCACCGGCAGGGTTACGGTGTAAAGGCATTCCTGCTGCAATTCAGTGACTCACTCTCTGCCGATTGTAAACTGAACCTGGAGCGCTTACAGAATATCGATGCTGAATTGGTAAGTGTTTTACACCCCGAAGCTTTTATTACAGATATCCCGTCTAATATAATAGTTATCGATGCTATCCTGGGTACAGGCCTCAACCGGCAAACAGAAGGATGGGTGGCTGAATTTATAGAGCATATAAACGAACAGCCGAACCGGAAAATAGCCATTGACATACCCAGCGGTATGCCTGCAGATATTATTCCTTCGCCAGGGGCTGCCGTACTGAGAGCAGACCAGACTTTAAGTTTTCAGTTCTACAAGCGTTCGTTTTTTCATGAAGAAATGGGAATGCTTACGGGTGAAGTAGAAATAATTGATATAGGACTGAACCCAACCTTTATAAATGCTACACAAACCAACTACCTGACGCTGGATGCTGACGCAGCAAGGGCGATGTACAAGCCGAGGAAGCCATTCAGTCATAAAGGCACGTATGGAGATGTATTAATTATAGCAGGCAGCTATGGTATGATGGGCGCTGCTGTACTGGCTGTAAAGGCAGCATTGCGCAGCGGTCCAGGCAAGGTAAGGGCATTTATACCCGAATGTGGTTACACTGTTTTGCAAACCGCTGTACCAGAAGCTATGTGCACCACGAAAGGAGATAAATTCGTAACAACACTTAATGGCTGGGAAGGAGCCGGGGCTATAGGTATAGGCCCGGGCCTGGGTATGCAGGATTATACAGCACGTGCATTTGCCGATTTTATAGAAGCCTGCAAGCAGCCGATAGTAATAGATGCCGACGGGCTGAACCTGCTGGCGAAACAACCGGAAATAATGCACAAACTGCCACATGGCAGCATCATAACTCCGCACCCTAAAGAGTTTGAACGGCTTTTTGGCAAAACGGTAAATAGCATGCTACAGGCAGAACAGGCCCGTATGCAGGCTATGAAGTATAATATTAATATAGTATTGAAAGGGCACCATACGCTTGTAGCAAATCCCGAAGGGGAGTGCTGGTATAATGTGAATGGTAATGCAGGTATGGCTACAGGGGGCAGCGGTGATGTGCTGACAGGTATAATAACCGGGCTGCTGGCACAGGGCTATACACCAAATGAAGCTGCGCTATTAGGTGTATACCTGCATGGTGCGGCCGGTGATATTGCAGCTGCAGAGCACTCGCAGGAGGCAATGATTGCCAGTGATATTATTGATAACCTTGGCAATGCCTTTAAAACCTTAGCGGGCAATTAATATGATGGCAGTGGAACGATAAAGGCAGGAATTTCTCCTGCCTTTATCGTTAGTTTTTAAATTCAAAGCCTATATCCCTGCGGTAATACTTTCCTTCGTATTCAATATGCTTTGCACTTTCAAATGATTTATTCAGTGCGTCCTGTATGTTACTGCCATAAGAGGTGATGGCAATTACCCGTCCGCCATTGGTTACTATATGGCTGTCTTTATTCGTTGTACCGGCGTGGAATAAAATACTGTCTTCCACCTTGTCAAGTCCACTCATCGCTTTACCTTTGGGATAGGTGCCGGGGTATCCTTCCGATACAAGCATTACGGTACCGGCAGCGCGGCTGTCATGTTTTACGGTTACTTCATCCAGTTTGCCTTGCTGCATTTTCAGTATCAGTTCTACCAGGTCATTCTCCAGTCTTGGCATCACTGCTTCTGTTTCCGGATCGCCCATGCGGCAGTTGTATTCTATTACATAAGGGTCGCCGCTCACATTTATCAGTCCAAAGAAAATAAAACCTTGGTAAATGATACTTTCTGCCTTCAATCCGTTCACGGTTGGGTTTACAATACGATCTATTACTTTTTGCATAAAATTGCCCGCGGCAAACGGTACTGGTGATATAGCGCCCATGCCGCCAGTATTGGGGCCGGTATCACCCTCGCCTATACGCTTGTAGTCTTTCGCTTCAGGCAGTAACACATAACTGGTACCATCTGTAAAAGCAAACACAGAAAGCTCAACCCCTGCAAGAAATTGCTCTACAACTACAGTTTTGCCGGCATCGCCAAACTGGGCTTCTTTTATCATCATAGTAAAAGCTTCAATAGCTTCTTCTACAGACTGTGCTATTACTACGCCTTTACCAGCGGCAAGCCCATCTGCTTTCAAAACTATGGGCAGGCTGTGTTGCTTTAGATAACTGATGCCTTCGTCAAAATTAGTTTCTGTAAATTCTGCATAACCAGCGGTTGGTATATTATGGCGTTGCATGAACTTTTTAGAAAATGCTTTGCTGCCTTCCAACTGGGCACCTTCTTTTGATGGGCCGGCTATAATTATATGTTTCAGTTCAGCATCATTCTTAAAATAATCCCAGATGCCAGCTACGAGAGAGTCTTCACCACCCGGGAAAAGTATGTCGATATGATAGTCAATACATACCTGTTTAATAGCTTCAAAATCAGTAACCGATAAATTGATATTGCTGCCATATTGGGATGTGCCGGCATTGCCCGGCCCTATAAACAGTTCTTTGCACAATTTGCTTTGGCTGAGTTTCCATGCCAAAGCTGATTCGCGGCCACCTGAGCCCAGTAATAATATATTATATGCTGACATCTAAAGGATATTAAAAACGTTGAAGAGCTTGCAAAAATATCTAATTAGGAGGATATACCTCGATGTGCGTGATTTTTTGTATCATAGTGTGGCTGGTATTGAAATTTTACTATCTTTCGCAATTCAAATTGATTTTATTTTATGAGTAGTACACAACAGGGACACCCGAAAGGGCTATACGTGCTTTTTGCTACAGAGTTTTGGGAAAGGTTCAGTTACTATGGTATGCGTGCCATATTTGCGCTGTACATGACCAAAATGCTGTTGCTTGACAAGGCACTGGCAAGTAATATATATGGTAGCTATACGGGACTTGTTTATCTTACCCCACTTATTGGTGGTTATGTTGCAGACCGTTATTGGGGCAACCGTAAGTCCATCTTTGTAGGCGGTATATTGATGGCCATCGGCCAGTTCCTGATGTTCTTCTCTGCTGCTGCATCTCATAGTACTGATAAGGGCTTTGCCATCAGTATGATGTGGGCAGGCCTTACCTTCCTCATATTTGGTAATGGTTTCTTCAAGCCGAATATCTCGACTATGGTGGGACAGCTTTACCCCGAGGGCGATGGCCGTAAGGATGCTGCTTATACGATATTTTATATGGGTATCAACGCAGGTGCATTCCTGGCGCCACTTATATGTGGTTACCTGGGAGAGAACGTAGACTTTAAATGGGGTTTCTTCTCTGCCGGTGTAGGTATGCTGATAAGCATGGTGATATTCTACATGACGAAAAATAAATATGTAGTAGGGCCTGATGGACGCCAGTTAGGTGTAGGACCGAATAAACTGATGGATGCTGCGCCTATTGGCGGCGATGAAGAGACTGGCATGGCTACAGGTGCTGAAAAATCTGCAAAACCTGCAGATGGAGGGTTCAATTCAAAACAATTGACCATCCTGATAGGTGGTATCATAGCTGTATTCTCCATCCTGTTTTTTGTACTGGGCGTAGATGTTTGGGGCTCGCTGATATACGGTATGACATTGGTAGGTCCTTTCGTTATTATTACTGATAGTACACTGACCAAAGTAGAAAAAGACAGGCTATGGGTTATTATCCTTATCATGATATTCGTGATATTCTTCTGGATGTGTTTCGAACAGGCGGGTGCTTCGCTTACCTTCTTTGCCGATGCACAGACTAATCGCCATATTTTCGGATGGGAAATGCCTGCCAGCTATTTCCAAAGCTTCAATGCTGGGTTCATTGTAATATTAGCGCCGATCATCAGTGCTATGTGGGTACGCTTTGCCAAAAAAGGTAAAGAGCCGGTAGCCCCTTACAAACAATCACTCGGTCTTGCTTTTCTTGCATTAGGTTACCTCTTCATTGCTATGGGTGCTAAGAGTATCCCTGAGCAGGGTGCAAGTATTATATTTCTTACTGGTCTATACTTCCTGCATACTATAGGTGAATTGTTCCTGAGCCCTATTGGTTTGTCTATGGTAAATAAGCTGACCCCGGGCAGGTTTACTTCATTGATGATGGGTATTTGGTTCCTGGCGGTAGCTACCGGTAATAAACTGGCTGGTGCCATGAGTGCCTTGTATCCTGATCCAAGTCTGCCAACACACCCGCATTTCCTGGGTATGGAAATAGATAGCCTTTACACGTACTTCATGATATTTGTAGGCTTTGCCGGCGCAGCTTCTGTCATCCTCTTCCTGCTTTGCGGCAAACTGAAGAAAATGATGCATGGCGTACATTAATATTTTAGTCTTTAATGTTTTCGAAAAGCAGGGCTTAAGCCCTGCTTTTTTTGTGGGTGATAAAAAGGGGCAATAGGAAATAAAGTTTAATTTGGTGGCTAAACTATCTATTATTCATGTCGCAGCAGGCGCTAACATTAGAAGAGATACAGGACTTTAAAGGGAAGTATCCTAAACAACTATGGCTATTGTTCCTTACAGAAATGTGGGAACGGTTTTGTTTTTACGGTATGCGTGGTATGCTTACCGTGTTTATGGTATCGCAGTTGTTGCTGGCGGAGAAAGTGGCCAACCTGCAATATGGTGCTATACAGGCATTTGTCTATGCATTCACTTTTATTGGTGGCCTCTTTGCCGATAAGGTGCTGGGTTTCAGGAAATCACTTTTCTGGGGTGGCCTGCTGATGATAGCAGGTAGCTTTATTATTGCTGCCTCTCCCAAAGACCTTTTTTATATAGGTACCTGTTTTACTATAGTAGGTACAGGCTTTTTCAAACCCAATATATCTACCATGGTAGGCGATCTGTACCGCGCAGGCGATAGCAGGCGCGATGCCGGTTTCGGCCTGTTTTATTCAGGCATCAATATTGGTGCGTTATTAGGGGGCTTTCTTTGTGTATGGGTGGGTAAGCAATATTCGTGGAGCCTGGCCTTTTCTTTTGCCGGTATCGTTATGATTATAGGCCTGGTTACCTTCCTGTTCACACAACGTATGATGGGGCCAATAGGTATATCGCCCTTACTGCACCTGCCGGCGGGTAAAAGAAAAATACGGGAAATAGCTGTGTTTGTTGGTTCGCTTGCAGTATTGCCTATTGTATTACTACTGGTTACCAATACCGAGTATACAGATTATTTCATGTACATCATCGGGCCGCTAACGCTGATTTACCTGGTGTATGAAATGTTTAAATATTCTGTTGCCGAACGCAAGAAACTGGTAGCAGCATTGGTGTTTATCATATTTTCTATTTTCTTTTGGGCGTTCTTTGAGCAGAGCGGAGGCTCTTTAAGCCTATTTGCTTTATACAACCTGCACGATACAGTAGTAGGTATGCATATAGACCCTAACGTGGTAAATAATACGTCCAATTCTGTCTTCGTTATTTTATTCAGTCCGCTTATAGGCTTGCTGTGGGTATGGATGAGCCAGAAAAAGATAGAACCGAATACCGTTGTTAAGTTTGGTTTAGGCTTTCTTTTTTTGGCGGCAGCCTTCTATGTTTTCTATGCTACACGTTTCTTTGCAGATGCCAATGGCATGACCTCACTCAATGTATTCACATTGGCTTACCTGGTTATTACTATAGGTGAGTTATGTTTATCGCCCATAGGCTTGTCTATCATGACCAAGCTTTCTCCCAAACCGCTTTGGGGGGTAATGATGGGCATGTGGTTCCTGGCCAGTGCTTATGGACAGTATGTGGCCGGTATACTGGGTGCCGGTATGGCTACTGCCGATGAGAATGCTTCTCTGACTACTAAGCTGATGGCTTATACAGATGGGTACAGGCAATTGGCCATTTATGCGCTGATAGCAGGTGTAGTGCTGATAATCATATCTCCGCTGGTGCGCAAGATGATGCAGGAGGTAAAATAGGTATTGGAAATTTATCCCAATATGTTAGTAGCCCCGCAATTTGCGGGGCTTTGTTTTGCATTGCGGCTATAATGCCGTTTTTTTGTACCGGCCTTATGGAAAAAATTGCAGTAATAGTAGCAGGCGGCAAAGGGGTGCGTATGGGTAGTGCTTTGCCCAAGCAGTTCCTGCCTTTGCAGGATAAACCTGTTTTATATCATACTATAAAAGCATTTAAAGATGCGTATGCAGATATGCAACTGGTGCTGGTATTACCGCAAGATCAGCTTAGTTATGCGCAAATGGTATTACAGGCTTTTGAAGAGCGCATAGATATAACCATAGTAGCCGGTGGCGAAACCCGCTACCATAGTGTACAAAATGGACTGAAAGCGGTGAGCGATAATGCAATAGTTTTTGTGCAGGATGGGGTGCGGCCTTTGGTGTCTGTTGATCTAATTCGCCGCTGTTATGAGCAGGCTGCAGAGAAGGGCAGTGCCATACCCGCCATTGCTGTGGCAGATAGTATGCGCCTGGTTGAGGATGATAAAAGCAGGCCGGTAGACCGTAGCCAACTGCGCATTATACAAACACCGCAAACATTCCGTGCAGATATTTTACTGCCGGCATTTAAACAGCCTTATACCGATGCTTTTACAGATGAGGCAACCGTAGTAGAAGCTCACGGCACAAAAATTTACCTGGTTGAAGGAGAACGGAGTAATATAAAAGTAACCACTCCTGAAGACCTCATTATTGCAGAGGCATTGCTGCATGCAAGAATACACCATGCTTAAATACCTGTTCATATTTCTTTGTTTGTTTAATACTACAACGCTTTTTGCGCAGCAAAAGGACAGCAGTATTTTTTCGTTGCCTATAAAAATGGATGAGGTGGTAGTAACGGCTGTGCGTAAAGGATTTGATGTAAATGCATTTATTAAGCGGGTAAAAAATGACACTACTTTTTACAAAGCCTTTCGCAGTTTGCGCGTACTTACTTTTAGCGCGGTAAACGATATCAAGGTATTAGATGAAAAAGGGCATGTAAAAGCATCGTTATACAGCAGGACAAAGCAGCACGTAGCTAATGGTTGCCGCACTATGCAAGTGCTGGATGAAAAGACCACCGGGAATTTTTACAAACGAAACGGTGACTACAGGTATTATACGGCCGAGCTGTATGCCTACCTGTTTTTTACTAAAGGGAAAATATGCAATGAGAATGATATTGTAGGCAGTGGTCCTGTCAAAACCGGTACGGGGATGGTTGCTAATAATTCCTACAAACTAAAGCAACTGATGTTTAACCCCGGCAGCAAGGTAGCAGGTGTACCCTTTATGGGCGATAAAGCAGCCATTTTTGAACCGGGTGTAGCTAAGTTGTACGATTTTAAACTGTCGTCCGACGAATACAATGGCGAAGCATGTTATGTATTCAAGGCACTACCTAAAAAGGGCTACGAAGATGATGTGGTATATAATGAGCTAACCACCTGGTTCAGGAAATCAGACTATTCCATTGTAGCCCGTACCTATTCCCTGTCTTACAGAACAGTGGTGTATGACTTTGATGTGCATATGAAGGTGCTGACCATACAGGTGGGTAAGAAATTATTGCCTTCCCGTATAGAATATGACGGAAACTGGCATGTGTTTACAAAAGGCAGGGAAAGGGTAAAATTCGTGACCCTGCTCAGTTATTAATATCTTTGCGGTCTTTTCTTTGTTAAATTAGCAGAATGATTTCCCCCGCTTCGATACAGGAGGTTTTGAACCGTGCAGATATAGTGGAGATAGTCGGGCAGTTTGTCCGGCTGAAAAAGCGTGGTGCCAATTATATAGCCAATTGTCCTTTTCATAACGAAAAGACTCCATCCTTTTCGGTATCCGGCACACGGGGCATTTACAAATGTTTTGGTTGTGGCAAAGGTGGCAATGTAGTGTCATTTGTACAAGACCATGAAAAGCTAACCTACCCCGAGGCTATCCGCTGGCTGGCAGATTACTATAAAATAGCCCTGCAGGAAACAGAGCGTACGCCCGAACAACAGCAACAGCAATTAGCAGAAGAAAGCCTGCGTATACTTAATGAATATGCAGCCCAATATTTTCATGATACCTTATTGTATACCGAGGAAGGGCAGGCCATAGGCTTATCCTATTTCAAGCAGCGTGGTTTCAGGAAGGATATCATTGAAAAATTCAGGCTGGGGTACAGCCCAGAAGCAAATACAGCGTTCTATAGCACTGCCTTGCAAAAAGGGTATAACCCCGACCTGATGGAGAAGGCCGGCCTGGTAAAGAACCGTTCCGGTATATACTATGATGGCTACCGGGGAAGGGTCATATTCCCCATCCAAAGTATGACGGGGCGGATATTGGGCTTTGGTGCCCGTATACTGAAGAGCAACGATAAGGCTCCCAAGTATATCAATTCCCCCGAAAATGAATTGTACAATAAAAGCCGCATACTGTACGGTATGTACCAGTCGCGGCAAACTATAAGCAAGCAGGATGAATGTTTCCTGGTAGAGGGATATACAGATGTAATATCCCTGCACCAGGGTGGGGTGGAAAACGTGGTAGCCAGTAGTGGTACCTCGCTTACCGAAGACCAGTTGCGCCTTATAGGACAGCTAACACGCAACCTTACCATACTGTATGACGGTGATGCTGCAGGTGTAAAAGCAGCACTGCGCGGGCTGGATATGGCCTTGTCCCAAAGCTTCAATGTGCAACTGGTACTGCTACCGGAAGGAGAAGATCCTGATAGTTTTATCCAGAAATCGGGTGCTGCCAGGTTTCACGAATACGTAAAGGAGCATAAGCAGGATGTGATCAGCTTCCGTATGGAGGTGGGTATGAAAGAAGCCGGTGATGATCCGGTGCGGAAATCAAAACTGGTGAATGAAATTGCTGAAAGCGTTTCGCGGATCAACAAAGCTGAAGACTTTGCCCTGCAGGATTACTATATACGTGAAGCTGCCCGCAAGCTGGGCGTAGACGAGACCAAGCTGGTAAATCTTGTAAACAAATACATACGCGACAGGGTAGATCAGGAACGCCGTACAGGCAGCCGCAAAGAGGAAGCAGCACCTGAGCAACCCGAAATTCATGATGAGCCGGTAATGCCTGGTGTAGCACAGCAAGCGGCAGCAGACGAATACCAGGAATGGGAGTTGGTGCGTGTGCTGTTGGAGCATGGAGATAAAGCACACGAAGGCTATGCCAACGTTGCAGCATTAATGCATGAACGTGTAGACCCCGAGCTGATAGAAACGCCATTGGCCCGCCATATTTACGATAGTTATTTTGCTTACCTGGGTAACTATAAAACAGCGCCGGCTGTTTCATTCTTTGTCAATCATGCCGACACTGAGATACAACATAAAATAGCTTCATTGTTGCAGACGAATAACGAAATGAGCCCCAAGTGGAAGGAGAACTATGGTATTGAGACCCTGCATGGAGAGCTGAATTATCTAAACGAAGTAGACAGCACACTTACCTATTTCGAAATGAGGAAATTGAAAGAAGTGCAGATGCAGGTATTGACAAGGCTGAAGACAGAACAAGATAGTGCCAAGCTGCAAGCATTGCTGGCCAAGCTATTGGAACTGAAAAAATCGGAAGCTGAGATATTGAAAAAATTAGGTACCGTAATTGTAAGGCAAATAAGAACCAGCTAAAATATCTCTCATTGGCACGTATTCTTTCTATAGACTATGGTAAAAAACGCACAGGGCTGGCGGTAACCGACCCTTTACAGATCATAGCAACTGCATTGGATACAGTGGATAGCGGGGAATTAATCGGCTACCTGAAAAAATATATGGCAGCAGAGCCGGTTGAGCTGGTGCTGATAGGCTACCCCCTAAATTTTGATGATACGCCTACCGATGCCACTCCATTGGTAGAGAAATTCATCGGCAAGTTTAAAAATGTATTTCCCAACCTGCCGATAGAAAAGGTAGATGAAAGGCTTACCTCCAAAATGGCATCGCAAGCAATAGCCGGCATGGGGTTGAAGAAAAAAGACCGTGAGGATAAAGCGCTTATAGACAGGGTAAGTGCTGCCATTATGCTGCAGGAATACCTCGAAAGCCGCTCCTAATCCTTATCTTTGCATTTCTTTATAATGTTCCGGAGATGATTTTACCAATAGTAGCATACGGCCACCCTGTATTACGCAAGGTAGCAGAAGATATTACCGCAGACTACCCTGAATTGAAGAAACTGGTAGAGGATATGTGGCATACCATGTACGAGAGTAATGGCGTAGGCATTGCTGCGCCACAGGTAAACCGCGCCATTCGTTTATTTGTGGTAGACACAGAACAGATAGTAGAAGGGTTTGACGACGAGGATAAACGGATGTACCCTGATGAAAGACCCATTAAGCGCGTTTTTATCAATGCACATAAAGTAGAAGAGACCGGGGATACATGGATGTATAACGAAGGCTGCCTGAGCATACCTAAAGTACGCGAAGATGTAAGTAGGCACGCACGTGTCAAGCTGCGCTACATGGATGAAGATTTCAACGAACACGAAGAAGAATTTTACGGCATCACTGCACGGGTTATCCAGCACGAGTACGACCATATTGATGGCAAATTGTTTATAGACCACCTGCCCCCGTTGAAAAAACGCCTTATTAAAAAGAAGCTGGACGATATCAGCGTAGGTAAAGTGAAAGTGGATTATCGCATGCTTTTTGCCAAATAATCATTTATTTTAGCATCTCAATTACCTGATTGCCGCCATTGCCAACATATAGCGAAGAAGAGCTGGTTTTGCTGTTAAAGCAGCAGAGCCGTGATGCTTTTACTTACCTGTATAATAACTATTCAGCCGTGTTATACGGTGTAGTGCGCAAAGTAGTATATGATGAGCAAACTGCCCAGGATGTATTGCAGGAGGTATTTGTGAAAATATGGAACAATATTGACCGGTTCGATGCTACCAAAGGGTGCATTTATACCTGGATGCTGAATATTGCCCGGAATGCCGCTATCGACAAACTTCGTTCGAAGGGGGAGATCATGAAAGGCAAAATCCAAACTGGGGAGGATGTCGTATATAATATTCAGGAACAATTGAATACGGAGCAGCAGACGGATACTATCGGCCTGAGAAAACTGGTTGCAGAACTAAAGCCTGAATACCAGGCCATTGTCAACCTTGCGTATTTCAAAGGTTTTACACTCGACGAAATATCGAAAACCCTGGAGATACCATTGGGGACCATAAAGACCCGGATGCGCGCAGCTATGCAATTATTGAGGCAAAATTTTGTTAAGTAATAAAGTGAATACACAGGAATACATAGAATCAGGCATTTTAGAAGCATACGTGCTGGGCGCACTTCCTGCTGACGAGCAGGCGCGCGTGGCTGCCGATATTGCCATGTATCCTGAACTGGCTGCAGAAGTGGCTGCTATTGAAGAGGCCATGCTGACTTTTGCAAAAACCAATGCACAGGAACCGCCTGCGCACCTGCAGGAGCAGATATGGAATGCTATTCAGCAAAATAATACTGCTGCCCGGGTTGAAGAACCGGTTCAGCAACAACCTAAAACCATACCATTTACGACTCCTGTTGCTGCCGCCAAGCCTGCATGGCAGCGTGCTGCTGTATGGGCAGCTGTAGGTGCCAGTGTGCTTACCAATTTTATGCTGCTCTCCCAACGCAATAAGCTGAAAGACGATCAGGTGGTTATGCAGCAGCGTATGGATTCGTTACAGCAGAAACAGCAATACCTGGCTGCTGCAATGGATAATGCGACTAAGGAAAAAGAAATGATGGCCGATTCTTCTATGCAAACCATTGTAATGAAGAGCATGAAGCCGGGTCACCCGATGGCTGCCACTGTTTACTGGAATAAAGTGAATGGCGATGCTTACCTGGCTATGAAAAAGCTGCCTATGCCGCCGCAAGGTATGCAATACCAGATGTGGGTGATACAGGAGGGTAAACCTGTAAGTATGGGCGTACTACCCAATACTATGGTTGAAGGTGCTATTGTATCACGCCTGCCAATGAATGTAAAAAGCGGCCAGGCTTTCGCTATCTCCTTGGAAAAAGAAGGCGGTAATCCTGCTCCTACCGAGGTTTATGTATTAGGCGCTATCTAAAAAGAAATCGTTAAACAATATTGGCAAAAAAAAGAAGCCTACCAGGCTTCTTCTTCTATTAGTTCTGTTTTATTCACCGCATCCATAGGTTCCAGCGGCTTAGTAGCAGCAAATGGTTTTACCTGCTTTTTTATCTTCACAATACCAAGCTTGTCAAACAGCAGTATGAACGGGTATACCGGGTCAACTTCGTGTTTGCGCACACCAAAATTCACTGAAGAAGGATTGTGATGGTGGTTATTATGATAAGATTCACCCAGCATCAGTATGTCTACATGCAGCAAATTCTTCGAAGTGTTTTTTGTCTCGTAGTTTTCGTAACCGAATTTATGTGCAAACCAGTTGATAACGGCACCGTGCACAGGGCCTGAAAATACATGTATAGGTATCAGCAGGTACATCCACGGAGAAGTAGCGTAAACTGCATAGAATGCTATATAAGCAGCCACCCATCCTGCACGTGTCCAGTTAGATGTAGCAAACTTATCGAACGCAGGCCAATCAGGCACATTGCGGGTGAATTTATCATCTACTGTAATGCTGTAATCATAGATGCCTGCGTATATTTTATAAGTACGCCACATCATATCAAACAGGTTTTTAGAGTATTTGGGCGAATGCGGATCTTTTTCAGTATCGGCATAGGCATGGTGCATACGGTGCATAACACCATATGCACGCGGACTAAGATAAGATGAACCTTGTCCTATCCACGACAGAACGAAAAAGATACGCTCCCATGTCTTGCTCATCGTAAAAGCAGCATGGCTTGCATACCTGTGATGGAAAAACGTTTGGAAAAATAAAGAGATGTACCAGTGAGCTACGAAGAAAATTAATATTGGCATGAAAATAACTATCTGAAAATATGTATGACTTAGTTCTTTTTGAGGTTGCAAAGATAGGCTTTTTACTGCCCATATATAGATAGTTTGTTTAAATTATATCTATTGGGGTATTTGCAGTAATATAATTGATACACTATTAAGTATATAGTGATTTATTAATATTATGTTCTTTAAAATGCCATTTGTTCCCTGCCTGGTGATGCATATTCCGGGTATCTCTTTACCTGCGGCTATAAGATTGGCCAGCCATAATGCAAAGCCCGTGCTAGTGTCGTATTCGCCGCACAGGTGCTTGAAGGAAACAATCGTTGTGTCTTCGGGAATGTTTTTTAATGCTGCGTCATAAATATATTCCCTGGCAGCATCACCATTTCGGCCCGTTATGACCAGGTCTATATCTGCAGGAGATAGTTTGCTTTGCGTCAATATTTCGTTTACCGCCTGGCTTATTTCCTCAGCTTCGGCATTTTGCAGCATTTTTATAGCTGTAATAGCGCATGAGGCATTATGTCTTTCGTTGCTTAGTGTAAAGAAAGCCACACCTTCCCCCGCTATAGTACCCTTGGTTTGTATATTGTTTAATAGCTCCAGGCTGTTAACCGGTGATTTCTTCCAATAATCGACCTTAGACTTTACAAGGAAATAATCATCTGTGAGTTCATCGAAGCAGCCGGCAAGAATGGTTGTGGGCTGTGCTGCTTCATTCAACAGCATTTGAGCATCCATCAATGCCCATTCAAATGAAAAACCGCGGTGTACGAATGTTTGGTTGTAGCCGGTGCATTTGGTTTGCATGGCAAGCCAGCCATTTATAGAATTGTAAGTGCTTTGTATAAAAAAAGTGGGATTCAATGCTTCTTCGTTCATCCGTATCATATCGGTGAGGAAGTGTTCCGTGTCATTCATGCTGCCACGTCCCGTACCGGTAATGATACTATCCGGCGTAGTTATGCCGGCGTCCTGCAGGCTTTTCATACCTGTGCTGATGCCCATCTTTATAAGACGGCTCATGCGGCGTATAGCCACCGGGTTGATGAACTTTGTATAATCGGGGTCCTGTACGAACAGCTTATTATTATCGCTGCTCATCACCGGCTGAAGGAAACCTGCAGGATCGAAGCTATGCTGTGGCGAAATGGCCGTGGCCGATAATATGTAAACGGGCTTCATCATGCAGCGCTGAAAATTAAGGATACATTGCTGCCCCCGAATCCAAACGAATTGCTGAGCACATTTTTTATGTTGAGGTCTTTTACAAGTTGCACCACGGGGCTTATGGTAAGCTCTTCCATGCGTGTGCTGAAGTTAAGGTTAGGCAATGCCATACCCTGCTGCAGGCACCATATGCTAAAAACCGCTTCTACAGCACCTGCTGCTGCTAATGTATGCCCTGTAAAAGGCTTGGTAGAGCTGAATGGCACTTTATCGCCGAACAGGGTTTCTATAGCCTTGCCTTCAGCCGCATCATTATTAATAGTAGCTGTGCCGTGTGCATTTATATAACCGATGTCTGCAGCTTCCAGGCCTGCTTTGTCAAGTGCGCCCTGCATAGTACGTGCTGCCCCCTTTCCACCAGGTTCGGGGGCAGTAGTATGATAAGCATCATTTGTATTGCTATAACCGGTAAACCGTGCTAATATTGTTGCTCCCCGTTTAATGGCATCTGCTTCTGTTTCCAGTAGCAGGTAGGCAGCGCCTTCTCCCAGGTTCAGGCCAAACCGGTCCTGGTCAAACGGGCGGCAAGGGGTCTTATCTACATTCTTTAATGAATTGAACCCGTTTAATGTAAACCGGCTCAAGGCATCGCAGCCACCGCAAATTGCCCGTTTTACTACACCGTGCTGTATAAGCCGTGCACCTAATATAAGAGCATTGGCCGAAGATGAACAGGCTGTACTGATAGTAGACATCAATGGTTTTAAACCAAAATGCCTGGCTACATTCAGGGTGCTTTCTGCGCAGTCCAGTGTATCTATATACTTCACAAAAGGACCATCCTGCTTTTCCGAGATAAAATCAGGATACATATCTTCTACAGAACACATACCTCCTACGGTATTGGCATTGATAAATGCCAGCGATTCTTTGCGCAGCAATTCAAGGTCTGCATTCTTAAGAAGGTCTTGCATAGCAGCCAGTGCCAGCAGGGTAGTACGCGTATAGCCATTATCGCCGGGTGCTATGCCCAGCAATGCAGCCAGCTCGTCATTACTAAGATCGACCTCGCCGACAAGAAATGCTGCCGAATGAATTGTTCGCAGGTGTTTGGGGTGCCGTAATCCACTCTTGTTATTGACAAGTGAGTGAAGATTTGCGTCGGTACCGAGACCCAGTGCGGACAATATGCCTATAGATGTGACAACGATATTTTCCGCCATTGGTCGCGGGTCTGTTATATTTTACGGTGTTCACCAATATAGTCAGCCATAGACTGAACAGAACTTAATACTTTACGGCCTTCGCGTGCATCTTCTATTTTAATGCCATAATTGCGTTCCAGTAGAACCATCAATTCCAGCGAATCGATGCTATCCAAACCGAGGCCTTCGCCAAACAGGGGGGCATTATCATCAATATCCTCAGGTTTCATACCCTGCAGGTTCAGTGATTCAATGATCTGTTGTTTGAGCGTAACTTTAAGGTCTTCCATAATTTATTGAGGTAAAGCGCAAAAATAATTAAATACTTGTACAGAATACAGATAACCTTGAAACTATTGAAAAACAACTACCTTCTTATTTACCGTTGTTAATAACCACTGTATACAATAATGTTTTTTTTAACAGGTAAAAAATTATATTTGTACCTAAGGGATTTTTAAAATGTTAACCTCTGAAATGCGCGAACAATTGCATCGGCTGATTGAGAACGGCGACGAGCGATTGATAAAACTTATACATGCACTGGCTACGGCATATGGTGCACCTGAAATGGCTGAGCAGCCATCTGCTGCCCAAATGGATAAAGTGGCAGACACCCGCCTATCGGCTATCAGCAATGCCTATACCTGGAATGATCCTAAAACAATGATCACAGGTATCAATGATTAGATTTTTTATAAATAAATCATACAAATGAAAAATGCGGGCTAAAACCCGCATTTTTCATTTGATAAAATATATTGTCAGTCGTTATCCTTTCAGTTCAAAAGCCTTATCTACCAATGCCTGCTGTTCTTTTGCATGCATTTTGGCAAATCCGGTTGCTGTGGCAGCACCTGCCGGTCTTGATATGAATTTGATCGGGAAATCTTCAAGGGTCATTTGCAGGAAGCCTGCGGCGCCCATATTACGTGGTTCTTCCTGTACCCATATCCACTCTGCTTTTTTATATTTTTCACGCAGTGCGTTCAGTTGTTCTACAGGTAGGGGGTATATCTGTTCCAGGCGTACAATAGCTACATCCGTACGTTGTTCAGCCAGTTGTTTTTCACTCAGGTCAAAATACATTTTACCACTACACAGCAATACACGCTTTACTTTGCCGGATGTTTTTATGTTCGGGTCATCAATTACTTCCATAAAGCGGCCAGATGTAAATTCTCCCATAGACGAGTAAGAACGCACATGGCGCAGGTTGGCTTTAGGCGAAAAATTGATCATCGGCTTGCGGAACTGCCAGGTAAGCTGGCGGCGCAATGCATGGAAGAAATTGGCAGCAGTAGTAATGTTTGTTACAACCATATTGTATTCCGCGCACATTTGCAGGAAGCGTTCCAGGCGGGCGCTGGAGTGTTCCGGTCCGCCCCCTTCATAACCGTGAGGTAGCAGCATCACCAGCCCATTCATGTTGGTCCATTTCTGCTCGCCGCTGGTTATATATTGGTCTATTACGGTTTGCGCACCGTTGGCAAAATCTCCATATTGTGCTTCCCACAGTACCAGGTTATTTGGATTGGCCATAGCATATCCATATTCAAAGCCCAGTACGGCAAATTCACTCAACAATGAATTGTAGATGAAGAAGTCGCCTTGGCCATCTTTCAATTGGGCCAGGCGGTTGTAAGCTGCATTGGTCTTTTCATCGTAAATAACAGCGTGGCGGTGAGAAAAGGTACCACGTTTTACGTCTTCACCACTCAGGCGCACATCGTGCCCTTCTATCAGCAGGCTGGCATAGGCCAGCAGTTCGCCGGTAGCCCAGTCAACTTTTCCTTCTGTTTCAAACAGCTTCATCTTGTCCTGCAGTAGTTTCTCAATCTTACGCAGCGGTTTGAAGTTTTCCGGCCACTGCATCAGTTTGGTCACTAGTGTTTTGAAATCTGCTTCGCTGATACCTGTTTCCGGGGACTGAAGGAAATCCTCTGCCTTGGCACGGCGTAATGCCTGCCATGCCAGTTCTGGCTTTTGGTAAGTATAAGGTAATGGTTTTTGTTTTACTTCATCCAGGCGCTCCTGCAGCACATCCCAAAAGCTTTTTTCCATTTGCTTAGCCAGGTCTTGGGCATCGGCTTCACCATTTTGCAGCAAGTATTGTGTGTATACTTCGCGCGGGTTAGGATGCTTGTCTATCAGTGCGTACAACTGTGGTTGGGTAAACTTAGGTTCATCGCCTTCGTTATGACCATGGCGGCGGTAGCACACCATATCTATAAAGATATCCTGGTTGAATTTCTGGCGGTAAGCTACCGCTATAGAGCATGCTTTTACCACAGCTTCAGGATCATCACCATTCACATGCAGTACAGGTGCCTGTACCATAGAAGCTATGCTGGTGCAGTAGTCAGCAGAACGTGCATCATCAAAATCGGTAGTGAAACCTATCTGGTTATTGATAACAAAATGGATGGTGCCACCGTTAGCATAACCTTCCAGTTTGCTCATTTGCAGCAGTTCGTAAATAACGCCCTGGCCTGCTACGGCCGCATCACCGTGTATCAGTATAGGCAGTATTTTATCGTACTGGTTGTTATATAATATGTCTGCTTTAGCCCTGGCAAAACCGGTAACTACCGGGTCCACTACTTCCAGG
Source organism: Flavipsychrobacter sp. (assembly GCA_024508935.1). Taxonomy (GTDB): domain Bacteria; phylum Bacteroidota; class Bacteroidia; order Chitinophagales; family Chitinophagaceae; genus Polluticoccus. The sequence continues at coordinate 25,285 of JANINW010000027.1, read as the reverse complement.
TGCGAAGGATTAGGAACCAATTGCAGGTTCACACTTTTACCATTGGGAGTGGTAATGTTTGAATTGAACCCGAGGTGGTATTTTACGTCACCGCTACCCATGGTCATATCAGGCGGCATATTGCCTTCAAATTCTGAGAATATCTGCTCGTATGTTTTGCCAAGCGTATTTGCCAGTACGTTCAGGCGGCCACGGTGCGCCATACCTATTACTACTTCCTGTACGCCTGCATCCGCAGCATCGTTGATGATAGTATCCAGGCCGGGAATAGTGCTTTCACCCCCATCTAAACCAAAACGCTTTTGGCCAATATATTTGGTATGCAGGAATTTTTCAAAGATCACACCTTCATTCAGCTTTTCGAGTATGCGTTTACGCTGCGTGATAGTGAATGATTGCTGCATGCTTTTTTCAAAAGCATCCTGTATCCATATACAACGTTCGTAATCGTTGATATAAGTGAATTCAATACCAATATGCCCGGTGTATATAGATTTTAGCTTCGCGATAATATCAGACAATTTTGCCTTGCCCAGCCCTACAAATGCACCAGAATTGAATTCTGTATTCAGGTCAGCTTCGGTCAGGTCAAAATGACTGAGATCCAGGTGAGGTTTCCTGTCTTTACGCGGACGTATAGGGTTGGTAATAGCTACTAGGTGCCCGCGTTTCCAGTACGAACGGATGAGGCGAAATACATTTACTTCTTTTGCTACCTGCTCGTTACTTACGGGTGTTTTGTCTTTGGGTGCGCTGGTTGTCACTGCAGCTCCGCCGTTTTTTGAAAGAGCAAAATCAAAGCCTTCAAAAAACTTTTTCCATTCAGGGTCTATTGTTGAAGAATCTTTGACGTAATCGCTGTAAAGAGAATCAATGTAAGAAGGGTGTGAACTCATCACGTATGAAAAATCTTTCATCGTACTATAGCGTAATTTTTGAAGAATTGCTTGCTGTTAATTAATTATTGCCAGTGTGTTAAGACAATAGGCAAAGTTAATGTAATTAGCGATTGGGGCAAGGTGCTAAAATCAGGGTTACCCTGTGTTTGTATTATGTTTTATTTGGTATGAGCTAATTAATTGATAAGTGCCCAGTTGAAACAGAAACGTATCATAAAATTTTGCGTAGCATAGCCCGGGGCTACAATGGTATTACGCCCGAATAGTTGCTGCACCTGGTCGGCCATAATGGTGGCACGGAAAGACCTGACTTTGAAGTTAAAAAAAACGGCTCCTTCGGGGTTATTGCTCAGGTTGTAGGTATCCTGGTAATAATACCTGTTGAAGAAAGGAGAATAGCCGGCAGGGTTATAAGGAGTATGATAGCGTACCTCGGCGCCTGTAGCTATTTTCAGTGCATGTTTGAATATATAACGCTCCAGGCTTAGCTGGTGCCTGCCCATAAGGGTAGGGATATTTACAGGAGCACCTGCAGTAGGCTGTTGGAAAACTATTTCATTGTCGAAAGCCAGGCTGCGCCATACAAATAATTTGCGTCCCCATACCTGGGTAATATTGAATGCCCCGGCATACTGGGCCGGCATTTGCAATTGGTTGAGATAGATATAATTACTGATCAGGTAATTGCGGAAACCTGCAGAAAACTTAAAGCGTTCACTATAAAGAGTAGCATGTACTTGTGTGATACTTTCCTTGTTAAAGGAATAGGTAATAGTATCAAACTGGTTGTAGTAAGAAGTATAATTATATGGAGCATTATTGATCTCCTGCCGTATACCTATTGATATATTGGCTTTGTTATCTCCAAAAGTCTTGCCGAGATTGGCGTCTACCAGCGAATTTCCTGCGGCATCGCCCGTAAGGTAGAAGATGGCATTAGCGTTATAGAACCAGGCACCCGGCTTCAGTGCTTCTTTTCTAAGCGACCCTGCCAGGTAATTGCTCAATACACTGTATTTAAGTTTGTCCACTATAAACTCTGTACTGAACCGGTCGTAGCGATTGCCTATACCGGCGCTGAACTGAAGCTGGTTTTCCCTTTTGCCAATAAAGCCATTCAGCATTAGGCGGTTATCTATATGGTACCATTTCTGTATGCTGAAAACAGAATCTGTGCTGGCAAACCTGTGTTGGAAGAAGTCGTTATAACGCAGGGAATCAGGTCGCTTGTCTTTATAAATATGTTTTTCTCCGCCATACTCAAAGCGATGACTGATACCAAAACGTGGTGTAAGCTGGTAACTGTATTTTGTAGAGTCTTCGTTATAAAGCGTATCTATTTTTCCCAGCGTATAGCTGTGCTGCAGAAAAATGGTTGCTTCCCTGAATGTATTAACTACGGGAGAGCGTTTTACCGTTCCGCCATTGCCAAAAGCGGCATCCTGGAAACGCACTGGCACTGTCTGCCTGTCATTATAATTCTGGGTAAGAAAAGTATCGCTGACAATACCGCCGTTCTCGTCTTGCTGCGCTTTATTATAAACAACGCCGCCAAAGAGCTCGTAATGCAGGTTCTTGCTTTGGTAATGTGTAGAAAGATAAGCGTTATCGTTACTGGAGCGTTGCTGCTGGTAAAAACCGGGGGCATTTATTTTGCGGTAGGCAGCCGCTATATTCCAGTTGGGTTTTACATTTTGCGTGTGCATAATACCGGCCACCTGTTCCAGTTTGCTGCCCAGCTGGTACATGAATTGGGAATAGGGACGATTGGTATTATAAAAAGGCAGGCTGTCTATAAGAAACGCATAGGCATCGAACACATGATAACCCAGGGTAGGCCCCAGGCGCGGCTCTGTAGTAAACAGCAGGTTTTGTGCAGGTGTCCCCGGGTTGCCCAGGTCCCTGTACCAGGGCTGCAAAAATGGTCTTCGGTGAAAAGTATGAATGGAAGTATCCGGTACTCTTTCTGCATCGCTGTTGAGGCGGCGATAACTGGTACGCGAAGATTCATTTCTCCATTTCCCGTCGTTGGTCTTATTCATGCTGGTATCGCGCGGTGGCTGGCCGGGGCCGCCAAAGCCATTGCCCTGCGGTGTTTGTGCAGCAGCTTGGTAGGCAATGGAACACAATAGGCCGGTACAAAGCAGTAAATAAAAACGGGATACTCTTTTCAACTACTAAAGTTTAATCTTAAGGTGGAGCAAAGTTAATAGAATAGCGGTTTACATCTTAGCTACTAATGCATTTACCAGCCCAGCTACTTTAGGTTCTGCAGCTGCGGCCGCCGCCAGTACTTCTGCATGAGATACTTTATGTACCTGCCCTATAACGCCAAGGTCTGTAATGACGCTGAGTGCAAATACGCGCATATTGCCATGCTTTGCCACTATTGCTTCCGGTACGGTGCTCATCCCAACAGCATCGCCGCCTATTATGTGCAGCCATTTATATTCGGCGGGAGTTTCAAATGTGGGGCCGCTCAAACCTATGTAAGTTCCTTTTTTCAGATCGAGATACTGCTCCTTTCCGGCCTGCATAGCCAATTCTATCAATTTATGGTCATAGGGTTCGCTCATGTCCGGGAACCGGGTGCCCAGGCGGTCATCATTTTTGCCACGCAGCGGGTGCTCGGGGAACAGGTTGATATGGTCATCAATTACCATAATATCGCCAACTTTGAAGGATGGATTCATACCGCCAGCCGCGTTGGAAAGTATGAGGGTAGAAGCGCCCAATGCTTTCATAACACGCACAGGAAAGGTCACTTCCTGCATATTATAGCCTTCGTAATAATGAAAACGTCCGGCCATCAACATAACTTGTTTGCCACCCAGCTTGCCGAATACCATCTTGCCTGCATGGCCTTCGACCGTAGATACCGGGAACCCGGGGATATCATTATACGAAAGCTCCATTTCTTTTTCCACCTCTTCCGTAAGGGCACCCAGGCCGCTGCCCAGGATAATACCTATAGATGGCGGTGTGCTTATATATTGTTTGATAAATGCTGCTGTATCCTGTATTTTATTATAATCGGCCATGCGGATTTAAAAAATTGAATGTCAAAGGTAAAGGTTTAGCGCACAGTTATTTGTCTGCTATCTTTTAGAAGAATACACCTGTTTTTACAATAAAATATGTATTTTGTTTATCTGTATCCCCTTAGTGTTTCCATTGTTTTTCATGCACTGCGCATGAAAGGGAACATTTTTACGTCTAACAAAAAATAACCACTCCTTTATATGAATCGATTTTTATTCCTGTTAATGCTGGTATTGTGCGGCTATACAATGCATGCGCAACCACGCTGCGGGTTTGACGGAAGACATCACTGGATGCTTACGTTAGACTCTTTTTACAATAATAAGGTACAGCAGATAAACACCCGCTGGACCAATATGATGAGTTCTTCATCTATGGGGCTGCTAACCACTACGCCGGCAGGTACGGTGTATGAGATACCTGTTGTTATACATGTAATACACACCGGCGGGGCGGTGGGAACAATTTACAATCCTACCGATGCCCAACTGACAGGTATGATCAATTATCTGAACCAGGCATACAATGCGACATATGCTTCTTATCCCGCGGTTGGCAGCGGCGGTGTATACTTCCCGGTGAAATTTGTACTGGCCAAGCGCGACCCTAGTTGCTCGGCTACTACCGGCATCAACAGGGTAGATGGGAGTAGTGTATCCGGTTATTCAGCCAATGGTGTAAATGCCGGAACCATCGGTGCATCGGAAGTGGCTGTTAAAGCTTTGAGTAAATGGCCTAATAATGAGTATTATAATATATGGGTGGTGAATAAGATCGACGGTATGGATGGTACCTCGGGTATTTTCACTGCAGGCTATGCTTATTTCCCGGGCGCATCTCCAACTATCGACGGTACGGTTATGCTGGCCACACAGGCAGCAGCTGGTTCTATTACACTGCCGCACGAAATAGGACATGCCTTCAACCTGTATCATACATTTGAAGGAGATGGTACAGGTTCTACCTGCCCTACCAATACCAACTGTACCACAGACGGTGATATGGTATGCGATACAGAACCGCATAAACGTTCTCCATTCAATTGCCCCAGCGGAACAAATCCATGTACCGGTCTCTCTTATAATAATGTTACCAATAACTTCATGGATTATTCCAACTGCCAGAACCGTTTTACTGCGGGTCAGAAAGTAAGGTGGCTGGATGGTTTGTTGACCTACAGGCCCGGCCTTGTGAGCTCAATGGGTGGAGTAGCGCCTTCTACCAATGTGATAGCTGCCAACTGTACTACCACGGTTACCAATACCAGCAATAATTTTGAAATGGGCCCGAAAAGCGTTGTACTGAATGACCTGACCTCTAATTCAGGCGGCTATACTACAGAAGGGTATGTAGCTTATGTAGACAGGAGCTGCCAGTTGAGAGCTAATCTTATACAAGGGCAGTCTTATACCTTGTCTGTAGGTACTACTACCAACACTCAAAAAGTTGCTGTATTCATAGACTATAATAACGATGGTATTTTTGGCTCGGGAGAGCAGGTGTATGCCCATACTGGCACTACATCGCCGGAGACACACAGCACTACCTATACCGTACCTTCAAGCGGTGTTACTACGTGTACGCCTTTGCGTATGCGTGTAATAGCAGATTTCGTTACATCTACTATTCCTTCTAACGGCTGCGGTGCATTGGCTTACGGCCAGGCAGAAGATTTTACAGTCTTTGTAAAACCTGCAACTGCAACAGTTACGCTGACAAACGCCATTACTACCGGCTCAAACCCATCATGCACCGGTAGCTCGCTGACTTTTACGGCAACACCGAGCAGTAGTCCCACCAGCCCCACTTACAACTGGTATGTAAACGGCACCCAGGTAGGTACGGGCACTACCTATACAACCTCTTCAATAGTAGATAACAGCACGGTACAATGCAAGCTGAACTATACCAATGGCTGCAGCCTTGCGGACAGTTCGTTTTCCAATACCATAACAGTAACAAGGACCAGTGCACTTACTCCTGCCGTGAGCATAGCTGCTAACCCCGGCAGCGCAATTTGTTCCGGCACATCCGTAACTTTTACTGCTACCCCAACCAATGGCGGTACCACACCATCGTACCAATGGAAACTGAATGGTGTGAATACGGGCACTAACAGCAGTACTTATACGAATGGCGCCCTGGCTAATGGCGATGTAGTGAGCTGCGTAATGACCAGCAATGCATCCTGCGCCAGCCCTGCGACGGCTACCAGCAATAGTATTACAATGGTGGTGAGTACAAGTGTTACCCCGTCTGTTAGCATAGCTGCCAATCCCGGAAGCAGTATTTGTGCAGGTACATCTGTCACTTTTACTGCCACACCAACCAACGGCGGTGCTACACCATCATATCAATGGAAGCTAAATGGTGGTAATGTAGGAACGAACAGCACTACTTATACCAATGCAGCGCTTGCAAACGGCGATGTAGTGACTTGTGTAATGACGAGCAATGCTTCATGCGCTTCACCGGCAACAGCTACAAGTAACAATATTACAATGGCTGTCACTGCAACAGTTACGCCGTCTGTAAGCATATCGGCTAATCCCGGCAGTACAATTTGTACAGGTACGTCAGTCACGTTTACTGCCACGCCGACAAATGGCGGCAGTACACCATCTTACCAGTGGAAACTGAATGGAGGCAATGTAGGAACAAACAGTACAACCTATACCAATGCATCGCTGACGAATGGTGATATTGTGACTTGCGTAATGACCAGCAATGCCACCTGTGCATCGCCGGCTACCGCTACCAGTACAGGTATTACCATGACGGTAACCACAAGTGTAACGCCTTCTGTAAGTGTATCTGCTAACCCCGGCAGCACTATCTGTAGTGGCACTTCTGTTACGTTCACTGCCACGCCAACCAATGGAGGCGGCACGCCATCGTATCAATGGAAGCTGAATGGAGGCAACGTAGGAACGAACAGTACTACTTATACGAATGCGGCTTTGGTAAACGGCGATGTGATAACATGTGTAATGACCAGTAATGCTTCCTGCGCATCGCCGGTGACGGCTACCAGCAGTGCTATAACTATGACGGTGAGCAGCAATGTAACACCATCTGTAAGCATATCTGCCAACCCCGGCAGTACTATCTGTAATGGCACATCAGTAACCTTTACAGCAACACCAACCAACGGCGGCTCAACACCATCGTACCAATGGAAACTGAATGGCGTAAATGTGGGCACAAACAGCTCTACGTATACCAATGCATCACTGGCAAATGGTAACATCATAACCTGCGTAATGACCAGTAATGCTTCGTGCGCGTCGCCAGCTACTGCAACCAGCACAGGCATAACAATGACCGTCAATACGACTGTTGTTCCTGCGGTAAGTATATCGGCTAATCCGGGTAGTACAATTTGTTCCGGTACGTCAGTCACTTTTACCGCTACTCCAACCAATGGGGGCACCATACCATCTTATCAATGGAAATTGAATGGTGTGAATGTAGGTACAAACAGTACTACATATACAAACGCGGCATTGGCTAACGGCAATATAGTGACCTGTGTAATGACCAGTAATGCCACCTGTGCATCGCCGGCAACAGCCACCAGTACAGGTATTACAATGACAGTTAACCCGACAGTGGCACCATCAGTAAGTATATCTGCCAATCCCGGCAGCAGCATTTGCGCCGGCACCTCTGTAACTTTTACCGCTACGCCAACGAATGGTGGTACTACGCCTTCCTATCAGTGGAAACTGAATGGGGTGAATGTGGGTACAAATAGTACTACTTATACCAATGCGGCCCTGGCAAATGGAGATATAGTGGCCTGTGTGCTTACCAGTAACGCCACCTGTGCCAGTCCCGCAACTGCTACCAGCACAGGTATAATAATGTCTGTAACTCCTTTGGTGACGCCGGCAGTAAGCATTTCTGCCAATCCCGGCAGTACTATTTGTAATGGCACATCAGTAACCTTTACGGCAACACCAACCAATGGCGGCGCGTCTCCATCTTACCAGTGGAAACTGAATGGTTTTAACGTGGGTGCCAACAGCGCTACTTATACCAATACAGCTCTTGCTAATGGTGATATAGTTACCTGCGTGCTCACCAGTAATGCTTCCTGTGTTACTACTACAACCGCTACCAGTTCCGGCATTACTATGACGGTAAATGCATTGGTAGCACCATCTGTAAGTATATCGGCTAATCCGGGTAGCACTATATGTAGCGGTACTTCTGTTACGTTCACTGCCACTCCAACCAATGGAGGCAGTACGCCTTCCTATCAATGGAAATTAAATGGTGTGAACGTGGGTACGAACAGTGCAACCTATACAAATGCAGCGTTAGCTAATGGCAATATTATTACTTGCGTGCTCACCAGCAATGCTACATGCGCATCTCCGGCTACCGCTACCAGCAGCGGTATTACTATGACGGTGACCCCGTTGGTTGTACCTTCAGTAGCTATCACTGCCAATCCCGGCAATACTATATGTAATGGCACATCAGTAACCTTTACCGCTACCCCGACAAACGGAGGTACAACGCCGGCTTACCAATGGAAATTAAACGGCGGTAACGTTGGTACCAACAGTAACACTTATGCAAATACTACTCTGGCTAATGGCGATGTTGTTATCTGTGTGCTGACAAGTAACGTTGCCTGTGCCAGCACGAGCACGGCTACGAGCAGCGGTATAACCATGACGGTCAATCCGCTGACTATACCTGCTGTTAGCATCAGCTCTAATACGGGTGCGGCAACCTGTGTTAATGGTACTGTTACTTTTACTGCCGTACCTCTGAATGGAGGTACATCACAATCTTACCAATGGAAAATGAACAGTACGAATGTGGGCACAAATAGTACGGTATATGCTACCAATGCATTGGCGAACGGCGATGTTATAACCTGTGTACTCACCATAACGGCTACTTGCCCAAGCCCGGGCACAGTTACCAGCAATAGCATGACGATGAACGTAACCACACCTTCCATAGCTATATCGGTAACACCGAATGATACTATATGCGCAGGCACACCTGCCACCTTCAGCATCACACCGGCTAACGTCGGCACCAGCCCGCAATACCAATGGAAGAGAAATGGTGTGGACATGGTAGGTGCTACGGCAAGTGTATATACGATACCTGCATTGACATCGGGCGATGTTATAACCTCATCGTTTACAGGCAGTGCCAATTGTATCAGTGCCCCTGCTACCACAGGTAATAATATTACAATGACCGTAAGACCGGTACTTGTACCTAATGTGACGATTAAGGCAACACCAGGTACCACCATCAATGCAGGGCAATCGGTAACATTTGATATTGTTTCAACAAACGTAGCAATACCGTCTTATCAATGGCAGAAGAATGGTATAGATATACAGGGAGCCAATGCGGCCAGCTATACTACCAGTACTTTAGTGAATGGCGATAATATTGCATTACTCATCGGCACAGCAGATAGTTGCAGCGCTACGGCTACTGCGTTAAGTAATACACTTACGATGAATATCGGTACCTATATAGCACCTCATGGTAAAGCGATAGACGATATGAAGCTGGTACCCAACCCGAACAATGGTACGTTCAATGTGCAGGGAACCGCATCAACTGCTAATGAAGAAGCATTTATAGAGATTGTAAATGCAGTAGGAGTATTGGTGTATAAAGAACAGGTGAAAGTTGTTAACCATCAATTCATCCGGTATTTCGACCTTGGTGATAAAATGAATAATGGCCTGCATATGGTACGGGTAACGATAGGTGGCGAAACGCAGATCATTAAATTCATCACTACGCGATAAGCCAATCCTGTTTTAGTAAATAAATGAAGCGCCTGTAATTACAGGCGCTTCATTTATTTAGAAGTTTTAAAGTTATTACCGGTTAATTCCCGTCGTAGCCTGGGTTGGGTACATCATTAACTTTTATTGTATTGTCGTAAGGAACGGTAATGGGCTGATCCATAAAATGTCGTTGTTCCAGCGCCTTTATACCAGCCTTGCGCCTCAGGTGTTGGCTCACCAGTGTTTTAATATGCTTGCCGGCAAAATGCAGGATATCATTTTTAAGGCGAATACTGCGCATAGTACGCGCAATGACAAAAAACAATATGCAAATAAGGCCTATCAGGCCATAGATAGCCAGGTTGAACGCTTCAATATTAATAATGCCTAAGGAATTGTATTTGGGCTTGAAGCGCAGTTCGGATAAAATATAGAAAGGGTATAGTTTATTGAGAAATACCGCGAAAGCAATACTGCCCAGGCTTAACAGGTAGCAAAGTATCTCGGCAAATATCATAGCGCCTTTGCTTACCAGCCTTTGGGCGGCCGGTTTGCTTAGCTCCATACCCATAGGATCGAACACTTCCAATTGCTGTTCGATCATTTGTTTTTGTTCGTTAAAGTCTTGCAGTAAGTCGTCTTGTAAACGCGTCAGCGCCATCTATGCACGGGGTTGTTATGGCGCAAATGTAAAAAAATAGGCGAAAGTGATACTGTCAAAGTGCAAACTGTGGAAAAACTGCGGGGTTATTCAACAAAACGAAGGTCATATCCCTTAAAAATCGCAACTTTGCAGTCCTTAAATGAAATACGAAAAAGAAATAAGTGTCCGCAGGACCTTCGCCATTATATCGCACCCCGATGCCGGTAAGACCACGCTTACGGAAAAACTGCTGTTATTTGGTGGTGCCATCCAGGTGGCCGGTGCGGTAAAAAGCAATAAGATAAAAAAGCATGCTACCAGCGACTTTATGGAAATAGAGCGCCAGAGGGGTATCTCTGTGGCTACGTCTGTAATGAGCTTTGAATATAAAGGCACGCTGATAAACCTGCTGGATACACCGGGCCACAAAGACTTTGCTGAAGATACATACCGTACACTCACAGCGGTGGATAGTGTAATACTGGTAATAGATAGCGTGAACGGAGTAGAAGAACAGACACGCCGGCTGATGGAGGTGTGCCGTATGAGGGATACGCCTGTTATTGTGTTTGTGAATAAAATGGACCGCGACGGTAAATACCCTTTCGACCTGATAGATGAAATTGAGAAGGAACTGAATATATCATTGCACCCACTTTCCTGGCCTATAAATATGGGTAAAGAATTTAAAGGTGTATATAACCTGTACGATAAAAGCCTTAACCTATTTACTGCCAACCAGAAAGCAACAGAAGATAACACTGTCCCTATCCCGGACCTGGATGATAAGCTACTGGATGAAAAAATAGGGGAGCGTGATGCCAGCCAGCTGCGCGAAGATGTAGAACTGCTGGAAGGTGTATATGGCGACCTGGATACCGATGCTTACCTGAAAGGCAAAGTAGCGCCGGTGTTCTTTGGCTCTGCTGTAAATAACTTCGGTGTGAAGGAGCTGCTGGATACTTTCATCCGTATAGCGCCGCACCCGCTGGGCCGTGCTACCGATAAAAGGTTTGTTGAGCCGGGTGAAGATAAATTCACAGGGTTCATATTTAAAATACATGCCAACCTCGATCCGCGCCACCGCGATCGTATCGCCTTCCTGCGCGTATGTTCCGGCAAATTTGAGCGTAATACTTATTACCACCATACCCGTATAGATAAAGATGTGCGTTTCAGCAATCCTTATTCATTCCTGGCGCGCGAAAAGGATGTAATCGAAGAAGCATACCCGGGTGATGTGGTGGGTTTGTTTGATACCGGCAACTTCAAAATAGGCGATACGCTTACACAGGGCGAGCAATTGCAGTTTACCGGTATACCAACCTTCTCTCCGGAGATATTTAAAGAGCTGGTGAATAAAGACCCGATGAAGACCAAGCAACTGGAAAAAGGCATACGCCAGCTTACAGATGAAGGTGTAGCCCAGTTGTTTACCCAGCACGGCGGCAATCGTAAGGTTATAGGCTGCGTGGGCGAACTGCAGTTTGAAGTGATACAATACCGCTTGCTGCAGGAATATGGTGCTTCCTGTTCATTTGTGCCGCTGGCATTTTATAAAGCCTGCTGGATAACGGGTGATAAAAAGAAGATTGAAGACTTCGTACGTTTTAAGCAGGCCAATGTGATGGAAGATAAAGATGGCAACCTGGTATACCTGGCTCAAAGCGAATGGTTCCTGAATACTGAAAGGCAAAATAACCCGGATATCGAATTCCATTTTACCAGCGAGTTTAAAACACAAATGGCTTAGCTTATCTTTAAGCTAAGTTGAATAACCGTAGTTACATACTACCTCTGATTGTCTTTGCTCAATTTGCAGGCACTTCCTTATGGTTTGCCGGCAATGCTATTATTGCAGATGTCATTGCACAGTTTGATTTACCTGCTGATGCGCTGACCAGGATAGTAGCAGCAGTACAATTGGGCTTTATAATTGGCACCCTGGTGTTTGCTTTACTTACGCTGGCAGACAGGTTCTCTCCGTCAAAAATATTCTTCGTATGCAGCTTGCTTGGTGCTGCTACTAATGCATCTATGCTAGTAGCCGGTGGCATGCCTCTTATCATGGCCTCCCGTTTCACAACAGGTTTTTTCCTTGCAGGTATATATCCCATTGGTATGAAGATAGCATCAGACTACCATAAAGAAGGGTTGGGAAAAGCTATGGGCTACCTGCTGGGTGCGCTGGTATTGGGCACTGCTTTCCCGCATTTGCTGCATGCCATAGGTGCCCGGTATAACTGGCATTATGTTATTGTGGCCGTTTCCTGTTTTGCATTAGCTGGCGGGTTACTGATATTATTATTTGTGCCGGATGGGCCGCATCGTGTAAGAGCCTCGAAGCCGGATCTGAAACTTGTTTTTAAATTGTTTAAGAATAGTAATTACAAGGCAGTGGCGTTAGGCTACTTCGGCCATATGTGGGAACTGTACACCTTCTGGGCATTGGTGCCGAGTATGCTGGTTTATTACAGCCAACTGCATCCCGCAGTTAAGTTTAATATACCATTGGTGTCGTTTTACATTATAGCTACCGGCTGTGTCGGCTGTATTGGCGGGGGCTATTTATCTCAGAGAAAAGGCAGTGCATTTACGGCTTTTGCAGCATTATCTGTATCATGCTTATGTTGCCTGCTGGCATATTTTGCTTTCCATGCTGCTGTTTATATTTTTATTGGTGTACTGCTGGTATGGGGGCTGTCTGTCATTGCCGATTCACCACAGTTCTCAACACTGGTGGCGCAATCCGTTTCAGTGCATGAAAAAGGTACAGCTTTGCTCATTACCAATGCCCTGGGTTTCTCCCTTACCATAGTAAGCATACAGGTGATAACACGTATAGCGGCAATGCTGGGCGAGGGCAGCATCTATTTTGTACTGGCCATCGGGCCGTTGTTAGGATTAGCCGGAATGAGACGGCTTATTTTTAACCGCAGGTAGTTACCGTAAATATCCCCTTTACAAGGGTTATTTTTACCCCTAAAACAAGTTACATTCGCATTCTCAAACACATAATATATATGAACAAAAAGTTCATCTATGCGGCGCTGGTGTTAGGTACACTGGCCGCTTGCAAGAACACCGGTAAACAGGAAGAAACGGCAGCAACAAAAGGAGATATCCTGGCTGCTAATATTGACTCCTCTGTAAATCCTGCCGATGATTTTTTTGAATATGCGGAAGGTGGCTGGATAAAGAAGAATCCTATACCCGGTGATGAGACCGGCTGGGGTATTGGTAAACTAGTACAGGAAGAACTGTACAACCGTCTGAGAAAGATAAATGAAGATGCGGTAGCTAAAAATGCGAAAAGCGGCACCGACCAGCAGATAGGCGATTTCTGGTTTAGCGGTATGGATACTGTGAATATTGATAAGCAAGGCATAGAGCCTTTGCGTGAAGCGCTGAATAAAATTAATGCCATACAAACGCCGAAAGACGTGATGAATGTATCGGCTGAATTGCATACACATGGTGTGGGTGTTTTCTTTGGTGAAGGTGTATCGCAGGATGCAAAAGCCAGCGATGTAATGGCTTATTATATGAGCCAGGGCGGACTGGGCTTGCCTAATCGCGACTACTATTTCAATACAGATGAGCGTACTACCAAAATACGCAATGCTTATCCTGGATATATTGCTACCATATTCAAACTGATGGGTGTGGATAGTGCCGGGGCTCAGACGAAAGCCACGGCTATCATAGCGCTGGAAACAAAAATGGCGCAGGTGTCGCGCAAGCTGGAAGCATTGAGAGACCCGTATGCCAACTATAATAAAATGGCTATCAGCAACCTGAAGCTGATGTCGCCTACCATAGAATGGCCGGCATTGCTGGAAAAAATGGGTGTGAAGCATGTAGACAGTGTAATTGTTGGCCAGCCGGAATTTTATAAACAGTTAGATAAACTTATCAGTACGGAGAACCTACAAACGCTAAAGGATTATATGACTTTCCACCTGGTGGGTAGTTATGCTGATTACCTGAGCAAGCCTTTTGTTGATGCTGATTTTAATTTTTACAGCAAGACCATTCGTGGGGCACAGGAAATGCGCCCGCGCTGGAAACGTGTGCTGGATGCTGAAGAAGGAGCCATGGGTGAAGCATTGGGCCAGCTCTTTGCTAAGGAGTATTTCAACGAAAAAGCTAAGAAGCGTTACGAAGAGATGGTAGAAAATGTACGTAATGCTTATAAGGCTCGTATGGAAAAGCTGGACTGGATGACGGACAGCACTAAGCAGAAAGCCCTGCATAAGCTGGCTACCATCACTAAAAAAGTAGGCTACCCTGATAAATGGAAAGATTTCAGCAGCCTGAAAATAGAACGTGGCTCTTATGCACAAAATATGATGCGGGCTAACAAATGGTGGAATGATTACCAACTGAACAAACTGGGCAAGCCGGTAGACAGGAATGAATGGGATATGACACCGCAAACCTATAATGCTTATTACAATCCTTCGAATAACGAGATCGTACTGCCTGCAGGTATCTTCACGGTTCCGGGCTATCGCGATGAGGAGCTGGATGATGCATTGGTATATGGATATGCAGCTGCATCAACTATTGGTCACGAAATAACCCACGGTTTTGATGATGAAGGCCGCCAGTTTGATGAAAAAGGTAACCTGCAAAACTGGTGGAGTAAAAAAGACGAAGAAGAGTTTAAAAAGCGCGCAGAGGTACTGGTACAACAATTCAATAAAATGACCCCTGTAGACACCCTGCATATCAATGGCCGTGCTACGTTGGGCGAAAACCTCGCAGACCTCGGCGGCATACTGATAGCGCTTGATGCCTTTAAGCAAACAGATACTTACAAGAAAGGTGAAAAGATAAACGGCTTTACACCTTTGCAGCGCTATTTTCTGGGCTACGCACTGGGCTGGATGTACGAGACACGCAAAGAAGAATTGGCCAGCCGCCTGCTTACAGATGTGCATTCGCCTGCCAAGTACCGTGTAAATGGTCCGTTCCCGAATGTACCTGAATTTTATGAAGCATTTGGCGTGAAGCAGGGCAATAAGATGTATATACCTGATAGCCTCAGGGTACGGTTGTGGTAAAAATGAATTAATCAATAATTTATTCTGAAACACCGGTAAAAAAAATGCCGGTGTTTTTTCTTGGTATAGTTTTGTAGCAAATACTGTTCAATAAAAATATAAATGAAGATCAAAAAAATATTAATAGCAAACAGGGGTGAGATTGCTATACGTATATCCCGTGCCGCATCAGAACTGCATATACAGACTGTAGCGGTTTATACCTATGAAGACCGGTATTCGCTGCACCGATATAAAGCAGACGAGGCCTACCAGATAGGCGAGGATAATGACCCGCTGAAACCATATCTGAATATTCGCGAGATATTGCGCATAGCCAAAGAATGTGGTGCAGATGCTATACATCCGGGTTATGGATTTTTGTCTGAAAACCCTGCATTTGCCAAAGCATGTGCGGAACATGGGATTGTGTTCATAGGCCCTTCGGCAGATGCCATGGCCGCCCTTGGTGATAAAGTGACAGCGAAAGAAGTCGCACGAAATGCAGGCATACCGCTTATAGAAAGTAATACGGAGCCACTGACTGATGAAAAAACAGCAATTGCAGAGGCGGCCCGTATTGGCTACCCGCTGATGTTGAAGGCTGCTGCCGGGGGCGGGGGCCGTGGTATGCGTGTGGTGCGTGATGAAGACCAATTAAGAAAAGCATTTCATGAAGCCCGTAGCGAAGCAAAGAATGCTTTTGGCGATGATACCGTGTTTCTCGAAAAGTTTGTAGAGAACCCTAAACATATAGAAGTGCAGATAGCTGCTGACAAGCATGGCAATATTGTGCACTTGTATGAAAGGGATTGCTCGGTGCAGCGACGTTTTCAGAAGGTAGTTGAAATGGCACCGTCTACAACGCTCAGCCAAGCAGCGCTCGACAAGCTGTACAACTATGCACTTAAGATAGCTGCGGCAGTTAACTATAATAATCTTGGTACAGTAGAATTTTTGGTAGATGCTGCAGAGGATATCTATTTTATAGAAGTAAACCCGCGTATACAGGTAGAACATACTGTAACCGAAATGATAACAGGTGTAGACCTTATTAAAACACAGTTGTTCATTGCAGATGGCTATAAATTATCCGACCCTGAGATCGGCTTAGGCAATCAGCAGGCTATTCCTAAAAATGGCGTGGCTATTCAATGCCGCATCACAACAGAAGACCCCGCCAATGATTTTAAACCTGACTACGGTACCCTGCTTACTTATCGCAATGCCACAGGTTTTGGCGTGCGGCTGGATGAGGGTAGTTCTTACCCCGGGATGAAGATCAGCCCGTTTTTTGACAGTATGCTGGTAAAGGTGAGCACGTCGGGAAATACCCTGAACGATGCTGCGCAAAAAATGCACCGTGCCTTGCGTGAATTCCGTATACGTGGCGTAAAAAATAATATTCCTTTCCTGGAGAACCTGGTCACCAATCCTGATTTTATATCAGGCAAGGCTACAGTAGGGTTCATACAGGAGCATCCCGAACTGTTCAACATGCCGCAGCGGCAGGACAGGGGCACTAAAATGCTGAAATTCCTGGGTGATGTAACCGTTAACGGCAACCCGGATGTTAAGGTGAAATATGATGGGCGAAAATTTGAAAAACCTGTAGTGCCCGCATTTGATCCTTTGCAGGCGTACCCTAAAGGAACCAAAGACCTGCTTACGGAACTGGGACCTGATGCCTTTGCACAATGGCTGAAAAACGAAAAGGCTATTCAGTATACCGATACCACTTTCCGCGATGCACACCAGTCGCTGCTGGCAACAAGAATGCGCACCTACGACATGCTAAAGGTGGCCAAGAGCTTTGCAATGAACCATCCGCAAACTTTCAGTATGGAAGTATGGGGTGGTGCTACATTTGACGTTTGCATCCGTTTCCTGAAAGAAGATCCATGGAAGCGCCTGGCACAGCTAAGGAAAGCTATTCCTAATATCCTGCTGCAAATGCTGATACGAGGTGCTAATGGCGTAGGCTATGCTGCATATCCCGATAACCTGATAGAAAAATTCGTGGAACAGTCATGGGAAACTGGGGTAGACATATTCCGCATTTTCGATTCTCTGAACTGGATGGAGAATGTAACGCCAGTGATAGACATGGTGCGCAAGCGTACCGGAGGCCTTGCGGAAGCATCGCTTTGCTATACCGGTGATATACTGGACCCCAAACGTACTAAGTATACACTTGACTACTACCTGCGTCTGGCGAAAGACCTGGAGAATGCCGGGGCGCATATACTAGCAATAAAAGATATGTCTGGACTGTTGAAACCATATGCAGCTAAGGAATTAGTATCAGCATTGAAGGCAACAGTGAACATCCCGATACACCTGCATACGCACGATACCTCCTCACTGCAGCCGGCCACATACCTGATGGCTATAGATGCTGGTGTTGATGTAGTAGATTGCGCATTGGGCTCTTTATCAGGACTCACATCGCAGCCCAACTTCAATGCAGTAGTGGAAATGATGAAGTTCCATGAACGGGAACTGGCATACGATAGTAAATCGCTGAACAGGTATTCTGATTATTGGGATGCGGTGCGGGATTATTATTACCCGTTTGAATCGGGGTTGAAGGCCAGCGCTGCCGATGTGTTCCAGCACGAAATACCCGGCGGGCAGTATTCTAACCTGAAACCACAGGCGGTAGCACTGGGACTGGGGGATAAGTTCGAACAGATAAAAGATATGTATGCTACCGTGAACGACATGTTCGGTGACATTGTAAAAGTTACGCCAAGCTCGAAAGTAGTAGGAGATATGGCTCAGTTTATGGTGGCCAACGATCTCAGTCCGGAAGATGTATATGAGAAAGGTGATACAATATCCTTCCCCGAATCGGTGCAGCAATTCTTTATGGGAGATATAGGACAGCCGGAAGGTGGTTTCCCTGAAAAGCTGCAACGTATAGTTTTGAAAGATAAACAACCATTTACCGACAGGCCCAACAAGCACCTGCCGCCGGTTGATTTTGATAAAGAATTTAAAGACTTTAAAGAAAAATTCAGCGATGCACTTACAATACAGGATTTCCTTTCTTATAAATTCTACCCGAAAGTATTTGAAGAAGGATTTACATTCTGGACTGAATACGGCGATGTATCTACCGTACCAACACCTATTTTCTTTTACGGTATGCAAATGGGGCAGGATACCACTATAGAGATTGCTAAAGGCAAGACCCTGCTCATTCGTCTTCTGAGCATAGGGCCTGTAGATGATAATGGTAAGCGTACGGTATTCTTTAAGCTCAACGGACAAACGCGAAATGTGGATGTATTGGACAAATCAGTCAAAGTGCAGAAGATTGAAAATAAAAAAGCAGATAAGGATAATACGAACCATATAGGTGCCCCATTACAGGGTATGCTTTCAAAACTGCTTGTGAACAAAGGTGATGCAGTAAAGAAAAATAAGCCCTTGTTCGTAATTGAAGCGATGAAAATGGAGACAGTAGTAACATCTACCCACGATGGCGAAGTGCTAAGTATAGACCTGCCATCCGGCACGCTTGTAAATACTGGAGACCTGGTGTTGACTTTGAAGTAAACGGCTTATATGCATATGTAAAAGGGAAAGGGTTGACAACGTCAATCCTTTCTCTTTTCTTTTTAAAAATTGTTATATCCATTGGGAGGCCGCCGTGCTGAGTGCCTGTACATTCCCAGTCAATAAAGCCAGTCTCTCTATTACCCTTTCTACTAACGCATCGGGACAAGACGCGCCGGAAGTTACCAGTACTTTCAGCGGGCGGTGTGCAGGCAGGTAGTTCTTTGTTTCCAGTTCGGTATGCGCATGGAAATTGAAGTGACTAATAGCATTTGCAGAAAGCAGGCAGTGCTCATCTTTTATATAATAAGTCGGTAATTTTTCTTCGCACAGCTCTACTAGGTGAGATGTATTGGAACTATTATAACCACCTATTACTATGGCCAGGTCTGCTTCCGTTTCCAGCATACCTTGTACGGCACTTTGGTTGTCGTTGGTGGCATAGCACAGAGTATCGCGGGTGTCGGCTACACGTTCTGCTATATTATCCGTAAGCTTGTAATGGGTTATCATCACCTGTTTCAGGTAATCGGCTATACCCTGCGTTTCGCTGGCCAGCATAGTAGTCTGGTTTACTACGCCTATACGGCCCAGGTCCTTGGTTACATCAAACCCTTCCGAGTATTGGCCTTTGAAGTCTGTATAGAATTGCGCAGCAGGTAATTCGCCGGTAATGTATTGAGCTAGGTGCTGTGCCTGCGCCATGTCTTTTACCACCACCGTAGGCGTGTTAGCCTTGCTATGTGAAAAAGTAGCACGCGTCTCTTCGTGGTTGGGCTTGCCGTGGACAATTATGGTATAGCCGTCCTTGCCTATTTTCTCAGCGCGGTTCCAAACTTTTTCTACAAACGGGCAGGTAGTTTCGTAGCGCGATGGTTCAATGCCTTTATCACGTAGCGTCTTTTCCAGTTCAAGTGTAGTGCCAAAGGCCGGTATAATAACAATGTCTTCCGCCGTCAGTTCATCCCAACCCATCAGCATATTGCCTTTGGTATCCATAATAAAATGCACGCCCAGGCTTTGCAGGTCGGCGTTTACGCCGGGGTTGTGTATCATCTCGCTAAGCAGGAATACACGCTTGCCGGGGTTTTCCTCTACAGCGCGGAAAGCTATTTCAATGGCGTTTTCCACGCCGTAACAAAAGCCGAAATGGCGGGCCAGTATCACTTGTAATGAGCCTATATCCAGGATGGTGGGGCTAAAATCTTTTTTCATTTTATCGGCTGCCTTGCGTTGCTGCTTAATAGCAGTCACCAGGCTGCTGCGATAATGTACCGGTACGTTGAATGATTTCATGAATATTGAACCTCTGCGGCTGCAAAGTTAGGTATCCATCTGTTAATGAAAAGATTATATAACGCCTCTTATTAAGCTTTCAGCTTGGTTATTTTCACATCCATGCCGGGTTTTACCTGCATCAGGCCGGTAATGACAACCGTATCACCATTTTGCAGGCCTTGCAATACCTGCACTTTGTCGCTGGTACGGGTGCCCAGTTTTACCACTACCATATCGGCTTTACCGTTCTTTACCACTGCTACCTTTTTATCTTTTGTAGTAGGTATTACAGCCTGCGAAGGTATGAGGATGGCATTGTTGTCACTTTGAAAAGGTATGGTGACATTGGCAAATGAGCCGGCTACCAGTTTATTATCAGTGTTAGGCACTATAGCCCTCACTTTCACGGTACGGGTGGTAGCATCGGCACCGGGATCTATGGCCGCTATTTTGCCCGATAAGGTATCCAGGTTGCCGCTTACAGAGAAAAAGACCTCTTTACCCACTGTGGCCATCTGGGCATATTGCTCCGGCAGGGTAAAGTCCATTTTCAATTGCTGTGTTTGCTGCAAAGTAGTGATCAGGGTGGTGGGAGAAACGATAGCGCCAATACTGATGCTGCGTATGCCGATAGTCCCGTCGAACGGGGCCACTATGCGTGTAGCGCGCAACTGGGCTTCAGCAAACGCTATATCAGCGTCTATGGCCTGCATTTGCTGTTGGGTTGTTTCATAATCCTGCTTGCTGATACCGCCAATATTTACCAGTTCTTTCTGGCGCTCCAGTATCTTGTTTTGCAACTGCTTTTGCGAACGTAATTTTTGTATCTGTGCCCGTATCTCACCATCATATAGCTGTACCAGGGTCTGTCCTTTCCGCACTCTCGATCCTTCTTTGAAAAGAATGTTTGTAACACGGCCCGATACCTCAGGATGTATTTCTATCTGCTCATTAGGCAGCAGAGAGCCACTGGCGGCATAGGTATTGCTAAATGCCTGTGCCGTTACCACATATCCTTCTGCATTAAGGCTGGTCGGTTTACCGTTCCCAGGTCCCTTTCCATCTTTTTCGTCCCCGTGTTTACAGGCGGCACTGAAGAGCAGGGTAGCAGAACAGCTTAATGTGAAAATTTTGTTGAGATATGGGCGCATTAATACCGGTTTAATAGATAATTTAGAAATTACAGCGCAAATATATTGATATCCGCTGTGCGGGAACGTTATTTACGGTATAGGAGTTGGTTCATGGGCTATAAAAAAAAGTTAATTCTACTAGCGGTTCTGGTGATATCTATTGCCTCTTTCTCCTATGTTTTGTCTGCCAGCGATAAATATATTTTGTTTTATGACACTTATATTTTCGGTCCATACCAAAGTTTGAGGAATAAAGCGTTCTTTTTCATCCCTTTCAGCGTTGGCGATATAGTATACCTGCTTCTGGGCATGGGCTTGCTGGTCGGTATTCTGAAATGGTTCTTCCATATAGCTACAGTAAAAAAGAATGGTGACAGGTGGATAAAAGGCGTTTTGAAATTGCTGATAGGTACAGCTACAGTATGTCTTTTGTTTTTAATGGGTTGGGGTGGTAATTATTATAAAAGGCCGCTAAACAGTTATTGGCATATCAATACTGCTGTTAGCAATCATGATAGCATCCTTGTGAAGTTTGACCGTTTTTTAGTGCAACAATTAAACGTTTACGCCCCCCAATATCATTCAGAACCATTTGCGGAATCAGAAACAAATACTGAAAAGTATTACAGGATGTATGCCGGTTCTGTTTCTGCCGTTCGAGGTGTGCATGTAAAGCCCTCTTTATTTGGCAACCTGATGCATTACCTGGGCATACAAGGTTATTATAATCCGCTTACAGGCGAGGCTCAGGTAAACAGCAACCTGCCCTCCTTTATGCTGCCATTTGTAATAGCGCATGAAATGGCGCACCAGTATGGTATTGCAGCTGAGGATGATGCCAATCTTTTAGCCTATGTATTAAGTGTGAGAACAGCGGATGCTAATTTGCGTTATTCAGCCTACTTCAACATCTGGCTGTATACTCATTCCATGCTGCGTAGCAGGGACACTGTAATAGCAAATGATATTAAAGCGGAATTGAACGCTGTATCGTTGGCGCATATAGATACACTTCGTGCTTTAAGACGCAAATACCGTGGAGAATTTAGTAAGTATAGTATGAAGACTTATGACAGTTACCTGAAGCTGAACAACCAAAAGGACGGCATAGAAAGCTATGATAAAGTAGCTATCAGTGCATACCTGTGGGAACTGAGCAACAGGCGCGATTCGATCATTCGAATTCCTTAACCTTTGTATTCGCCCCAAACACTGCGCAACGTATCAGCTATTTCACCCAGGGTGCACAGGTTCTCAACTGCTTCAATTACAGCAGGCATCAGGTTCTCTGTACCCTGTGCTTTTTGTTTGATAGCAGCGAGGCAGGCTTCAGCTTTGGTGTTATCTCTCCGGGCACGCAGCGATCTCAGTTTTTCGCTTTGAACGACACGAATTGAATCATCGATCCGGAATACCGGTGTTTCTTCCATTTCTTTCGAAATGAATTTATTGACACCTACAATTATCTTATCGCCGGATTCTATGTCTTTACTGTATTGATAAGAGGAGCGGGCTATTTCTTCCTGTATAAAACCTTGCTCAATAGCTTTTACGGCGCCGCCCATCACATCTATCTTCTCTATCAGCTTCCAGGCAGCAGCTTCTACTTCGTTGGTGAGGCTTTCTACAAAATAAGAACCAGCCAGCGGGTCTACCGTATCTGTTACACCACTTTCATAAGCTATTACCTGCTGGGTACGCAATGCTATGGTAGCAGCTTCTTCTGTTGGCAGGGACAGCGCTTCATCATAGCCATTGGTATGCAAAGATTGTGTGCCGCCCAATACAGCGCTAAGTGCCTGCAGCGAAACACGGACAATATTATTCTTAGGCTGTTGCGCGGTTAATGTGCTGCCGCCGGTTTGTGTATGGAAACGCAGCATCTGTGCTTTGGCATCCGTAGCGCCCAGTTCTTTGGTTATGTTTGCCCACATGCGCCTTGCAGCACGGAATTTGGCTACTTCCTCAAATACATTGTTGTGTGCGTTGAAGAAGAACGAAAGCCTTTGTGCAAATACATTGATGTCCAGGCCTTTTTCGATAGCCGCTTTCAGGTAGGCTTTGCCATTGGCCA
>JANINW010000027.1:0-1814 GCA_024508935.1 Flavipsychrobacter sp. | reverse complement strand
TAGTTCCTGTACGGCTGTAGAGCCGGCTTCGCGTATATGGTAACCGGAAATGGAAATGGTATTCCACTTAGGCACTTCCTTGCTACAGTATTCAAATATATCGGTAATGATACGCATAGATGGTGCCGGTGGGTATATATAGGTGCCGCGTGCTGCATATTCTTTCAGTATGTCATTTTGTATAGTGCCCGATATTTTTTTCAGGTCTGCACCCTGTTTCTTTGCCAGTGCTATGTATAAAGACAAGAGTATAAACCCCGTGGCATTGATGGTCATGGACGTAGAAATGTCCTGTAGCTTAATGTCTTTAAAGAGTATCTCCATGTCTTCCAGCGAATCGATGGCCACACCTACTTTGCCCACCTCTCCTTCTGCCATAGCATGGTCAGAATCGTAACCTATCTGCGTAGGCAGGTCAAATGCTACCGACAGGCCCATTACACCCTGGCTCAGCAGGTAATGATAGCGTTTGTTCGATTCTTCTGCTGTGCTGAAACCTGCATACTGGCGCATGGTCCATAGCTTGTCGCGGTACATGGATGCGTGTACGCCGCGCGTGTATGGAAACTCGCCCGGCTGTTCGTTCATGCTTACCGGCCCTGTATAAACGCGTTGAATAGTAATGCCTGAATCTGTGCAGAATTTTTTATCGCTCACTGTAGTATCTTATTTTAATCTTCGGAATAGTAATGTTTGATTAGCCTTGTGCCCCGTAAGACAGTACCATTTTAGCTTCTTCATTTATGATCTGCAATGCTACGTCTGATGGCAGTTCTCCCGGCATGGTCAGTACATAGTCTATAATGCGCATATGTAGTTCTTTGGCAGGTGCTTCGGGAGTCAGTTGTTGCGCAATCGTGTTTATCATGTTCATTTCCTGTTCCTTCAGTCCGCGTACTGTGTCCCATACGCGCTTTGAAACATATATCTGCTGAGACATGTTGTGCTCGAATTCGGTTTTGATATTAAATATCAGCGCCTGTCTCAGGTCAGCCACGGTCATTTCAGATACATAAACACGCGGCACCAGCGAGCGCGGGTTGATGCGTTCTATAAACAGCACCAGCCGCTCATAAGCCTGCAGGCGCAGGCGTACAGTTGTTTCCTGGTTGTCTTTTAGCAAGCCCAGTTGCTTCTGTTTGTAGTTGGTCACCAAAAATTTGTTTACTACCAGGTAGCTGGCCAGTAATACGATGAGTGCAGGGATGGTGTACTTGAGAATTTCTAAAATAGTTGTATCCATAGGAGTTAATTACCGGGGCAAAATAAAGTGTTTTAGTTAATTTGCCCTAATGGAACAGCATATACACCCCGATTATCTGCAAGTGAATAAAGCATTGTGGAATGAGCGCACCGCCCACCATGTGGATTCTGATTTTTACGATATGCCCGGTTTCATGGCCGGTAATACTTCGCTGAAAGAAATAGAGGGCATGGCTGGGAAGCTGCCTATGGTATACGCTGTAAAGGCAGTAAAAAAATCATAGCCTTATTGTTAATTCATTTGGCAGTAATTAAGTACTGTCGTAAATTTATCCTCCCGCTTTTGTAGAGGCTTAGTAGAGGTTTACCTACCCCTGGAGAGAATTAGCAAATAAAATATCTGAGAGAAGATTTTGTAGTTATCATTTCTTTCCTACCTTTGCACTCCCAACGAAAAAAGAGGGATAGTTCTTACGGTAACGAAACAGTGAATTTTTAAGTTTGAAAGCACTGATGTTTATTGAAAAATAAAATATTCGAAAAACATTTTGCAACTTAAAAAACTTCTTCTACCTTTGCGCTCCCTTAGCGAATGAAACGGTAGCGAAAGG
>JANINW010000026.1 GCA_024508935.1 Flavipsychrobacter sp. | reverse complement strand
TCATAAGTATAAGGTACGTTCTCTGTAATGCTGCCCATAGGGGTGCTTGCTATTAATGCACCGTCTTTTAATGCAATAGATGTAGCACCATTGTATTGTATCTTAATGTTGCGGTGATCTCCACCGGGATGTACAATGAAATTGTATTTACACCCTTGCATAATAGTTTCCCCTCCCTGGGAGGGGTTAGGGGAGGCAATCTCCCAATCTATATTGGGATAAATATTTTTATAAGTGATCTTTTTATAGCTATATACAGTTATAGCATCTTCACTGTTAGGCACATAATAGTTCTCATAATCGGCCTGCCTGTCTTCTGTTACCAATTCTGCATTTTTATTGGCACCCAGCAGTACCACATCCATGCGGTAGGTATTCCATACAGCAGGCTCACTGTTTAATTCGCCCCTCGCACCATCCGTTATTTTTTCCCTTTTACTTTTTTCATTTTTATTTGGCCGGTACCATTGATAATGTAATTGTCCGTCTCCTACAAACATCACTACGTTGCCGCCATCCAGTTTGAAATCTATATCGGTGCGTAGCTGATGATGCTGGTCGGTTACCTGGCCTTTGTTCTCCCTGAATGCCAATGCTTTAGGTAAGCTTCCCCATGCATCTGCCGGTTTAGCTATCGCCGTGTTGTATAGAAAAAAGCAGAGTGCAAAAAGCACACTGTAGTGTAAGGAATAGTATTTCATGTGCGGTAGTTCGTATATAAATATAAATCTTTTTCTGTGTGTTTAATTATCGCGTCGCTGCTTCGTTGCGGACCCCTCTATGGCTATCTAATTACCTGTGTATATGTGCATAACTGCGCAAGGCATGAAACAGGAAAAACAAGGACATTAGCAACTTGTTATGACAACAGGAAACCCATCTCCTCCATCATTTGAAAAGACAGTGCAAATAAATGCACCTGCAGCGGCTGTGTGGCGTGCGCTTACAGATACAGCGCAGGTGCAGCAATGGATGTCTGCCATCGGGGTAGAGATAGTTACAGACTGGCGTGCAGGCAGCCCTATACGCATCAGCGGCACCAGCAACCGCGTAGCTTTTGAGAACTATGGAACTATAGTGCTGGCAGAAGAAGAAAAGACACTGCAATATACGCACCTCAGCTCGCTATCGCGCCTGCCCGATGTACCGGAAAGTTACAGCACACTTAGCTTTACGCTTAGTGCTGCCGATGACCATACCGCACTCACACTCCGCATCACCGGCTTTCCTACCGAGTCTATTTACAAGCACCTGGCTTTCTACTGGAATGTAACACTGGAATTATTAAAGCAGTTTGTAGAGGGTAAATTCTGAAACCAAAGAGTTTACATGCACTATGTTATTTAGTATCTTT
Source organism: Flavipsychrobacter sp. (assembly GCA_024508935.1). Lineage (GTDB taxonomy): Bacteria > Bacteroidota > Bacteroidia > Chitinophagales > Chitinophagaceae > Polluticoccus. The sequence goes on along the minus strand of JANINW010000026.1, from coordinate 23,294 downwards.
CTGCCATGAAAACACCTACCGTACTACTTGCCTTTTTCGTCCTGTTTGCCGCCTGTACGCCTGATAGTAATAAAAAACTAGAAGCACTCGTATTACAGAATGTTTCTGCAGGGGTTGATAAGAGTACCGTGCTGAGTATTGACAGCGTAAAAATATTAAAGACGGAAAAATTTACGATGAAGACCTGGCTGGTGCAATTGCTGCATAATAGCAGCGCTGGAATAAACCATTTTAATGAACAATTATTGGATGATAGTGTGCAACTGGCTTATTACAGTAATACTGCAGCATTTCAAAAAGAGAGTAGCATTGATGTGTCACCATCTACACTCAAAAAGATAGCGTATTATACGGAAGCGCTAAATAAGGACAAACTGATGCTTGCTCAATTGCCGAAAACTATAGATAGTCTGAAGGCGCTGCTTGCAGTGGCTAACAATACAGAGGTTAGTATTCTCTTTGTGGATACCCAGGTATATTTTACTGCTGTAGAAGGGCCTGACAGTGCTTATTGTTCATACATTATGGATAATGAATACCGGCTGCAGGATACATCCAACCGCCTAAACTTGTGGCTCGCATTCAAAAAACAATAGGCCGATATACTGATGGGTTTTTACCGTTCATTAAATATTTTCTACCGTTCATTGCTTTTTAATCTGCTGCTTCGGGTGCATTAGCTACATTACAACTAACAAGGATTTACTAAATAGTAAACAAGGCAACTTGTAACCCCTATTGAAAAGGATAGCGTACACTATCCTTTTTTTGTGCGCTGTGATTTCATTGAGCCATTAAGCCATTAAGCCATTGAGCCATTTTTAAGCAACCACCTGGCGGTCTTGCTTGTGCAGTATTACGCGTTCCAGTTTTTCGGTAAGCTCTGCCAGGTTCACAGGTTTGTACAGGTAGTCGTCAAAGCCGCTTTCCTGTATCTGCTCCTGCTCTGTTACCGATGCGGTAAATGCTATGATGCAGGTATGTGCTTTGGCAGGGTCTGCCAGCGCGCGTATCTCTTTGGTAGCTTCGTAGCCATCCATCACCGGCATGTGCAGGTCCATAAATATGGCATCGAAATGCTGTTCGGCACAAGCCTGCAATGCCAGCTGGCCGTTCTCTACCATCACCGGTGCCTGTACATTCAGCTTGTCCAATTGCATTTTCATGATCAGGCTGTTCACGCCGTTGTCTTCGGCCACCAGTATCCTCAGCTGGCTGAAATCTTTTTTGTCTACCATAGCCGGTGTATGTGTTTCGGCCACATCGGCAGCAGTAGGGAAGGTAATGCTGAAGAAAAAGCGCGCACCATTGCCGGGGCTGCTTTCCAGTTGTATATGGCTGCTGAAGAGTACCAGTATCTGCCGCACAATGGCCAGTCCCAGGCCGGTACCGCCATGTGTGCGGGTTATATGCGATTCGCCCTGGCTGAAGGATTCGAAAATGGCCTCGTGCTTATCGGGGTGTATGCCCACGCCGGTGTCCTGTATAGAGAACATCACTTCTACTTCGTTTGCACGGTGCTCTACGCAACCTGCTTTTATCGTAACACCGCCCTTGTCGGTAAACTTGATGGCATTGCCTGCCAGGTTGTATATAAGCTGCGAGAGGCGGGTAGGGTCGCTGATGATATTCACCCGCTCCAGTTGCGGGTCCATGTCCAGCACAAAGTCCAGTTGTTTTTCGCTGGCCTTTATGTGCATGCCCGAGCATATATTGTGCATAAAGCCGGAGAGGCTGAAAGGTATCTGCTCCAGCACCAGCTTGTCAGATTCTATTTTATTAAAATCGAGGATATTGTTGATGAGCGAAAGCAGGTCGAGCGAGGAGAACTGTAAGATCTCCAGCTTGTCTTTATGGCGCTCATCGGGGTTGTCGTTGAGCAGCAGCTCTGCAATGCCTACTACCGAGTTGAGCGGCGTGCGCAGCTCATGCGACATGGTAGAAAGGAAATCGGATTTTGAGGCTGCCAGTTTCTGTGCATCTGCTATAGCCCCCTGCAGCTGCATATTCAACGCTTCTTTCTGGCGTATGCTTTCGCGCAAGGCTTTGTAAAACTGGTAATGCGCTACCAGTATGGTGATGAAATTGAGCATTACCAATAGCTCGAAGGCGGGCGATGCCAGTTCCTGGTCTATGCCCAGGCCGCGCATATCTACATAGGGTTTCAGTATAAAGAAGACCGATACCGGCAGCATGCCTATTATAGAATAAGCAATGCCCCAGTTGATACCCAGCGCATAAAAACTGCACAGCATCATCATAAACACAAACTGTGCCGCTATGATATTGACGGTATGCGAATAGAAAAATATACTGCTGAAAACAATGAGTATACCCATCACCAGCATTACATGCGTTATCTCGCGCATGCGCCTGGGGGCATACAGCAGCACCTTGGTGAGTACGGCATAAAATACCAGCGCTACAGCTGCCCTCGCTGCCTGCTGCGGCTGGTTGTTAAACGCGCCAAAGCCCAGCACTATTGCCGACTTGAGCAGGGCGAAAATCAGTATGGTATATATGATACGGATGCGTGCCCTGGTAAAGTGCCCCTTTTGGGTATCCAGTGCTTTTGCAAGAGACCAGTTGAAGAACGATAGCGGTTGATCCATATGTTGTTGCTGTGCCTAAAGATAATATTCTCTTTTCAGGAATTACATAACCGTTTGAGGGTCACAGCCAAATAGCTATAATATGACATTACAGCCTGCGAAACAGGCTTTGTGCCAGGCTGCCTATAAGGAACACGGGGCGCATGCGGCCCTGTATGGCATCCCAAAAGCCGGTGAGCCAGGTGATGAACAGCAACACGGCCAGCACCACTACCACTATATCGGGCCCGGTGCGTGGCGGCATATTGAAGCTGAAGGCTATCTTCAGCACCAACGAAAATATATGTATGAGCAGCGACTGCCTAAGGTGGAAGCGTGTGTATTCGGTTCTGCGCTCGGGGTAGAGGAATGCATAGGAGAACAGCCATCCTATAAAAGTGATGTACGATACCAGCGCCGCCGTTTTAGGGTCATCGGGCGAGCCGCTGTAAGTAGACTGTGAAAGACCGGCCATACCCCAGAACCCGCAAAAGATATGCCGGGGAAGGTTAAAGTGGGGGTTATTATATTACTTTAGCCTTGTATCACCGAAACAAACACACAATGGACTATCTATATACCGTTCGGGAAATTTTTGACGAGAGCCATGGAGGTTGGCAGACCTATGTACAAGGCAGCAGGCTCTACCACGTGAAGGAAATAATATCGCTGGATGCACTTTTGAACAAAGACCTGGTAGAACCAGATTATGAAACCGTAAACTGGGAAATGGTACATAGCCCCGGCTCATCTGTCACCGGTTACCTTGCCGATATGCACTATGCATTGTCTCACATGCGGCCGGTTGAACGATTTAACTTGCTCGCGATAGTGATACAGCCAGAGGAAGATTGCAGCAATGCAGGGCCTGCTGATTTTGAATTTGCCGGCTACGACTTAGTAGACAAAAGTTACGAGACCAGCGCTCTTACCAACTGCGGCGGATTTGGCGAAAGTTTTTTGCCCCATGATCAAAACAAGTACGGCCTGGTAAACAATTACAACCTTGCCCGGAGCATACAAAAACACCTGGCAGAAAATAACCCTATGGAATTTCATGCAGATACATTGCTGGTAGCCGTGTGGCGCCATAAAAAATTGGGACACAGGAATGCTGAATAATTTTAGTCGTCATTGCGAGGCACGAAGCAATCTAATCACGCGATGCTTGTACTCCTGCTGTACATACGTTTGGATTAGATTGCTTTGTCAGTCCCTACACACAAGCGCGACAAGACCTCCTCGCAATGACGGGGGCACAGGTATCCCCCCCCCTTTTCAAAATATTGTTAAATGGCATACAGTATTTACTCCTGTCAGTATGGGCACTGAAAATTTTTCAAGTATTTCTGACAAATTTTCACCGTACAGGCATTGGCATTTTCATTGCAGTACACTGTTCAAAAAAAGGAGGACATTATGAACAGTCTAATGAAAAGAACTAACGGCCACGTGCCTGCGGCCACCTTCAGCGGTATGGTTGATAAATTCTTCCAAAACAATGTAGGCCGCTTCTTTGACGATGGTTTCTGGGGCTTTAACGGCGTAGAGCGCGCCACATCGGTACCGGTAAATATACGCGAGACCGACAAGGCCTATTACCTGGAGCTGGTAGCTCCGGGCCTGAAGAAAGAAGACTTTAAAGTGAGCCTGGGCAACGACATGCTGACCGTGAGCTTTGAACAGCGCGAAGAACAAAGCAAGCAAAATGAGAGCGAAGGATGGCTGCGCAAAGAATACAGGCACCGTTCCTTCAGCCGCAGCTTCAGCCTGGATGATACGCTGGATGCCGGCAAGATCAATGCCGCTTACCGCGATGGCATCCTGCACCTGGAGATACCTAAGAAAGAAGGTGCACAGACTGTAAGCCGCACTATAGCCGTACAATAAACACGGCGCAGGCATAACGCAGGTACAGGTGGCATAGCGACCACCCGTACCTGCACGCCTGTTTATCATTATCTATTTATTGTAAAAAATACAAAATATAAAACCTATTCCACTACCAGCTTCCTTACCGTATAGCTATCGCCTGCGGTGTACTTCAGCAGGTATTGGCCGGCTGGCAGGTGGTGTTGCAGTTGTCCGCTGGCGGGCACTGCGGTGGTTTGGTACACAATAGCACCCTTCATATCGGTAATGTCTACGCGCTCGTTGCGGCGCTCTTTTGTCTTGCGCTCTATATACACATAGCTGCCCGCCGGGTTGGGGTACAGGCTGATGAGGTCTGCATTATAATTGAGTTTGGCTATGTCTTCAAAAAAGTAGCGCATCGACATATTGTCTATCAGCCATCCGTCTTTGCCAAAATTATTCGAATCTGACATAAAACTGAAGCGGAACATAAACGTATCCTGTATGTGGGCCATACAGTAATTCATACTTACACTCAGGGAAAACTTGCCGAATTGCGTGCTGGTGTCAAAATTTGTACTGTCGCCATTATACCAGCTGAGCATAGGCGGCAGGGTGTCTGCCAGGTTCAGCCAGGTCTTGCCGCTGTCTAATGAAAGGGTGACTGTAGCCTTATCTGCACTGTCTTTATGCAGGCGGTAGTAAAAGCTGAAATAATACAGCGGGCCGTAATGGCTGGGCGTAGCATAGCTTACGGCAGGAAGCTTTAGCGTAAACACCGAAGTATCGAAAGGCGTGTACGGGTGCGTGGTGTCTGTAACAATAGCATTGGGGGCAGAAAAGGCTGTGATGACCGTCTTCGATGGTTTGCCTATCTGCCAGTCGTTGCGTTTATAGTTTACGGTATCTATTGTTATAAGGTTTTGATGGGTATTGTTGCCGTCAAACCATATGTCCCAATACCCTGGCTGCGCCGTGGCAGTAAAAGAAAACAGGCAAAGTAAAAAAGCAATGTAGTAGTGTTTCATAAGCTTGGTAGTTTTTAAAGTGAATAATAAGATATAAAAAAAATGCACAAGTATTATGCCTGTTTCAGCCTGTTTCCGCAAACAGACATTGCCATGACAGTAAACGGCAGGGCTTTAAGAAGGGTGAACGGATTAAGTTTTTAAAAATCAGGGTTTTCCGCACGAACAGAAGAAACGCGCATTTGTTATACCTGCGCCACGAAAACTATGTTTATATGCCTTACACCACAGAAACCGTTTATGAGAAGATAAGGGAGATGGTACAACGAAAGGTAACGCGATCGAAAGAGATAGGTGTGGACAGCCTGGCGCTGGCCCTGCACATGAGTACCGATGAGCTGATACCCCTGTTGCACCGCCTGCAGCTGCAGCATAAAATAATTATACGGCAGCCGGAGCGAAGATCGACAACACATGCTTTATCCGGCACCGGTACCATACGGCTGAAAGAAGACAGTGAATGACGCAGCGATAGCGTTTCCTTTGAAAGCGCCCGGTATATGCCGGGCTTTACTTACCAATCGGCCAGGGCCAGTGATATGCCAAAGCTGTAAGCCCGCGAGGTAAGGCCCTGTGTGCCGGGGCCAGCAGCTTCTTTTAGCATAGGGGTAAAGCCGCGGTGGTAGCGGAAGTGCAGCGCCAGCGGACCCACACCTGCACTTACACCACCGGCCACGCCCCAGTAATGGCGCAGCCCGCCGCGTACGCAGAGATAACCTTCAGGGCCGCCGGCCAGGTAAGCATTAAAGCCCCTGCGGTCGAGCACGCCAACGCATAGCTCGGGTGCCAGCTGCACATAGGTAACGCTGCCGGATAAAAACACCGCATCAGCAGAAAGACGGCCTGCTACCTGCTTGCCATTGGTTTGCAAAGTAGCGCCGAAGCAGAAGGCATTATCGGGCTCGGCTTTGTATACGTATTGCCCTACGGTAAGCGAGCCGGTGCCGGTGTTGATGGTCTTCTGGTAATTGCGGTACGTCTCTCGGCGGTAAGCCCCGTTGATAGAGAACGATGCAGCCATGGCCTGCACACTACAGGCAGATAACAGAACAATAAGGAGATACCTCATGCAGCAAACATACTATTTAGCAGCAAGAACGCACAGTGTGGCGGTTTGGTATGTGAGAGGGGGAAACCTGTTTTTATCTTACAGTCTCAACACGTCATTGCGAGGAGGTACGACGAAGCAATCTCGCGTAATACCGGTTCTCATTATTGTGATCAGTGAAATGCCCTCATTTCGCGAGACTGCTTCGTGCCTCGCAGTGACGGGAGTGGGTGTGCATCACTGAAGCTGTTGTTCGCTCGTACCGGTCGCAGACCTGCTAATTTTATTAAGCAAGGTTTAAGTCATCCTGCGGAAGACTTAAACCAGTGTGGAAGGGGCACAAGATAATTTAGTTGGACTTTCGCCATTCTATATATTCCTGTAAATCAGATAATGGTATTAATCTACTATCATGCATTTTAGGTACTTGGTCAACATCTATATAATCAATATTTAAGGCGGCGTATTGTTCACCCAACAGGCTATCTACCAACTGGTAAACACCATTGTGATATGTTTGCTTATTTCTATGAAAATCTGCATGGTCTATGTAAATTCTTATTCCAAGTTCCTGGGATGATGCTGAACTTTCCAGTGGCGAAAAAAACAGTTTGGTGGGATCAAGGAAAATATTTTCATACCTGGTGCAAAAAATATTTCCTAATTGTGGCTTAAAAGCTATGATTTCCCAAGGAGCAACCGGAGGTGCGGCATGTACCAAATCGGTTACCTTAGAAAAGAAAGCCTTTTGCCCATCTGCTGTGATTATTAACTGTTTTTTTTCTTCATTACTTACCAGTTGAAAAAAAAGTTTATCGCAGTAGTCTTGTAACACTGATAAAAGCTCATCCAGCAATTCCTCCTTTCTTTCTGAATGATCTATGTTTAGATAGTCTTCGCTATGCTTAATAAACCAATCCCAAAATATACTTTCCCTGTTTTGCATTTCGATTGTGATTGATTTCTGCCTGGTTTTACAGCAATTCAATAGCTAATGTAGCACAATCCTCGTTTCGCGAGACTGCTTCGTGCCTCGCAGTGACGGGCGTAGTGTGCATCACTGAAGTTGCTGTTTGCTCGCACCGGTCGCAGACCTGCATTTTATTGATAAGGTTTAAGTCATCCCGCGGAAGACTTACAACATTGTGGGGGCAAAGGAAGCTGTGTAGTGTTTTATTAGCTAATTTTATAGCCTATTAATCAGCATAATTGTTAGCAATTACAAAGCACAAGATAAAGCAGTTTGCAAAGGCAATAGCATATGCAAAACTCACCTAACTGCCTGATTATTAATGCTAAACCCCCAAATATTTTTGGGGATAATATTGCCTAAAAATATTTTGCATTATTACCTTTTACTTCTACTTTTGTATAAATTATTTTGGTAATGCAGTTATTATGCACTTTTATGGGTGATTTACCCGGCATTAACAGGCAATAATGGGCATTATGTGGCACGGTTTTAGTGCATAAATATAAAAAATATAGCCCCCGTAGAAACGGAGGCTCTTGCTGAAACTCAATCTTTCCTTTGGCGAGGTGTTTTGATTGAGAAGATAATGATCAAAGGCGCATGGTGCTCATGTGCCTTTTCTTTTTGTAACTGCATCCAGAAGGAAACAGCCCATAGGATAAGACCTATTATCTTTTTTGCTTTTGTGTTCATAAAAGCTTTGGCCACTACCCCTAACTCTCTTCTACTTAAAGAACTGCGGTAAAATTATAGTAAAATTTTTGAAGATATGCAACAGGGCATACCAATGTGGAAAAGTCCTACATATGTGGATAATCGCGACTTATATACCTGTTGACCATCACCCCGCGCTGGTCTAAGTGTCTCGCTTAGATATAAGATATCAGAAAGCGTCCGCTTAACCCTTTGTTATTTCGCGAGACTGCTTCGTGCCTCGCAGTGGCGGGAGTGGGTGCATCACTGAAGCTGTTGTTCGCTCTACCGTTCGCAGACTTGCGTTTTACTGATAAGATATAAGTCCCGCGGAAGACTCAAACCAGGATAGGATATTGCACGTGGCACCGCAGCGAACCGAACGATGAACGGAGCGCCGCAACGAACCTGCCATAGTAAGACGGCAGCTGGCTGCAAAAAGAAATAATTGCATCGTTGTAAAACCAAACAAGGCGCAGCAATAGCCGCGCCTTGTTTATTATCGTGCAGGTGCCGTATTATTTTACATAAGTAACCCTTCCGGTTTCGGTGGTGTTATCGTCGAGCAATACCTGTATATATCTACCTGGCAGTGCGCTGCATTGGGTTGGCAGGTCTTTACTGTTTGTCCCAGGGCACTTATAACACTTGCGCGGCCAATGGTATGGGCACCGGCACACTGTACCTGTACATACCTGCCGGTATAGGTAGGGTATACTTTTATGCCTGTGTTGTGCGATAGTGCCGGTACCGAAGTAGGTTCTTTGCTCAGCTTTATCACCCACAGGTCGGTACGGTTGGTGAAGCCGTGGTTGCCGGTAACATCGCCGTCGTGCGAGGCAGTAGATGCCAGCACGGCATAGCCGCCATCGCTGGTTTTGGTAATGCTGGTAGCATAATCGCTGCCAGTGCCGCCAAAGTTTTGCTGCCAGCTAAGATTGCCTGAACCGGTTATCTTTACCACCCATGCATCTATAAAGCCCTTGTTGGCGGTGAGGTCTTTATCGGCAGAGCGGCTGCGGCCGCAGAATATATAACCGCCATCGGTAGTGGTGGTTATGTCGAAGGCTATATCCTCGGCACTGCCGCCGTATGTTTTTTGCCAGCTGAGGGCGCCGGTATTGCCCAGCTTCAGCACCCAGCAGTCTGTACCGCCGTGGTTGCTGCTCACATCGCCGTTGGCCGACATGGTATAGCCTGCTATGATGTAACCGCCATCGGCTGTTTGCCTTATTTGCTGCCCTTCTTCATCGAGCGTGCCGCCATATAGTTTTTGCCAGCTGATGCTGCCGGCTGCATCCATCTTCACCACCCACAGGTCGAAATCGGCATTGGAAGTACGCAACCCGTTGAGGTCGCCATCTACCGAATTGGTGCTGCCGGTAAGTATATAACCGCCATCGGCAGTTTGCGTAAGGCCTTTGAAAATATCAGCTTCAGCACCGCCCAGTGTTTTCTTCCATGTAATGGCTCCTGTTTTATCCAGCTTCACCACGAAGGCATCGCCATTGCCTTTATAATTGCTCACATCGCCATCGTTTGAATTGACATTGCCGGCCAGTATAAAACCACTGTCGGCAGTTTGGGCTACAATGGGTGTATTATCGTTATCAAAACCGCCTATGCATTTTTGCCAGTCTATAGTGCCGGTGCTGCTCAGTTTGGCTATCCATATATCAGACGAGGTGCCGGTGCCATGTAGGCCGGTAACATCGCCGTCTATAGAGGTGGTATAGCCTACCAGTACATAGCCGCCATCGAAAGTAGGCAGGCCATGCTCTGCAGCATCGTAAGAAGTGCCGCCATAGTTGCGCTGCGTGGTTATCTTGCCGGTATCGTTGAGGTGCAGCAGCCATGCATCGTCGCCACCTTTGCTCACGGTGATATCACCATCGATAGAGCCTGCGTGACCGCAAACGGTATAGCTATTGTCGGGCAACTGGTGTATGGTGCCTGCAATGTCGTGCTCGGAGCCGCCATAGCATTTGGCCCATTCTACAGTGGGGACCTGGGCATGTGCGCTAAACGCACTGAATACAGCAGCGCAAGCCGATGTAAGTATAAGGGTAGAAGATCTCATATAGGTATTGCAGTGTTTTTTTTAGGCTGCAAAAATAAGGAATAGCTGTTAAGTAATGGCTTAATGGCTCAATGGAATGATGGGGTATTGATGATAATGTCCGTCATCATGAGGAGCAGGCGCACGGGCCTCACTCGTTTAAGTCTGCGACTTAAATGCGGAATAGAGCGAAGGTCTCTGACCGGGAAACGCCTTGATGCAGATGCGCCATTGAAGCTGTTGTTCGCTCATGCCGGTCGCAGACCTGCGTTTTATTGGAAAGGTTTAAGTCATCACTGCAGAAGACTTAAACCAGTGTGGGGTTACGTGGGGAATTACTATGCTCCCAAGGCTACAGGCCGGGCGCTATTGTGCCTGAGAATGTCTGTGCATCAGGTGTTTGTTTTGCCATATTCTTTTCGTTCCGCCACTGTCAGGTACTCAGCAATCTCGTGTATGCCCCACGCTATATGCGTATTGTTTATAACAATAGGCCCGGAACCCATATTATCCCTGCACTTTAAATACATTTGTTGCAACATTAATTAACCGCGTTTACCATTATGTACAATCTCAAGATCATCACATCTACTACAAGGGAAGGAAGAAAAGGCACGTCTATTGCAGCATGGATAACAGAACGGGCAAAGCAGGTAGAAAATTTTAACGTAGAACTGCTGGATCTTGCACAGCTGAACCTGCCGCTGATGGATGAGCCGAACCACCCGCGCCTGCAGCAATACCAGCATGAGCATACCAAAAAATGGAGCGAGACGATAAACAGTGCCGACGGGTTTATCATAGTGCTGGCAGAATACAATTACAGTTTCCCGGCGCCTATAAAAAATGCTATAGATTATCTCTTCAACGAATGGAAATATAAGCCCGTAGGACTTGTAAGCTACGGCGGCGTATCGGCAGGGCTGCGTGCATCGCAAATGATAAAGCAGGTGCTGACAGCCGTTAGTATGATGCCGCTGGCAGAACAGGTGGCCATACCGTTCTTCCCCAAGTTCATCAACGACGAAGAACAGTTTGTGCCCGATGAAATGATCGGCAACTCTGCCGGCATTATGCTGCACCAGTTAGAAAAATGGATGGCCGCATTGAAACCTATGCGCGCGCAATAGTCATTGCATTATCCATCATTCCTTTACCAGCCTGCCGCTGTGCAGGAGGCTGCCGGTCTCGTCTTTCAGGGTGTAGATGTACATACCTGCCGGGTAGCTGCCTGTGGGCAGTACCAGCAGCTGCTTACCTGCGTTGTAGGCTTGTACCGCTTTTGTGTACAGCACATGCCCGCCTATATCTGTGAGCTGTACAGAAAATTTCAGTGCCTGCTTCAAGTCTAAAGACAGTATGGCATCTGCCGTAGCCGGATTGGGGTATACACTTGCACGCACAGGTGCCACAATTTCGCGCACAGCCTGTGGCGGCGGGCCCAGGGCCGAATCGTTGTAGCGCCATAGCTGCAGGTTCTGGGCGCTGTCTGATGCTGTGAACCACAGGTCATTCTTATACTCTGTATAGTAGCGCTGTGTATAGGTGTTGGGTGCAGTAACCGTTTGCATACGTATGAGGCGCTGCGGGGTGTCTGTGCGGTCGTATATATAAGGCTGGTGTACATTGCTCTGGTACTCTTTGGCAAACATAAACAGCCGGTTGTGGTACACGTAAAAATCTATAGGGTTGAATTTGACATACTTGTTGGGCGTTTTATAAATAAGCGTGGTGGCATTGGCGGCAGGGTAGTACTCGTACAGGCTGAGGGTGGTGGTGCCATCGCCCGCGCCAAAATACAAGCGGTTGTCGTACACGGCCAGGTTGAAGGGAGAGTTCAATGAATTGCCGCCGTCTATATTCACATTCGTGTTGATGTCTGTAAGCCTTGTTGCAGGGCCGCTGCCGCTGTAGCGGTATAGCTCGGTGCCATAGGCAGTGGTGTAGCCAACATAATACAGGTCGTTGTAAATGGCGGCCAGGCCGGAGATGTTTACATCGTTGTACGAATTGGGCAGCGGTGCTGATGACAGTTTTCTATTGGCCACATCTACCGTATATATATCGCAGAAGAAGCTGGTAGTGGTGCGGTGCTTTTGCGATACATAATATTTGCCGTTCACCAGGGCCATCTTCACCTCCAGTATATCGGGCGGCAGGTGGCAGAAGGTATCTGTAGCGCCGGTGGTGATGTTGTGCTGGTAGATGACGAAGTCTGTAAGCGTTTTGCCCCAGTAATACACCTTATTGTTTTCGCTCAGCAGTATGGGCCAGCCCGAAAGGCCGCTGTGGCCATGCAGCAGGTACATGGTATCGTTCTTCAGGTTGTAGGCATATACCCCTTCTACGGCATGGTTGGTAGGGCGGTCGAAGACCAGCATGATGAGGGAATCGCCTTTGCCGCCCAGTATCTGCAAATAAGGAAAGAAGCCGGTGCCTACCGATGCTGCATTGTTGCGCTTTACAAAGCTGGTACCATCGCCCGCCAGCAATACCTGCACATAGGGTGCCGACTGCGCAGTAAGGTACATCAGGTTTTTATGCACGTACATATTGGCCGGGTCGGGCGATATGTTGACATACAGTATATACTTGGTAAAACCTGTTTGCGCCATAGCCCCCAGGGCAAGCATGCAGGAGAATAGTATAAGCGATAGCAGTTTTGTCATAAAGGGTATAGCGCAGTAAAGTGACGGTTAAAGAATTATTTGTATCTAAAAACGTGCCAGTTTTTGTTTCCCCTTGCCCCGTCATCATGAGGAGCAGGCGCATAGGCTCTTGTGCGTTTCGGCCTGCGACGTGATGATCTGCCGGGTGGATGTGGTGATGTAAGTCTATTAGGCTTTGTCTTTGCGCTCGTCTGCTTTTCGCTCTTCGCCGTCTCTTACTTTTCTTTTGCGTCGCCAAAAGAAAAGTAAGCAAAAGAAAAGGCGACTTTCAATCAATTGCTCCGCAGATTGAAAGCTTGCTCTGCGCTGCTACATGGGGAATTACTATGCTCCCAGGGCTACAGGCCGGGCGCTATTGTGCTTGATGATTTCTGTGCAGCAGGTGTTTAACACACACACACACACACACACACACACGTCATTGCGAGGAGCAAACGAATAGCTTTGTGCGATGGCTGCGACAAAGCAATCTAATCCAAACAGGGGTTCTCTCGCTTCGGTGGGTTATCCCTCTTCCGTTACCGCGAGGCACGAAGCAGTCTACTGCAACTCGATCAACCACTGCGTTTGGTTATTCATTTCTCTGCAAATGGGGAAAGAAGCACGGCCGTAGTCGTTATAAGCCAGGCAGTGCATAATTTGCAGATCAGCAACCCAGGTACTTAGTACAGGGTATTTGCCGAGCATGGAGCTGAACTTTTCTTTTAGCATAGCTATTTCTTCCAGTGCTATTGCTTTGGTTATATTTTCGAGATAATAGCATTGTGTGTATACAGACACAGAAAGTATTCCCGGTGCCTCCATGTACATGGTAATACCATCTACATCAAATGGCTTGCCCTCCGTTACAGATGCAATAGCAGCTTCTATCCTGTTAAGTAATTGCATAGCGTTGCTAAAGATAATGTCAAATTTTAGAATGGCAGTTCTTCTTTCCCGTCATCATGAGGGGCAGGCGCATAGGGCTTTGTGCGTTTCGGCCTGCGACGTGATGATCTGCCGGGTGATGTGTTGATGTAAGTCTATTGCACTGTTGTCAATTCTTCGTCTTCCGTTTCACTCTTCAGCGTCTCTTACTTTTCTTTTGCGTCGCCAAAAGAAAAGTAAGCAAAAGAAAAGGCGACTTTCAATCAATCGCTCCGCAGATTGAAAGCTAGCCCTACGCTGCTACGTGGGGAATTACTATTACCCCAAGGCTACAGGCCGGGCGCTACTGTGCTTGAGAATATTTGGGTATCATGTGTTGTTGCCAAATAATACCCGTCATTATGAGGAGCACTAGGATAGGCTTTGTGCGCTTCGGCCTGCGACGTGATAATCTCCTGAGCATTTGCAAGTAGTCTTATTGCGAACGACTACACCGCCGCACTTCAGGAGATTTCTCGCATGCGCTCGAAATGACGGACATAGATGGGGCCATTGGTTCTCGCGCTGCATTATCGCATTGTCGCATTGCATTGAGCCATTGAGCAATTAAGCCATTGAGCCATTGTCCTATTGCCGCATTATCATTGAGCCATTAAGCAATTAAGCCATTGAGCCATTAGAGAAAAAAAACCACCCCGCCGGTGAAAAGCGCCCGGCGTGGGAGGTGCCGGTGTGCTGCTTTCCTGGTGAGATGCAGGCCGTAAGATGGGAACACAGGTTATTGCCGGTCATACATCCTTTTTGGGTGAGGGCTTGCGCGGGGCGGTTTTTAAAATTGCTCAATGGCTTAATGGCTCAATTGCTCAATGTTTCTTTTCAATTTTTTTTATTGCTCAATGGCTCAGTGTTTTTTTCAATTTTTTTTATTGTTCAATTGCTGAATGGCCCAATGTTTCTCGTCCAATTTTTAAACCCTTTTTTACTGTTGTGTTTTTTATTTTCTTCATCATTGAGCCATTGAGCCATTCAGCCATTAGCGAGGCTAAGAGCACGTAGCATTGGCGGCCTGCTCGGCGGCTATTTCGCAGCGGCGCAGTTGTATATGGTTGATGAGAATGTTGTACAGGTATTCGCTGTCGTGGTACTTCCATAGTATATGCAGCTTGCACCAGTCTTCGCATACCTTTAGCTGTGCATAGGTGGTAGCGCGGTTTATGCTGCGGGTCATTTGTTCGCAGGCTTCCAGTGCCTGGCGGTCGGTGCCGGGCAATTGCTGCAGCAGCCCACAGCGGTGCAGCAGGGCTATGCTGTATTTCTTCAGTAGTTTAAATAATGTTTTCATGGTGATTGTAGTCGTAAGTCGTAAGTCGTGAGTCATAGGTCGTGAGACTGCGGCAAACTTTTTTTACTTTTTAATTTTTATTTTTTGTTTTTTAATTGATACTATTCGGTGGTGCGCACAGGCTATTGGCCAGCAGGCTGTTTTGGTAGTCGGTATAGTCTGTGGGTGGCGGTGGCGTGTAAGGCTCCAGCAGTTGCTCGCGCCAGCACAGGAAGCCGCAGATGCTGTCCCATATCTGCTTGCGGTGGTATTGCGCCTGGGCTTCGGTAGTGGCTGCATTGTGGCACAGCAGCACATCTTGTATGGACGATAGTACTGCCAGTGCTTTGCCGGCTATCTCTGCCTGCAGACTTAATTGCTCAATAGCTGAATGGCTCAATGGCTCAATGGTTTTCATGGGTGATAGGGTTTACTAATTGCTCAATGGCTTAATGGCTTAATGGCTCAATGGTTTTCATAGGGTGATAGATTGATAGGGTTTACAGGGTGTTGGTTTATAGGGGCTGTGTTATTTCAAGGCGTTATTGTCTGTTTTATAAATCATCAAATCCATTTAGTTTTGTTCTTGTTCTCTTCTATAGTTCTATCCTCACCGTATTGTTCTTTCTTTTGCTTGCCCAAAAAGAAAGAACCAAAGAACTAGCGAAGCGGCTCATGAATGCCAATGAAAGACAAACATGCAATGAATAAAAGGCGACTTTCAATCAATCGCTCCGCAGATTGAAAGCTTGCCTTACGCTGTTACGTGGGGGAATACTATTACCCCAAGGCTACAGGCCGGGCGCTACTGTGCTTGAGTATGCTTGGGCATCAGTGTGTTGTATTTACACCGCACTGCTCAATTATCAACTTCTGTTCAGTAGCACCGCCATGTCGGCAGACTGGCCACGCCTAAGAAGCATTCCCCACAACTACAGCGCAGAGCTGGCCCCTGAAAACGCGGAGCATTTTTTCAGGGGTGCCCTTTTTTCTTTGTTACTTTCTTTTTTCGGGCAAGCAAAAAAGAAAGTAAGGAGGCTGATGGACGATATTTCGAAGATTATTCGCACCTGGCTTAATCGGTTCGATGCCTCCCATTAACACCATCCAGCCGTTAAACACCATCCAGCCATTCCGCTACTTCCTCTTTATGGTCTTCTATAAAGCGGCGCACGTCCAGCAGCAGGCCGCGTTTGAAGGAGCCGCTTTGCAGTGCATAGGTCAGCTTGCGCAGGGTATAGCCTTTGTTTGCATTGTTCGCATCTTCCAAAAAAGATGTTTTCATTCCCGTCATGGCAAAGAACAGAGCCATGCTCTTCAGTTCGTCCGGCGCCACATCTACCGATACCCTTACCGTCACCGGCATATTTACAGGTATTTTGTCGGTTTTTGTCGAAACTTTGTTTACATTTGTACGCATGTTATACCAGGGTTTATTGGTTATTTATGTTCGTTTCTTGAAAACAAATGTACTCAATTTTGTTCGATAAAAACAAACATTCGCCACCCTTTTTCACATAATTGTTTCCACCATGCAAACAAACAAGATACTCAACGAAGAACAGCAGCGCTTCCTCGAAATGTGGGAATGGGTAAAGGCCACGCACGATTTCCGCGCCGATGCCGAGCTCCTCAGCGCCCTCAATTACAAATCGCGCTCGGCCATCTCCGAGATCAAAGCCGGCAAGGCCGTCAGCAACAACCTGCTCAATGCCCTGTGCGATGAGTATGGCGTCAGCCGCCGCTATGTAAAGACCGGCACCCTGCCCCGCACCAATACCGATGCCGATATACCCGCCACACCCGCCGCCAGCCAGGGCGAGGAGATACGCAAACGCAAGGCCTATGGCGAGGCACCCGCTGCCGACGATGCCCTCAAGTTTGTACCCGTGGCCGCACAGGCCGGTTATGCCGTACACTATACCGAGCCGCGCTTCCTCTCCGACCTCGAGACCATCAACCTGCCCAACATGCCCTACAAGGGCCGCAGGTACCGCGTGTTCGAGGTGAGCGGCGACAGCATGGAACCCACCCTCAAAGAGCACTTCCACGTGATAGGCGAAAAAATAGAACCCGAATTCTGGAATAGCACCGCGCAGTACTATATATACGTCATCGTCACGCTCGACCAGATACTCATCAAGCGCCTCTTCCGCAAAGACGAAGAACACTACGTCCTCATCTCCGACAATAAAGATTTCTACCCCCAGTTCATCATGCAGCGAAAGGACATAAAAGAGCTATGGCTCGTAAAACGCAAAATGGACTGGGAAATGCCCCCGCCACAAAAAGTGGAAATAGAAGTGTGATGTGTTTCTCTTTTGCCACCGGCTGATCTGCTGCTGTGGAGCTTTAGTTGCGTCGCACACTTCAGGGGTTGGATGGCTACAACAGCAGGACTTTATTTGTAAATTAGACTATGCAACGGGTAAACCCATTTAAGATAGTGAGCTTGCATCCCTGGCTGGATATACCTGTAGACCTGCGCTGGTACCGCGGCGCCAGCCGCTGGAACAATGGCTGTACCCGCTACGGCAATAAATACCAGCTACGCCTCATCATAAGTAGGATGAAAGACAAAGTCCGCAACCCCGAAGACCAATATGTACCGGGCATGAAATTGAATAGTGAAGAGGAGGCGAATGTAGCCGCTGTGGTTAAACAATAGCAATGCAGACTTTATTCAAAGCAAATTTTATCACTCTATTAGAGTGAAACACTACAAATTATAATTAGAAATGGAGTTCAAGGGCCTAATTGTAGAAGATATAGATAATCTGTATCAGTCAGTGATGATGAGAGTTTGCAATAAATCAAAAATTTCCGTAGACGAACTAAATGAAATAATAAAATCGCAAAACGATAAAATCTATGAAATATTTGAGAATGCAATTAAACAGGTATACTCAAAAGGTCTCCTAATACCATACAAAAAGTTCATTAAAAATACAGGCGATACAATTAAAATACTATCGAAAACCCATCAACATTCGTTTCATTATTACTTTTCATTTATTAACACTTGTTATGTTTGCTTAGAAAGAATTCGAAACAAATCACCTGAAGAAATTGAAATTAAGGATACAGTAATTCTATTCCTGTATGGCTATTTATACCGTTTGGCTGATCAAATAGGCATAATGCTTCTTAACGGCTATCCTGATGGAGCATTTAGAATTTGGCGTTCTTTTTATGACTATTCCATAATTCTAATGCTTCACATGAAAGAATATTCGAACGAACTAGCAAACAAATATCTTGAACATGACTTAAGACATGTAAATAAACTTGCTCAAAGCTTTAATAAACATGCTGGTTTCTGGAATTTCGAGAAAATCGAAGATAGTGTTATAACCGACCATACAGCTATGACTTCAGAACTAGAAAACAAACATGGAAAAGATTTTTTGAACGAAGAGTATAGTTGGGCAAAGAGTATATTCAATGTCAAAAAAGTTTCATTCAGAGATATAGAAGACTACGTTGAAATGACTAGCTATAGACCGTTCTACATTTGGGCGAGTACATATATCCATAGCAGTTTTAAATCACTGAGGGATTTCGAAAATGAACAACAGCATTTAGTTTTGGAATATGTACTGCAACAAGAAACCGATTTAACCGCTTTTATTGACCCCCTACAACTCACTATTGCAGTCTTTTACGAAGTCAATATACATTTTCTAAAACTTTACTCTGACCCATCAGAATATGACATTAATATCATGTTGTTTAAAGAGCTATTATTCAAACTACAGGAAACTTTCTCCAAAGCCTAGTACATCAACCCATATTGTACGAAAACGCAAGACACACATGAGGATAACGTAACGGTACTAAATAATATAGCTACGAAGTCCTGAATAGTAAATTTAATTCCTGAAAAGTCTGTATTCTATCTATTCTAAATATTCTTTTTTCCTTTCTCAATTTACAATACCCAACCAAGCAGACTATTTTCTCTTCTCCAACTTCTATTGTTTCTATTTTGTATTTTTCTACGGTTCTAACACTAACTTCGTCGTTTCTATTTTTATATTTAATTCTAATATAGGCTCCATTTTCTGATGCCCTATTTATTGCTTTTAAGATTTCGTCTATAATCGTGCTGGCTGAGTGCTTAGTATCTATATCAAATCTCGGCGCTTGATTAACTGCTAATTCAACACTCTTAACATTATCAATCTCAAGTATATTAAATTCTTTGCCTCGACTATCTATATAATCATAGCCTGTTAAATTATAATACCCAGCTTTGAAGCATATACTTTCAGGTCTAACTAAATAGACACAACCTTTGTAACTAATTTGATACACTTTGGTCTTATCTATAGCTTCTTGAATACTCTCTAATATTTCGGGATTAATCTGCGGAATAACACGTATAGACTCTATTGGAATTTCAACTTCCGATAATTTGTTATCCCTGAAATGATACCATTTACATTTAATTATTTTTTCAGGGACATGCCTTATAATCCTTTGATTTTTATCTTTCAAAGCATGCTTAGAAGCGTAGTCAAAAATACCAACTACTTGCATAATAGGCGGTAAATAAGTAAGTAATGAAGTTATCGTATTGTACTCCTGATTTTCACGTACTGAAAATGTGCTTTTCCTTTTTCCAAGTTCTAAATCGATAGTTTTTAATACGATGTGGTCTGCAATCGAAATTTCGCTAGTTCCCTGAGAAACTTCTATTAACTTCAGTAACTCTTGATTAAACCAAGCAGAGACAAATTTCTCCTCTTTACTGGAAAACCAAATGCAATTATATTCTATAGCCGTAATTTCATCTGGCCCGTCTGCATTAAACTTGGCATGTCTAAAATATACTTCGGTAACGACCATTAACGGAGGCAAGTGTTGTGGATCTCCAGCGATAAGTATATTAGAATGTTGCTGAAAATAGGGGTGACTCTTTAAAGCTACAATATCTCCGATTCCAAAGGCCTTTAATAGCATATAAATGGGTTTACGGTAAACTTACTACACTTCTTTTAAAATGTATATATTTGTAATGCCTTGTGGTTCACTATTGGCTGCGTAACATTAAGCTAACAGCTTAATGGAGAGACAATTAGTATGGACTATAAATGTAGTTACGGCTACAGTACTGCGTTATTATATAACCAGGTAGGAAATTACATTGAACGCGTTCAATGTGGTCTTCTATCTCTCCCAGGAACCGTTCTATTACTAAGTGTAGTAGGATAGGTAGCGGATGTAGGTAGGTGATTGCGTTGGCCAGCGTCAATGGAATGGACACAAAGGTAACGAATATTTTGAATATGAGCAACATGGTTATAAATATAGTCATAGGCTTAAGTTTGAAATGTCTTATCTCTGAATTTCGGACAATCTTAGTGACCCAATTATTTGGGTAATGGTCTTATCTCAATTTTAGAGTTATGTCCCACAAAGTCATTACTTAGTGAACCCAAGGCAAATTTTATCATAACTCGTGAATCAAAAAACAACACCAAATTGGTTACGCCACAAAGGGTATTTACACATAACGCCGCAATTAGACGTTAGTAGACGCAAAGCCGAATTGATTGCAAAAGTCTCAAGTGAAAAGTACGTAAAAACTTATGGTTTCTATCCGTTAATACATTCCAGCATAAAAGAAAGGAAGTACAAAAAAATCAATAAAAATAGCCGAATAAGGTCGCACACTAAACGGACTGGAAATCACGTAATAAGCACTGCCAAAAACCGACCACTACATTATGCATCTCATATGGATGCTTTAATTTTTGGATATTACGCTGCATTACTACAAGAGAAATACGAAAATAGGATGGCTTCGTTAGGCGATTTAAGCAAATGCGTGATTGCTTATCGAAAGATACCTCTCGACAGTAAAAAAAATAAAAGCACAGCTCATTTTGCAAAGGAAGTTTTTGATGAAATAAAAAGCAGAGATGCATGCTGCGTTTTAACCTTTGATATAAAAAGCTTTTTTTCATCTATTGATCACAAAATTCTGGAAAAAGCTTGGGCAGACATTATTTCTGAAACTATACTGCCTCCCCATCACAAAAATGTTTTTAATGCTACTACTAACTTTTCCTACATTTTATTAGATGATTTGAGGTTAGGCAAAAAAAATGAGGGCAGAAAAAAAGGCTTTGACGAACGTCGATTGGCTGAAATTAGGCAAAATGGAAAATTCGCTTTTTTTAATTCTCCGAAAGAATTTCGAGATGCTGTTAAAAGTAAACAACTAAAGCTATACAAGCACCCATTTAGAAATAAAAAAATGAACAATATACCTATGGGAATTCCCCAAGGTCTGCCCATCAGTGCAGTATTAGCCAATCTTTATCTATTAAATTTCGACAAAGAAATATTTTATGAGGTAGTCAATTTACGCGGAGGTTTTTATCGACGTTATTCAGATGACATTTTAGTTATTTGTAAAGAAGATGAAGCCGATGATATAAAAAAAATTATTGACGATGGTTTAGCCCGTGTAAATGTTGACCCCAGTAAAGACAAGACCGAGCAATTCATTTTCAAACAATCAATGCTAGGTAACGGCAAAAAAGTATTATTGTCACATAAACGAATTGATAACCACCTTATTGCAAACGTGCCTTTAAATTATTTAGGGTTTGAATTTTATGGATATCAAACGCTCATTAAATCAAGCAATTTAGCTAAATTCTATCGCCGAATGATTTATTCAGTTAAATCGAAAGCTAAAAGAGCTCGAATAATCGCATCTAAAATTAACAATGAAAAGCCAGTTATTTATAGACGTCAGTTATATAAACTTTATACACTCCAAGATTTAAACAAAACAAAAATTCATAGCACAATAAAAATTCTCGTGCAAACAGAACGTGGAGACTTCAAATTCATAGTAAAGAAGAAAAAGAAACTTTTGAGGAGTAACTATATTTCATACGTTCGGCGTGCTTCAGATATTATGGCAGAACCGAAGATTCAAAGACAAATCCGTAGTCATAAAAGAATATTCAATGAAGCCGTACATCGGCACTTATTCAAGTAAATATTTGGTTGATAGCCATCCTGCCTTAAAATCCACCCACTCGCCCCCACACTGGTTTAAGCGTCTCGCTTAGACCACTACACGGCAACATCTCCCTGCAAATGTATAGCTCACACAAACCCATACAAAAATACCTGTAGGCTGATAGGCAGTATGGGCTTAACTTTGGGGGTATAATAGATACGCTGCCTTGCCTGGCAGTGGGGAGCATCCCGGCTCCATCGTTTCCTTATCAATGCTATAAAACCCCATACCCTATGGATATCAAAAACATCTCCGCCAACTGCGTGCTGCTGGAGTGGAGCAACCACCAGCAGTTGTTTCACAGCAACGATGTAAAAGACTATGCACCCACCAGTCCACCCAACTCATTTGGCTGGCAAACCATTCATGTATGTAAAGACTTTGACGAGTCGTGTGCACTGGTAGAGGCGCTGGTGGAGCTATGCACCCTCGCTGCCGGCGAAGAGCATACCGTCACCGCCACCACCCTGCGCGCCATGGCCGCACAACTGGTAAAGTACGCCGATGCCGTAAGGGAGAATTAGGCAGGCCGCATTTTTTTATCGCTATCTTTAGTGCCAAACCTCTTGTTTGTATGAAAGTCTGCTTATTGCTAGCGTTGGGTATACTACTGGCCGTAACTGCGCAGGCGCAGGCAAAGAAAGACTGCACCGGCGCTAAATACGGGCGGTTCATATCGCTCAACATAGCGCGCATGGTAGATACCATATATATCGACAGGCTGCCCGGCAAAGGGCATGTAGAACATGTACGCTGGGGCCAGGTAGAAGCCACCAGCTATTTTGCCATCACCTGGCCCGATCCCTGCCATTATGTGCTCACCTTCAAACACGAGACACTGAAAAATGCACCCGCAGTATTCACCCCCGGCGATGTGCTGGACGTACACATAACCGCCGTACTCCCCGCAGACTCCTTCGTAGTACTATCCACCTACAAAGGCCAGGCCATAACCGATACCCTGGTAAAAATAAAATAGGTAGTCTAGACTACCCCCGCATTACGCGAGACTGCTTCGTACCTCGCAGTGACGGGAGGAAGTATGTACGGGTGTATATATAGTAGGCGTAAATAACACCTGCTGCACAAAAATTCTCAGGCACAATAGCGCCCGGCCTGTAGCCCTGGGAGCATAGTAATTCCCCA
>JANINW010000025.1 GCA_024508935.1 Flavipsychrobacter sp. | reverse complement strand
GGAGCGAGTTCCGTGTCTGGCAGGACATCAACCAAAATGGGGTCAGCGAGGCTGGCGAACTTTCGACTCTCGATCAACTCGGGATCAAATACATCAATCTGATACCGACGACTGATGGCGCTCAGAACTTCGCGGATGGTTCAGCCATAACTGGTACCAGCTTCCTCGAACAGGTTGACGGTCAAACCCGCCTTGTTGGCGACGTCAGGCTGGCATACCAGCCGTCTTCGCCTGCCTAATAAACGTCTCTATTTCCACCTCAGGCGGATTTGCAGGTGCTTGCAGATCCGCTCACCAACTGATCTCAGATATGGATACAGGTTTACTGAACCCTTCTCCACGATGACGGCCGACCAGTCGCAGCGTCTTCGCAAATGCGATCTACCGAAGGTGTTGATTTGCGCGGAGAGCTAAGCTTGGGATTTGCGCAGCCCGCCCAAGGGACGAGACTTAATACAAAGACGAATTCAATTTGAAGTTGACGAAATCATACATAGTGATATCGGTAAATTTGCGGGCGACTTTCGGGGGCGAAATGGATCAGCATAATATTCTTGGCAGCAAGCGTGCTGCTATTCGGCCGGCAAGTTCTTGGCGACGGAGTGCTGGGGATGTGTGCGGTTCGACCCGGCTTCTCGCGACATCGAATTCCTCGCGATCACTTGAAAGCCGTCGCGAATGACCCGCCATCATCAAAGACTTGCCGAAAATGCCCTCCGGGCGAATCCGGAAAGGAAGGCCCTGAAAGTTCGTCTTCTCGAAAAGGAAGACACCCCTGCCGTTCGCGAAATCATGAAGCAGCACCACGCTTCAACCGTGTTTCGCGACCAGGAATTTTCCGACTGGAAGCTTAACGAACACTTCAAGCTCATTCTGTCACGACCGCCACGCATGGTATGCCCCGTTGCCACGCTGGACGGGAAGCCTGTTGGCGTAACTTGGGCAATTGCTGATAGCTACATGCTAAGTGATGGGCCGATGTTCGTGACCGTCCAGGTCATCGCGGTTGATTTATCATTGCCACCCGTCCGTCGAGCCAAGGTGTTTCTCGCTTTGGTCGCGGCCATTAGAAAGTGGGCGGCTTCGCTAAATGCCAGCCATTCATTCATACACGTGACGACGGGCTCGCGCATAGAGGCTACGGACCGATTGATGAGAGCCGCAGGGGCAAAATTCATCGGAGGCACGTATGCGTTGGTATAAGTGGATGCGATTTTGCAGCTTTTCTGTTTCGACTAAGATTTTTTTTACTTGGTTCGTCGCCGTCGTTTGCTCCTGCCTCATAAGAATCCACGCCTACGCATCGGATCACGACAATATAGCCTCGACTAATGCGGTCCTCGAGTCATACATTTTGCGCGCCGCCAAAAAAGGATCTTTCGACTACAGAACCCAAACTTTTATTAATATCAGAGCGGGAGATGGCAGTGAACCATTATTCGAATTTTTATCCCAGTGGTACAAATTCTATGCAGAGTTCTTCAATTTTACGCAGGATCCAAATAGAAATAATATCGCAATACTTATTGGAAAAGATGTTTTGAAAGAGGCAAAATATGGTAAGATTACGGGTTTCGGATCTAATTTCGATGTCGTAAATAGCCGTTACGACTATTGTTATGTCGGCGCGATGAATGAAAATAGTTCTAAGGATATTTATTATGAAGCTTCAATTTTGATTGATCCAAGCATGGGTGGAGATACACGGGAATGTCTCACAGAATCTTTCGTAAGGCTTTATGGCTTTCATTTTTCTCTGAAGTTGTTCGTTAAGGCGAACCCGCTTTACTTTAAAGCGATTTCTGGCAAGTCGATAGATGAAGCACAACTAAAAGCGTTTCAGATTCGACAGAAGTGCCAGCCTTCCATTGAAACCTCCGATTTCGAAGTCTGTGTCCGGAAGGAACTACAATATGACTGACCGCCAAACCGTGTCGATGAAAAATGCCAACATCATTGACCCTAACCCAATGAACAACTGGGCTGGCTTTACTATCTCGGGATCAGCTGGCCCATATCAATTCGGTATCGGCAAGGACCAAGGCGGATGGTATGCGCGGCCTGAATTCAACGCGGAGATCCAAGGAGAGAGAGGCGGGTACGGTGTAAAGTATGATCCTGTCACGGGAAAAACCACCCTATCGGCTCCCCCTGGCTTTTTCGCCGCTATGGAAGCAGATCGGAAGGGCTATAAGGGTAGCATAGGTTATGAGATCGGAAGTCCACTTTTCGGTGGCAACGTGTCATTTGACTGGGGCCGCGTTGGCCAACCTATATCGATCAATGGCGTGTCATATGTCCGGAGTGGAGCCAATGAAGTAATTCGGAGTGTGAAAACCGGAGCGGTAGATAAGTGGGGCCCTGTAGTAGAAGTTACAATCTTCAGAGAGGTAGCGCCCAACCAATATGTCAAGATGAGCACACAATTTACCTCGGTGGTTACAGCGTGGCAAGCCGAGAAGGGCGTTCTTGTGCATGGAAACGATACTTACACAAGAACTGCAAAATGCTTTCCTGGAAATGTACTGATTTCCCTGCCAGATGGCAATGAGATGGAAATCTCGAATGTGCAAGTTGGGGATAGCGTCTTAGCTTTCGACCCATCATTGAACGGTGGTAGAGGTGACCTGGTTCCACGAAGAGTGACGCGGGTTTTCCGAAACGCAACGCAGGAGTGGTATCTGCTAAGTTGGTCGGGTCGTTCCGGCACAAAAGAGTTGGTGGTGACTCCGGGACACCATTTTCTTGATCAATTCGGAGCATTTCCACAAATCGACGAAATGATCGAAGCAGGAAAAGCCACGGTCGTTTTGGCATCTGGCGAACTTGTTGATGTTGTCGCCAAAAGGATTGTCTATTCCGCGGAAACAGCTCATTTGTTTGAGCGAGCATCTATCGCACGCATGGCCGCTGGCAACATTGCACTTAAACCAATTGAGACAGAAGGCTGGCAAACCTACAATTTTGAAGTCGAAGGACTTCACACATACGTCGCAGGGGGCATACGGGTACACAACATCTCAGATGCTATTGCCCATAACAGAATTGGCGTCGATGACTATGGTCTTTTTGCTGTTGCTTACAATGTAAGAGGGTATGGCGACACGTCAATAAGCAGCGGTGCGCTTAACCACTACTACGATGCGATGGGTGGTGCGAAAGGCTACGCTGGCACGGCGATCGGCTGGGGCCTGACCAGTGCTTTGGCTGCACAGGCGACGTACGGCAATGCATTTAAAACGCAGGCTGTTTTCGAAGTCGCCTACCGAGAAAAAGCAGGTAAA
>JANINW010000024.1 GCA_024508935.1 Flavipsychrobacter sp. | reverse complement strand
TGCGTGCCAACTATGGCATAGGTGGCACACATAGTTTATGGCAGCCTGCACTGAAAGCCTTACTGAATGTACAGGAAAGCAAATGCCTGAAGGGTGAACAGTTGCTGGTACTGGGTGCTTTTGATTTTAATGATATCATTGAGCAATCGAAAGATAAAACGATAGAAGAGCTGCGCGAGCTGGTTGGCTTTATTGATGATACGGTAGCACCTATCATACAAAAAATAGCAGCAGCGGGTAAGATACCTATTATAATAGGCGGCGGTCATAATAATGCATTCCCTGTTTTAAAAGGCATATCTGAAGCCCGTAAGACTGCACTCAATTGTATCAACCTCGATGCCCATACCGATTTCAGGGAGATGGAGGGCAGGCATAGCGGCAATGGTTTCCGCTACGCACACCGCGAAGGTTTCCTGAATAAATATGAAGTAATAGGGCTGCACGAGAACTATAATGCGCAGGATATTATAGACGAGGTGATAGACGATCCCGATCTGCATTTTAGTTTCTACGAAGACATCTTCCTGCGAGAGAAATTCAGTTTTTACGAGGCGGTAGAAAATGCCATAGAACGCGTAGCCGGTAAGCCAACAGGCATAGAGCTGGACCTGGATTGTATTGAAAATGTATTATCGAGTGCCGCTACGCCCTGTGGCATTAGTACCATTCATGCACGGCAATATATAAGCTGGTGTGCCAAAAAATTATCTCCTGCATACCTGCATTTACCGGAAGGTGCCGTTAAACTGGATGATGGCCGCACCAATAATCTTACACCTAAGCTGGTGACTTATCTTATTACAGATTTCATCAAGGCTTATCCCAATAAAAAGCAGAAATAACAAGTAGTTGTCATAAAAAAAGAGCGGTGAATTTCACCGCTCTTTTTATTCTATGGAGTATTGTATTAAGCTTGTGCCGGCTGTGCCTGCATTTGTGCATGCTCTAATGCACCCAGGTAACGTTCTGCATCCAGGGCTGCCATACAGCCGCTGCCCGCAGCCGTTACTGCCTGGCGGTATATTTTATCCTGCACATCGCCGCAGGCAAATACGCCTTCGATATTGGTCTTAGAAGAGCCCGGCTGTGTAATGAGGTAGCCTGCTTCGTCCATATCCAGCAATCCTTTGAACAGTTGTGAATTTGGCTCGTGGCCTATGGCTACGAAGAATGCTTTTACCGGGATAATAGTTTCTTCGTTGGTTTTGTTGTTCAGTATCTTGATGCTGTCTACTTTATTCTCACCCAGCACTTCCAGTGTTTCAGAATTCCAGTATACTTTTATGTTCGGTGTGCTCAGTACGCGGTCCTGCATTACCTTGCTGGCGCGCATTTCGCCACGGCGCACCAGCATGTGTACGGTGCTGCACAGTTTAGACAGGTATAATGCTTCTTCGCAAGCGGTATCACCTGCACCTACTATAGCCACTTCCTGTCCTTTAAAGAAGAAGCCGTCGCAAACAGCACAAGCAGAAACACCGTGGCCATTCAGGCGTTGCTCTGAAGGCAGTCCCAGCCATTTGGCAGAGGCACCTGTAGCTATGATAACCGAATCAGCTTCTATCCATTTTTCTTCATCTATCTCTACCTTATACGGGCGCGAAGAGAAGTCTACTTTTGTAGCCATACCCCAGCGTATATCAGCACCCATACGTTGTGCCTGCTTTTCAAAATCTATCATCATCTGCGGGCCCATGATACCTTCAGGGTAGCCCGGGTAGTTCTCTACTTCTGTAGTAATAGTAAGCTGGCCACCCGGTTGCAATCCCTGGTATAAAACAGGTTTCAGGTTGGCGCGAGAGGCATATATAGCTGCCGTGTAGCCGGCAGGACCGGAACCGATAATTAAGCAGTGTACTTTTTCTATGTCAGACATATTCTATAAAATAATTGGGCAAAATTGCGAAAAATAAGGAGGCTTAGCAAGTGGCGACGTCTATACGGCTATCAGCAAATCATTATTTCATAATAAGTTGTGTATAAATAGAGCCATAGCCAGCCCAAACACCCAGGCCACCGTTGCTGATGTTGGATCGTACGTTGATAGGTGTGGAAAAAGGATTGCCCAGCGTACCTAATGAATATTCATAAGTGCTCCAGAAATCATAAGTTCTTTTATCTATAGCGCTCCATTTAAAGGTAACGGTATCGCCTACATACGCCAGCCCCAGTGAATCGAAATTGCGGGCGCTGCTGCGCGGCTCACCTAAAGGGAATACCGTATTGAAATTAGTGCCGTTGATGATCTCGTCTGTGTATACAGAGTTCAGCCCGGCGTAATACGGCCCGCCATTACGTTTTGTATAATACTTTACATAGTTGCCAAGGGTATCGGGGTCTTTGAAATAGACTTTTATCTGGCGTGCAGTTGGGTTGGCCGAGGCATCAAAAGGTGCAGGGGGTACTACTGATAAAACAGAATCGAGCGGGGTGGGATTAGGTATTTTGGTAGTAGCTTCATAGGTCTTTCCTTCGTACACTATTTTCAGCGTATAGGTTTTCTCTATCTGCCCTACAAAAAATGGCAGCACTGATGTGTCTATGCTGTAAAAGGAAAATTTATTACCGTTCATGCCGGTGTCTATCGTGTATTCTTTCAGCTTTACTGTTTGTGAGCCGTCTGAAACCGTTACTTCTGCGCCATGCACAAAACTGTTCTGTAAAGTATTCAGGTCTATTTTGGCAAAATACCCTATAGACTTGGTGAGGAATACATAAGGCGGCAGGTTGTTCTCTATAGAACCTTCCACTACAAGGCTGGCGTCGCCATCCTTCATATTTATTTTTACTTCTTTCTCACACGATGCCAATACTCCCAGAACGATAATTACAACGGCAATGCTGAGATATCTCATTGACCTGCTGTAAGAAAACTTGTTGCGCATACAATTTTTAAAGTGAAGCGGGGAATTGATACAGGTATTAATACGTTAGTTGCTGTAAGTGTACTTACCATCGGGCGTGTACATTACCGGCTGCAGTTTATGATACCTTTCAAAATAATCATAGCCTTTTTTCAGGTTCACCCAAAAGCGCTGCTTGCTGGTGTCGGCAGCATATTCGCGACCCAGGAAATTGAGACCTGTCTTGTCGAACCTTACGGGGTATATATGCACCGGTATATACGTCTGTCCGCTCATCTTGGCATTCAGGCACAGTACGTACAGTTCCTGTATAACTGCGTCTGTCATAGGCATACAGCCTACCGTTACACAACCGCCGTGTATGTAAATATCACCGCCGGGTTTTTTCCTGTCACCGCTCACGATATCCGAATAGTTGGGATAGTTGAGCAGCAGCGAAAGATAGAAATC
>JANINW010000023.1 GCA_024508935.1 Flavipsychrobacter sp. | reverse complement strand
ACGGCGTTACTTCAGCAGCCCAGGCTTTGAAAGTACGTTCTAATAAAAACTTTACAGTAGCCGTAAAAGCAAACGCTACCAACTTCACTTATGTAGGTTCAACCACCCCGGTAGCAAGTGTACTGGATGTGAAGGTAAGTGCTAACGGTACCGGCGGTACTACCGCAGCAGCATTCAGCAGCTATGGTGATATCACAGCTACTAACCAGAGCCTGATCACCAACGGTACCCGTGGCGGCAACCAGACCTTCTCTGTACAATACCAGGCTACACCGGGTTTTGCATACCCTGCAGGTAACTATTCAGTAGATGTAGTGTATACAGCTACACAATTATAAGAGGCAAAACAAAACAGGCAAGCAAACAAATACATACATATAGATATTTACCCAACCCCGCGTAAGCGGGGTTGTTTGTTTTATAAGACTATCGTTTAAAATGCATTTTGTTAACCGCTTGTTAACCGTTTGCAAAGCAATGGTTAACAAGGCAGATATATTTCCCGGCCATGGCAGGGCTTATCATCTTTACATCATTAACCGTTGCCACAGCATACATACATAGGATAGCAACATACATATAGATCAGTTCAACCCCTGCAATTGCGGGGGTTATTTTTTTGCCTGGATGCAAGGCGGTGCTTCACATCTCATTAACAAACGATTAAACTTTTGCCCGACTATTGATAAATTGAAATATGCAAACTAACCAGGTTAAATCCTTTATGGATAAGGGTTTCAGGCATGTGATCACAGCTATGCATTTTAGCTATTTGTTAATGGGTTGTTAATGGCTTGTAAACGACCTGTTAACGATGGCAGAGCATAATAAAATTTTCCCTTCCACGATAAAACTTTAGCGCTCATTAACTAAAAATGCATATATGAAAAAGATCATTGCAATCGCCGCCACATCCGTTTTCTTCACGCTTGGAGCTAAAGCACAGACTGTGTCAAGCAACGCCAGCCAAACTGTGAACCTGAGCCTGACAGACGCCATCGAACTGACGTTTACAGGGTCGGGAACCGCAACAGGTGCTTCTGTAACACTGCCATTCACTACTGTGAATGACTACGCCAATGGTGTTACTTCGTCAGCACAGGCCCTGAAAGTAAAGTCTAACAAGAACTTTACAGTAGCAGTAAAATCAAATGCTGCCAACTTCACTTACACAGGTACTACTACGCCAGCACCTACCATGCCGGTAAGTGGTGTACTGGGTATCCTGGTAAGTGCTAATGGTACAGGTGGTACTATTGCTACACCATTCAGCGCCAGCACTTTTTCAACGCTGTCGGCTACCAATCAAAGCCTGATCTCAAACGGCACACGTGGTGGTAACCAAACTTTCTCTGTGCAGTACCAAGGTACACCGGGCTTCAGTTATCCTGCGGGTAACTATGCCGTTGATGTAGTGTACACTGCTACACAACTGTAGTTCTGTCTTAGGTAATGCATAATCTCTTTTCCCCATGATACTAAAGCCCCGCAAAATTGCGGGGCTTTATAATTTAATATGGGTTGAACAACATTTTAACTGAAATTGCAGTTATAAAATAAACCCTTTTACAGTTGAGATATTTACAAACCCTTTTGGTACTTTTGATGGGCTTGTATGCTAATGGCCAGTTGTTGCATGCCAACTGGAAGAAAACTGTATTGTACACCGACTCCAATAATATTTACCTGCAGGGATGCACTGCTGACAAACAAGGCAATATATATACGCTCAGTTATATTGATAAGGATGCACAGCAAAACAATCAAAAGATAACACATACGGAAGGTCCGTTCTTTATCACTAAACTCTTCAGGAACGGCACTATCATCAACACGCACACCTTTGGAAATAACGGTTTCAATGACCGCTGCCTGATGGCTACAGATAATGAAGGGAATGTCCTGATTGGCGGTTCTTTTTCCAATCAGTTCTATTACGATGGTGTGCCGGTTGCATATACTAAAAACATCAGCAATCACCAGGAACACCATGCATTTATTCTTAAAATAAGTCCGCAGGGCAGGCTGTTGTGGTTTAAAGATTTTGCATGCGATTTCTTTGGTATTGTTACCGGTTTCACATTTGACAGGGAGAATAATATATATGCTGCAGTATATTTTTCAGACAGCATGTCAGCACCTTTCTATTATAAAGGCAATGGCAGTTTTGGTATCTTATCTTTAAAACCTTCGGGTGCTTACCGCTGGCATAAAACATTGTGCAATACTGCCTATTCAGGATTTATACCCATGACCATGTTCCGGCCAAGAGAGAATTGCCCCGAACAATTTGTGCTTATTGTAAATACACTTGATAAAATGGTGCTGGATAAGGATACCATCTACAATGAGCAGCCCATGCAGGAATGTGAGTACCTTGTAGAATTGTCTACCGATGGAAGAAACCCGCATTATAAAAGACTATTCAGATCGGGGAGAAGTGAAGGCAATGCTATAGCTGCATTGGGAGATAAATTATTTGTAGGGGGTATTTTTTATGATTCATTGGAAATAGATGGTGGTAAGGTCTTGTCAGATGACAAATTCACCGCTTACATAGCATCGTATGATGAACAATTGCAGCCTTTGAATGCTAAGGTCATTGCATCAAACAGTTATTACTTTGGCATTAAAGAACTCCAGTATTTACCCGGCAATGGCCTTGTACTGTCACTCGGTTTTACCGATTCATTCAGGGTAGGCGGAAGGCAGTACACCAGCAATTCCTATTCATATCCACCCGGTGCCATACATGCCATCGGCACACTGGTTATTGGAGTAAATGCCGACCTGGAAGCAGCAGGCATAGGATACGTAGACGG
Organism: Flavipsychrobacter sp.; assembly: GCA_024508935.1. Classification (GTDB taxonomy): domain Bacteria; phylum Bacteroidota; class Bacteroidia; order Chitinophagales; family Chitinophagaceae; genus Polluticoccus. The sequence continues at coordinate 666 of JANINW010000023.1, read as the reverse complement.
CCAGAACTTTAATATTAGCGATATGATCGTTTATAATAAAGAACTCACAATGGCTGCCACCCATGTGTATTATAATCCGGTAACTGATTCTTCGGTATACACAGGTATTACCTTATTCAGAACGGAATCTTTCCTGGAGGATAACTGGCCTGCGGCAGCAACAGTGAAGCCGCTGCAATACACGGTCTTTCCCCAGCCATGCAGCAATAGCTGCACCATATCATTTGATAGCCCTGTTTATGGCTATGCCTATAATGTATATAATACAGCCGGCCAGTTAGTAGAAGAGGTACGTGCTGAGACCTACAATGATAAATCCATAACAGTAGATATGGGTACTGCGCCTGCCGGTGTTTATTTCCTGCGCATGAAAAACTGCTGCGACCAGGCAACTATCATTAAGCTGGTTAAATTATAGGTGCATTTTTTCTTTCCTCTTCTTCTTAAAGCATACTGGCTGTTTCGCTGAAATCCCTTGTGGTAAAGCGTTTGGACGTTTTTCCCTAAGATCTGTTTGTTAACCGTCCGTTAACCGCTTGTCAAGCCGGGGTTAAAACGGCATTAAAATTTCCCTGAGGTGATATGCCGCCGCATCTTTGTGTCATCAAAGGAAAAACAAACAAAATTTTAAAATCATACAAACAAACAACAAAATGAAAAAGATCA
>JANINW010000022.1 GCA_024508935.1 Flavipsychrobacter sp. | reverse complement strand
CTGTTACTGAAAGAGTAATGAACAAAGCCATTACCAGCCCAACCGGCATGGATAGTAATACATTCGTAGTGCCGCACAATGCAGAAATAGGATTGACCGGCCTGCGTGTAGTATTGCGCGATAATGGCCAGTCCGAGCCTTGCACAAATTTTGGAAGCGGCGAAACGGAAGATTACCTGGCGGAGATTCGCTATGAGCCATGCAGCGGACCTGCAACATCTGGTATCGTTGAGGGAGACACCTCTATGTGCGTGGGTTATGATTATGTGGTGTATGATACGACTTACGAACGCCGTAAATCTGAAATTAATCGTACCTGGCAGGTAAGTGCTGATAATACGCTTTGGTTCAATGCGCCCAACAGTATTAATAAAGATACGCTGATGCGCATCTTCACCGGTCAGCCATTATATTATAGGCTGCGTACTGATTGCGTGCCGACAACTGATACTACTTATTCTGCACCAATGCTGGTAAACGCTAAGGCCGGTTATAAATGTTATTGCTTTAGCCAGGCTGTGGGCGGCAAGCTGCTGGATACCAGTGATATCGGTGCATATTCACTGGCGGGTTATATAAATAACGATGGTGGTGCGCATCTGATGAATTTGAAAGCTACCCACAAACGCCAGGACCATACAGATGAGTCTCCTATACTGATAGATGTTGATAGCATGTATGAGATAAAAGTATTCCAGACAATGAGAAATAACCTGCATGGCGATGCAAAGGTTACCATCTTTATGGACTTCAATAATAACCACCAGTACGATATACCGGATGAACGTGTATATACGGGTTATACAGCAGTAGGCAATTTCACATTGATAGATTACCTGAATGTGCCAAAGACTACGATACTGAATACTCCAACTGGTATGCGCGTGATATTGAACAATGACCTGGCTCCGAATGTGCCATCAGATGAGGCCTGCGGTACGTATACGTCGGGCGAAACAGAAGACTATATCGTTAAGTTCATCCAGCCATTCCCGGCGAGTGTTAATGAAATAGCAGGTATCAATAATCTTTCTATTTATCCTAACCCGGCAACAAACGGTAAATTCCGCCTTGAATTCAATGGTACACGGAATGTAGAAAAAGTTGAAATAATTGTATTGGACGTTATGGGTCGTAAACTAAAAGAGATAAGCTTTCAGAATAACGGCAACCAGTTTGGTACAGATATAGACCTGGGTAATGAAACTAAGGGTGTATATTTTGTAGAAGTAAAGGCTGGTGCAGATAAACGTGTTGAAAGAGTAGTGCTGCGATAATAATATTTAGAACCAGATAATTAAAAGGGTGCCTAGAAGGCACCCTTTTTTATAACTACAAGTTAAACACCGCTTGATGTATTTATAAATTATCTTATCTTTATAAGGACGAGGGATTATTTTTTTTTTAAGTGTCAGCTAAAAATATCTGTGAGATGAAAAAATTTCTATTTTTTATTGCAATCATTGCATTAACCTGCAGCAATGTATTTGGTCAGATACCGCAATACTATGTTGGAGGTTTAGGCACAGGTAGCGGGAATAGTTTCCCATTCAATTCTACCAGCAGTAACCAGGTGCAGTTGCTATATTTTACAAACCACGCCAACCCTATAAACAATTTCAATGCGGTACCTCCCACCGGTTTTATAACTAAAGTGTATATAAAACCACAAAGTACAGGCACGTTTTCCTATGCTAATGTTACTATAAAAATGGCTAATACAACCCTGACCACATTGACATCGGGTACGTGGAACTCTGGGCTGACGACAGTGTACAGCGGGCCATTTACATTTACTGCAACTGCTAACCAATTTACCGGTATAACCCTTAATACACCTTTTTATTTTGACAATACCCAGCAATTGCTTGTAGAGATATCTCAAACAGCTTCTACAGGAATGATACTTAATTTCACCAATGGTAGCCCTAACACCCGTATGTACGGAAGCTCGACAAGCGGATCATCGAATGGAGCGGACCAGGAGGTGTACCATTTCGGGATAGATATTTTTGCCGGTTATCCTTGTACAGATACACCTAAATCATTAGTAAATGCACCGGTGCGTGTTTGCCCAAACCGACCATTTACGGTAGCACCAGCTACATTTTATGCAAATGCAACTTATTTGTGGCAGTATTCCCTGAACGGTTTTACATGGTCAAACTTCACCGGTCCGATGGGCTTGTATGGAGACATTGTGGATTCTATAAGCGCGCCTAAATGGTACAGGTGCAAAATATCATGTACGGCAAATACATTCAGTTACCTGACGCCTGCACGCATGGTAGATATTTCACCTTTTTATTATTGTTATTGTAATACAAGCACTGCCACAAGCACTTCGGGGTTAGATGTAGGTAATGTAAAAGTGATATCAATAGTTACTGGTGCCAAGAAACTTAATTGGGGCAACGGGTCTCCGCTATTGAATAATTCAAATGCCAATAAAAAATACAGCTCTTTCCAGGATTCTGTAGCACCTGTAATCCTGTATCGTGATACTGCGTACCGCGCAGAGGTCATACAAATAAATTCTGCATCTTCACCGGCAGCCGGTATAGCTGCTATGTTCATAGATTATAACCGCGATGGCCAGTTTGATACGCTTACTGAAAGAGTAATGAACAAAGCCATAACCAGCCCAACTGGTATGGATAGCAATACATTTGTTGTGCCTAATAATGCAGAAATAGGTTTAACGGGCCTGCGTGTTGTGTTGCGTGACAATGGCCAGTCTGAGCCATGTACGGATTATGGAAGTGGTGAAACAGAAGACTATCTGGCAGAGATACGTTATGAACCGTGCAGCGGTCCTGCTAATTCGGGTAATGTAGAAGGAGATACTTCTATGTGTGTAGGTTATGATTATGTAGTATATGATACTACTTACGAACGCCGTAAATCTGAGATAAACCGCACTTGGCAGGTGAGTGCAGACAACGTATTATGGTTTAATGCACCCAGCGGTACGAATAAAGATACGTTGATGCGCATCTTCGCGGGTCAACCATTGTACTACAGGCTCCGCACTGATTGTGTGCCAAGTACTGATACTACTTATTCTGCACCAATGCTGGTGAACGCTAAAGCAGGCTACAAATGTTATTGCTTTAGCCAGGCTATTGGCGGCAAATTATTTGACAGCAGCGACATCGGAGCATATTCGCTGGCAGGCTATGTTAGCAATGATGGTGGTGCACACCTGCTGAATGTAAAGGCTACACACAAGCGCCAGGACCATACAGATGAATCGCCTATACTGATAGATGTGGACAGCATGTATGCTATCAAGGTCTTCCATACAATGAAGAGCGATTTGCATGGTGATGCGAAGATCACCATCTTCATGGACTTCAATAACAACCACCAGTACGATATACCGGACGAGCGTGTATTTACCGGTTTCACATCAGTAGGTAATTTCACCTTGATAGATTACCTGAATGTACCTAAAACAACGATATTGAATACTCCTACCGGCATGCGCGTGATATTGAATAATGATATAGCGCCGAACGTGCCATCTGATGAAGCCTGTGGCACTTACACATCGGGCGAAACAGAAGATTATATCGTTAAATTCATTCAGCCATTCCCTGCCAGTATAAACGAGTTTGCAGGTATCAATCATTTATCTATCTATCCTAACCCTACAAGCGGCAAATTCCGTTTAGAATTCAGCGGCAGCAGGAATGTAGATAAAGTATCTATTACGA
>JANINW010000021.1:22749-27083 GCA_024508935.1 Flavipsychrobacter sp. | reverse complement strand
TTAGGTATGACGTGTTATTTCATACCGATCTTTCAAGGGAAAAAGGCATTAGCAATGGACGCGAGCTAGTTAATGTTAACTGGGGTAACTATGGACTCATCGTTATTGATGAATCCCATAATTTCAGAAATAACAGCACAGTAGTAGGAAAGGAAAACAGGTATCAAAAACTTCTCCGGAAAGTGATTCAGGAAGGTATAGAAACAAAAGTGCTGATGCTATCTGCAACTCCTGTAAATAATCGTTTCAATGACCTTAAAAATCAGTTGGCCTTAGCTTATGAAGGTTCATCGGACAATATTGACGAGAAGCTTCATACTGAACAGGGTATAGAACAGATATTCAGAAAAGCACAGCAGGCGTTTAATACATGGTCTAAGTTCTCAGCAGAGCAACGTACTACTGAAAAACTTTTGGATATGCTTGACTTTGATTTCTTTGAGATTCTAGACAGCTTGACTATTGCCAGGTCCCGGAAACACATTACCACATATTACGACACAACTGACATTGGTAAATTCCCCGTAAGAAACAAACCTGTATCCATTCAAAGCCCGTTGTCTGATAAGGGTATCAATTATCAAGAAGTGGCTGAAAAGTTAACATTGCTTAATTTATCGGTGTATTCCCCGCTTAACTACATCCTGCCAAGCAAAGTTCAATTATACGCTGAACGATATGATAGGAAAGTTAAATCTGGTGCAGGAACATTTACGCAGATTGATCGTGAACGAAGTTTGCAATTGCTGATGCGTATTAATCTTTTAAAGCGCATTGAAAGTTCGGTTGACTCGTTTGGGTTAACTATTGACAATATTAAAGAGCAAATCGAAAACACAATAAAGGCTATTTCTAAAAATAACGAGGAAAGTATAACAGGCATACAGATAAATCCATTATCAGAAGAGATTGATTGGGAAGCCGATTGGGGAGATGAGGAAAATATCATTGGGAGCAAGGTAAAGGTAAGAATTGCTGATATAGACGTGAGGCGGTGGAGTGAAGATTTGTCTGCTGATTTGTCGATATTGACTGACCTTCTTTCTTCTATCGAACACGTTCTTGGAGACAATGACCTAAAGTTAAAGAGCTTAAAAGAAATTCTATCAGCCAAGATTGAAAACCCTATCAATGATGGAAATAAAAAAGTAATTGTATTTACTGCTTTTGCTGATACGGCGAATTACCTATACAAGAATTTAAAAGGCTTTTTAAAGGACAATTATGGTATTAATACGGCATTAATTACGGGCTCAACAAAACAATGTACTTCAAAAGAGATTCCTAACGACTTGAATATTTTGCTGACATGCTTTTCTCCCGTGTCAAAAAGTAAGGCTCAGGTGATACCTCACATTACAGATACAATAGACGTTATTATTGCAACAGACTGCATTTCCGAAGGTCAAAACCTGCAAGACTGCGATTATCTGGTAAACTACGACATTCACTGGAACCCCGTGCGAATTATACAACGCTTCGGAAGAATAGACAGGATTGGCTCGATTAATTCCAACATTACTATGGTCAATTTTTGGCCTGATGTAACATTGGATGCTTATATTAATTTGAAGCAAAGGGTTGAGAACAAGATGTTGATTAGCAACATGGCTAGTACGGGGGATGACAATATCCTCAATACGGAGGATAAAGACCTTGAATATAGAAAGATACAACTCCGAAAATTGCAGGAAGAGGTTGTTGATTTAGAGGATTTAAGAGAAGGCGTATCAATTACTGATTTGGGATTAAATGAATTCCGGGTTGACCTTTCCAATTATATAAAAACATATGGTGCGCTCAAAAATATTCCCGAAGGTCTTCATGCCGTTGCTAGTGCAACTGATGTAATACAAACGGGTGTTATATTCGTTCTGAAGAATGTCAACAGCCAGGTTAATATTGATAAGCTAAACAGGTTGCACCCATTTTATTTAGTTTATCTGAAAGAAAACGGAGAGATTCTATATAGTCATATAGAAGCGAAGAAAACTCTGGATATTATCCGTCTGCTATCCAAAGGGGTAAAAGAGCCACTAATGGAACTTTGCAATCAATTTAGCATAGAAACGAATGAGTATCGGAAGATGGATACCTATTCAGCTTTACTTCAAAAAAGCATCAGCACAATATTGAAAACAGAAGAAGAAAAAGATGTCTTGAGCTTATTCAAAGCAGGAGGTACAACTGCGCTGAAAGATAAAATAAAGGGTATGGAGGATTTTAAATTAATATCGTTTATCGTTATCAAATAAGATGAAAATATTTGAGCTTCCACAATCAACTATCGTAAACAGGGCTATTCCTAAAAATAGCTTTGATAAGTTTACCAATACCAAACAGAAAAAGCGTTTGTCGGAAATAGTTGATAGGATCAGATGGGCAAATAAAGTTTCGTTAGACACTGTTAACCTAAGCGGCAAGGATATTGCAGAAATCCAGCTTTTCGATATAAGGCTTAAAAAGAAAGAAGATATATCTGACATCTTAACGATTATTGATAGGGCAATACCTTATCATATAATCTTTGTACTCGGCTTTGAGGACGAGATAAAATATTCAGCATCACAAAAGCACCCCCATCCTGTAAATGAAGATAATACTGTGATTGATTGGTCTTTTACATCAGAATGGTTGTCAGTTAATGACGATTATTATCAGCTTAACTTAAAGCAGTCCCTTGATTTTATTTTTGCGGATTTTTGTAAACAATTATCAGGTAAGCAGCAAGAAAAGCTATCTCTGGCTCAGCTTATCGTCAAACAGCAAAAAATTGCGGAACTCAATAAAAATATTGCTGGACTACAAGTGGCAATAAAAGGAACGAGGCAGTTTAATAAGAAAGTGGAATTAAACATTGAACTTCAAAAGCAATTAAAGAAACTCAAATCCTTTAATTAGGCCTTCTATTTTCAATCCACAAATTTACAAGCAGGCAACAAAGTATTTAAACACTTCTCATTGTATCGCAGCTAATGACAAGTATCTTTCACACTGTTCAAGTAATTCCCCCACCATTGCATCATTTGTTTTCGCTCTACTAAGTATTCTGCATGATGATATGCTGCTCTTACTTTGTTTTTCTCGACGTGCGCTAACTGACGTTCAATTACGTCAGGACGGAATTGCCCTTTTTCATTTAAAATAGTTGATGCTGTAGCTCTCATGCCATGCGGAACGACCTTCTTTTCGCCAATATAGCCCATGATGATGAGAACCTTCGTTAGCGTTACATCTGAAATGGGTTTATCGTGATTTTTAGAACTTGGGAATAGTAGTTCTGATTTTCCTGTAATCTTTTCCAGGTCTGCGAGTATCGCAAGAGCTTGGGTTGAGAGCGGTACAGTATGCGGTCTCTTCATTTTCATTTGTTCTGCCGGAATTTGCCATTCAGCCTTCTCTTTATTTATATCACGCCAGCGAGCGTTTCTGAGTTCACCAGGGCGTACAAATGTCAGCATGAGAAATTGCGTGGCAAGCTTAACTTTTTTGCTGCCGCGGTAGCTATCAAGTGCCTTCAGGAATTCAGGCAGTTGCTCTTCACTTAGGTGCGGGCGGTGTTTTACTTTTCGGTTTTGAATGATTTTAGCCCGTCCCATTGCCGGGTTATTATCGCAGATACCTTTTACAATCGCATAGTCAAAGATTGCCGTACAACGCTGATTAACTCGTTTAGCTACATCGAGCGCGCCTCGCTCTTCTATGGCTCGCAAAATTCGGAGTATGTCTTGGGCATTGACCTCATTGATTGGTTTCTTCCCAATTTTTGGGAAAACATCCGTTTCAAGGGTTCGAAGGATATTACTGGCGTGTTTCTTATCCCAAACTTGTTTGCTATACCATTCCCTGGCAATCTTTTCAAACGCCAGCTCTGTATCGGGCATATTTGCCCAATAACGCTCTTCCTTGTCTTTATTAGGGTCAAGCCCCTTTTGGACAAGCAGACGTACATCGTCACGCATTCTGCGGGCCTCAGCGGCACCTATCTGGGGGTACTGTCCGATAGTATAAACATTAGCCTTACCATAAAGCTTGTATGGGTATTGCCATACTTTAGTCCCTGTCTTGCGAACAAGGAGTCTGAGTCCACCTTCGTCATAAAGCTTGTAGTCTTTATCTCTGGCTTTTGCATTACGTAATTCGGTATCGGCTAGTTTTCGATTGATTCTTGGCATGGGGGTATAGCCTCTAAATTGAACTGGTATACCCTGTATTGTACCCTAAAAATCTTTGGATGTGGTCAATACAAGGCATTTCTCTTTGGACGATTTTAGTCGAAAAAGCTTTGTATTTCAAGTGTTTTTTGGGGTGTATCGGACTGTCTTGGATGGGGT
>JANINW010000021.1:22237-22739 GCA_024508935.1 Flavipsychrobacter sp. | reverse complement strand
TGCGTTATACCCGGTAGCCAAAACAGTATAAATCCAACTCAATTAGTAATTGAACCTGCGGCAACGCGTAGCCTTATTGTACTTGATATATGTTCGTTTTGATAGTCTAAATTAATACATTGAATGCTTCAAGATTTTCTCCTATCTTTGAAACAGGAATCAAGCGCCTAAGTTGTGAGTGACTGAAACGCGAGGAATAATTCAATAGACTTCATAACAACGAACTTTTGTTAAACCGCTGGCATGGTTGTCTTTAAACACTCTCGGCTACCGCAAGTCCGGCATTTAACAAGGAGTTTGTATGAAACATTCCATCACAAAAATTTGCGCAGATTCTCTGCGAGCTTATCTTAACGACAAGCACAACATTCAGCTAAAGTCAGGGCATGCACATGAAATTGTAGCAGCGTTTTTCGGCTACAAATCAAAAATTGCGTCACTTTCTGATGAGCGATTTCCACTAGAAAATCTCGAAAGTGCATCGTTTATTGTGCTAGATCAG
>JANINW010000021.1:21887-22227 GCA_024508935.1 Flavipsychrobacter sp. | reverse complement strand
CCGATCTCTCAGATTGCTCACCGACTTGCATCTCTTGAAGGATTGCCACCTGAGCTTCCACCAAGCATTATTATTGTGAAAGGCATCTATCAAGGCTTTTCAGGTCAATCTTCATTATCGGAAAAGATTTTTCATGACTTTCATGATTTGTCGCTTTCTATAGCAAAAGAACGTTTGAATCAGTACACACGACATTTATGGACAAATCCGCCCTTAGACTGGATTAATGAGGTGAAAATTGATGTATCAGAAGCTGAGGCTACGGCGACTGTAACGTTTGATTATCCCTCGACGGATGGTAAAAACTATAGCTATTGCGATGTTAAAATTACATTCCCTC
>JANINW010000021.1:20429-21877 GCA_024508935.1 Flavipsychrobacter sp. | reverse complement strand
AATATTGGCTACGGCCAACCAAACGTTCATCCAACTTTCTTTAGCGGTCAAATGAGAGATCCAGAGTTTCGAATGAAATCATCAACTCTATAAATGGGGACTTTTATAATCTGGCATGTCTGGTTTATTAGCTAAACTGGACATGCCTTTATTTTCACCTACTGATTATCTACCAGTTGATATCCTGCACTTCTTCCTCCTGAACCATCCTTTTCAAGAATACCCTGGTGCATCAGATCATTGATGTCCCTTAATGCAGTATCTGTTGAGCACTTATTCATCTTTGCCCATTTTGATGTTGTCAGCTTTCCGAACAAATCTTCATCAAGCAACTTATTTACCATTGCTCGTTGGCGATCATTCAAAGTCTTGGTTGCGAATAGTTCCCAGTAACGTGCTTTTCTTAATACTATCGAAGAAACTTTTTCGGCAGCATCTAACGATCTTTCAAGGCAGTCTAAAAACCAGTCTAACCAAGCTGTAATATCAAGGTCACTTTTTTGGCTGGCTTCTAGTACTTCATAATACGATTTACGTTCCTGCCTTATCTGTGCAGACATACTGTAAAAGCGTTGGTTTGTGTTATCTGCCCTTGCGAGTAGCATATCGGTTATAGTCCTTGTAAGACGACCATTACCATCATCAAATGGGTGAATTGTGACAAACCAGAAATGTGCAATCCCGGCTTTTAATACCGGGTGAATTTTATCGTCTTTATTGAGCCAATCCAAAAATTGCTTCATCTCTTTTTTCAAACGCTTTGACTCAGGTGCTTCAAAGTGTACTTTTTCTTTTCCTAAAGGGCCTGAGACTACTTGCATTGGGCTGTCAGGATTGTTGTCACGCCACGCACCGACCACAATTTTTTGCATCCCACTTCTTCCGGTAGGGAACAGTGCAGCGTGCCAGTTAAACAATCGTTCTTCTGTGAGAGTTTCTTTAAAGTGTTGCGTTGCGTCTATCATTACTTCAACAACACCATCAACGGACCTGTCCGAAGGAACTAATCCGGCTATATCCATTCCCAACCTTCTGGCAATGGATGACCTTACCTGGTCATGATCTAATATTTCACCTTCAATTTCGCTGGACTTTATTACTTCCGAAGTCATGTTCATTAACGTTGCTTCGTTCTGTAATGAAAATCCAAGCCCTTCCATACGACCAATTAATCTGCCTTGCTTATGGCCTATTTCGACTAACCGGTTAAGCATTCTCTTTTCATCCCATTTAAATTGAGGCCAACCCGCTTTTTGATGTATATAGTTCATATAATCTCCGCATATTATGCGGTAAATATAGCATTTATTCACCGCACGAGTCAAGTATTTACCGCATTATTTGCGGTAAATACAATGTTTATTTACCGCAAGAGTAGGCTTGTGATGCATAAGTGCTTGATTTATATGTGTATAGGGTGGGTTTGTGCCTCAAGGTAGTACAATGAA
>JANINW010000021.1:19874-20419 GCA_024508935.1 Flavipsychrobacter sp. | reverse complement strand
AAATGGGAGCAACAAAATGAATAATACAAACCAATCCTCAAATGAAGGTTTTCTTAGATTACCTGAAGTGCTGAAATTAATTCCGGTAAGTAAAAGTACCTGGTGGGCAGGGGTCAAATCCGGCAGGTATCCCAAGTCAATAAAGCTTAGTGATCGAATTACAGCGTGGAGAGTAGAAGAAATTAGACAACTCATGCGCACATTGGACAGTGCCAATGATTAATAATACATCGTAAAAATACCTAGCGCGCATAAAGGGATGAATAAAGGAGTATGTAACTGATTGCATTCCCGAGTCGTCTTAGCAAGGTCAGGTTGATACCTATCGCTAGAAATATTCATTTGCATAGCTATCCACGCGCATAACAATGTTACTGGTATAGTTTACGAAAATTACCTGACCTTTTAATGGTGATGTATTTTACGGATTTCATTTGACAAGTTGCTGTGTGTAGGAATATCTATCCCACTTGCTTTCTTCAACCCGGAAGAATGGTCATTCATTTCATCAGACTATTTTAAGAAAGGATATTCTATGAGTATCG
>JANINW010000021.1:18113-19864 GCA_024508935.1 Flavipsychrobacter sp. | reverse complement strand
ATCCCGACCCCTTGCTCTCAAGGCGACAGGCGGCAGATTACATCAATGTCAAATACGGTACACTTGGCGTGTGGGCAAGCACCAAACGTTACAGGCTGCCTTTTATTCGCGTAGGAAGAGATGCGAAGTATCGAAAATCGGTACTCGACAATTTCCTCGCAGAACGGGAAATCTCGTTTGAATAAAAACGGCGGTTGAATGTGTGCAAACATCCAACCGCCTATACCCAGTACCCATTAAAAACAACCCAGAACGGAAGCACAATGAAAATTGAGTATGCTAAGACTATACCCCTGCGCAAAATTTTATTCAAGATCGGTTTTACGCCTAAAAAACAAACACCTGACGAGCTATTATTCATATCCCCTTTCTGTAATAGTGGACAAGAAAGCCTGAGCGTCGCTCTTAAAACCAATACATGGTTTGATACAGCGCTCGGTAGTGGTGGAAATGTCATTGACCTTGTGACTGCATATCTCCAACAACAAGGCAACCGTGATGACGAGCAAAGCGCATTGCGATGGTTGAAGAACATGATGTCGGCACCATCCAAATTGGATGTGTCTTTTGTGCCGGACTATAAGGAGCAGGATGCCAGGTTTGAACTGCGTAATATCTTGCCAATACGAAGCCTGACACTACTGCGTTACCTGGATGCCCGATGCATCCCCCGCAACTATGCCTATCAATTCTTGCGTGAGCTGCGTGTATTAAATAAAGATAAGGGCAAGATATTCCGTGCTATCGGATTCAGGAACGAAGATGGCGGCTTTGCCATTCGTAGCCCCATTCTCAAAGCGTCTATTGCTCCTAATGCCATTACGTTTATCCGAGGCACTGAAGCAAAGCCCGACGCATTTCATGTATTCAAGGATATTTTTGATTACCTCTCTATTCTTGTTCATCGAAAAGGGCTGCCTTTTCGTGAGGATACCATCATCCTGAATTCCTACCGCAACCTCAATGATGCCACAGGGTATATCAGGAATTACGGTTATCGCATGGCTTATACCTGGATGGAGAATAATCCTGACGGGTTCAAGGCAACTGAAGTCCTGGAGCACTTTTTTGATACGGAAGATGGTCTGCGCCATCTTCGTATGAATGGGTTTTATGCGCCGCATAAATCTCCGAATGCATGGCTTATTGCTAAGCAGCCTAAGAAAATAGGATAGGGAATTCAGGAGAAGAGGGTTAGGGCTGATTGCGTAATCTTCCGAACCCTTCTTTAGGGCAGATAGTTACTATCGGGTGACTAATCGAAGCCGCTCCTTCCACCAACTATTAATTTCTCTCTGCCTTCGGCATTCACTCGCCCAACCAAATTAACAGCCGGTTTTGGTCGCTAGTCCTTCGATTGGCGTGTCACCCGTAACTATCCACCCTAAAGAAAGGTTCTACAATGAATAATAATTCTTCAAATCCGTCGGTTGATGTTGATCAAAAAGCTAAGGTCGATATTCATCAAAAAGTAACCGATACAATCGTCAAGTACTTAGAGGAAGGCACCTTGCCTTGGGTAAGACCCTGGGTCGGTAATGATACCTCTTATAAAATTCCTGTAAATGCAAATACCCTTAAACCATATAGCGGGGTCAATATTCTGCTGTTATGGGCAACTGCTAAAGCCAATGATTTCACATCAAACGAATGGGCAACTTTCAAAAAATGGAATGAGCAAAAGCAGAGCATTAAAAAAGGCGAGAAGGGGACAATGGTTGTCTATTATGACTTTGTAGAGAAGGTAGATG
>JANINW010000021.1:17483-18103 GCA_024508935.1 Flavipsychrobacter sp. | reverse complement strand
ATTAAGAAAGTACCATTTATCAAATCCTATCTCGTTTTCAACCGTTGTCAGTTGACTAGCTTTAAACCGGATGAAGTAATTGAACGACCACTGCCTTTGACAACACGTTTACATCATGTGGAGGAATTTGTTGCGGGCACTAAAGCCATTATCAAGCATAAAGGTGCAGTCGCCTGTTATAAACCTTCCGTCGATGAAATCCATATGCCTAAGATGCAGAAGTTCATTGATACGGAGTTTAGTTCTGCCACTGAGAACTATTACAGTACGCTGGCGCATGAGCTAGTTCACTGGTCCGGGCATAAAGACCGCTTAGACAGAGATATGGGCAAGCGTTTTGCGGATGAAAAATATGCAGCCGAGGAATTGGTTGCGGAATTAGGAGCTGCGTTCTTTTGCGCAGAGCTGGACATTTCCCGCTCTCCGCGCCCGGAGCACGCTTCTTATATTGAGAACTGGCTGCAGGCGTTAAAGGGTAATAAATACCTTATTACTACTGCGGCTAACAATGCCTCAAAAGCAATGGGCTATCTTAATAAATTACAGTCGGTAGCCATTTAGACGGATGCGACCCGGTAGCGGGTCGCATCCTTATTTCTTTACAACCGCATTCAATTACA
>JANINW010000021.1:17117-17473 GCA_024508935.1 Flavipsychrobacter sp. | reverse complement strand
CTATTTACCCCCGAACAGGAAGCCAAACTGAAAGAGAACGGCAGTCCTGAAAACCGCGATAACGATAATCTACCTGTCGTTAAATTGTTTATACCCGGCACTGGTTGTACATGGCTTTTGTCTGACCTTGACCCGGAAGAACCGCGTATCGGATTCGGATTGTGCGATCTCGGCATGGGATTCCCGGAACTCGGCTATGTCGCTATTGATGAGTTGGAAGATTTAAACCATCCGGTATTCGGCCATGTTGAAAGTGATGAAAGCTTCGTCGGTAAATACCCATTAACCGTATATGCGCACGCGGCATGGGAAATTTCATGTATCACGGAATCCGAAGAGCTATTGGAAAAACACAA
>JANINW010000021.1:8234-17107 GCA_024508935.1 Flavipsychrobacter sp. | reverse complement strand
AACATCAGGCTGGAGAAAAATAAACTCAAGCCATAGCCTCAAAAGCCCGACCTGACAGGTCGGGCTTTTTTTTATTCTTTTTTCGTGGCAATGATTTCATTAACGATATGTCCTACATTCTGAACGGCATTATAGCGCGCATCCGAGCAGGCAATAACCCTCGCGTGTTGGTTCATGAGGAGAAAGAACAATGGCTCCAGTTGCACGCCTCTTATTTGCACCGTGTAAGCGGTAAACTCTAAGTTAATACAGGCATCTTCAGGCAGGTGCTCACAGCTAATCAGATAACTGTAGCTTAGGAACAATTTTCTGCCTTCAGGCCATAGGAAACAAAGGTTCCTATAGTGGCCCGCTTCGATATAATTCGTTTGCTGGTCATTTTGAACAGGCTCATGTTTTGCCGGTTCAAATTCCAGCATCCTGTCGATATTGAGTTTAAAATCCTGGCTCATAATCCCGGTCTTCAAATCGTGCTCGTTTCACTCCCTTATCTTTTTCCTTAACCACCTGTTTTTGTTTAACAGGATAGCTGCGTTGCAGATGTTCCATATGCTCCTGATGGTCCTTGTGCTTGCTAACTAATTCAATGGCAGATTGCCTGTCACTGATTTTATTGACATGATCTAGCAGTCCTTTTTTATCATCGGTATAGAAAAATGCTTTTTCTCTGCCGCGGGAAGCGGAGACATAAAACTGTTTTTCAGTCGTGGCTTCAAAGGTGGAAGCGGGCTGATAGATAAAAACCCGGTCTACCGTTTTGCCCTGGCTGGCATGGGATGTCAGACAATGCGCATGGGTGAGGTGGCCGTATTCTCTGTCTAGCAGATACCTGGCTTTGCCATCTTTGCTTTTCAGCTCAATCTTTCCTTTACGGCTGATAGAGGCTACTTCTAATAGCTGTCCGTTGCTAATATCGATTTTCGCAGCATCCGATTGTTTCAGCCTGTTCAGGCGTTTATACTTTCCTTCAATAGATTTTTTCCGCTGCCCGTTTTTCAGGTGTTTGCCAACTTCACCAGATATGGTCTTTTCGATATTGGATTCGAGTGCTTTGATCTGCTGCTTTTTGGAATAGAGCGTTAGATAGTCATCCAGCTTAGGGCTGCGTTTCCGTTCTGCGATACCGTTACGGGTGATCTTGATTTTATCACCAACAGAAACATTCATTTCCCGCTCGTTAAACACATCATAGGTTAGGGGCTTGTCCAATGGTAGTGAACGCGTTGCACCTTCCTTATCTTGCAAACGGATATATTGCTCTTCTATTCCTGCTACCTTCCATTTAGAGCCGCGTTTGATCCCTTTTACGTTTTGGCTGAACTGGATAATATTACCCTCTTTGTAATTCCGCCAGTCTGCTTTTTCCGCTTCAGTCAGGTTAAGGCTTGACAGTTTGTTGATGGTAATTTCCTTTTCACCGATCATTTTTTCATTGCGCATCACTTTGCGTATTTCCTCGGTAACGGCTTCGCCTTCTTTATGTGTCGGTGAAATAACCAATGCTGTCTTTCCTGCTTTAACAGCGGTGATATAATCCGAGATCAATTGTTTATGCGGGTCTTTAGGGTCAATCGTTTTAATAAAGCCGATACTGTCCAGTTTTTTAAAGCCGCTTGTAATATCCCCTTTAGCGATTTGCTCGACTGCATTGCGGTAGTCGTATTTTTTCTGGCGATAAATCTTATTGACTTCGGCAACAGGGATATTGCCGACTTTTTGTAAAACACGAAGTGCATCCCCTCTGGCTACAGAGGAATGCTGCTTTACATCCCCACCGAGGATAAGCCTTGCATTATGCTGGTTAGCCAATTTAAGCAACCCGGTCATTTCCTTCATTGACAGCAGCCCTGCTTCATCAGCCCAGATAACCTGATCTCTTAGCTTTGAGTGGTTATTAATATCACTTAGTAAAGCCGCAACCGTTGTTGCATCTTTAAAGCCTTCCGACTGTAATACGCCTCTGGAGGCTTCGCTGGTTGGTGCCACCGTAAATACTTGCTTGCCTGCTTTATTCATATGCCTGACAGCTTCTTTCATCAGCGTGGTTTTGCCGGAACCTGCTGCGCCACGAATGATGTTTACCCGGTCATAGGATGTCAGGATATGGTTTACAGCATTGGCTTGCTGTGTATCCAGTTCGAGTGTCAGGCTTTCCTTGTATAACGGCTTCACAGCCCCAAACCCTTTTTGAGCCAATGTGACCATCTGCATTTCTTCTTTCAGGATGTCTTGGGTCGTGCATTCCGTATAGTTGGCATTATCAATACGGATAAACCGTTTATCCGCGTTAAACTCCTGCTTGATACTATCAATGCTGATATGCTGATTGCCCAGACTGTGGCGTAGGGCGTTCAGCAATATCCTGCGTTCCGGCATCACCGATTTACGTTCAAAGCAATGCTTTAGAGAATAATCGATACAATCCTTAGTGGTAACTAAATCCTTGACCTGGGGGTTGCCCCATCTGATCGGCTTATCAGGTTCGGGTTGGATATTATGTTCTAGAGCCTGTTTTCGCCAGTTTGCTTTCAGCTCTGCCATACTCATACCTTTTTGCTTCTTAGCTCTGGTTTTCGCGCCGAGTTCAGCCAATTGCTTTGCGCCTGTAATCCCTTTCTGTTTAGCAACTTTCTCAATTTGCTTCGCACGTTTGGAGAATAGATCAATACCTGCCTGCGGCACGTTGGCGATTTCAAAATTGCTTCTTGTCCTGCGGATTTCATAACCAAGGTGCTGCAACCTATCAGCAAGATGCTTGTCGAACACAGCCTGATAGTAAGGCATATTTCTTTGGATTTCACGAAACTGACAGGCTTTGATGCGGTGCTCCACAGGGTCCCAGGCAGCATTGATTACAATCCCGTGAATGTGCAGCAAAGGGTCGGGCGCAAAATCATCTACAGGCCTTGCAGTATGATGGAGAAATTCGACAAATAAAAGCTCACCGCTTTTACGGTCCTCGTGCTTGCCATCTAGCCGAACCCTTGTAAGGCTATCAGCTTCTATCTCTGCCATCGTGGCATAAAAACTCTCACGGAATGCGGTTACGATATGGTCGTCTTTTGATAATGCGTTTACGATTGATACGCTCTTGGGAACTTGGAAGTTGATGTCGTAAAATACGGTTCTGTCTAACCTTGTTTCAGGGGTGAGGTTGCTATTGTTTGCAGGATTAATATTGTCGCATAGGGCGAAAAATTCCTCCTTTGTAATAGCTCCTTTCAATCCCAGCCGCTCGGCAAGGCGCCCCCCGTATATCCCCGCAAGTTCGGTATCGGCAATGTAATAATCCGACTTGGAGAGGGAATCCGTGAAGTACGCCTTACCGGAGGCAGCGGACTGGTTTTGGATCATCCTTATCATCAGGATGGTGTTTATAGGTGATAGTAATAGTCGTTTGGATAAATTCTTTTCCTGTTAAAGAAGATAGCTGAGTGTTTAAAAGTTGCAGGTTTTGGGCTTGTGATAGTGGGCTTATAGGGGCTGTTTATTCGGTGGTTTGCTGCCGCTGCATGGCTGCAAGCGGCAGCTTTATGTTAAGCCATTCCCTTTTTTCTTTTCTCTCAGACTATCTTCCCTCCAGGTGCTTTTTTACACCGCAACCCCATCATCGCCGTCGTCATCTTTCTTTTTGTCTTTCAGGTTGTCGAGCAACCTGCGGCGAAGCTCTTCAGTGCTAGGGCGTTTTCCGTAAATACGCACTCCCCGTGATTTATCAGGTCCGTTGTTTTTGATGATGATACCTTCTATTTCCTCGTTCAATATGCTTTGGTCATTTATCTTCATTATCTCATTGTCGCCAATATTGTAGGCCGCCATGTAGCTGAAGCTATATATGATTGCGCAGGACATCAGCAGTAAAGCAATGTGTGAGTCTATAAATGAGAATAAAAAGCCAACAATAAATACCATCAGCGGTTCAAGCCATATCTCGATCAGTCGATAGTTTATCTCACCGGCTTTATCTGTAACATGGACAAAGAAAAGGAAAGGGCTCCCTGTTGATTTACTATAGCGGCCAAAGTCAAAAACTGATGGCGCGCGGCGGATTTCCATCCACCTTTTAACTGCAAAAATGGCATAAGCAGCGACAAAGCAAAACCACATTTTGTTAGACATGATCACATCAGTTGTGGAGCTGCCGGTATAATAGTCAAACCAATCAGTCCATGGCAAAATCAGCAGTGCAATGCCGACAGTAGCCATACTCATAGGAGAGCCATATCTTTCTCCCAGTTCTGAACGAATAAATACTTCAATCAATAAGCGTGGGTAAGAGCAGAGAGATAATACAATTACATTAAACCATTCCCTGATGTAATTTTTGCGTTCGAACTCAGCCCTGAAATAGGTAGGCTGATTAGTAGCATTCTGTTTCATTTTTTTTGGATTTTATAGTTAAAGAATAAATTGTTTGAATTTTACTTTTTTGAAATTGCGGTCACCAGAGAATTGTTTCCCCTGAATAAAAACATAGGCTTCGGTGATAAAGTCATTCAGTTTACCCCCACACTTCAGTGATAACATTTCCTCCGGCCTGACGAGAGGTTCCAGCTTATAGGAAACCGAGTTAGATATATTCGCATCCTTGGAATAGGATATGGACCTTGATATATCTTCCATATATGCCTGGCCTGCCATTTGAGAAAGCATTTCATTCGTTTCCATGTGTGAGTTACAATGAAAAAGGCGGACACCAAAAGTCCCTAAAAGGCTGGCTACATGGTGGGGAGTATTGATACCGCCACCCATATTTGCGTATAGATTGCTGAGGTTTTGGGTAATGTATACCACAGAGATGCGCTGACTTCTCGCAGATGTTTGAAAGAGAGCATCAGTATCACAAACAAAGTACTGGCACTCATCTGATACCAGCGCAAGGCTCCTACCGTTTTTATTTACATCCCGTCGCTGCCATGCTTTTTGAAAGCAGAGTTTTACTAGGGTCTGTGCATCCTGTCCTGCTTTTGAATAGAGCATGACAGGCAGGTTAAGGATGATAATAGAACCCTTGTTGATGCAGTCGTCAGGGGTGAATGTAGAAGGATGTTTACAGAACAGCGAATAC
Organism: Flavipsychrobacter sp.; assembly: GCA_024508935.1. Classification (GTDB taxonomy): domain Bacteria; phylum Bacteroidota; class Bacteroidia; order Chitinophagales; family Chitinophagaceae; genus Polluticoccus. The sequence continues at coordinate 12,039 of JANINW010000021.1, read as the reverse complement.
ATAGGGTCATCCAAAAAACTGCTTAGAAAATTGACAATACACATCTGGATAATGCTTCTTGTTTTGGACGAGATACGAAACATCGTGTCCAGGAAGAATTGTTGCAGCAATTTCAGTTTCCGGTAGTCGGGAATTTCCTTCGCCATTTTTCTCCGGAGCTGTGCTTCAGTAAGTGTCCTCAGGGTAGCAACATTTTGTAGCTTTTGCCATTCATCGATCTTCAGTTTTACCCTTCCTTTTGCTATGGCCAACGCCTGTGTAAAAGCGGTTTCTTTGGCTTTGGGCGGTTCTTCCTTATTTGCATCAGTACTATTATTTGATGTAGTAGTTTGCTCAGCAGTTTGATTTTGAACCGGGGCTTCTTTATCACTTTCTGCTTCGTCATCAGCTTGCTTCGGTAAACTCTGGGCAATCTCATAGATGCGTTCAATGGACAAATCACCGTCACTAATCATGCACAAATCGATAACCGAAAGAAGCAAGCGGTCAGTACTCTGAGAAAAGAAAGCATCGTGCTCTTGTCCGGCTGATTGCATTTCAGAGGTTTTAATAGCGGTCTTTAAGACGTTGTAAATGTTGGTGGCATAAGAAAAGCCATCCGAGGTTTTTGAGAAGTACTGAATGAAATTGAAGTAGTTCGTTTGGTCAGGCGATACTTCGATGACATTTTGTTCACGCCCTGCTTTTTTAGCGAGTTTTCGGTACAATTCAGCTTCGTCAGCCTTCACTGTGAGGAACAACATGCCGTAGCCATTTTCCATCATTTTACTGATGAGGTGCGAACACGAACCTGATGTTTTTCCGCTACCTACCCCGCCTGTAATAAAACAGGAGGTATGGGTGTCGCGGATAGTCAGGTGTGTCTGTTCGCCGCTGAAGGTGATAAGCGGTTTGTCGAGGTTTGTTTCCATCTTCCTGGGTTTTTAGCGTTTTAAATGAACTTTGCATTTTAGGTGAGGTAGGCCTATGTTGTGCACCACATAGGCTACCTGGGGTTTATAAGGGCTGCTTAATCGAAAGCACTTATGATAGTTTCTTTAGTCTTATACATCGTCTTCACCGCGGTTATCCCATTGCCTGATTCGTTGAACTTTGTAAGGGTCACTGTTTTTGATGAGTTCGGTGCAAACTGCTTGAGCAGCAAATAGCTTCTGTTCAGCGACTATGAATTCAGCTCTCGCTACTTCTAGTACTTTGTAAGCAGAATCAATACTTGTAATTTGGGTGCATGTTGTCAATTTGCAATGACGTTGTGCTTTCATTTGCTTTTGATTTTGGTTGAAATCGAATTATTGAACAAAATTCCTTTTTGGAAAAGTCGGTATGACCGACTTTCCCAAATTTATTTTTTCGTTGGCACCTTGTGAAGTATGGACAAAAATCAAGAAAGGAAAACTCAGAACAATTGACCTCTGCTTTTGGAAGATTTTAGTATTATTAGGTGATAAATAACTCTGAATTGTACAAAATCAGATCATTACAGCATAAACAAAATGTTGCATGAATAAAAACATTAGAGGTCAAACGTATTTACCTGAAGATCGAAACCCGTTTTTGGTTTTATTGATAAAAAGAATGTTGAAAAGCGAAACTCTGAATATTTATGATAGATTGACCGGTAATATAGAAGAGTATTTGGCCATTCCAAGAACCGGAGAGTTTATGACAGTTAAAGAGCTTAAAAAAGCCTCCGCAAATTCAACTGATGATTCATTAAAAAGAGGACGAGGTACAAATGAAAAAATTATTGGCCACAATATTTTTAACATCTCTGATCTGCACTTGCACCGGATACTATCATCAATAAATTTTTTTGGATCTTTTGACGATTGGCAATCTTTTAACGAGAAATTTTTGTCAATGGCTTCATTCTATGAAGCCTATAGGGGTATTAAATTCGATGATTTTCCAAATCATATCAAATCTAAGCTAGAAAATGATGTTTACGATGTATGGAGAGCTGAGGATATTTTTATTCAGCAAGCTTTGCGATTAAGTGAAACCCCAAGGACTTATACCTATAAATTGCCAGATAACTACGCACTTGGAGTTGCAGATTACGATGAGAGAATGGCTATTGCGATGTTACGTAATGAAGAGGTTTATGGATTTTCTAGTATAGCTATGGATTATAGGATATTAGAAGTTTTGATTTCCTATAATTCAGACATAGTTCTTGTGCTACTTGATCCATGGTGCAAAATATGTGGTAGTGTCATCGTAATTCCTTTGGAAGCTGATCCATTTGGTGATTTTAAATCCTTTTTTACCTTGCAAGTACTAGCAGCGGGTTTAGCTAGAGAGAAGGAAGAGGTACGATCAATTTTTATTCAAGAGCTGATGTGTGTACACCGTGATAACTTTATTCTGTTATTGCAAAATATAGAAAAAGCATTTCAACATTTCATTCGGGATACGGAACATAATCCTTTTATAATCACTGATTCTGTAACGCCAGATTTAATTGTTAAATACTTCGCTCTAGAACAGTGTGTTGTTGAGGATAGTGGCCGAAAGCGAAACTTATATTTTACAAACTATAGGAAGCTCGTCAAAGATATAAGCCTCTATAGCATACAAGTAATGAAATTAATCAAATCTTAAAATGAATATTGTAAAATGGAGGAAATAGTCCTGAAGGGGTTTGAAATGTCGCTATTTACAGAAACTCAGATAGTGCAACTTATTGAGAATGGGAATGTTCATAAGGATGATCATGACGCGATACCGGTAGTTCATTTGCGTGGGGACGGCTTATCTTGGATAATATCTGAAATTTGTGATGAAACTAAGTTTATTGGTTATGGTATTTCAACTACTAATGAAGGACAAGTTGTAGTTGGATTTCTGGATTTAAAGAAATTACAGAAGATACATGATGACCAAATGTTTTTAAAGAATGATGCTTTATTTAAAGCAAATTTTCCGCTTTCAACATATGGGAAAGTTGCAAAACAGTATGGCAAAATGATTATTGACGATGAATTGTTTCGTAAGGATTTTGAGAGGTTTACTTTGTAAAAGTATCCTTGTGCTATAGTTCAGGTTCATAATCCTCTTTGTCCTTTTCTTTTTCAATATCGTCTTTGTTGATGGTGTGATCATCTTTCAGCCAGTCAGGGTATAGGTCAATGTCTAAAGATTTGTCTTTGTCCATTTCCATCAGATACTCCTGTCGCCCTAGTTGAAAGCCTTTCGCTCTTTCTGAATCACCAAGTATATCGGACAGGTTTTCAGCGACATCAGGCATATACTTTGCAATTGTATAGCCTTCATTGAATCCCTTTGTGTATATGCTTGATGGTTCGTATTCTTGAGTGTGTTCCATGTTAAAAAATGTTTTGGGCGTTATCTTCTAAATAAGCTAAAATACTTTCGCGGTCATACAGGATGACTTTTTTCTGTGGCTGGGAGAACCGGATTTTTCCGTTGTCTCTTAATGCTTGTAGGCTAGTTTTACTTTTGATATTCAGCAATTGCATCGCTTCGGAGGGTGGTATCCATTTTGCATTTTGCTGGCCGTTCTGAGAGTTGAGCTTTTCGACTACTGCTTCTATAAGTTTATAGAAAGCAGCATCTTCCATGCAGATGACTTCCATGTTGAATTAGGTTTTAGGTAATACAAAAATACATGATTTTGTAATTCACCAAAAATATTTTGCTGTTGGGTGAGCTGAATAAATTCTATTGGACATCCTTGCGACGCTCCGTTCATCGTTATCTTCAATATGATGCAAACAGATTAAACTATATAGGTTTATATAGAACCTCGTAAATAAAAAAAGCCGACCTGAGAACAGGCCAG
>JANINW010000021.1:5806-8224 GCA_024508935.1 Flavipsychrobacter sp. | reverse complement strand
TAAACCCTATCACTATGAAAATTCTTTTACATTTCTAATTTAAGTAAAATTTTAAAACTGAGAATAGTCTTTGACTCTTGATCCGCGAAGCTATCCATTTTCAAATCAGACAAACAAGGTCTGCACTGCGCCCTTCTTAGGTCGGGCTTCGTTTGCTGGTTTAGTGAAAATAATCTCCACCTGAAAACAGGAGCTTCGCTGTGTATTGAGGTCGTATTATTTTCACTAAAACCTTGTTGGTCTGATTTGTAAACGTTGTTGGGGGCTTATCGGCTTCAAAGACAATATGTGCCGAATATATTAATTGAAGGGAAAAATTAAAGGCTATGGAAATCCATAGCCTCTTTGTTTTGTTTGTTTGTACCACTTTTACGTCCAGCCCCGCGTCTGTAGGACGATTATTACTGTGTAAATATACTGCCGCATTTATTACATAGCCATGAATTCTGCCATTCTGATAGCAGTGGAGGATAAGTCTGCTTGTTGTACTGAGAAAACTTCCAGAATAGGAAGCCGCCAATTCCTAGCAGGACAAATCCCACTTTAGGGAAGGGGCCTGAACCACCGATAATGGCGAACAGACCAATGATGATTAGCACAATTGGTAAACCTATCTGCTTTTTAGCAGGGGGAGCAGCTTTCTTAGCCATCAATGATTGGGAAGTACCCGTGGTATTTGTGGTTGCAGAGCCGAAGCCCACGCCCAATCCACCGCTGCCAAAGCCCACAGCGCTACCATGTGTCCGGCCCTTTGTTTTGATTTGCTGTGTGCCATGCTCATATATTACTTCAAGCCTTTGCACGTTATCTGAATTACATCTTGTACACTGCATTTTGTATGATTTTATCAGGTTGATTTTTTGTTATGGTATTTATTGAACTTGCTTTTGAAGAGTCAGGTAGTAGAAATTGTCATAGACTTCACTATTGATCGTATCGATATTGGCAATGCCCATGACCATGAACTTGTCCTGAAATCTGTAAGACCATTCTTCCAATGTGGTTGTATCGCTGATATTGGTCATAAGCATGGTCAGGTCAAAAGATGATGACCAATGCCCGGAAGGGCTGAGTATGCCTTTGAGCATATAGCTATCAAGTACACGGTCACTGTTGGTATGCCTGTATGTGCCGTCTTTTTCGAAAAAGATATAGCTGATGTCTTCCTGCCACCAATACTTAGCCAGGCGCCCATTGTCTGTCCAGCCAATGTCTTTCTCCCATTCCTGCTCATATTGTTTACCAGTGGTTAGATTGTAGCTCTTGCCCGTAACTTTCGTTATTTCCCATTTGCCACAAAGCTTTTCAGTTGTGAGGGTTGTGTCGGGAGATACTGCGGTAGGTTCAGCAGGTTTTGTTTCTGTCTTAGAACAGGAAACAAACCAAAAAGATGTAACGAGTAGTATAAGTAAAGCAGTGTTCTTTTTCATTGGTCGCATTATTTATTGGTCAACATACATTTTGCTGTTTCCATTATTTTCAATGTCTGCCTGTCTTTTATTTCAGGTAGTGGGTATTCATTGCCATTCAATCTGTATTTGATAGCGGTAATTTGCACGTTAGCTAATTGTTCAAATACGCTTGCTTTAACTTCCTGTGTGACTATCCAATGCCTTATCGGCACATCTAGGAAACGCAACGTAAACGGGGTTACATCTTGTGGTGAGGTGATCTCAATAAGGTCGCCGTTACTTAGTTTGAATGATACTTTATCACCTTTCTTGAATGTGACTTCAGGAAAATCCATGTTATAGGTGATACGAAGGCTTAGGTAATATTTTCCATCTTCTGACTTTTGCAGGATGACCTCACGACCTGCGATAGCAGCACCAATGGTCATTTGTGCAGTATTCATGGTCTTACCCGACCATTCATCCTTTGTGGATTTAACGTATTTACATTGTGCCGTTGCATTCAATGTGATGCAGCTAATCAATAGGAATAGAATTGTTCTCATATATAAGTTGTTATCGGTGTTTCCTTCGGTTCATTTAATCGCTTCAGTAGTTGGTGTACGGTGGTCAGGTGCCAGCGTGAGCCATCATGCCTGAATGTTGGTATCTTCAGACGGTTGAGTTCATTGGTAATAGCCCTTACTGTAGTCTTTCCTTTCGCTTTTATTCTTTCAATAACCGGATGCATCTTCATCGCAAAGGCTATTGCATTTTCTTTGTTCTGCTTTGCGAGGATATACTTTCCATTTTTGCCCAATTCCACGCCATGTGCTTTGGCAATTTTTAGCGCAGCTTTCGTTCGTTCACTTATCATGTCTCTTTCCAGTTCCGCAAAGACCGCCATCAATTGCAAATAAGGTTTATCAGCACTTGGGTTATCAACTGCCCTGAACTTGACCTGTGATTCCATCAGCGTAGTAATGAAAGCAACACTTCGGCTTAGTCTGTCCAGTTTTGCGATTAA
>JANINW010000021.1:4717-5796 GCA_024508935.1 Flavipsychrobacter sp. | reverse complement strand
TACTGCCACTTGCTGAACCTCCAGACCAAGCTTTGTCTCGCCCTGGCGGTCAGTGGAAACACGGTAATACGCTACAGCTTCTTTCATGGCTATCCTTTAAACACGATGAAACCCCTCACAGACCAGACAGAAACTGTACAGGTATAAACCAACGTTTATATTTGGACAGATTTAGGTCCGAAAGGCGACTTATTCAAGAATATTCGATTTGGAAATGCTTTGTAAATAGGCTCTTTTATTAGTAGGGAGATGGTGTATGTGCCTGATTTTGTACAGGTATAAACGTTGGTTTACTTACGAACAAATTTTACTGCTTTTAATTCTTGTTAACGTCTTATAATCAGTAGAAATTCATCACCCTCCAGCACTTTTGATTGTTAAGAAGGTTTTTTTACAATAGGGGTGAAATTAAATGCAGTGCGATACAGTTGATTTATACAAAATATCTGAAGTAGAGCTACGGTATAAGTCAAAGGTCAAGGCATCCGAAAGACCGAAAATTGCGCAGTCAACCGATGCCTATGCCATACTGATGCAATATTGGGATGATAATAAGATCGACTTTGTAGAGCAGTTCAAGGTTCTTCTGTTGAATCAAGCAAATCGGGTGCTTGGTATTTGTGACATTGCAACTGGCGGAATTACCGCAACTGTTGCAGATATTCGCGTCATCTTGGTTGCAGCCTTAAAGGCAAATGCTTGCGGTATCATACTATCTCATAATCACCCATCCGGCAATCTAACGCCAAGCAATCCTGATAAGGAAATGACAGCCAAAATCAAAGAAGCAGGCGCTTACCTGGATATTAAAGTCCTAGACCATTTGATAGTATCAAGAGAAGGTTATTACAGTTTCGCAGATGAATGCACAAATCTTACACCGAGTAAGAGTTTACCCTTCTAACTTGTTTTACGCATCTGCTTTTACTTTTCCAAATGTTTCAAGCTCTATAAACTTGGAGTTGTATTTATCTGCCGGCATCTTCTTTTGCAGTAGATTGAAGAAGTTGTCATCATGAGTGGATAAAATGATTTGCTTTTTATGATTTACCACGATACTACGCATTAGATCAATAGTA
>JANINW010000021.1:4266-4707 GCA_024508935.1 Flavipsychrobacter sp. | reverse complement strand
CCATCGATTGAATTGGGTCATCGATAAAAATACATTCAAACGGTTGACCATCCTCATCTTTCGCATTCAAGGCTTTTGCAAGAAAAATGCTGAGACTTAATATGTTCAATTGTGCGGTACTAAAATAGAGATTGGGTATCAGTTTTTCACTCTCTGTTTCTTCTGTAACGAAAACGTTGAGTGATGGCTTATCCTCGTTAAAGTCACACTTAAACTTTATCTTCTTGTACTCAGGATGTGGATCGATTTTACAGTATAGATCATTAATCAAATCCTCATAGAAAAACGAATTCACCATCCTGTCTAGGTGGTCAGATACGTTTTTCTTTTCGGTTTCGAGCGCAGGTTTTACAACGTCCCTTAAAAACTGAAGACGTTCTTTACTTACCTTTTCCAATCCCTTTGCTTTCTCAAATTTTAGGAATGGCTCAACATTTGTAA
>JANINW010000021.1:3687-4256 GCA_024508935.1 Flavipsychrobacter sp. | reverse complement strand
CTTTTCAAGGAGCCTGAAACGCTCTATTTTCTTTTCACTATTTTCAACTTCTGCATTTTTGTTTGACCGAAGCTGGTTTAGGAATGTGTATATATCTCCTTTTAGATCAGCATCAGTAATATTAAAAATTGTCTTTAAATTTTGTTCATAGACAGCAACTTTCCTTTTTTCTTCATTTTGATCGTTTATTGCTTTTTCCTGTTCTGATTCTATTTGCGCTTTGTCTTCCTTAGCCAATTCTTCGTTTATGTTATCAATTGAGTTTTGAATAAAGGCTTTTGCATTATTAAGCAATTGCAGTTCATCGTTGATGTCATTGATTTGCTTATCGACCAAATTAATTTCGACATGCTGCCCAGGAAAAGCACCTGCGAAGTAATTCGTTATATATTGATATGAGGAGTTCGATTGCAGCGATTTTAGTTGGTCTTCATCTTTCTTTACAGTTTCGGTTTTGTTCTGAACTGTATTTAGCGCCAGCGTTTGCTTTTCAGTAAACTGGTCGATTGATAAATTTATATCAGAAATCACCAGCGACAATCTTTCTATCTCGGCCTTTACCCGCTCTT
>JANINW010000021.1:2645-3677 GCA_024508935.1 Flavipsychrobacter sp. | reverse complement strand
CTTCCGCATCAATTTTAGCGAAATCACAATTCGTTTTTAAGATTGCTTCCTCGCGCTTGAGGGATTGTAGTTTCCGCTCGAGTTCTTCTTTCGACTTTACTAGGTCGTCCAAACGCTCCGCTGCTGATACACGGCGCGGGGATAGTGCTTCAATTTCTTGTAAGATTGATGCCCGTAAGGCCTCTGTATCTTTGTCAATCGATGTGTTCTCTAAATTACGGTTGTCCTCAAGATCACTTTTCGATTTCAGCAACTCTTGTAATTTCTCCGGAAAGAGTTTGTTGTTGACAATTCTATCGATTAAATCTGATTCGGAATCAAAAGTGGTTGTGCATAGCGGACATGTTGGTTTGTTCTGTTGGCGAATTATTTCCATGCCTTTTGCTGCCAAATCCCTGATGTCGTTATTTAAGGCTTCATGATCTGCTATATCTTTGTCCGTTTTCAGAATGCCGTCATTGATCTGACGTAACCTGTCGAGCCCGTTAATTATCTTTTGTACTAGCTCTGATGATTTAGTTTTAGCAAGTTGGTTCAGGTTGTCCAAATTCCTACTGACATTGCTTAAGTGTGCATTCAGTAGTTCAATCTCCTTGTCGAGATCGGTCACTTCCTTTTGTGCTTCTTCAATTGGTTTGTTCAAATTGGTGATAGCGGTATTCGTGTCATTTAGTTCACCGATATTTTTTTGCCAATCAAGTCGCAACTGGGGTAGCGCCGCCAGGCGGATCTGTAATTGCTCGATACGCTGATTTTCAGCATTTCTCTGACCCCGAAAGTCGTTCACTTTATTTTTGGCATCTCTTTCTTCATTAGACGCGCTCTTGATCTCGCCACTGTGGGTTTCGATTGCATTCAATAGTTTGGTTATCTGTTCGGCGATGGGGCTATATAACCTAAACTGTTCGACGACCGTATTGAGAGGCGTTAACTGGTCATTTTTTGTTGATCGTAGTTTTTCGTTAGTAGCGAGTTCGTTTCTCAATCCATCCAAGCCTTTGTAACGTTCCAGTAGTCGCTTATAGTTGCTGA
>JANINW010000021.1:765-2635 GCA_024508935.1 Flavipsychrobacter sp. | reverse complement strand
CTGTTCTCTAGGTCTGCAATGTCATTCCTTGCTTTGATAAAAGCATCATAGCTAGGCATCATTTCATTACCTGTGAATGCGATTTCCACAGATAAGATTTGACTTTTTGCAGACACAATTAGTGCTTCCAATTCATTTACTCTTTGCAGTATCAGCTGGCTAATTGTTATAGCTTCAGGATCGGTAAAGACGAGATCTATAGCTTTAATATTTTCACCCTCGGCGTTTAATTCACTTATTACCGCGTTGGTGGTTTTCAATATCTCGCGGTCACCTTCGTAAGCCAAGTCTAGTTGGATGCCACGCAGTGCCTCGCTTATCTCATTGATATTGTCTTCATTCGCATTAAAAAGAGCAATAACATTTTTGTAGTACTCATCTATTTTTTTGTCGCCGAAATACTCAATAAAGGTCTCATATCTGCGTTGTGGTTCGACTTCTTTTAGAAAGGCGTCAATCCACTCTTGTGAAAGAACAACTTCCTGGAAATTGGATTTGATGTCTTCAAACTTAAAGTCACTTTGATTTTTGCGAGGTTCTTCGAGTTTTTGACCAATAATTTTTGGATTTGTTGTTTCTAGCCTAACAAATGACGGTAAACTTGGTTCTGAATTGCGATTTCTCAGCACATAATGCTTAGTACTTGCGTTTTCCAATTTCTCGAACTTGGCATAGTTTGAGCTGAATTTCTTCTGAACAAAACGATGGATGTTTTTTGTTACACCCCATTCAACCGCATCATAAAATGATGTTTTGCCAAATCCATTCGGCGCATAAATTGATATAAAGTCAGCATAAACATTGTCCTTACGCTTGAAGTCAAACGTGCTGTCTTCAACTTTGTCATATGCCCTGAAGGCCTGTATCTCTACTTTCTTAAATTTCATGGCTGCATTCTTGTTTCAAGTTCAGTTAAGGCTTGCAATACTGATGGGTCGTTACCCTTTTTACGTTTGACAGTTCCAGTAGGAATAAATTTTTTCAATATTTCCTCTATCAGTGGATTCTTGACGAGTTCTGTCCCTGTATTTGCATCTGCTGCAATCAAGTTTAAGTTGTCGTTAGTGATATGATCGGCAATAATTTGCTGTGGCGTTTGGTCACGGTAATTATCCACGACTATCTTTCTACTTGAAACAGGATCGTTTTCAATCTTGTATTTGGTTTCTCTAGTCACATTTCCTGTAACAATGAAAAATAGATAGATGTTCCATTTCTCAAAATCAAAAGAGAGCTTCATTTGAAATCTTAAGGCAATTTCCCCAACGATTTGCTCCCACAACTTCAAAAGGTCTTCTTCATTTTTAAAACGCAGCATGAACGAAGTGATTGTACCTCCATATTCGGTAGTTTCGATACTAGATACAACTTCAGGGAATTCCTTCGTCAGAAATGCGGTAATTTTTTGACTAAGGTTTGAGTATTGCATTGAATTCATCTTTTAATTTTTGAAGTAGAGTTACTGGATCATTAATTGCCCGATAGTCCGCTAATTTTTTAATAATTGCAATCCTTTTGAAACTTCCCGCGTGTGCAATGGTGAAATGATCGAATGGAGTTTGACGACCGCGCCCAATATTCATTCTTTCCTGTTCTCGTTCTCTTTTCGCTGCGGCGATTGAACCGACAACCGCACCGGGTGGGATGATATATTGATCATCATCCGCTGGTGCTTCCGGAGTATTAATTAGGACTAACCCTTTATCTACTAAACCCTGATAGTCTGAGTACATGATGCTCTTAAACTGCCTGGCCATACCGCCCGCTGCATCGGTGTGGATTAAGCGCACGGAATTGAAAATCTCCTCAATCTCTTCAATCTTAAAATCGTCATCGTTTGCAATTTTTAATATAGTTAGAAGCTCTAGCC
>JANINW010000021.1:0-755 GCA_024508935.1 Flavipsychrobacter sp. | reverse complement strand
ACTTGATTGAAGTTGCCCTGAGTCACAGTCAGCCATCAGTAGCCGTTCGTTCAAGAGCGTTTTGATTCCTTGCGGCGTGTTCTCACTTTCTACAATATCTTGAGTTCTTTCTTTCAGATATCTTCGCACCATGTCGATGTCTGCATCGTGGATACCGCCGTATATATCAAAGGCTTTCGGCTGAGAAAATGAAAAGCAACCCATAACTGGGGGAAGCAAAGGTGATAGATGATCGGAATTTTCATTGATTATCTCATCAAAATGTCTGATTGGAGTGAAATCGACACGGCCCCTATATTCTTCTTGTGCTTCGACTACCCGGTTTTGTATTCCAATTAAATTAAGGTGCTCACCAGTAACACGCACATAACAGCCTCCAGACTGTCCAATAATCTCGTGATGCTGAGGATTGCCTAACAATTCTGCCTCGCACATTCCGTTGTCCTTTGTCTGTAGAATTCTGATATCATTATCAATGCGAATCCAGTCAGCCATAGCTCCAGCATTACGGCGTGTATTTGGAAACCCATATAAAGAAAACCTTTGCTCCATATATGCAATATCGTCTTGTCGAATAATTTTATCGTGCCCCTCAATTTTAGCAACCTTAAGAATCGCAATATCCTTGGCAGGATGCGGAAAGTAATTTTCACCAAGAACAAGTGGGTCGAACGCTACCTGTATTTCGTGTATTTGGCCATCCCGGAATTCAAACCTAACAAGCCTGGATAGGATGTTTTGGTCATCCTCAATGA
>JANINW010000020.1 GCA_024508935.1 Flavipsychrobacter sp. | reverse complement strand
ACATGGTTATCTACGGGTCTCGCAGTCTGGTGCACAAAAGGGATATAGAGCAATTCGTTTGTATTACGATCCATATCCTGACCATGCAACCTTACACGGGTCTGGATATCCTGCTCGACTTCCAGCATCGTTGCATGCACGCTCTCCATGAACGCATCCTGAATATGGCCATCCTTGGATAAGGCATTTGCGATGCTTACACTCTTGGGGCAAAGGTAGGTAAGATCGTAACCTACAGTCCTTTCATTTTTTGTCTTCGGCGTAAGGTTTTCAAGGGTGAATGGGTGTAGGTTGTCACAGAGCGAGTAGAAGGCATCCTTTGTAACTTCACCTTTTAGCCCTAAACGTTCTGCCAGTTTGCCATGGTAGAAGCCTGGGTGTTCCTGACCATCCGCAAGATAATAATCAGACTTAACCAGAGAGGTGAAGTATTGCTTCGCTGCTTCTGCTGACCTCGATTGCGTGATTTTGATCATGGCGCGGAGTTTAGTGGGTTTGAAAAATGATTTTTGTTTTTGTTGATTTTAAGCGGTGCATTAGCCTTGGTAAAAGTGATAGGGTGTTATAGGTTTTGTTTCATGGTTATGTATTTAGCTACTGGCTTATAAGGGCTGTTTTTGTGTTGCCAGTTATGTCAACTGGCAAAGTTTAACTTACTTACATACATCTTCCCGATACTGTTAGATTGGAGGTTTAGGAGACCATATCACCTTCGTCACTACCCATAAAAGTTTTCAGCAGTTTGAGCCTGGCTTCAGGGTCCTCGGGCAAGTGTGCGGTGAATTTATTGCCTCCAGTTTCGCTGACTTTGTCATCGTCGCTGTCGCTGTTCATCACCCATTCTGCGAGAGCCTTTGTCCTTACTTGGCGGCCAATTTCTCCAATAACATAGTCATCGGCGATCATACACGAAGCCCAGTTACCACCGCTATAGCTAAGTGCAGCAAATATTAAGAGGAAGCCAAGGGCATGGTCAAACCCTGCGATAATCAAGCCCGCAAGTAAAAATGGCAGTGGCTCCAACCATATGGTGATAATACGTATACGCGTAGTCCTGTTCTTTATGCCGATTGCTCGTGCTATTTTGTAGAATATGGGGTGGATATCTCCTGAACAGGTGCCAGAGCGATCTGCGATATAAACTCCAGGCGGCAGCCAGTTATCCTTAAGATGCTTGATGCCCATGATCAGGAATGCGAATAGAAATGAGTAATAAAGCGGCATTAATTCAATGTAGCGCCATAAGCTGTTTGCAGAGCCAATCCGCATACCCATGACCATTGGAAGCGCTGCGAAGATGATGAAGATGATACCGACGGAAAAAGCTGTCAGGTAGTGAACTCCAAAGTTCTTCCTAACAATAACTTCAATAATTACTTTTGGGAATGCCGTGATGAGCAATAATCCACCCACAATAAGTTTTTTGATCGGATTAGTTCGGTTTATCGTTGCTTCGAAATAACCGGATTTGGTTTCAAATCTCTTTTTCATGTTTTTAAGTTTTATAAAGTGAATAATTGATTGAAAGAAACTTTTTTGAAATGGTAACCGTTAGCAAAGCGGGTGCCTTGCATGACGATATATGCCTGGGTTCTGAATTCGGGTGGCCCACCCATCTTTAAGCGGACGATATCTTCAGGACGCACTATCGGCTGATAGGACCATGTTTTACCTACGGATATGGAAGCGCCGCCGCCGTAACTGAAATTCTCACTGGGGTTTTCGAATAGACCTTCGCCAATGAGCTTTACCGCAAAGTCGTTTGTATCGGGGCACGTGTTTGCGAAAAAGAGCTTTGTGCCCATGTTTCCGCAAAAGGATTTGACCTTATAGACAGATCGTTCCCCGCCCATTGCGGCATACAAATTCGGCAGGTTCTGTGTCAGGTAAACGGTTGCGATTCTGCTGCTTCTTGCAGTTGCCTGAAATTCCGCTTCTATTTCCCCTACGAAGGTTTGACATTCGTCAACCCATAAAAATACCGGCCTGCCATTCTCCCGGATATTGCGCTTCTCCATTGACTTCATCCAGATAGTCTTAAAAAGAAGCTGGCATGCGTGTCCTGCTTTCTCATAGATCTTAGTGGGCAGGTCAATAATGATGATCTTGCCATCAAGGCAATCTTCCGGAGTGAAGTTTGCAGGATATCGATTAAATAGTGTGTAGATCGGTTCGGTGAGCAGCTCCTGTATGAAATTGGAGAATGTTAGCTCAATGATCCCACGTGTCTTGCTGGATATGTTGAAAAGACCCGAGAAAAAATAGTCCTTATACATCTTGTAGAGACGCATACCTGGTATTTCTTCATTGATCAGCTCTTCAAACTCTACCTGACTCAATTGCTCAAGCCTTTCATTATCCTGTGCGGCCTGCCAATCGGCTGCGGCCTTACGCATCTTTTCTTTAGCGATGTTCATGGCTCTCATAAAGGTTGTTTCTTCATCATCATCGACTATTGCTTTGGGATATTCCTCTACGCGCCTGGGCGCCGATTGAGCCAGCTCACATAGCATTGCCATAGTCAATTTATCGCCGAATGCCATGTAAGCTAATCCGACACAACACCCTACATGCCTATCGGTTGACGATTGCCAAAACGGATCATTGCTAAGGCCTGTATCGCTTTCCGAAATGGCGCGTACTACTTTTTTTAGTGTGTAGATAATGTTGTCAACATACGTAAGACCTGAATTGTCATTGGAGAGATACTGCATCACATTGAAGTAATTCCTGTGATGAGGGCTTACTATAATAACGTCGTGCGCTCTGTTTGCTTCCTCGGCATATGTGATCCAAGTAGCGCACTCATCAGGCTTTACCGTTAACACCAAGCCGCCATAACCTTGCGATAGCATCTTAAGCGCCAGGGTCTTTAAACTAGAACTTTTCCCTGAGCCTATGGCCCCAAATGATATCAGGCCATTGAAGGTTTGTTTGATGGTGATATATTCGGAGGCATCGCCAAGACTTAGCAGTGGGGCTTCCACATCGTATAGTTCGTTGTTCATGATCATTTTTTGCGTTGTTTGAAAGGTTCTCTACTGTTATCTTCAAGGAATTGTAAAATGGATGCCCGGTCATACTGAATGAGCTTGCCCATTTGGGTATATTTTATACATCCGTTGTTCCTCAGGTTTTGCATCGTTGTTTTCGATCTGATGTTCAATAAGGCCATAGCTTCAGTTGTCGTTAACCAAGTTTTTTGAGGTTCTGAGTGAGAAGTGGCTAAATGCTGTATTACTTCTTCAATCAGCACATGTAGTGCCTCGCTCTGAATTGTTATCACGTTCATCGGTTATAGTTTTATATCGGTGATTTTTTATGAGATCTAATAGTGCTTGTCTTTCTTCTGGTCTGGAGAATATTTTGTGTCCGTACTTATCGTACCCATAATAGGGATTATCCTGAGGGCTATCTTTTTCTGATGACTGATCCATATTTGCTTTTTGTTTTCTGGTGAAGGGTTTATAATTAGTGTTCATAAGGTGAGTAGAATTGGGGTGTCTTAGGTTTCCATGGGATGTGATACGCCTCGGGCTGGCTCTTAGGGCTTCCCCCGTGGCTACAGATAACGATTTTGATTGTTACTCGTCTTATCCTAGACTTTGGCGGGAGGGCTTTCTTTGTTTTTTTAGTTACTTTTTTCATGACTGTAATTTTTGTACTGCAAAGCTCCAAACGATCGTCGACCGAAATTTGGTCATCAGCATTTTTCTGATAAGATGACCAGATTCTGGTATAGCCAAAATCTGGTCATCTTTAATACTTTAGTAAAATGTGCGACTGTAATTTCGTAAATTACACTTGCCAGTTAGGCAAGTAAAACCTTAACGTTATGCTTAGAAAGCCAATAAATCCATTTCTGTTTTTACTTCTAAAAAGGATGATTGAAATAGATGTTGAACGCCACGTAAAACACCGTGAAATATCATTTGCAGATGTAAGAACGTACATTGAGGATTTAAAACCCGTCTACGGTTCTGGATCTGGCCCTGGCACAGGAATTACTGCCTATACCTTTGCAAATAGACTTGAACGTAGAGTATGGAACAGAGACTTTTCGTATGTAAGTATTGGCACACTGAATATGATGTGTGAGCTGGTCGTT
>JANINW010000019.1:92822-277925 GCA_024508935.1 Flavipsychrobacter sp. | reverse complement strand
CCTATCAGTGCAGGCACAGGGCCCAGTTTCCAATGGTATAAGAATAGCAATCCCATAGGCGGTGCTACCAATACCAGCTACAGCACTACACCCAATAACGGCGATGTGTACTATTGCCAGATGACACCGGGCACCGGTACCAGCTGCACAGGTATTATCAGCAGCAACAGCATCACCATAACGGTATTGCCGGTAACTACGCCATCCGTAAGCATCAGCGGGCCTGCAGGTGCACAAAACCCTTTCAACCTGCTTACCTTCCATGCCACAGGTACCGGTGGCGGCAGCAATCCCACATACCAGTGGCTGCGCAGCGGGCACCAGTTGATACAGGGCGCTACCGGCGATACCTGGAGCACACAGGGATTATACCTCAGCCAGCACGATACCATCTGCGTGATCTTCACCAGCAGCGATATATGCGCGGTGCCAAAATCAGACACGGCCTGCATGGCAGTGAATATACTGACAGGCGTAGAAGATATTAACAAGCATACAACGATACAACTATATCCCAATCCTAACGATGGTCGCTTTACCATAGATGCCAAAGGCATCGCCAATAAAGAAGTAACGATAGAAATAACCAACGCTGTAGGACAAACCATGCATCAGCAAAAAGCAAGTACAACCAAAGGCATACTGCACGAAACCATCAGCACCAATAACCTTGCCGCCGGCATCTACCTGCTGAAGCTGCATGATGGTGATGCAGTAGCTACGCTGCGCTTAGTCATAAGTCGCTAGTCGCAAGTCATAAGTCCGCGAGACATTTTTTTTAAGCGCAGCAAAGCTGCGCTTTTTTGTGTTGTTTAATACCTAACGACTTATTAATAAAACTGCGTGAGGTAAGGATAGCGTTCTTCGTATAATTCTTTTACTTTATCGAGTATGGTCTGGCGCAGTTCGTCGATATTGCGGCGCTCTGTGGCTGATATAAATACGCAGGCACCATTCGTTTCGCGTGCCCAGCGTTCTTTGAGTTGTTTCAGCAGGTCTTCTTTTACTTCAGGGTCCAGCCATGGGTCGAAGGTGCGCTCTTCGTACAGGTCCATCTTGTTGAAGATGGTCAGCACAGGCTTATCAAATGCTTTAATATCCTGTAATGTCTTGTTCACTACGCCCATCTGGTCCTCATAAGTAGCGTGCGATATATCTACCACGTGCAGCAGGCAGTCTGCCTCGCGCACTTCATCCAGCGTGCTCTTAAAGCTCTCTACCAGGTGGTGCGGCAGTTTGCGTATGAACCCTACCGTGTCACTCAACAGGAAAGGCGTTTGCTCGTATACCACTTTGCGCGTTGTAGTATCCAGTGTAGCAAACAGTTTATTCTCTGCAAATACATCTGATTTGCTGAGCAGGGTCATCAGCGTACTTTTACCTACGTTGGTATAACCTACCAGTGCTACGCGTATATAGGTGCCGCGTTCTTTGCGCTGTGTCTGCGCCTGCTTGTCTATTTCTGCCAGGCGCTTGCGCAGCAGGGCTATTTTGTCTTTTACAATACGGCGATCCGTTTCTATTTCCGTTTCACCCGGTCCGCGCGAACCAATCCCACCACCCTGGCGTTCCAGGTGTTTCCACATACCGCGCAGGCGCGGCAATATGTACTGGTATTGTGCCAGCTCTACCTGCACCTTGGCTTGTGCTGTTTTAGCACGGCGGGCAAATATGTCGAGGATAAGGTCGCTGCGGTCGAGGGTCTTAATACCTATTACATCCGATATATTGCCTATCTGCGAACCTGTCAGCTCATCATCGAATATGGCTATGGTAATACCTTTGGCCTGCACATAATCGCGTATCTCTTCCAGCTTGCCTTTACCCACAAATGTTTTGCTATCGGGGTTTTGCAGCTTTTGTATAAATATCTTTTTTGTTTCGGCACCGGCAGTCTCTGCCAGGAAAGCCAGCTCTGAAAGGTATTCCATGGTTTGTGGCTCGGTCTGGTTCTTATGCACCACGCCTACCAACACGGCCCGCTCCTCGTTTTCAATTATATTCTTGTTCTCGATCATTCAGATAAAAAAACCATCTCTTTGTACGAGATGGCTGGTATGCAAAAATACGTGATTTATGTCAGATAAGACGCTCCTGTTCGCGCAGCCAGCGTTCGGGTATCTCATCGTTGCTGGCGGCCAGGTAATCGTTGTAGGAGCAAGGCACATAAGACTGGTTGGGCAGTTTCATCCACCAGCGGTTGGTGCGCTTGCTCTTCAGGAAAACGGTATCATTATCGGTAAAGCTTACGTGGAATGTGATGAATTCATCGTGCTCATGTATCTGCGCTTCTGTTTTGCGTATCAGGTAGCCGTCTATAAAATACCATATCATTTGCGATATGAGTTTGGCTGTCATGCGGTGTACATCGTTGGCTGCATCATAGCTATATATGCCGAAGGAAGATAGCTTATCGCTCATACCGGCATAGCGTGTGAGCACACAGGCTTCATCGCCGGTAAAACCGTTGGGCGAGCCATTGATATTAACCGGCGCATCGCTGTAGCGTATGGCCGAAAGATCGAAGCTGAACAGGTCGCTGGTACGCAGTACCGGCTCCATATCTTCTATATGCTCGCGCACGCGCCCCAGGCGGAAGAAGTCGAAACGCAGCTTGTCCAGCGTTTCCAGCATACGCGGGTGGGCATAATAGCTTTGAAAACCGATATGGTTATAATGGCTGATATAATTTGGCTTGCCCGTCAGCATTTCCATCAGGAAGCTGTTAGCAGTCACCCCTTCACTCTCGTCCAGGTCTACCAGCATATCTGCTACCGATGCTACGATCATCTGGTCTGCTTTCTTAAAAGCCTCGTATTGCTGAAAAGTAAGATCGTGCGAGCCGCCAAGCACTATCACTGTTTTGCCCGCCAGGCGCAACTCGTGCAGTACGGTGCGCAGTGCAGCGCGCGTATCATCCAGCGATGCGCCCTGCAGTATATTGCCCGCATCGGCTATTTTTATGGACGGGTGCCAGGAGTATAATTTATACAGCTCTTCACGTATAGCATCTGGCCCGCTACTATAGGCGGCACCCGGTGTATCTCCGCGCCATTCACCGCAGCCTACAATTATTATATCTGCATCCTCCCAGTCGAAATGCTCTTGTGTGGCACATTGTATATTAGCACCCCATTGCAGCGGCTGGTATTCATACGGCTGCCGGGTCTCAATAAAATGTGTTTCCGCGAAAAAGTGTTTTAAGTCTTGCATGTGGTTATTAAACTGGGACTAAAGTAAAACAATGTGTTTGGTCGTGAAACATAATAACTAAAAAACTATGCTTGTATTGTGTTCAGGCGTTAGTCGTTAGGCATTAGTCGTTAGTGATTTTAAACTTGAACCTATTTATTGCAGAGGTGTATAATATATGCTATAGCGGCGAACGCTGCCACGCAGACTAATGCCTAACGCCTAAAACCTAAGGACTTATGTTAAAATCTTTCGGTGTTTGCAGATAGCGGCCTGCAATTCTGCTTGTTTTTTATATTTTTGAGCGTTAAGTAAAGAAATTTAATGTCGACCGGGAAAAAAGCAAAACCTTCTTACGTCTATGCCATCATTGGTATATCGCTGGTACTGTTCCTGCTGGGAACACTGGGCTGGCTGGTGATCAATGGCCGTGGCCTGAGCCGTTCGTTTAAGGAGGATATAGAGGTAGAAGTGATACTGCACGATAATACGCGTGATGAGATGATACAAAAGATGAAGTCTGTACTGGACAACCAGCCTTTTGTAAAGCATAGCGAGATCATCACCAAAGACGAGGCAGCCAAGCGCTTTTTCCAGGATGGCGGCGAAGATTTTACCGAGCTGCTCGACTTTAACCCCCTGTACTCCAGCATTGTGCTGAAGCTGCATTCGGACTATGTAAATAAAGACAGCCTGGAGAAAATTAAAACTTTCGCCATGCAAAGTAATATCGTGCGCGATGTTACCTACCCTACTACCGTGGTAGAAAAAATGAACAGCAATTTTCGAAAAATAGGCATCATACTCGGCGCTATATCGCTGGTACTGTTTATAGTAGTGATCATACTCATAGACAATACCGTACGCCTGGCTATGTTCAGCAACCGTTTCCTGGTAAAGACCATGCAGATGGTAGGCGCTACGCGCTGGTTCATCTCCCGTCCTTTCGACCAACGCGCGCTGTGGAACGGGCTTATCAGCGGGCTGATATCGGTAGTTGGGCTATGGATAGTGATATCTTTTGCCGAGGCACAGCTGCCATCGCTGAAAGTGCTGCACGAACCCGTATTGCTGGCCGTACTGATGCTGAGCATGATAGTAGTAGGTATACTGATATCGGTGCTGAGCACCCACCGCTCGGTAGTGAAATACCTGAAAATGCACGTTGACGACCTTTATTAAAAATTTTTATTGATATTGCACTATGGCAACTACAAAAACCACAACGGTAAAGAATAACCAGCCCAAAGGCAACCAAACCTTCCTGTTTGACAAGAACAACTATATGTGGATGATAGGCGGTGTGGTACTGATACTGATAGGCTTTTTACTGATGAGCGGCGGCAAGAGCCCCGACCCGCATAAATTCAACTACGAAGAGATATACAGCGCCCGCCGCATTACGGTAGCGCCTATATTGATACTGATAGGCTTTGCCATAGAGGTATATGCCATTATGAAAAAACCTGCCGAACAACAGCAGGCATAATTCTAAATATATTTCCTGTAAAGATGGCTGGCATTTGCCGGCCATTTTTGTTTTAGTCGAATGATTGATTTCCGGAAGCGGCTATGCGCACCATGCGCTCGTAATCGGCAGCCGAAAGGTCGTTGAAGAAGAAATGTATGGGGTCTATCTTATTGCCGTTCTTTATTACCTCGTAGTGGCAATGCGGCCCGGTGCTTTTACCCGTACTGCCTACCCAGCCTATTACTTGCCCGCGCTTCACGCGTTCGCCCGGCCTGGCCTTAAAGCGCACCATATGCCCGTATAATGTCTGGTAGCCGTAGCCATGATTGATGATCACATGGTTGCCATAGCCGCCGTTATCGAAGCCTGCCTCGCTGATGGTGCCATTACCTGTAGCATAAATAGGCGTGCCCATAGGCGCCGCAAAATCAAGCCCCGTATGCATCTTGGGTGTTTTATAAATAGGATCTATCCTGTAGCCAAAACCCGATGCCAGGCGCTCCAGGGTTTTGTTAGATACCGGCTGTATGGCCGGTATGGCAGTAAGCATTTGTTCTTTGGCCTTTACCAGGTGCTCCAGCGTATCGTACGAGCGGCGCTGCACCTGCAGGCGGTTGCGCAAGGCTTTAATGCCGTTCTGCACACTTTCTATGATCTGCTCAGAGGGGGTGTAGGCAAACTGGTCTATATCTATAGCGCTGTACTGCTTGCCTATACGCACACTATCGGGCAGCGGTGCCGATTCGAATACAGAACGGTACACGTTATTGTCCCGCTGTTCCAGCTCGGCCAGCGATTTATTCATATCGTCCAGCTCGCGCTGCAGGGCAGTATATTGTTCACGCAACTGGTACATTTCGCCACGCAGTTTTTTCTCCTTGGGCGAATCGAGGAAGCGGAAGGCGATGGCTACAATGATGGCGGCAGACACCAGGGCGGCAGAGATAAAGCCCAGTACCCGCAGCAATTTGCCCTGCCACGAGGTTTCCAGTTTCTCGAACCGGTGCGTATCTGTATTATAAAAGTATTTTCTTACCCGCTTCAAACAAGCTCTTGTTATGGGGTAAATATAGGTTTTTAAGGGTAAAGCGGCATTGAATAGAAAACAGTGTTATATAAAATGGCCAGGGCTCCCTGTTACAGGAGCCCCGGTTTCTTGCTTTCACAGGGGTAAAAGCTACTTTGACATTTTCATCACAAGGCCAAAACCGCTGGTCATTTCCAGGGCAGAGGCATCTAGCTTCGTTATCGTCCAGGTTTTGCCACCGCTCAAAACGGTGTAATCGCCGCCTGTTTTGGTAAAATCTGCTTTTGTGTTGCCGGAAGACAAAGTATAGGTGCAGTCTTCCGTATGGTGCTGTGTGCCGTCGAAAGTGATGTCGAAGTGTACAGTGCCGCCGGTAGCAGAGCTGGCCGTGGCCTTGTACGTAGCTGACATAGGGGCTGTTACGGGTGTGTTATCATATACATTAACCTTCCAGTCACCATTCATACTGTTTGTATTGGTGTTGGTATTATTAGTAGCGGGTGCAGGGTCGTCTTTCTTTTTATCGCAGGAAGTGAAAAGGGCTGCCAGTAAAACAAATGCAAGTAATTTCTTCATAAATACGCAGGAAGCAATTTTATAATGTAAAACTACTTGCAGGCAGGCACCTGCGCCATACCACCTGCGAGGTAGATTTATCTAAGTGCTGGCACGGATATGCCTGTGTCATCCCGGCGGGAAAAGAGATAAGCACAACTTATTATATATGCTGTTTTACACAGTTTTATGACGGATAAAAACCCGCTGTTTTGTTATATTTGCCCACTTCAATTGCAAATCAAGGCAAATACATGCGCAGTATTTTTATAAAAGAGGTCAACTCTTTTTTCAGTTCCGTAGTGGGTTATGTTGCAATATTGGTTTTCCTGGTAGCCTGCGGCCTGTTCCTGTGGGTGATACCGGACTACAGCATCCTCGATTTTGGCTATGCCACCCTCGATAATTTCTTTGAGCTGGCACCCTGGTTCCTTATGCTGCTGATACCCGCCGTAACCATGCGCTCTTTTGCCGACGAGTTCAAAGGCGGCACTATCGAATGGCTCTCTACCAAGCCGCTTACCGATAATGATATTATCATAGGTAAATACCTGGCATCGCTTACGCTGGTAGCATTTGCTCTGCTGCCTACCCTGCTGTATGTGTACACTATCAACAACCTGTCTATCATAGAAAACAATATTGATACCGGTGGTATCATCGGCTCTTACATAGGCTTGTTCTTCTTGGCAGCCAGTTTCACAGCGGTGGGTATCTTTTGCTCTTCGCTTACCAACAACCAGATAGTAGGCTTCCTTATTGCTCTGTTTGCCTGCTACCTGCTCTATAGCGGCTTCGAATCGCTGAGCAAGATACCTACCCTTACTAACGGTATAGACTATTACCTGAGCATGGTAGGCATGTCTTTCCATTATACTTCCATCAGCAGGGGACTGATAGACACACGTGATGTGATCTATTTCCTCTCTGTAATTATTTTGTTCATCTCACTTACAAGATTATCGCTGAACCGCCGCACCTGGGATACGGCTACGCAAGACTGATCACTGATATATGGCTAAGAACGCAAAAGGAAAAAGGAAACAACAGCAAAGGCAGGCCGTAATACGCCTGCTGGTAATGGCAGCCATACTGGTATGTGTCAATATGCTGGCTGCGCGCTTCCATTATGGTTTAGACCTTACCAGGGAAAAACGTTTTACGCTGACCCCTGCTACTAAAAAGCTGCTACGCAATATGAAAGACGTAGCAGTAATAGATGTGTACCTCAAAGGAAAATTCCCCGCTGGCTTTCAGCGCCTCAGCGAATCGACCCGCGAGCGCCTGCAGTCTTTCCGCGATGTAGCCGGGGGCCATATTGTCTTCCGCTTTATAGACCCTATGGAGGGTAAAAGCGAAGATGAAAAGAAAGGCATCTATGACCAGCTGGCTCAAATGGGTGTAATGCCGGTGAACCTGCAGGTGAACGAAGAAGATGAAGGCTATTCCTCTAAAATAATATTCCCTTACGCACTGGTTCAGTACAACGGCCGCAAGATGCCCGTACGCTTGCTGGAAAGCAGAATGGGTATGACACCGCTGGAGGGTCTGAACTATGCAGAGACCATACTGGAATACAAATTTGCCAATGCCATCAACAAACTGTCGCAGGCGGAGAAACCGGAGATAGCATATATAGTAGGTAACGGCGAATCTCTGGGCATCAGCACCTTTGACATGCTCAGCACACTGGGCGCTGTTTACAAGCTCGATACTTTCGACCTGGTGAACAACCTGTACATTCCTAATTATATCAAGGCTATCGTTATCAACAAACCTACTGTACCGTTTGATGATAAGGAGAAGTTTAAAATAGACCAGTACATAATGAACGGCGGCCGCGTGCTGTGGGCCATAGACCAGGTATATGCATCTATGGACAGCCTGCGCAAGGGCGAGTTCATAGCTACAGACTATGGCCTGAACCTCGACGACCAGCTGTTCAAATACGGCGTACGTGTAAACACAGACCTGATACAAGACCAGGCACAATGCCTGGGCCTGCCTATAACTGTAGAGAACACTACCGGCAAGCCGGATATACAATTGCGCCCATGGGTATATTTCCCCGGTTTCATCCCCAGCTCTTCGCACCCTATTGTAAAGAATATGGATGCTGTAATGGGCATGTTCGTAAACAGTATTGATACTGTAAATAATGAAGGCATATCCAAAACCATATTGCTGGAATCATCGCGCTACAGCCGCACGGTAAACACGCCGGCAAGGGTAAGCCTGAGCATGCTCAAGTACCCGCTTCGGGCAGAGATGTTTAACCACGGCAACAGGCCTGCCGCTGTACTGCTGGAAGGCAAGTTCCGCTCCGTGTTCCAGAACAGGCTGCACCCACGCTTCCTGCAGGTGCTGCACGATTCGCTGCACCGCGACTTTAAAGGAGAGGCAGATACCGCCAATAGTATGATCGTAATATCGGACGGTGATATAATGGAGAACGACTACACGCAAGCCAGCGGGCCAATGGAAGTAGGCTACTGGCGTTTTACACAAACCCTGTTTGCCAATAAGACCTTCATACTCAATTGCCTGGAATACCTGACCGACCACAGCGGGCTGATAGAAGCACGCTCTAAAGACGTACGCCTGCGCATGCTGGACAAAGCAAGGGTAAAGAAAGAAAAACTTACCTGGCGCCTGGTGAACATCGGCATACCGATAGCCCTGGTTTTAATATTCGCATCTGCTTACCTGTTCTTCAGGAAACGCCGTTACGAAAAATAGCTGCATATTAGTTTGATAAGATAAATAATGATAAATGGGAAAGACCCTTATATATATAGTGTTGCTGGGCATACTGGGCTTTGGAGTATATTATTTCCTGTTCAGGGAAGGAGATGTATTCGGTACCAATGAAGCAGGGTTCACTATAAAAGATACTGCCTCTGTTTCCAGGATATTCCTGGCCGATAAGAAAAACAACACCATACTGCTGGAACGTAAGGACAATGGCTGGGTGCTGAATGGCAAATACCCCGCCATGCAAACACCGGTAAATACTTTGCTGCATGCATTTCTTATGCAGGAGCCATCTTACCCCGTACCGGAGTCTATGCACAACAGCGTAATAAAACTGCTGGCGGCAGATGGTATAAAAGTGGAAGTGTACGATGCCAATAATAAGAGCATCCGCACCTTCTATGTAGGCGGGCAGGCCAATGATGGCTTAGGCACCTATATGCTGATAGACGGCGCCCAAAGACCATACGTGGTACATATACCCGGCTTTAATGGCTACCTGACACCAAGGTACAGCACCGATATAGCCGACTGGCGCGACCGCACTGTTACTAATGTACCCCGTACAGAACTGAAAGAAGTAAAACTGGCTTATGATGCCGAACCGCTGAACTCTTTTACCCTGCAGCAGCAGGATACCGGCCACATAAATGTGATACTGGACAGTATGCTGATGAAAGGAAAAGAACTGAACAAACGCAGGGCGAGTGTATACACTAAGTTCTTTGAAGACCTGCACCACGAAGGCTATATCAATGGTTCTTATAAGCTGGATTCTGTAATAGCTGCAGCACCTAAAATGTGCGCTATAGACATTACTACCACTAATGGACAACAGCAGCACATAGACATTTACTGGATGAGCCTTAACAAGCGCAGTAAGAATATGCTGACGCCGAATCCTAATACGCCGCAGGCCTACGATGCCGACCGTTTTTATGCGGTCATCAACAATGCCAAAGATACCGTTATCATACAGCGCAGCAGTTTTGACAAGATACTGCGCAGGGGCTACGAGTTTTACCAGCCCGATGAAATCATACCTGAAAAGCTGCATTCCAAAGAAGGTGAAGCCGGCGTATTTCATAAATAAGCTTAGTTAAATGAAGAAACTGATCCGTTATATAGTTCCTGTTCTTGCTGCTGTTATGGCGGCTTCCTGCGGTGGCAATAAAAACAATGCTGAAGATTCTAACCCCGCGTTTCAGAACCCGGCTGTAAAAGGGCTGACGGATAAAATAAGTGAAGACCCTAAAAATGCACGCCTGTATTACGACCGTGGCCGTGCCCTGCACCAACTGCAGGAAGATTCACTGGCACTCAACGATTTTAAAAAAGCCGTATCTATAGACTCGGGCAAAGCAGAATATTATAGCGCCATCGGCGACCTGCTTTTTGAACATAAAGATATCAGCGGCTCTACCCACTACCTGGAGAAAGCGCTGAAACTGAACCCTAAAGACCCGCATGCGCACCTGAAACTGGCCAAGATGTTCTTTTTCATGAAAGATTATACATCGGCCTTCAGTGAAATAAATACCGTACTGCGCCAGGACGTGTACAACCCCGAAGGGTATTTCCTGAAGGGTATGATCTATAAAGACCTGAAGGATACTGTGAATGCACTCAACGGTTTTCGTACCGCTGTTGAAATGGACCCTAACTACCGCGAGGCACTTGTGCAGCTGGGCCTGCTATACAGCGCCAAACACGACCCGCTGGCATTGAAGTATTTTGATAACGCCTTTAAAGCAGATACCCTCGATGTATTCCCGTTGTTTGCCAAAGGGGTGTATTACCAGGACCAGAAAGCATGGGAGCTGGCAAAGGCCGAATACAGGAACGTGATCATGCACGACCGCCAGTATGCCAATGCCTATTACAATACCGCTTATATCTTCCTGCAGCAGGATTCTTTAGAAAAAGCCTATAAGCAATACGATATCCTCACCAAGATAGACCCTGCCGATGCAGAGGCCTATTACAACAGGGGGCTTTGCAACGAAAAAATGGGCAAAAAAGCAGATGCTATAACCGACTATAAGCAGGCATTGGTATTTGATGAGAAATACCCCGAGCCCCGGGAAGCGCTGAAACGATTGGGTGCACAATAATATATTTATTGAAAGCCTTTTGTAAAATACTATCCTTCATACTGGTAAGTATTACAACCTGCCATGCACAGCCGCATAGCACCGGTATACCGCTGCAAAAAGATATAAACATTACCCTTACCTCGCGCGATACCGCTTTGCTGGGCTACTATAATATCTACGGTTTTCAGTATATTCAAACTTCGGACACACTGCAGGCGGAATTTTTAATACCTAAGCAAAAAGATGTTTACGCACATAAGCTGCATATAACTGCAGCATTATGTATTGTCAATGAATTTATAAACCGGGTGAACGGCATGGACTTGCCGGCCATGAAAATGATAGACAATATAGAGCTGACATCGGGCGACAAAAAGGTATTCCTGAATTTTGACCCTGCCGGGCCCGAACCAGTTTATTGCTTATGCGGCGAACAGCCGCCGGCAACCGGCAACAATTGAATACCAGGATCTGCACATACCTGCTGCTTTGCATAATGTTATTATGCTACTGCCATCCCTGCTCGGCACAGGGCCGGCGCAAAGCCCGTGTAGAAAAAAATAAACCTGCCGCAAAAACAACAGAAAAACCGCAGGAAAAAAAACCGGATACTGCTGTAGTATACGAAACACAGCCGGCTAAAGAAAAAGCCACAGCAGATAACAACAGCAGTAATTTCAAGACCAAAGAGACTGTGATAGTTATAAAACCGGCGAAAGGTGATAAAAAAGAACCTGCCAAAGCCGGTAAGAAAGATTCGGTACGCATTATATACGAAGATGGCAGCAAAAAACCACCACAGCCCCCTACACCCGTTATAGCACGTAAAATAGACACTACCATAGTGATAAAGCCGGGGAGGAAACCAACACCCAAAGACACCATAATTGTAACCGATGAGGCGACCCTGAAAAAAGACGGCGATACCAAAGGCGTATCTGTAATAAAAGACAACGGGCTTTGCCAATGTGTATCGTTTGCCATAAAAGCCCCCGATACGCTGGTGTACGAAGATTATATCAATTATACGTTTATACTTAAAAACAATTGCAAGGAGACCGTATGGGTACATTCGGGCAGTTTCCGTTTTTCAGTGGCCAATTTTTTTGGTTACCCGGTAAAGGTCATCCGCAAGCTGGACTATGTAAAACGCTTTGACCTGCCGGAGTATGTAAAGCTGCTGCCGGGCGAAGAATACGAATACCGCTTTGCCGATGATGCCTTCTTCCAGTACGATATATCCAAAGGCGCACAGTACAAATTCAGCTTCATCTACAATAACACTTCCAACAAGTATCGTGCTGCACCAAACAAAACTTATCTCTGCATCCAGCTAAAGGATAAGATGATATACGTAAAGTAAGCAGCTAAAGTCTATAGAATGTTTTGGGAACAAAGTTCTCCCCTGGAATTACGAGGAAATATAATCCGGGTAGTAAACAAGAAATATCTATTCTTTCACGTGCTAATCCTTGTTTAAAAAAAATGACCCGCACCTTTCGCCCATTTGCATCATATATTTCCATATTACAATTGCTTCCGGCAGGGTGTCTAAAATGAATATCTAAAAAATCGCCTGCAGGGTTTGGACTAATCGTAAATTTCCTAAGGCCAACATCTTTTACCTGCAATGGATTACAATTGCCTCCAAAATATTTATTAAAGAACACCTGTTGCCCGTCCTGATATGCACAAAGCAATAATCGATCTCCCTGCGGAGATGCACAACCACCTATTATAGAAAAACCCTCATTCCACCCTACACCCTCAATAAATTCAAATTGCTCGTTTATCAATGCATCATACATCTTCAGCCGAAAATGTTTCCTGCCAGCAACAGTAAAAATTGAATCTATAATTCCAGCTGTATCAACATTAGCAAAGCATTGCAATTTCAGGGTATCTCCTTTCTGCAGTGTGTAATCCATAAACAGTACTTCCCCGGTATCGCAAATCTGCCTAAGCCATATCTTTCCATGAACCAAATCTTCCCTGAAAAAATACCATGAATGTTCTGAAACAACTTTCTTGTAGCTAAGTCCATTGATGCTCGTATCTTTTTCAGCGGCGTAATCATCTATCCAGTCGCCACCGGCAGTAGAGCTCATATACATTCTCCATTGTGTACTGTCTGTACCAAACATAGATTTATATGGTTGGGCTATCAGTGAATTTGTGAACAGAAAAAAAGCTATAGTGAGGTAAGTCCGCATTAGATGATTTTCAAAATAAATATAAAGAATTTATTCATGCATTGTACCACGATTCACGCATTGTTACCGCAGCGTTATCTTATTCTTATGTAATTGTACAATGGCACTCAAGCCGCTGCTATGCCTATAGTTTTGTGCAAAAGCATAGCCTGATGTATATTTTCCAGAAGCTGTTTAACCCTACCGGCCAGAAATTCTACAGCTTATTTAATGAGGTGGCGGAAAACCTGAAACAGATGGGGCAGGTGTACGCTACTGCTGCGTATGATAATGGCCATATGCTGCCTATTTATTTCACACAACTGGAAGCGCTGGAAGAAGCGAATGATATGGTGACGCATAAATTGTTCGTGGAGTTGGGGCGCAATTTTATTACCCCGTTCGATCGCGAGGACATACACTTCCTGGCTACGGGGCTGGATGATATAGCCGACTATATATGGGCAAGCATAAAGCTGATGAAGAACTATGCTATAGGCCAGGGCGACCGTACCATGCAGCAGTTTGCCGACCAATGCCATAAGGCCATAAAGCTGATAGCGGCTGCCGTGCAGCAGCTGAAAGATAAAAAACAGTTATCATCGCTGGCAGCACCCTGTATGGAAGCAAAAAAGATACTGTACGATAGCGATGCCATGATAGATACGGCCGTATCATCGCTGTTTACCGCCTATGATGGTGCAGATGCCGATACGGTACTGCTGATAAAGAAAATGGACCATTACGAGATCATGCAGGCCTTACTGGAAAAATGCGGTGATGCCATAAATACTATTGAATCGGTTATTATAAAATACGGCTAAAAGTATATCTTAGCATACCAACCGTCACAATTACCCAGTACACCATGCCCGCCTACGCATATACAGGAAAAATATATCTTCTTGATACTAACATTCTTATCCTTCCTGCCGTCATAATTATAACCTTACAGTTAATCTCTATGTAGCACTTTGACTCAACAGCACAACATACCGGGTCAAAATGATAAGAACACACGCGGTCATGAGGCACTCTCTGACCTTATATCACTATGCGCTTCCGGCAACAGGGCTGCTCAAAAAAAATTATATGATACCTATGCACCCGCTGCATACGGCATTATAAAAAGATATGTGTACGATGACCGTAAGGCGCAGGAAATACTCAATGATACCTTCTTTAAGGTATTCACCAAACTACACACCTACGCATTTACGGGGGCTTTTGAGGGATGGATAAGGAAGATAGCTGTAAATGTCATTACCGACTACATACGGCAGAATATCAGGCACGAGCAAGCGGTACAGCATAATATTGACAATGTGGACCCCTATGTTAGTGAAAACCTGGTAAGTAAGCTTTCTTACAAGGAATTATTGCTTTTGATACATGAATTACCAGATACACAAAAAGCAGTATTTAACCTGAATGTATTTGAAAGTTACTCGCATAAAGAGATAGGAGACCATTTGGGCATAACGGAAAATAACAGCAGGTGGTACCTGAACGATGCACGCAGAAGACTGAAAGAAAAAATTAATAAAATGATGTAGCAGCAAAAAAGAAATGGAAGAAAACAAAAAACATATTGATGATCTTTTCCGCGAGGAGCTAGCCCACTACGCGCCGCCGCCACCGGCTGCCGCATGGGGCGACCTTGAGAATAGATTGGACGGCCATACAGGGGTGGTTGCAAAACCATCTTATACATGGCTGTGGTATGTTGTTGCTTTCATTGTAGCCGCACTGGTGATATTCCTTGTGGCTAAGAATATGGCATCTGAATCGGGCACAAAAAAGACTGAAGAAGCTGTACCAGCTACGCATACTACTTCCACTGGTAACAGTGGTACATCAACCACTCTGCCGCCGGCACCTGGCCCAATGGATGATACCGACCTGGCTGCTGCACCTGCTGCCCTTTCCGGTGGCGATGCAGCGACAGATGAAGCCGCCGAAAACGAAACAGGAAGAATAAGTGACAATAATAAATTGACTGCGCCGGCTGCAGCCACACATGCTGCAGCTAATAAGAAAACAGCCGGTACACCTGCCAAATTGCAAAGCGATGATGCAGTTGATAATAATACACCTACATCAAAAGGTAAAGCAACCAGTGCCGCATCAACCGGCAATACAGACAGTCACAAAAACAATACAGCAGGCAATACTGCGGCAACAAGCAGTACAATAAGTGCTGCAAACACTACAACAAAAACAACTTCAGGCGCCGCTAAAGCAAAAAACAGCCGTGGGAATAATAATGCTACTGCCGCTACCGGAAATAACCAGGATGAAACCTTAGCCGGTACTACAACCACGAACAGTAAGCTTGCAGCTAAAAACACTACACAAAAAGGTATTACAGCAACTGCCGGTAATACCACCACCACAGACGATATAGCTTCCGGAGATAAGAGCAGTGCCTCTGCCGCTAACCCATCAAAACAAAACCGCAGTACAAAGACAACAACTAAAACTGCCAATAAAGAAAGCAATACCCAAAGCCAGGAAGTCGGAACAAACAATACAGCAGCAGTACAATCAACCACAGCCAACACAACAGCAAAGAAAGCTACACGCAGCAACCGCAATAGTGCCCGTGTAAACAATATTGTATCGACTGCAGCGGCAACTGCAAAAACAAGTAAGCCCGGTATTTCACGCAATAGCCTTTCAAACACCGGTAATAAAACATCAACAGCCGGCACCGCGGGCAATACAAGTGAAAATGCCGACAACAATACAACCAATAACGCACAGGCTACCCCTGCTGCTGCAACAGCACATACTGCTAAAAGCACCGCAAAAAAGAACAGCCATACAATAGCTCAGCAAAACAGTAAAGCGAATACTGCAGCAACCACCCGCACTGAACCAGATAATACGAACGCAGCAACACAGAAAACGGCAGGAGATAATACAGCATCAACTGTAACACCGGCAGCCGGTACTACAAAAAAACAAGCAGCTAACCGGCCTGCTAAAACAAGCCGTTCGGCTGCTAAAAACAATACAGCACAAACTAACCGCCAGGCAGCACAGCCAGCCGATAATGCCCTGGCGCCGGACAATAGTACAGCGGCTGCATCAAATAACACCGGCAACCGTACATACGGCACCGGCAGCAAAACATCTAAAACTGCGGCAAAAACCGGCCAGGCAGCCAACGTTGCATCTGCCGGAAAAACTGCTGCCAAAGCAAATGCAGCCCGTATAAATAGCAATGGTAATACCCGCTCAACAGCAAAAACATCCTCAGCTAAAAAAACCGGGCGGCAAAATGAAGATGCCGGTACTACTGCAGGTAACAGCAGCACTACCGATGACAATACTACCTATTCATTTGGCAGCAACAGCAATAAAGCCAATCGCAATACGGCTGCCAAAAAAGAGGAGAACCGCACAGAACCTGAAAAACCGGCAATAGCTTACCAAAAAGGGTTTACAGCTGATGATCCCCGTGAAAAAGGCGGCATCAAAATGGATGAACATACCGGTGCCACTGGTAACGATGCAACAGATGACGCGGGGGCAGATGATACAAAAACTGCCGATAACAAAGCCGGGAAAGGTGGCGGAGGCGGTGGTGGCGGTGGCCCGGAAGAAAAGAAAAAGAAAAGCAGGAAGAAAAAAGGCAACCAGCCTTTTGAAGCGGGTATAAAAGCAGGCTATGAACTGGCCTTCCAGGCAAACGCTATTAAAAGCTATGTAGCCTCTCCGTACCTGCAATACAATATCACGCCAAAGGTTTCTGTGATGCTGCAACCTGCTATCAAATATTCCCAGTTAAAGGATATATCGATAGAAGATGCTAAGACCTATTATAATATCACCGGTACCTCTCTGGATTCAAACCACGTTGTTACGCCGGGAGATACATTTAACCCGCCTACCATAACCAGGCATTATACTTATACCCAAACACACGATTCTATTTCCATAGGGCACAAAGTGACCGGTACTAAATACTATTCGCTGGAGCTGCCTGTACTGCTGCAGTATAAGTTTACCGACATGTTCAAGGTATACGGTGGCGTGTATTTCAACTTCAGTAAAACGGTACAGATAACAGAAGACAGGAAAGAATTCAAAAGCTTTACCCGCAAAGCCAATGTAGATTTCCCTACTACAGATACATCAGCACCTTATCCGTCTTTGCCATCGGCAGCCTCGCTGTTCCAGTACCAGGGAAATGCGTATAGCACCTATAATGCAGATGCATTTAAGAACCCTGCTACCGATCCATTGAAAATAGGTTATATGCTGGGCTTTACCTATGCCTATAACCAGCGCATCCTGTTTGATATACTGGTACAGCAAATGCTTACCAACCCTGCTTATATACCTAACGACAAGGTGCGCAGTATATACACGCAGCCCTATGTACGCGTAACGCTTGGTTACAGGCTTTACTAAGCCCGCGCCTAACATTTTGATTCATTCATACGTCAATTAATACGGAAGCGCCTGGAATATAGCTACAATGACAGGCGGTGTTGGTTTTTCCATACTACAGGAAAAGGCTTTTGCAGCCTTTTCCTTTTTTATTTGCGCAGTACAATAAAGGCATAAAAAAAGCACCACAGGAGTGGTGCTTTTCAATATTGGTAAATGCAGGTTAAGCAATTTTTTCTACCTGCATATAGTTCAGTTCTACCGGTGTAGCACGTCCGAAGATCTTTACTACTACTTTCAGTTTCTTCTTTTCTTCGTTTACTTCTTCTACTGTACCGTTGAAGTCGTTGAATGGTCCGTCTATGATCTTCACCGTTTCGCCAACGATGTATGGTTCTGCATAGCCTATACCCTGCTCACTTACTTCGTCCATTTTACCGAACATCTTGTTCACTTCAGATTTACGCAGGGCAGTAGGATGGTCTTTACCCAAGAAGTGAATAACACCTGATACATTTTTGATAGTGTGTATCATATCATCATTCAGCTTACCTTCTGTTGCTTCCAGCATCAGGTAACCGGGATACAGTATTTTTTCGCGCAGTACTTTCTTACCTGCCTGTACTTTGAATACTTTTTCTACAGGGCATAATACCTGATGGATAAAATTGCTCCAACCATTTATCTTCACCTCTTTATCTACGTATTCTTTGGCTTTTTTCTCTTTGCCGCTGATTACGCGCAATACATACCATTTGGTTTCAGGTGTTGTAGTAACCTCGCTCATTTTCAATTAAGATATTTACTTGCCCAATATGTTATACAGCAGCGTAAGTACACGCTCTGCAACGAAGTCCATACCGAATATCACCAGGGTAGTGATGATAAGCGCTACTATTACGATAACGGTTGTTTGCTGCAACTCGTCCCATGTAGGCCAGGTTACCTTGTGCACCAGCTCGTCGTAGGCTTCTTGTATATAGCTCCCGAATTTGCTCATAAAACCCCAAACCCCTAAAGGGGCCATTTATTAGGTTAAAAATTAGTTTTTCTATTACCAAACCCCCTTTAGGGGGCCTGGGAGTGCACGGGAACGCGGATTCGAACCACGATCAAAGGTTTTGGAGACCTCTATTCTACCGTTGAACTATTCCCGTAAAAAAAAGCCCCCTCATCAGGGGCGACTGCAAAAGTAAGGAAATTCTTTTTGAAAAATGCGTTTTTTTAAACCCTATTTCTTCGACTGTTCTATATTAAACCCATTCTTTTTAGCATAGGCTACCTGCTCGGTTTGTACCTCCCGCAGCTTCTTTTCCTCCAGTCCCGATGCGGTACGCAGCTTGTCCATAGCAGCATTTACTTCTTCATCTTTAGTAGTGGCGTCAAACTTTTCAAACATCACGAAATTATTGGCAACCAGCTCTTTTTCGTATACCAGAAAACTGATTATCGATTCCTTCAGCGGACCCGAGCCCGAAACCTCTTCCCTGCTTCTTAACGTAGCGATAGCCCGGTTGATATAATCCTCCAGTTGTTGGCGGGGTTCAGTCAGTTCTTTATATGCCTTGGTGCTGTTAGACAGGGTACCCAGCTTATTGCCCCAGGCAGTACCCATTTTATAGAGAGTATCTATATAGCGCGCCAGCTTGTTATTCTCATCGACAGGGGCCTGCGCCTTAGCTGTGGCGGATAACAGGCAAACCAATAATAAAAGATAGATCTTATGCATACAGAACGATTTTTTCTCCTTTAAAGATACTTTGTCTTTACACAATCAATAAAACTATTTATGTCTGCCGGGGTATTATAAAAATGTATGCTGATGCGCAGCAAACCATTTCTTTTGGTAACGATGATCCCGTGCTGCTTAAGCAAGTCGCCGAGACCGTTTTCATCTTTCAGCACCACTATGGACGACCTGTTTTGCATATCATACCCACCCACCAGGCTTAGCGGCAGTTCTTTCAATCCTTCCAGCAGCAAGGCTGTAAGTGTGTGATTATGCTGTTCTATGGCAGCCAGCCCTAACTTATTTTTTTGCAGTATAGCTGCTTCCATAAGATTGAGGCCGAACATATTCGGATGCCCCGGTTCGTAGTTGCGTACCGATGGTTCATATACCCATTTGCCATCGCGCATGGTATAACTGTTGAAACCTATTACAACAGGCGGGTACTCCTCTATAAAACTATCTGCCATGTACATAACGCCCGTGCCAAAGCCTGCATTCATCCATTTATAATTGCTGGAGATGAGCACATCTACAGGGAAACTGCTCACGTCAACAGGCATAGCGCCAAGGCTTTGCGTAGCATCTACAATAAACAATACTCCATGCGCTTTGCACAAAGTGCCTATCATAGCAATATCCAGTTTGTAACCCGAGGTCCATTGCACCTGGCTAATGACCACCATGTCTACAGACCTGTTCCTTATACAATTTTCCAGCTGCTCAATGTCTACATTGAACCCGTCCGGTGTATCTATCCAGGTAATATCAAAGCCCAGCAGCCTGAATGGCTCGGGTACGGAAGGATAATCGTTTTTATAGAGTGCTACCCTGTTCTTCTTTCCTTTTAGTGCATGTGCGACAGCATTCAGCGCCCAGCTGAAATTGGGCACGAAAGCAACATTGGCTACCGGTGCACCCAGGAAGTCTGCCAGGTGTTGACGTATGCGATCCTGCTCGTTGAAACGCCAGTGTTCGGCATGCATGCTGCCGTTCTGCTCAAAACCCTCGTATAATGAAACACCTGCGCGTCGCGTCGCTTCATTTACAAGGCCGCAGGCCGCAGTGTTGAGATAAGTAATCTTTGTTGCTGTGCTCATGAAACAAATATCTGCATTTCCTGAAAACAAAGCAGCCCCGCGATTGCGGAGCTGCTAAGCTTATAAACAGGCAGTTTAAAAACTGCGTTGTATTATTTGATTATTTCGGTAACCTGACCGGCACCTACTGTACGGCCACCTTCGCGGATCGCGAATTTCAGACCTTTTTCCATCGCGATTGGAGCGATCAGTTTTACGTGCAGGTTAACGTTATCACCAGGCATTACCATTTCTACACCAGCTGGCAGTTCGCACTCACCAGTTACGTCTGTAGTACGGAAATAGAACTGAGGACGATATTTGTTGAAGAATGGAGTGTGACGACCACCTTCTTCTTTGCTCAGTACGTATACTTCACCTTTGAATTCAGTGTGCGGAGTGATGCTCTTAGGAGCGCAGATAACCATACCACGACGGATATCTTTCTTTTCAATACCGCGGAGCAGGATACCGGCGTTATCACCAGCCTGGCCTTGATCCAACAGTTTTTTGAACATTTCAACACCTGTACAAGTTGAAGTCATAGGAGCGTCGTTGAAGCCAACGATCTCAACGTTCTCACCAACTTTGATGATACCGCGTTCGATACGACCTGTAGCAACTGTACCACGACCAGTGATAGTGAACACGTCTTCTACAGACATCAGGAACGGCTGATCGATAGCACGTGGAGGCAGCGGAATGTAATCATCAACTGCAGCCATCAGTTCGTCAACAGCAGCAACCCACTGAGCTTCGCCAGCCAGGGCACCTGTTGCAGAACCTTTGATGATTGGTGTGTTATCACCATCATATTCATATTTGCTCAGCAGTTCACGGATTTCCATTTCAACCAGGTCCAGGATCTCTGCATCATCAACCAGGTCTACTTTGTTCATGAACACAACGATACGTGGAACGCCTACCTGGCGGGCCAGCAGGATGTGCTCTTTAGTTTGCGGCATCGGACCATCGGTAGCAGCAACCACCAGGATAGCGCCGTCCATTTGTGCAGCACCAGTGATCATGTTTTTCACATAGTCAGCGTGGCCCGGACAGTCTACGTGTGCGTAGTGACGGTTAGCTGTTTGATATTCTACGTGTGCTGTATTGATTGTGATACCACGTTCCCTTTCTTCAGGAGCACCATCGATTTCGTCATAACCTTTCTTTTCAGCCAGGCCTTTTGCAGACAAGATAGATGTGATCGCAGCAGTCAATGTAGTTTTACCATGGTCAACGTGGCCGATGGTACCAATGTTTACGTGGGGTTTTTCCCGATTAAAGGTCTCTTTTGCCATTTGTATTCTATTTTAAAAATTTTTAGAAGCTTTGTTTAAAAAGTGTGCAAATATAAGTTATTTTCCTTTCAAATAAATTTATTTTTCCGCAAATCATAATGTTTCCTTAACGCAGCAAAAGAAACTGATGCAATAAGTACTAATACAGGCATTGCCTGGTAGAACATACGCTCTACAGATTCCGATAAAAGCATCTGCACCAGCACCGCCCCGAGAAATACGACTATCACCTTATCCAGCGTAGCTTTCAGCACATTTTTATATCCAGGCACTATCACTACTGCAGCTACCGGCAATAGTATCCATAGCCCTATTACAGACAAGACCTTATATATATTGTAAAAACTGAAAAGGCGAAATGCCCTACCCAGGTTGCCCAAGTGCATCAGGTCGGCCCGAAAGCCGTCTATTATACCGGGGCCAGCAAACCGGTCGTATAAATAACGGTAACTGAACACAATAATGCCCGACAGGATAAAATATGCCAGCAACCTACCCTTTTGTACATGGCTGAAAAAGAAAATAACGGGCACAATAAAAATAAAAGCTTCTTTAGCGAATGGCCCCAGGAAAATAGCCAGCAATTGCATGCCTGTATTTTTTTGTTTTACGCCCAGCAAAGCCAACATCACCGTTACACAGTACAGGCTGTCTGTCAGCGGCAGCGCAGCTATGTATATAGTATAGCGGCTGGTAAGCATTACCAACAACCCCATCAGTGCAGCAATAGTACCCGTACCGTAGCTTTTACAATATTTATAAATAAGCAGCCCATACAAGCTGGTGAGTACCATATTTATAAGGAAAAAGCTGAACGGCAATGAAAAGTTGCCGGTAAAATAGGAAGGCGCCAGGTTAGCAAATACCCCGCCAAACATAGCATTAAGTACACGGGCAGTAAATGGTATGAGGATACGGTAGCGCCGTACAGGGCTTTGGTCAAAATTCCATTCGGCCAGGCCAAGATATGATTTGCAATCGGGGAACTGCGAAATATCGTAGCTGAAAATAGTAGACAGTACAGGCCCGGCCATTACAGCCATGCAAAAGAAGAATACCAGTGTATTTTCATTTGCAATGAATGTTTTTAGTTTTTGCATGGACGGTCTGCTTTCAACAAACGTATACAAATATTATCTGAAAGGTAAAAAGTGCAAAAAGAGAAGGAAGAAAAAATGAGCTGTTGAGCAGGATTGAACTGCCGACCTCTTCCTTACCAAGGAAGTGCTCTACCACTGAGCTACAACAGCTAAAGAACTTCTCAAAACATCGATAGTTTTCACTAAAAGCTATTGTCCTTCAGAGAAAACTATCGTTTTTAAAGAGAGCGGGAGACGAGATTCGAACCCGCGACCTACAGTTTGGAAGACTGTCGCTCTACCGACTGAGCTACTCCCGCAAAAATAAAGTGGGCAGAGAAGGATTCGAACCTCCGTACTCGTGAGAGAACAGATTTACAGTCTGTCGCCTTTAGCCACTCGGCCATCTGCCCAATCAAATTAAAACCCCGGGTAAACCGGGGCTTAGTGAGCCACTTGCCGGAATCGAACCAGCGACCTACTGATTACAAATCAGTTGCTCTACCATCTGAGCTAAAGTGGCGAAATGATTTTATTTTAAGAACTATACCCCTCGATTGGGGATTGCAAAAGTAGGCAACTAAATGATTTTTGCAAATTTTTTGAACAGCATTTTCAGATTTTCTGAATTCATATGTATTTGCCCTAAGAATTGAGCGATAACAGGAACAGCAATTCCACCACCTGCAGTTTATTTCTGCAAAAAGGTAGCAGAAAGACTTACGGTATCTGTATTAGCGCCGGTACTGTCTCCATAGGTGCGGTAGTATTCCGCACTGAAATTAGTGCCTGTAGAATTGACCGTGCCGGTACCCCGTAGAATGGTATAAATACTATTAGGTATTACCTGGTATTGAGAAAATACAAAATAAGTAGGCAATGCTGTAACGGTTTCTACGCCGGAGCCGGTACGGCCTATCTGGCATTCTATATTATCCCAGTCGGCATTGCCGCCAAGATCTTGTATATAAAAGAAAACCGCTTTGCCGGCTTTGTCTACTATCCTGATATTATAAGTTTTGCTGGTGCCTTTTACACCTTGTTTAGAGCTACCGCTGATCACCTCATCTATCGCCCATTGCCCGAGGTAGCGGGTCAGCGAACGGGTTTCGCAATTGGTGCCTTCGTAGCCGCCAGGACAGGTGCAGGTACCTTTAAAGCATACGCCACCATTCTGGCAGGTAACATTGCTGCAGGCATCCGGCGTGTTGGATGAAGATTCTTTTTTACAGGATACATACCCTATGGAAGTAAACAGCATCAGGGTAACAAAAGCCGTAAGGAACAGCGCCCTTCTTGACTCATTCATAAGCACTTAAGCATTTTTACAAACTTACAGCATTTATCGTGCCCACGTAAAAGAGCTTGTAATAATAGTGTCTTTCCTCTGAAAAGAATACATTCCCGTGACTTTGCGGCCATCAGCATCCATAGTGCCATTACCGCTTTTGATAGTAAGTATGCTATCTATTTTCTGGTCGGGGCGGAAGGCAAATTTATACAGCGAATTGCGTACACATTGTATACCATTCAGCGTATCGGCAAAGCCGGAAATATAAAAGCTGTCGCGGGCAGTGTCCTGGCTGATGTGTATAGTGTAAAAGCGGTGCAGGCTGTCTTTCAGAAAATTGTCTGACGCCTGCCAGTCGCCGGCAAATTTTTCATTCCATTTATTGCTGCAGTCAACCCCTTCGTAACCGGCAGGACAGGTGCACTGGCCGTTTACGCAAATGCCACCGTTTTGGCAAACCGTAGCAGCACACAGGTCTTTTATACAAGCCGGCAGCAGGCAAATACAGGCCGGGATGATAAAAAACAGGACACCAAGCGCCTTATACCTAATGTATCTCATGCTGCTGCAAGGTAATGGAAATCAGTAAAATTTAAACCGGCAATCGGAGTTCATCTTATGCCTATACCGTTTCGGTTAATATTTATTGGCAGATAAGGATAATATTCGTAATTTTTCTCATTAACATGGCCCTATGGGGTGTAAAATTTTATGCGCCGGCAAATAACTCTACTTTTTTGTTTTTTACTGTTTACTATTAGTGCACGGGCTCAGTCTACCGCTGGCCAGATAGTTCACTATACTTTCAATGGAAATGCTGCTGATTATTCAGGTAATAATAATCACGGTTACCCTACTTCATCCGTAACACTTACAGCTGGCAGGGATGGCATTCCTAATACGGCCTATTATTTCAATGGAGATCCGGGATGCTATATCAGCGTTCCATATAGCTCAACCATGAATCTATCTAATTTTTCTATTGGTGCTATTGTCAAACCAATTGCTTTCAATCCATTACACAATCAAGGTTCTTATCTGTTTATGAGGGGTAAGGAATTTGACCCTGGCAGCTATGGACTTATTTTCAACGATGCAAAGGGGCTGCCTACTGATGAAAGCGATTATGACCCAAATGGCTTTCATTTTACTTCTCTGGCAGGCTCAACTTTTACAGTAGATACTCCGGCTTATACGCCTACCATCAATCTCAATCAATGGTATGCCGTCGTAATAACTTACGACAATGGTTTTGCAAGAATATATGTCGACGGAGTGCTTAAAAGTACTAAAGCTATACTTGGAGGCAGCTTAGGCACATCAACTGCGGGGATGTTTATAGGACGAAATTATCAGCCCGCCAATCTAACTGAAGTTTATCCTTTCAAGGGCATTATTGACGATATTATTGTGTACAATCGCGTAATAGACGATACCGACATTATTGCCTATAGCAAAAGCCTGTATATACGCCCGCCTTTCAACGACACTTTCCTTTGCGCGGGCAGAACATTTCCTTTACAATATGTTGCAAAAAAGCAATTCAATGCGGGTAATACTTTCATAGCCCAGCTATCTGATGCCAGCGGGCATTTTGACAATGCACAAACATTGAATATAGGCTCACTGAGTTCTACCGGCACCGGCACTATCAATTGTTTTATTCCTATCACTACCCCGGTCACATCGGGTTATCGTGTGCGGGTTATTGCCACCAACCCTGCCGATACATCTTTCGACAATGGCAAGGATATAGGCATACAGGGCGCATATGATGTGCCGACCGCCAACAGCAATACCCCGGTATGCGAAGGCGGTGCATTGCAGCTATCTGTTACCAGCAATCTTACAGGTACTATCTATTCATGGAAGGGACCCGGCACAGTTACTGCCAAAGGACAAAACCCGGTCATAGGCAATGTAACAATGGCCCATGCAGGTGATTATATTGTAGAAGCAAAATACTATGGATGCCCATCTTATGATACTATTACAGTAGCCATAAAACCTACACCTAAGCTGACCACTGCAGATACTATTGTTTTGTGTGCAGACAGCACCATACACCTGGATGTAAACAACAACCTTACCGGCTCCACTTATCTATGGGAAGGTGTAAATGGTTTTAAAGCTTACCAGAAAGATACATTCATATAC
Organism: Flavipsychrobacter sp.; assembly: GCA_024508935.1. Classification (GTDB taxonomy): domain Bacteria; phylum Bacteroidota; class Bacteroidia; order Chitinophagales; family Chitinophagaceae; genus Polluticoccus. The sequence goes on along the minus strand of JANINW010000019.1, from coordinate 251,601 downwards.
AATGCTTTTCTGCCGCAGCAGGGTGCGTATTGGGTAAAAGCTACTTATAATGGCTGTACCTCTCCCGATGACACTACGTTTGTCGTTATCAACCCAAGGCCTACACCTAAAATAATTTCTAACAGTCCTATCTGCGTGGGCGATACCCTGATATTTAATGTGGACGATACACTGGCAGGAGCTTCTTATACATGGAAAGGGCCAAAGAGTTATAATTCTGCCATCCGCAGTGCTTACCTGTTTAACAGCCAACTGGACAATTCGGGCAACTATATTGTTACTGCGACGTCTCCTTTGAACTGCGCCTCAAAAGATTCAGTGTACGTAACCATAAAACCATTGCCGGAAGCACCGGTGCTAAATTCTAACAGCCCTGTATGCAGTGGAGATACCTTGACTTTAAATGCTCTCAGCGCCAGCAGCAATATTAGTTACGACTGGCAGGGCCCTAATAATTTTTCGGCCAGCGGCCAGCATATAAGCCGCCCTTCTGTACCATACGATGGCAGGGGCACTTATAAATCCATCGTAACGATGAATGGCTGTACTTCCGAGCAGACAATAGATATTGCTGTAAACCTGCGTCCTGATCCACCTGTGGCCTCTAGCAACAGCCCTGTAAAAGTGGGGCAGGAACTGAAGCTCACAGCTACATCTGCTACCGCAGGTACGTACTACAAATGGACAGGGCCCAATGGTTTTTATTCGCAGGTGCAAAACCCGGTGATACCTAAAGTAAGCCTGGCATCCGCCGGTACTTACGAGGTGACAGCCATGCTGGGTGGCTGCACGATATCTGCTGTCACATTGGTAACCATCACCAGCGATAGCCATATAGATACGTTTGCTTTGTTCCCCAATCCCAACAAAGGCTCATTTACTTTATTGGGCAATACACACACCACACTTGAAATGCCACTGGAGATAATAGATGCAAGCGGGCAGGTAGTATTTAAAGAAACAGCACAACCTGTAAATAATAAACTGAAGGCTGAAATAAACCTGGAACCCATGCTGCCGGCAGGCGTATATATTTTACGCATCCGCATAAATGGCAAGGTTCAAAAAATACCTTTCTCCGTAGTACGATAACATCAATTATTGATATTCAAAAAAGAGAAGGGATGCAAACAGCATCCCTTCTCTTTTTTGATCTTGCTTACTAACCCTTCGGCAATTAATCCTGTGAATGCAGCGCAACCTTATTCCCTTCGCTGTCTATAAAGAATGCCATATAGCCTATTTCAGGACTAATATGTGTTTTAGGCATCGATACCTGCCCACCGGCAGAAGGGATGCGCTCCAGTATATTATCCATACCAGATTCGTTAGCATTCAGGTATACTAAGCTACCTTCCTGCGATGGTTTGTGCGTTTCGCTTTGCACCAAACCGCCCGATACCTTACCATCAAAAGCAGGAAAAAAAGCCATGTGCATCCCCATCATCTCGGTAGTGTCTCCCATATCTATACCGAAGATATTTTCGTAGAAGCTTTTCGCACGATGTATGTCTGAAGCAGGTATTTCAAACCAGTTAAGTGCATTTGCATTGTTTTGCATAGTATGATTTTTTTTAAGAGTGGATAATAAATTTAAGCTTATTAAATGGCCTTAAAACAGCCTGTTGCACATTTAAGTTTTTTTAGGGATCGGAGATTATTCAACACTAATTTTATGTGTTATCATTTTACCTTCAGTATAAACCTGCACCAGGTACAATCCTTTTTCAAGGCTTACAGGCAGGCGTACATGTTTCCCTAATTGCACTACAGAAGTATATACTTCTTTACCGGCCAGGTCTGTGATACGAACATTTGCCTTAACGGACCTCGGATATGACAGTATAATATTCTTTCCGTCATTAGGATTAGGGAATAATTCCAGCAGGCTTTGAGTAGTGGCGGTATTTATACCATTAGACGGTGGTGTTTTAACGGTTTTGAACCAGAAAGTATTTACAGGAGATTTTATCTCGTTCACGCTATCGCTAACTATTACATACCAATCGTATTGGTGCCCGTCCTTTAGTCCGTTCCATACCGCCGTTGGCGAAGAACCTGAAACGGTGCTGCTTACTACACCTACTGTATCAAACGGGTTGCTCATCAGGTAGTCAAGCGTAAACTGGCTGTTGGCATCTGTTTCAAACTGGCTCAGTGTAGGCGAGTATGTTTTTACATTTATCTTGTTGGCGCCCGGTAAAAATTCCATGATCCTCAGCCAGCCATTACCACCATTAGCGCGGTCCTGGTAGTCGGAGAGTAATGTATGTGTTGTGTGCCCATTGTAGGTATCAGAACGCCTGGCCTCCCCGTTCGGGTTTATATGGCCGCATAGCATCAGGTCAAGATTTTTATTCTGTTTTAATTTATTGTAGGTAGCCAATCCCTGCGCGCCCCAGGTACCATCTGAATTGATAAGCCAGTGGCTGCTGATAATACCCCTGCGCGCAGGGTATGCCTTCAGCAAGCTGTCTGCCCAGCTAAGCACAGCAGTATCTGCATTGGTATCATACTCCAGACTAATATTGATAAAGTCGAGACCGCTGGCGCTAAATAATTCATAGTGATTATCATTATTGGTACCGTAATGACCACCATAATAGTTACGGCCGGTAAAACGTGTGCTGCCGAAGTATTGGTTGTAAAAAGTGGTAGTGCCGGATGCACTACCGCCGGGAGACTGGTCGTGGTTGCCTACGCATACACCGTAGGGCAAACCAAATTGTTTAAACGTGGTGGCAGGGTCTTCTATTATTTTAAAAGAGGTATCAGCACGTTTCCATTCTATATCGTTACCACCATTATCGCCATTCTGCACACAGTCGCCCAGTTGTACAGCATACACTATATTTTTAGCTTTTATGCTGTCTCTTATCCAGCGTGTTTGCACTTTAAATATTTCATTGGTAGCACCATTCATATGCGAAGTATAAAACTGCACATCAGGTATAGGAATGATAGTGAACGCAGGTGAATCTATAATAGGCAGGTGTTCGCGGCCCATGAATATTACTTTCATCTTGTTGGTGTCAGGGTCTGTAACCGTTACTTTCAATACACTATCCATGTAAGCGGTATCATTATTTACCGGCAGGAAATTGGTTGGCTGCGCCGGCGGCAGGCTGAACTTAAGATTGAAGGGCGCGCCTGAACCTACCGGCGTGGGCGTATTGATACGCGTACCATTGATGCCGGACGAACCTGTACCTGTGATACTTGTTCCGCTTACATCATCCATAGACCAGCGGCCTACCAGCCCGGTAGCTGTTGTCACCTGTGCATTGATAGAATCGCGTATCTGCTGCTGCGTACGGGCGTAGTTCCATATACGCACTTCATCAATAATACCTTTAAAGAAGCCTTGTGCTACACCTGTAGAGGTAAGTGCCGATGCTATGGCTGCGTGTTGTATGCTGCCCGATTGCGGCAGCAGGCCTATGCTGTCGGTCACTTCAAGGTTGCCGTTCAGGTATATTCTCCATTTCTGCCCGTCGTAAGTAACGGCGGCATGATACCAGGTAGTATCATTAATAATTGTAACGCCATAGCTTGGGTGGTTCAATCCCGGTGTTGGCTGCCCTGTACCTTCTTCAAAATCGGCACACAAAGCCCCGGTAGCAGTGTTGATACCAAAAATATAGTTCATATCCTTATTATTGCCATCGCTCTCCCCCCTTCCTTTTGATATCAGCGGCACTATTGCAGCCACCCCGCCGGTGCCTGTTGTAGTGGTATTACCCATACCATTGCGCCTGAACCAGCACTCTAAAGTAAAGGTATTGCTGCCCAGGCCCGAGGCCACACCAAAACTGATATAATTACTGGTGCCGTTAAAATCAAATGCCTGCTGTGCATGCAATGTATTGCATAAGACCAGCAGGCCTATCAATGTAAATAGCTTTCTCATGTCTTTAAAAGTTTGCGCTAAAGTGCAGAACAGCTATTACCGGAAAGCAAAGGGGGCGTGATGGAATTGTTATCTTACCATTAAGGCACCAACCTAAAAACAAAGCCCCGCTATGCGGGGCTTTGAATATGAATAACGTTTAGCTTTTTATTTTTTGAATAACCTGAAGATATCCAGGCCGTTGGCATAGAGCATAAGCCCCAGCAGCAATACCAGCCCCACCGTTGTGGCACGCTCCATTACTTTATCGCTTACTTTTTTGCCCGATAACATTTCGAAAATAAGGAAGATGACATAGCCGCCATCCAGGCCCGGTATAGGCAGCAGGTTCATAACAGCCAGTATGATAGATACAAATGCTGTCAGCATCAGGAAATCCTGCCAGTCGAACACCGGCGAGAACATTTTACCAAAGCTAACAATACCACCCAGGCTTTCTGATGCTTTTACTTCTTTCGACGTAAAGATCATCTTCAGCTGCCTCCAGTAATTACCCACTTGCGTAAAGGTATAACTGAAGCCCTTTCCTATAGCCGCAATGGGGCCATACTTAATGGTTTCAGTTTTGAAATATTTGGTATAGTCCAGGTCTGCATGCATACCCAGTCTTTTATCTTCAGGCAATGTACCATTGAGCGTAACAACCTGTGCATTGCGCACTACGGTAATAGCTATAGGTGCAGCCGCAGTATATTGCTTTTTATAGTTGTCAAATTCATCAAAGAACTGTAACGGCTGCCCGTTCACGGCTATAATGCTATCTTTCGCCTGCAAACCCATTTTATCTGCTGCAGATTTTTTCTCTACATCCAGCACTACAAATGGCATACGCGGCAGGATAAAAGTATTACGCTGGCTCTTCAATATCTTGCGTATAGTGCCCTGCGGTATGGTTATTGTTTCCTGGCGGCCATCGCGCATTACCTGCAGTGTTTGCGCCTCGTTGAAAATTATCTCAGGAACGATTTTATTAAAACGGGTCACCGGCTTGCTGTCTACCGATACGATCTTATCGCCATTGCGCAGGCCAATGCTTTGAGCCATGCTATCTACCATTATACCATAGGTAGCATTTTGCGTAGGCAGATATTCCTCGCCCCATTTGCCAAAGATGAATGCATAGATGGCCATAGCCGTCAGTACGTTCATTATGATACCGCCCAGCATAATGAATAGGCGCTGGTAAGCTTTTTTGCTGCGGTATTCCCATGGTTGCGGGGGAAGGTCCATTTGCTCCTTATCCATGCTCTCGTCTACCATACCGGCTATTTTTACATAGCCACCCAGCGGAAACCAACCCAGCCCGTATTCTGTATCACCCTTCTTCTTTTTGAACAAAGAAAAATTGAGCAGGCCCGGAAAAGGGAAAAGGAAATCGAAGAACAGGTAAAACTTTTCAACGCGGGTTTTGAAAACGCGGGCAAAAAAGAAATGACCGAATTCGTGTAATAATATAAGCAATGAAAGGGCTGCCAGTAGTTGCAATGCCTGTACCAGGCCACCCGACATTAAAAGAACAGTATTTAAATGCATGTTGTTTTTAAAAATAAATTAGTACGATAGCTGGCTTTGTTTCACGAGTTCCGCAGCATAGATACGGGCTTCCTTATCAGATTTTTCGTAGTCGTCCAGCGATGGCTGCTCAATATACGCAACGCGCTCCATAATCTTTTCTATCACGTCGCTCATTTCAATGAAACCCACCTTATTATGCAGGAAAGACTGCACTACCACCTCATTGGCCGCATTCATTACACAAGGGGTGTTACCACCTTTGAACATGGCTTCTTTAGCGAGTGCAAGATTACGGAAAGTTTTATAATCGGGCTGCTCGAAGGTAAGCTGGGCATAATCCCTGAAATCAAGCCTTTTGTATTTGTTATCCAGCCGGCGCGGGTAGCCCATGGCATATTGTATAGGCAGTTTCATATCCGGCAGGCCCATCTGGGCTTTTACAGAGCCATCGGTAAACTGCACCATGGAATGTATAATAGACTGCGGGTGTACGATCACTTCTATCTGTTCGTTATCCAGGCCAAACAGCCATTTGGCTTCTATCATTTCCAGCCCTTTGTTCATAAGGGTGGCGCTGTCTATGGTTATTTTGGCGCCCATGGTCCAGTTGGGGTGCTGCAATGCATGGCTGGCCTTTACATTTACAAGGTAATTGGGTTTCCGGCCCAGGAAAGGACCGCCCGAGGCAGTGAGTATGATCTTTTCTATTGTGCGCCAATCCTCGCCTACCAGGCATTGGAATATGGCAGAATGTTCGCTGTCAACCGGTATGATCTGTGCACCTTTTTCTGCTGCCAGCTTCATTACTATATCACCGGCTACAACCAATGTCTCTTTATTGGCCAGTGCAATCCCTTTACCGGCATTTACCGCTGCAATGGTCGATCTTAGCCCTGCAAAGCCCACGATGGCTGTGAGGACAATATCCACGCTATCCCATTGCACCACATCTTCCAGCGAACTGTGGCCGGAAAATACTTTTACATTCGACTGGCTCAGCGCCTCTTTTACGATCTCGTATTTAGTCTCATCGGTAACCACAACGGCATTGGGGTTGAACTTCTGCGCCTGTTCTATCAGCAGGTTGGCATTACTATGGGCACTCAGCACCTCTACCTCGAATAAACCGGGGTGCGCCGCTACCACATCTAATGCCTGTGTACCAATAGAACCTGTTGAACCCAATATTGCCAAACGCTTCATGCTGCCTGTCTTCTGTATTTAGTTGATATGTAAATAATGCGCAAAGGTACTTAATACCAGCCCTAATGCGAAAAACCAAAGCTAAATGACATATACATTAATTTAGCCTTATCTTTAGTTTTTCTCAAAATCTTAACAACGCAGGTATGCTGCAGCAGACAACACTTGATTTTCTTAAAAAGCTGGGAAAGAATAATAACAAAGCCTGGTTTGACAAAAACCGTGATACTTACGAAGCTGCCAAGGCCGATTTTGAAACATTTGTAGAAGCCATAAAAAATCAGCTTGCGAAAATAGAACCTGCCCTGGCAGACCAGAAGCCAAAGGATATGATATTCCGCATATTTCGCGATGTGCGTTTTTCTAAAGACAAAACACCTTATAAAGCGCATTTCGGTGCCTATTTCAGCCGTGCCGGCCGCAAATCGCCCGATGCGGGCTATTACCTGCATATACAGCCCGGAAATAAAAACTTTATAGCAGGCGGGTTATGGATGCCGGAAGGCCCTTTACTGAAAGCCACGCGCCAGGAAATAGATTATAACCTTGAAGAGTTTAACAGCATACTGAACAAAGCTGCTTTTAAAAAACTGTACAAATCGCTGGAGGGTGAAAAGCTAAAAACGCTGCCTCAAGGTTATACTGCAGATAACCCGGCAATCGAGTACCTTAAAATGAAAAGTTTTATTGTAAGTACGAAGTTGGAAGATAAAGACCTGCTTGCGAAAACGGCCGTTTCGAAGATATTTGCTGCATTCAATACCATGCAGCCGTTGGTTAATTTCTTAAACCGGGCAATAGATTAATTACGGAACACCATAAACTCGAAGGGCCTGCCGCCTTCGGGCTGCTTCTTTTTGCGCCCTTTGCTTACCGGTTGTTTCTCTGTGCGGTACACATCCATCATTTCTGAAGCCTGCTGTACATGCACTTCTGTATCTACTTTGCTAACCAGGTTAATGAGCTCGTCTACCTTCTGCTCAAAATCATCCTGCCAGTGCTGCGCCACTCTCGTGGTTACTAATAGCTCACGCGTTTGCTGCTTCATAGAGCTTAAATTTTAGGGGCCCCGTTAATAATTAGTTTTAGAAAGTTAAACTATTTTTTTGCTTTAAGGAATAGCAATAAACAATATGTGACCATAGTACAAAAAATATTATGCTTACTAACCGTTTCCTTTTATTTCATATCATAAAAATCTGCCTGCTTTCTATCTAAATAAATGTATTTTTAAACTACGACTTTAATACTAAAACAACCCTTTTCATCTCCTCATTGTCTATAAACATAACGATAATATAAAACCAGGCCACAATGAATAAAACTATTCTATACTTCCTTATAGTACTGCTTGCCCTATGCTCGTTTGGAATGCCCAAAAATGCCAGGGCAGCCAATGCTGCCGCAGGCGGCGAACTGGTATACGAATGGATCAGCGATTCTACTTACCGTTTTTACTTTAAATACTTCCGAGATTGTAGTGGCGATCCCGAGCCGGCTACGCTGCCTTTATGCATGAACAATACCTGCACAGGGCTTACCTCTACTACTACCATGACCAAATGGTCGCCCAATCCACAAAATGTAGTAACCACCTGTATTAAAAACAAATGCGATAGCCCTGCTTCTACATTAACAGGATATAAGGAATGGTGGTATTCTGTTATCGTAACCTTGCCGGCACGCTGCAGCAACTGGCGGTTTTATACTTATGTCGGCACCCGCAATAGCAGCAATAATTTGCTGAACCCTAATGCATCTTATCTCTACATAGAAGCAACCTTTAATAATACCGGCAGCTACCAGGGCAATTCATCCCCATATCTTTCAGTCAGGGGCTTGCCCACTGCCTGCCTGAACCAGCCATACGGTTATAATAATGGTGCTGTAGACCCTAATGCCGACTCGCTGGCAACAGATATTATAATGCCCAGGGCGGGTATCACCGCATGTTCCGGCATACCGACCAATATGAGTTTTGCAAGTGCATCGCCATCCTATAATACTGTCAATAATCCATTTCAAACCAGCAATAGCTTTACGCTGAACAGCGCAACGGGGACTGTGAGTTTCACCCCTACCGCATTGGGTTTAGGCACGTTTGTAACCAGGGTCAGGGAATACCGTAACGGGGTGCTGATAGGTAGTATCATGCGGGAAAACCAGGTGCAGACAGTTTCTTGTACTACAATAGGTTCTGCACCGGCAAGTACGCTTAGCTGTTTTTCAGGTGGTGCCAATGTAGGAGGTACCGTAAATGGCTGTATCAACCAGCCGCTTAGTTTTTGTTTTTGGGCAAAATCTTCCAACCCATCTGCCGTATATATTATAAGCGATAATCACAGCTTTAATATTCCGGCAGCCAATATTCAATACTTCAACCAGAGAAAAGATTCGGTGCGCATGGTCTTCAACTGGACGCCTACCGCTGCTGATTCAGGGATAAAGAATATAATCATCACTATTAAAGACTCTACCTGTAATGCCGCAGGTGTGGTAATGTATTACACCAATACTATTCCTATCAGAATATGGCCAAAGACAAGAGGACTAGGAGATACTCTTGTGTGCCCCAATGGCAATGCATTCCTCTCGGCGGTAAACGGATCTAACTTTGTTTGGTCTGTACTGCCTGGCGGCACGCCAAACAGCCTTAGCTGCACTAATTGTACCAGCCCTATTGCAACCCCTGCCATTACCACACGATACCAGGTAGTATCTACAGGCACCTCGTATTGCCCGAACATCAATAAAGATACGGTAACGGTTACTACTGGGCTGCCCCCTACATTTCAGCCATGGGTAAGCATAACAGCAACCCCGAACCCGGTAACACCGGGCAATTTTGTCACCTTTACAGCCACGCCACATGCCTGCAATAACCCAAGTTATCTCTGGTACCTGAACGGCTACCCGGTGGGTGCTACCAGCCAGTCATTTGCACTGTTTACACCTAAATATGCCGATAGTGTTAATTGCCGCATGACTTGTAATGACGGCTGTGCGAAAGACACTTTTAGCAATAAAGTGTACATTATAGTAAACAATACCGGCGTGCAAAATGTTGCTGAACCTATGAGCATAAATCTGTATCCTAACCCAAGCGACGGTAATTTCAGCCTGCGCTATACACATGGTAAGGACATAGCGACCGGCGCAGAACTATATAATGCACAAGGCCAGCTGGTACATAGCCAGCAATTAGAAACAGTAAAAGGCACGGATTTGTACACGATACAGGCGGGCAACTTACCGAATGGTATATACATGCTGAACCTGCATACAACCGATGGTGTGAAAACCGTAAAATTCATGGTGCAGCATTAATGTACCTTACAAACAAAAGCGGCGATCCTGGTAGGACCGCCGCTTTTTTATTTATGTGATATAAAATTAGATCTTCCAGTCATCAACGCTGCCGCCTTCTATAGCTGCATCTTCAATAGCAGATTCAGAAACCGGTACAGATACACCACCTTCTTCTGCATCCTGGTCATGGTTGTATGCATCAAAATCAAAATCCGGCATCAGGTCGGTCTTTACATAATTCACTGTTTCTGTCAGTGCATTCAGGAATTTGTTGAAGTCTTCTTTGTACAGGAACATTTTATGCCTGTCATAGCCATTATCGTCAAACCTCTTCTTGCTTTCGGTAATTGTGATAAAGTAATCATTACCACGTGTAGAACGGACGTCAAAAAAATAAGTTCTTCTTTTGCCAGCTTTTATACGTTTGCTGAACAGGCTCTCATTACTACGGTTATCGCCAAAATTTTTGTTTTCGTACGCCACAGTCTCTTTAGTTTTAGTTAAAATGATTTTTAATGAGAACAAAAATAATTAAGATATGGAAGTATCCAAATTTATATAGCCGTAATAGTTTACTTAAAAGACGGGCCAGCAAAGCTTTACTCACAAGTAATTCACGTGCGTATAATTGTTAATATATTAAATATTAATAACTTTCTGTTGAAAATAGGAAATGAGCCATTTATTCAGTGCTGTTACCGCCTCTTTCATTTTCCATTTGCTTTTGTCACGCGGCTCTACATAATTAGAGATAGCACGCACCTGCGCAAAAGGTATATTTTCCTGCAGGCACACGTAATGAAAAGCGGCACCCTCCATACTTTCTACCGCGGCGCCATATTTTGCTGCCAGCCTTGCCACAGAAGCTTCATTACCTGTTACCGTATTTACAGTAAGCGCACTTACCTGCGGCAGTGCAATAGATTGATGCACAGCGGCTAAAGGCGTATATAGCCGTCCATCTGTAAAAGGAAAATCGTTTTTACCCGCCAGGCCCATCTGGTATATATCCAGGTATTGCTCATGGTCTTCGGCGCCCAGGTCGGCAAATTCATCGGCTGTAATAAACACAACGTCTCCCAGGGCTATTTGCCGGTCGAAGGCGCCACCGATACCTGCCTGCAAAGCAAAATGGAAGGTATCACCTGCCGATAACGCTTTTGCAAGCGCATAAGTAGTGGCCACCATACCTACCCCGGTAATGCAAACATGAATACGCTCCCCATTCACATCGAAAATACCGGGGGCTACCTCGTACTGCCCGCCCCTCATATATTCTATCAATGGGGCTATTTCGGCTTCTGTGGCGGCTATCAGCAGGATGTTCATGCTGCAAATAACCGCTTTTTTGTCGAAACCGTATTGTAAACCTAATTTTGCATGATAATTTTTAAAAATGGTTTACCTGACGCGTGTGGAGCATTTTAACGCTGCCCACAAATTGTATAACACGGAATGGAGCGAGGAGCAGAATAAGGAAGTTTTTGGCAAATGTGCCAATGCCAACTGGCACGGGCATAATTATGAGCTGCATGTAACCATAAAGGGCACCCCGCATCCTGACACGGGCTTTATATTCAATGCCAAAGAACTGGGCGACCTGATGAAGGATGTAATAGTGGAAAAAGTAGACCACCGCAACCTGAACCTGGATGTAGATTTTATGAAAGGCAAATTTACCAGCGCAGAGAATTTTGCCATCAGTATATGGAATGAGCTGAAACCGCATATAGAAAAACACGGCGTACAACTGCACCGAGTAAAGCTGCAGGAAACACCGCGCATCTATGTAGAGTACTTCGGTTAATATCCTAATTAAGTTCACACAAGAATCACACACTGTGTCTTATAAAAAAACAGAACACTACGACGAAGCAGTTACCGCAAAGCTGATAACAAACTATCGCTCTACTATACAGGAGCTGGGTGAAGACCCTACCCGCGAAGGTGTAGAGAAAACCCCTGAGCGCGTAGCCAAAGCTATGCAGTACCTTACACAGGGCTACCAGATGGATGCACGCGAGATACTGAACTCTGCCAAGTTCAAAGAATCGTACAGCGAAATGGTGATTGTAAAAGATATAGAACTGTATTCGCTTTGCGAACATCATATGCTGCCTTTCTTTGGCAAAGCACATATTGCCTATATACCCAATGGATATATCACCGGCCTTAGCAAACTGGCCCGCGTGGTAGACTGTTTTGCCCGCCGCCTGCAGGTACAGGAGCGCATGACGCACCAGATACTGGATGCCATACAGGAAACACTGAACCCGTTGGGCGTAGCTGTTGTAATAGAAGCTAAACACCTGTGCATGATGATGCGGGGGGTACAAAAACAAAACAGCGTTACTACCACGTCGGCATTCAGCGGCCAGTTTGAAGCCAATGAAACACGCTCTGAATTTTTAAAGCTGATCACAGCAGACCTTTACTAGGTTTGAAACATACTTTTAAAAGCAGGCTTTAGCGCCTGCTTTTTTTATGCCCGGATTTTTTTAGGAAAACATTTTCTAACGCTGACATAAGGTTGTCACTACCCGGTTTTAGTTTTGTATCATAAAACCGAAAACATGTTACAAACCACACAGGAAACCAAACCATCTAAATTGTCAGCCCTTATAAAGGACTACACCGTGTATAGCTTATGGGCCAACCAGACCATGATAAACTGGCTGAAGACAAAACCGGCTGAACTGCTGGACAAAGAACTTCCGTCCAGCTTCCCGGGCATTAAACAAACACTGGCCCATATATGGCATGTAGAAATGGCCTGGATGGGATATATAAAAAAAGCGCCTGTTCAAGTGCCTTATGGACAAACCTATACCGGCAGCGCAGCAGACGTATTTAACGACCTGCTCAGCACCACCAATGAACTGAACAATTATGTACAAAGCCTGCAGGACGAAGAACTGGAAGAAGTGATTCATGTACAGAGCACCTATATGAACTCGCACCTGTCACGCTATGAGATGATACAGCACTGCGTAACACACGATGCCTATCACCGCGGGCAAATAGTGACCATGGGCCGCCAGCTGGGCTTTACAGATGCTCCTATGACCGATTTCCTGTTTTACCTTGACCGCATAAAAGGAAAATAATAAGTAGTATCACCTATGATGTGTATCAGCTTTTTGTGTGCTGCTGTTTTAGTATTTTAGCTATTGCAAAAAAACAACAGTATGAAAAACCTGAATTCGATAGGGCTGGACAGTAAAAAGGCTACCAAACTGGCAGATCAGCTCAATACACTGATGGCCAATTATTCTATCTTCTACCAAAACACACGCGGTTATCACTGGAATATCAAGGGTGAAAAATTCTTCGAACTGCATGTGAAGTTTGAAGAACTGTATAACGACCTGCTGCTGAAGATAGACGAGATAGCTGAACGTATATTAACATTGGGCTTCTCCCCCGAGCACCGGTATTCGGAATACAAAAAAATGTCTGATATAAAAGAAAGTGCCCGCGTATCAGATGGACTAAAAGCAGTAGCTGATATACTGGACTCTTTCAAGATCATCATTGGCCGGCAACGCGACATACTGGCATTATCTGCTGAGGCAGAAGACGAAGGCACCAATGCACTGATGAGCGACTATATACGTATGCAGGAAAAACTGGTATGGATGTATTCTGCTTTCCTGAATAAAAAATAATACCCCACTTATTGCTGCCGCACAACCGGGCGGCAGCAATATCCCTTCTTTTTCACCCTGCCCGCTACCTGCTTACGCAGGAACATGATTATTTTTGCTGCCATGAAAACGATACTCCTTTGCTTATCACTATTTGCAGTAAACGCCTGCTTTGCCCAGTCCCAACCTTTTGTAATAGGCGAAACCCGCACACTGGTATCTGATAACCTGCTGCAACCACGCACCCTGAACATATACCTGCCTGAAGGTTATAATAAAGACAGCGCCACTACCTACCCGGTAATATATGTGCTGGACGGCTCTGCCAACGAAGATTTTATACATACGGCCGGCCTGGTACAATACCTGTCCATGTACGAAATGATGCCAAAGAGCATAGTGGTGGGCATAGCCAATGTAGACCGCAAAAAGGACTTCACATTTGCTTTCAGACCGGGTGCTAATTCGAAATGGGCAAGTCAAACGGGCAGTGCTGAAAAATTCATTGCGGATATAGAAAAGCAGTTGCTGCCCTATTCAGGCGGCTCTGAAAAATTCATGTCTTTTATTGAAGATGAGCTGCAGCCCTATATAGATGCCAACTACCATACCAACCGCCATAATACCATTATAGGGCAGTCGCTTGGTGGTTTGCTGGCAACAGAGCTATTACTGAAGAAACCGTTTTTGTTTGATGATTATATTATTGTAAGCCCCAGCCTATGGTGGGGCAGGGAATCTTTACTACGCGATGCACCTGCATTACTAAAAGCCAATCTGCACAAGCCTGTACGAGCCTATATAGCGGTAGGTAAAGAAGGCGTACAAATGGAAGGCGATGCAAAGAAACTACACGCCATACTTAGCAATACAAAAAACGTAAAGACCTGGTTAGTTTCCTTTCCCAACGAAAGCCACCTGACCATTCAACACAATGCTTTGTATAAAGGATTTGTGTTGATGGGAAAGTAATAGAAAAATGAAAAATATATCAATAGACAAAGGCTTGGCATAATTACCAAGCCTTTGTCTATTGATGTAATTGTAAAATAAATTTTGCGCTTGCAAATACTTGCATATATATTTGCAAGCAAGTACTTGCGCATTTATGAAAGCCAGAAGAGATGTATACCAGGCAATAGCAGACCCTACCAGAAGGGCCATCATCAGCATGATAGCCGATGAACCGCATAATGTAAATGCTATAGCCGAAAAGTTTGATATAAGCCGCCAGGCCACATCACTGCATATAAAAATACTTACCGATTGTGGTCTCATTACCATCCGGCAGGAAGGGAGAGACAGGTATTGTGAAGCACGGCTGGAAAAGCTTAGCGAAGTATCGGCATGGGTAGACCAGTACAAACAGCATTGGGAAAGCAAACTGGATTCACTTGAAAACTATTTACAGAAACTTAAAAAAGAAAGATATGGGAAACCCAAAAAATGATACAAGCGATAGAGAAATATTTTTGACAAGAACGCTAAATGCTCCCATAGAGCTTGTATGGGAAGTATGGACTAACCCCGAACATATAGCCAACTGGTGGGGACCAAACGGTTTTACTAACACCATAAGCAAAATGGATGTAAACCCCGGCGGAGAATGGGACCTGGTAATGCACGGGCCTGACGGAACAGACTATAAAAACAAAAGTGTTTTTAAAGAGGTCATTCCTTTTAAGAAATTGGTGTACGAGCATGTATCTGCCCCAAAGTTTACAGCTACCATACAGTTTGAAGCACGAGGTGAACAAACTTTTCTAAGCTGGCATATGCTCTTCGAAACTGCAGAACAATTTATACAGGTAGTGAAAACATTTAAAGCAGATGAAGGCTTAAAACAAAACGTAGAAAAACTAAATGCTTACGTGCAAGAGGTTAATGAAAAACGCAAATCATAAAATCATGAATAAACTAAAACTTGTCTTCACCTATTTAATCATCATCATGCAAATGAATAGCGTACAAGCGCAATCCGGCAAGTATGCCAATGTCAACGGGCTGAAAATGTATTACGAGATACATGGCAAAGGTTTTCCGCTGGTGCTGATACATGGCGGTGGCTCTACCATTGGTACTTCATTTGGCCGCATACTGCCCATGCTGGCAAAAACGCACCAGGTAATAGCCGTAGAGATGCAGGCGCACGGTCATACATCAGACCGCAACCAGCCGCTGAGCTTTGAACAGGATGCTGATGATATAGCCGAACTACTGAAACAACTGCATATACCTAAGGCCGATATATTCGGCTTTAGTAATGGCGCCAGCACTACCCTGGAAATGGCCATTCGCCACCCTGAACAGGTAAATAAAATTGTGGTGGCGTCTACTATGTATAAAAAAGCCGGTGCCTATCCGTGGTTTTGGGAAATGATGTCGCACGCTTCATTTGACATGATGCCACAGGCGTATAAAGATGCTTATCTGCAAATAAACCCTGATAAGGACGCGCTATACAATATGTACAAGCGTGATACAGAGCGCATGCAGCATTTCCCGGATATAGCGGAAGATAAAATAAAAGGCATACATGCACCGGCATTGATAATAATGGGCAACAAAGATGTGGCCACCATGGAACATGGTGTAGAAATGGCCCATCAAATACCCAATGCGCAACTGCTGATAGTACCGGGTGGCCATGGGGACTATATAGGAGAAATAAACACCGTAAAACCAGGGCAAACCGAATACCCCGTAGTACAGTTGATAAGCTCGTTCCTGGAGGAACCCACAAAATAACTAGACATAAACGACATATGAAAAAGAGCGCCGGTTAACCGGCGCTCTTTTTCATATATACAAATCAAGGTTTTAAATTCCCCTGCACTGAATCGTCAAGCGTTTTACCTATTGCTGCACCAATGGCCTGCTTTACAAAGGCTACCATTACATTATGCTTAGTATCCCAGTAATATCCATCCTCGGGCTCTACTTTTATTACCGTTATACGAGGGTCATCTTGTCCGCCAGTAAACCAAGTCTTTATCAAAGGTTCCCAGAGTTCTTTTATCTTCTCTTTGTCTTTGCTAATAGTAGCCTTACCATACAGGCTCATAAAATCGCTATGATGGCTACCCTGGAACAATAGCTGCACAGAAGGATCCTTTTCCAGTTCATCGTTCTTATGGCTGTCGTCTGCACTCAGGAACCATATATTACCCTGCTCATCAACTTTTTGCGGCGACATGGGCCTTGTTGCAAATGGCTTGCCCGATTTTATATCTGTACAGAAAAAGCAGGATTGCGCTTTTTCTGCCAGTTCCTTTATCTTCTCTGCGGCATCCTGGCCCTGCAGGTGCTGCGTATTTTCTTCCGGTTGCTGCTGATTGATACTATCCATATACTTTTTAGAAAAAATGAAAACAAACCGTGCCATGACAATTTCCTTCAACAAAACATAGGGGTTTTCAATCATTCTCCTGTTTTACCATTAAAGGAGCATATCTATGAAAGCAACCATATTGTCATTAGCATTAATACTTAGCACCGCAAGTGTACAGGCCGAAAGTTTCAAAATAGCTACCGGCGAGCCACTGCACAGCCAGCAACAGGAACTGCCTGCAAAAGGCCGCATGGGCATTCTTATAAAACAGAAACTAAGCTTTGGGAATTATCATACTACTATGGTAAAACGTTCTGCTATACGCAAATGGTCGGGCATCAATGGCTTTGTGGGTATGATATGGACGGAACACATGGAAGGCCGGCAATCCATACACTTCCGCTTAACCAATGATACCGACACCAGTGATGTAATGACCGTTACGAATGTACGTTCCAACGACCTGTTAATAGGTACTGCACCAGGGCAAACAAGAATACCGGGACAATTGGTATCTATATTCAAGAGCACAGATATAACGCAAAACAACTATTCGGTTTCCATAGTTACCCGCAAGGGCGATGAGCCCTGGGAACTCTTCCTGGATAACAGCGAAGCGCAGATAAGACGTAAGCAGGCAGCAGGCTATATCATGCGCGGCAATGATTATTACACAATACAACCCGTGTGGCAGGTAGAAAAGAAGAATGGCAGGATAGTAGATATGCCATTCGGCAGCCCGGGCTTCGAGATAAAAGATAAAGACAATAATGTAATGGCCGCGGTATCGCTGATAGACAATGGCAAAGTATACCTGGGGCCGGGTACGGAAGCAGAAAAATTCCTCTTTGCCAATGTATGCGCGGCTTTGCTGCTGCAAAGCGTAATAGATTGATCACCCACCCTAACAGCAGATTTTTTTTCACTCATAAAAACCAAGTACAATGAAAAAACTGACCTACCTGGTCATTGCCCTTCCTATGCTGGCAATTTCCTGCACGAAAGACTGTAACAAACCAATGACCATTGTAAAAGACTGCAGCGGCGCTTACCTGCGCGACGGTGGCAGAGACTACCACATCTGTAATTCCGGCATTGTAGATACCTATGCCGATGGCACTAAAGTAAAAGCAACCTACCATAAGATAACTGACTGTAAGGACAAATCGGACGAAGTAGTTTGCGCCATGTACCACGCAAACGATGGATGGATAGAGATAACAAAGATCAGCAAGTAAGGACCAGTCACTATTGGACGGATGCAAAAGCCCCCGCTATGCGGGGGCTTTTATTTTTTCATTTCCTATTGTACACACTTTAGCTGAACTTTATACAAAATCCTTGTCCATTGAAATTAAATATTGTACGGGCCGCATATTGCTTGTCTTTTCTACTCACAACCCTTACCGTTTCAGCACAAAACACGCAATCTTTTTCCGATAACATACGCCGTGTATATAAAATACCGGAGCTGGCCTATGCCGTAGTATCCGCAGATTCCGTTTACGAAATGAATATATCAGGTGTGCGGAAGATACACACACAGCTTAACACTTCTGCATCAGACAGGTTCCGGATAGGCTCTAATACCAAAGCTATTACAGGCTTCATTGCAGCACAGTTGGTAAAGCAGAAAAAGATATCATGGCATACCAAATTCTTTGACCTGTTCCCCGAATGGAAAGCGGCCAGCCGGAAAGAATATTATGACCTGACACTGCTGGATCTGCTGACGTTCCGTACACGGTTATTTATGTACACGTATACTTATGCCGAGCCGCACAAAGGACAATTCAGCGGTAATGCAAGCAAGCAGCGTTACCAGTTTGCACAATGGTTTTTTAAGCACGAGCCGGTGCAAAGCCGTGACAGTATCAATTTTTCGAACCTGGGATATGTAGCCGCCGGGTTGATGCTGGAAAAAGCATCCGGTAAAACCTATGAGCAACTGGTGAACCAGCTGGGCACGATGATAGGTGCAAAATTTGGCTTTGGCCGTCCTAATGCTACAGATGCCATGCAAACATGGGGACATACCGCAAGCCTGGAACCTGAAAGCAATAGCGCTGACTACAAACTGGAATGGCTGCAGGCAGCGGGTAATATCAATTGCACACTGCCCGGCTATATAAAATTCATACAACTGCAATTAAAATGTTTGCATGGCAAATCGTCTATCCTTACACAACAGGAAGCTAACTTTTTACTCTTTGGCATGCCCCGCTGGTCGGTAGGATGGATACCTGCCACAGATGCCTTGAACGGGGCGTATGCCTATAACATCGGCAATCCCGGCAGCTTTCTTACCAAAGTGTATGTTTTTAAAGATTTAAACAAGGCATTTATATTATTTGCCAATGCACAGACCGATTCGGCAGACGAAGGGCTTGATGAACTGTATCATGAACTGCTGCATAAATATGGACGATAGCTTTACTTCTTATTATACATTAGTCTCCTGATACAAGCCAGGTGTGCCAACAATACAACGGGCACAACAAAACAAGGCAACCACACGAAGGGAAAATATAAGACTGCAACATTAGGTTGCTCAAAACCAAACTGCTGTATACTAAGCGGCAATGCAAAAATGGCTATTAGCACAATATTGAACAGCAGCAATAAGCAAATTATATTCCACACCAGGATTATTGTCCTGTTCATTTTATGCTTTACATATCCATACCACAGTATAAATGGTGCCGTAATGCCTGAAAAAATATCAAAATTGCGTCCTTCAAAGGTCATAGTACGGGGCACCATGCCGTAAATAAACAGGCAGAGTAAAACCAGCTCTACCGGTATGCGTGATATATGCACAGCTGTTAGCCACCGGGCATCAAGCCCATCTATAAACTTCCTGCCGCTTTTTGTAACGAAGAGTATGATCACAGCAATTAACGCAGGCACAGGTAATAGCATAAACCTTGGGGGCATAGACAATACACTGTAAAAACCGGTACAACTGATAAGTCCTTGCAGTAGCAGCCAGCCAAGTGATATAAATAAAACAATGCGTGATCTGTTGGCTGCGCGGTAAAACAAGTATAGTACCAATGCAGTTGTAAGAATAAACAGTGCCGATATGGCTATGGGTAGATTTTCCATTGTTTGAATTTTAATGCAAAGCAAGACCAAACAAGGAAAACTATTCTTGCCATTTGGCAAGAATGCTATTTAACCGCTATCTCTTTACGGATACGGCTTAATGAAGTATCGGTAATACCAAGATAGGAAGCTATATTTTTTAACGGTGCATTCTGCAATATCTCAGGGTTTGCTTTTAGCAGGTTCACATAGCGTTCTTCTGCTGTTTCGGTAATAACAGAAAGCATACGCTTCTTCAAAGCGGCAAAACCCTTCACTAAAATGGAGCGGCCAAAATTCCGAAATTCCGGCAGGCTATGAAACAGGTTATTCAGTTCTTCGTAAGTAATGTATAAGCCATGCGTAGGTTGCAGGGCCTGTATGTTTTCTTTGGAAGGCACGCGCTCGAAATAGGATGATACTTCGAAAACCACCTGGTTGCCTGAATAAAATGCGGTGGTCACATCATTACCATTTACATCGTATGCAAAGGCGCGTAAAAAACCTTCTTCAACAAAAAGATATTCGTTGCTTACCTGGCCAGCTTTCAGAAAGTATTCATTCCTGTCAAGGCTTTTTTCCTTAAAATGAGCAGCAATATCTTCAGCACCGGAAAGACTTACTAATCCTGAATTATGGATGAATGATACCAGTTTATTACTCATGCAAAAAATGAATTACTGCCAATAAAATTATAAACAAGCTTCATCTTATAATGCAATCATCAAAAATCTTCTGCTACATCAAAGCAAATCTTTTGCCGGGTGACAGGATGGATAAATTCAAGATGTGCTGCATGCAGGTACATTCTTTCTGCCGCAGTGCCGTACAGGTCATCGCCTACAATAGGTGCATTGAGGCCCAGCTCATGCGCCGAATGCATACGCAATTGATGGGTGCGGCCTGTAAGCGGCCAAAATTCCACCTTCGTCGTGTGCTCATATCTTTCAATTACATTCCAGCGTGTAATGCTTTTCTTCCCTGTTTCAAAACAAACCAATTGTCTTGGACGATTAAAGAAATCAGCACGCAGCGGAAGGTCTATCTCCCCTTCCTGCCGGTCTATCACTTTTGAAAGCAATGCCCTATAGCGTTTGCTTACCCGGCGTTGTAGAAACTGTTTCTGAATATGCTTATGCGCTTCTCGTGTTTTGGCTACTAACAGCAGGCCTGAAGTACCCATATCCAGCCGGTGCACCATAAGCGGTTCAATATCCACCAATATGTTCTTCAACCTGGCGTATACCGAATCATAAATATCCACTCCCGGCACAGAACGCAAACCAGCAGGCTTATTTACCACTATAAAGCTTTCATCTTCATACACTATTTCAAGGCCACTATCACCGCCGGTTTGTAAAAAAGGGTTATCATCTACAGGCATGCCCTCCAGCATATGCTCCAGTATGGGCTTGCATTTGCCCGTACAGGCAGGATAAAAATGTTTATGCTTTCTTATCTCTGATTTTGGAGAAGCCCCCCACCAGAACTCTGCCATAGCAAGGGGTTTGTAGCCATTGGCAAAAGCATATTGCAAAAGCTTAGGCGTTGCACACTCACCCGCGGCCGAGGGTGGTTTGCCAAATGCAGTACGGCTAAAAATATCCTGCAGACTTTTGTTTTTCCCATCCTTATTCAAAAAAACATACTGCCCGAAAAGCTGTTGCTGCAATGCGGCCGAACGTTCTTTACGCTCATTTTTCAATTCCTCAATATGCGTTTCAAATTGTGCCAGCCTTGCCTGCAACGCATCCAATTCCTGTTTCCATTTACCGGACAGGTCTCTGAGCCTGCGCTTATCATACAAGCTCTGGTTGACAAGTTCTGCTTCTGAAATGGCAGGCTCCTGCGCAACCGGAGCATGCTGCCCTGCGCGGATTCTGTCGCGGTTTTCTTTATTTATTTTCAGCTCCAGTTTTAGTGCAGCGATCTCTTCTGCAGAGAGGGCTGCTAATTCCTGTACATCCTGTTTTAACTGTATATAGTCCGCGCTGCGCTCTATCTTCTCGATACTATCATTAATCGTATTGATAAGTTCCTGTTCTTTCAGGAAAAAACTGTTCTCCACCAGCATATCAAAAACAGGCGGTACAAATTTGGGATGATCATTGGAACCGGCCAACTTACCGGAGAATGCAGACAAATAACCTAATTTCCCTTCCCTATCCTGCACCACCAGTATGCCGAACATTTTACCTATTACAAGACCTTCTTTAGCCGTATCAAAACCAAAATTATGTTCAAGGTCTGCATGGCTTTCCAGGTAATGCTGTAGTTCGGCCGCTGCCATTTTTGCTAAAGCATGCGGCTCGTAATAAAAAGGGAAAGTAAACTTTTCGGGTAACACAATGCCCTCTACCCACTCGTCCGGGAAATAAGATATCCTGCCTTCACTACTGCTGCCCAAGTGCTTATGTTTTTGCTAAGTCTGCAAAAGTATTACTTATACCGTTTAGTAAACAGTTGTTCCCGGCCCCATTTTGTAATATTCCACATCATTGGGTTCCCATAGCTCTATACGATTACCTTCGGGATCTTTAATGTGTACAAAAGCACCATATGATGCACGCTCTACCGTATCTATAGGCAGTATGCCATTGGCCGCCAGGCTCGCCAGCAGCGCATCCAGGTTGCTCACGCGGTAGTTTATCATGAACTCCTTCTCAAAATAGGTAGTGGTTTCTTTAAAAGGAGCCCATAGGGTAAATCCTTTCTTCATACTGTCGCCTGCCTGGCGCCATTCGAAATTGGTGCCATACTGGTTGTTGCGGAAACCAAGATTGGTATTATACCATTCCTTCAGCTTCTTAGGGTCTTTACATTTAAAGAAAATACCCCCTATACCCGTCACACCATTGGCAGAAGTATGTTCTGCTTTTTTCACGCCCAGTGCATAGCCTATTATAAATGAGCAAGCAACAAGAACAAGAAGCATTAATATCCTTTTCATTATATCTCTATTTGACAAGCGAATGTATTTTATATTTTAAATATAACGTGCAGTTTAATTCTGCGAAAGAGATGTATTGCTACCCTGCTGAAAATGAAATAAATATTATCTTTGCCCACCCCGAATAAAACCAGGTTTTATTCAACGGTTCGGGAAGTAGCGCAGCCCGGTAGCGCACTTGGATGGGGTTCAAGGGGTCGCAAGTTCGAATCTTGTCTTCCCGACCTGATAGGACAAGGTAGTCGAATGACTACCTTGTTTCTTTTTATTCCCTTCTGGGATATACAGCAGCAGGAATATGTATTTTAGCAACACCAGGCGAAGCAGAGCTTGAGCTATTGCATCATTTAATTAAGATCTAATATCATGACAGAATCCTTTGAAGCATATAAGAAACGCATCCTGGACTATGTAAAAGGGAGGAACCCGCTGGAGTTGCAAGCTCAAATGCCGTGCATTCTTGAATCTTTGATAAAAAGCGCCCACCCTGAAAGATTGTTGATTAATCCCTCACCGGGGAAATGGTCTGTTACAGAAATCGTAGCACACCTTGCCGATGACGAACTGGTTGGCGCTTATCGGATACGCACCATTCTCAGCAAACCGGGAACCGATATACAGGCGTTCGATCAGGCGGAATGGGCTATCAGGGGAAAATACAGGGAGATACCAGTAGACGACTCTTTGGCCTTGTTTAAACGTTTGAGGCTAGCTAATATGCATTTGTTTGATTTACTAGAACAGGAGCAATGGGATTATTATGGTATTCATGCGGAACGTGGTATAGAGAGCATTCGTGATATTGCATTATACTATGCCGGGCATGACATTAATCATTTGAGGCAGATAGAGGAAATACTCAAAGGAGATTAGAGATTTGTCAATAAAGTTTTTTGCTTTGTTAAGTATTGCAGAGCCTATAATGCTAATAACATTGATAAATAGTTTGAATATTGTCCGGTTCTCCAGACTGTTTTAAGACTCAACATATTTGTTGAGCTTTTTTATTTTCATCAACTCTTTTTAACATATAATTCAAGCTACAATCTTTAGCTTTAGTTACCTGCTGCGTGTCCGCTTAATAACCCAGATATGAGAAGCGTTGTTATCACTATTGCTATTATTATTGCCGCTATAAGTCTCCATGCTCAATCCGTTCCGGCAGTAAGAATAGTAGACCTAAAAACCGGCACCGAAACCACGCTCGATAAAGCTGTAGCAAAAGGGAAAATAACACTTATCAGTTTCTGGGCTACCTGGTGCATACCCGGCAAACAGGAGATAAAGACTATTATAGACCGTATGCCGGAATGGAAAAAGTTGTTAGACATCAATTATATAGCCATAGCGGTAGACCAGCAGCAGACCGAAGATCTGGCCTTCGATTTTGTAAAGAAACAGCATTGGAATTTCCCGGTTTACATGGATGCCAATTCAGATCTAAAACGTGTTTTGAAATTTAATGGATTACCGCATATCCTTATCATAGATGAAAAAGGCAAGGTCGTTTTTACGCACAATGGCAATGATGACGGCAAGATAATTACGGCACAATTAAAACAAATGGCTGCACAGAGAAGGCACTAATAGCTAATACATGAAACCTGTTATCAAAATAAAAAGAGCTTATGAAGCTGTAGAAAGAGGCGATGGATACCGGGTACTGGTAGACAGGCTTTGGCCAAGAGGCATTGCCAAAGATAAACTGGATATGGATGCGTGGATAAAAGATGTAGCACCATCGACAGAGCTGCGCAAATGGTTTAATCATGCCCCCGAACGATGGACGGAATTTCAACATCGGTACAATGCCGAACTTAAAAATAACGTAGCTGTAGATACACTTATTGAGCAATTGCAAAGCAAGAAAAACATAACATTGCTATATGGCGCCAAAGATGAAGAACATAACCAGGCCGTTGTTTTAAAACATTTTATCGAAGCACGGCTTTAGCATACGCAGGCATGGTTTTTACGCCTTTTAACCTATGAAAAAGGTAAATACAGTGGTTATATTGGTAACACTGTTTGCGGTGTTCTACAATATATCTCCTTATATAGGTGTTCCCGCCAGGGCTATTATATTTATGTTTTGCATAGCGCCATTCCTGGTGGTTTATATGGCTTATGTAATACTAAAATATGGTACTCCTTCCGGCCACACTTTCGACGAGAAGTTTTATGAAGACTATGCTGCCAAATAAATGTGAAAATTATTGAAGCGTAGTTTTTCGTTCCTTCACCGGCAATGGTACCGCTTTTTGCTTTTTTACAATGACCGCAAGCATATTAAACGCCACTAAGCAAACACCTGTTACCAAAAAAACACCGGCTACGGAAAAGACCCTTAAATAGGGTAATATATTTGCAGACACTTTCGCAAAATAAGTATGTTCGTATTGCCCTATGCTTCTTACCACACCTGCGGCCAATAACGATAGCCAGAATACCAGCAAAGAAATATTCATAGTAGTAAGCCCTGCCAATACATATTTTTTAGCAACTGGTTTTAGCATGCCTTCAAAAATATATGCTACCGATGCCAGCAGCAGCATGGTATTGATGCCAATAGTAGTGCCCATTGCATGTGCCACGGTTACCTGTGTTCCGTGCGTGTACAGGTTTACATAAGGAATGGATATAGCAATAGCCAGTCCCAGGTTGAGCAGTATCCACCTGTCTGCCGATTTAAAGAAACGGGTAGAGAGCATATATTCATCTGCATGGGCTTTGAGCAGGCCTTTCTTCCATTTCATAATGATATTGGCAAACAATATAAGCTCCGTCATGCTGATGATATACGACACCTGCTTTATAGCAGGGCTTGCCGGCACTATATAAGTATGGTGCCCCCAGTTGAACATAAGATTGGTAAGCCCCAGGAAATAAAAAGCAAAAGATGTTTTCTGGTAGCCGATCTTATTATTGCCGGATATTTGCTCCATAGCAAACATAGCCGTACCATATATGAGCATATTCCAGGCACCTACCATACTGCCATTGGCCTTCCACTGCACGGTAACATCGCGTATGATGTTATGGTTAAAATAAGGTAGTAACCACAAATGCGCTTCTGTAATAGTGATGAGAAAGAATGCCAGTCCTGTACACCAGCTCCATATATATACAGGTGCACCTTTGAGGCGTGGTTTTACGGTGCCTATAAAATTGGTGAAGAACAGTAGCCAATACGCAACAATAATTACAGTAACCCAGGGCGGGAACTCCAGGTATTCCCTACCGGAAAAATGACCTGTTAAAAAACCGCCTATAGCTATGAGAATAGTAGCCAGCGAAAGAAAAAAATGTACCCGGGCTAATGTTACAGAATACAGGAAACGCTGCCCTACCCGCGGTATATAATGGTACACAATACCGGTAACACAGGAAAATATCCAGTTGACAGCAAGGAACACATGCAGCGGCCGCGTATGCTGGAAAGATAAGCGGTCGGCCAGCAGGCCGGGAAAGATATATTGAAGGCTGGCTATGAGCCCGAAACTGATACTGAGTAATAAGCAGCTGAATCCAAGAATGATAAATCGCTTCGCAACTGTTTCTGCTTCCATGCTAGTTTGATTGAGATGTAGCCGTTTGGCTTATGTAGTCGAGGTAAGACACCAGTTCATTAGCCTCTGCTTCAGAAAGATGGAAATTGGGCATCCTGTTTCCGCCGCTCATCAGTATGCCTTTAGTATAGGCGGCTCCCCGTTGCTTGTCGGTAATAACGGTAGTAAGGTCAGGGCCCATATAGCCCCCCAGGCCAAAAACCTGGTGACAATTCTGGCAATTTTTCGCATGCCAGGTTGCCTTGCCCCTTATAGCTTCGGCACTCATTTGTACATTGCAATCGGTACCGTAGGAATATACCCAGCTGCTATATAGGGTATACGCGCTAAATAAGGTGATGATCACAAATATCTTTTTCATGCCAATGCTGTTTGATGATTATTGAGCAGCATAATTTGCTGGTTTAGCCATACCCACCGTTTGTGTACCTTGCCGGTAGGGAATATTCACTACCAGTAGCCCGGTAAACATCAATATGGCTATGCCAAATAATACTTCGTTGATATAGGGTACCGATATATATTCCATGGCAGCCATACCCTGTACCATCAGTGCCAGTTCATTGAGAATGATACCACTTATAAAAAGGGTTAAACCTACCCTGGTTTTGGCGCGGATGTCAATGGTACCGTTGTACAAAACATAACCGATAATAAACAGGCTGATAACACCCAGCAATACCAGGTGCAGGTAACCGATGATGATAGGCCTGAACCCGAAGGCCATAGTACTGAGTGTGGGTATGGTAGACCCAAGCTGCAGGAAAAATTTAATACTGAAGGCTATTAGTGATAAGCCAAATATAACATAGGCAGTTCGCGGCAGGGCTGCTTTTAACACCTGTCGTTTTGACCATATCAGGCTTAGCGTCCATATCCAGGCAGTCATTTGGAAAAGAGCTGACAGTACTACTACTGTATATACAGCCATACCTATGGGCAGCCATAGGGCCGAAAGAAAATAAGCAGGTACGCAGGCAATTACAAACAACCGGAATATGCTTTTAAGCGGCGAAATACCTGCACCCATTGTAGCCAGTTTTTCAAATAACAAGCCCAGTACAGTAAATGTGAACCAGCCATTGTACTGGAAGTGCAGGAAGAAGTAAACAGCGCCCAGGTACCAGCTCTGGTGCATATTCTGAGTGGCCATCATATAGGCCAGCGAAAAAGCTCCCAAAGATGAAATGGAATTAAAAAACACCGCCGCCTTTATCCAGGGAAAGAGTATATTTTTTTGCGGGGCATTTTTTATATCGCGCCATACATACACCATAAATATATAAGCAACGAACAAGGCACAGGTAGAAAAGAAAATAGAGAAAAGCCCATAACCCTGCACCGGGAAACTCAGCAGCATGCCATAAGCACAAATTACATTGGCCCACAAAAGCCAGTTATAGCGTTTAAAATTTACTTGTGTACTATATACCGACAGGCGCGAAACTATAAGGGCCATTAAAACCAGCGATACCCAGCCACTGAAAGCAAAGTGCGAATGACCATGTAATAGTTTTTTCTGGTCGATGAACGGAAGAGAGAACGCTATTTTATAACGGAGAACTACACCCAGCAAAGAAACGATCAGCAAATTGGCCAAGGAAAGCTGCACCCACTTTTTAAGATTCATTCTGAAACCAATTGTGTAGCAGCAAAACAACTAATTAACGCAATGACTGTGTATGACTGTAGTCATATCGCTGCAATAAACTTTGCCTTTCTTTATAGTTATCTCACCGCGGTCGTGCATTTGGCGCATGGTACGGATGACGGTCTCTACCCGCAGGCAGGTCATATTAGCTATTTGCTGGCGGGTGAGTTTTATTTTGCCGCAAGACTGGCAGATATTATGGTTGGTCTCTTTAAGATAACCTATCAGTGAGGCGATCCTTTCCCCTGGCTGGCTGTAAAAAAGCTCCCTGAGCAGGAAAAACTTGAACCGCAGCCTTTGTGCCAGTAGTTTCGAGAAAGCCATATGTATAGCCGGCTGTTCAGTAAGTAATTGGTGAAAAGTAGATTGGTGCAGGCGGATAAGCACACAATCTTCCTGCGCTATGGCCGATGCCGCATAGGGTTCGCCATCAAACAGCGGCAATTCACCAAAGCATTCGCCCGGCTCTATCACCGATTGTAAATATTCCTTCCCGTCTTCATTTATGTTTAACCAGTTAACCCGGCCGCTTACCAACTGGTAATAGAAATTGCATCTCGCCCCCTCCATAAAGATAATTTCACCGGCAGCTACCTTTTTGTATCCTGCACCCAAAGCCAGTAACAAGTCAATATCTATCATAGTAACAGAATTTGGCTGCAATAAAGATAATACTTTATTGAATATGAATGACCTTGAACATGTCAAAACATGACCAGAATCATGTACTGCCCCAAAGGGTGGGTCGGGCAAGTCTAAACCATTGACAGTGTTGCATTTAGAGCATAGTGCCACCAGGCAGGTAAGGTTATTTTTTTTCTCATCAAGGCTTTTTATGATTATACGCATAAAAGCCGCATTGAAGTCTGGCTAATCTTGTGCTATCAATTTTAACCAATAAATACACGGATATGAAAAAACTACTTTTTTTGGCTGTTATCTCCACTTTAATAGCAGCATGCGGCAGCGGTGGCAGCAACAACGGCAGCCAGGAGAAAAATCCCTACACTACCGAAAATACAGGAGCCGGGGCCGAAACGGAGAAGAAAGAAGCTAATGGCAACCCTTCTTATGACCCTAACAGGGGTACAGGCAAATTTACCCATGTAGATATACCTGCCAACCTGGACGCCGCTATGGCTGAAAACGGCAACAAAATATATGAGGTGAAATGCAATAGCTGTCATAAACTGACAGAAGAAAAACTGGTAGGTCCCGGCTGGAAAGGCGTAACCTCAAGATATGCACCTGAATGGATCATGAACTTTGTGACCAATACAGATGAAATGCTGGATAAAGACCCTAAAGCACAGGCCCAGCTGGAAATATGCCTGGTGCGTATGCCCAATCAAAATCTTAGCGATGACGATGCCAGGGCATTGTACGAGTTCATGAGGAAGAACGACGGAGTAAAATAGGCGCAACTGCAATACTTCAATCAATTCAATCAAATAAACATACTTTATGAATTACTTAAAATATCTCCCCGTTATTGGTGCGGCAGCCATCATGACCGGCATGTATAGTTGCAAGCCCAAAAATGCAGGTAATGCGGTAACGGGCGATGCTGCGGCTAAAACTTATATAGCCCCGGGTAAATACGATGAATTTTACAACTTCGTTTCCGGCGGGTTCAGCGGCCAGATGAGCGTGTATGGATTGCCCAGCGGCAGACTGCTAAAAGTAATACCGGTATTCTCTATTGACCCGGAAAAAGGATATGGCTATAGCGAGGAAACAAAGCCTATGCTTAATACATCACACGGTTTTATACCATGGGATGACCTGCACCATACCGAACTTTCGCAGACAAATGGCGAAATAGATGGCCGCTGGATATTTGGTAATGCTAACAATACTCCCCGCGTAGCGCGTTTAGACCTCACCACGTTCAGAACGGCTGAGATAATAGAATTGCCTAACAGCGCCGGTAACCACAGCTCTCCTTTCATTACAGAAAATACAGAGTATGTAGTGGCCGGCACACGCTTCAGCGTTCCTTCAGACTATGAAAATGGGGATGTACCTATCAACACGTACAAACAAAACTTTAAAGGATACATCAGCTTCATAAGCGTAGGTAAGGAAGATGGTAAAATGGACCTTGCCTTCCAGATACAATGCCCAGGCATCAACTTCGACCTGTCTCACGCAGGTAAAGATAAATCGCACGGATGGTTCTTCTTCAGCTGCTACAATACAGAGCAGGCCAACACACTGCTGGAGGTAAATGCCTCTCAAAAAGATAAGGATTTTATCATGGCAGTAAACTGGAAGAAGGCTGAAGAATACCTGAAAGCAGGAAAAGGAAAGAAAGTGCCTGTAAAGTATGCCCACAATGTGTACAACGAGAAAACACATACAGCTACATCTGAAATAAAAACAGAGGTAACCATACTGGATGCGAAGGAACTGAAAGACATCTGTTATTTCATCCCTTGTCCTAAATCTCCGCACGGCTGCGACGTAGACCCAACCGGCGAGTACATTGTAGGTAGTGGTAAACTGGCTGCATTGATACCTGTATTCAGCTTCGATAAGATACAGAAAGCCATTGCCGATAAAGCATACGAAGGCGAATATGACGGCATACCTGTAATTAAGTATGACGCTGCCTTATACGGTGAAGTAAAGAAACCAGGCCTCGGACCTTTGCACACAGAATTTGATGGTAAGGGTAACGCGTATACATCATTCTTTGTATCCAGCGAAGTAGTAAAATGGAACATTAAAGACCTGAAAGTACTGGACAGGGCTCCTACGTTCTACTCTGTAGGTCACTTATGCGTACCTGGCGGCGACACACGTAAACCGAATGCAAAATACGTGATAGCCTACGATAAAATCACTAAAGACAGGTTCCTGCCTACAGGCCCTGAACTGGCCCAAAGTGCACAGCTGTATGATATTAGCGGCGACAAAATGCAGCTGATACTTGATTTCCCAACCATAGGCGAACCGCACTATGCCCAGGCTGTATCTGCAGACCTCATAAAGAACCGCTCTGTTAAGTTCTTTAAGATAGATGAAAATGCCAATCCGTATGTATCAAAAGGAGAAGGCACTACCAAAGTGGTACGCGAAGGCAATAAGATACATGTGTACATGACAGCTATCAGGTCTCACTTTGCACCCGATAATATTGAAGGTGTAAAAATGGGCGATGAAGTATACTTCCATGTTACCAACTTGGAGCAAGACTGGGATGTACCCCATGGCTTTGCTGTAAAAGGCGCTGACAATGCAGAATTGCTGATAATGCCCGGTGAAACCCAGACACTGAAATGGGTACCTGAAAAAACCGGCATCTATCCTATGTACTGTACCGACTTCTGCAGCGCGCTGCACCAGGAAATGTCGGGCTATGTAAGGGTATCGCCTGCCGGCAGCAATGTGCCGCTTCTGTTCAGCACAGGTAAGAACCTGCCTGCTGCTGAAACAGCAACCAAGTAGAAAAGTTTAAATAATTGAAGTAAGCAAGTGTGGTATAGGTCCGGCTTATCGAACCGGTAAGCCGGACCTTAATTTTTAGTCATCATTAAAGCCGTGAGTTGTGAATAACAAAATAAGCATACTGACAAGGATATTATTATTTGTGTGCGGGCTGGGCCTTGTAGCAGTACTATACACACCTATCTGGAGAATAGACCTCGATGCACCGCAATACCCCGAAGGTCTGAGCCTGAAAATACATGCCAATGATATAAAGGGTGATGTAGACATAGTAAATGGTCTGAACCACTATATTGGCATGAAAACATTGCATACAGCAGACTTCCCGGAATTTACCATCCTGCCTTATTGCATCATCTTCTTCTCTATTGTTTTTATTGCAGCAGCAATAGCCAACAGGAAGAGAGGATTATATCTGTCCTTTTTCGCCTTCGTAGCATTTGGTATTATTGCCATGGCCGATTTCTGGAAATGGGAATATAATTACGGGCACAACCTTGATCCGCATGCTGCCATTGTAGTGCCGGGCATGGCTTACCAGCCACCACTTATCGGCTTTAAGCAATTACTCAACTTTGGCGCCTACTCTATACCCGACGTTGGCGGCTGGATATTCCTGGGCTGCGGTATTCTGCTACTGCTAGGCGTAGCAATGGAATGGAAGCGTACCCGTAGTTTAAAAAAGAATACATTAACAGCGCTGGCCGCATTTATAGTGGCTATATCATTCAGCAGCTGTAATGCCGGGCCCGAGCCTATACAAGTAGGCAAAGACAATTGCAATTACTGCAAAATGACCATTGCCGATCCCCGGTTTGGAGCAGAACTAGTTACATCTACCGGTAAGGTTTACAAATTCGACGATATTCATTGCATGCAGTCCTTCAGGAAAGAAATGGAAACTATGGCACGGGAAGATGCCAAAATATATTTTACTGATTTTTGTGGCAGCCATGAACTGGTGGAGGCGTCCTCAAGTGTATTGCTGAAAGACAGCGAGATCAAATGCCCCATGCAGGGAAACCTGGTAGCATTTAACCATGCCGACAGCCTGGCCAAAATACAAGCCACTTATAAAGGCGAACATACAAACTGGCCGGTACAATGACCATCAAAAAACTTTTACCCCTTTTACTGATTGCCGCCTTCGCTGCACCTGCAACCGCACGCCAACTTACTGTTGGTAAAAATGCAGCTCTAAAGAACATTGCACAGGCACTGGTTATTGCAGCGCCCTACGATACTATTATTGTACAGCAGGGCATATACCATGAGCATAACCTGGTTATAGACAAGCCCATTACATTACTGGGCAAAGACATGCCGGTTATTGACGGAGAACATAAATATGAAAATATTTCGGTAAAGGCAGACGATGTGGTCATAAAAGGATTCAAGGTATGCAACTCGGGCATATCCAGTATTACCGACTATGCCGGCATAAAGATCTGCAACCGCCACAACATAACTATAGAAGGAAATTATTTAGAGAACTGCTTTTTTGGCATTTATTCCCAATACGGTATCCGCTGCACTATCCGCAACAATACGTTGAAAGCCAGTCAAAAAGAGGAACAACAAAGCGGCAATGGCATACACTGCTGGAAAAGCGACAGTATGCAGATAACCGGCAATACCGTTTCCGGCCACCGCGATGGTATCTATTTTGAATTTGTGACCAACTCCCTTATTTGGAAGAACAGGTCTTTTCGTAACCTGCGTTATGGGCTGCATTTCATGTTTTCCAATAATGATACTTATGCAAGTAACATTTTTGAGAACAACGGCGCAGGCGTTGCTGTCATGTTCTCCAACCATGTACGCATGTTCCGCAATACCTTCAGGGAGAACTGGGGAGACGCAGCATATGGCATACTGCTGAAAGAAATATCAGACAGTCGTATAGAGGGCAATGTATTTAAAAAGAATACCAGCGGCATTTTTATGGAAGGCGTAAGCCGCGTAGAGATGCACAAAAATTCTTTCTATGGCAACGGCTGGGGATTGAAAATACAGGCCAGCTGCATGGATATAAAACTGAATAACAACAATTTTATTGGGAACACATTTGACGTAGGTACCAATGGCAGCCTGGTACTTAACAATTTCGACCATAATTACTGGGACAAATACGAGGGCTACGACCTGGATAAAAACAAGATAGGCGATATACCCTACCGGCCGGTAAGCATGTATAGCATGGTCATTGAAAAAAATCCGCCTGCTATGATATTGTTCCGGAGCTTTATTACCACGCTTATGGACCGCTCGGAAAAAGTGCTGCCAAGCCTTACGCCAGAAAATTTAAAAGACGATCACCCCCTCATGAAACCCGTACAGTTATGATAGAAGTACAGCATATTAAAAAGAGTTTTGGCAAACTGCAGGTACTCAATGATGTTTCATTTTCCAGCCCCGGCGGCTCATGTATAGCATTGATAGGCCCCAACGGATGTGGCAAAACCACGCTTATAAAATGCCTGCTGGGCATGGTGGTACCTGATGCCGGTACTATTAAAATAAAGAACGAAGCTGTAAACAAAGGCTGGGAATACCGCTCTATGATAGGCTATATGCCACAAATAGGCCGTTACCCTGAGAATATGAAAATAGGCCAGGTAATAGAAATGCTTTCAGATATACGCATGTATAAAGCGCAGCGAGACGAAGATATTATCAATGCCTTCCAGCTGAAGAAATTATACAACAAACGCATGGGCACATTATCAGGCGGTACCATGCAGAAAGTGAGCGCAGCCATCGCCTTTCTCTTCAATCCTGAATTGATGATACTGGACGAACCGACTGCCGGCCTCGACCCTGTATCGTCAGAGTTACTGAAAGAAAAGATACAGGCAGAAAAAAGAAACGGAAAACTATTTCTTATCACATCCCATATACTCAGCGAACTGGACGAACTGGTATCGCATGTAGTGTATATGCAGGATGGTAAATTGCTTTTCCATAAAACCCTGGACGCATTGAAGACGGAGACAGGG
Source organism: Flavipsychrobacter sp. (assembly GCA_024508935.1). Taxonomy (GTDB): domain Bacteria; phylum Bacteroidota; class Bacteroidia; order Chitinophagales; family Chitinophagaceae; genus Polluticoccus. The sequence continues at coordinate 216,977 of JANINW010000019.1, read as the reverse complement.
GAAGAAAAATTATCAAGGGCCATATCCCATTTTATGAAACAGCACCAACCCTCATGAGAAAGATCGTTAAATATATATTGCTGGACATACTCAAGAACAAAATAGTACTTGTATATACCGCATTCCTGCTGCTTATTACCCTCAGTGTGTTCAGCCTAGAAGACAATACACAAAAAGGAATGCTTACTATGCTGAACCTGGAACTGTTTATAGTACCCCTGGTAAGCATCATTTTCTCAACTATCTACATTTATAATAGCTCAGAGTTTATAGAGCTGCTGGTAAGCCAACCCATCAGGCGGCGTAGTATATGGCTCAGTATATTTTCCGGCCTGGCCGGCGCCCTGGCCCTGGCTTTTATTGCAGGCAGCGGGGTACCAATGCTCCTTTTCGAACGTTCTGTAATTAGTATGATGATGATAGGCTTGGGTGTAATGCTGTCCGTCATATTTGTATCTATAGCCATGCTAGCTGCAGTAACAACCCGCGATAAAGCAAAAGGCATAGGTATGTCTATACTATTGTGGCTATACTTCTCACTGATATTCGATGGTATTGTCCTGTTCCTGTTATTCCAGTTTGCAGATTATCCCATTGAAAAAGCCATGATAGGCGTTACCGCCCTAAACCCTATAGACCTGGGCAGGATATTGGTGCTGCTGAAAATGGATGTGTCTGCATTAATGGGTTATACCGGCGCCATCTTCAAAGACTTCTTTGGTACACAGAAGGGGGTACTCTTATCCTTCTTTGTAATGCTGCTGTGGATAGCTCTACCGCTATTGTATTCACTGCGAAAGTTTAATCACAAAGATCTGTAGTTATGAAAACAGATATACTGGGCCGGAAAGAATTGGAGCATTTAGTGAACAGCTTTTACGATAAAGTAAAAGCTGACGCCTTATTGGCTCCCTTGTTTGCCCGTGTAAACTGGGAACGCCACCTGCCGGTGATGTATGCCTTTTGGGAAAATGCATTGTTCTTCACCGGTGGTTATTTTGGCAATCCCCTGAAATCGCATAAAGCACTCCATGATAAGAGCCCGCTGAATGATGCTCATTTTAAAAGATGGCAGCAGTTATTTATAGAAACAGTAGATGAATATTATGAAGGTGAAAAAGCTACACTGGCCAAACAAAGGGCACTAAGTATTTCCACCGTTATGCAATTAAAAATATTATCGGGTGGAGAATAGGAAATAAACGCATATAAATAGACAGGGCTGAAGAAATCTTCAGCCCTGACTATTTATACTCTACATCACGGTTATTTTTTGCCTGGCAACAGCACGCCATCTATAACATGGATAATGCCATTGGAAGCAGGTATAGAAGCAACTACTGTAGCGGCGCCATTTACCATTATTTTACCGTCTTTCTTTGATATAGTGATATTACCGCCATTCACCTGGCCTAGTGTTTGCCCGTCCTGCAGCTGGTCTGCTGTGTACACGCCTACAGATACATGGTATTGCAGTATATCAGCCAGCTCCTCTTTCTTTTCAGGTTTTAGTAAACCTTCTACCGTGCCGGCTGGTAATTTATCAAAAGCTGCATTAGTAGGAGCAAACACCGTGAAAGGGCCTGCATTGCTCAATGCATCTACCAGCTCAGCAGCTTTTACAGCTGTTACCAGGGTAGTATGGTCTTTGCTGCCCATGGCTACTTGTACTACATTCTTTTGAGACATATCATCCTGTACGCCTGATTGACCTGCAGCCTCTGTGCCTGCGGTTTCTGTTGTTGCTGCGGTAGTTGTTTCGCTATTGTTATCCTGACTACAGGAGGTAATAAATAAGCCTATTGAAAGTGCCGCCAATAAAGAGATCTTTTTCATAAGAAAGATTAAAAAGTTATTAATAATTACTACTAAAATAAACGTCATATACTCCGCTATTTATGCGTGAAATCATATTTGCAGAAAGAGTTTATTTTTTCTGAATTTATGATTCGGCACATATTCATCAGGAGCAAATAATTGTTGTTTTGCTTTTAAATAAAATGATACAAATGCAAGCTATACAGGAAATAGGATCAAACATAACCATAGGGCAGATAGTAGCTGATAACTTTAGAACAGCCGATGTGTTTAAAAAATACAATATAGATTTTTGCTGCAAAGGGGGCCGGCTGCTGAAAGATGTATGCAGGGATAAAAACCTGGATATTGAAACAATAGAAAGAGAACTGGCAGCCAAATACACGCAATCCGGCTCGGCCAACAGTACCGATTTCAATGAAATGCCGCTTGATGAACTGGCGCATTATATACAAGCCACCCATCACGGTTACGTGAGAGAGCATGTACCTACTATACTGGCCTACCTTACTAAGGTCAATAAAGTACATGGGGCCAATCACCCGGAACTGAACGAGATACTGATGCAATTTGCCAACTGTGCAGAAGAACTATTGCACCATATGGCGAAAGAGGAAACCATATTATTCCCGGCTATTCAGTCACTTGCAGCATCGCGAAGAAGCAGCGAACCTATCCCGGTTCTATTTCCTTTAGGCACTTTATCAAACCCTGTAAACCAAATGCAGGAAGAACATATTGTTGAAGGCAACCGCGTAGCAAGGATAACAGAACTGACCAACGATTTCACCCCTCCGGAAGATGCATGCACCACTTATAAAGTGGCCTATATGAAACTGGAAGAGTTTGTGAATGACTTGTACACACATATACATCTGGAGAACAATATCCTGTTTCCGAAAGCACTGGAATTGGAAACAGCCGTAGCGCAGCCAAGCTGCCAGCTCAGGTAAAAAAGAGTTCTTTATATTTTAAGTTGTTTGTTATTCGTTTCGAAAGACCCTAGCGCAGGCTTTAAGTACTTCTACTTAAAGCCTTTTTATGCTAATTCTATTTCGTTATGCGCCATCCATCTTTTTAAGGAACCGCAATAGCGTTTTAAATGGTCTTCGTTTAAAAATATATTCGACCATGTATCATATCTATCGCACTGCATGCTGATATAAAACAGCAACACGCCCAGCGCTGCATAAGGCATAAAACGTTTTTCTTCTTTACTGAATGGCACTATTGATTTATATCCTTCAAAAAAGCTTTCACTTTTCAGTTGATAATCTTCCGGCACGGGATTAGTGCTTAGCAACTGGTATAGGAAATAGCCCATATCGTGACATAGCCAGCCATTGCCGCAAAAATCAAAATCATATAGGGTTACCTTACCATCTTCATCAATATGCAGGTTATCAAACCATATATCCAGGTGCAGGGCACCAATACGCATGCTGGCAGCATCGGCTTTTGCGTAGGCTCCTTCCAATAACTGCGCCAGGCTGGCCAGGAACTGTATGTCTTCATTACCTGCGCCAAAAAAAGCAGTAGTGCGTTTCATAGCATCTCTCAGCAAAGTAGCTGTATCGTAAGTAAGCCTTTGCAGGAAAAAGTTTTGTGTAGCGGTATGTAATTTTCCCATAGCAGCACCTATGCTATAAGCAGTGGCTGCATCAAACCGGGAATTTTTTCTCCCTTCCGCAAAGGAAAACAGCACAGCATAGCGCATGCCCTCTGACGCCATAATTTCCTGTATACAATTGTCCTGCGGGTCTGCTACCGGGTAAGCAACCGGCACATTATTTTGTTTGAGGTGATTGAGCAGGCGTATCTCTTCAGCTATATCCTCGTATGAGCGCCAGTTGTGGGTATACACCCTTAGTACATATTTTATCTCCCCATCTGTCACCATATAAAGATGGTTCATACCGGTACGGAAGAGCTTGCAGGTAGTTTGAGGGCCGAATTGATAAACCTCTTGCAGAAACAAACCAAGATGCTTCGCAGAAAGGGTAGATTCGGTTGCAGGAAAAAAATGCATGTAGAACGATTTCAGTCTCAAATATATACAAGGGTATTGCAACAATAAACTTTTTCAAAGGTGCAACCGTTTAACTTTATATAAACTTCTAAGCAACCATGGCAATTTCAGCAGCAATAGAAAAATTATTCAACGACTACGCGGCCGCCTTCGGCAAGCTGGACTTTGAAAACCAAGCAAACTATTTTGCAGATACATTCATCATGGCTGGTCCTAATGGAGCTATATCCTGTAATAAGCAGGAATTTCTGCAAAATGCACAGCAGGCAGTGGCCTTTTATAAAAGTGTCGGTCAGCAAGGTGCCAAAATGATGTCTATCAGCCAGACAGACATCAGCAAGGAATATGCGCTGGTAAAAACGCATTGGGCTGTATACTTTGAAAAAATGGGGAATACGCCCATAGAATTCGACATGTCATATATAGTGCACACCGCCTTGCCCGAGCCAAAGATAATACTGGCGCTGGCGCACGAGGACGAGGCCGAAGCCATGAAGAAACTAGGGCTGATAGCAGGCAAAAAATAGGCCCCGCACGTCGGCGGGGCCCGTTCTCAAGGTGATAGACAATGCGCCCTATGCTTCGTTCAAACAAAAGCCTATGGTGTCTACATTGTACTGTTGGTAAAAACTATATGCGTACGAGATGAATGGGTAACAATACAGTGTTTTATCATAAGCATACAAGCGTATGTTGTAGCCGCATTTCCTTACATTATTGGTAGTAATAGACCAGTTACCTACCTTACCTATCACCGGCACAGCTATCTGCGATCCGAAGCTTCTTACAACACCGTCTACTTTGAATGTAGTGCTGTCTCCGGGACGAAGCGTAATGAATTCGAACGCTACACTATGGCAGTTATTCTCATCATCTGCCAACTGGTAAGTACCGGTTATATCCATGCCTTTTATCAGGGTACCGCAGTCTTCTGATCCGTTCACTTTTATATGTACATCTTTAGGTGCATGCTTGTCTACCTTCACACGGCAGCGTTCGCTCAGGTACCCGGCAGATGTTTCAAGGTAAAATTCATATACATCGGAATCAGCCACGGAAATAACACCCAGCAGATCGCCCTGTACGGTTACAATGGTTGGTGAATTGTAATCTACCAGGTAGTGGTAATAGTTAGCCGCATCTGTAGACTGTGCAACCACAGACTGTGTCAGCACACCGCCGGATATCACATTCTTCAGCACATTGAACGCGGTAGTCACTTCTTTAAAGCTGCTATCAGGTTCAGCGGCGCGCTTCATCATTATTTTATAACGCAGTTGTGCAGCACCTATATCGTTAGAATCCGGGTGTTCAGGCACAAGGCCGGTAATAGGTATAATACCGTTGAAGGCAAATCCATCGTACCCGTCTACTGAAGCATCAGGTGCGTCCAGGGTTTTATCTATCATGCCGGTTATCTTACTTATTTTTTTGGCAGGGATATTACCAATGGTGGTGATGATCGGTTTCTTACCGGTAGGCTCTCCGCCGCCCTGCAGGTTGCGTATCTCTACCCATGCTTCCTCCCAGTCGCCCCAGGGTGCTACCCAGCCAGGCTGGTTATCTGGCGGGTACAGGTTCCAGGAAAGTATAGCGCGTACTTTGGCAAAGTAGGTCTCGCTGCACTTAGCCTTCTGGTATTTGGCCAGGTTCACCGGCAGCTCTACATGGTAGCAAAGGCCACCACCCGGTACTGGTGTTATATCATGCACTTCTACAGAAGAGGTACCCATAAAGTTCCAGCCGCTGCCAAAATCCATATAGAAGGCTACATACTCCCTGCTGCCGGCACCGCATAAACTGCCTGCATAGCCAAATGGCTTCTTTACAGTAATAGTTGCATACAGGCGGTTGGTGTCGCGGTTCAGCCCCACACATTTTACCTCTTCATAGGTGGTATTGAAGTTTGATTTCAATACGAAATCGATGACCTTGCTCAGGTTCAGCCCCGCTTCCTTAAAATTGCTGATCAGTGAATTGGAAGCCATAGAAGCACTCATGGCTTTTGTTACAGCAGTAAAGCCAATACGTTCCGGTTCTACATCTTTCTTATATAATGCAGCAAGGGAAGCAATATCCATTTCTTCCGTTTCCAGGCTTACAACGTCGGGGAGTTTAGGCATTTTTTCGGTCAGTATTTTCAGTTGTTCAGGTTTCAGCTGCAGGTCCAGGTCTTTCAGGTGGTGCTTCAGCCAGCATATCCAGCCGCCTTTAGGCGCCAGTTGTATGTTTACATCCAGTGCATTGCCCCATACAGGTATATAGCCTGGGGTATTAGCGGGGGGCACCGCACCCCATGACAGGATAGCGCGTACTACAGGCAATACAGGTGCGTCATCGCAGCAATGTGTTTGCTCAGGGGCAAAAGCCAGATTTACGGCATAGCACAGAGGGTTCTTTGAAGCATGCGCAAAATCATGTGCATCAAAGCTTACCACGCCCAGGTCTTTCCAGGTCCCGTTGCGTTGATAGTCTATATAAAAACGCACATACTCCTTGCTGCCCTGTGTGCAGGGGCCGCCATTATAGCCGCCGTCCAGGTTCAGCTTCACAATAGCCGTTAGGGTTTTCATCTGGGGGTTGTAACCTACGCAGGTGAGCTGCTCATAAGTAGTTTTCGCATTGATGATGTTCACCGCTTTAAATTCTTTAGCCAGCGGATGATCTTTGGGCAGGGTACCGAAATAGTTCGGGTTACTGAGCATCAGCAGGTGCATATTCTGCCTTTCGGGCTGCACGGCTGCCAGGCCTTTCTCTCTTGATGATGTTGTCATGATGTTTTTGTGTTTAAATGGTAAAAAATGGTTGGGTATAAAAAAGGATCCTCTTGAATGCATCACAAAAGTAGCTGCTGCCCAAAGGCTTATCTTAAGCATTACTACTGAAAAGCCCGGTGGTGGCTACCATAAAAATTGCGTAGAAATACGCATGCATCTTAAAAAGCTGCGATATATTTTTGCTGGCAATAAAAATCTGTCAAACATATGCGCCACTACCTGACATTACTAAAAAAAGGCCGATACAGCCTTTTCCTGTTCACTACCATCCTGTTCTTCAGTTCATCGTGCATGGGCGGAGGCGGAACCGGTGACTGTAAAAAATGTATAGAAAATAAGCCAGCCCCCACACCTTTTAGCACCAACCTGAATGCCATTAACCATGCCATATCAGTAGAGCAGGCGCTGACCATGATAAACAATTTTAACGCCACCAACGAAAACATGCTGGTGCCTGAATTTAAAGACAAGGGCACTTTGCCCCTGTATGAAACTTTCAACCTGAAAGCCATCGACACACTTATCTGCCAGAAAAATGCAATTGGTTTCCGTATCTATTTAGCTATGGACAACCAGCAAAAAGTACGTATGGTACTGGTGGGTGTAGACCCTGATGGAAAGGACCTGTTGCAGCGCAAACAGGAAAACCCGGGCGCCGTGCTCGACGCCAATGAGACCAGCGTATTGCTGGAAGAAGCAGGCCAGCGCTGGCCATAATCGTTCATCAAAACAAAAGCAGCCACCACCGGATGAGCCGGAGCCTAGCATTTATATTAAGCCTTAGCATCCTTTTACCCCTTTTAACCGGACTGATAAGATACAGGAACATCCCTGTATCTTATCGCCCGCTTATATATGCATTGGGCATAGGGTTGGCAAACGAGGTCGTTTGCTACACGTTCTTCTATTCCAGCAGCAATGCCCTGCCTACCAATATCTATTTCCTTTGCGAGGCCATGCTACTCACCTGGCAGTTTCATGCGTGGAAGAACACCCTGAAAGAAAAATGGGCTTTCTTATTACTGGAAGGTATATTACTGACTTCCTGGACCATTGAGAACATTGTACTGGGCAGGATATATGATTTCAGTCCTGTATTCCAGGTAGGTTATTCGCTTATACTGATACTCTTATCTGTAAACCAGCTCAACTGGCTGATAGTAAATGAAAGAGGTGTAATAACGCGGAATGCGGTCTTCCTTATATGCGTAGCTATTATCGTTTTCTTTTCTTATAAGGTATTGGCCGAGATCTTTTATTATTATGCACCGGAAAAAATAATAAAAAACAATATTTTTGGTATAGAATCCTACCTGAACGTAGGGTATAATATTTTGCTGGCAACAGCCATATCATGCATACCTCCGAAGAGAATTTTTATACTGCCGTCGCGGTAGCTACTATCGTACTGGGTGTCATCATCATCTTCTTTATCATAACCATGATAAGGCACCAGCGGAGGAATATCAGTATATATAAGACCAAAATAAAGGCGGAGATAAACACGCTGGAGAACGAACGCAGGCGCATTGCTACCGACCTGCACGATGAGCTGGGCCCCCTGCTATCGGCCGTACGCATACAGATCAATCACCTGGAAACACCTACGGAAGACGATAAGAAGATAGTGATGTTTGCTAACAAGCATATAGATGATATCCTGGCAAAAACACGGGAAATATCCTACAACCTGCTACCTAATACGCTGGTAAGAAAAGGATTGGTAAAGGCGGTAGAAGAATACATCAGTAAACTGCAGGACATACACCAGCTGCACATCAGCCTGCATACAGCAGGCAACATACATCTTTCTAAAGAACAGGAAATAAATGTGTACCGCATTATACAGGAAGTGATACACAACACCATAAAACATGCACAGGCTACCGAGCTGGCAATAGAACTAAAACAACAGGACGGCACATTAACACTAATGACCGCTGACAATGGAAAAGGATTTGATTATGAAGGAAAGATAAGTGAGAGCGGGGGACTAGGATTGTTCAACCTGCAAAGCCGCACGGAAGTACTGAATGCAAAGTTCAATTACAAATCGACGCCGGGAGAGGGTACTCAATACATTTTTGAAATACCACAAAACGCAGTGTTATGAAACAAACAAACAATTCCATTAGTGTAGTTATTGCAGACGATCATGAAATATTTCGCGACGGCCTGAAACTGATGCTGCAAAAAGCAGAGAACGTAAACCTTGTAGGCGAAGCCGGGGACGGTAAAGAATTGCTGGCGCTTATAGAAAGTGTACGGCCTGCCGTCGTTATTACAGACATAAAAATGCCGGTGATGGATGGCGTAGAAGCTACCAAGCTGATAAAAGAGCGTTTCCCGGACACAGGTGTCATAGCCTTATCTATGTTTGATGATGAGCAACTGATACTGGAAATGCTGGAAGCGGGCGCACACGGTTACCTGCTGAAAAACTCAGATAAATTTGAAATTACCGATGCCATACAAACCGTATATGACGGCAAACAATACTACTGCAAATTCACATCGGGCAAGCTGGCTAAGCTGATAGCCATCAGCCGCAATAATATGCAGAAGAAAAAGAAAGAGGCTGAATTTACCGATAAGGAAAAAGACATCATCCGCCTCATCTGCAAAGAATACACCAATAAGCAAATAGGTGAAGAACTGTTTATGAGCACCCGCACCGTAGAAGGATACCGTATGAAAATCCTGGAAAAGATGGATGCCAAAAACACGGTGGGCATTGTAATAGAAGCTATACGCCTGGGAATTTACGATCCCCAATTATAGCCTCTTATCCTTTTATAAAAGCAATCGATCGGGCTGGCTTTATCAAATCATGTAAATTGCAGCCATTATGAAACTTACGCTCGGATTTAGTCCATGCCCGAATGATACTTTTATATTCGATGCTATGGTGAACGGTATGATAGACACAAGAGGCCTGTCTTTTGAATATGTAATGGAAGATGTGGAAACGCTCAACCTGTGGGCAAAGGAAGGCAAACTGGATATTACCAAGCTCAGCTACAATACCTTCCTTCACACTATAGACAAATATGCTTTATTGCACAGCGGCAGTGCATTGGGTAAAGGCGTAGGTCCTTTGCTAATCTCCAAAGAGCCGTTAGACCTTAATAAGATAGCTGATTATAAAATAGTGATACCCGGTTTCAATACTACAGCTAATCTTTTATTATCCATTGCCTTCCCCGAAGCAAAACAAAAGCAGGAGCTGGTATTTAATGAAATAGAAGATGCTGTATTATCCGAAAAAGCAGATGCCGGGCTTATCATACATGAAAACCGGTTTACTTATGCGCAAAAAGGCCTAACAAAACTGGTAGACCTTGGCGACTGGTGGGAAGAACATGTAAACGCTGCTATACCATTAGGTGGCATTGTGGTACGCCGCAGTTTCGACAAAGAATTATCTGCCACTATTGATGCGGTAATAAAAGACAGCATAGACTATTCCTGGCAGCACTACCCTGCACTCTCGCCATTTATCACCAATAATGCACAGGAAATGGAAGAAGACGTGATGCGCAAACACATCAACCTGTACGTGAACAATTTCACTACCGACCTGGGCGAAGAAGGGTACAGGGCTATTAATACACTGTTCAGCGAAGCTAAAAAAGCGGGATTGGTAAATGAGGCTAATGCCGCCCTGCCGGTGTTTTACTGATCTTTTAAAACATAAAGATCGGGAAGGTTACGCCCCATACCATCATAATCCAGCCCATAGCCTACCACAAATTTGTTGGGTATGCTAAACCCGGTATAATGCACTTGTATGTCGGGGTAGACAAGCGCTTCGGGCTTTGAAAGAAAGGTGGCTATTTTTACAGATGCAGGTTGTCTTTGCAATAATTCTGGGATGAAAGCATGCATAGTGCGGCCGGTATCAATAATGTCTTCTACTATAATAATATGGCGCCCAGATAAATTTTCTTCCAAGCCAATTGCCGTTACTACATTACCTGTAGAAGAGGTGCCTTTATAGGATGCCAGCTTTACAAATGATATTTCAGCAGGAACGGATATAGCACGGAGCAGGTCTGCAGCAAAAATAAAGGAGCCATTCAGTATGCCAATAAATAAGGGGTTAAGCCCTTCATAATCTGCATCTATTTCTTTGCCTAAGTGTACTATACGCGCTGCTATGGTAGCAGCGTCAATATACGGTTCAAAACACCTATCGAGTACCTGCACCAGCATATCTATGGTTTTATACGCAGGCGTTGCCCTACTTTTATGGCATCAAAATCCAAACTGTTCCAGTCCATCAGCTGGCGCATGGTAATGTTATTATTCTTAGCTATGCTGAAAGCAGTATCGCCCCGCTTTACTGTATAGAACTTGGCAGGATCATTGGAAGCAGCCAATGTAACAGGTTCTTCTTTTTTAGTTTCTGCAACAGGTTCTTCAATTGGGGCAGGTGTCACTTTAGTTGCAGTGGGTGCCGCAGGTGTTTCCGTTTTTACATTCACGGCCGGTATAACTGCAGATGATTTACCATGTGCATATACTACACGGTCAAACTTTGCTTTTAAGGCATCTAATTCATCCTTAGGTTCTTCAATGGCACCAGGTTTAGTCTCATTGCCCAAAACAGGTAAGCTTGCAGCAGGCATTGGCGCTTCTTTCACTGCCTCTTTTGCTACAGGCGCGGGCGCAGGAGGGTCAGCCGGAGTTTTAGGCATTTCTTTCACAGCTGTTTTTGCTGTTGCATCAACGGGAGGCATAGCAGGCAGCATTTCTTTTTTCTCTGCGGTAGCCGCTTCCTTCATTTCCGGCATCTTCTCAACAGGCGCTGCCGGTTCCTCCGCTGCGGCAACCACTTCCGGTGCGGCAGGTACTGATACAGGTTCAGGTATAATTTCTTTTTTTGCTTCCGGTATCACTTCAGTCACAACAGGCGCTGCAGGCTCTTCTTTCACTACAGGTAATTCCTTTTCTACTGCAATCGGCGCTTCAGTTTTTACCTGGGGCACTTTTGCAGGCACCGTGACAGGTTTAGCAGCAACTACTACTTGTTTTACAGGCACCGCAGGGACCGATACAGGCGTTGGTTTTACGGCTACAGGTTTTGCAGCTTCTTCTACGGTAGGATCAATGACCGGTGCAGTTTTGAGTGCGTTTGTATTTGCTGCAACTGTTTGAGGTTTCATTACCGGCTTTTCTATAGCTGGCAGCTCTATTGTTTCTGTCACGGCTGCTTTTTCTGGAGCAACAGCTACAGGCTGCTCCATAGGCTTTGCAGGCTCCGGTATTATTTCTTTAGCTGTTTCCTGCGGTATATTCTCTACAGGCGCGGGTATAGTTGCTACTTCTTCAGCATGCAATGCCTGCACGGGTGCAACCTCAGGTATTACTTCTGCGCCTGGTTCTTTTACAGGCTGAACAGCCACCTGCTCTTCATTGGCATGTTCATTTACTTTTATCGAAGATGCAGCCGGTTGTTTTGCTGCATTCATCCTCGCCTGGGCTTTAGCTGCCATTGCTGCATCATAAGCTGCCTGTGCATCTCTCGTAGCCTTTCTTGCAGCAGCCAGTTCTTCCTGTGTTTTAGGGCGCTCTGTGCTGCCTGTAGGAATTGCAGCGGCAACAGGTGTCGCTGCAGTTGTAACCGGTGCTGCAACCGGCGGTAAACCGGCATCTTCATTTACTTTTATGGCGGCGTTGTTTCGCTGCTTCGATGCAGGGAGCTGCTGCGCTGTATTTATTTTAGCCTGCATTTTGGCAGCCATAGCGGCATCAGTAGCCTCTTTAGTAGCCTGGCGGCTGGCGGCAAGCTCTTCCTGCGTTTTAGGCCTGTTATTATTTAGCGGCACACTTACAGGAGCTATGCCCGGTTTTACAGCAGCCTGGCGTTGCAATTCAAGCACGGTACCGGCTACAGGTTCTTCACCCGGCAACAACAGATTCATAGAACGCAGCGATTTTATTTGTATGCCCTCTGCCTGTGCTATTTGCTGAATGGTCTCACCCGGCTTTACCATGTGCATCGGGCGCACACCTTTAAAGTTCTTACGCTCCAGGTACAGGAACATATCTGCAGGCAGTGGTGTTTCTGGTATCTCGTTTATCTCCAGCAGTTTTGAATAGCGGATATTATTCTTGTAAGCATATTCCAGCGGGGTATCTCCCTTGCGGGCATATACAGCTTTCAGCCCGTTTATTTTTACTACCTGCCCATACATAGGTTTGGTATTGGGAACAACTGCATCTCTTACTGCTATCGGTTGGGGTGCCGGCATTGCTTTCGGAGTAGCTGCTACAGCAGCGGGCTTAGTTACCGGCACTGCCGCAGGTGCTGCTGCCGGAATAGACTGCGGCGCATCCTGCTCGGGTACTATCTCATTCTGGCGGGCTGCATAGGTATTTCCAAACTCATTGCCCATAGCGGCGTAGGTATACTCCTGCAGGTGATAATCTTCAATTATCTTAATGAGCATCTGCGCATATTTCGGGTTGGTAGCATATCCGCACTGTTTCAAACCGAATGCCCAGCCTGCATAGTCTGTTTTAGAAAGCCTGAACAGGGAAGCATAACGGGGAGAATTCTTTAGGTAGTTAGAGTGGTCTTTGTAAGAATCATCAGCACAGTTGTATTTGCGAAAACATTCATTCGGTGCATCGTCGGTGTGCGCAAATGTTTGGCCTGTCCATTCTTTTTTGCATTTGATGCCGAAGTGGTTATTGGCCAGTGTAGCCAGCTCGCTGCAGCCTGCACTGGTTTCGTGCACACCTTGTGCCAGCGTGATGGCAGCGGGTATACCGCTGCGCTGCTGCTCGGCCATTGCCAGCATCCGGTACTGTTCTATATACTTCCTGGCCTTCGCATCATAACTATCCTGCGCATGCAGTTTGCCGCCTGCCAGGCCCGTAAAAGCTATCAGTAAGTAAATATATTTTCGCATGGCTTCAATTCTTTTATTTTCAGTCCGCAATTTTTCTCATTATAGTTATTCCGTCACGCACGGGTAGCAATACCTGCTCTACCCGCTTATCCGCACGTATCTTTTCATTGAACGCATGGATGGCTTTTGCATTTTTTGTCTGCTGCTCTGCAGGCAATACTACTTCGCCGTCATACAGCACATTATCGGCCAGTATAAAACCGCCCACAGGCACCTTGTCAAATACCAGGTCGTAATACAGGTGATAGTTTTGCTTGTCGGCATCAATAAACACTAAATCAAATACCTCGTCCATAGCCGGTATGATCTCTGATGCCCTGCCTATATGCTGGGTGATTTTTCCCTCTAATCCGGCTCTGCAAAAATAACGAAAACACATGTCTTCCAGCTCTTCATTTATATCTATAGTATGCAGCATGCCATCTGCAGGCATCCCCTGCGCCAGGCATATAGCAGAATAACCGGTATAAGTACCTATTTCCAGTACCCTGCGGGGGCTCAGCATATGGCTAAGCATAGATAAGAATTTCCCCTGCAACTGCCCCGAAAGCATAACGGGCAGTTCTACTTTAATATGCGTTTCGCGGTTCAGCGCAGCCAGCACCTCATCTTCAGTGGTGGTGAACACTTCCGCATATTCATTAATGGCACCCGGTATCAGTAGCTGTGTCATATTCTTAAAAATTAGGCTGCAGTTTATTGTGGGTATAAAACTCGTGCAGGTAGGCTACCACTTCTTCTGCAGTATCAAATATTTTTATCATTTCCAGGTCGCCGGGACTTATGTTCTTTTCTCCTTCCAGCATCGTTTCCCGCATCCAGTCAAACAGGCCTTTCCAATAAGATGATCCCATGCATATCATAGGGGTCTGGGTGAATTTGCGGGTTTGTATCAGGGTAGCTATCTCAAAAAATTCATCCATAGTACCCCAGCCGCCCGGCATCATAATGAAGCCCTGAGAATATTTAGCGAACATCACTTTGCGCACAAAGAAATAATCAAAATCAAGGGAGCTATCTGCACTGAGGAACTGGTTGGAGAACTGCTCGAATGGCAGGGCAATATTCAACCCTACCGAACGGCCGCCGCCAAGAGAGGCACCTTTATTACCTGCTTCCATAATGCCGGGACCACCTCCTGTAATGATACCAAACCCTTCTTCGGCAAGACGTTTGGCCACTTCTACGGTCATATCATAGTATTTATGGCCGGGCTGTGTACGTGCGGAACCGAATATGGAAATACAGGGGCCTATCTTGGCCAGGGTCTCAAATCCCTGCACAAATTCGGCCATTATTTTAAAAACCTGCCAACTGGAGTGAGCACGTGTCTCCGTCCAATCGCGCATTTTTATGTTTGTCAGTTTATCTTTCATAAGCTATCTCGGGTGCAGATGCTACACTGTTTTTTCTTGAAAAAATATACAGGAACAGGAAGGTAAGCCCTGCATTGATGATGAGTAATTCGGTGCCTATGGTATAACCGCCCAGCAGGCTTGCTTCATTTGTTTTGAGCATGTAGCACAACACAGGCGCTACCACGCAGGATATAGGCACCATCATATCGTTCACATAGCGGCGGGTAAATATGCCGAACACAAACAGCGCCAGCAACGGCCCATAAGTATAACCCGCTACTTTCAGCAAGGTATCTATCAGCGAGCCATTGTCTACTTCGCGAAAGAAGAATACACAAGCCAGGAATACAGCGGCAAATACATTGTGTACAGCCAGGCGTACTTTGGCTTTCTTTTTCTCGCTCCAGTCGTCTCGGCGCTTCATACCCAGTATATCTATGCAGTAAGACGAGGTAAGTGCGGTAAGTGCACCGTCAGCACTTGGAAACAATGCCGATACCAGCCCTATAAGAAAACACACCGTGATGAAGAACGGCAGTCCGCTTTTCACCGCTATCATCGGGAACAGGTCATCACCTGTCACTGCAATACCGTTAGCATTTGCATAGAGGTACAACAAACCACCCAGCAGCAGGAAAATGAAATTGGCGCCTAATAGGGTGAAACAGAAAGTGATCATATTCTTCTGCGAATCTTTCAGGTTGCTGACGCTGATATTTTTTTGCATCATCTCCTGGTCCAGGCCAGTCATAGCAATAGTGATGAATGCACCACCCAATACCTGCTTCAGGAAGAAGCCGCCGGAATTGAATTCAGTATTGATGAGTTTGGTATAACCTTTTTGCTGCATAGCAGCCCATGTGCTGCCAAAGTCGAGCCCCAGGTTGTTCATGATGTACACTACACATACGATCAATGCCAGCAGCATAAAAGTAGTTTGCAGGGTGTCGGTCCATACAATGGTCTTTACACCACCACGGTAAGTGTACAACAATATCAATGCCAATATGAGCACCGCGGTTATTTCAAACGGTATGCCCATATCATCCAGCACAAATTTCTCCAGCACTTTTATAACAAGATATAAGCGCAGCGTAGCTCCCAACGTCCTCGACAGTATAAAGAACAGCGCCCCGGTCTTATAGGCTGTTAATCCTAACCGTTTATCCAGATAAGTGTATATGGAAGTAAGCTGCATTTTGTAATAAATAGGCAGCAGGATATAAGCTACTGCAAAATAGCCCAGCCAGTAACCTATCACTACCTGGAAATAGTTGAATCCTGCACTACCTACTGTACCCGGCACCGATATGAAGGTCATGCCGGAAAGCGAAGTACCGATCATACCAAATGCTACCACCCACCATTTGCTATTGCGGTTGCCAATAAAAAAAGATTCATTATTGGAATGACGCGAAGTATAAAATGCAATGCCTAACAGCAATGCAAAATAGGCCAGTACAATAGACAGCAGGATAGCGGAACTCATGGGCGTGAAAATACTGAAAATATAAGCCCCGCCCTATTTACAGGCGGGGTAGATTATTAACGGATTGTGTATAAATATGAATTAAAACCCTGCGTTGATACCAAAGCGGATAGCAAGAGTACCTCTATACGGACTATATATATCCTGAATAACATCATACAGCCCCATTAACACAAAAGATACCCTGTCAGAAACCGGCATTCTGATACCTGCGCCAAGCAATAAAGAAGGTGCATTGTACTTGATATCTTCTCTTTCGATGGATGGCGGCGGTGCACTTGTATTATTAAAATACTTCCTGTAGGTCATGAAATTATGTTCGTATTCTGCATGAACAAAAAAATTGCGGTATACAACATAACGAGCCCATACACTCGGAGAATATACATTAGATGTAAAGGGTTTATAAATACCTTCTCCTGTTGACATATCAACCACCGGCCAGTAATCTTTGACCCTAATATACTGGTAACCCATTCCAATACCGGCATACAATTTATCTGTAATAGCATAGCCTACTACGGGCGATACACTGATATTGGTAACTGTTCCTATACCCAAACCAAAGCCACCGCCAAATAAAATGCGGTTACCAAATTTCTTCTCCTCTTTTTCCTTTTCTTTCTTGATAGCTTTTACGGGTTTACCGCTGCTGCTGTAAACTTCCTGCGCAGATGCATGCATCACCAAACCAAGGCTCAGCAACAAAACAGATAGTATGCTTTTCATATACAAGCGAAGTTAGTACAAAAACGGCTGGGGATGACCGTTTTGGCAAGTATTGGATATGTAAAATTTCTCTTAAAATTCACCGGCAAATATTTTACCTGGGTTAAGGATGCCATTCGGATCAAAAACCTTTTTTATATCCTGCATCAGCTGCAATTGCACTTTGCTGAAAGCAATATCCATATAGTTTTTCTGCACCAGGCCTATACCATGCTCTCCCGATATAGTACCACCCATGCGCACCACTTCTTTAAACAGCTTACGTATACCTTCCGGCAGCTTATTGTTCCAGTCGGCATCACTCATACCTGCTTTTACAATATTTACATGCAGGTTACCATCGCCGGCATGGCCATAACATACCGACTGGAAACCATATTCCTTCCCTATTTTTTTGATGATGCGTAGCAATTCAGGCAGTTCTGCCCGTGGCACTACGGTATCTTCTTCTTTGTAAACAGAATTACTTTTTACCGCTTCGCCCACCTTGCGCCGCAGTGCCCACAGCATTTGTTTTTGTTCATGCGTATCTGCAAATAATATCTCGTCGATATCATATTGCTGCACAATAGCGGCTATTTCTTCCATGTCTTTATATAGCAGCTCCTGGTTATTGCCGTCCACTTCTACCAGCAGGTGTGCCTGTATATCGGCAGGCAGTGAAATGCCGGTGGCCTGCGTATATTTCATAGACCATTCCAGCGCATCGCGCTCCATAAATTCAAGTGCAGATGGTGTATGGCCGGCCAGGAAAATAGCATTAACTGCGGCACATGCTTCTGTTGCAGAGCGGAATGGCACCAGCATCAGCAGGTCGTGCTTCACAGCAGGTAGCAACCTCAACACAATTTTTGTAATGACCCCCAGCGTACCCTCACTGCCTACAACCAGTTGGGTAAGATTATAGCCCGTAGCATTTTTCAGTACATTGGCACCAGTCCATATCACTTCCCCATTCGCCAATACCATTTCCAGGTTTAGCACATAATCCTTTACCACGCCATATTTTACAGCCCTTGGGCCGCCTGAGTTTTCAGATACATTGCCACCAATAAAACAGGAGCCTTTACTGGCAGGATCTGGCGGGTAAAACAATCCTTTTTCTTTCACATGCTCCTGCAATTCCTGCGTTATTACCCCCGGCTCTGTCGTCACCTGGAAATTACGCGTATCTACATTCAATATGCGGTTGAAGCGTTTCATATCCAGCACTATGCCGCCGTATACCGGCAACGCACCACCGCTAAGCCCCGTACCGGCACCCCGCGGGGTAACAGGTATACCTGCTTCATTGCAATACTTCATGATAGCGCTCACGGCTTCCACAGTTTCCGGCTGTATCACTAATTGCGCCCTGTAACAAAGGTCTTCTGTCTGGTCGGAAGCGCAGGCCAATATCGATTCCTCATCATTCAGCACGGCCTTTATACCCGGCAAGTCACGAAAAAAAATTATATCCTTTTCAGTTATGGATTGAAACTGCATAATACAAAGGTAATCAAGCAGTTTCATACCACGATTATATAACCCACTACTGGCTTTAACAAAATATTATCCTTAAAAAGGTACTATGTTATACATAGTATTATAAAAACACTTAGTTTTGCATAGTAAATGCTTTTAAGATGAATATAGATAATACGGAATCGCAGATGCGGAAGGGCTTGCTGGAATTGTGCATTTTAGGCATTATACACCAGCAGAAGGAGGCCTACCCCAGCGATATACTGGAGCAGCTGAAGGAAGCAAAACTGGTAGTACTGGAAGGCACATTATATCCCCTGCTCACCCGGCTGAAGAATGCCGGCATACTTACCTACCGCTGGGAAGAATCTCCATCGGGCCCGCCGCGCAAGTATTACGCGCTCACCAAACCCGGGTTGAAGTTCTACGCACAATTGCGCAGCACCTGGGATGAATTAAGTAACGCAGTCAATCATTTAACCACTACATTATAAAACTCAATTTTATGCAACGCATTATACAGATCAACATCATGGGCCGGGTACTTCCTATTGAAGAAGATGCCTACATGATATTGAAGGACTACATTTCATCCCTGGAACGTCATTTTTCGGGAGAAGATGGTAAGGAAGAGATCATCAATGATATAGAAGCCCGCATAGCCGAACTGTTTTTCACAAGGCTGAATGCAGGTGCACCTTCTATTGACAAAAGCGATGTACTGAAGGTAATAGAAACATTGGGACCTGCCAGCGCACTTAACGACGGCAGGGATGCTACCGGCAACCTGGTAAGCCATTTCCCTGCACCATATAGCGGCACATCCCAGTCCAACAACAGGCAGCAGGGCGGCCAGTATTCGAGCCGCAGGCTGTACCGCAACCCGAACGATAAACTTATTGGCGGTGTGTGTAGTGGTGTAGCTAATTATTTTGATATCGACCCTGTAATAGTACGCCTGGTATTTGCGGTACTGTTCTTAACAGCAGGCATTGGTTTACTGGCATATATCCTCGCCTGGATCATCATACCGGTAGCACGCACCCCTTATGATATGCAATACATGTCGGGCACGCCTATGGACTTTCATACTATGGCAAAGAATATGGGCGATGAACTGCAGGACCTGAAAAGGCGTGGCGAGCAAATGAGCCGTGAATTAAAAGATTTTTTCAGCAAAAAGAAATAACAGTAGAAACTGTTTTCGTGTCAAAATCCAAATGAAAGTAACCCGCTTTTTTAAGCGGGTTTTATTTTTTATTTCGTAGCTGTATACAAGGTGGTGATGCCGAATGTAAGCGGGCGCGCATGGGCATCTTTAAAACCGCAGCGTTCCAGCATGGTGCAGAACACATTTCCTTCGGGAAATGCATTCACCGATTCGGGCAGGTAGGTATAAGCGCGGCTGTGCTTCGATACCAGCTTGCCCAGCGTAGGCAGTATATAACGGAAGTAAAATTTATACACCTCTTTAATAGGGAATTTCTTCGGGTGTGAAAATTCCAATATGGCTAGTTTACCGCCTGTACGCATCACGCGGTTCATTTCCTTCAGGCCCGCCTCCAGGTGCTCAAAATTGCGTACACCGTAGGCGCAGGTTATAGCATCGAAATGACCATCGCTGAAGGGTAATGCTTCACTATCGCCATATTGAAGCGTGATGATACCATCCAGCTTGCGCTCTTTTATTTTCTTCCGGCCTATATCCAGCATCTGGTTGGCTATATCTATGCCGGTAATGCTGTGCGCATGGGTAGCAACGGCAGCAATGGCCAGGTCGGCAGTGCCGGTGGCCACATCCAGTATCAGCTTAGGTTGAATTTTATTGATCTCGGCTATAGCTTTTTTGCGCCAGCCTTTGTCAATACCCATCGATAAAAAATGGTTGAGGAAGTCGTAATTGCCGGCTATGTTATTAAACATATCGGCCACTTGGTCTTTCTTGCTTAAATTTGAGCTTGAATCCGGCAGTACTTGTGCCGGATTTGTTACATTTTCCCGATGCATCGGTGCAAAAGTACATTAAAGCTTACCAATGGAAATACGCTCAGCAAAATATTTAATAAGTAGCCCGAAGGTAGAAAACTGCCCGGCCCCTACACTGCCGGAATATGCCTTCATCGGCAGGTCGAATGTGGGAAAATCTTCTCTCATAAATATGATCACCGGCCTAACGAAACTGGCTAAAACCTCGTCAAGTCCTGGTAAGACACAGTTGATCAACCATTTTATCATTAATGATACCTGGTATATGGTAGATCTGCCCGGGTACGGCTTTGCAAAAGTATCGCAGACACAAAGGGCCAGCTGGGAGAAAATGATAGCCAACTACCTGCAAAAACGCGAGAACCTTGTTACCGTTTTTGTACTGATAGACAGCCGTCATAACCCGCAGAAAC
Organism: Flavipsychrobacter sp.; assembly: GCA_024508935.1. Lineage (GTDB taxonomy): Bacteria > Bacteroidota > Bacteroidia > Chitinophagales > Chitinophagaceae > Polluticoccus. The sequence continues at coordinate 195,994 of JANINW010000019.1, read as the reverse complement.
TGGACCTGGAATTTTTGCGCAAGCTGGGAGACTGGGGCATACCTTTTAATATGGTCTTTACAAAGGCAGATAAAATCACCCAACGCGAAACAGCAAAGAACGTTAGGGCCTTTATAGAGGAAATGAAAAAAGAATGGGAATTTATTCCCCGCAGTTTTGTTACCAGTACGGTGAAAATGACCGGCAGAAAGGAGATACTGGGGTATATAGATGAGCTGAATAATGAATTTGAAAAACCAGAACGACCAGAATAAAGCCGTAACCGTTAGGAGGGTCTTGCTCTTATTTGCTTCCATCCTTTTTATATATCTTTTTTTCAATACAGAGGCTACCCATATCTGGCTGGAGGACCGCATCCTCCCCTTCCGCCGCCATGTGAAGGAAGACCTGCAGCATATGAGCCTGAAAGACCGCAAAGAAATACGGTGGGGCGGCAGCTACATAGGAGCACAGGGATTGGCCAATTATTTCAGGCGCGAGCATATTAAAGACCCGCTGGTGCTGATACCACCCCAGGAGTATTTTACCCGTAATGGCATAAATATCACTATGCCCGAGCCAATTGTATTTTATTATTACAGCGGCCTGCGCACTATACTACCCAATAGCCCGTATCTCTACAAGGCACAATATGCCTTAGCTATAGATTCTGCTATGAACACAGACATAGTACACCTTAGCGGTAAAGAAGATATTGATAAAATTGTAAAGGCCTACACCACTATTTACAAACCGGAACCATGAACCTGCCTGCACTCATATTCTTATTATGTATGCACTTCCTTTGCGGGCGTGCCTTACTGCATATTTTTGATATCCGGCTAAAGCCCGCGGCAACGTTTGCATTGGCTATGATAAACGGCATCATGGTATTATCTCTGCTGCCCTTCCTGCTGCAATTGTTTTATATACCTATTACCACGGCAAGTACGGTTATCAGCATCTCTGCCTGCGCTATTCTGTTAAATATCACACAGCTAAAAAAGTATAAGCGCACCGATATACGCGGCCTGGCAGCTGGCCTACGCAGTATACCATTGTATGAATGGTTGTTTATCATCGTGTTTATCATACTGATGATACCCAGTGCCTGGCGCTGCTTTATTTACCCGCCCAATGCCAGAGATATACTTTCGGGAGCTGAAGCGGTTGCAGAATTTACTGTCCGCGAACACACTATGCTCAATTCGGTATTTAAAGTAGACCTAACCTCTACCAACAATCATCTAAAGCCACCTTATATCACCTGCCTGCAAATCATTTACAAACAATTAGTGCATCCCTTCGGGCAGGTATGGTTATCGGTATTTTGTATCAGCTTTCTCACCTGGATGTACACCCTAGTGAGAGAACATCTGCATGGCGTAATAGCGGGCATGCTGTTCCTGCTGTTCATGACCATACCCGATGTATACGCCTATACTTATATGCTGCTATACGACTATTCCAATATGGCATTGTTCTTTGCCGGCGTATACTTCCTGCTGCAATACGCGGCTACAAGGCAATACAAAACATTCCTGTTCTCCTGTGTCCTGTTTGGCTTTGCTACTTATATACGGTCTGAAACACTGGTATTTGCCGGTCTGCTGCTGCCACTTGTTTTATACATCTTCTATAAAGAACAGTTAGGAGCTATACGCATAGCATTGCGGGGTGCATTGTTCCTGCTTATACCATTCTTATTCTATTTTATATGGATGGGTGTATTCGTGAAATATTATATGCCGGTGCGGTTCGATGTTCAATCGCAGATCAACCACAATCTGGGCGACCTCTCTCCTATTTTTACCCGCCTGCACGAAATGAATACAGAATACCTGCTGGGCGGTAACAACATAAAAATATACGGTTACTTCATCAACGTATTCATAGCGGTATTTATAGCTGACGCTATCTTCTTCCGCAGCACATTAAAAAAGCAATGGATGCTGCTATATGCCATTGCTATTGTCTACATAGGCTTGCCTGTGTTAGGTTATCTCATCCCATGGTACGACCTGAGCAACACCACCAAGCGCGGAGCCTTCAAACTGCTGCCGGTGATGCTGCTGTACATGGCCAACAGCGGGGTGCTGCTGCGCCTGTCTGCCGTTCTACAAAACTGGGAATATAATATACAGCCGGAGCCTGCGCCGGAAACCGTGAAGGTATCACCCGGTACACCTGCGCCCGGTAAAAAGAAAAAACAAAAACGCTGATCTACTTATTGATGTAAGGCAGTATCTGCTCCAGGTAAGTGCGCTCATTGCTTAAGCGCGGCACTTTATGCTGGCCGCCCAACTTACCTTTATCCTTCAGCCATTTGGTAAAGCCACCTGCCGGCATTACATGCACTATAGGCTTGCGTAGTGCTATGTCCTTATGCCTTTTGGCTTCGTAGTCTGAATTTATTTTTTGCAATGACTTATCCATTGCATCTACAAATACATCCAGCGGGCAAGGCAGTGTTTCAAATTCAATGATCCATTCGTGGGCACCGTTATTATCCCCAGTCATGTATACAGGGGCAGCTGTATAGTCATTTACTATAGCACCTGTCAGCTTGCAGGCTTCAGCAATAGCATAGTCCGAATTGTCTACGATCACTTCTTCGCCAAAAGCATTGATAAAATGCTTTAAGCGCCCGGTAACTTTTACACGGTAAGGCGAACGTGATGTAAACTGTATCGTATCGCCCACCAGGTAGCGCCACAGCCCGCAGTTGGTATTGATGACCAGTGCATAGTTCTTATTCAGCTCCACTTCTTTCAGGCTGAGCGTAGCAGGGTTTTCCTTGCCATACTCTTCCATCGGCATGAACTCGTAATAAATGCCGTGGTTCAAAAACAGCAGCATGCCTTCCTGCTCCAGATCATCCTGGGCAGCAAAAAATCCTTCAGATGCATTATATGTTTCCAGGAAATGCATGGAAGGCGAAGGAATGAAGGTCTCAAATTGTTTGCGGTAAGGCTTAAAGCTTACACCGCCATGTATATATAGTTCCAGATTGGGCCATACCTCGCAAAGGTTTTTAGCGCCTGAAATTTCCAATATCCTTTTTATCAGTACAATGGTCCAGGTAGGTACACCTGCAATGTAGGTCACATTCTCATGTATCACTGTATGGGCCATCATCTCTATTTTCTCTTCCCATTCTTCCATTAGGGCTATAGAGAGATCGGGCGTACGTATCAGTTGACCGTACAAAGGCATATTCTGCAGCATCACGGCAGACAAGTCGCCGTAGAAAGAATCGGCATTCAGCTGGTTTATCTGGTGGCTGCCACCTATTACCAGGCATTTGCCCGACATAAACTTTGAATCGGGACATTCGCGCAAGTACAGGGCCAGCACATCTTTACCGGCTTTGTAATGGTTATCATCCAGCGCCTCTTTACTGATGGGTATGAATTTACTTTTATCGCTGGTAGTGCCGCTCGATTTGGCAAACCAGCTGATAGGCGATGGCCACAGTATATTCTGCTCCCCCTCCAGTATGCGCTGTATATATGGTTTTAAAGTATCGTAATCGTTAATAGGCACTTGTTTACGGAAATCAGAAACACTGTTTATTTTTTCAAAACCATATTTCTTGCCGTATTCGGTGAATTGTGCAGAACCGATCAATTCATTGAACACCTGTTGCTGGGTATCTACCGGGTTGAGCATGAAATTGTGGATCGCGCTTTGGCGCAATTTCATAAATCCTTTTAATGCCGGACTGATAATACTCATCTTCTTTAGCTATATCTATATGTATGTGTGGCGCTTAACTACGCTTATTCGGAGGGTGTATAGTCTTTACGTTTCAGTATAAAATGTTGCCCAAGATACACTTTTCTTACCTGTTCGTCCGCTGCCAGTTCCTCTGCGCTGCCTGCTTTCAGTATTTTACCCTCAAACAGCAGGTAGGCACGGTCGGTAATGGATAAGGTCTCCTGTACGTTGTGATCCGTTATCAATATACCAATATTTTTGAATTTAAGCCTGGCTACTATAGTTTGAATATCTTCTACAGCTATGGGGTCTATACCTGCAAACGGCTCATCCAGCAATATAAACTTTGGATCTACTGCCAGGGCACGGGCTATTTCTGTACGCCTTCTTTCGCCCCCGCTCAGTACATCGCCGGGGCTCTTACGCACATGAGTAAGCCTGAATTCTTCCAGCAACAGCTCCAGTTTGTCTTTTTGCTCCCCGCGGGTCAGTTTGGTCATTTCCAGCACCGCCGAGATATTATCCTCTACAGACAATTTACGAAATACCGATGCCTCCTGCGGCAGGTAGCCTATGCCCATCTGTGCCCGCTTATACATAGGCAGTTTTGTGATATTCTGGTCGTTCAGGAATACTTCCCCCTCATCTGGTTTTACCAGGCCTACCACCATATAAAAAGAGGTGGTCTTCCCGGCACCATTAGGGCCCAGCAAGCCTACGATCTCCCCCTGGTTCACTTCAAATGACACATTATTCACCACCGTACGGCTACGGTAACGTTTTATCAGTCCACGGGTGGTAATAGTCAGCTTGTTATTGCTCAACTTGCTTATTTTCAACAAAAATAGCAAACCTGCCTTAACATATTTACCCTTAACTACCGTCAGAATATATATTTTTGCACAGTTTATTATGAAAGTAACCGAATACCTGGCCAACGCAAACGGGCCTATAATATCGCTGGAAATACTGCCACCTACCAAAGGTAAGAGCATTGATTCTATCTATTCGCATCTTGACCCGCTGATGGAGTTCAAGCCCGCATTCATCAATGTTACCTACCACCGTGCAGAGCAGGTTTATAAAAAACGTGCCGATGGGAACTTTGAACGGGTAGAAATACGCAAACGTCCCGGTACAGTTGGTATTTGCGCTGCTATCATGAACAAGTACAAGGTAGAGGCTATTCCACACCTTATCTGCGGCGGTTTCAGCAAGGAAGAGACGGAGAATGCCCTGATAGACCTCCACTTCCTGGGTGTACAGAACGTATTGGCCTTGCGTGGTGACGCTGCTGCGAATGAAAAATTCTTTACCCCGCACCCCAGCGGCCACCGTTATGCCGAAGACCTGGTAAAACAGGTAGAAGGATTGAACAAAGGACACTACCTGGAAGAAGATATTATGGACGGCGTAAAAACCGATTTCTGCGTAGGTATAGCGGGCTACCCCGAAAAACATTTTGAGGCACCTAATATAGATACCGACATATACTACCTGAAACGTAAGATAGACCTGGGCGCTGATTACGTAACTACGCAAATGTTCTTCAACAATGCGCACTATTATAATTACGTGGCCAAATGCCAGGAGCATAATGTGAACGTGCCGATAATACCAGGACTAAAACCGCTGACCAACAAACGCCAGCTGACAATGATACCGAGCATATTCAATGTAGAACTGCCGGTAGACCTGTGCAATGAAATGATGAATGCTAAAACACCTGAGGCCTGCGACCGTGTGGGTGAAGAATGGCTGCTGGAACAATGCAAAGACCTGCTGAAGAACAATGCGCCTGTGCTGCATTTTTATACACTGGGCAAACCACAGGTCATATACAATGTATTGAAAAGGTTATTTTAACGGGATATTACCCGCGTTAAAAATAAAAGCTCAACAAATTGTTGAGCTTTTATTTAGGTATCACATTGTAATCACCCAGTATTTTCTTTAATATACCCAGCCTTATCCCACGCCAGTCTTTAGTAGTATCTGTTGGAGCCACTTCGAAATTTTCTGCAAAGAAATAAGGATACAGGCGTTCATCGCTTTTGTTCATAGAGTTCTTATGCTCTTTCATATGCTCTATTTTTTCTACAAAACCCACTATCCACAATACCTGTTTTTCAGGCAATTTTGCCCAGCCTGTTTTGTAATACAGCTTATAGCCCAGCGTATCTTCCTGCAGCATCAGGCTTTTTACTATACGCTGAGTGCGTTCTGAAAATGGTAATTCATTGAAATAAAGTCTTTTCACAAACCCTACCTGTTCATCGGCAGATACCTGCAGTGTATCGTTTATCCAAAATTCATCTACGGCATTGCCTATGCGTGCATTACCATAATGTACGGTATCCAGGTAGTGCTGCATATAGTCTTTACCTATACGCCTTGCCAGCTCCTGGTAATAGCTAAGGCTGCTTTTCTTAAATGCCTCGCGCATATTCATGTCCTTATTCCATTCGGGGTTCCAGCGTACTACACTATCCCATTTTATCACCAGTTGCTCATCAGGTGCCACACCAGTCTCCAGTGCCACCAGCGAGCTGAATATTTTGAAGGTAGACGCCGGGGCAAAACGTTCCAGGCAGCGGTCTTTATTATAATAGTGTACTGATTCGTGGTTATTATCACGAAGTATGAAACAACCTTTTTTGATGCCCTGCGCCTCGAAATACTTGCCCCATTCATCATGATCGTGAATACGGGATTCCCTGCAGGATGAAAATATCAGCAGTAGTGCTACCGGTATTAATAAAGCTAAACGCATACAGCAAAAAAGTGTTTGTGCTGCAAATATACAATTGCCTTTGGGTCTTCGTAAAAATGCTTTACCAATACATATAAATACTATACAATATCAAAAGGCGGCATATAGCCGCCTTTTGATATTGACCAAAAATACTGGTTCTTTTTTACCTCACAATGTTGAACGGTTTACTTACCGCACCTTCCGATGTATTGGCTCTTATTATATACTGGCCATTAGCATACGGAGCTACATCGATGACAGCCTGTTTGGCATTATCATTCACCTCGCTGCGATATACCACTGCACCTACACTGTTCAGTATGGTCACATCTTTCAGGTACACATTGCCGTCCAGTGTCAGTGTCAGTTTATCGCTGGCAGGGTTTGGATACAATTTCACATCAAAGCCTTCGCTCGTTGTGCTGCCCACATTAGTTGCCCAACGCAGTATCATTGCTGTATCAGATCCGCAATCGTTATACATTACCAGTTTTACAATAACGTTTCCGTCAGGGAAGGTATGCTGCGTAGTATAACTATTGCTGGTTGTACCATCGCCGAATATCCACAATACATTATTGATGTTCTGTGCACCGGCAGGGCTGAATGCATAAGTATTGTTACCCAATGGCAGTGAGTTGATCGCATTCACGCTTGGAAGCGGGTGAACCAACAGGTGTATCGTATCTGCATCTACGCAATTAGCGCCTGCATTTACCAGTACCCAGTAATCACCGGATTTCGTTGATACACTGATCTTCTGTGTAGTATCACCTGTGCTCCATTGGTATTTGGCACCAGGTACGCCTGCATCCAGTATAAATGGTATGTATTTGGTCTGGCAGAAGGTAGTATCTGTTCCAAGGTCTACCACCAGCGGACCTGCATTTACAACAGTTGCATTAGAAGTAGTGGTACAACCAATATTCTTCACCTTTAAGGTATAAGTACCGGCCATAGCTACAGCATAGTTTTGCGCAGTAGCACCGGAGATATCCAGGCCATTCAGTTGCCATTGGTATGACAAGCCTGCACCGGTATTACCCATCAGTGTCAGGTTATTGCCCGGGCAATAGGTAAGCGCACCTGATGCAGTTATCTGCGACATTGGCGGAGCTACAGTACTTACATTCATTGTAATAGATGTAGCCGTGCCTGCAGGTGCATTGATCGTAACGCTATAGTCACCGGCCTGTGTTACCACAAGGCTATCTTGCGTAGCACCGCTTATAGGTGCGCCATTCTTATTCCATTGGTAGCTATATCCGGTACCTGTGCTGGCTTTCAGAGTCACCTTGCTGCCGGTACAAATTATAGTTGAACCATTTGCTTTTACCAGTGCAGAGAACAAGGTACCATCGTCGATACCAGTGAATGCGCCGAAGGCTGCAAGGCCCGGAGCCGATATGAACTTGCGACTTACATTGGTAGCACTGTTACTTCCGTTATAAGCTACCCATGTAGTACCCACTTTTTCAGCCATTTTCACATTGGCTTCTACAGGCATAGTGCCTAACCATGGCGCCATATAGTACACTTCGGTATTATAGTCGAACGTGCTGATAGTGCTCCTTGGTTTGATATCTGTATAGAAGTACATGAACTTGGTTGGGCTCACCAGGTTGAAGCCCGGTGCTTTACGGCCACTGTATTGCCTTACTTCCAGCGTATCAGTAATACCCAATGTCGGGTTCCAGGTTACAGAAGCAACCGTATCGTAACCAAACAGGAAGTATTGTTTGCCGCCTACCACAGCAGGGCCTGTAGGCGTAGCCAGTGGTGGTATAGAAGTAGGATCGATTTCTACCGCACCTACATCCGGTACACCGGCTGCCAGTACATCCGGACGAGCAGCGCCATTGATGTCCTTGTTGTTACCCAACATCTGAACACCGCGGCCATTTACTGCCCACGCTCCCGGATCAGCAGGATTTGGTACGCCTGTAGTGGTATTTACACCCGGATTATAAGAGATAGAATTTTTATCAAATCCGCCCAGGGTAGTAGATGCAAAGCTGGATGACCTCCATGTGCCGAGATTAGCATAGGTGGTACCGTTATAAGCATCATACACAAGGCTTGTGCCACTTGAATAAAGGTTGTTATAATCACAAGCCTGCGAATAACCACCATAGAAATAGCAATACATAGCCGGACCGCCTGAATAGTTTGCAAACAGGTTGTTATATGCACGGCTGCCTGTATAACTGGAGAAATAAATATAACCAGGGCAGTAAGATGTAGATGATGATGCACCACCTGCATTGATAGCCGTATTGTTGATCACATCGGTATAAGTACTATAGCCGCAGAACAACTGGTAATACGATGTGCTGGTACCATTATAAGTAATGATATTGTTTCGGATAATTGAACGATTGGCAGCTGTACCATAAGGGTAGTAAATAAGCGTACCGTAACCGTAGAAGCCGGATATCCTATTACCTATAAATTCGATAGGCAGCGTATTGCCAGAGCAATAGAAATAGTACAAACCATAATAAGCTGAAGTTGATGTGGTGCTTATGTTATTATACCGCACTTTGGCACCATCGAAATAATAGATGTAGTTGATACCATAGTAATACACATTTGAAATGGTATTGCTATCAATAACCAGGCCCGGTGTATTTGAGGTAGTCGAGTAGAACGACATACCATAGTAACCACCGTTCACGGTATTGTTCTTAATCACCAGGTAGTTTGGTGTGGTTAAGTTATAACAATAGATACCCGCAAAATAGCTGTTAGAAATAGAAGCTGTATTGAAAGTACAACCGATCACACTGTCGTAGTTATTCTGCGCACCGGCAAAGGTCATACAATAACCATAAGAGCCGCCTGTTGCATTAAATGTCAGGTTCTTCAGCGTTACATAGTTCAGGCCATTGAGGCGGATAACATAGTTATCGCCTGTGCCCGTAGCAGAATAGCTGATGTTTACGCTTGAAGCCGGAACATTATCATCGGCCTGCATAGTAAAGCGGTTTACAGAACTTGAGCCTGATACATTGGTCAGGTCTATATTACCTGCATAAGAACCTGCACGTACTTTGAAAATAACAGGGCCGCACATACCGTAAGTTTTAAGTGCATTGACACCGGTTATCACATCTGTGAAATCAGGTGTAGCACCACCCACAGTATATACACCAGACAATGCAGAGTGCATATTTATATTCAGGGTATCATCACCATTGGCAGGGTCTACTACACTGTTTGGTGTTGAGGTCCACGCAAAAATGTTCACGTTGCCCGTACCATACAGGATATTACCTATCGGTACACTAATGGCATTACTACCTATAGTCCCGTTGAATACAGGTATAGGTGCTGTAATAGTAGTACATGAAGTGCTGCCGCCGTTTATTTTCCAGCAAAGCTGTACACTGTTAATTACATTATTACCGTTATTGGTAATACGGATAGATGTTGGATAAGTGCCCGGGCAGAAGCTGCCTGATGGTGCCGCCACTGAATTGGCACTGGCATTGTTGGAAACATCTATACCTGTATACAGGCCATAGGTAGAAAGGCCCGCGGTGGTGAACTGGTTCCATACGGTGCTGTTACCAGCTGTAGCAGGGTAACCCACCCATGCCAGGTCTTTTTTAGCCAGCCTCAATGAGCTTTCAGAAGCTATAGTACCTATCCATGGATCTTTATAATAATTCTTCACAGTATAGTTAAATGCGCCTGTACCTGTTACCCCTATTGAATCGTAGAAGTACATATAGGTAGCATTAAAACCTGTCAGTGTTGGTGCTACTGCACCGCTGAACTGTTTAACGGTAATAGCCGAAGGAACAGGGGCTGTTGCATCCCATGTAATAACGGCTGCAGTATCCTGCCCGAAGGTGAATACCTGCGTACCGCCTGCCACAGGTGCTGCCGGAGCAGCCGTACAAGCCGGCGGAGATGACAGTGGTACAAACTCATAAGCACCTAAATCAGGTACACCTGTACCAGGTGTTATAGAACGGGTAGCACCAGAGCGGTCGGTATTGTTACCTGCAATGTGTATACCACGGCCGTTTACAGACCATGCAGACGGATTGTTAGGATCAGGGTGCAGATCGCCGCCAGCAGCATTTACATAACCAGGGTTGTATGAGAGTGAATTTTTCTCATAAATAGTACCTGTTCTTATAGCAGATATGGTATTATAACCGGTGCTGCTGATGGTCATTAAAGGCGTATTGGGCGCGTATATATTGTTGTAATCGCTGGCCGTTACATAGGCGTTCGAATACATGCAGAAAGGCGCCTGGCCTGAGTTGCCCATACGGGAAATGATATTGTTGGTATACTTAGTAGTACCGGAATATGAACCCGGGTTATAGTCGTACAAGGTATAGTTGGTACCACCCGTTGCATTACTATTGAAGGTATTGTTATAAATATGGTTCAGGCCACCATACGGGTAATAGATATAAGCCGTATAGTTGGTACCCGATGTAGCAGTACTTACCACGTTATTGAAAATGGTATCGAAATTCGGATACTGGAAATACAAACCATATACGGTACCACCACCGGTAGATGTAACGCTGATATCGTTATTCGCAAATGTTGCATTAGAATAAGATGCAGAACCCTGGTAAGTATACCCATAATAAGAACCGGCTACGTTTGCCCTTACGGTATTACCTACATATTGTGTATTAGGTACACCATACATCATATAGTTGTAGGTGGTGTATGAACTATTGCCCTGTGTATAATAGAAATTATTGTTCAGGATACGGTTGCCTCCTGCACCATAATAGCTACGGTAATCGTAGATATAATAAGTACCTGAATACATGCGGTGCGTATTGTTGCTCCAGGTAACGTTTGGAGAATAATAACCATTGTACAGGTAGGTGTAATAACCACATGAGTCTACTATATAGTTATTATCAAGCGTGTTATTGCTACCATAGTAGCTCCAGTAGCCATACAGGTAAGCTGATGTGTTACCTGCATAGTTCATCATATTATTGTTCTTACATACACCATAGTTACAGTAGTAGAACATACCACCATACAGGTAGCCGCTGGAACTTGGCAGCAGGTGCTGCATAGTATTGCCGCTTACACTCACATAGTCTGAATAATAAGCATAGCCACCCGAACCACCGTTATTGTACAAATAACCGCTGGTACCGCTTTTAAGATATATAAATGTATTACTATCTACTACCGCATAGTTTGAGTAATAAAGCGGGTAGTTGTAGAAATAACCACTGCCGCCTGCAGAGTGGCGGATATTATTCTTCTTCACAACAGAATACGGGGCGTAGTACACGCCATAGTTATACGCGTAATAATTAGCTGAAGAGTCTACGATATTATTATTCAATATAACAGAATACGGTGCGTTGTAAGCCAGGTACATATAAGCGTAACCTGAAGAATAGGTAGTTACCGCATTGATCGTATTATTGGTGATACTATCGTATTGTGAATAGTAGTTGTAAACCGGGTACACAGAACCACCGGTTGTATTCAATGTTATGTTATTGTTGCTGAAATTGCCTCGTAATGCAGGAGTAACTGCATCACCCGCGCAATAATAAACACCAAGACCATACATACTGCCCGAACCACTTGCATTGGCTGTGTTGCCTCTTACTTCTATACGGTTATTTCCGTATCCGTTATAATATGCGTAAAAGGTCCCCACACCTGTTACAGCCGGAGAGTTGTTGTTTAATACTTTCAGCCCATTGGTATAGTAAGTATATACACAACTGTAGTACGGATTAACGATTGTGTTATTAGCTATCACCGTGTTATTAGACAATGCGCTGGTTGAAGAACCATACCAATACACTCCATAAGACGGGCTTATGATACTATCCTGGTATATAACCACACCCGTACCGGTATGGCCATTGGCATATACACGCGATTTGTACTGTGACGTAGAAGTACCCGTACTACCTGTAAGCAAACATCCTACTACACTGTCGTTTGATGATGTGCCCACAAAATCAACCGCAGCACCATAGGTAGTACCTGTATTGCTCAGGGTAAGGTTACGCAGTGTTATGTAATCAGTATTGGTAAACCTGAATACATAGTTGTTAGTTGTACTGCTACCTGCCGCAGTAACGGTTACGGTACCTTTACCGCTTTCTGCCTGGAACACCACCCTGTTTGTAGCTGATGCACCTGTAATAGCAGTGAATGCTACCGGCGTTGCATACGTACCGGGACGGATGTTAAATGTGACAGGACCTGTAATACCTGCACTCATTGCCGAAACTGCAGCTGTAATAGTAGCATAGTTCGGGCTCGTGCCACCTACCGTGTACACGCCACCTGCCAGCTGAGCGGACGCAGGCATATAGCCTGCAACTACCGCTACCAGCAAAGTGAGGAAATGTCTCAATTTGTTAAAATGCTTCATCTACGTTTACTTTTTGTTATTAAAAAATTGCGTTAAATCCTATCACAAAGACATGATTTAATTATTTGTTAAAGTTGTGTGCTTTTAAAGTTAAAATATTTGTCCGAAAAACCATGCTTTAGATTAAAAATTTATTAAAAAATATATTTGACATTAATTTTTGCATAATAAAGCTGGCAGACACGCACTTATACACTAAAATGCGAAAAGCACCGAAATGGTGCTTTTTTACTTCTGATAGCGTATAACCTTGGAAATATCCAATAAAAAAGCAGGCGGTTAATACCGCCTGCCTGAGATTTTATACTTGTATTTAAGATTACCTGGTAATATTGAATGGTTTGGTAACCGTTCCGTCGGTTGTTACGGCGCGCATCAGATAGGTACCTGCTGCAAAAGCACTGATGTCAACGGTGATGTTCTTTTCATTGTTACCTGCTTGTCCGCGGTATACTACAGCACCTACGCTGTTCAGTACAGTCACTTCTTTCAGGAACACATTACCATCCAGGCTAAGGGTCACTTTTTCCTTAGCAGGGTTCGGGTACAATTTCACATTGTAACCTTCATTATTGGTGCTGCCAACATTGGCAGCCCAGCGCAGGATCATTGCAGTATCAGATCCGCAGTCGTTATACATTACCAGCCTTACGTTGATGTTTCCGTCAGGGAAAGTATGCTGCACTGTGTAATTGTTATTGGTAGTACCATCACCGAATATCCACAGTACGTTATTGATATTCTGTCCGCCTGCAGGGCTGAATGCATAAGTATTATTACCCAGTGGCAGAGAGTTGATAGCATTAACGCTTGGCAGCGGGCTAACAGCCAGGTGGATCGTATCTGCATCTATACAGTTAGGACCTGCATTTACTATTACCCAGTAGTCACCAGATTGATTGTACACATTGATCTTCTGTGTTGTATCACCGGTGCTCCATTGATACCTGGCACCTGCTATGCCTGCATCCAGTACATATGGTATGTATTTGGTTTGGCAAAATGCGGTGTCATTACCCAGGCCTACTACCAGCGGCCCTGCATTTACAACCGTTGCATTAGAAATAGTGGTACAACCTATGTTTTTCACTTTAACAGTATACGTACCTGCTGTACCTACACTATAAGTTTGTGCAGTAGCGCCGCTTATATCCAGGCCGTTCAGTTGCCATTGGTAAGCCAGGCCGGCACCAGTATTAGCACTCAGTTTCAGGCCATTACCAGGGCAATAAGTAAGTGCACCTGAGGCAGAGATCTGTGCCATTGGCGGTGCAACGGTGCTTACGGTGATAGTAATAGAAGTGGCAGTACCTGCAGGAGCAGTAATAGTTACAGTATAGTCACCTGCTTGTGTTACTACCAGGCTATCCTGTGTAGCACCACTTATCGGTGCACCGTTTTTATTCCATTGGTATGCATAACCGGTACCTGTATTTGCTTTCAGGGTTACCTTGCTGCCATTACATATAATTGTTGAGCCGTTTGCTTTTATTAAAGCAGAGAACAAAGTACCATCATCTATACCGGTAAACGCACCGAAAGATGCAAGGCCCGGAGCCGATATGAATTTACGGGTTACGTTGGTAGCACTGCTGCTGCCGTTGTAAGCAACCCATGTTGGCCCTACTTTTTCAGCCATTTTCACATTGGCTTCTACAGGCATAGTACCTAACCATGGCCCTTTATAATATACTTCCGTATTGAAATCGAAAGTGGTAACACTACCTCTTTGTTTGATATCAGTATAGAAATACATGAATTTGGTTGGGCTTACCAGGTTGAAGCCAGGTGCTTTACGGCCACTGTATACCCTCACATCCAGTGAGTCTGTAATACCCAGTGTTGGGTTCCATGTTACAGAAGCAACCGTATCAAATCCAAACAGGAAGTATTGTTTGCCACCCACTACTGCAGGGCCTGTAGGCGTAGCCAGTGGTGGTATAGAAGTAGGATCCAGTTCGAAGGCACCATTATCAGGTACACCGTTTGCCAGGATATCCGGGCGGGCAGCACCTGTGAAGTCTTTATTATTGCCAGCTACTTGTTTACCACGGCCATTAAGCGCCCATGCACCCGGATCAGCTGGGTTTGGTACGCCGGTTGATTGATTCACACCCGGATCATAGAATACAGAGTTACGGTCTGCATTGTACGCAGCAGGATAGCTGTATGCCCTGAACGCAGGCAATGTAGCTGTCGTAGTACCATAATACGGATCGTAACTGAAGTTGGTACCATTAGTATAGTACGTATTATAATCGTATTCGTTATTTGAATAACCGGTAGGATAGTTAGCATTTATCGGGTTACCCTTTGAGTAGTTTGCAAACAGGTTATTCATGATCTTGTTGCCACCATACATCTGGTAGAAATAACTTGTACCGTATGAAGTAGAAGAAGCATTAGGTCCAACAGTAATAACGGTATTGTTTATTATATCCGTATTAGATGCGTAATACACCATCAAACCATAATAAGCCATAGTTGACGGATTAGATATGATCACGTTGTTCATGATCTTGGCCCTGTTAGTAAGAGATGCACCTGTAGGATTAGATACATACATACCGTAGCCATAGAATCCCTTAACAGAGTTGTAGGATATATCAGTTGGGTTGCTGCCATACAGGTAGATGTAATACATACCCATATAAGAGTTGCCGCCACCTGTTGCATTGATTGTATTTTTCCTGATAATAGCACCGTTCAAATAATAGAAATAGTATGTACCAATATAATAGGCATTGATAGTATTATTTTCCATTACAAAACCGGTAGTAGGGTTACTACTGGTACCGTAGAGATAATAGATACCGCAAGAACCATTCATAGTATTGTTTTGCAATACCAGGTTGTTGAAATTATTACCTGAGGTATTGGTGCTGATACATGAATAGTTACTGCTGGTAGAGCTTTGGTTACCTGCATTCAATGTACAGCCTACTATACTATCGTTAACACTACCGCTATTGAAATAAATAGCACGCCCGTATCCCGAAGATGATGATGTACTATTGATCGTCAGGTTTTTCAGTGTGATGTAAGATGCACCGTTAAACTGGAATACATAGTTATCGCCGCTACCGGTAGCTGCATAATTGATATTAACTGCAGATGCAGGGACGTTGTCATCCGGCATGAATGTAACCCTGTTGGTTGCGCTCACACCATTTACGGTAGCCAGGTCTATTGCACCTGTATAAGTACCTGCCCTTATCTTAAATATTACCGGGCCACAAACGCCACGGGCAACAAGTGCATTCCTCGCGTCCACAACCGTGGCAAAATCAGGACTGGCACCACCGACATAATACACACCGCTTAGAGCAGCCCCTAAGGTGAAGCTCAGCGTGTCATCATTATTTACCGTATCAGCTATGCCGTTTGGCAAAGAAGTATATACTTTAAATGTGTGCGAAGCTGCACCAAAGAATATATTACCCAGGTTTACTGTAGCAGAGTTACCGCCGGTGCTGCCCATCGTGTCTATCATAGATGTCCAGTTGATAACTGGCTGGGGAACACCATCAAGTATCCAGTATATTTTCAGGTTATTGATCTGGTTAAGACCGCCATTTTTTACGATAACAGAAACCGGCAGCGTAACACCAGAGCAGAACGTACCGCTTGGGCTTGCTATAGATGCTGTGCTGGCATTGTTATAGCCTTTTTTCAGCACACCCCACAGGTAGCTTTGGCCCGTAGCCGGGCGGTTACCTGCAATAGTTGAAGTATTGAATACTGTGCTGGATGAAACAGGAGATGCACTGGTATTGCTTAATGTTTGCCAGTCTGTAGTAGACTTAGCTATACCGATAGCTGCACCGCTGGCAAAACCCGCAGTACCTGCTTCTTGTTTGTAGAGCAATTCAACTGCATTCGCACCTTCGTATAACTTGTACTGGTAAGATATGTAAGTCGCTGGTGAGCCAGACCAGTTGGTCCAGTTCTTAAATTCCAGCGTAAATACACGGCTGCCTGCAGCACCGGTTGTAAGGTAAGATACCTGCCAGCCCGAACCTCCCATTGCATCACACCATCCTGCAAATACGCTCGGGGCTGTATAAGGCAGGTAGCTGGTGCTTGCCGGGTAGTAGTAATAACTGCTTGAAGCATTACCAAACTGCATCCAGCCGTTAGTAATTGCTGTAACAGTGGTATATGTAGTACCACAAAAAGTGAACGGGAAACCTATAGGAATGTTATCCCTGTAGTCATCGTCATAACCACCGTAATAGAAGGAAATATTAGTTCCTCCTGTAAGATAAGTGTACGGTTTGGAAGAGGCGGTGAACGGATAGGATGCCGCCGTCAGAAACTGGGCTTCCGATCTGCTCCGGGAGAACAGGATCAAAATGACCAGTAGTGTAATGCTTTTTGCGGTGTTAAAGTATTTCATATTACATGCTTAAAGGTTCGAATATAATCCTCTAAAATTATTAAATGTTTAACATGCACCAAAAAAAAACAGATGAAGCTGGAAAAATTTAAGGTGAACCAGAATGCCCTGTATTTACAAGTGTTTTGGTATTAATTTATGGTTAAAAAAATACTCTTTTTAGGCCTTTTGTCATGTTAAGATTAAAATTTACAAATGCAATTTATTTATATAAAAAATACAAGCGAGTGGCAAACCCCACTCGCTTGTATTAATAATATAATTGAAGTTTAATGCTCCTATCTCACGATATTCAGTGCTTTATTCACCGGTCCTTCTGATGTATTTGCCCTGATAATATATTGCCCGCTTGCATATGGAGTGATGTCAATTACTGCCTGTTTAGTAGCGGTACCGCTTACTTCGTTACGATACACCACAGCACCTACACTATTCAGTATGGTTACATCTTTCAGGTACACATTACCTTCCAGTGTCAGCATTACTTTCTCCTTGGCCGGGTTTGGATACAACTTCACATCAAAACCTTCATTTGTTGTGGTATTCACATTTGTGGCCCAGCGGATGAGCATAGTCGTGTCAGAACCGCAATCATTATACATTACCAGCTTTACCACTACGTTGCCGTCAGGGAAAGTGTGCTGGGTATTGGTATTGTTGCTTGTTCCGTCAGGGAATATCCACAGTACGTTGTTCACGTTCTTAGGACCAGCCGGGCTGAATGCCCATGTATTAGTACCTACAGGCAATGCATTGATAGCATTGACACTTGGCAACGGGCTAACAGAAAGGTGCACCGTATCTGCATCCACACAATTTACACCTGCATCTACTATTACCCAGTAGTCGCCGGATGTGGTATATACATTGATCTTTTGCGTAGTATCACCAGTGCTCCATTGATACTTGGCACCTGTGATTCCGGCATCCAGTACAAATGGTTTGTATTTGCTTTGGCAGAATGCAGTATCATTACCCAGGCTTATTGCCAATGGGCCGGGGCTTACTGCTGTAGCATTTGATGTGGTAGCACAACCTATATTCTTAACTCTTACCGTGTAAGTACCTGCACTGGTTACTGTATAAGAAGAACCGGTAGCACCTGCTATATCCAGGCCACCCAGTTGCCATTGATATGCCAGGCCAGCACCTGTATTGGCATTCAGGGTAAGATTGCTGCCAGGGCAATAAGTAAGTGCACCTGAAGCAGTGATCTGTGCCATAGGTGGTGCTATAGTGCTTACGTTGATGCTTACAGAAGTAGCAGTACCCTGTGAAGATGTTACGGTAACACTATAGTCTCCGGCGGTATTTACTACCAGGCTATCTTCGTTAGCACCTGCAATAGGGGCACCGTTTTTATTCCACTGATAGGTATAACCCGCACCTGTATTCGATTTCAATGTCACGTTGCTGCCATAACAGATCACGGTAGATCCTTTAGCTTTTATAATAGCAGAGAAAATAGTTCCGTCATCTATACCTGTAAATGCACCAAAACGTGCCAGGCCAGGACCCGAAAGGAAATTGCGGGTAGTATTGGCAGCACTATTGCTACCGTTATAGGCATACCAGGTACCATTCATCAGCTCCGCTAGTTTGATATTGGCTTCCGTTGGCATTGTACCGCGCCAAGGGTCTTTATAGTATATCTCCGCATTGTAATCAAAAGTTGTCAGCCCACTCATAGGCCTTACATCTGTGTAGAAATACATGAATTTAGTTGGGCTGATAAGATTGAAGCCCGGAGCTTTCGCGCCGCTATACTGCCTTACTTCCAACGGAGCTGTCAGGCCTAGTGTTGCATTCCAGTTGATAGCGGCAACCGTATCGAAACCAAATGTGAAATATTGTTTGGCACCAACAACCGGTGGATTAACCGGAACAGCCAAAGGCGGTTCGCATTGCGGAACCGTTTCTATAGCACCCAGGTCAGGTACACCATTTGCTTCAAGCGTTGGCCTTGGATTACCATCAATATCAGCGGCATTACCTGCTATTTGCACACCACGCCCGTTTACAGCCCAAACACCCGGATCAAGCGGGTTAGGCGTACCGTCAAATTTCAATCCCGGGTCATAAGAGAGTGTATTTTTATCATCTCCGTATGCACCTCTGAATGCATTGAATGATGTATAGGTAGTACCATTATACACAAACGGTGCACTGGTACTATTACTATACCAGTTATTATAATCAGAAGGGTTGCTTGCGCTTGTACCGGCGCTGTAGAGATAAGCACCCGTACCACCGCCTGTATTAATCCCCAGGTTGTTCTTAATATCATTGCCGGAGTAACCACTCATATATGCCTCAAACGCATAGCAGCTGCTGTAGTTATTATATACAAAAGCTGTATTGTTATATATGCGGGTATTGTTCGGGTAGTTGGCATACAAGCCATAATAAAGAGTGGTCGTTCCTTTACCAACATATTTGTTATTGGCTATAAGCCCTTTATTGCTGGTGCTGAGTCCTTGTGCATACAATATATACATACCATATCCATATTGCGATTCCACCCTGTTGCCGGTAATGATCGGAGACTGGTAACAATAAGGAATATAGAACGGATAGTAGCTGGTAGTAGAACCGGTGATGTTGTTATCACGTATCTTGACACCGTTGGTATAATATACATATAACCCGTAGTAGT
Organism: Flavipsychrobacter sp.; assembly: GCA_024508935.1. GTDB lineage: Bacteria > Bacteroidota > Bacteroidia > Chitinophagales > Chitinophagaceae > Polluticoccus. Next base: position 176,088 of record JANINW010000019.1, on the reverse strand, counting down.
ACAGGTTATTGATCGTATTACTATCTATGACCATACCTGCAGCATAAGATGCCGAGTTACCGCCCCAGTACAGGCCACCATAATAGCCGCCCGAGAACAGGTTTTTCCTGAACACCATATTGTCGTTATTACCACTTACACCGGAGGCATAAATACAGCCAAAAGATGAACTGGCAGCGTTACTGGTAAGGAAGTTACAATTCAGGATACTGTCATTCGACACAGTACCACTCATAGGCATTACATACCCATAACTACTACCTGTAGCGCTCAGTGTCAGGTTCTTGATGGTAAGATAAGAAGCCCCGTTAAGGCTCATAACAAAGTTATCGGCACTACCTGTTGCGCTATAGGAAACTACCGTACTGGCAGCATTTCCATTTTCAGCCTGGATAGTAACGCGGTTTGTTGCACTCGCGCCGGATATGGTATTGATGGCAACATTACCTGTGTGTGTTATAGGCCGCAAATTGAACGTTACCGGCCCGCAAATACCCCATGAATTAAGTGCTGTAATAGCCGAAGAAAGCGTTGGATAATCCGGTGCAGCACCACCTACCGTATACACACCATTCAATGCTGCACCTTTGGTCACGTTAATTGTATCATCGTTATTTACCGTATCAGCTACACCGTTAGGTAAAGAGGTATATATCTTAAACGTATGCGGTGTAGCCCCCCATGTTACATTACCCAGCGTTACCAGTGCTTCATTACCACCTACGCTGCCGAAAGTATCTATTGGTGTGGTCCAGTTAATTGGTGTTTGCGGTACACCATCCAGCAGCCAGTATATTTTTACATTATTGATCTTGTTCTTACCGGAATTCTTAACAGATACCACTACCGGGTAAGTGCCCTGGCAAAAGTTTACCGGGCTGGTGATTTTATATACACTGGCATTGTTCATGCCTTTCAGGGCTATCTCATATACGATACCACCTAAAAAGCTCCAGGTACTATTTAATGTCAAACCACTTCCCAGCAATGCATTACTTACACCGTTGGCCGACCCGGCTAACAGATCGACACCACCTGCAGAAGTATATATCTGCGATCCAATAGTATTAGACGGCCTGAATATAGTACTGCTGCCCACTGTATAAGGGAATACTATTGCAAACCTGCCGATTTGCCCCGGCTGCAAAATGATGCTAAGGCCGGTAAAGAAAGGTTTTACACCATTGGCACCACCTACGCTTACACCGGCGGCAGCCTGTATCCAGTTGGGTGTAGAAATAGTAGCTGTCCCCCCGGTTACCTGGCCAGATACAGTAGTGTACCATAGATCATAAGTACCCGCACCGGTTGGTGATGCATAGTGGTAATTATGTATCTCCCGTATAACAATAGGCCCACCACTGTTATTTCTTACAGAAAAAGATTCACAGTTACCCGTACTGGTAGAGGACCCGCCACTACAGGTACCAGTCGACATCAGGGTTACCGGTTGTGCAAATGTTGAATGCATAAACAGCATGCACAAGGCTGTCAGCAAAATGTAAGGAGTGTAATTTTTTACTCGCATAACAAAGAAGGATTTATTACGTGAACAAGCAGATTTTGGTCAGGTATTAAATATACATTATAAAATTTAAATGGGTGAATTTTTTTTTAATATCTTTTTCATCTCTTGTACACAATTAGCGCTCTTTTATTATCTAATTAAAAATGCAGCGAATAAGGGTTCGCTGCATTTTTAATTTAAACAACTGAAAATCAATTCAATAAACCTACTTTACAATATTTAGTGGTTTTATTACTACACCAGCCGAAGTACCGGCACGGATAATGTATTGACCACTGGCATAAGGCGTAACATCTAATGCTATTTCCTTCGCACTGTTCTCCATCTCCTTGCGATATACTACTGCACCTACACTGTTCAGTATAGTGACATCTTCCAGGTACACATTACCATCAAGGCTTAGTGTCACATTCTCATTAGCCGGGTTCGGGTACAGTTTTACATCAAAGCCTTCGCTGGTGGTGGTATTTACATTGGTTACCCAACGTATCAGCATAGTAGTGTCTGTACCGCAATCGTTATACATCACCAACCGTACAACTACATTTCCGTCGGGGAAGGTATGCTGTACCGTATTCTGATTGCTGGTAGTGCCATCAGGGAATATCCAAAGTATGTTATTAATGTTTTGGCCACCAGCTGGTGTGAACGACCAGGTATTTGTACCCACAGGTAATGCATTAATAGCATTTACACTTGGCAGCGGGTTTATGGCCAGGTGTATAGTATCTGCATCTATACAGTTAGGCCCTGCATTTACTATTACCCAATAATTGCCGGAGGTTTTAAATACATTGATTTTTTGAGTAGTATCTCCTGTGCTCCACTGGTACCTTGCCCCTGGCACACCTGCATCCAATACAAATGGTATGAACTTGCTTTCGCAGAAAGCAGTATCATTACCCAGGGTAATAGACAACGGGCCTGAATTAACTACAGTTGCATTGGAAGTAGAGGAGCACCCAAGGTTCTTTACCTTAACCGTATACGTACCCGCGCCGTTAACGGCATAAGTAGTACCGGTAGCGCCTGTAATATCGAGGCCACCTAATTGCCACTGATAGCTAAGGCCCGCACCTGTATTAGCAGTAAGTGTAAGGTTGCTACCCGGGCAGTATGTAAGCGCACCTGAAGCTGTGATCTGTGCCATTGGCGGAGCTATTGTGCTTACCGTAATGCTGATAGAAGTAGCGGTACCTAACGACGATGTGACCGTTACACTATAATCCCCGGCCTGCAGTACTATCAGGCTGTCTTGTGTTGCGCCGGGTATTGCTGCACCATTTTTGTTCCACTGGTAAGTATAGCCGGTACCCGTATTGGCTTTCAGTACCACACGGCTGCCGTTACATATAACGGTAGAGCTTGTAGCTTTTACTATTGCCGAGAATATGGTACCATCGTCAATACCGGTAAAATAGCCAAAGCTGGCAAGGCCCGGTGCCGATATAAAATTGCGTGTTGTATTAGTAGCACTTGCAACACCATTGTAGGCTACCCATACAGGGCCTACTTTTTCTGCCATCTTTACATTAGCTTCTGTTGGCATAGTGCCCAGCCACGGGTCTTTATAATATACTTCAGTATTAAAATCAAATGTTGTCACTGCGCTTCTTGGTTTAATGTCGGTATAGAAGTACATAAATTTGGTTGGGCTCACCAGGTTGAAGCCCGGAGCTTTGCGGCCGCTGTATACTTTCACATCCAGCGAATCTGTAATACCCAAAGCAGGATTCCAGGTAACAGAAGCTACTGTATCACCGCCAAACAGGAAGTATTGTTTACCGCCCACCACGGCAGGGCCGTTAGGTATAGCTGAAGGCGGTACAGAAGTAGGTTCCAGTTCGTATGCGCCTACATCGGGCACGCCATTTGCAAGTACATCAGGACGCGCGGCTCCGGTGAAATCTGTATTGTTGCCCAATACCTGTTTACCGCGGCCGTTAATGGCCCATGCACCGGGGTTTGAAGCATCAGGCACACCGGTTACTGGATTTACACCCGGGTCGTAGAATATAGAGTTCCTGTCTGCTTTATTAGGCGCAGAATACGAAGAGGCACGCCACGCAGACATATTAGCCGCCAGGTTCACACCATTCCATATATCATAGGCAAATACACTGCCGGTGGTATAGTAAGTATTATAATCCACCTCGTTATTGGTAAAAGATGTATTGAAGTTAGGACTGTAGGCAGGGGAACCAGTATAGTTTACAAACAGGTTATTCATGATCCTGTTATTATCACCTATTTGTGTGAAATAGCCGGCAGCATAAGAAGTAGAGGTAGATGTACCACCGCTGATGACAACCGTATTGTTCAGCATATCTGTATTGGCTGGGTAGTACACCATGAGCCCATAAGAATTGGGTGCCGTATTTAATATAACATTGTTCATGATCTTGGCCCTGTTCGTAGCAGATGTTCCCTTAGGATATTCTACCAGCAGTCCATAGGTTACAAAACCCCTTATCCTGTTGTTCGCTATCAGCATCGGCTTTGTAGTGGTAACATTTCCGTACACTTCGTATATACCATAATTGGCGAAAGAACTGGTACCATTTATACTATTGTTGGTAATGATTGGGCCGTTAAAATAGTATAGGTAGTAAATACCCATATAATACGCATTGATTGTATTATTGCTGCATACGAAATCTGATATAGGACTGCTGCTGGTGCCCCACAGGTAATAGATGCCTGCAGACCCGTTCAGCGTATTATTCATAATCGTGAGCCCGTTGAGGTTGTAACCGGTAGAAGTACTGGCGATACAGGCATAGCTGCTGCTCTGTACCGTACCCAGTGTATTCATCGTACAGCCTATTATACTATCACCCGGGCTGGATGCTGCAAAGAACACCACTGACCCGGTACCACCGGAACCATTGGTTGTATTGTTTATCGTCAGGTTCTTCAGGGTCACATAGGATGCACCGGAGAAATTGATAACTGAATTATCGCCTGTACCGGTTGATGCATAATTGATGTTTATGGATGATGCAGGTACACCATCATCGGCAATAAAGCTCACCCTGTTCACTGCACTGCCGCCGGATATAGTACCCAGGTTTATACGTCCTATATAGGTACCGCTTCTTATTTTGAAGGTCACCGGTCCGCAAACACCCCATTTTACTACGGCATCGGCGGCATCTTGCACCGTTGCAAAATCAGGTGAAGGCCCACCTACATAGTACACACCGTTCAGGGCCGCGCCGAGGTCGAAGTTTAATGTATCATCTACATTCACCGTATCTGCTATACCATTGGGTACAGATGTATATACTTTGAAATTGTGCGGAGTGGTTCCGAAGAAGATATTGCCCAGGTTCACTGTAGCTGCATTGCCGGGCACACTGCCCAATGTATCTATCAGGGTGTTCCAGTTGATAAGCGTAGGTGTACCGCCATCCAGCGACCAGTATATTTTCAGGTTGTTGATCTGGTTAAAACCATTGTTCTTTATCACTACAGACACAGGCAATGTAACGCCTGCACAAAAAGTACCGGTAGGACTGGCCACCGATGCAGCAGAGGCATTATTAAAGCCTTTTTTCAGCAAGCCCCACAGGTAGCTCTGCCCGGTAGCGGGTCTTGAACTGATGCCGTTCGTAAAAGTTGTTGCCGAAGGCGTAGGCGCAGCGCCCGAATTATTCAGCACCGCATAATCAGCGTTGGTAGTGCCACCCATGCCTATTGTGGCCGTGTAGCTGCTATAGGTGCCCGATTCCTGTTTGTATAAAAACTCTATGGCATTCGCGCCTTCATACAGCTTTACTTGTATGGTCATTTCAGGATTGCCGGTAGACGACAATGGCCTCCAGTTTTTCCATTCAATGGTAAATACACGGCTGCCTGCAGCACCACTGGTAAGATAAGTTACTGCCGCGCCTGATGAATTACCATACATATCATCCCAAAATGGCATGAGCATGGGCGTAATGCCGGACATATTTGCCTGGCTGTTGGTCCACTGCGCTGTACTGCTGTTGGACAGCGATAAATAACAGTTGGCTGCGGCGCTCAATTGCGTATAGTTTACATTGCAATAGCGGAAAGTAAACCCTATCGGTATACCGGTCACCACACCATCATCTGTCAATATCCCTGTGCCCAGTGTAGTGCTGCCTACAGGAGAACCACCAACCAGGTAGCTGAATGGCTTGGATGATGCCGTAAAAGGATAGGCTATCGGGGTAGCATATTGTGCACGGGCACTGATACACCCAAGCAGCATCAATAGCAACAATACCGGTTTTTGTAGAACGTTAAAACATTTCATATGTACAGGTTTAAGCGTAAAATTGATTCATACTTAAAATTACCCCCGATTTGTACCCTTGAAAAGTCTATGCAGATGAAGCAGGAATATACATGGATGAAAACATCCTGTTAGCCTTCAGAAAAAAGAAAAGAAAATTATCTTTTTAATTAACTATCAGTTAATTAAACATAAAACATTGCTACCTGAAACATAAACAACTGATAAACAACAGGGTACCCAGGCATTAAAGAACCATAAAAAGCAAAAAATATAAATTATCGCACTGTAAGGCGGTTTACTCCTGCTTTTGCCTGCTGGTCTATCGAGTTTTTATAATCATGGTCGCCTATACCCAGGCATTCATTATATTTCTGCAGCGCCTTGGTCTTATTCCCCTCGCGCTCGTAAATAAACGCGGTCTGCAGCAAAGCACGCGCTGCAAAATATTCGCGGCGGTCACGGCCCATATCGGTGGTAAGTTGGTAGTTGCGGATAGCCAGTTGGCTATTACCCGTTTCATCATATATACGGCCCAGCCTGAAGTAATATTCAACCTGTTCCGCTGTTTCTTTCAACTGGTTTGCCTTTACCGTACTGATGCGTGAAAGCGCCTGCGAATAATAGCCCCCGTCTATCAGCAGCCTTACCTGCAGCAAGGCTTTATTGGGCCACTCACCTGTTTGGGCTGTGCGTTGCGCCTGCTTATCTGCATCAACAGTGGTGGTACCTTGTTTCGGCACCTGGTTCATGCAATATGCAGCATGCTGCATATCTCCCTTCAGGTAATAAGCATAGGCCATCCTTAGCCAGCTGTCTTTAACGAAAATACGTCCCTTGTAAGCAGCAATAAATTTTTGGTAGTAGCCTATACAGTCATCATCCAGTTTCAGGTATAGAGCCGAAGCATGCTCGAAATAAAAAATAGGATAGCGCCTGCTGTCGGGCATCGCTTCTATCAGCTTTAATGTTTGCAGCGCAGCATCAGCTTGCCGGTAGTTGAGGGCAATATTGGCCTTTACAAATAAATTCAACAGGTTATCCGCAGTATAACTATTACTGCGTAAAAAATTCCACACTTCTTCCTGCCGGTACAGCAGGTAAAATTTCAGGTAGCAGGAAAATATTACAGCTTCGCGATAAAAAATGTCTTCATTCGAATGAGTTTTCAGGAAGGCATCCAATGCAGCATTACCCCCTTTTACACTCCCCTTCAATCCCAATACAGAAGCCACCCATTTATACTCATCAGGCACTGTGCCTACAGCAGCCTGCTCCAAACCCCAAAACACTTCATTATAGGCAAACGAAGGGAATCTTTTCCGGTTCTCTTTCAGCAGCAAAAACGATTTGCGGAAATGAATACCAGCCTTGAGATTTTCGCCCATCCTTACATATACAAATGCCCAGTGCAGGTATATGCCGGCCCTCGTAAGCCTGTACCAGGGCGAGTTTTCATCTCCCCGCTCCAGCAGTTCCAGTCGTGCATCCATATGCCCTATGCGCTGGCTGAAATCCGTCTTATCTCCGTTGAACAGCAGCAGCAGGCAATCTTCATAATCGGCCAGGTAAGTGGCCATCAGGTTGTATGGGTGCTCTGCTATTTCTTTACGGATAAGCGCATTCCCCTCTTCGGGCTGAAGGGACATATAATGGTGGTATGCTGCCGCACAGCGGGCATTGTAATCATAAGTATACTGGGCTACGGCAGCAGGTAAAAAAGCAATAAAAATGAAAAAGCTGCAAATCAACAGCAACCGGTATCTCATGGCATACAAAGTTAGCAGAACTTGTTTTAAACATTTTTATTCCGTTTATCGTGCCGTAAGCCGCTACAATGCACTGTTTACGAACTGCTTAATACATATTTTTTACAAAAAATTTGTATTAAGCTGCTTTCTAAGGTACTTTTGGCATGACATTTGAAACTTTCATTGCAAACAAAATTTAGCTATCTATGAAATCAATCCGCAACATTGCATTTTCAGCACTTTTGACGATGGGCGCTCTGAGCGCTGTAACTTACACAGCATGTAATAAAGATGCCTGTAAAGATGTAGTATGCCAAAACGGTGGCGTATGTAACGATGGCAATTGCTCTTGTACATTCGCATACACAGGTACCAAATGCGAATCAGAAGTTAGGGCTTCTTACTACAACACCTATAAAGGTAATGGCGTAGACAACGAAGGAGATACTTATACTAACTGGAGGATTAAGTTTTATGCAGTTGGTACTGATGCAAAAGTTATGGGAATGGACCTTGCAGATGGCAACAATGCAAACGTAGCTTCATTGACTGTTACACTGCAGTCTGCTACAACTTTTACAGTTAATTCTGCTACTGTTCAAGGTGTTGCTTACACTGGTTCTGGTACAGTTGATGCTACAAAAGCAAGCTTGACACTGACTGGTTCAGACAACACAGGTACACTTACCTTTACTTTCTCTAACATGATCAAACAATAATTTGTTAGATACCTAATAAAAGAAAAGCACCCTCAGAGAGGGTGCTTTTCTTTTATAGATTAGTCGTTTTGATATGCAGCATAAATAAAGAGCCCATAACAAGGGCTCTTTATTTATAACCTTAATATTTATTGTCCAGGCTTTTTATCTGCGTGAGACTTGATGCCTTTCAAACCAGATTGACCCGATTGTTGTTGTGACTGGTCAGAATGGTCTTTAATATTTTTCAAACCACCGCTTGAATTCTGATCAGAGTGCGACTTGATAGGGTTTGTATTAGCCGGAGCTTTCTGAGCCGGAGTAACATTGGTCGGTGCCGATGGCTTAATTACTGTCTTTGTTGTTTTTGTAATAGTACCGCCGGTATTTTTCATAGCCGCAATGATGGAATCAGCTTTCATAGCCGCCATTGCATTAATGAGCGAATCGTTAGAGGCCATCATTTGCGTACGTATCTCTTCTACACGGGCGTTGACCATAGAATCTATCTGTGCCTGAGATGCGCCGGTAGCTTCACCTGCGTTGTTGTTGCAAGAAGCAAGAGCCATCAGGCCACCTGCCATTAATAACAATGTTTGCTTTTTCATTCGTTTAATGGTTTTTATGTAGTGCAAAAATATTGTATTGTCTTAATTATCAGCAAAGAAAATGCCATTATCGTAAATAATAGCAATAAAGCTGAAATTATCTGCTCATATCGGGCGATATAGGTAATACGACTTTGAAACTGCTGCCTATGCCTACTTCAGACTGCACAATAATATCGCCCTTATGCAGGCGTATGATATGGTATGCCAGCGACAGGCCAAGGCCGGTGCCTGCTATTACATTATGATATTTCCTGCTGCGGTAGAACGGCTGGAAGATATTCTTTAGGTCTTCAGGCGGTATACCCGGGCCATTGTCTTCAATAAATATCAATATATAATTGCCTTCTACAGCCAGGCTCACTTCGGCTTTTTTATTGGAAGAGTATTTACAGGCATTGTGTACAATATTCCTCAAAGCGCTGTACAGCAAATGCTCATTGCCGAATGTACCCATATCTGCCGCATCTTCCATGCCTACGTCCAGCACTATATCTACCTCGTACAGCGGGCTGATACGGTGTATATCTGCTGTAATGCGCATCAGCAATTCATCTATCCTTACAAAAGATAGTTCTATACCTTTTTCCGAACCGCTGGCCTTAGCTATCTCCAGCAGGTTGCGCACCAGCAGGCTCAGTCCCTTTACATCATCTTTTACCGAGCCCAGCACTTTCCTGTATTCTTCTGTACTCCTGTCTTTTTGCGAGGCTATATCCAGCTGGCTGTATATAGCTGTGAGCGGTGTAGACAGCTCGTGCGATGCATTGTCTATAAACCTGCGCTGCGTGTCGAATGATATCTGCAGCCTGTCTAAAAGATCGTTTATGGTTACTGTTAGTTTTTGCAGTTCATCTTTACCATCACCGGCATCCAGCCGCTCAGAAAAATCGGTAGTGGAAATGCTGTTGAGCTTATTGGTAAGTGTTGTAAAAGATTTTACCAGGCGCAAAGAGAATATATAACCGGAAATGATTACGGCTGTTACACCAAATAAAAAACTGGCTAACAGGATAAGCTTTAGGAAATCTACCCATTCCTGCCGGTCATTATCATAAGCTGCCACCAAAACCAGGTATTTTACATGGGTGCGCCCATACTCTACGCACACCGCATCGCGGTACCCGTATTTGAAATAATGAATGCCGTTCTCTTTTACACGGGCTGAAATTTCGGGTGTAAGATATATAGGCCGGATATACTTATCCGTGAAGTTAAATATAAGCTGTCCTTTGTCGTCGTATACCGTTACACTTTTATCATACAGCAAGCTTGAGGAAGCTTCGTTCACCTTCCGCACCATAGAAGTATCAAAGCCTTTCGTCCGTAGCAATTCTACGGTGTTCTGAGCTTTTTTCACCATACGCTTACGGAAGAGTATTTCCCGGTTTTGTACAGAGGATACGTAGATACCAATGCATAACAGCGCCAGTATAACAGTTACAATAAATGTATAAACCAGCGTTATGCGGTACTTTATCTGCATTATTAGTCGTTATCAGCCTTCAGGATATAGCCCATACCTACCTGCGTATGTATAAGCTTGGGAATAAAGTCTTTATCGATCTTTTTCCGCAGGAAATTTACATAAACATCTATGATATTCGTCTGCGTATCGAAATCTATTTCCCATACATCTTTGGCAATATCTGCACGCGACACTACTTTACCCCTGTTTTTCAGGAAGTACTCGAGCAACTGAAACTCTTTGGCAGTAAGGGGTATTTTTGTCCCGTTCCGTTTTACTTCTTTGCTATCCAGGTTCAGCTCCAGGTCGGCCACTTTCAGCAATTTATTGTCGGTATTCGTTTCAGGTTTTATGTCAGAGCGCCGCAGCAATGCTTTGCACCGGGCCAGCAGTTCCCTGAATTCAAATGGTTTTACCATGTAATCATCCGCACCCAGTTCATACCCTTCTATCTTGTTATCGGTAAAATTTAATGCGGTAAGCAGCATGATGGGCGTATGCGTGTCTACCTCGCGGATGATTTTACAGAGGTCGTACCCGTTAATATGCGGCAGGTTGATGTCCAGTATCACCAGGTCGTAAGGGTAAGACATGAACAGGCTTTTACCATCGGCCCCATTGTATGCTACAGAAACTTTAAAATTATTCTCAATAAGACCGGCCTGTAATGTGTCTGCTATCTTCTTTTCATCTTCTACAATCAGTATGTGCTGTTTCATTATCTGCAATTTACGATGTTGTTAACGGACTTAAACTTAATATCAACAGAAATAGTTGAGATTAAAAACACATTAAAAAAGAAATTGTTGTGTCACATAGCTTTTTCTGCATTTTATTGACCCTCACTAATTACTGAATCTCTGCTATCTTTGCCCGCAATTATTTAATAATATAAAATGAAGAATACTCCGTTTACACAAAAGCACATAAGCCTGGGCGCTAAAATGGCAGAATTTGCAGGATACAACATGCCTATATCCTACAGCGGTATTAACGAAGAACACCAGACCGTACGCACCAACGCCGGCGTTTTTGATGTAAGCCATATGGGAGAATTCATGCTGAAAGGCCCTAAAGCCCTTGACCTGATACAGCGCGTGACCAGCAACGATGCCAGCAAATTGACGGCCGGCAAGGCACAATACTCCTGCCTGCCAAACGATAACGGCGGTATAGTAGACGACCTGCTGGTATACTGCATTGAAGAGAACAATGTGTACATGCTGGTAGTGAATGCATCGAACATAGAAAAAGACTGGAACTGGATCAGCAAGCATAATACAGAGAACGTAGAGATGCACAATATATCTGACAAAACAGGTTTGCTGGCGGTGCAAGGCCCTAAGGCAGTACAGTACATGCAGCAACTGACAGATATGGACATTACCAACCTGAAATACTACACCTTTACAAAAGGAAAGTTTGCAGGTGTTGACAATGTGATAGTAAGCGCTACAGGATATACAGGCGCAGGCGGTGTAGAGATATACTTTGAAGATAAAGACGGCAATGCCGAAAAAATATGGGACGAGATATTTCGTGTAGGTGGCCCTAACGGCCTGAAGCCGATAGGCCTGGCTGCACGCGATACCCTGCGTTTGGAAATGGGCTTCTGCCTGTATGGCAATGATATTGATGATACCACCTCTCCGCTTGAAGCCGGCCTGGGATGGATCACAAAATTCACAAAAGACTTTACGGCCCGCAACATTATTGAAAAGCAAAAAGCAGACGGTGTAAGCCGCAAGCTGGTAGGCATTGAAATGGTAGACAAAGGCATTCCGCGCCATCATTACAAACTGCAGAATGCAGCAGGCGAAGAAATAGGCTATGTAACCAGCGGCACACAGGCACCAAGCCTGGGCAAGGCGATAGGTATGGCATATGTTCGTAAGGACCTTGCAACAGAAGGCACAGAAGTGATGGTAATGGTGCGCGACAAGGCACTCAAAGCCAAAGTGGTAAAGATGCCATTTGCATAATGAAATTTGAACCGGGCTTTATGCCCGGTTTTTTATTGCTTCTAACTAACTATGAATATACATACCAGGTACGCTACTCCACAGGATAGCGATGCCATATACCGCTTTATAAGCCTGCTGGAAGATGCAGCATTTGGCAGGGTAAGTTTTGAAAAATATTACCAGGCAGTTGTAGCGCAGCCCAATAATGTTTACCTGGTGGCAGAAGCTGATGGCATGGCGGTAGGTTTTCTCAGTTGTCATGGGCAGCTGCTGCTGCACCATATGGGCTGGGCATACGAGATACAGGAATTATTTGTAGAAGAGGCGTACCGTTCTGCAGGTATTGGGAAAAAGTTATTGGAAGCACTGGAAGCTATACTCTCGGAAAGAGAATATGATGTATTGGAAGTAACATCAAACGTAAAACGTACTGCTGCACATAAATTCTATCTACAAAACGGTTTTGTACAAAGCCATGTAAAATTCACCAAAAAAGGAACTCAGCGCAAATAGGCAGCTGCTTTTTCCCTATCCAATTCTCCTTCCCATCTGGCAATCACGATAGTGGCGGTTGCATTACCTACGATATTGGTAAGCGCCCTGGCCTCGCTCATAAAACGGTCTATACCCACTATCAAAGCCAGTGCTGCCAGCGGAATATGCCCTACTGCCGGCAAAGTAGCTGCCAATGTGATAAAACCACTGCCGGTGATACCTGCAGCACCTTTAGATGCTACCAGCAATACAATAAGCAGGCTAACCTGCTGCGAAAAAGACATAGGCATATCGATGGCCTGCGAGAGAAATACTGCCGCCATAGTGAGGTAAATTGAGGTACCATCGAGGTTGAAAGAATAACCGGTAGGCACCACAAGACCTACTACGGGTTTAGAACAACCTGCCAACTGCAGTTTTTCCATCAAAGCCGGCAGTGCCGATTCGGAAGACGAAGTACCCAGCACTACAAACAATTCATCTTTTATAAATTTCAGCAACCTGAAAATGCTCAACCCCAATAGCTTCAATACAAGCCCCAGCACAAAGACCACAAATACGATACAGGTAAGGTAAAACGTAAGCATCAGCTCGCCCAGCGATTGCAAGGTATGCAGTCCATATTTGCCCACCGTGAAAGCCATAGCGCCCAAAGCACCAAGCGGCGCAAAACGCATGACGATATGAATAACGCCAAACAGGCCATCAGAAAACGACTGTATGACACCTAATACAGGCCGTGCCTTCTCGCCTATTTTAGACAATGCTATGCCAAAGAGCACCGCGAAGAACAGCACCTGCAGCAGGTTGCCTTTGGCGAGTGCATCTATAATATTTTCCGGTACCAGGTTCATCAAAAAATCTATGAACCCTTTGCCTTGTTCTGCATTTACAGGCATATTCGCCAGTCCCGACTGGTCTAAAGTATTTACGTTGATGTGCATACCCTTGCCGGGTTGCAGCAGGTTTACCATCAGCAAGCCTATCAACAATGCAACGGTAGACAGTACTTCAAAGTAAACAACAGCTTTCAGCCCTACCCTGCCTACCTGCTTGAGGTCTTGCATATTGGCTATACCGGTAACAATAGTACAGAATACAACCGGCGCTATCATCATCTTCACCAGCCGTATGAACAGATCGCTCAATGGCTTTAACAGCACGCCAAGTTGCGGGTAAAAATAGCCCAGCACTATACCTGCCAGTATAGCTACAATAACCTGTGCGTACAGACTTCTAAAAAATTTCATTGGATGAAGCAGCTGGTTAAAGATAATATTTGCTGCTATATCTTATTGAAAAACGTAGGCTTTGATATACTTCATCATCATATTGCAGTTGGCTGCGCTAATGCTGTAGTATTCATGAAAAACAGTATCATCATTATTATAAAACCCCACTACATAGGTATACGGTTCTGTACCCCTGCGCAGCACCGGCTGTAGTTGTTCGCCTCCTTTGGGCATAGCAAAGCCACTGTGTGCCTCATTAAATCCGCAGCTGGCATCTATATCATATTTCCCTTTACTGCCGCTTTCGGTGGTAGTGATAATGCTTACAGAAAACACACGCCTGTTCAGCTCATCTTCTTCAATAGCCATACTATCAACGGCAATTATTTGTCCTGCCTTACTTATTTCTGCCTGCGCTTCCTGTTTTTCACCTGCACCGTTTTGTTTACAACTCACTAACGCACAGGCAGCAGCAAATAGGAACACTGTTTTTTTCATGGGCTGCAAAAATAGTTTTTCGTTTAATAATTTCCCTGTATCTGCTGAATACGCTACTTTTAAAGCCATTAAAACCTCCTTTGTTAACTTATGAAAAAATGGTCTTTACCTGTTATGGCTTTAATAGGAGCGCAAGTGTTTGTTACGGCCTGTAACAGCAACACCGGGAATACCGACGAGAAAAAGACAGATACCGTAGCTGCTGCACCTGCAAGCTATGATACCAGCTTTACCGTAGAAGCAGAAGCATTTGCCGACCTGCAACTGCTGCGCTACCAGGTACCGGGATGGAATGAACTGAGCCTGCAGCAAAAGCAACTGTCTTACTACCTGTATGAAGCAGCGCTTTGCGGCCGCGATATCATTTACGACCAAAAGAGTAAATACGGTATTATGCTGCGTAAAACGCTGGAAACAGTGTATACCACTTACAGCGGAGATAAAAGCAGCGATGACTGGAAGAAATTTGAAGTGTATTGCGGCCGGTTTTGGTTCAGCAATGGCAACCACCATCACTACAGCAACGAAAAATTCATACCCGAATGTTCTTATGAATATTTTGCTGACATCGTAATGAAAAGCGATGCATCTCAATTGCCTAAAGACCAGGGAGAAACGGTAGATGCATTCCTGGCGCGTATAAAACCACTGGTGTATGATATGAAGGTAGAACCTAAAGTGGTAGACCTGCGCCCTAACGTGGATAATATCGTCAACTCATCTAATAATTTCTACGAAGGTGTAACACAAAAAGAAGTAGAAGATTTCTATTCAAAGTTTGACACCAAAGGCAATGCACCGTCATGGGGGCTCAACAGCAAGACCATGAAGGAAAACGGCCAGATAGTAGAAAAGCAATGGAAAGTGGGCGGCATGTATTCTGCTGCCATAGAAAAAATAGTAGGCTGGCTGGAAAAAGCAGCTACCGTAGCAGAGAACGACCAGCAAAAGAAAGCACTGCAGTTGCTGGTACAATACTACCGCACCGGTGACCTGAAAACATTTGACGACTACAGCATTGCCTGGGTAGCAGATGTTAACTCTCGCATAGATGTAGTGAACGGCTTTATAGAAGTGTACCTGGATGCGATAGGCAAGAAAGGCAGCTTTGAAAGCACCGTGTCTATGAAAGACATGGAAGCTACCAAACGCATAAAAGCTATTGCCGACGAAGCACAATGGTTTGAAGACAATTCGCCGCTGATGCCGGAGCATAAAAAGAAAAGCGTAAAAGGCATTACAGCGAAAGCCATTACGGTAATAGTAGAAAGCGGCGATGCTGCACCGAGCACACCTATCGGCATCAACCTGCCTAATGCTGACTGGATACGTAAAGAACACGGCTCTAAATCTGTATCGCTGAGCAATATCATCTACTCATACAATGTAGCCAGCGCTAAAGGCGGCATGCTGGATGAGTTTGCACTGAATGATACTGTAAAAGCACGCGCACGCCAGTACGGCAACCTGGCCGCAGACCTGCATACCGACATGCATGAATGTATAGGCCACGCATCGGGGCAGATAAACCCGGGTGTAGAGACTACTGATAAGACCCTGAAGAACTATGCATCTTGCCTGGAAGAAGCCCGTGCCGACCTGGTAGGCTTGTATTATGTAATGGACAAGAAACTGGTAGACATAGGCGTATCGCCCAGCCAGGAAGTAGGTATGGCCGAATACGATAACTATATGATGAATGGCCTGATGACACAGCTTACCCGCCTGAAACCGGGAGAGCAACTGGAAGAAGCCCATATGCGCAACCGCGCCCTGAATGCCCACTGGGTATATGAGCACGGCAAAAAAGACAATGTGGTAGAATTTGTAAAGAAAGATGGTAAGACTTATGTACGCATTAACGATTACAACAAACTGCGCGACCTGTTTGGACAATTACTGCGCGAGATACAGCGCATCAAATCAGAAGGTGATTTTAACGCAGGTAAAAGCCTCGTAGAAACATACGGCGTAAAAGTTGATGCAAAACTGCATAAAGAGATACTGGAGCGCTATGCAAAACTGAACATCAAACCTTACCGTGGCTTCATTCAGCCTAAACTGACACCTGTAATGGAAGGCGATAAGATAACCGATGTAAAAGTGGAATATCCAACCAGCTTCTACCAGCAAATGGTGGAATACGGCAAGAAATATGCTTACCTGCCTGTAAAAAACTAAGCAGGCATACCTAAAATAAAAAAGCGGGCAGGTTGCCCGCTTTTTATTTTATACCAGGTTGCGCTTTATCTCAACATGGTAGGTTCTGCATGCGCTAATGTCACTTTGTGATCGTGTACGCTTATATAATAGCCCATTTCAAAAGCCCAGGGCTCATAATAAGGTACCGGTTTGCCTGCAGCCATAGCAGGCTTATATTTCGGCGCATTATCGAGCAATTGAACGATCTTATCATCAATGGTTTTCTTCACAGCATTATCAATAACCTGCGTTTCATTCTTCTTTGTGATGCCCTGGTTCTCGTAATACACGATCTTGCCCGCTTCGCTGATGATGGGGTAGCTGATATGAATATTATAATCGCCGTCATTCAATAAGGAGAGTTCTTCCTTCAAACCGTTGAAAAGATAGGTAGTGAGGTTGCCGTCCTTCCCTCTAAAGACAGGGTCCGTAGAACCTTCATGTTTGCAGTATATTTTTTGCCCGTTCATTTTCATTGGTGCAGAAAAAGCCATGATCTTCAGTTCGCCACCGCCCGGTGCATTATCAAAACTGATACCTTCTGTTTTACCATCGCTGCTAATGATCATTTCTTTTCCGGCAGCTTTACCGTCTTTTACAGCAGGTATCTTATTAGCATCTTTCCCGTCGAAGCCAAATTCAAATTTATTGCCGCGGAATATGATCGTGTTCTTATCATCCGGATCGAATGAAAAGCCTGTTTTGGTAAAGCAAAGCAGGGAGCAAACGGCCAATGGCAGGGCCACCATCAGCTTGATGCTATTGCGGCGCGGAGAAGTTTTTGTAAGCATATCTATTCGTTTTTTTATAGGTGAGCGATTAAAAGAATGTACAATAGAAGGCGCGACAGCCATTGATTGTTCTACCAGGAAATGGCCATATACTTCAGGCCGCTCCTTTCCTGCACTGTCGGCCTGGTATTCATGTATAAGCAACAGCCTTTTCTCAAACACATATACCAGCGGATGAAACCATAACACTGCTTTGGCCAGTTGCATCAGCACAATATCTGCCAGGTGCAGCTTCTCCGTGTGCGCGGCTTCGTGGCGCAACAGCATATGCCATTCTTCAGCAGAATAAACAGACCTGTCATCTACAAAAAGAAAACGCATGATAGAGAATACCCCATGGCCTTTACCGGTTTCAATGATAGTCCACCCTTGCTCTTGCGTGCGGCTGCCTTGGCGATAAAGACGAACGAGATTGAATATCTCCCTGGCAATAAGCGATAAGACAATCAGCACACCGGTGAGATAAACGAAAAACCATATCATAGCCGTACTAAGCGCAGGCTTTGCGAGTGCAGCCGTAGAAACGATGATGGCTTTTGCTTTTGTAGCCTGCTCAACAGGCGCAGCTAGCATGGGCGTGTGATACAGAACAGCATTGCCCTGCCAGGACCACAAAGGAACCAGGAAACCGGCCACAAACAGTCCAAGCAGATAGGTACGGTTATAATCGTGGTAGGTATCTTCCTTCAGCAATACATCGAAAGCAAAAAGGCCGAGGAACCAGATAGCTGAAACATTTAAGATGTACTGCAGCATAGGTAAAATATTAAAGGGCTTCTAATTTTCCGTTCTTCACATAGAAAGGATTTCCGAATTCCATATCGTCTATCAGAGAAGGCACAACCTTGCCCTGCAGCGATGCCGCATCGTGAGCAGGCGCATCATCTATAAGCTGGAATACTTTTTTTGCAAAACGTTCTTTAGTAGCTGCTGAAAGTATACTCTTATTCACTTCCATGCCCGGCCAGGGGCCTTTGGTAGAAATACCCGCATAATCGAAATAAACGACCTTGCCGTCATCTCCTATCACCACATTACTGATGTATAGCCAGTAAGGGCCATCGGGCAATGCAGCTATCTCATCCTTCATATGCGTAAGCAGGTATTCTTTAAGTGTGCTTACGCTAACACGGGCTTTCGTATTAGCATAGTCGCCCATCTCAGGGTATTTTTTTATTTCCTGCTCCGTATATATCCGCTTGCCATTCATGCTGGCGGGAACAGGCTCGTGCTCCATTATTTTCATGACCATATCACCGTTAACCGGGTCTTGCATCATCACCGTATCTGTAGCAATACTCTTAAATTCGAAACGGTTGCCATGATAAGTAACCGTGTTACCATTACGTACACGTTTACTATCTGAAAAAGCATTTTTGCTGAAGCAAAGCAGCGCCACTAGCAATACCGGGAATGCCAGTAATTTCTTGGCACCGGCCCATGGGGAAGATGTTTTTGTAAGCATAAGAATTCTTTTTTTGAGCGGTGAGCGATTAAAAGAATGTGATAAGGCAGGGGCTGATGAGAGCATAGATTGCTCTACTAGAAACTTACCATAGGCTACCGGCTTCATAGCTACAGAGCTATCGGCCTGGTACTCGTGTACTGTAGCCAGCCGGTCGAGGTAGATATAAATAAGCGGGTTGAACCAAAGCACCACTTTTAACAGCTGCACAAAAAACAGGTCTATAAAATGCAGCAGGTGGCCATGCTGTTCTTCGTGCGAGAGCACAATAGCCAATTCTTCATCACTATAGTTCTTGCGGTTGCTGATGAATACATAGCGGAACGCAGAGAATGGGCCATGCTCTTTTCCTGTTTCTATGATAACCCACACGCCGTCCTGCGATCTTGTACCATGCTTGTATAACCTGCTAATATCCATCAGCTCTTTTAGCAATAGAAAAAATGCTATCAGAGCACCACTACCATATACCAGCAGGAACCAGTTGATATGTACAGCGCTATCGCTGGCCGCCACTGTTGCATCCATAGACTGCCCGATACCGGCAACGCGCTGCGACACCGGTGCAAAGGGTTTGGATATAGCTACATCAGATGCATGCAAACTAAGAGCAGGAATGATTAACCCGGCAAGCAGTGTAAGCAATAAGTAAGCCCTGTTGAAACCATGATAAGTATCCCTGCGCAGGAAAATATCGAAGACGACGAGACTGAGCAACCATATGGCGCTCGCATTCAAAACGTACTGCAGCATAAACTATGGTTTAATTGTTACTGGTTATATTTCTTTTCCTGTGCTTCTATTTTAGGCAGGTCTTTTTTGTAAGCCGCTACATCCCAGCTTAGCTGCCAGTTGCGCACATAGTCGGCCAACGGCGAAAGGCCCACTTCTGCCCTGCGCTTATCTACATTATCCGGGTCTTCCAATGGGGATACATAATATTTACCATCGGGGAAGCGGCCTATCTGGCTGCCATATATCTGCTTCTTGCCGGTACGCAGGGCAACGCGGTCTTCCAGCAAGGCCAGCGCACCCGGCGATGCCTTCCTGTTCTTTACTGCCTCGCGCATCTTAGGCAGGTATTTTTGCTGTATATCTATATCGGCATGTTGTATCACCAGGAAGATGGCCTGGCTGCCTTCGCCACCTACTACATCAGGCCCCACCCATCCATACTCATCCAGTATCTTAGTCACTTTCAGCGTATTGATAGAATCTTTTTCACTTATACTTTTCCATAGCGCCTTTATCTCTTTAGAATCCCGTCCGTATTTCTTTTCTACTTCATCCAGTTGCATACGCCCGGCCTGGTCTTCACGCATTACAGTGTCCAGTATGGCTACCAATGGCTTATTCAGGTTCGCTTCTGCTTTATCCTTGTTCTGTTTTACAATAGCCACCAGTTCGTTCCAGCGTTTATCGTCATGCAGCAATTCCAGGTCTGTATCTACACTCAGGTGATTGAGGTTCGTATAGTTGGCCTTTGTTGCAATACGCATCAACTGTGAAAAAGCAGAATCTTTATTGCCCGCCATAGACCAGGAACATGCAGCATTATAGCGGTCGTTTATCATGCCCTTGCCCCCAAATGCATCAAAAGCCTTCGTGTACTCCTGCCCCGATTTTAAGAAGTCTTTACTATCGTAATATTTCTCTGCCTGCTCTATATGCTTTGCATAATCTTCATTCTGTGCATGCGCAGGCATATACAATACCAGTGCGGCGCATAGCGAGAACCATAGTTTCTTTTTCATACGGGTTGGTTTTAAAAAGGTAAATGATGCGATTTATTTCTTTTTCTGATCCAGTTTCTTCATCAGCTCGCCCAGCTCTTTCAGGTTCATATCTTCATTCTGTACCAGGAAGCTAACTAGCTTTTTGGGTGAGCCGCCAAAGTATTTTTCCATCAGGCTTTTTACACCGTGCTCTGCATAATCTTCTTTTGCCACCAGCGGAAAATATTCATAGGTCTTGCCATACGCTTTATGGTCTACAAATCCCTTCTTCTCCAGTATGCGCACTACAGATGATATAGTACTGTGCGGTATATCCGGGTCGCCGAGGTTATCTATGATATCGCGCACCAGGCACCGCTCCAGCTGCCATATGATATGCATTACTTCTTCTTCTGCCTTTGTAAGTGTCGGGAGAGATAATTTACGTTTCATAACTTAAAAATACGTTACAAAACGTAAAAAGCAAATTTTTGAATTGTTAAATAAAAAAAGCTGCCTGCAGGCAGCTTTCCAATCGTTGTTTTAAATCCGGTTTATTTCTTCATCAAAGCCAGCTTCAGCACTTCATCCATTTCTGTTACATAATGGAACCGCATGCCTTTTATATAAGCCTTGTTGATCTCTTCTACGTCTTTCTGGTTTTGCCTGCACAATATCACATCTTTGATACCCGCACGTTTTGCAGCCAGTATTTTTTCCTTAATTCCCCCTACCGGCAATACCTGTCCACGCAGTGTTATCTCACCGGTCATTGCCAGGTAAGGCTTTATATGCCTGCCGGTAAAAGCTGAAGCTAAGGCCGTAAGCATGGTAATACCTGCACTGGGCCCGTCTTTAGGCACTGCACCCTCGGGTACGTGTATATGGATGTTATTCTCTTCAAATTTCTCAGCGGGTATCTTATACTCTGCAGCATGGGCTTTCAGGTAAGACAAAGCAGTAGAAGCACTTTCCTTCATCACATTGCCCAGGTTGCCTGTAAGTGTAAGGCCGCCTTTACCTTTGGCCAGCCCCGTTTCTATAAACAATATATCGCCGCCTACATAAGTCCAGGCAAGGCCCACAGCTACACCCGGCGGATGGCCTTTGGTATAGATGTCATTATTAAAACGCGGTTTGCCCAGCACTTTTTCTACCTGCTCTTCTGTAACCTGCGCAGGCACTTTCTCTTCCATAGCCACTGTTTTGGCTACAGAACGCATGATGGCTGCCATCAGCCTGTCCAGTTCGCGGACGCCCGATTCACGGGTATATTCCTGTATGATCTTGTTCAGCACTTTATCGCTAAACTTGAGCGGTACTTTACCAAGGCCGTGCAGCTCTTTCTGCTTAGGTATCAGGTGGCGCTTCGCTATCTCGGTTTTCTCTTCCATAGAGTAGCCGGTAAGCTGTATGATCTCCAGCCTGTCGCGCAGGGCGGGCTGTATATCGCTCAGGCTATTGGCCGTGGCTATGAACAGCACCTTGGAAAGGTCAAATTCCAGTTCCAGGTAATTATCGTAGAAAGAATTGTTCTGCTCAGGATCCAGTATCTCCAGCAGGGCCGAGCTTGGATCACCGCGGAAATCCTTGCCTATCTTATCTATTTCATCCAGTATAAATACAGGGTTTGCAGACTTTATCTTGCGCAGTGATTGTATCACCCTGCCCGGCATAGCACCTATATAAGTTTTACGGTGGCCGCGCAGTTCGCTTTCATCGTGCAGGCCACCCAGGCTCAGGCGCACATATTTACGGTTGATGGCATTGGCAATACTACGCCCCAGCGATGTTTTACCAATACCCGGAGGGCCTACGAAACATAAGATAGGCGATTTCATATCACCTTTCAGCTTCAGCACGGCCAGGTATTCCAGTATACGGTCTTTTATCTTGTCCATACCGTAGTGATCATCGTCCAGCACTTTCTGCGCTTTCTTCAGGTTATAGCTGTCCTCTGTATAAGTACCCCAGGGCAGGTCCAGCATCAGGTCCAGGTGATTGTATATCACCGAATAATCAGGCGTGCTGGGGTGCATACGCTCTAGCTTCTCTATGTTCTTATGGAAAAGTTCTTTTGCCGCTTCTGAAAACTTAACGCCTTCAGCACGCTTTTGCAGGTCGCGTATCTCGCGCTCATTAGGGTCGCCACCCAGCTCTTCGCGTATAGACTTCATCTGCTGCTGCAGGAAGTATTCGCGCTGCTGGCGGTCTATATCTGCACGGGTCTTGTTGGTTATCTCGTTCTTCAGTTCTACCAGCTGTAGTTCAGACTGCAGCAACTGCAATAGTTTTTCTGCTCTTGTCTTTACATCGTTCTCCTCCAGCAAAGCCTGTTTATCGGTAAGCTTGGCTGCTATATTGGATGCTATAAAATGTATAAGGAAAGACTGGTGCTCTATATTGCGCAGTACAATGCTGGTTTCGTTTGGCAGGTTGGGCGATTGCTGGGCAATGCGCTCAGAATGATCTTTTATGGACGATACCAGTGCATCAAATTCCGCGTCACCTTTCGGGAAATCATCATCCAGAAACTTTACTTTGGCCGTGTAATACGGATCGTCCTGCGTGAACTTCTCTATACGGAATCGCATACGGCCCATAATGAAGATGGTAGTATTGCCATCGGGCATTTTTATCTGCTTCACTATTTTGGCCAGCGTACCTACCTGGTACATGTCCTTTTGGCCGGGGTCATCATTATTCCCGTCTTTTTGGGCCACTACGCCTATCCATTTCCCTTGCTTTTGCGCCTCAGTAATGGCTTTAACAGATTTTTCCCGTGCTACCGTTATTGGCAGTACCACATTGGGAAACAAAACAGTATTTCGAAGTGCTATTATCGGTATCTCTGTAGGAATGCTGCCTTTCTCCTGGTCGTCCATTTCATCTTCTCCCAGCGGTACAATGGGCATAAACTCCACTTCCTGCTCGGTTTGGCCTAAAAACATATCTAACATCGTCTTCATTTCCGTCATTATGACAATATTTCTGCTGTAAATGTTGAATTAATCGGTAAATATAATAGTCAATAGCTGTGCCAAAGGCAAAATGACTGTAATTTTTGCAGGCATTATCTTTTATATCTTTACAACCAAATTATTACCTATATATGAAATTACGCTATTTCTTAGCCGCTTTATCCATTACAGCCCTGTTCCAATCTCCGGTGATGGCCCAGGAAAACGATGACGACACCACCGATACAGATGTGACCGCCCCCCTGCCACCGAAAAAGTTTTACGTAGGCAACAGCCTGGATGCGGCCATATTCTCTACCAGCCTGCTTACCAGCCCCGTGAGCAACGCCAGCCTCTCTACCCTGCGTTTCAGCTACTGGTTCAATTTCGGCTTCACTTTCAACTACGACCCGGGCAAACACTTTGGCCTGCTATCGGGTATAGGTATAAAAAATATCGGGTTTATTGAAAAGACCACGTTTGGCGACAGCACCATCAAACGCAGGGTATACACTATTGGCGTGCCGCTGGGTATTAAATTCGGCAATCTAACCAAACGCAATTTCGGCTTCATAGGCGGCGGACTGGATGTACCTTTCAACTACCGCGAAAAGGGATTTGTGAAGCGTGGCGACAAGACCAAATTCAACGAATGGTTCAGCGACCGTACCAACCTGCTGCTGCCTTATGTATTTGCAGGGTTTTCCATCAACCCCGGCCTTACCTTCAAAGTGCAGTATTATCCCGGCAATTTCATGAACACCAGCTATACCAGCACTTACAATCTTAACGGCATACCGCTTAGCTACCGCCCGTACCGCAACTACGATGTACAATTGCTGATGCTGTGCCTGGGCATGGACATACATTATAACCGTACTCCTAAAGTGAAAGACCTGAAAAACGTGAAAAAGATGATGTAAGGCGGTGAGCTTCACATGAAAAAGAAAAATTTTTGTGCAAGGATTTGGAGAAAACAGAAAGCTGCCTATCTTTGCAGTCCTTTAAACAAAGGAACGGAAGCATAGCTCAGCTGGTTCAGAGCATCTGCCTTACAAGCAGAGGGTCCGCGGTTCGAATCCGTGTGCTTCCACAGAATAAAAAGCCTCGCAGATTGCGGGGCTTTTTTAGTTTTGGCTATTCCCTTTATTCCTTCGCAATGTTCAGCAGCATTTTTTTTGAAATAAAGCTGAGACACACAGCATTCTAAAAAAAACAAAAAAAAATTGAAGGCCGTATTATCACTTGCAACTAAACATTGCCCAAGACTTATTAATACCTGATAAATAAGGTCAAACGCCTTTCGTCACAATTCAATTTCTTTCAGATAAAACCTTCCAACCTATAGACGAATAACAGCGTCTTTATCGGTAACCAACACCGCCTTATGGAGCTTGTTTATCAGCAGGATGTTTTCAGAACTTCCTCTTAGCATTTCATGCTCGTTTGCCGGCAACAAGCAAGTGTCATCCGGTGATGTTAGTTATCTCAATCTATCATTTATAACATTCACCTTTAAAAAAAGTATATGAAACAACTATTACTTCAGCTATTAATGGTCTCTGCATGTATAGGCACAGCGCATGGTAATTCCATGCTGAAAAACCCTGTAACCGGGCCATTAGGCAATTCGAAACTTGATGATATCTGCATTGCTGCAAATGGCACGGATGTAGTATTACTGGCCGCAGACAATGCATCTGTATACGCTATTGATATTGCAGACAACAACCCATCAGACGAAACTGCCAATACCATTACAAGTGTACCATCATTTGTCAGCAGCCAGCTGAATCCTGTAGCAGGTAATTCAGTTACAGTAACGGATATGGTTGTAAACCCGATCTCTAAATCGGTATACATCTTAGCCACATCCGGCACTAACAGTTATATCTTCAAGGTAAAAAATCATGGTACCAGTGTAACGTTGCTTGACCTGACAAACATCAAACACAGCAAAATGAACTGGGGTGGCGCACTGAGCGTAAATGACATGGCATGGGGTAACAACACGCTATACATCACATCCGGCAGCTTTTCATTAAATGGTGCTATAGGCTGGACCGCAGCACCATTCGAACACAGCAAGGCTATTACCACACGTGCTACTTCCATGTTCAAATCAAACTGGGGAGGCACCTATCTTACAGATGCGCCACTGGAAACTTTAGCTTACGGCCTTGTGAACAACCAGCACCGTCTTATGGGCGTAACCACCTGCGCACCCGGCTTCTCTATTGATGCAGCCAAACTTACAGGTAGCGGTTTGCTGCAGGTCACCGAGGATTTTAATATCAATACAGGCGTATCTGAAAAAGTGGTGTTTCAAAGGCATGATAATAAGAACTGGCTATTCGACCTGCATGACAGCCGTCTTTACCGTATAGGGCAGAAATATCTTGACGGCAGCCAGGTAACCGCCCTGAAATACAATAACAATGCTGAATTGCTGAGAGATATGAACCAGCAACCTGCTGCCGGCCTTACCGATGCAGAGATCAAAGCATACACCGGTGACTATAAGATGATGGCTTTCTGGGATGATTACCGTTTGCTATTATTGGAGACCGGAAGTACGGGTGCACTCAAGCTTTTTCAAACAGCTGTTAGCGCGCCAGCACTTTCTATAAACAACGTGACTACCGCTACAGGTGGCAAGCTGGAGGTATACCCCAACCCTGCAGAAAATAGCATCCGTATGCATTTGCCAGATGGAATGAATAAGGGGACTGCTCATATTTATAACAACGAAGGAAAACTTGTTTTATCTGTTTCTTTAACCACAGCACAACCTACAATAGATATCAGCGCATTGCCCAGCGGAAATTATCTTATCAATGCTACCAGCGCTTCCGGCACGAGCGTGACCGATAAGTTCTCTGTAGAAAAATAATGTCGCATTACGTTATGAGATATTTTTCTATTACAGTTATTGGTTTGGTTTTATTTCTCCACCTGCAAAGTTTTGCAGGTGGATTTTTCACTATTACAGGAAACAAACTACAGCCAACCATTAGCGTAAGTATCGGTAAAGGCCAGGAAAAAACTTTAAATGACCTTTCGCCCGAAATTGCATCAGCCATACTATCTCTTCATATTGTAACAGATGGTATCGCTTCGCCAATTCCTGTATACGGCAAGTATGCGTTATCCGGAAATCGTTTAAGTTTTTCCCCGCTATATCCTCTAGGCAATGATCTCTGCTACGAAATAAGATATAATACAGGCAGCAAAATCATTACAAAACGCTTATGTACGCAGCCGGAGAAACAGCATACAGGTATTGCAAGTGTGATACAGGTATACCCCATTGCAGATACAATACCTGCTAATATTTTATTCTTTCATGTCCGTTTTAGTTTACCTATGGCCAACGATATTGCCGGATATACACATGTGACCATTACCGATGCGGCCGGGAAACTTATAGAACGCCCATGGAGGCAACGTACCTTCTGGCTCGACAGCGGACGGCTGATGGTGTTAATGATACACCCGGGCAGGGTAAAAACAGGCATACACTATACAGGACCCGTATTTATACCGGGTAAAAAATATACGATCAGTATCGACAGAACCATAAAAGACATTCATGGGAATACCATAAAAGAAACTGCCTCTAAACAATATATTGTACAACAGGAAGACCGCTCTTTACCTAAAATAGAATCGTTTACTCCTGTATTACCTGCACAGAGCTTTAATCCCCTGTCTATACTATTTTCAAAAGGTATGGATCATGCTACAACCACTGAAGGAATAAAAATATTAGACAGCAATAACCAGCTTGTGTCCTGTACCATAAGTCAGCAAAAAAATGACCAGGAGATATCAATAGTACCGGCTCAACGTTGGGGAAGAGGCCGCTACAAAATTTTGTTTGAAAGTATTGTTTCTGATTTTGCTTCCAATCATATTAACCGGCCATTTGAGATCACTGATATAAACGAAAGACTAAAAGATACAGTTGAAACGAGCCGGTTTTTCGAAGTGCATTAAAAACTACAATCTATCATCCCGGGCACAGTTTAGTTTGTAACCAAAAGTTATTAAAGAAAGGTTGAGGTTTTACTCGGGGTTCCAGATTTGCTGGGGAAAAATGCACTTATTAATTTACCGGGCTATACACTACCTATGGCCAAACAGAAAAACCGTGCTGCAACCGTGCAGCAGGCAAAACCTATACAGGCAGCCCAGCCAAAAACAAACTCTTTAGAAAGCTTTTATGCGCTGGCGCAAAAAGCACTGCCTGCTCTATTTATCATCTATGTACTGGCTATAATTGTCGGTGTCATCCGGCACGAATCGTGGGCCGATGAAGCACAATCGTGGCTGCTGGTTAAAGACCTGAGCATTGCCGAACTTTTCAAAGTACTGCCGTCTGAAGGACACCCGCCATTGTGGTACCTGATACTATTCCCGTTTGCAAAGCTGGGTTTCCCTTACGTTATTGTAAAATGGATAGCAGCATCTATTATGTGCACGTCTATTTACTTGCTGCTTTTCAAAACAAAAGTGCATATACTGCTGAAGCTTGCCATACCCTTCAGCGTATACTATTTCTACCAGTATGCTTTGTTTGGCAGGAGCTACCCGCTTATTGCACTCTTCACCGCCTGCGCAGTTGTTTTGTATCCCAAAAGATTTGAAAAGCCATGGCTCTTTGCCTTGTGCATGATAGGCATGTTCAATACGCATATGCATTATTTCAGCTTCGCATTTTGTCTTGCATGCCTTTATCTAATAGATGCAATACAACTGAAGCAACTGAATAAAAAAGTATTAGCTGCATTTATTGTGATGATGATAGGCGGGCTGTACCTGGTACCATACATCAGTTCCAGCCCTGTGGTAGAATACTCGGAAAAAGCCACCGTAGACCACTGGAAGAACATCAGCCTGCTGCTGGAATACGGCCTGATACCCTTCAATGAATCGGCCGCTATAGGCGCCCTTTTTGCAGCGGCTATTGTCTTGTCGCTGGTTACCCGGCCAAAAGTACTCTTCCTGCTGCTGGGTGGCATGGCGGGCTATATATACATCGTTGGCTTTCGCTACAACCTGATACAGCCCAGGCACTATGGTGTGATGGTACTGATCATAGTGGGTACTTTTTTGTTCGCAGGTTTTTACAGGAATGATACATTCAATATCCTGCTGCGCGGCAAAACAGACCTGACCAGATACGGGTACATGCTATGTGTCATTATGCTCATCTGCCAGCTGCATGTGTCCTTTCAATGTTATGGTTACGATAAAGACCAGATGTATTCCTGCTCAAAAGATGTAGCAGAATACCTTATAGACAATAAGCTGGAGCATAATGTGATAGTGGGCTGCATGCCCTATGCGGCTATCTCTGTCATCCCTTACCTGCCCGATGATGTGCGGTTTTATGATGCGGGCTGCAAGCGCTGGTACCGGCATTATGTGTACGACGATTGCTTCATCAACCAGAAAAAGCCTGACCCGCAAGGGGCTGTGCAAACGGCCTGGGAAGAATTCTACCACAAAGGCCGGGAAGATGTCCTGCTAATATGCAATTTCCAGGTAACGAAAATACCCGAATACCTGGACCTGGTATATGTATCGCCTCAGATGGCTTTATACGGGCAGGAAACTTTTTTCATCTACAAATTTAATGAACGCGCCCGGCGGCAGTAGGGTGCTCTATTTTATACAGCACACATGCTTTCAACCGCTTATCCTGCAACAGCAAAGGGTGCGTGAAATCTTTTACTTTCTGCATCCCTATTTTTTTCATTACTTCTTCTGAACGCGCATTGAGCTTTGGCGCCATTGACATTACAGTGTTTAGCTGCAGCTCATTGAAAGCATATTCCACGCAGCGCTTCGCGCCTTCGGTAGCATAGCCATTGCCCCATGCAGCATGGGCAAGCCGCCAGCCTATATCTGCACAAGGTGTAAAATCTGTCTCGAATGTTTGCCATGAAAGGCCGATAAAACCTATGAATGTATTATTATCGATCCTGTCTACTGCAAAATAGCAATAGCCTCTTTCGGCAAACTGCTGCTGCATACGCTTTACAAAATCTGCCGTCTCTTCATAGGTCTTTACCGCCGGGAAAAACTCCATCACCAAAGGGTCGGCATTGATGGCGGCCATGGGTGCTATGTCAGATTCCTGCCAGTTGCGAAAACCAAGACGTGCAGAGGTAAACAGGTATGGAGACTCTGGTGGTATCATGTATGCTAATGTAAGGATTATAACAGTACATAAAAAAGGCCCCGGAAATATCCGGGGCCTTTTTGCTTCTAATACCTTAAAGCTTAGGCACAGTTAGCACAAGTGCAATTACTTCCGCAAGTACAATTTTCACAACTGCAATTTGCATTGCCACATTTTACATCGTTACCTGTTCCGCAATTCTTAGCATTTACTGTTTCTTGTTTCATAAAAAATTTGTTTTTGATTATGACACAAAAGTAGAACGCGGCAGTGCCTCAGCTGTTACACTACTTTGGCTTCGTGTTACATAATTTTGGGTTCACACTGCATCCAGTCCTTTTCTGCGCTCTGCACCTACTTCTTTATAATAAGAAGGTGTAAGGCCTGTTACCTTTTTAAACTGTGCCGATAAATGCGCGGTGCTGCTGTAATTCAGCTCCAGCGCTATTTCCGAAAGGCTCATCTCATCATATATCAGCAGCTCTTTTACATATTCTATACGCTGCTCTATAAAATAGTTCTCTATCGTCCGGCCCTCTACTGATGAGAACAGGTTGGAGAGGTAAGTATATTCATTGTGCAGGTGCGTGGTAAGGTAATTGGATAATTTAAGGCGTGCCTCTTCTTCATTTACTTCATTACGGGCACGCTTTATCACTAATTGCTTCAGCCGCTCTATTATACTGCTTACACGGTCATCTATCAGCTTAAAGCCAACCGCTTCCAGCTTTTCAGACAGCAATGCTTTTTGCGCTTCTGTGAGCGGGCTTGCTGTATATACTTCACCCAGCTGCACTTTATTATATGCAATACCTGCGCGGTTCAGTATATCTTCCACCGTCATCACGCAGCGGTTGCAAACCATATTCTTTATCATTAAAACATGTACGTCCATAAATAAATGGTTGTGGTAAACAACACGCCCAAAATTATATAAAGCTAACCAAAGGTTGTATAACAGCTGCCCTTACCCTGCGATATACTTTTGCACTCAATTAAAACACAGTACAATGCAACACCAACCTAAGACAGTACACTACAAGCTTGAAGCCGGTAAATTTCAATGGGAGCTTGCCCAGGGAAAAACAATTGAAGCATGGGGATTTAACGGCCAGCTACCCGGCCCTGAACTGCGTGCCAAAAAAGGCGACACCTTAGCAATAGAAGTGACCAACAACCTGGACGAAGCTACTATTATACACTGGCATGGTCTTAGGTTGCCCGCATCTATGGATGGTACCGGCGAAGTACAAAGACCCATTATGCCCGGCGAAACTTTTGAATACCGCTTCACCGCACCCGATGCGGGTACATTCTGGTACCACTCTCACGCCAACGAAACGGTACAAATGGAACGCGGCATGTATGGTTCTTTAATTATAGAAGATGATAACGATCCCGTTTTCGATAATGACCGCGTATTCATGATAGATGATATGAAACTTACACCAGACAACCGTTTCGTGGAATCTAAAAAACTCAATCACTTCAAAGAGCGCCATGATGGTAAGGAAGGAAATATTGCACTTATAAATGGCAAAGAAGCACCGGCATTAGAAATACACGCAGGGCAGACGGAAAGATGGCGTTTTATAAACGCAGCCAGTGCGCGGTATTTCCTGTTGTACATGGGCGGTAAGCCATTCAGCATCATAGGTACCGACGGTGGTTTGCTGGAAACGGCACAAACCGTTACAGAAGCATTGATAACACCGGGAGAAAGACTGGATATTGCTATGGGTGGATTTGAAGCAGCTGAAACTTTTGCATTGGAA
The DNA here is from genome assembly GCA_024508935.1 of Flavipsychrobacter sp. Lineage (GTDB taxonomy): Bacteria > Bacteroidota > Bacteroidia > Chitinophagales > Chitinophagaceae > Polluticoccus. The sequence continues at coordinate 144,484 of JANINW010000019.1, read as the reverse complement.
ACGTTACCCTATAACCGTATGACCTTCTTAAAATCGAAACGCAAAACATATGCTACTGTTAAAGTACTGGAATCGAAACCATCTGTAGCTCACCTGCCTGTACAATTGAGAACTATTGAACCACTGACTACACAAGATGCAGCAGTGAACAGGAAAATAAAGCTATCGGTAGGGCCCAGCATAAAGCACGGTTTGGATTTCAAGGTGAACAATACGCTACACGCCAACGACGGACCTGTGGTGATAGGCGAATTGCAGGTATGGGAAGTATCTAATGTCAGCCTTATGGACCATCCTTTTCACCTGCATGGTTTTTTCTTCCAGGTACTTGAGGAAAACGGCAAGGCGCTTGCTTATCGCGCATGGAAAGACACGTACAATTTGAAACCACGCACCACTATAAAAATAGCCTGGTTGCCCGATAACCGGCCCGGCAAATGGATGTACCATTGTCATATACTGGAACATCATGAGGCAGGCATGATGGCCAATTTCGAAGTGATAGACGGCAGCAAGCCTTATGTTCCTTCGCTCAGCGAGCATCATTGTCATTAAGAATAACTTAAAAAATAAAGCCCCAGCAGATGCGGGGCTTTATTTTTTACATGGGTTACCAGTCGTATGTGTTATTCATTAAAAAGTTCATTTGAATTCATCAGCCACATGCTATCAATGCAGTAAACATGCAGGCATTATCAATTCATACTGGGGCAACAATTCGCTAATTATTTCATAACGCAGCATAATTGTTCACCCATTGCGCTGCCAGTAGCTTCGCGCTCATTTTAGCCAAACTTCTTAACAATGATGAAATTTAGACTTGCGGGCTTTGCATTTATCCTGGGCTTTGCAGCGAAGGCCCAGGTGGCGATCACCAGTTTATCTGTTCCTTACACGCAGAACTTCAATACACTTTCCGACACAACACTGACCAATCCATACAGCACGCTTCCTTCCGGCTGGAAAGCAGAAGAATATGGCAGCGGGGCCAACACGCAATACCGAGCAGCTCACGGCGAGCTTGCCGGCGGCGACCTCTACAGCTTCGGCGATAGTCTTTCTACCGAAAGAGCATTAGGCTCTATAGGCAGCGGCACGGTTGCGCCCGTATACTTTGGCGTAGCACTGGTAAACAATACCGGTGCTACTGTACAAAGAGTAAAGATCGGCTACAGGGGTGAGCTATGGCGCGTAGGCAACCCGGCACGCACAACCGGCCCCGATTCCTTATTCTTTGCCTGGGGTAAAAATAATGGCAACCTGCATAGCAATACATGGACGGCTGCTGCCAAACTCAATTATATCAGCCCTGCACCATCTACCGGTGCCAGTAATACAGACCTGAATGGGAATGCTCCGGCACAGGTTACCAACTACCTGGATACACTTACTAACCTGAATCTTGCTAACGGCGATACCCTATGGCTGCGCTGGAGAGATGAGAATTCTAACAGTTTTGATGATGGCATGGCTATAGACGATGTGAGCATTACCTTTTTACCGGGCACACCTGCAGCCGGACTGCCAACATTTACCGCATTCAACACCTATTATTATCAAAACTTCGATAACCTGGGCTATGCTTATACCGGTAGCCTTAATTTCTCAACACTGCCGCTGGGATGGTTTGCAAAAGAAACTGGCTCTAACGGGGACAATACTTACAAAGCCTCCTACGGAGAATTTGCAGGTGGCAACCTGTATAGTTTTGGCGACAGTCTAAGTACAGAACGTGCACTGGGCTCTATAGGCAGCGGTACTAACGATAAGACACATTTCGGCGTTGCTTTTATCAATACCATAGGCCAGACAGTAAATGATGTGGAAATAAACTATACCGGCGAAATGTGGCGCCAGGGAAGGCCAGGACGTGCTACCGGGCCTGATACACTGCATTTCAGCTACGCAGTAAAGGCTGTAGGCATCGATTCAGGGAATTACCAGAGCTTTCCGCCGCTAAGTTTTTATTCGCCTGTTACAAATGGCGTACTCAATACGCCGATGAACGGTAACCTTGCAGCCAACAAAACAAAAATAAGCGGTATCATTTCTAACCTCAATCTGAAACAAGGTGATACCCTGTGGCTACGGTGGACAGATTTCGATTCAGACAGCTATGACGATGGACTGGCACTGGATAGTATATCTATCGCACCCGTATTGCCTTCTTCTTTATTGAATATGGAATTCAGGAAACCCGACACTGCAGTACTGGAAGCAGATGGCATTATCAGCATACCAATCGTTATACATCACAAATCAGCTTTCCTGAGCCAGGTAAATGTGTTTATTGCCGATACCGGCACTGTTGACTTGAATACGGATATTACCATTGCTTCTTCTGTGGTATCATTTCCCGCTACTAAACCGGATACAATAGCTTACTTCAAATTTGGTGTAAACAAAACACAGCCTTTTGAAGGCAATGAATATTTTGTACTGGGCATCAAATCTCCTGTTAACGGAGCGCTGGGACAAATCATTTACGACACGGTTCACATCATCAACTACCAATATCCGCAAGTACCTATAGCTTCATTGACAGGTGACGATGCGCAAGGTGCCCCTGACAGTATTTCCCGCAATTTTGTAATTGAAGGCATTGTACACGGTGTTAATTATAGTGCAACAGGCGGGCTTGATTTTTACGTGTTGCAAAATGGCGCAGGTATTAATGTATACCAGCCTGCCGGACAAACTTATACGCCAACAGCTGGTGATAAAGTGAAAGTTTGGGGTACCGTAGGCCAGTTCCGCGGGTTGACACGCATAGAAATGCCTGATTCTATCCAATTGGTAAGCAATAACAATACACTGGAAACACCTAAGCCGGTAACAGTAGTTACAGAAAATGAAGAATCTGCTTATATCAGTATCGATTCATTGAAATTGTACCCCGGCATCAGTACATGGCCAAACAACGCATTGGTATATGCAGTACAAGCTCATACACTGGATACTATTGAGATATATGTAAGCGCTAACACCAACCTGGCCGGCACAACTGCGCCAACAGGATACTTCAACCTGGCAGGTATCGGTTCTCAATTCAACAAGAGCACCAATGCGCCTTACAATAATGGCTACAGGGTAATGGCTGTAAACAAAGACATGATTGTACCTTCTTCTGTGAAGAACGCAAGTCAAACCTTTGCTGCGCTGACAATTTTCCCTAACCCTACAGGCAACGAACTGAACATCCGCGGTAATGGTAACATTGGTGATATATCTATCTACAATATCAGCGGACAAGGTGTTTGGGCAGAACGTTCAGTACAAAGTACGATAACTATCCAAACTACCGGGTGGAAGCCCGGCAGCTACCTGTTGCAGCAAAGCAATGGCAGCGAAAAGAAAACATACCTTATAATTAAACTGTAAGCACATTTATGAAGCTAAAGCATATAATACTACCTGCAGCGGCTTTGCTGTTATCATATAGTGCAGGCGCTCAAAAGACTTTCAACCACGGCCCCGGTCATGGCATAGAAGCGCAATATTTTGACAGCAGCCTTGCACCGTTTTATCACGGTGTCGCATCCGGCGATCCGCTTGATGACCGCGTTATCATCTGGACACGGGTTACACCGCAACAGGACACGATCATACCTGTGCAATGGAAAATGGCCACAGATACCGGGTTCAAAAACATAGTTAGCCAGGGTACGCTCACTACAGATTATACCCAGGATTACACTGTAAAAACAGATGTAACCGGTTTGCAACCCGGTGTTACTTACTATTACTATTTCTCAGCGCTCGGACACAACAGTATCATTGGCCGTACACATACGCTGCCTGTGAGCACCGTACAACACCTGCGCTTTGCTGTAGTATCCTGCGTCAATTACCAGATGGGGTATTTCAATGCATACAAACGCATTGCAGAACGAAATGACCTGGATGCCGTATTACACCTGGGCGATTACCTGTATGAATATGCCACTTACGAATATGGTTATACCGCGGCTGTAGGACGCAAGCACCAGCCCGATAACGAAGTGATCACACTGGACGACTACCAGATACGTCATTCTTTTTATAAACTGGACCCGGACCTGCGTGCTGCACATCAGCAACATCCATTCATTTGTATATGGGACGACCATGAAATAGCCAATAATACCTGGGAGCATGGTGCTGCCAACCACGACAGCACTACCGAAGGTGATTTTGAAACACGCAAACAAAATGCTATCCGTGCCTACCTGCAATGGATGCCGATACGCCATCCTGCCTATGTACATGACGCTAAAATTTACCGCCAGTTTACTTATGGAAATCTTGCAGACCTCGAAATGCTGGATACGCGTGTTGAAGACCGCGACAAGCAGGCTACAGGGGCCAGTTCACCTGTATTGCTGGACAGCACACGCCGTCTGCTGGGCGATACACAGCGCAACTGGCTGTTTGCAAACCTTACACAATCAAAAGCCACCTGGAAAATACTGGGCAACCAGATCATGTTTTCGCAGGAGGGGCCTAAACCATCTGTAGATGCATGGACAGGGTATCCCGGAGAGCGCGAACTTGTAATAAAAGGCCTGCTGCAGTTGCCAACCAAAAACAATATCATACTTACCGGCGATTCGCACCGTTCATGGGCATTCGACCTCACCAGGCAACCTTACGATACCACATACTACAGGCCGCTTACAGGCATGGGCACTTTTGGGGTAGAATTATGCACGCCCAGCGTGGCCTCGCCCAACCGCGATGAGAGCAGTCCCGGCACATCACCTGTGGCGGCACAGCAGGCAGCATTGCTCGCTAACCCCCACCTGCGCTATACGGATATGGATAACCACGGTTATTTCGTAATGGATGTAACACCTTTAAAAGTGCAAGCAGACTTCTTTTTTGTAGATACTAAATTCCGTTCTGCAAAAGACAGCTTTGCTTTAGGCATGTTTACCAATGTGAATGACGGTTACCTGCAGGTAGCCACCACCCCGGCTACGGTGAAAACAAATGCACCACTGGCTGCCCCTGATGGCCCGGCACATTTTTCGGCGTATAATCCTACAGGAGTTGCTACATTCTCTACATTACTCGTAAGCGGCATCTATCCGAATCCTGCGCACGAATATATTTATATTGGCCTTACACTGAACGAAGCAAAAGATATAACCGTAAGCCTGCTGGATATGCAGGGACGTATGTTGCAATCACATCCCTTCTCTTTACCTGCTGGCAACAATAAAATAGAAATACCTGTTACTCATACCGCAACAGGCACCTACACATTGCTGCTAACAGATAAACTTGGAAACAGGCAGCTGAGGAAAATTGTTATAGAATAGGTTACCATTTGATAGTGAAAAGCCCTTGCTATGGCAAGGGCTTTATTTATTTTATACAATCATTGGAGTATACGTACAAATGAGGGTCTTACCCCGCACAGGCAATTTTTATTCTTTTAGCAATTTACCACCGGCGCAGGTATTGCCATCATTATCACACAGGTTATAATAATATACTCCCTGTGTAAATCCGTGCAATGAGATATTGATTTTGTTATCCCCGGCATACAGTTGTTGCAAGTCTTTTTTCTGTACAACCCTGCCAGCACCATCGGTTATGAATATATAAAGCTTCTGTGGCTCTTCCAGGTGTATCAACAATGTGGCCACATCGGTAGCAGGATTGGGATAAACAACTACCTTTCCTTTAAAAGTAAGATCCTGTACGGAAGCCAGAGGTACATCTTTCAACCAATACATATGGCCGCCCTGTGCATTCCTGGCAGCGAAATATAGTATGCTGTCGCACACGGCAAACATATAAGGGTTACTATTTACAGTACCTGTATATATATCCGCTACCATCTCAGGATTTCCTGTACCGCTATACGCCCATAATTCTATACCGCAACTATTTGTATCGTTTGCGGAAAAATAGAACTTGCCATTAAATTCATAAAACCCACCTGCATATACGCTCGCCTTAGGGTCAAAATAAAAATTAGATACCTGGCCTGAAGACCTATCGTATTTATACATATGGCAAATGGTATCCGAATCTATACCACTGAAGTATATGTTTCCCTGGTATCCGCCAATGCAGGTGGTCAGGTTAGCTGTCAGCAAGCTTTTATTGTTCAGATTAATGAAACCATTGCCCGGCCCCGGATTCACATCGGAAATCCGTTTGGCACCAATACCGGGCGTATATTCATACAGTTCTTTGCCATAAGCGGGTGTAGTAGCTGAGAAATAAAGATGGTTATTATACACCGTAAGGTCGCGTGGCATACCTGAGGCATAGCCGGGCTCAATATCGGCAGCCAAAGTCAATGTATACTTGACAGGATCATAACAATACAACTCCCAGCCTTTTCCTATGCTTTTATCGTCGCAGCACAGGTATATTATATTATCAAAAATTACAGCCTCCAGGCAATTATAAACAATATTACGAAGGCTATAAGTTGCCGGTTCGAATTCAAGCAATCCGCTGCCGGCGGATAGTAATGATATAAAATAGAGTTTGTGATTCAGTGCCATAAAATTGTGTGCACCAGAGCTTGTTTTACCAGGCATTATATCATAAACCAACAGTGGTGCCCCCGAACCGGTGTATTTCCACACCTCAGCACCGATAGCAGAATCGAGGTTTGCACCAAAATACAATTCACCATCAAGATCGGCCATTTTAAAATTATAATCCAGGCCAACACCATAAATAATACCCCAGCCTGTTGACGATGGCACCACGGTGTTTACCATTGATATCCCGTTCGTATCTGCAGCAAATAGTTGAAATGAATTCTTTTGATCGTTGCCTATAAAATATATCTTATGCTTGTACGGAGTGCTGTAAGCGATATTTGTTACCTGTCCTGCGAACGGTACCTGCTTTATCTGTGCGGATGATATATTAATAAATAGTGAAAGGATAATCACTAATAATTTTTTCATGTAATAGTTTTAAGGATAGACAATTTTACCGCTGAATACGGATGCTGTATTACCCTCTGTTATTCTATAATAATACAATCCGCAAGAGTTTATCTTATCGCCTATCCATATTTCCTTTTCGTTTGTAACAGCTCTTTGCCAAATAACCTGTCCTACCGCATTTACTATTTGCACAATGCCGCTTTTCATCACGTAAGGCAATCTTATGCGGCTGGATGGCGTGATTGGATTGGGATAAACGGAAGCTGGCTGATTTTTTTGTAGCTCATCTATTGCCAGTGTGCAACTGATGGCATTATCAAAATAGGAAACACTGGGAGAAACAACAGGTGTAGTGCCATTATTGCTGAAACAAAGCAACTGTGAACCAAGCTCAAATCTCATAGGTCGCGCAGGAAAGAATGGATGATCCAGGCTTCCAATACCTTCAATGACATCGAAATTGCCGGATGGCAGACCAATGCCGGTATCAATATCTTTGAAATGCCATACTTTATACGACTCGGAACGTATTGTAACAGAGTCAACGCCTGCAACTAAATGCATGTAGTGTTCATTATCAAATTTTCGTACCACTGTATCACCTACTTTCCAGGCATAGTCATAAAGAATGGCTTCATTGGTATCAATTTGTGAGCCCCCATAATTTGGCAATGCAACAAAATATACCTTCCCCTGCACAGTATCTTCTCTAAGCAGGTAATAACCAACGCCATAAAGTACCGCCAGGTAGTGAACATTATGATAGACCGTATCAAATCCACCCTTCAATGAAAAATTACCGATAGACGAACTGATAGGTCCACCGTAGTAAGTGGATTTTATCCTCCACACGTTGCTGGTATCACAAAACCGTATACGCTGGCCGAAGACATTGCATGAAAACAGCAATAGAAAAAGAAAAAGTAAGGGTCTTTTCATAGGTTATTCTTTATTTAGTTTTCCTTGTAATAGTTTGCCATCGTTGTCTGTTATCTTATAATAATACACACCTGGAACATCTATCTTATCGCCTATCCATATTTCCTTTTCATTTGTAATGGTTCTTTGCCAAATTACCTGACCCACTGCATTTATTATTTTCACTACTCCACTTCTCATCTCATAAGGCAATCTTATGCGGCTGAATGGTGTGACTGGATTGGGATGGACGGATGCTGGTTGAGATGCTGAAACATCTTGAATGGAGAGTGTGCAACTGGTGTTGTTGTCAAAATAGTCAACTGACGGCAATATGATAGGAGTATTGCTACGATTCGTAAAACATGACAATTTCTCATCCGTTTCGAATGCGCTCGGATATAGTCCACCGGCAGGACCAATTGTACTTCCAATTCCCTCTATAATGAAATATGTTTGATAGGCCCCCTCATTAGTCACCGGCAAAAATTGCAGTTTCCAAACTTTATGAAACACAGTATTGGTTTTAACAGAGTCAATACTTTTTACCATGTAGAAATATGAATGGTACTTGGAATTGTAGCTATAGTGTACTGTATCACCTATATTCCAATTATAGTTGTATAGTACCTCATCGGTACTATCCTCAGTCAAATAATAAACTAGCCCATTTAATGTGTCTTCTCTAACTAAAACCTGCTGATTGACCATCAGCGACCCTCTGGTCAGCACTAAGTACTCAATACCTTTTACTGTTTCTTTTCCCGAACTAAAATGGCTATATGCATTGTGTACAAATGGTTCGTTCCAGCTTGACCAGATCGTCCCCCATACATTCGTGCTGTCGCAAAAATGTATCTTCTGGCCGAAGACGTTGACAGATATAAGCACTAAGAGTAGAAAAAGTAAGGGTCTTTTCATAGTTATTCTTTATTTAGTTTTCCTAGTAATAGTTTACCATCGTTGTCTGTTATCTTATAATAATACACACCTGGAACCTCTATCTTATCGCCTATCCATATTTCCTTTTCGTTTGTAACAGCTCTTTTCCAAATAACTTGTCCTACCACATTTACTATTTGCACAATGCCGCTTGTCATCACGTAAGGCAATCTTATGCGGCTGAGTGGTGTGACTGGATTGGGATAGGCGGATGCGGCTTGTGATACTAATACATCAGGAATGGAGAGCGTGCAGCTATTGGTATTATCTATCTCGCCTACTTTTTTACTTAATGGATAAATGTTTCCGTCTGAAGTGAAGCAGATGAGATCGTTTTGCGTTTCGAAGGCCATTGCATCCAAGCATTGCAGTGGACCTATCGTGCTACCTAATCCTTCAATAACTTTAAAAGTAAAAACATTGCAGGCACTTGGATTTATTAGTTGCGCCATGTTCCACACATGATACCAGTTTCCATTTATTAAAACAGAATCGACTGACGCAACTGTATAATATGCTTTAGACATGCACGCCGTATCAGAACTATAATGCACGGTATCCCCTACTTTCCAATTATAATCATAAAGCACTTCTTCTGCAGAGTCAACTTGCCTGCAGCAATAATAAACCTTGGCATCAGCCGTATCTTCACGCACATAAAAATTCAACGAATTGCTTAGATGCTTATATGCAACACCTTTTATAATTACCTGTCCATTAAAATAATTGGTAATAGTCCAGATGCTCAGAGGTCCGGGAGGAAATGATTGGTGATATATCTTCCAAACATTGTCATTGTCGCAAAAATGTATCTTCTGGCTGAAGACATTGACAGGTATAAACAATAAGAGTAGAAAAAGTAAGGGTCTTTTCATAGGCGTGTACAGGTAGCAATACAATATAAATATAAGAAATATATTTCATCTCTGTCTGTCATCTTCTTATTTTCGCGGCACAAATCAATTTAGCATATGATGCCACAGGAATTGCAGCAGCTTATAGAAGCTGCCTATGCCAACCGCGAATTACTGAAAGACGAAAAATATAAAGATGCCGTTCGTGCAGTGATAGAAGAAGTAGACAAAGGCCGCCTGCGCGTGGCTGTACCCGGCAATAATGGCTGGGAAGTACAGCAATGGGTAAAGCAGGCCATACTCCTGTATTTTGGCATACAGCCTATGCAAACATGGACCATGGAGCCTTTCGAATTCTATGATAAGATGCTGCTGAAAAAAGGCTATGCCGAACTGGGTGTGCGTGCCGTGCCGCATGCAGTAGCGCGCTATGGTGGCTATATAGCCCGTAATGTAGTACTGATGCCATCGTACGTAAACATAGGTGCATTTGTTGACGAAGGCACCATGGTAGATACCTGGGCTACCGTAGGCAGTTGCGCACAAATAGGTAAAGGCGTGCACCTGAGCGGTGGCGTAGGCATTGGCGGTGTGCTCGAACCTTTACAGGCCGGCCCTGTTATTATCGAAGACGGCGCATTTATAGGCTCACGTTGTATAGTAGTAGAAGGTGTGGTAGTAGAAAAAGAAGCTGTACTGGGTGCTAACGTAGTATTGACACAGTCGACGAAAATTATAGATGTAAGCGGTGCAGAACCAGTGGAGTATAAAGGACGTGTGCCGGCACGCAGCGTGGTGATACCAGGCAGCTATACCAAAAAATTCCCTGCAGGTGAATACCAGGTGAGCTGTGCACTTATCATTGGCCAGCGCAAACCTTCTACCGACCTGAAAACGAGCCTGAATGATGCGTTAAGAGAGTTTAACGTTTCTGTATAATTCTATTTGCGATTTTTGGCGGCTAACTATGAGAGGATTTTTACTGCAGATAAACTGGCCGGATTTTGAAACAAGTATTGGCGGAGAGAAAATATCCAGCCTGCTGTGGTGTATCATCATCATTATAGCCACCCTGCTATTAAAAAAACCATTAGCCCGTGGCCTGGCCCGGTTAAGTGCCTCTATATCTAACCGGTATACCGACAAGAAACATGGTAAGACCTTTGAGAGCCTGGTACGTCCGCCGCTGGAATCATTGCTTCAAACCATATTATTTTATGTTGCTGCAAGCCAGCTCAGCATACTGCTGGGCCGGTTTGTTATGCACCGCTACCAAGGCAAACGTGAGGTATTAGCGATACGGCTGGGCGATATTGCCGATCATATTTTCCTGTTCTTTATTATCCTGTTCAGCACACTGGTGCTGGTGCGCATACTGGACTTTGTGTACTACGTGCACATGGAAAAAGCCCACCAGGAGCATAATAAAGGCAGGCAGCAATTATTACCGCTTACCAAAGAGGTAGCCAAGGTCATCCTTTGGACTATCGGTATCTTCTGGGTATTGGGCTCAGTCTTTCATGTAAACATACCGGCGCTTATGACCGGCCTGGGCATAGGTGGTGTGGCCATAGCACTTGCCGCTAAGGAAAGCGTTGAAAACCTGTTTGCGGCTTTCACCATACTCAGCGACAAACCTTTTGAGACCGGCGATAAAATAAAACTGGGCTCCATAGAAGGTACAGTAGAACGTATAGGATTGCGCAGCACGCGCATACGCGGCAACGAAGGTTCGGCCTTTATTGTGCCCAATAAAAAACTGGTAGGTGAGAACCTTGAAAATCTTTCAGCGCGTTTTTCGCGCAAGGTGAAGCTGGTAGTGAATGTGAAATACATAACACATGATGCACTGCAGGGAATCATCCGTGAACTTGAGCATAAAATTGAGCATACGCTATACATATTGCCGCCGGTAGAAATTGTAATTGAAGGCTTTGGCGAAAATGTGTTCCAGCTACTGGTAAGCTACTATGTGCAGCAGCCTTTGGATGATGAGATGAAACTCAGTACGCTGAAGCATAGTATCAATATGCTGATATACGAAACCATTGAGCGCTACAGCGGCAAAGGCAATATCACATCTATAACGCCCGATACTGCGTACAATGAAAAAAACATAGAGGACCAGGCAAGTGAAAAAGAAGAAGACCCGATTATCTAAGCTACGCTGCCATCCTCACCTGCTTTGCGCTTTGCTGCTTTTTGTGCGGGCGTAGGTGCCTGTTTCCAGCTATTATCGTACGGTTTGAAATAAGGACATTTCAGTAAACGGCCAGCACTTATTTTACCATCCATATAATCGGCCAGCACCTGGAAGGCTGCGGGTTTTTCTTTCTGCAATACCAGTAGGCTGGCATTGGTACCCGCTTTCACAGCTATAGGCACGCCGCCGCCCAATTCGGCCCAATGGCCGCCCAGCAGCAGGTTTTTCACCGGTGTCTGGTAGTGGGCTACTTTACCCTGCATATTGGCACGACCAGGTTTAGCACCCATCATCGTACCATTACGATTACCGGTATACCGCCAGTGTGTAATAGGCGTGGCCACATCATAGAACAATATATGCTGTCGCAGGTTAGGCGCAACACGTTCTTCTACACGGCGGATGATGACTTCTGCAATACCTGTTTTTAGCTGTTTGTATTTTTCGTTCCTTATATAATTTTTGTCATCGTCAGTATCTGTATGCCAGTTGTCTTTATACTGCATAAAAGCAGGCATATACAAAGTGAGGGTACCAAACCCTTCCGGTGCCAGCGATGGGTCGCGGAAGGATGGGGCCAATATGCTTACCTCTGCCGTCTCTGGGTCTACACCTGTACTATCCCCCGGTATATGTACCAGTTCCTCATTAAAGCCCAGTTCTGCCGGTGAGCAATCCAGCGCTATAGATACGGTAACAGAAGAACTGTACAGGTCTGCACCGCGTAGCTTGTTCTTCATTTTATCAGGCACCGCATCCGGCGGCAACATCTTCTCATACAACGCTTCCACATCGCAGGCAGCTATTACATACTTGCTGTTTACCGTATACGTATTGCCACGGTGCTCAAACTCCACACCTTTTGCTGTGCCTGCTTCTGTAATGATGCGGTTCACCTTACTCTTATAAAAGAGGTCGTTGCCATAATACTTTACAATATGCTCCAGCCATTCAGGTATCACCTGCCCGCCCCCAACCGGCGGACTTTGAAAATCGCCATAGTAGGCCCAGCCTATCGGCACCAGGCAGGATAGCAATTCTGTATCAGCAGCAAATATCTCGTGCAGCTTAGGCTCTTTGAAATATTTGTTCAAACCTTTCTTCAGTCCTTCGGGCCCTGTATATCTTATGAGCGGTATGAACGGCATGGCAAACTTCAGCAGGTTGCGCTTATTGGCCATACGCTCAAAAAAATTCATCGTTTCTTCAGACCGAAATACATGCCCGAAATTGGCAAAGGACTTACCTAACCTTTTTGCTGTTTTGAAAAAACGGGTGATGCCTTCTTTCTCATGCGGAAACTCTTTTATCCACTGATCCCGCAACTCATCAGGGTTATTGGTGAGCAGGTAGTCGAATGTTTCTCCTTTATACCTTCTTATTCTTTTTTGCGGCACCGGTACCGGGTGGTCGCTGCCCAGTATATCAAATATCATGGCAGCCATGCCGCCGGGCATACATTGATTCAGCCAGTGTATGGCCGTATCAAAACGGAAGTCCTTCCGCCGGAACCCTGCGAGATAGCCACCCGCATGCGGTTCTTTTTCCAGCACACATACTGAAAAGCCTGCCTTGCTGAGCAAAGCAGCAGCAGTAAGCCCGCCTACACCGGCGCCTATCACTACTATATCATAATACGGCTTTATTTCTGGCCTTTGCATATTGGGGTAAAATCGTGGCGTTCAGCCTTAACTGCCGCAGTTGCGTAAAGATAAATATTATGCCTTCAGTTCCTGTTGCCGCAGCAGGTATTTGCCCAGCACATCAAATTCCACGTTCACAGTAGTACCTGCTTCTATAGCAGAGAAATTGGTATGATCGTAAGTATAAGGGATAATAGTAACAGACAGTTCATTATTTGCTACATTGAAAGCGGTAAGGCTTACCCCGTTGAGGCAGACAGATCCTTTCTCAATTACCAATGCAGCAAATGCTTCGGGAAAACGGAAGCGGAATAACCAGCTGCCCTGCAGCGTCTGCTTCGATACGCAGGTGGCCACAGCATCTACATGCCCCTGTACAAAATGCCCGTCGAGCCGGTCGCCTATTTTCATAGCACGTTCTATGTTTATCCTGTCTCCTTGCTTCCAGTTTCCCAGGTTGGTTTTTGCCAGCGTTTCTTCTACGGCTGTGACCCTGTATTTCGGCAAATGTATCTCTACCACGGTAAGGCAGATGCCGTTATGAGAAACCGACTGGTCTATTTTTAATTCGGGGGTAATGGAGGATTCCATCCATATATCTGCATTCGTACCCGAACGCGATACGGAAGCAACCGTTCCCATTGTTTCAATAATGCCCGTGAACATGTTGTATTGCTGTATTATTGTTTTTTTGCTGAACCTATATGGTAGTTGAGTCCTGTATCGCTCAATACGGTTAGGTTGATCTTGAGGATGGTGCTGTCGGTTTGGCTGCGTACCAGGAAACCACTGATGGTATCGGCCTTGCTGCAAAGCCAGTGGCCCGGCATTAGCAAACCATAATCACTGTAAGAAGAATCGATGGTGGCTTTATAGAAGCGGTCGGCCGTTACAGGCAGGGCAGAATCACTGCACAGGCCCTTCAGCAGCATTTTATTCAGGTCTACAGCTTCCAGGGTGATGATATGGGAATATACCGTGTCGTACCTGAAATTGATATCGAAAATGGAATCTATGAATACATAAGTACCTCTGAATACATCGGTAGGATAAATGCAGATGCTGTTATCTGGGGTGCCGGGGAATCCTTTATTATAGTTAACTGCTTTAGGATCATTACAATACACGCCGGTAATCTGGTTAGGATTCCCGGTTGCCGGTTCTTCTTTCTTACAGCCGGCCAGTAAAGCTGCCACCGCAATGCATAGATATAATACCCTTGTCATAAAATCAGCTACAATATAAACGCTTATAAATAAACGCACTAATCGTTCCAAAATTATTGAGTTTTAAGGCGAATGCCTAAAAAGTTTGGTCAAATGTCAAAAAATGCTACCTTTGCCATCCCAATTACCAAAAAGGGGGTATTTAATATGTTAATAATTGATTCGAAAGACTGCGAAAACATCGACAAGGCGCTGAAAAAGTACAAGAAGAAGTACGAAAAAGCACGCATTCTCAACCAATTACGTGACCGCCAGTCTTTTACAAAGCCATCTATCAGGCGCCGTAAGGAAGTTCTGAAAGCTGTTTACCGCCAACAACTGCTGGCCGGCAACCTGGACTAAAAATGTTTAATACAACTTTTTAACAAAGTTGTCTGACAATACTATTGCACCTGGTACTGTAATGATGTATATTTACAGTACCAGGTTTTTCTATGCTTGAACAAAAGCTCACGGATTTTCTTCAGTACCTACGTTTCGAGAAACGCTATTCACAGTATACATTAACTGCTTACAGCAAAGACCTCAACCAGTTTTTCACTTTTATAGCCGGGGAATTCAATATAGACGATGCTAAAAGCATTGCGCATTTCCATGTGCGCAGCTGGCTGGCCAGCCTGAAGGATGAAGAACAGGCCGAACGCAGCATCAACCGGAAATTATCCAGCCTCAATTCTTTCTACAAATATTTAATGCGCCTGCAGCTTGCGGATAAAAACCCCGTAAAGCAATTGCACGCCCTGCGCCTGCCCAAGCGCCTGCCGGTATACCTGAAAGAGCAGGAAGCCGAGTTCCTGCTGGAAGAACTCCAATTTGACGAGGGCTTTAAAGGATTTACAGACCGCATTATCTGCGAACTGCTGTACCAGACCGGTATGCGCCGCAGCGAATTGCTGCAGCTAAAAGAAACCGATATAGAATGGAGCCTGGACCAGGTAAGAGTATTGGGTAAAGGCAACAAAGAACGCCTGCTGCCTGTAAGCAAGCTATTGCTGGAAACCATAAAAGATTATATAAACGAAAAAAAGAACCTGGGCATAAATGCCGACGCCCATTTGCTGGTGCTGGAAGACGGCAACCCGCTATATGCAGGCTATATATACCGTACGGTAAAAAAATATCTTACCGCTACTACTACCCTGTCTAAAAAAAGCCCGCACGTGCTGCGGCACACCTTTGCCACGCATTTGCTGAACAATGGTGCCAATATACAAGCTATTAAAGACCTGCTGGGCCATAGCAGCCTTGCTGCCACGCAGGTGTATACACATAACAATATTGAAAAGCTCAAAGAGGTTCATAAACTGAACCATCCGCGAGGGTAATTATTTTTTATTAACCTTAAAACGTTAGATTATGAATGTGCAAATCCAAAGTGTGCACTTCGATGCAGACACCAAGCTCCTCGAACATGTGAACAGGAAACTAGAAAAGCTTCGCACTTTTCACGACAGGATAATAGGAGTGGAGGTATACCTGGTACTGGACAATGTAGCCCACCAGATAAAAGATAAGGTAGCAGAGATCAAAGTTTATGTCCCCAAACATTCATTTTTCGTAAAGCACCAAAGCAAAACATTTGAAGAGTCTTTTGACCTTGCCTTCAGCTCTATGGTAAACAGGGTGAAGCGCCAGAAGGAAAGGACGCTTGCCGTATAGCAGCCAACCATACAATGATAAATCCGGTCTTTTTTTAGGAAAAGGCCGGATTTATTTTTTATATCATCTTGCAATAAAAGACTAAAACGCCTATTTTGCATTACTTTATACTAATAATTTTAAGAATCATGCCGCAACGTTGGTTGAAGACCCTGGCTGCTGTTACTGTATCCGCTGTGCTGCTTACAGCTTGCCAGAAGAATGATTATAGTAAAGACGAGCCGCTGCCTGAAACATTTACCCCGTCACTTTACATCGGTAGTCAAAACAGGTATCTCTATGCTTTCGAACCCGGTACCGGCGTTAAGAAGTGGGAATTCAATATGCACGCCAACCTGCAGGCCACTCCTGTAGTTGTGGGCGAATACCTGATAGTGCCTACAGAAGATACCCTTTTTAAAATGGATGCCAAACGCGGCGCCGTTTTAAAAGCTTATGAATTTTTCCCTCCCGCAACACATCTTACATCATTTATCAGTTCCCCTGCCTTCCAGGGTAGTGTAATATATGCTGCTACCACTACAGGTACCGTGTATGCGATAGACACTAAAGACGATAAACTGCTGTGGACATATAATGCCGGTGGAAATATTACTTCTTCCATCACTATTTACGATGGCCAGCTAATATTCAGCGGTGCAGGCAAGGTACATTCAGTAGCAGCCATCAATGGTGTAGCTACCTGGACCACCGCATTGCCTGTAGACTTCTCATCTCCTGCTGTTGCTGCCCCTTATGTATACGTAGGTGCCAATGACGGGAAATTATACGCCCTGGATATTACAACCGGTACATCGAAATGGACATACGCTACCGGTGCACCTATACAAAGCTCTCCAATGGTATATGGTGGTAATATCATCTTCGGTAGTAATGACTACAATGTGTACTGCGTAGACAGCGTAGCCAAAAAAGAACGCTGGATATATAAAACTGCCGATCGCGTTATTTCATCGCCGTACGGTAGCGACCAAGTAGTTTATTTTGGCAGCTACGACTATTATTTCTATGCTGTGAACGTAATAGACGGCAGCCTGAAATGGCGCTTTAAAACAGGTGCGCTGGTTAAAAGCTCGCCATTGGTGAAAGACGGTATGGTATACGTTGGTGGTTTCGATAAGCAACTGTATGCTTTTGATACCACAGGTGCCCTGAAATGGCAAAAAAGCATTGATGGTATCATAGAAACATCGCCGGTGATATATGACCTTGAAAAAGGCTATTATCCTACTATCAGCGGTATGTCTGTTCGTTAAACTATAAGGTCTTAATAATATTCTTAAAGCACCGTCAGCCGACGGTGCTTTTTTTAGTGCCTCTTAAACTGTCTTATGTTACTATGACAATCCCGCTGATTACTAACCTAACTGCATTCTCATTAGGTATAAAATAAAAGCCCCGCGGGTATCCGCAGGGCTTTATTATTGTTTGTCATGAAATTACATCTTGCTCAGCTCTTTGATCTTTGCAAAAACTTCGTTTTCACCACCTTCTTCATAGCCGGAATGCATGTAGGCTACTTTACCGTTCTTATCTATAATAGCGGTAAATGGCACTGTCTGGAAGTTCAGTGAGCGTTTCAGGTCAGAATTAGCATCGATATAGTAAGGGAAATCCCAACCCTGCGATTTGGCATAGCTGCGCACAAGGCCCTCAGCACGCGATTCGTCTATCGAAATGGTTACGTAGTTAAAATCTGCCTCTGTTTTCCATTGCGGCATCTTTTCCCTCACGTTCTTTATTTCTTTTTTGCAGGGTACGCACCAGGTAGCCCAGAAGCTAACCAATGTAACCTTACCTTTCTCCACTGCCTGGTTAAAAGCCACCTTCTTGCCTGAATTCACGTCCTTTATCTGTGTGTCTGGCAATTCGGCGGTTTGCGCATACAACGTGGCCGAAAAAGCTATTGCAGCCATTGTTGCGAACATTTTTCTCATAAATGCTTGTTTTTTAAATAAATAATCTAAAACCTTGCCAAATTTTCTTAAAGGTTCTAATTTCGGCAAAATTTAGCAATTAATAACTGATTAATGAAAAAAGCCGCACTGTTTATCTTCTTTGCCCTTTCTACCGCAAAGCTGTTCGCACAAGGTACGCTGTCAGGAGACCTTATGATGAACGCCAACTTCTTCCAAAGGGACTCTGCTATCAACGCGGCGAACAACCCACTGTACGACCAGTACCTGAGTGGTGGTGAAGCATGGCTGAGCCTCCGTTATAATTACAAAGGATTTACCGCTACGGTACGCGCCGATGCATTTCATAATTCCAACCTGTACAATCCTACACAGGCGTTGAATGGTTTTGGCCTCGGTGCATGGAGCCTGAGTAAAGAGATACAGGGCCTGACCATTACAGCAGGCTATATCTACGACCAGATAGGCAGCGGCTTAATGTTTCGTGCATACGAAGACCGTGGCTTGCTGATAGACAACGCACTGGTGGGTGTGCACCTTAAATACAAGCTCACCGACAATATTTACCTGAAAGCTTTTACCGGGCAGCAGAAATTCCTGTTCAGCACTTATAAGCCTATCATTAAAGGCTTCAATGCAGAAGGTGATTTTCAGCTGGGCGATAAGGTGCATATAGTACCGGGTGTTGGTGCGCTGAACCGCACACTGGACCAGGCCTCTATGGACGCGATCGTAGGTACCATCAACGGGCAGGATACAGCAAACCGCTTCGTACCCCGCTACAATATGTACGCGTTCACTGCATACAATACCTTGACGGTGGGCGACTTCTCATGGTATGTAGAAGGCTCGTACAAAACACATGAATCCATTGTAAAAAATAATAAGCTGCAAGACCTGCCGGGTAATGTGGTATATACCACATTGGGCTATGCACGCAAAGGCTTTGCCGTAAACCTTACCGGTAAACGCACAGAAAACTATGTAATGCGCACTTCTCCGAACGAAGTACTGATACGCGGCCTTATGAACTGGCAGCCTATTGTGGCACGCCTGCGCCCCCAACGTTTGATGGCACGTTATACCCCTGCATCGCAGGATGTGTCTGAACTGGCAATGGGTGGTGATGTACTCATTGCGCCGAATGACAATATCAGCATTACCCTGAACTATACACATATCAACACACTGGCAGATGTAGAGCTATACCGCGAAGCATACGCAGAGGTCGAATACCGCGGCTTTGATAAATGGATATTGCTGGCGGGCTTCCAGTGGATGCGCTACAACCAGGAATTGTACCAGGTAAAACCTTTGGTGCCTATCGTACAATCAGCTATACCTTTCTTCGAGATCACACGCCGTTTCAGTTCAAAAGTATCGCTGCGTACAGAATGGGAATACCAGTTTACGCAGCAAGACTATGGTTCATGGATATTTGGTTTGATAGAGCTTACCGTAGCACCTAAGCTGTCCTTCGCAGTATCAGACATGTATAATACACAACCCGGCCCGGCAGCCCTTACCGGCAGCCACCACTACTACAATATATTTGCAGCCTATACCAAAGGCCCGCACCGCTTTACTGCCTCTTATGTAAAACAAGTGGAAGGTATCAACTGTACCGGTGGTGTATGCCGTTACGAACCTGCCTTTAGCGGTATACGCCTGGGTGTTACGTCCAGCTTCTAAAACTATTTTAAAATACTGTAATTTGCCGGCGGTTCCCCATAAGGAACCGCCGTTGCTTTTCTACAAACTACAAGAGATGCTGAAGACTGATTTCCTGATCATAGGCTCTGGTATTGCCGGACTGACATTCGCCGTAAAGACCGCCAAGCGTTTCCCGGATAAGACCATAACCATACTTACTAAAGCCAATACCGACGAGACCAATACTAAATATGCACAAGGTGGTATAGCTGTAGTGAATGATGCTGTAAGGGATAGTTTTGAAAAGCATATAGACGATACCCTTATAGCCGGTGATGGCCTCTGCAATAAAGAAATAGTAGAGATAGTGGTGACGGAAGGTCCTGCCCGTGTAAACGAGATCATAGCATGGGGCGCCAATTTTGATAAAGATGCCGGCGGCGATTATATGCGTGGTAAGGAAGGCGGCCACTCGGAATTCCGCATACTGCATCATAAAGACATAACCGGCTTTGAAATAGAACGTGCACTGGTAGAAGAAGTAAAACGCTACCCTAATATACAGATACACAACCACTGGTTTGTAATAGACATCATTACCCAGCACCACCTGGGCATGCTGGTAACCAAATCTACACCCGATATAGAATGTTACGGCGTGTATGCGCTGAACCTGCAAACCAACCAGATAGAAAAAATACTGGCGGGCATTACGCTGATGGCATCGGGTGGCGCGGGACAGACCTACCGCACTACCACCAACCCTAAGATAGCCACGGGTGATGGCATAGCTATGACCTACCGTGCCAAGGGTCGTATAGAAAATATGGAGTTCATACAATTCCATCCTACGGCATTGTACGAAGCTGGTGTAAGTCCTTCATTCCTCATTACAGAAGCGGTACGCGGCGATGGTGCCATACTGCGCAATAAAGACGGCGAAGCATTTATGCCCGGTTACGACCAGCGCGCCGACCTGGCACCGCGCGATGTGGTAGCGCGTGCCATAGACAGCGAAATGAAACGCACCGGTACCGAGCATGTGTACCTGGACTGCCGCCATATGGACATGGAAAAGTTCAAAACACACTTTCCCAATATTTATGCAAAATGTAAAAGTATTGGCATAGACGTAGCAGAAAAAATGATACCTGTGGCGCCGGCGGCACACTATTGCTGCGGCGGCATAAAGACCGATGAATACGGCCGTACTTCCATTACCAACCTGTATGCCTGCGGCGAATGTGCCAGCACCGGACTGCACGGCGCCAACCGCCTTGCTTCCAACTCATTGCTGGAAGCGTTGGTATTTGCCCACCGCTGCGCCGAAGATGCCGCACAGCGTATCGGCAGCATTGGGCTGCACGAAGAGATACCCGACTGGAACGCATCGGGCACCACGCAGCCGCGCGAAATGATATTGATAACACAAAGTGCCAAAGAACTGCAACTGGTGATGAGTGACTATGTAGGTATAGTGCGCAATGATGTGCGCCTGCAACGCGCCATGAGCCGCCTGGACCTGCTGCATGCCGAAATGGAAGAGTTGTATAAAAGCACAACGGTGTCCCCGCAGTTATGCGAAGTACGCAACCTGATCACCACCGGCTATCTTATTGTAAAGAGTGCCCAGTTCCGCAAAGAAAGCCGTGGCCTGCATTACAATACCGATTATCCCAATAAGAGCAAACTGCTGCAGAATATAGTGTTGTAAGCCCCTCCAACCTCCCCCAAGGGGAGGCTTCTATTCGTAAGTAACATAAAATATTAAGCCCTCCCCTTGGGGGAGGGTTTGGGAGGGGTCTCTTTGCCTTGGGGGAGGTTGGAGGGGCTAAAAATCCCCCTGTTCTAAATTGAGGGTATAATGCCGGATGTATTTGGTGGTCTTGGTGACCTGCCAGGCAGAAAAATAGTGGAAGTCTTTTTTACATAGCAGCGTATCCTGCTTTATCTCGCGGATAGGTGTTGAAGTAAGCGCACCGCCCTCTTTAGGCTCACCGGCACCGGGGCCTGTCTTATCATCGAGCTGGTACATGCTATGCGGGTCTATAGAACGTGTCATGGTATAGCTGGTACCCGAATCCAGTGTAAGTGTTACCAGCTTATCGGTATTGTTCTTTATCATGTACGATTCTGTGCCGTCGTATTTATAGCACGATGCCAGCAGCATACATGCCGCGGCGGCTATCCATAACTGTTTCTGTTTACCCATAGTAATACCTGAAGATGCCACAAGTTACAACACAAAAAAATCCCCTCCTGTACGGGGAGGGGACATTTATTATTTGCAGCCGGGCTATTTATTAAAATCGCCGGCGTTCACGTAAAAAATATAAGTGCGGGCGTGCTTACCTACCTTGTCCGATTTCCAGGCGGCATAGGTACCGAAGTCTTTTATACACACAGCACTGTCTGTAGCACGGGTTATCATTTTCAGGTCGGTAGCAGTATAGTCGGTACTGCTTTTATTATCGCCCACGCCTACACCTGAGCGGTAACCCACATTTATTTCGGCATGGGGCTCCAGGTCAAAGGTGGTGCCGCCTACCGTTTGCACCAGCAGGCGTGTATCGGTATTGTTGTTCACGTAATAATTCTCGGTGCCTGTAGGATCGCAGGAGGCCAGGGTTGCTACCGCAGCACCGGCCAGTATCATTGTTTTTAAATAACGCATATAGAACGATTTAGATGGTTACTGCTTTTATTTGGCAATAATTATGCCATCCCTCGTTTTCCTCCTATGTACACTTACCTTGCTGCCATTAGCCTCGGCTCTTTTCTTTCGCCTATCTGCTGGCGCCACATGGCGTAATACAGGCCCTTTTCTTCCAGCAGCTTGTTATGGCTGCCTGTTTCTATGATATTGCCTTTTTCCAGTACAAAAATACGGTCTGCATGCATAATGGTGCTCAGCCTGTGGGCTATCATTATGGTTATATGCTGGCGCTGGTCGGTTATATCGCGTATGGTCTGGCTTATTTCGTCTTCCGTCAGCGAGTCGAGCGCGCTGGTGGCTTCGTCAAATATCATCAGCCTTGGCTGGCGCAGCAGCGCACGGGCTATGCTCAGCCTTTGCCTTTCGCCGCCGCTTAGTTTCAGGCCGCCCTCGCCTATCATGGTATCTATGCCATTTTCGGCACGTGCCAGCAGGTTCTCGCAGGCCGCTTTGTGCAGCACATCCTTCACCTCCTCGTCTGTAGCACCGGGGTTTACGAACAGCAGGTTCTCTTTTATAGTACCGCTAAACAGTTGGGTATCCTGTGTTACAAAGCCCAGCTGGTGGCGCAGTTCGTCAAAATCTATCTCATCGTCGGCTATATCGTTATAGAATATCTTGCCCTTGTTGGGATGGTACAGGCCCACCAGCAGTTTTACCAGGGTGGTCTTACCGCTGCCCGATGGCCCTACGAAGGCTACTGTTTCGCCCAGCTTCACCTCGAAGCTGATACGCTCCAGTGCAGGACGCATGGCCGTATTGTGCTGGAAGCTTACATCCTCAAAACGCAGGCGCTCTATATTGTGCAGCGGCTTCGGCAGCTCGGGCTTGCGTTCCACTTCTTTGCTCATCAGGGTCTTCAGGTTGTTGAGCGAAGCCTCGGCTTCACGCCAGGTAAGTATGATATTGCCCAGCTCCTGCAGCGGACCGAAGATGAAGAAGGTATAGAACTGCATGGTCACCATCTGGCCCAGGGTCAGCTTGTCTTTAAAAATGAAGTATAGCAGGGTGAACATGATGCACTGGCGCAGGAAGTTGACGAACGTACCCTGCACGAAGGATATACTGCGTATGCTGCGCACCTTCTTCAGTTCCAGGCCCAGTATCTTTATGGTAGTGGCATTCAGGCGGCGTATTTCCTGGTTGGTAAGGCCCAGGCTTTTTACCAGCTCTATATTGCGCAGGCTTTCGGTAGTGCTGCCCGCCAGCGCGGTGGTCTCGCTTACTATGTTCTTCTGTATCAGCTTTATCTTGCGGCTCAGCATACTGGTAAGCCAGCCCAGCAGCAGTGCGCCGCCCAGGTATATCAGCACTATCCAGGGACCGGCCTTCAGGGTAAAGGCATAGACCACCACGAACACGATACCTACTATGGTGGTGAACAGTATGTTCACAAAAGCATTGATAAATTTCTCGCAATCGGCACGCACTTTTTGCAGTACGCTCAGGGTCTCACCGCTGCGCTGGTCTTCAAATTCCTGGTAAGGCAGGCGCAAGGCATGGCGCAGGCCATCGGTATAGAGGCGGGCGCCGAATTTCTGGATGATGACATTTACCGCATAGTCCTGGAAGGCCTTGGCTATACGGCTTATCATGGCCGTACCTATCAGCAAGCCCAGGCCCAGCAGTATGCCATTGATGAACTGTGCCTGTGTCCAGTCGTGGGGGCGTTTGGCATAAGGGTCTATCAGGTACTTACCGAAAATATACGGATCGAGCAGGGAGAAGACCTGGTTGATGGCCGCCAGCGCCAATGCCAGCACTATCAGCCATTTATGGCGGGAGAGGTATTGTAAAAGTAATTTCATAAGCTGGCAAAGTTAATAGCTTATGCAATTAGGTTATATATAGGGCGGTAAGGGATTTCTATAGGGGAGGATTTATTCATCTTCGACTAGGTCAGGTAGCTTATAAAGATTCGTAATTCGCTATCTTAGATATCTTCACAATTTTTTGTTTAGATACGGAAACTATGAACACACAGCCTAATTTACCTCTAAAAGAGATTTGGTCTTCCCTTTGGAAGGCTGCACCATTTAAAATGACTACAATTTGTTGCGCAAGTATCATTATTGTTCTATTTATGATTCAATTTGCAATTGCAACTGTCCGAATGTATCAATATAAACCAGTGCATTTCTTTTGGATTCAAGTGCCAGATACCGTACAAAAAATTGTGGAAAAAGTTATCTATAAGGATTCAATTATCTATATAGACACAAATCATAAAACACCCGTTAGCAAATACGATACCCATATAGATAACGCAGAAAAAGTACAAATTGGTTCATAAATGAAAATAATTCCAATAAAAACAGGCTTCTACATTCTCCTAATCACTATTCCATCTGTGGCAAATTGTCAATACAATTTCAAACAACAGAAATCAAGAACCATCTACAATACAAGAATCGAACATGCAGATACTGTTCTGGTAAATGTGAATGAAATACCAGATGATGACAATATAAGTTTTGTAACCGATCAGAATTTAGGGCTATTTGTATCTCCAATTAAAGGCCAATGGAATGGGGTATTTTTTTGTTTTAGTTGTAGCAAAAATTTATACGATAGCGCAATGGAAATTTCAGCACACCATATTAATGTAGGAACCGACAGCGCGGACATATATTGGGTTGAATTTCCACGTTACTATTCTTATAATGACCGAGGCTTTAGATCTGAAGGTAAAAGACGTAGCACAATAACATATAACAACAAAAAATATTA
The DNA here is from genome assembly GCA_024508935.1 of Flavipsychrobacter sp. Taxonomy (GTDB): domain Bacteria; phylum Bacteroidota; class Bacteroidia; order Chitinophagales; family Chitinophagaceae; genus Polluticoccus. Next base: position 119,122 of record JANINW010000019.1, on the reverse strand, counting down.
CACCTATATTATTGAAGTTAATTTCACCATAACTTCAAGCCAACCATTCTTAATAACAAAAATGTTGTTAAACACAAAGCCAGAGGTAATTTTTGTTGGGGATTTATCAAACATTGATCGAACTTATATTCTTGATTTGAAAAATGGTTTTTACAGCCGAACTACTAGAATACAAAAATAGTGGAGATATTCTTGTGATAAGCATTCGATTTACTTCTCAAAGTAAGATTGTTATTCCTATTTAGGTACTTAAATTAAAATTCTATCGAAACATTATACAGGCTAATTTTTTTATCATTTCTTTTCTAAGAACATTTCTCATCGTGCGAGTAAAATACACGCTAAGTTTCAGGCTCGCGTTACTTTGTGTATTGAGAGATTCAGCAACCGTTTCGTAAAGCCCAAGTGAGGTGTAAAAAAAACGCAACAATGGCCCATGCTATAACATCGGCTACAAGACAGGCTATTAATTCTCGTTCTGTTCCTGTTCTTATCAATTGCCGGGTTATCAGCAATGTATTTGCTACGAGCAAAACTAATGCAGCAATGCCGGCGGCTATATCTAAAAACGGCGGCAGGAAAAGAAAAGGGATACCCAACAACCAGTAAGTCCAGAATGTGAAACGGATAGCATTGGTCATGTTATACAAGTTAGGGAATTAGCGGAAACGACAGTACCGAAGCGTCCCGGCAGATATCTCGCTGCGCTCGATATGACGGCTATTAGTAAGGCTTCAACTTGCATTATAAAAGACTATTTATTAATTTTTACCAATGAAAAACACTTTACCCATCAAGTTATATTTCCTGTTTGCCGTTGTAGCTATTACTGCAACCTCCTCATTTGCAAAAGCCACTGGCTCAGACACTGTTTTCTTAGACAGGAATAACCAGAAAGTATCACGTGATAGCGCGTTATACTACAAATTTAAAGTTGAAAAATTGGCAAGTGGGCTTTACCTGATAAAAGACTATTTTGTAAGCAATAACCAATTGGCGTCAGAACAAACATATAAAGACGAACAAGGCGATACAGGGCATGGGCATTATATTTCATATTTTGAAAATGGAAAAATTGAGTGTGAAGGAAATGAGGTAAATGGTGAGCCGGATGGACGTTGGAATGATTACAGAGAAGATGGAAGCTTGATGAAATTTTCTTATTTTAAAAATGGCTTGCATCATGGAGATGCGATACGTTATTATCCAAATGGGAAAATAAAGTATACTGCCAAATGCAAAAATAATGTGTGCAGACATTATAAATACTATACCGAAACCGGCGAAAAATCAAAACCCTTCGAGGACAATTGCTGTCCCGAACATCCTGTAGGATATTACTCGTTTTACGAGTATATAAGAAAGAATTATAAAGACCCTAAAACTGATATGAAATTACCCAAAGGGAAAATGATAGTTCGCTGCTTTTTCAACAAAAAAGGTAAAGTAGATTACATAGAATTTAAAAAGAGACTCCACCCGGGAATGGATGCAATAGTGGAGAAGCTTATTTATGACATGCCTGTTTGGGGCCCGGCGTCAGATGACTTTGGTAAACCCACAGAATTTTCACGAACATTTGAAATTAGACTCTAAACTTAAATCTTACCCCTCCGCTGCTTCGCTGGTTTTTTCGTTGATGTGTTTGATAACATCGTCGAGGGCGCGGGTGGCTTCTATGATTGATTGAATGAGCTCTTTATTGGCGGGGTCGGTAAAGTTGTCTGCGTTTACCAATTGTGCCAGGCCTAAAATAGATGCCACAGGGCCGCGCAACTGGTGCGATTGCATATGGGCTATTTCGCGCAGCAACTGGTTCTGCCGCTCTACCAGTGTTTCTTTTTCCTTGTATTCGGTAACGTCTACCGAGTATACAGCCAGGCCGTTCTTTATAGGATAGAAAGTGCAGAAGTATATACGGCCATTGCTGGGCGCTACGCCTTCGGCATAAGTGGTATGCTGCTTTTCGTAGGCCTCGGCCATAGCCGGGTAAAAGATACTGTGCTCCAGCTGCGGGGTGGCTTCCAGCAATTTTTTGCCTATCACAGCTTCGCGCGGTACAGCAAAAGATTGTGCGAGGGCAGGGTTTACATAAGTAAAACGCCATTCGTTATCGAGGGTGTAAAAGCCGTCGGTAATGCCATCGAGTATGGCCTGCATCTCTTCTGCTTTTTCCTGCAGGTCGTTCTGCGCCTTGCGCAGGCCGGTAATGTCTATGATAATGCCGGTGAGTATATCGGGCATACCTTCCAGGGCGTTCTTGCGCACGTGGCCCTGCACCAAAAAGGTTTTTATAGTACCGTCTTTATGCAGTATGCGTATCTCGCTCTCATCGCTGCCGGTAGCCAGCATACGCTGTATACCTTCTTTGAATTTTTCTTTATCGTCGTGGTATATGATGCCAAATAAGGGGTTGGGGTCCTGCATCATTTCTTCCACCGTGTAGCCAAACATTTTTTCGCAGGCGGCATTTATGTACAGCGGCCTGAAGGTGCCCATTTCTGCCGACCATACCACATCGGTAAGCGAGGCATTGATCATTTCGAGCTGGTCTTTCTGGCGCAGCACTTCGTTATACAGCAGGGTATTGCGGCGTTCGGCCTCTACCCGCTTGGTAATGTCTATCACCTTTACCGCGCGGGCTTCATGCCCCTGCCAGTTAACGTTGGTAGAGAGTATCTGTACAAAGAAAATATCACCGGCCTTATTACGGTGCCTCCAGTCTTTATGGCGCGTATCTGTCCTGTGAATGGCATCTTCCAGCAAGGGTATGTCCTCTGCCGGGCGTATGTCTCTTATGGTCATCGAAAGAAATTCTTCCTCTGTATAACCATATTTATCTATAGCAGCCTTGTTTACCGCTACAAAACGCAGTGTTTCCGTATCATATATCCAATACGGTATAGGGCTGTGGTCAAAGATCTGCTTATAATCGAACGGTGTGTTTTTATCCCCTGTAATGTCTGCCATTTAGCCTGAAAATGATGTATTCCTCTAAAATCTATCAAAATAGAAAACAGCTTTATAAAATGCAAACTAATATTGCTGAAACAGCTGTTGCTGCTGCCGAATGATATACGCCAGGGGTTATGTCACAGAAATGTCACCGGGACGATTTACAATTCGCTGGCTTCGCTGGTCTTTGCATTTATCTGTTTGATAACATCATCCAGCGATTCGGTCGCTTCTACTGTAGCGGCAATGATCTCTTTATTGGCAGGGTCGGCATGATCATCTAAATTGAACAACTGTGCCAGCCCCAGGATAGTAGCCACCGGTCCGCGCAATTGGTGCGATTGCATTTGCGCTATTTCGCGCAGGGTCTTATTCTGGTGCCTTACTACTTCTTCCTTCTTCCTGTATTCTGTTACATCTACCATATAAGTAGCCATGCCATTCTTCAGCGGGTAAAAGCTGACAGAAAATGTACGCCCGGCTATAGGTGCAAAACCCTCGGCATGTGTAGTGATGCGCCAGGCTATAGTTTCCAGTATAGCCTTGCCAAATACGCTTTCCTTCAGCATCGGAAAGCATTCCCAAAGATTCCTGCCCAGGTAATAACCGCGTGGCTTATTATACAGTCGCTCCAATGTAGGATTGACATAGGTAAAGTTTTGGTTATCATCTATGGTATAGAAGCCGTCGGTGATGCCATCGAGCATAGCCTGCATTTCTTCAGCTTTGTCGCGCAGGGCATTCTGTGCATTGCGCAGCTCTGTAATGTCTATATCTATGCCGTTGATAACATCGGGACTATGCCCGTCGGACGATTTGCTGATATGCGCCTGCGACAATAATGTGCGTATACTACCGTCTTTGTGCATGATACGTACTTCCGTCTGCCCATGGCCGTTCTTTATTAATTCGTCTACCGCTGCAAAAAACTTCTGTTTATCATTGGGGTGTATCAAATCAAAAAAATGTACTTCGCCGCTCATTACCTGTCCCTGTGTATACCCGTACATTTTCTCGCAGGCGGCGTTTACATACAAGCGCTTAAACGTGCCCATTTCTACTACCCATATCACATCCGTGAGCGATGCATTGATCATCTCCAGCTGGTCTTTCTGGCGCAGTACCTCGTTGTATAAAAGGGTATTATGCTGTTCGGCCTCTATACGCTGGCTGATGTCTATTACCTGTATAGCGCGTGCATTACGCCCATGGTAGGTAACATCTGTAGCCAGTATCTGCACATAAAAAATGGTACCATCTTTGCGGCGGTGGCGCCAGTCCATTTTTTTGTTCGGGTCACGGTACACTGCATCTTCCAGGGCGCTCACCTCTTCAGGCGGGCGTATATCCCTGATGGTCATTGACAGGAATTCGGCTTCGGCGTAGCCGTAAAGCTCTATGGCAGCCCTGTTTACTACGAGGAAACGCAGGGTTTCGATATCGTATATCCAGTATGGTATAGGGCTGTGTTCAAAAAGCTGTTGATAGTTGAATCCGGTGGTGGTGGTTTTATCCTCTGGTGTGTCTTCCATTTTATTTACAGGAACAAATCTCTATATATGTGCTGCAAATATAATAAGAATAAAATTATCCTTGAATACAAAAGCCTTTAGGGCAATGAATGCTTTGACTGGATAACTGCTTACAGGCGCGTCAGGAGTTCCCCTACCAGCTTATCTATTGGCAGGGTAAAAGTATCTATATCAAGGTCGGCCAGCGGGTACCAGTAAGTACGTTCGTTCTCTAAGCGGTTGGTAATGGCAGCCTGCGGATCTTCGCCGCGTACTAAATAATAGATGGAAATAACCTGTGAATCATCGAAGGCAGAAGGCTGGTAAAAATCGGTGGTATAAAAATGCTGCAGTACCTGTATGTCCATGCCCAGCTCTTCCTGCCATTCACGCTTCAGGCCATCGTGGGTGCCTTCGCCCAGTTCCAGCCCGCCACCGGGAAATTTGGTTACCTGCCGGCCATGTATGCGCTCTTCATTTACCAGCACATGCCCGTTGTGCAGCCATATACCATACACCCGTATATTGAAACGGCTTGGCCCCTGCTGCATTTTAGAACCACTTCTTTTTATTGAAATAGAAACTTACCAGCACCGATACCACTATGGACAGCAGTATGGGCAGGTAGAAACTATGCGCGCCTTCAGAGAAAGGTATGGTAACATTCATGCCAAAGAAGCTGGCAATAAGCGTTGGCAGCGATATCAATATCGTGATACTGGTGAGGCGTTTCATCACCAGGTTCATATTATTGTTGATGATGCTGGCAAAGGCATCCATAGTAGAGCTAAGGATGTTTGTATAGGTATCGGCCATTTCAAGGGCCTGGCTGTATTCTACTATCAGGTCGGCCAAAAATTCGCGCTCTTCTTCGTCGCAGTTGAGGAAGTTGGTACGCTCCATTTTCATCAGCAGCAGCTCGTTGCTGCGCAGGGCTGTTACAAAATATACGAGGCTTTTGTGTACCCGCATCAGCGACAGCAGCTCTTCGTTACGGTTACTATCGTACAGTTTCTGCTCAAATATATTGCGGCGGTGGTTTATCTCCTTTAGCACTTCCATGAAGTCCATCACCACTTTCTCCAATATCTTCAGCACCATCATAATAGGCCTTTCGGGATGGCGCTTGGCAAAGGTGGTAAGGAAACGGCGTATAGCTACGTTCTCAAAAGAGTTGACAGTAACCACCTGGCTGCGTTCGGTAATGATGATAGATATAGGAATGGTGACATAAAACGCGTCACTTTCATTCAGCGATTTATTTTCTACCGGGGTTTTGAGGATAAGCAGCTTGGCACCATCCTCGCTTTCATAACGGGCACGTTCTTCAATATCGAGGGTATCGGTAAGAAAGTCGCGTGGAATGCCGAGGGTAGTAGATAAATTGTCTATCTCGTTCTCCTGGAAGGGGGGCGTTACATTTATCCAGTTAGCGCCGTCGGGCTGTTGGATCTCCAGTGTTTGCCGGTTTATGTTTTTGAAATATTGTACCATAGGCCCCCGGTTTTTGAAAAGCTGTGCAAAGGTAGTGTTTACAGCCAACCTCTGCACCGGTAAAAAGGTTTAATTATGGCTAAAAGTGAAAAAAATATTTTAAAATCTAAAACATATCCAAATATCCGCTTCAGCAGCGCCTTGAATATTGCCGGCAAGTATAATATGGTTTACCAGCCTGCTTTGGGATTGTTTGATTATTTTTGCATTAAGTTTTATAGAAAATCGTCATATTATAATGAATCCTAAACGTAAACTAATAACCCTGGATGAGTTCACCATCCAGGAGACCAGGCAGTTCCCGAATGCTACGGGCGAACTGAGTGCGCTGCTGCGTGATATAGGCCTTGCCTGTAAGATCATCAACAAACAGGTGCTGAAAGCCGGGCTGGTAGATATACTGGGCAAACACGGCGCTACCAATGTACAGGGCGAAGAACAAATGAAGCTGGACATATTTGCCAACGAGACCCTGATAAGCGTGCTGCAAAACAGCGCCGACTGCGCAGGCATAGCCAGTGAAGAAAATGACAATGCCGTATGTTTTGACGATGAATACTCTGCCAACAGTAAGTACGTAGTACTGTTCGACCCGCTGGACGGTTCTTCTAATATTGACGTAAATGCCCCGATAGGCACTATATTTTCTATATACCGCAGGGTGAGCCCGCTTGGCCAACCTTGTACTATGGAAGACTTCCTGCAGCCGGGTAATAAACTGATGGCTGCCGGCTATGTAATATATGGCAGCAGCACCATGATGGTGTATGCCACCAAGCTGAGTGTGAATGGCTTTACGCTGGAACCTTCTATTGGTGAGTTCTGCCTGAGCCACCCTAACCTGAAATGTCCTGAAAAAGGAAAGATATACAGCATTAACCAGGGCAATACCTGCAAGTATGATGATGGCATGAAAGCCTTCCTCAATTACTGCATGGAAAGCAATAAAGAAGAAGGACGCCCTTATTCTCACCGCTATATAGGCAGCATGGTGGCCGATATGCACCGTACGCTGATAAAAGGTGGCATATTCATGTACCCTGCCGATAAGAGCAATGCCAACGGTAAACTACGCCTGCAATACGAATGCAACCCTATGGCCTTCCTGATGGCTGCTGCCAATGGCCTTGCCAGCACGGGTACCGGCAATGTACTGGACGTAGTGCCTACCGAACTGCACCAGCGCGTACCTATCTACATAGGCTCTAAAAACCTGGTAGAAAAAGCACTGGAATTCAAGCACAGCGCGGTAAATGTGGGTTAATAAAACGATAGACTTTATATAGTATGAAAGCCTCCCGTAATTGGGAGGCTTCATTTTTTGATATTTTAATTTGGTTGTTTAAAATAGTATTTAGATATTTGTCTAAATATATAATTATCTAAATAATGGACAGCGTCTTTAAAGCACTCAACGACCAGACAAGGCGCGAGATATTGGAACTGCTCAAAAAAAAAGACCTTACCGCCGGTGAGATAGCAGAGCATTTCAATATATCGAAACCCAGCATATCGCACCACCTGGATATACTGAAACAGGCGGGGCTGGTTGAAGCAGACAAACAAGGCCAGTTCATCTATTATTCGCTAAACACTACTGTAGTGGATGAGATACTAAAATGGATACTAAAATTCACTAAATGATCTGTCTATGAAAAACCTTAGAACTTTATTGTTTGTACTGGTAGGCCTTTTGCCGCTTATATACCTGGCTTATGTTTGGAGCAGCCTGCCCGAGATAGTACCGCTGCAATATAGCGGCAGCGATTTCAAGCCATCGCGCATGGGTTCAAAGTCTGAAATGGCTACCGGTGTACTCATACTTTGCGCAGCCAATATCTTTACTTACCTGCTGCTGAGCAATATCCAGCGCATAGACCCTAAGCGGGCAGATGCCGGCAAATCGGCAGTATTTGCCAAGCTGGCGTCGGGCCTGGTGTTTTTCCTCGCGGCTTTAGGCCTGCTGATAGTTATTGCTACTGCTCACCCCGGCACGCACCTGGTAGAGATCGCTTTGTTCCCGCTCATAGGCTTGCTTTTCATGTTCTTGGGCAATTACATATACAGTGTGAAGCCCAACTATTTTGTGGGCATCCGCACACCGTGGGCACTGGCCGATGAAACCAACTGGAAAAAGACGCACCAGGTGGGTGGCCGCTTATTCTTCTGGGGCGGACTGATCGTGCTAATTTGCGGGCTGCTTATGCCTTCTGCTGCAGAGTTTGTCATGTTATTCTTCGTTATCGCATCCCTGGTTATCACTTTCGGGTATTCGTATATGATCTTCAAACAAAATCAAAGAACACAAGCATAATCCTTCTTTATATGAAAGCATTACTGACCACCATACTTGCAGGCAGTTGTTTAATGGCCAATGCACAAAGCAAACTTATCGGCAACTGGCAAGGCTTGCTTACGGCAGGCACATCGCTACGCATGGTATTCCACATAGCAGAGGCAGGCGGCAAACTATCTGCCACTATGGATAGCCCTGACCAGGGTGTATCAGGCATACCCTGCGCCTCAGTATATTTCACCAATGACAGCGTTGGCATTGAGATAGGCAAGGCTGAGATACGCTACACCGGTCGCATAGTGAGCAAAGATTCCATTGCAGGCAAATGGCACCAGGGTGGCCGGGACTTTGAAGTAAACCTGAAGAAAACTGATCACCCGGCAGGTATACAACATTCGCAAACGCCTAAGCCGCCTTTTAACTACCTCAGCGAAGATGTATTGTTTAACAATGCAGATAAAAGCATACAGTACGGCGCAACGATAACCATACCGAAAGCGCCCGGTACCTATCCTGCCATATTGCTTATATCAGGTTCGGGTCCGCAAAACAGGGATGAAGAAATAATGGGGCACAAACCATTTGCAGTAATAGCTGACTATCTCACCAACCACGGGTACATTGTGCTGAGAGTAGACGACCGTGGCGTAGGGCAAACTACAGGCACACGTGCAGGCAGTACTTCTGCAGATTTTGCCAAAGATGCGGAAGCCGCTATAGATTACCTGAAGACACGCAAAGAAGTGAACAAAAAGAAAATAGGCATCATAGGGCATAGCGAAGGCGGACTGATAGCGCCTATGGTTGCCGCAGAAAGAAAAGACATCGACTTCATAGTAATGCAGGCTGGCCCTGGTGTTAAAACAACAGAACTAATGGCTGCTCAAACAGAAGCACTACTGAAAACCGGTGGCGTAAAAGATGAAGTAGTAAAAGAATACGGCGTGCTGTACCGCAATGTTACAACCAACATTCTTAAAGCTAAAGACAGCTCCGAAGCACGGAATGAAGTTATTGCAGCCATCAGTCAATGGAAAACTACAGCCTCAAAAGAAAGCATTGAATTTAGCGGCGTGGCTACTGAGGCCGGCATAAATGATATCGCTAAAGATTTCATGGCCATCTATAATGATAAATGGTATAACTATTTCTTTCATGCCGACCCGCAGCCATACCTTCAAAAACTTTCGTGTAAGGTACTGGCAGTAAACGGAGACAAAGACATACAGGTGATATCATCGCAAAACCTGCCGGCTATTCAAAAAGCGTTGGAGAAAAGTAAATCGAAAGTATATACGGTAAAAGAGTTCAGCGGGCTGAATCACCTCTTCCAGCATTGCAAGGCTTGTACGGTCGAGGAATACCGGGATATAGATGAGACCTTTTCTACAGAAGCATTGCAGTATATAACCGATTGGCTTGGTAAGAATGTAAAATGAGCAATAAGAAGGCCCCGGATTCGGGGCCTTCTTATTGCTACTGCTGTATAATTTGTACCAGGTTACCGCAGGTATCTTCAAATATGGCTTCTATACCCCACTGTGTTTTTGTAGGTGCCTTTCTGAACACAACGCCTTTGTCTTTAAGCGTAGTGTAATCCTTTTCTATATCGTTGGTACCTAATACAATCACCGGCAGGTTGGCATTATAAATACCATCATAATATTCTTTGGAACCGTAATTACCGCGCGGTTCCAGCAATAATGCTGCGCCGTTTTCATCGTCAGGTGCAACAACTATTGCCAGGTACATTTCCGGCATGTAGAGCTTCTCTTTGAAACCCAGCACTTCGGTATAGAACTTAAATGCGTGCAGCGGGTCGTTTACAGAAACACTTGTGAGTGCAATTTTCATCTGGATATGTTTTAGTGGTTTTCAACGTAATTTTTGATCCATGTTTCAACGATCTGTGTCCAGCCCATGTTGAAGTTTTCGCGGGCAAATGCAGGTACATCGCCAAAGCTGGCCAGCCCTGTGTGTGTCAGCTTCACATGTGTTTTGCCGTTCTCTTCAGTAAGGTCCCAGGTTATTACTGAATCTCCTTCAAACCCTTTATAGCGCCAGGTATGCTGTAGCCTCTTATTGGGAATTACTTCTGTGATCCTGCAAAGGTGTACCTTCTCCTTCCCTTCTTTGTCTTTCCCGGAGAAGGTAAATTCAAATCCTACCTTTGGTTCAAATTCGGCAATATCGAAATACCATTCTTTCATCTTATGCTTATCTGTCAGCGCTTCCCATACTTTTGCGGCAGGCGCATTGATAGTCACTTCTTTGATTACAGGCACATCATTCATTGGTGGTGTTGTCATACAATATTGATTTAGGTTATTTACGTTTTCTCGATTGCTTATAATCGTTCTCCACAAAATCAGCAAGCGACCTCAGTTTCTTATCCCAGAAAGCACTGTACTGTGCGGTCCAGTCTGCTACCTGCTTTAACTGCTTTAGGTTGGCATTACAGTACCGTTCACGCCCTTCCTGCTGTATAGTTATGAGGCCACATTCTGTCAGTATTTTTATATGCTTAGATATAGCCGGGCGGCTGATATCGAAATTATCTGCCACTGCATTCAGGTTCATGGTTTCGTGCGCCAGCAGGTTGATTATCTGGCGCCGGGTAGGGTCTGCTATAGCTTGGAATACATCTCTTCTCATAAATACATACAATTAAGTAACCGTTCGGTTACAAATATAAACGTAACTATTCGGTTACACAAAATTTATTTTTACGGGAACAAAATTCCAGAGATAAATACATGAAAATGAAAGAAAACGATCAGAGCGCTTTTTCTTTTTGCTTCTCTACAGCTGTGTATAGATTGTAGTATTCGCCCTGCTGTGCTATAAGAGAGTTGTGATTGCCGCGCTCAATGATGCGGCCTTTATCCATCACAATTATTTCATCGGCCTTGCGGATGGTACTGAGGCGGTGTGCAATGACGATAGAAGTACGTCCCTTAATAAGGGTATCAATAGCATGTTGTATCAGCTGTTCGCTTTCGCTATCAACAGAAGATGTTGCTTCATCAAGCACCAGTATGGAAGGATTGTATAATAGTGCACGTGCAAAAGAAATAAGCTGTCGCTGGCCTTGCGATAGCGTATTGCCGCGTTCCATTACATCAAAATAGTAGTTGCCCGGCAGCTGCATGATGAAATTGTGGATGCCCAGCAGTTTGCAGACTTCCTCTACTTTCTCAATAGGTATTTCTGAATTCCTCAAAGTGATATTATCATAGATAGTACCCGAGAAGAGGAATACATCTTGCAACACAATGCCTATATGGCGGCGCAGGCTATGGATATCATATTCATTTACGTCCCTGCCATCAATCAATATACTACCACCTTCTATATCGTACATCCGGTTCAGTATACTGATGATGGATGTCTTTCCGGCACCCGTATGCCCTACTACCGCCATTGTCTTTCCGGCATCCAGTTTAAAGGATACACCTTTCAATACTGGTACACCGGGCTTATAGCTGAAATGAACGTCCTTAAACTCTACATCTCCTTTTATAGCGGTTGCATCAAATTTGCCGTTATCATCCATATACTCTTCACTGTCCAGCACACCCAGCACACGTTCTCCTGCTATCATACCCATCTGCAGTACATTGAATTTATCTGCCATCATACGCAACGGGCGGAACAACAGGTTGAGGTACATTACAAAAGCTATCACCACACCCTGTGTTACCTCGTAATGCAGCAAACGCGATGCCCCATACCATACCAGCAAGCCCATAGAGGTGGCAAGGATAATTTCCACAACAGGAAAGAAAACAGAATAAGCAAAGATGGCCTTGATATTGGCATCCCTATGCTCCTTATTTATCTTCCTGAATTTGCCCAGCTCCCTCTCTTCTGCAGCAAATGCCTGCACAATGTACATACCGGTAATATGCTCCTGTGCAAAGGCGTTCAATTGCGCCACAGCATTACGCACCCGCTGGAAGGACTTATTGACGCTCTCTTTAAAGAAATAAGTTGCTACTATTAGGAAAGGAAAAGTAAGTAAGCATACCAGTGTCAGCTTCCAATCGGTTACCAGCATTACAATGATAATAGCAATGATGGTAAGCACATCGGCTACTATAGAAATGATACCTTCAGAGAATACGTCATTTACCGATTCTATATCGTTGATGGTGCGTGTAGTGAGTACACCTATCGGTGTCTTATCATAGTAGGCAATATCCTGGAACAGTATCTTCCTGAATACAGCTTTGCGCATATCATTCACTACCGTTTGCCCCAGCCAGTTGATACGGTACATGAACCAGAAACGCAGACCACTTTCTATGAGCAGCACGCCTAGTTGTATGACGCTTACATAAATAAGTCCCTGCAATAAGCGCCCGTGAATGTATTTATCTACCGAGAGCTGTATGAGGTATGGCCTGACAGGCGATAGTGCTGCAAGCACTATCGATAATACGATTGTAAAGTAAAAGCTGCCCTTGTATGGGGCAGCAAATGAGAAGATGCGCCTGAGCAGGCTCATGTCAAATATCTTCTTTATCGTATTATCTTTTGCCAAATCAGTTTTCTTCTTTTACACTCATCAGGTAAGCTTTGATAAAATCATCTATCTCACCATCCATTACAGGGCCCACATTACCTACTTCATAATCGGTGCGGTGGTCCTTTATCATTTTATATGGATGGAATACATAGGACCTTATCTGCGAACCCCATTCTATTTTCTTTTTAGACGAATTGGCGGCATTTTTCAATTCTTCGCGCCTGCGCAACTCCTCTTCGTATAAACGGCTCTTCAGCATGGTCAACGCTTTTTCACGGTTCTCCCCCTGCGTACGTGCCTGTTGGCATTCTACAATAATACCAGAAGGTGTGTGCTTCAATCTCACAGCGGTTTCTACTTTGTTCACGTTCTGCCCGCCCTTGCCGCCTGCACGGTAAAATTCCCATTCCAGGTCGGAAGGGTTTACCTCTATCTCTATTGAATCATCTATCAGCGGGTACACAAATACCGAAGCAAAAGAAGTATGCCTGCGCGCATTTGAATCGAATGGAGAGATACGCACCAGGCGATGCACGCCGCTTTCCGCTTTCAGCAATCCGTATGCAAATTCTCCGTCAAATTCTATGGTAGCCTGTTTTATGCCTGCACCATCGCCATATTGAACATCAATTTCAGATACTTTCCATTTTTGCTTATCTCCGTACATACGGTACATACGCAGCAGCATTTCTGCCCAGTCCTGGCTTTCGGTACCACCTGCCCCTGAGTTGATAACCATTACAGCCGGCATTTCGTCTTCCGGCTCATTGAGCGTCGACTTAAATTCCAGCATGTCTATTTCCTTCAGCGCTTTGTCATAGGCAACCTGCGCTTCTTCTTCTTCAGCTTCACCTTCTTTCCAAAACTCAAAAAGTATGGCGAAATCTTCTACAGCAGTATTTACCTGTTCATACAGGTCTATCCAGTATTTATTGATCTTTATTTCTTTAAGAATGCCTGTGGCGCGGGCATTATCATCCCAAAAACCGGGCGATAATGTTAGCTGCCTGTCATTCTCTATTTTAGCTAAACGGTCTTCTAAACGCAGGAATCGGCGGAGGTGCTGTACACGTTCCCGCATTTCCTTCAGGTTTTCCTGGGTCATAACGCAGGCAAAGGTAGTGAATAAGACAGCTTTTATAATTTGCTATATCCTATAGCTATATAATTTCTTCTGCTACCGGGGCAGGCTTTACTTTAAAAGTAAAATTGCGCTGGGATATATAGCTGAATACAGCCACGATAATAGTAGTAAGCACCTTAGAAGGCGTAGGATAGATATGGCACCATTCTATAAATATCTTCAGGAACACATAGTTGAGCAGGATGCACATACTTACCAGCACCGCATAACGAAACAGCTGTATCCTGCCCCGCAGGTTCGATTCCTGGAACACTATATATTTCGATAGCAGGAAGCCATTGGGGAAACTGATGCAAAATGACATGATGAAGGCTGCTATATAGGCTGCTATGGTTATGCCAAACACATGTACCGGTTGCTTATGCAGCACAAAATTGTAAAAAACAGCATAAAGGATTATATCCAGCACCGTATTGCCGCCACCGCAAGCCAGGTAACGAAAGTTTTGCTTGCTGATGAAACGCGCAAAGGGCTTATGAAAAAAATCAATTATTCCTAATATGATATGTCTTACAGTAGAAAGCATCCAAAAGAAGCCGCAAAAATAAGTTTATTTAGCCAACCAAAGGTAATGGCATTACCATTTTATCTTACTCATACGGGTGAAAAGATCCTTTTCCATTTCGCCGCATTTATGCAGCAACTCACTCAACTCATCAAAGTTCACCAGGTCACTCTTTCGATCTTTCATCAGCCTGGCAGCATGGTAGGCAAAATTCCGCCATGCATCTCCTATTGTGGTCAGTTCTTTTGAATATTCCAGCAAGTCATCCCGTTTCATCATTTCCCCCGCTTCCTGCAAGAAGGCTGCATATAAAAAGCGGAAACCACCGCCACCGGTGCCTATTTCTTCCTGCATACGTATGATATTGCCCAGATACAAAGCAGCTTTACGGGGCGGCAGTTTATGCGGGTATTGTTTTATCTTTTTCGCCAGCAGGAAGATGGCTTTATTACCAAACCAGGGCAAAGGCGGAGACAGCATAAAAAAGCAGGTTTGCTTTATGCCGGCCTGTATAGCTCTTTCAAAATTTACAGTTTGGGGAACAGACTTTATATAATACATAAAGCCGCGCGGCTCCGGTGTACCCTTGGCAAAACGGGCCTTGGCCAGGTCTTCGGGCGCTATGCGTGTCACATCCTCCATTACAGGGTCGCTGATAAGGTATTCATTGCCTTCCTTGCCATAGGCCACAATATTATGGGCATTAAAATGAAAGCGGAATGCTTCCGGCAAGTAAGGCAGGTAATACACACTGCTGAGCATACCTACAGGTTTGCCCGCAGCCAACACATTGTCTAAAGCATGCATAGCTTTTTCAGGCGTACGGAAACGTTCCGTATGTATATCAATATGCAGGCGTTGTGTTACCCGTTTGAAAATAGCACCCGGCCATGTACGGAAGGTAGTACCGGGAGTGCCGCTAACTTTTACAAATGGCAGGTGGGCAAAAAAGATACCGGCACCTATACCAAAAGCCATAGGTTCACTGATATGAATACCCTCATGCTGCAAAAGGTTAGATGTCACCCCGCTTTCGCAGTGCGCATGCTGGCAATGTAGAAACTGTGCTGAACTCATAGATTATGCGCAAATGTAAACGACTATTTGCCAAAGCCGGTCAACTCGTCTACAGTAATATTGAATATGCGGGCATAGGTTTGCAGCATAGCCGGCGATAATTTCTTAAAAACAGCAGGTTTCATATGCCTTTTTACCTGCCATTGCCATTTCCCTGCATATTTAGCCAATATGCTTATGTCCATCAGGCTTTTCTGCATAAAGTACAGGATGGGGCTCACCTCTCCCTTCCTCACCCGCTCTATAGTTTCGGCCATCTCTTCATCTATAGCATCCCATGCCTGCTTGGTAGCAAAGTTCTCTGCTTCCCAGCCGGCAGAAGTTACATTAGTATAATGCCCTTCTTTATCAACTGCGTACACCACTTTTTTTATCTTATCTCCTTCCCGGAAATCTTTGGGATCCTGCGGTACTTCATTTACATTCATAGACACAATTCTATAACGTGAAATTATAGCAAATTCAGTATAAGACAAGCCTTATGCCGAATTGCATAAAATAACCAAACACTATTTTTGCAGATACAGTTTGAAAACGCACAATATGCCCGCAACAAAAAATGCTGTTTATTTTGAACACTTATCGAAAGATAAAAAACTGGCGAAGATCGTAAGCCTGTTCCCTGACCTGAAACTGAAACGCCATAAAAATATTTGCCTGCATCTCTGCGCCTCCATTATGAGCCAGCAGCTTTCTACCAAAGTGGCACAAGTAATATACAAGCGCTTCCTTGAATTGTATGATGGTGAGGAACCAACGCCACAGCAAATCGTATCAACACCATTTGAAAAGCTCAGAGGTATCGGGCTGTCGAATGCCAAGGTAAATTATATACAGAACGTAGCGCAGTATGCGATAGACCATGGCATGGACGATAAGAAGCTGTATAAAATGAGCGATGAAGAAGTGATGGATTTCCTATTACCTATAAAAGGTGTAGGCAGGTGGACGGTAGAAATGCAGCTTATGTTTGCGCTGGGGCGGGAGGACGTATTTGCTGTTGATGACCTGGGCATACAACAAGGCATGATACACTTGTACAAACTTGACCCAGCAGACAAAAAAGCACTGAAAGAAAAAATGCTAAAGATATCTGCCAAATGGAGTCCTTACCGTACTTATGCCTGTATGATGCTCTGGCGCTATAAAGATGAAAAATAAACAACGGCGCTGTGAACCTAATATTAAAGGCTGTCTCAGCTGCGCAGCTCATATTTTGTAGCGCTATTCTTTATATCCAGCAAATGATTCTTCAAAAACAGTAGTCGCTGTCTTTTCACAAGATTTTAACAAGGATGTGGGGAAGCTTCCGCTAAAGACCTTGGCAGGGTATTTCAATTTATACCTCATCTCAATAGCAGTATTAAAAATGTGTAAATAGCTCCGTGGACAAACCATGTCCCTGCATTGTACTATTTTTATAAAGCATGAATCATCTTCCGCACCTTATACAAGACCTTGCCTTACTGCTCATTGTAGCAGGTATCACCACGTTACTATTTAAAAAACTCAAACAGCCTGTTGTACTAGGTTACCTACTGGCCGGCTTGCTCGTAGGACCGAAATTCTCCTTGTTTCCCAACGTTACAGAGATAGACAATATCCGCGTGTGGGCCGATATAGGCGTTATATTCCTGTTGTTTACACTTGGACTTGAATTCAGCTTTAAAAAACTGATAAAAGTAGGCGGCCCCGCATCTATCACTGCGCTCATAGAAGTATCGGCCATGCTGGGTATTGGTTTTTTACTGGGGCGTGCGTTGGGCTGGCCGCTTATGGATTGTATTTTCCTCGGCGGTATTATTAGCATATCTTCTACCACTATCATCCTGCGTTCTTTTGATGAGCTGGGTGTAAAGAGCAAACGCTTTGCGACGCTGGTATTCGGTGTATTGATTGTAGAAGACCTTGTAGCTGTAGTGCTGTTAGTGCTATTATCTACCATAGCCGTAAGCCGCCAGTTTGCCGGTATGGAGATGCTTGGATCTGTATTGAAGCTGGCATTTTTCCTGATGTTGTGGTTTGTGGCAGGCATCTTCTTTATTCCTTCTTTACTCAGCCGTATCCAAAAGCACCTGAATGATGAGACCATGCTTATTGTCTCTTTAGCTTTTTGCCTGATGATGGTAATGCTCGCGTCATTTGCTGGCTTCTCACCTGCTTTAGGTGCTTTTATAATGGGCTCTATCCTTGCCGAAACTACGCAGGCCGAACGTATTGAACATCTTATTCAACCGGTGAAAGACCTATTCGGAGCTGTATTCTTTATATCTGTAGGTATGCTGATAGACCCCCAGATACTTGCAGAATATGCCCTGCCTATCGGCGTTATAACCATTGTATTTCTTATAGCTAAAACACTGCATGTAACTATTGGTGCGCTTATAGCCGGGCAACCACTAAAGACATCTATTTATGCAGCCATGAGCATGGGTCAGATAGGGGAATTTTCTTTTATCATCGCTACACTTGGACTTACACTAAATGTTACCAGCAATTTCCTCTACCCCATTGCCGTAGCAGTATCTGCCATCACTACATTTTCTACACCATATATGATAAAACTGGCAGGGCCATTATATACATTCACAGAAAAACGCCTGCCTTCCAAATGGAGGAAAGCGCTTTACCGCTACAGTAACGGCGCCCAGACTATTACTGCTGCCAGCGACTGGCAAATAGTATTACGTACCTTCTTCCTGCACATTCTTTTATTCTCTGTTATTATAATTGGTATCATCGTTTTGTTTGCCAATTATTTTCAATCTTATATTATAGCCTTCATGCCGGGCATGCCTGGCGGTTCTGCAATAGCAGCCATTACCTGCTTTGTAGTGCTGTCGCCTTTTCTATGGGCTTTGATGATGCGCAAACTGCAACCCGAGGCTTTCAGTAATTTATGGAGTAACCGGCGTTATCGAGGCCCATTGATCTTCCTGCGCATGGTGCGGGTAGGCCTGGGTATTATTTATGTAAGCATTTTTATGCTGAGCTTTTTCCCATTCCGTTATGCTTTCGGGGGTGTTATTATTTTAGCTGGCCTGGCTATACTTTTTTCAAAGAAAATACATGCTTTTTATATCCGGCTGGAGAACAGGTTCTTCTATAATTTCAATCACCGCGAAATGGAAGCCGCTCGGCAAAACAGGCATGAGCTGGCTCCCTGGGATGCACATATTGCACAATTCACATTGCAGCCCGGGTCGCCGGTAGCAGGCATGGCTTTAGAACAAATAGCACTCCGCGAAAAAACAGGCGTGAATATAGCCATGATAAAACGGGGGGATTACTATACCATTCCTGCTCCCGACCGTTATGAAAAAATTTATCCTGGCGATACTTTATTTGTAATAGGCACTGATGAACAATTCGAGCAATTAAAAAAACATATAGACCCTGCTGCTGACACACTGCAGCAGGATGAAGACGGCAAACAGGAAGTGGTACTCAAAAAAATAACCATCAGCAACAATTCTGCACTGGCAGGTAAAAACATACGCGAAAGCGGCATACGCGAAAAAACAAATGGTCTTGTAGTAGGTATAGAACGAAGAGGCAGGCGCATGTTGAACCCCGAATCTACAGTTGTATTTGAAGACTTCGATAAAGTGTGGATAGTAGGCGATGCAAAGCTGATAACACGACTGGAAGAAAGTAAAAATTAAAAAAACGGCCGCAAATTTTGCGGCCGTTACTCTTATAAAAATATCTCTGCTATAGTTTATTTATTTGCATGGTCTTTACTCCGTATTCACTTTTTACTTTCAGAAGATATAAGCCTGGTAAATAATTACCGAGATTAATTTCTATTTTTTCTGTAGCTGATGTCAACTGGTATACAACCCTGCCTTGTATGTCTGTCAGTACAAACTGAGCTGGCTGCGTACTGCTTTTAGATTGCGTAATATGCAGTATATCTGTTACGGGGTTAGGATACACCCGAATGCCGTCTATATTTTTTGCACCATTTACTCCGGTAGGAAATTTTGTATAGCTGCAAAGCGAGCGCCATGCTGAATATTCACCTCCTCCGCAATTTGTTCTTACATAAACACAAAATTTCTGCCCCGGCGCAAGTGTTGACAGCAATACCTGCACATTATTGGTAGAAGTGCCTGACGCGGGTGGCGCAATAGAATCGGTAGTTACCGCATATTCATAACTTACATTATTACCCACTTTAGACCAGCTTACAATAGCTGATGTGCTTGTAATGCTATCTATATTTATAGAAACAGGCACACCACATACGGTGGTGAAACTGATACTTTGCCAGGCAGTGAATGTGCTGCTGCCACAATCGGTACGCAACCATACTTTATATGCAGTAGTATTTGACAAACCGCCTACCCCTATGCTGGTAGTTGTGATAGGCGTACCGCTGGCAGGTTGCGGCTGCGATGCAGGCAGTACTGCATATTCATAATTACCTGCACCCGCCACACTCCACTGCAGGTATACACTATCATTAGCTACAAATGTGGCCGATGGAATGGCAGGAGGACATTGTGCATTAGCGTGCTTTAGCGGCAAACAAAAGCATATAATAGTTAAAATACGGGTCAGGTTGGTAAAAGCACTGTGCATAGCGTAATTTTATTTAACTAAAGTTACATAATAAGCCAACATGGAGATAAGTTCAGTTTCCTCATTTCTTGATTACTATGCACGCCTGCGAGAACGCACTAATAAACTCATTGCCGCAATACCCCCGCAATACATGGATTGGGCATATAAGGCCGGCAAATACACTATTGCCGATATGTTGCGCCATATAGCTGCGATGGAACGTTTTATGTTTGCAGAAAATATTGCAGGCAGGCCAAGTACCTATAAAGGTTGCGGTAAAGAACTGGCTGATGGATATGATGCCGTAGTACTGTTTTTCAATGAAATGCATGAACAGTCGCTGAACATATTTCGCAGTCTTTCGCCGGAGGACCTGCAAGGCAAATGTTATACACCTGCAGGCATACCTATAACTACCTGGAAATGGCTGAGGGCTATGACAGAACATGAGATACACCACCGGGGAGAATTATACATATACCTGAACCTGCTGGGCGTACAAACTCCACCTATGTTTGGATTAAGTGCAGAGGAAGTGCAGGAGAAAAGTATTGCTACGTCATTCAAATAGAAAAGCCCGGCTGAAGCCGAGCTTTCTATTATATACATTTTATCGCTTATTCTGCACCCACCATTACTTTAGGTGCAGCAGCGCGGATTTCTTCGTTTGCCTGAGATGCATATTTATCGAAGTTTTTAACGAACAGCTGTGCCAGTTCGTTTGCTTTCTTATCGTATGCTTCTTTATCAGCCCATGTATCGCGCGGGTTCAGTATCTCAGCAGGCACGTTAGGCACAGACTGCGGTACCAGTACACCAAATACAGGGTGTGCTATATATTCTACATTACTCAATTCACCATTCATAGCAGCGGTGATCATAGAACGGGTATGTTTCAGGCTCATACGGTTACCGGTACCATAAGCACCGCCGCTCCAGCCGGTGTTTACCAGCCATACGTTCACATCTTTATGCTCTTCCAGCTTTTTACCTAACAACTCTGCATATTTGGTAGGGTGCAGTGGCAGGAATACACGGCCAAAGCAGGCAGAGAATGTAGTTTGGGGTTCTGTAACACCTACTTCGGTACCTGCTACTTTTGCAGTGTAACCGCTGATGAAATGGTACATAGCCTGGCCTTTGGTCAGCTTGCTGATAGGAGGCAGGATACCGAATGCATCACAAGTAAGGAAGAATATATTTTTAGGATCGCCACCGTAAGATGGTTCTTTTGCGTTCTCTATATGATCAATAGGATATGCGGCACGTGTATTCTCTGTGATAGAACCATCGGCATAATCTACCGTTTTAGTCCCAGGGTGGAACTTAATGTTTTCCAGCAGTGCACCTGGTTTTATAGCATTGAATATCTGCGGCTCTTTTTCAGCGCTCAGGTCTATACATTTTGCATAGCAGCCGCCTTCAAAGTTAAATACAGAACCATCAGCCCAGCCATGTTCGTCATCACCTATCAGCGCACGATGAGGATCGGCAGACAGGGTAGTTTTACCTGTACCGCTCAAACCGAAGAACAGGGCTACATCACCGTCTTTACCTTCGTTGGCAGAGCAGTGCATGCTCAATACTTTATGCTCGTGCGGCAGTACGAAGTTCAGTACACCGAAGATACCTTTCTTCATTTCGCCTGTGTAAGCTGAACCACCTATCAGGATAACTTTACGGGTAAAGTTTACAATAGTGAAGTTAGCCTGGCGTGTACCATCAGTAGCAGGATCGGCATGAAAGCCCGGAGCCTGCAGTATCAGCCATTCAGGATTTTGTGTTTCAATTTCTTTTTCTGTAGGACGGAGAAATAAGTCGTTACAGAACAGGTTTGCCCACGGTGTTTCGTTCACTACGCGCAGGTTCAGCCTGTAGGTAGGGTCGGCACATGCGTAAGCATCGCGCACCCATACTTCCTTACCACCCAGGTAAGCACATACCTTATCGTACAGTTTATCAAAAGCAGCAGCATCAAAAGGAATGTTCACATCACCCCAGTCTACGCTGTCTTCAGTTTTAGCATCCTTTACAGTGAATTTGTCTTTAGGAGAGCGGCCGGTAAATTTGCCTGTGCTTACGCATAGTGCGCCGGTATCATTCAGTTCGCCTTGACCCAGTTCCAGTGTTTTTTGAGTTAATTCTTCGGGAGATAGATTCCAGTGTGCAATAGCCACGTTAAGACCCAGGTCAGCAAGATTAGCTGAAGGGTTTTTCTTACCAAATTCCTGCATATAAATTTTTTTATTGGAAAATTTAGACGGCAAAAATACTACATAAACTGTTATTTAAGAGGATTTTCTATACACATTTTTCACCTATGTAGCTTCAGGCCCACCCTGAATTAATATATACTTAATCAATAACAAAAACGCTTATGCCTTTCCATTAATTATATAGTTTCCGTTTAAGAGAATATTCTATTTAATATTTTCTAAATATAACAACAGAATTAAATACATTTTATTTTAGTCGTATATGTGGCTTTTTTGCCTGTTTGTCATGAAATCGCGTATAGCTTAGAAAAAACATAAGTATTCTTTTTTTTGAACTTTTAACCCGTATCTTTGCGCAAAATTTCAGGGCTGAGTAATGAGTTCCATGCGTTTCTTTTCTTCAATAGCATTGACTGTCGCGCTTTTCAGCGTTTCAATACCTTCTTTTGCACAACATGAAGCACCAGCTTCTGAACCTACTGCTCACGAGGCCGAAGCCGGTCACGGAGAGAAAAAAGGTTTCAATGCATCCGAAGTAATTTTCGGCCACATCAGTGACTCTCACTACTGGCATTTATTTGATATAAATAACGAACCGGTAAGCCTTTCGCTGCCTGTTATTATATACCACCCCGAAAAAGGCGTGGAAATGTTCTCGGCTTCTAAATTCCATCATGGCCACGAAAGCTATAACGGTTATCATATAGAAAAAGGCATGAAGGAGAAGATCGTTTCTGAAGATGGAGCAAAGATCATTGATTTCTCTATTACCAAGAACGTGCTTTCTATGATAGTATCAGTGGTACTGCTGCTGGTTATCATGCTGAATGTTGCTAAAAAATACAAGAAGAACGGCACAATGGTGGCTCCTACAGGTTTCCAGAATGCACTGGAACCGGTGGTTACCTTCATTCGCGACGAAGTGGGTAAGCCTAACCTGGGTCATAAATATATGCGCTACATGCCGCTGCTGCTTACCATATTCTTCTTTATATGGATAAACAACCTGCTGGGCCTGCTGCCTGGTGGCGCTAACTTTACAGGCAATATTGCCGTAACAGCCTGCCTGGCCGTGGTAGCCTTCCTGGTAATGGTTTTCAATGGCAACAAGCATTTCTGGGGTCACCTGTTCAACCCTCCGGGCGTACCACTGGGTATCAAATTTCTGCTGGTGCCTATCGAGATCATCTCGCTGTTCATTAAACCTATCGCACTTATGATACGTCTTTTCGCCAATATGCTGGCAGGCCACATCGTTATCCTGAGTGTTATTTCTATGATTTTCATTTTCGGTGCGCTGAGCAAAGTTGCCGGTTGGGGCTTTGTTCCGGTATCACTGGCGTTCTCTATATTCATGTTCATGCTGGAATTGCTGGTAGCAGCCATCCAGGCGTTTATCTTCACCAACCTGACTGCCGTATTCATCGGCCAGGCTATTGAAGAAGCGCATCATCATGACGATGCACATGCACACCATGGTGAAGAGGTGAATGAAGTGACCGGACAGGGGTACCATGTATCTAAAAATGAGATCATTGCTTAATTCGTTTTTTAATTAAAATCCATATACAATGTCAGTGTTAAACACAATTTTGTTAGCTGCTGAGAGTGCAGGTTTAGGCGCAGTAGGCGCTGGTATCGCTGCCCTGGGTGCAGGTGTAGGTATCGGTCAGATCGGTAAAGGTGCGGTAGAATCTATCGCCCGTCAACCAGAAGCTGCCGGTGACATCCGCGCTAACATGATCCTGACTGCTGCCTTCGTAGAAGGTGTGGCTCTGTTCGGGGTTATCGCAGGTCTTCTGGCTATCGTACTGTAATCCGGTACACAAGACTTTAACCGCACTCAACGCACAGGGCCGAGAGTGCGGTTATTCTTCCCTTCACCGGGAAACAAAAACAGGAAATAAGAATTATCATACAATCATCAATAATAAATCATAAATAATTATGGATTTGCTGACCCCGGAACTCGGTTTATTTGTCTGGACACTTATAGCATTCCTTGCCGTATTCTTTATCCTTCGCAAATTTGCCTGGAAACCAATACTGAATACGCTGAACGAGCGTGAAACAGGTATTGCTGATTCTATTGCTGCTGCTGAACGCGTAAAGAAGGAAATGGCGCAAATGCAGTCTGACAATGAGAAGATCATGCTGGAAGCACGTGCGCAAAGTGCACAAATGCTGAAAGAAGCAAAAGACATGAAAGAAACTATCATCAACAAGGCTAAAGAAGAGACTAAAGCTGTAGCTGACAAGATGATAGCTGAAGCTCAGCAACAAATTCAGCAGCAAAAAATGGCTGCACTTACCGAAGTGAAGAATGAAATCGGTAAACTGGCTGTAGAAGTGGCTGAGAAAGTGATCCGCAAGCAACTGGCTACTGCGGATAGTCAAAACGACTACGCGCAGCTGCTGGCTGAAGAAATTAAAATGAACTAACTGGAGTAAAGATATATATATGCCAAATCCACGTCTCGCTTCACGTTATGCCAAATCGCTGCTGGACCTTTCTGTAGAACAAAATACAGTAGAGGCAACCCTGAGCGACGTGCAACTGCTGGACAACGTATGCAAGCAAAGCACTGACTTTGCAAACGTGCTGCGTAGTCCTATTATCAAAGCAGATAAGAAACACGAAATAATCAATGCAGTGGTAGGCAGCAAACTGCATCCGCTTACACAGGCATTTGTAAAACTGCTGGTAAGCAAAGGCCGCGAGGCAAACCTGCCTGAAATAGCTGCTGCTTTTATCAGCCAGTATAAAGAAATGAAGAACATCAAAACGGTGAAGCTGACTACTGCTGCGCCGCTTAACGATGTTGTGAAACAGGCTATTGTAAAAAATGTAACCGGTTCTATGCACAATGGCCAGATTGAAGTTACCGAAGTGGTAGACCCTTCGATCATTGGCGGTTTCATCTTGCAGATGGACGATAAACTGGTAGATGCAAGTGTGCGCCGCGATCTGAAAGATGTTAAGGATCAGTTCCAGAAGAACATCTATATTAGCCCGTTATTCAGCAATTAAGAAAGAAACAGTTTTTATTATTTATAAAATAAAAAGTCATGGTTGAGATTAAACCGGATGAAATATCGGCGATACTTCGCCAACAGCTTACCAACTTTAACGCTTCTGCAAATCTTGAAGAAGTAGGTACCGTACTGCAAGTAGGTGACGGTATTGCCCGCGTATACGGCCTTAACGGCGTACGCCAGGGTGAACTGGTAGAATTTGAAAACGGTGTAAAGGCGATAGCCCTGAACCTGGAAGAAGATAACGTAGGTGTGGTACTGATGGGTGACAGCGGTGAAATTAAAGAAGGTGCGCAAGTACGCCGTACCGGCCAGATCGCTTCTATCAAAGTAGGCGAAGGCATGGTAGGCCGCGTGGTAAATACGCTGGGTGAACCAATTGATGGTAAAGGTCCTATAACAGGCGAATTGTATGAAATGCCGCTGGAACGTAAAGCACCGGGCGTTATCTTCCGTGAGCCGGTTAAAGAACCACTGCAAACAGGTATCAAAGCGATAGATGCGATGATACCGGTAGGCCGCGGACAGCGTGAGCTGGTTATCGGTGACCGCCAGACTGGTAAAACTGCCATCTGCATCGATACCATCATCAACCAGAAAGAATTTTATGATGCAGGCAAGCCTGTATATTGTATCTATGTAGCTATCGGCCAAAAAGCATCTACCATTGCCGGTGTAATGAAAACACTGGAAGAAAATGGTGCTATGGCTTATACTACTATCGTAGCTGCCCCTGCTGCTGACCCTGCACCGCTGCAGTTCTACGCTCCGTTCGCAGGTGCTGCCATCGGTGAGTTCTTCCGCGATACCGGACGTCCTGCACTGGTTGTATATGATGATCTGTCTAAACAGGCTGTGGCTTACCGCGAGGTATCGCTGCTGCTGCGTCGTCCGCCGGGCCGCGAAGCTTATCCTGGTGACGTGTTCTACCTGCACAGCCGCTTGCTGGAACGTGCTGCGAAAGTG
>JANINW010000019.1:52258-92812 GCA_024508935.1 Flavipsychrobacter sp. | reverse complement strand
ACGATCTTCCGGAAAGCATCAAACACTTAGTAAAAGGTGGTGGTTCACTGACAGCATTGCCTATCATTGAAACACAGGCCGGTGACGTATCTGCATATATCCCTACAAACGTTATCTCTATCACCGACGGACAGATATTCCTTGAATCAAACTTGTTCCTGGCGGGTATCCGTCCTGCGATCAACGTAGGTATCTCTGTAAGCCGTGTGGGTGGTAACGCGCAGATCAAATCAATGAAAAAAGTAGCAGGTACCCTGAAACTTGACCAGGCCCTGTACCGCGAGATGGAAGCGTTCTCTAAATTCGGTGGTGACCTGGATGCTGCTACGAAAGTAGTACTGGATAAAGGTAGCCGTAACGTGGAGATCCTGAAGCAAGCACAATACACTCCGTATAGCGTAGAAAAACAAGTGGCTATCATCTACCTGGGTACTAACAACCTGGTGCGTGAAGTACCTGTTAAGAATATGAAGGCTTTTGAAGAAGCATTCCTGCGCGAAATGGAAATGAAAATGCCTGACTTGCTGAATGAATTCAAGAAAGGTAACCTGCCTGAAGAAGGACTGGCCAAAATGACTAAGATGGCACAGGATATGATTCCGCAGTTTAAAAACTAATATAAATTAGGTATAGGAAAATCCTCTGCAGTTGCAGGGGATTTTTTTTGCTTTATAAGTTTGTCATATTTAGATCAATATCTCAAAAAACACGCGCCGGGCTTACATTTTCTATTAATTAATTATTAATTTCAAACCTTATATCCTTACAAATAATTTTATGAGAAGAAAGCTACTTAACGGCAAGCAACTTGCAGTTATGTTATTGTTTAGCGCGGCTGCATTCAATTCGTATGCGCGCCAGAACCCCGACTTAATTGCTTCGCAGGAGAGGAATGTGAAAGACAATACTCCAACCCACATTGTTTTCAAAGACGGCGCTAACCTGCGCATGGAAAGCAGTCAGCAAGTACTGAAAGATTACCTGGAATTTAATGATGCAACTGAAATGCGTTTGAAAAAAACGCAAAACCCGTCTGCAGGTATTACCATACAGCGCTTTGAGCAGTGGTATGAAGGTGTAAAAGTAGAACATGGCAGCTATGCGATCATGTCAAAGAATGGCGTCATCAGTTTTATGCACGGCGCTATTTACAAACCGGCTCAGGCTATACCGGTTGCACCGGCTATTACAGAAGCAGCAGCATTACAATTTGCCCTGAACCATATAGGCGCTAAAAAATATGTATGGGAAGATCCTAATGCAGAAGCACATCTGAAAAGAATTACCCGCAAAGAAGACACATCTTACTACCCTAAAGCAGAAATGGTTTGGGTGGAAGATTACAACAACGGTGAACTTGATAAGCAGCTTCACCTTGCATACCGCTTCAACGTATATGCACAGCAGCCTATGAGCCGCGACTATGTATACGTTGACGCCGTAAATGGTAAAATATTGCTGACAGACGCTATACTGAAACATATTGCAGCTACAGGTAAATCTATGTACAGCGGTACTGTTAGTTTTGAAACTACTTTAAACGGCAGTGACTATATACTATTTGACCAGACAAGGGCTACCGGTAATGGCGGCGGTATCTATACCGGCACATATGGTGGCGGTAACACCTCTACATCAGATCTGATTAATAGCAGCACTACCTGGGCCGAACATGTAGGCATAGATGCTCATTGGGGGGCTACCCAGGTGTACGAATACTGGAAAACAAAACACAATCGACTTAGCTGGGATGGCCTGGATGGCGACCTGAATAGCTATGTAAACTTTGACCCGAACGGTATCGGTGGCGGTGGCTATAACAACGCCTTCTGGAATGGTAATGAAATGACTTATGGTGATGGCAGAAGCTTGCTGCTGGGTGCTAATAACTTCGACCCCTTGACCAGCCTGGATGTGTGCGGGCACGAAATAGGTCACGGTGTATGCCAGGATGTGTGCGGGCTGGTATATGAAAAAGAATCGGGAGCTATGAATGAAGGCTTCAGCGATATATGGGGCGAAACTATTGAACACTTTGCTACACCTAACAAACCTTTGTGGCAAATAGGTGCTGAAATAGGCCGCAACCCTCTGAGGAGCATGAGCAATCCAAAACTTTACGGCGATCCAAGTACTTATGGCGGCACCTACTGGGTAAACCAGGCTTGTACGCCTAGCTCTGGTAATGACCAATGTGGAGTGCATACTAATAGTGGCGTATTGAATAAATGGTACTATCTATTGTCAGACGGCGAAGCAGGCACTAACGATGTCAGCGTGGCGTATGTTGTTGCAGGTATTGGCATAGACAAAGCTGCTGAAATAGCTTTCAATGCAGAATCTATGCTGAACCAGAATGATAACTATGCCGGCTGCCGCACAGCAACTATATCAGTGGCAACTACTATTTACGGTTCTTGCTCTGCCGAAGTAGAGGCTGTAACACGCGCATGGCGCGCGGTAAACGTAGGTGCTGCTTATGTGCCATGTGGCCCGCAAATAGGTTTTGTTACCGATGATACAGTTGTAAACAAAGAAGTAGCTTCTGTAGCCTGCCCTGCCAGCCAAATACTGACACTGCCTGTACAAATAAGTAGCGCCCCTACAGGTGGTAACGCTACAGTTACTGTTACCGGTTCAGGTACTGCTGTAAATGGTGTAGACTATAAAATACTGAATAGCCCGCTGACGTTCAATGCCGGCAGCACTGCATCACAATCTGTACAGGTAGAAATTTTAGACCACGGCGCTATAGATGTAGCTAAACAACTGGTACTGGACCTTGCTGTAAACCAAAACGGTAGCAATGCAGTAGAAGGTAATGTTTATCACCAGTTCAAAATAACGATCAAAAACGCCAATAAAGCGCCTCACCCTGGTGGCGATATAGACTATACAGCCGGCAAGGCTAATATGGTAACCAATATTGCTACGCCGTTATTCAGTGCCGGCCAGTCAGCACACAGCCAGTTTATCGTTTCTGCTGCCGATCTGAAAGAATCAGGCCTGGCTGCTAATACGCCTATCACACATATCAGCTTCAATGTAATAGACAAAAAATCTACCCGTCCGTTTACAGGTTATACTATAAAGATGGGACAAACCACACAAGCCAAATATTCCGGTGCGTTCATCACCACCGGTCTTACTACTTATTACAATGGCAACCTGACCACTACTGCGGGCTGGAATAAAATTCCGCTGAGCACGCCTATGACATGGGATGGCACCAGCAATATAGTAGTAGAAGTATGTTTTGCAAATTCAGTAGCCAACAACGATAGCAATGACCGCGTAGAAGCGGTAACTGCAGTAGATAATGTTACTGCCTACGGATTTACTTTCTCAGCTATTACCGGGTGCGCATTGCCTTATGTAAGCAACCAACTATCAAATTCAAGGGCACTCGTACGCTTTACGCAGAATGTGCCTGCTACGCTGGTAGAAAATGCTGCACCTAATGGCCGCACATGGGATATCCATACCAGCCAGAATGTATATTACTACAGCTCATCTAACAACAAACTGGTAGCCAACATCACTAATGCTTCTCAAAACCTGGGTTGTGTAACGGCCAATGTATCGCAACAGGGCAATGGTTTTGTAGCACATGCTTACGATAATACCGTGAAGAGGTCTGTAAAAGAATTCTCTATTACACCTTCGCAAGCTAATACTACTGCCAACTACCAGGCTACATTGTTCTATGATACTACTGAACTGGGTACTACCAACCTGGCAAATGTGCGCATTGTAAAAACCAATGCTCCAACAGATGCTGCGATGAACCCTTCCAACTCTCAGCTGGTAATACCAACTATTACTACCGCACCGGGCTATAAAGGTTTCACCGGCAACTTCACCGGTTTCTCACGCTTCTACCTGGTTGATAAGGATATCAATTTCGTATCAGTAGCTAAAGTTGATGCCGCCCATAGCCTGCGCGTGGATAATAATCCGTTCACAGACAAAATCGGCATTACCTACTATATTAATATCCCGGTAAAAGCACAGATAAACCTGTATGACGTGACCGGCAAGGTATTATATCATGCAGAAAGAATGCTGCAAAACAACGAGCATAATTTCAGCATCGATCTGGGCAATATGCCGCTGGTTCCTGCCAACTATGTGCTGCAGATCATTACTCCAAACGAGGTGCTGACCCAGAAAATGGTGAAACAATAATTTTTATCCTGATCTGAATAAAAAACACCCGCTTTCCGGCGGGTGTTTTTTATTGCTGCATAGGAGATTTTACAAAAGAAACAACTTTATAAAGCGGGGATATTTTTCTTTCTTTGCATCGCAATAATACCTGCAAAATATGCTGCCAAAATACAATCGCATCCTGCTGAAACTGTCCGGTGAATCTCTGATGGGCGACCGCAATTATGGCTTAGATCCACGCATGTTAGATCAATATGCTGCGGATATTAAAGCAATTACCGATATAGGCGTGCAGGTAGCCGTAGTAATAGGCGGTGGTAATATATATCGTGGCATGAACGAGCAGGAAACGGGTATTGAACGCGCACAAGGTGATTATATGGGCATGCTGGCCACTGTTATCAACGGTATGGCGTTGCAGGCAGCACTGGAGAAAACAGGTGTAAAAACCCGTCTGCAAAGCGCCATTAAAATGGAGCAGATAGCAGAGCCATATATACGCAGGCGCGCTATTCGCCACCTAGAGAAGGGCCGCGTAGTGATATTTGGTGCCGGTACCGGTAATCCTTATTTCACAACCGATACTGCCGGTTCATTAAGGGCCATCGAGATAAATGCAGATGTGATACTAAAAGGCACCCGTGTTGACGGTATCTACACTGCCGATCCGGAAAAAGACATAACAGCTACCCGTTTCGAAAAACTCAGCTTCAGCGAGGTTATCAGCCAGGGACTAAAGGTTATGGATATGACGGCCTTTACTTTGTGCCAGGAAAATAACCTGCCCATTATCGTGTTCGATATGAATTCGGTAGGCAACCTGCTGAACGTGGTTACAGGCAAGCAGGTAGGCACATTGGTCAGCTAATATCAGCGTACCCTTTTGCGCTTATTACGCTCGTAATCTTCAAAGATAAACTGTCCTAATCCATCCAGGGAAGAATAGAAAGCTTTCCCGTTATTTACTTCTGTAAAATTGCGTACAAACGACTGTAAATAAGGGTCGTTAGCTATCATAAATGTGATAACAGGTATCTTCAGACGGCGCATTTGCCCTGCCAGGTTCAGTGTACGGTTCAAGATTTTACTATCTATCCCAAAACTGTTTTTGTAGTATTTATTCCCTACTTTCAGACAGGTGGGCTTCCCGTCAGTTATCATAAACACCTGCTTATTAGGATTTTTGCGCCTTCTCAGTATATCCATTGCCAATTCCAGGCCTGCTACTGTATTGGTATGGTACGGGCCCACCTGCAAATAGGGCAATTCTTTCATTTCTATCTGCCAGGCATCGTTACCAAAAACCACTATATCCAGCGTATCCTTGGGGTAGCGGGTAGTTATCAGCTCACTAAGCGCCATTGCCACCTTCTTTGCAGGTGTTATCCGGTCTTCGCCATATAATATCATAGAATGCGAAATGTCTATCATCAGCACCGTAGAGGTCTGCGTTTTATAGTCCATTTCATGTATCTCCAGGTCGTCCTGGTGCATCTGCAATTGATCTACACCATGATTGATAAATGAATTCTTGAGACTACCTGTATAGTCAATAGCATCCAAAGCATCGCCAAATTCATACTGGCGGGTCTCGGGGTTCATTTCATCGCCCTGCCCGCTTTTAAATGTATGATGGTTTCCTTGCCTGGTCTTCTTTAGTTTGCCAAATATCTCATCCAGCGAGCGCTTACGGATGGTTTGCTCTGATTTACTGGTTATCTGGTAGGCACCTGTCTGCTCGTTCTCCTGCAAATATCCTTGTTCTTTCAGGTCTTCTATAAAATCACCTATACCATAATCGTCTGATGTAAGCTGGTACTTATTGTCCAGTTGTGTGAGCCAGTCTAATGCTTCTGTAGCATCGCCGCTGGTATACTGGAGCAATTCCATAAACAGGTCGAACAATTTCTGGAATGGAGATTTGCCATCCTGCTCGGTAAATTTTGTAAATACTATCCCCTTCATTTCTTATCCGAAATTAACTATCATTTACATGCAGCACACTTAATTTTTCTTGATAGTGTTATCAGTTTCAGCTTTTTAGAACTGGAAATGTTAAAAATCAGGTAAGGGCACGATGTTTTAGTGCGTTTCTCATATAAAGGGAGATTAGTGTAACCATCTTCCTATATTCTGAACATCACCTAAAAGGATAAATATGACAGCAACAGATTTCAATACTATGGTAGTACGCCACAGCGATTTTTTGAAACCTTATGCAGTATCTCTTACTCAAAACCATGAAGATGCTAAAGACCTCTTCCAGGAAACTATGATGCGCGCCCTTATCAATAAGGAAAAATATGAATTTGGCACTAATCTTAAAGCCTGGCTCTACACCATCATGCGCAATATTTTCATTAATAACTACAGGCGCAACAAAAAGTTCACTAAAGTAGGCAACGGAGATATCCCTTCGGATATACATATGCATACAGCGGGAAAAACGGCCTACAACAGTGGCTGGAACAATGTGCGTATGACCGAAATTAAAACTGCTATAGATAGCCTGCCTGCTATCTTCCGGCTTTCATTCGAATTGCATTATACCGGGTATAAATACCAGGAAATATCAGACCTTTTGATAGAACCATTGGGCACTATAAAAAGCCGCATTCACTTTGCACGCAAGATACTTACAGCCCAGTTGGAGCGATAAATAAACATAATCGGCTAATTTTGCGTTATATACGATTCTAAGGTTGCTATATGCAACCTTTTATTGTTTAATGATCCTATATGGCGCACAGAAAAACCGGGGACGTAATTGTAGTAAATACCAAAGATGAATGGCTGGGTACTATGCCTAAAAACGAAGCGCATGAAAAAGGGGTGCTGCACCGTGCTTTTTCAATTTTTATAC
Source organism: Flavipsychrobacter sp. (assembly GCA_024508935.1). GTDB lineage: Bacteria > Bacteroidota > Bacteroidia > Chitinophagales > Chitinophagaceae > Polluticoccus. Next base: position 85,779 of record JANINW010000019.1, on the reverse strand, counting down.
TGAACGATAAAAACGAAATGCTGATACAGCAACGCGCAAAAGAAAAGTATCATTCCGGTGGCCTGTGGGCCAATGCCTGCTGTTCTCACCCCTACCCCGGCGAAAGCACGCTGGCTGCCGCACACAGGCGTATAGCAGAAGAAATGGGATTTGACTGTATGCTGGAACCTGTATTTAGCTTTTTATACAAAGCAGATGTGGGACAAGGAATGACCGAGCATGAATTTGATCATATCTACACCGGCCATTATAACGGTATTATTGCGCCTGAACCAACTGAAGTAGCGGGGTATCAATACATAAACATACCAGACCTGCTCCAGTGGATGCAGGATGAGCCAAAGGCATTCACTCCCTGGTTCCACATACTGCTGCCCAAATTTCTGGAAGCTGAAGCTATGCTTAAGATCGCTTAGTATTCGTATGCGCCTATATCGTAAGGTGCACTGCGTGTTTTACCTGTAAGATCTATATCTACGCCGGGTACTTGTACCCCGGCATTTACCAGCGGAGAGCTGTTTTTAGGCCTGTAATTCCAGTTGTTAGCATCTTCAAACTGCGGATCCTGGTTCATGATGCAATTGATGAGGCCAATGGAATCTACAATACCATCTTTGCTTTTTATCAGGCAATGGTCCATCGTCACATTAAAATTACCCGGGCCTTTCCTGCGGGCAAAAAGTTCATTTTCCAAAGAGCCATATATCACGCAATTGGTAAAGCTGGCATACAACTCGCTGGCTATATAGTTTACATCATCTATATCGCGGTAGTTGATAAGCGCTACGGTAGGTTCATTGGTATGAGAAACCTTATTGGTACCATAGGTAATAAAATCGGTATGATAAAAATCGTATTGCCCTCCTTCAAATGTTGCCAGGCCTTGCGCACCGCAGGTATTGATCAGGCAATTCTCCCCGCGTACAGAGCTCCTGAAACCCAGTATACCATATCCGATAGAGTTTTCAACAATAGTATTATACATCTTCAGCTGGTAATCGTTATCGTTAACCGAATCAGGGGCCAGGTATAATGCTGCCGGCAAGCCTACACCGGTACTACTGCCGCAATTCTTCAATACCGTGTATTTCAGCGTACTTTTTTCACTGCGCGCATCAAAATAGATACCACCCCATTCGCCGGGGTAGCCTTCATTACCAAAATATTTACGGTCCAGCCTGTCGCCCTGGAAGACCACGCTATCTCCTTTTATACCTTCTACATGCAATGTACCGCTTACATACAGACGCGAGTCTGCATGCATGTAAATGCGGCAGCCATGTGGTATGGTCAAAGTATTGCCCTTTACCACCTCGGCACTGTGTATAATGACGTATGGTTTATCTGTAAGCCAGGTTTGGGTAAGAATGGTATCTCCGTATATATAGTGCGCATTCTGCCCATAGGCCAGTATAGGCAATACATAATCTTTGCCGTTCATGGTTGCTATCAGCTTATCTTCAACCACAAACGGTGTATTGGTATTATTTGGGTCTATTTTAACCGTAGCAAATACATACATACTGTCTTTTGCAGCCAGTTCTACATTCGTTACGTTACCAGATACGCCATCTACATTGATATGAAATTGAGAGCTGGTACCGGCGAGCCTGATAGAACTGATGGTTACCTTCTGGTTCTGCGGGTTATATATTTTTACCTGGGTAGTAAAGCTACCCAGCGTTGTAAACACTGTATCAAAGCGCAGTGTATCTGTAGAGAACTTAAGCTCCCCACCGGTGGTAAGGAATTTTTCTTTTTTACAAGCAGACAGCAGGAATACAAATACTATCAGCAGCAGGAATACAGGTATGGATATTTTAATGCGCATGCTCTTTTATAGTTGCCGGTAAAGTTAACTAAGCCTAATTATAACGTTTGCAGGGCTTAATTATTTTCAAATCTAAAACTAATCTGTCTTTTTTAGCATTCAGGGCATTATTGCCTTTGCATTGCGGCTGTTCCATTTTAATTTTGCCATTCATGGGTTATATCACGCTTTTATCAGACTTTGGCTACCAGGATGCCTCTGTAGCATCGGCCAAAGGCATACTGGCACAGGTAATGCCCGGTAGCCAGGTTATTGATATCACCCACCAGACAGACCCTTTTCACTTACAGCAAGCAGCTTACCTTTTGTCTGCTGCTTACAGGAACTTTCCTGCAGGCACTTGCCATATCGTACTCTACGATATTTTTTATGGTTCTAAACCGGCCCTTGTACTTTCAGAAAAAGCAGGCCAATACTTCCTGGCGCCAGATAACGGGATACTTCCCCTGGCACTCGGACGGCAAACGGAAGGGTGTATGCTTTGCTACGAACTCAGTGACAATGGCAGCATGCACGACTGGATAAGTGCTGCCGGCCAAATAGCAGGACAACTGCAAACTATGGCTCCCAATGCCTTGGGCCTGCCCCTGCACGAGGTAAAAAACGCCGCCAGGTACCTGCAGCCCAAGGTTGAGCCAAATGGGCTGGAAGGGCATGTGATACATATAGACCGTTTTGGCAACGTAGTTACCAATATTACCGAAGATATATTCAGCAGAACCGGTAGGAACCGCCCTTTCCGGATAGGCCTTGTAAGAGATGAAGTGATAACTGAAATAAGCAGGCGGTACAACGAAGTAAAAGAAGGTGAAAAACTCTGCCGTTTCAACTCGGCAGGTTATCTCGAAATAGCCATCAACCGCGGTAATGCGGCTGTATTACTGGGCCTGCGCCTGCAGCGCGAGCAGCATTTGATATATAATACCATTAAAATAGCTTTTGAATGATCGTACGCATAGTACAAATGACCTTTGAAGAAGATAAGGTAAGCAGCTTCCTTTCTTTGTTTGAAGAACGCAAACAGCTGATAAGGCATTTTGAAGGATGCGAACATTTGGAGCTATGGCAGGATGCTCATACCCCCAATATTTTCTTCACCTACAGCAAATGGGCAAGCGAGCAGCATCTCAACCACTACCGCTTTTCCGAGCTGTTTAAGGATACATGGGCTAAGACAAAAGCATTGTTTGCCGCCAAGCCCAATGCATGGAGTGTTACACAAAAAATGGTCATTGAATAAAAAAATAAAGGGCTGAAACCAGCCCTTTATAAATTTTGTACAATCGCATTCTGAATCTCTTTGAACCGCTCTTCGCTGAGCTTTAGTTTTGGACGTGTAAAGTTCAGGTCATCTGCACCATTTATAGGCACTAAATGCATGTGTGCGTGAGGCACTTCCAGTCCTATTACGCTTATGCCGCAACGTTCGCAGGGAAAAGCTCTTTCAATGGCTTTGGCTAAAGGTTTGGCAAATACCAACCAATTGGCCAGAATATCATCTGCTACATCAAAGAACTTGTCAGTCTCTACTTTAGGCACTACCAATACATGACCTTCTACCATTGGAAATATATCCAGGAATGCAAAGAACATATCGTTCTCTGCTATTTTGTAAGATGGTATCTCACCTGCAATGATCTTTGAAAATATAGTAGCCATATAACGACTTATATAGAAATGGCTTCGACTTTAAACTTTAATACCCCACTCGGTACATTTACCTCTGCTATTTCGCCGGCTTTTTTGCCCAGCAGGCCTTTGCCTATTGGCGAGGTTACAGATATCTTGCCGGCTTTCAAATCGGCTTCCTGTTCAGAAACGATCTGGTATTCTACCGTTTTCTTATTGCCCAGGTTGGTCAGTTTTACTTTGCTGAGTATCGATACTTTACTTGTGTCTACATCCTTAGCATCAATTATGCGTGAAGTGGCAATAGCAGATTCCAGTTGCGATATCTTTGCTTCGTGGTATCCCTGCGCCTCTTTGGCTGCGTCATATTCTGCGTTCTCTTTAAGGTCACCTTTTTCACGCGCTTCTGCTATCTGCCTGGCTATTTCTGCACGCCCTGTGGTTTTAAGCTGCTGCAGTTCTTCCCTCATCTGTTCTAATGTTTCCTTAGTTACATAGTTTACACCGGCCATAATACTTATATGTTGTAAAAATCAGAAAAAAATACAACGCTCCTGGCTGGCAGAAGCGTTGCATTTGATAAAATTAAGACTTTTTTCTTTTTTAACGCATGAAGCGCAGCGAAAATACGTGCACCCCGTTAGCAGGCTGTTGCGTAGGCCTAAAAGAGTAATCGAGCGCCAGCATAGGGCCTGTTTCGCCTATCCTGTGCTGGATAGTAGCACCTGCACTTAAACCGGTATAGAATGTAGTAGAATTAGAAGAGCTTCCGATACCTTTTTCGTAGCGATAGCCTACACGTACCATGAACATTTCTTTAAAACCATATTCTACCGCAGCACCCAGGTAGTCATTATTGAATGAGTTTGAAGTAAAACTGGCCATGATAGTAGCCCTGTGTTTAGGCTTAGAAGTATCGCTTTCCAGTTTATTTTCATCCAGGTAAAGATCGTAAGCAGCACCGAAGTTCAGGTAAGTAGGCATTTCAAACTTTTCAGAAGGTGTTTGCCTGTTTACAACATAAGTCGGGTTTTCAGGCGCATCGCTGTTTATAGAGAAACCGGTACCAGAGAAACGCATGTTCGTACCTAGGTTGCGAAGGGTAATACCAAAGTGGAAGTTATCCCTTTTACCTGTTACATATTGTATGCCCGCTTCGAAAGCCGCACCGTTTGCTTTTACGTTAGAAATTTGTTCTGAAACAAATGTGGCAGCTATACCTGCATGTATACTGTTTGAGAATTCCTTTGCAAAACCTACCTGGAAATTGAAAAACTGAGGCGTATAAGTACCTATAGAACCACCAGGGTTATTGTAGTCTGTAATAGGAATTTCACCAAAGCTCATGGCCATTACGTTTACACCTAAAACACCTGCGTTACCTAATTTTTGAGCAAAGCTAAGATTGTTCACACTAATGCCGGAACCACGCAGGTAAGCAGTATAAGACAAACCCACTTCTGTTTTTTCAACAAAGGCCAAACCAGCTATATTGGTCTTTAAGGCATCAATGCCCTTTACGTTCGATGTATTATTACCGAAAACGCCCGTGCTAAGTCCAAAAGGATTTATCATTAATTCTGAAGCACCTGCCTGGCCGCTACGGTCTTTGTTACCGGCCAATGCCTGGTTATTCATAAGGCCCAACGCGCACATCACAAATACTGATTGAACAGCTAATTTTTTCATAATCTAACTAATGAATTTTTTATTAAGGGGCCGGGCTGAAACCCGGCCCTTGATAAATTCAATTTATATTAATAAGTAGTCAATTCTAATGGACGCATTGCACCAAACCAACGCAATACCGTTTCACCTATTCCTTCTGCATTTACATGCATCAAGTACATACCGCTAGCTACAGGCAGCCCTTTCGTATTGCGTATGTCCCAATCTATATAAGATACGTTAGGATTATCCTTTTCCAGTTTCTTTATCATCACACCATCCAGGGAATAGATGCTGATAGTAGCCTTGCGTGGCAGGTTAATGATGCGCACACGTGTATCTAACCTATTGGTTTCATAACCGGTGTAGCCATAATATGGGTTAGGTACAGGTTGTATTTTATCCAGCAATGCCTGTTTATCGACATTCGGATTATCTGAAAGCGGGCTAGGTGCCAGCGCCTTTGTGCTGAAAGTATAGAACGGATTACCACCATTCTTCATGCTGGCAGGATCGCCCGTAGGATAATTAGCATAAGGACGGTCAACACGTATACGTATCCTTGTTTCGGTTGGTATAAATCCTTGTGCAATGGAAGTGAACGCAGACCCTTCGTTTAATAAAGGCATACCCGTGTACATGAAGTTTTTGAAAGCATCTGTTTTTGCAATCAAACCACCATTAACGATGTCGTTCACAAAATTCTTACAGCCATCATACTTTGTCCTGAGAACATAGACAAAATGCTTACCACCGTAAATACGGTTCAGATTACCAGACCTGTCAATTGTAAATCCTTCAGCAGTAGGATTCCATAGCATATCTGCACCATTGTAGTTTTTCAGCCAAGAATCTTCACCGAAGACAATGTTCAGGCGTTCACCGGTTTCCTGGTTAATTGCATAACCCGGGAACATTGACATTCCTTTATCCGCAGGGTCAGAAGCATATATAGGTCGGCCGGCTTCATCATAATCACCATTCCACGATGTATGCTCCCTCAAGCTAAATTTCAGCGCTTTACCTTCTGCCAGGTCTTTATCATCCTGCATTTCAATTACAGCAGAACGTGTCCATTTCGATTTATCAGAAGTAAAGACGATATCTACACTTGGTATAGGAGATAACCCTATCAAGGTAGCTGTCCTTACAGTACCGAAGCCACAGCCAGGTTTTACTTCATCGCTACCCATTGTATATGCAGTCCAAGAGCCGGTCAACACTGTATTATTAGGGAAAAAGTGCTCGTATACTTGTAATACCGTGTCGTATTTATTGTCATAATAATTACAAGCTGTAAATGTATCAACATTATTACCAGACCTGATCCAGTTATTATACTCGCGCCCTTCAGCATCATTCACACCGGCCAGCCAAGGCTTGGAAGCATCCTGGAAAGCAATTGTGGACGTAATATAACCGTTACCATTTACCTGGTCGTCACCAGGCCTTTTCACCTGCTTGATATTTACAGACAAGCCGTATTTTTCAAGGATCTGCTCATTAGGGATACTGATACCTTTAACGCTTTCACTATAGATAGTATCGCCATTTGATACATTCACCAGCTTCCATGTGCTAAATGAATCCAAACCTTTAGATGCATCCGGCTGAGGATTACCGGTGATATATAATTCCCAATCAGCTGGCTTTACTTTTACAGGGTCAACAACTTTTACATTTACCGGGCCTGCACCTGGCTTGTAAGTTGTGTATAATGATTGGTAGTTTGTACCTAATACTGCTTCCTTCTCAGATTCATCGCTTATATCCAATATATTACCACCATTTCCGGTACCTTCCATACGCTTAATAATAACACCACTGTTATAATCAGCATTTAATACGGTACCCATATCGCCATTAGCAGGATTTGGCATACCTACAGTTACAGCTATAGGAGAGCTGTTGGCGCCGTGTAGACTTTCCAGGTAAACAACGTCCTGGGTAGAATCAGGTTTCTTTGGGTTAAACGGCGCAAAATTGTTGTATGCATAGGCAATTGCTACGAAATAGTAATTCCTATAGTTAACTACCCTTTTATCAATACCCGTAGCAAAACGGTCTTGCGTGATTTCAAAGCTGTGTTTGATACCACTGTCAGCACCATTTACTTTAACGATAGGCACAAAAGTAGTATCGCTGATATCGGTGCTCTTATCATAGTTGATGATACGTTTCACACCGTTCTTGATATCGCACTGGAACACCTCAATAGCAAGCTCAGAATTGACTTCACCCTTATCATTTAGAATTTGGGCAGCCTGAACACTTGAGTTTTTCAACTGGAATACACGGTAACCTTCAAATTTGTATAATGAATCCGGAGATTTTACATATTTAGCCGCTTTGCTGGATGCAACACGGTATTTCTTAGCGGTATCATAGCCGTACTTTTCCTGGAAGTTGGTGCTCATGGAATCATTGACCAGGTACATTACCAGTTTCCTGTCCATTTCACGTATTACCAATCTTGGTGCTTCAGGACCTTCAATAGTTTTGAAATTATCATTGAACAGGTTCTGGGCTGCATCGTCTGCTACCCTAATCTTAGCAAAAGATGTATTAGGACAGCCACCTACGTCAGCAACCCATACTGCACCTATAATGATATCGTTAACTACACCCGGGTATAGTTTGAAAGGGCCGGAAGAGTGCACAAAACGACGGTCATCCGGCGGGTTGTTACAAGTACATTCAGACCATTCAGAAGGATTTTTGGGGTCGCCTGTGTATACAAATTTAGTAATAGCGCCTGATCCGTAACCCTTAGATTGGATATTCGGGCCTACAAAGTCATTACTGAAGCGTTGGCCGTTCAGGATAGAACCGGTCATGTAGTTATATATCTGGGTACCGTTATTAGGGTTACCAATAATACTGAAGTCGTTATTATAATAAGTAAACGCTTCCATTGATAACCTTCTTGAAACAGTTTTTCCTGCAGAATCATACGTTTTATTGGGTCCCTGGAAGAAGTCAACACCCACCATTGGCACTTTGTCGCCATAGCTGTTCACTTGTCCGGAACCGTCCACACTTTTACCGTTATACAGAATACCTAAACCACGGCCTACATCACAACCTATATAGTCATCCTTATAATACCCAAGATCAGCATCCGTCCAAGTAGCAATATAAGTACTATCCAATGTAAGGCTACCACGGTTGATAAGCCTGTAATTGTAGAAAGTAGCATCGTTCAGGAAATCTTTAGTCGCATAAGCAAAGGCACTTGCCTGTACTTCTATACCAATACCTTCCGTCTTAGACTGGGCTTTGGTATTACCTTTATCATTAAATACCCACCAGATGTACTGATCACCTGGCAATGGGGTATTCGCATCTATACCCGGATAGTCACCGCCGTCAATAGGGTTGTAAACACCGTTATTATCAACGTCAACGAAAGGAGCAAAATCCCGGTCCTTAGGTATGTTCAGGTTATTCAGGTTACGGCCTAAAGCTTTTTCATTACCTTTTGCCGGCCATTGAATAATCGCATCATAAGCGGCGTCACCGTCTGCTGCAGACTTATCTTTCAGTTCGCGGAATTTATTTACATCCGATTTATTAACCTTCCAGAATTTATCCCATTCAGAACAAGTAGACTGGTCGGTATTGGCTGTTTGTACATCCAATGGACCAGGCCAGTAGTCATTACCATCCTGGCGGTATGTTTGGGCAGCCACTTTAAGCTGACCCTGAGCGTCAAAACCACCTATCCATACAGAACCGGCAAACAGTGAGCTTTTACGTGAACCCTTTGGTACTTCATAAGCTGCTGAAGATGTACCTATATCCCACCACATATCACCACCTGTCATCAGCCTGGCTCTAATGTTATTGATATCCAGGTCGATGGCAGATTCAGCCGGACGGCAGGTAGCTGAAGCCCCTGCGGTTCCTTTCAAACCACTGCCTTTAGGGTCATTAGGATTTTGGCCGGTAATATTCGGCCTTGCTCCTGTTTTAGTCGCCATGCCCATGATAGCAATCATGGTTAAGGCAAAAGCGAATTTATTTTTCTTCAACATCATAACTCAATAAGAAAGTTATATAATCAAACTATTATTAGACGATTATTAAAAATTAAATGACAACCCGATGTTCACCCTGCGTGGCAGATTCACCTTGTTAGGATCCCTCAGGTAGATCGTATAAATATCTATATAAGACAGTTGGCTTGACTGATTTTTGATATCCTGGATACCTTGTGGTGATGACAACCAGCCATCATCATCCGGACGGCTTGTATAACCATCTACCTCAAGCACATCTTTAATATTCAGCAGGTTCTGCACATAACAGAATGCATTAACAACCAATGGTTTCTTAACTTTTGCACCTTCAGCAACAGGTTTCTTGCCAAACTGCAGCTTGAAATCCTTATCGATCCTCAGATCAAGACCATAGTGCCATGGCAGCCTGTTACCGTTCAGCTCACCTTGTATTGTACGTTCTTTAGGCCTTACGATCTTTGTATACGGCTCACCACTACGTGTCCTGAATATCAGGTTCAAACCAGCGTTTTGCAGGAAGTGCGTATTACCTATTACCGGGCCTTCACCGTCGTTATAGCGATAGTCTGCTGTAACAACTATTGAATGACGGCTATCATAATCTAAAGCAGTTGTATAACGCAGGTTTGGCAAACCGGCAGACAGGAAGTTTTGTAATGAACCGTTACCGTTCACCTGGGTTGTGCTACCACCGTTTCCTGATTCAGGACCAGAACCGGTACCTTCTGCGAACTGCAGGGTATAAGCGATATTCATCCTCAGGTTACCAACACGACGCAGGTCATAAGACAAGGTCAAACCTTTTGTGGTTGAGAAGTCACGGTTACCGTAGGTATAATAAGTTTGAGGATAGGCAAGTACATACGGACGCACCTGGATCATATCCTTACGCTCTTTGTAAAAGGCTGTCAATATGATAGCAGACTCCTTGCTCAGCTGCTGCTGGAAGCCAACTTCATAGTCAAACAGTTTTTCTGGTTTCAGCGCAGGGTTATATATCAAACCGTTACTGCTGTTAGTAAGGAAGAAATAATCAGAAGGTGTTGCATACAGGTTGTTCTTAGGCCTTTGCACGATCACATCATAGTGTGCATAGAATTGAGATGCATCAGACACGGGGAAAGAGAATGATATACGTGGCATTACATTCACCTGTGGCTTATAGTCTGTAAAAGAATTATTAGGATTGAAGTTAGTATCCGAGATACGAACATTACCATCTTTCGTCAGCAAAGGCTCTGGAGCACGGCCACCACTGTAATTTTTCAGGATGTTAGGATCTTCAATAGCACGGCCTGCATAGTCATACCAGTCATCACCATTCCTATAACCTATGATGGTAGGAGTGGAAGCCTGGTTATTGTTCACATAAACCACATAATCATTCCCGATATTAGATGGAGTAACCCCATTGTTCAGGCTGTTAGAAAGTGGCTTAGGTGCCTTATTAATATCACCTTTATTAACCACTTCATACAGTGAATATGGATCTTTCAGCACTTTGGTATTGGCATCGAAACGGTCGATACGCAACCCCACGTTAAACAGGATGTCCTTGAATTGGAATTTATCCAATAAATAACCTGCGATATAGTTAGGACGGTAAGCACCCTGGTCCCTTGTATAGTTACCATTCGCATCCTTCTTTGTAAAAAAGTCATTAAAGTTTACTTGTCCTTTTTGTTTTTTACCTGTATAATCATATCCATAATAACCTACCAGTGAGTTACCACTGTTCAGCAGTTCATCAGCAGAGAACATACTTAGTGAATAAGTTGAAGGATCATAAGCGTCCACGTTCAGGTAATCAGTTTTGCCTGCACCCAGTTTAGCACGCAGATTTTTATCGAATGTAGACTGAGCGGCCTCATCAGCTTTACGATCATATATTATTGTATCAGACGGAGATGGAGATACACGTCCGCTGGTTACATCATCTTTTGTATAGCGCTTACCGTTTACAATAAAAATAGGCTGGCTCAGGTCCAGGCTAATATGCCTGTTTGTAAGCAAACGCATTTGCTGCCATATACCACCATTAGAGCTGGCACCGGTAGCACCGAAATTCCTTTCGGTACGTTGCTGATAGTATAAACCGAATTCAATAGCATGCTTGGTTTTACCCAGCAACAGGTCGAAAGAGGCATCTACTGCCACACCCAGCTGTTCCTGGTCGTTATAAGTAGATCCTGTATAGGTTTGGCCTACATTGCCATATAATTGATATACATAAGGAGGGGTCAGGCCATTGGTAAGACCGCCGCCCGCTGTAATAGTACTAATTGTTTGCGGTAGTGCACCCTCACCCAACAGGTTATAGTATTGAGAGGTATAATTAGCCAGTACCGGGTTAAGATCAGAGCGTTCAAAGGTTACACCATTTGCGTTACGATCAGTTATGAGCAATACACCTGTTTTGCCCGTAGCAGTATCTACACCTGGCTGGTATACACTGGCAGTCATGGTGTTGAACTTACCTATATAACCATATTTAAATACATCTTTTTGAAAATCAGCGTCTTCGCGCTTCAGGTAATCTTTTTGATAATCAGCCTGGAGGGTATAATATGCATTAGATATCACAGATGGCTTTTTATCCTTATCTGCATCGGTAGCTACACCTTGTTTACCGAATTTTTGTGTCAGGCGGATATATCCACGCGCTGTATAAAATTTATCTTTAGGTTGGTTTTCAGGGCTGAACAACTGGTAGAACCTGCTATAGTTTGATTGCCTGTTATAATTATAAGAACCTCCTGCAGTCAGGTTAAGGTTCTCAGACAATACGAAATCCAGTTTACCATTTATCCTCGCATCGATAGCAGTAGCGTCTTTACGCTTCTTTACTATTTCCATATCTTCAGCACGAACATATTCTGCTGCAGGCCTGAATACTACGGTACCTGTCTGGTTTGGAGTAGCACGTAGCGGATTTTGCTCCAGGTCTTTAAGTACGTTGTCTTTCAACTGGTAGTTGCCACCATAAGTTGGCCTCCTGTCTTCATCATACCAAAAATCACCACCCACCAGGAAACCTATTAAAGGCCTTTTAACACCATTTACTTTTTTAGAATATAACGGACCGGATAAAGTACCGTTCACCAGGTTGTGGTTATATCCATCAACAGAGTGTTCCAGCGTTACACTTCCGCGGTAAGTAGAAGACGGCCCCTTGGTGGTCAAAGCAACCACACCACCTATCGCATCACCATATTTTGCCGAAAGACCTGAGGTCATTACCTGCACCTGGTCGACCATACCTTGTGGCAGGTTAACCCCCCTGTCTGAACGAACCTGCATACCGTCTATTATATATACGGTACCGTTGGCACGGCTACCTGCTATCTGCAGACGGCCGTTCGCATCAGTACGGGTAGCAACTGTAGTAGAAGCTATTTCGTTCGTAGAACGGGTAGCCATTTTTTCTAACTGCTCTGAAGTAATGGTAGTAGTAGTACCCGGTGCATACTTATCTATCAAAGGCACTTTATAGCTTGTAATAACTACTTCATCCAATTCTTTCGTATTGATCTCCATAGTAACATTTACACCGGTAGTTTTATCCGGGCTAACCTGCACACCTGAGATACGGCTGGTTTTGTAACCTGTATAGCTTACTTCCACATCGTACCTACCCGCAGACAATGGTTTAATGGTATAATCACCGTCCACGCCCGTGGCGGTGCTACCTTTAAGCAAGCCTCCCTCAAATACCTTTACGGTAGCTCCAATAACTGTTTCTTTTTTTGCGTCTACAACCACCCCGGTAATAGCGCCACCAGCTTGCGCCAGCGCTATGTTCGAAACACCTATAAACAGCAATAAGAATAAATAACGTAGTGAACGTGTCATATCCTGCATTAATAAATTATTAACCAAATGAACGGTAAAGATAAAAACTTCTGTTAAAAGTAAAACCGCAATTCGGTTTTTTTGTCAGATTTATGTTTGTTTTAATTATGTTATTCCTTATCTTATCTCTTTTACCCACCTATGACAATTTTATCCAGTAATGTCATACTCATCTTATAAAGTGCCTCCCAGCTGTATCCTGCAGTATGTGGCGTGACAATAACATTAGGCATTTTTAAGATTTCATCGAAGCATGTTTTTATCTCGTGGCTCATCTTATCCAGTGGCTCTTCTTCCATTACATCCAGGCAGGCACCCGTTATCTTTCCGCTCTTAAGCCCGCCCAGTAACGCTTTCGTATCTACCACACTCCCCCTCGCCGTATTTATCAATATGAACGGCTTTTGCATTTGTTCTAAAAACGCATTGTTAAAATAATGCATAGTATCGTCTTGCAACGGCACATGAAAACTTACAATATCTGCTTCTTTATATATGTCGGTTAGCGTACTGCAACCATGCACATATTCCGGAAAATCGCGGCTCTTGTATTTATCGTATGCAAGAATATGCATATCAAATACCGATAATTTATGTGCAAAAGCACGACCCATATAACCAAAACCGATGATCGCGATCGTTTTACCTTCCAGTTCCGTTCCCCTGTTCTCATCACGCAGCCATTTACCTTCATGCACCTCATTGTGGCCTTTTATTATTTTCTTATTCAATGCAAGCAACATACCTAGCGCATGCTCAGCTACTGCATTCCGGTTACCCTCGGGGCTGCTATGGCACATAATACCTTTGGAGAGTGCATAATCCACATCAATTACTTCCATACCCGAGCCCATGCGGCCTATCCATTTCAGCTGTGGAGCAGCATTTATCAATTCGCGGTTTAGCTGCAGGCGTGTAGAGGTAATAACGCCTGTACAGTCTTTAATAAGCTCAAAAGCCAGCTGCTGGGTTATCTTTTCGGCCATCATGCATTCATAACCATTGGCATTTAGCCATTCGGTCAGCACATGGTGTACGGGTGCGGCTATCAGCACTTTCCCCTTATACATACTCATGGCTGGTGCTGTTTATGCAGGCCCACAAACTGCTCTACAGAAAGCTGTTCGGCGCGCAGGTCAAATATTTTATCGCCAAGTGCCTCGGGCGGCAATGTACCCCGCAATGCATTACGCAGGGTTTTACGGCGCTGGTTAAAAGCTGCCTTTACCAACTGTATAAAGCGTTTCTTATTCGTTATATTATAGGGATTGCCGGTGTTCACCAGCTTAATGACACCACTTTTTACTTTTGGCGGTGGAGTAAAACAGTTCTCATGCACATCAAAAAGGTATTCCACTTTGAAAAAGGCCTGCATCAGGACACTCAATATACCATAGTCCTTCGACTTGGGCCCCGAGGCCACTCTTTGCGCTACTTCCTTCTGGAACATGCCCACCACTTCCGTTACCTGGGGCTCCCATTCCAGCACCTTGAATAAAATAGGAGAGGAAATATTATAGGGGAAATTGCCTATGATGCTGAATTTACCCTCAAACGGCGCATCTGCTTTTAATATATCCTGGTGTATGATCTTGCCTTGCAGCACCGGGTAGGTCTTTTGAAGGTACACAACCTTTTCCTCATCTACTTCTATCGCTTTGTAGTCGATGCCGGGCAGGTCTATCAGGTATTTAGTAATGGCGCCGCCGCCGGGGCCTATTTCCAGCAGTTGCATGCCGGGCACGGGCTCTATCTGGGCTACTATTTTCTGGCACATGTTCTCATCATGCAGAAAATGTTGTCCCAGGCTTTTCTTCAGTGTATATGGCTGACCCAAAATATTATAATTTCAAACTATACGGCAAGGCCGTTTAAAAACGAATTGCCAAAGTTAGTCTTAAACTTATCAAACTATCATACCGAAGTATAACTTTGCAGCCTACTAAGACAATTTATAATATTCATGGATTTTAAGATCATTCAAAAGCCTTCGGGTAAAAACCATCTGTACATTATAGATGATGTTAAAGCACTGAAACAGGTTGCTGAACTGAGCACAGCAGAACGCAGCTATGCCGAAGAAACTTTTAAGGGGGAGCATACCCTGCTTACCATAAACCATTATAAAGGCTTCTCTTTTATATACCTGCTGAAAAACAAAAAAACAGACTGGCAAACAAATGAGGCCTGCCGCAAGACCGGTGCCGAAATGCAGGCTGTCTGCAAAAAATATAAGCTTGCCGAGCTGACTATCACCAATATGTCGAAAAAGACAGATGCCGCCTATATACTGGCAGAAGGTCTTGCTTTGGCCAATTACCAGTTCCTGAAATACAGGAGCGATGCAAAAAAAATTGCCAATACACTCCATACCATATCTTTCACAAAGCAATCCATTACGCTTAAAGAAGTAACACAACTGGGTATAGTTACCGAAGCTATATACCATGCACGTACGTTTGTGAACGAACCGGTGAATTATATGACCGCCGTACAACTGGCCAAAGAAATAAACCAGTTGGGCAAAGAGGCCGGATTTAAAGTAACTACACTGAATAAAGCACAGATAGAAAAAGAGAAAATGGGCGGCATACTTGCCGTGAACCGTGGCAGCCAGGAGCCGCCTACTTTCACGGTGATGGAATACAAGCCTAAAAAATTCATCAACAAAAAACCCATAGTACTGGTAGGCAAGGGTGTGGTATACGACACCGGAGGACTTTCGCTGAAGCCTACTGCCGCCTCTATGGACCGTATGAAAAGTGATATGAGCGGCGCAGCATTGGTAAGCTGCACCATGTATGCGCTCAGCAAAATGCAATTGCCGCTGCATGTAATAGCACTGGTGCCGGCAACAGATAACCGCCCGGGCGAAAATGCTTATACCCCCGGCGATGTAATAACGATGTACAGTGGCAAAACAGTGGAAGTACTTAATACAGATGCTGAAGGACGCCTTATATTAGGTGATGCATTGCATTGGGCCAAGCGCTACAGTCCTGAACTGGTAATGGACTTTGCAACACTTACCGGCGCAGCATCGGTAGCGGTGGGCGAGCATGGCATTGTATGCATGGGTACAGCAGACGACAATATAAAAAGATCATTTACCAGCAGCGGTTTCCGCCAGTATGAAAGACTGGTTGAATACCCGCTGTGGGACGAATATGGCGATATGATAAAATCTGACATAGCGGATATAAAGAACGTGGGCGGCCCTTCAGGCGGCGCCATTACAGCAGGTAAATTCCTGGAGCATTTTACAGACTATCCATGGATGCATTTTGACATAGCCGGTGTATCATTTACTATGGCCAAACGCAACTATATTACGCAGGGCGGTACGGGCTATGGCATACGCTTCCTGCTCGACTTTTTATCAAACTACGGCAAAGCTTAATCGTTTATCTCTTTAACTTACTTCATGCACGTAAATACAGAAAAACCGGTAATAGGCATCACCACAGGCGACCTGAATGGAATAGGCCCCGAGCTTATCATCAAAACTTTTTCAGACAGCCGTATGATGGAGCTTTGCACACCTGTGGTGTTCGCTTCAAACAAAGTGATCAACTTTTACCGTAAAGGCATACAAACAGAACATCCTTTCAATTTTACCAGCACCAAAGATTTCAGCAACCTGAACCTGAAACAGGTAAATATCTTTAACTGCTGGGAAGAAGAAGTTCCGCTGCAGCCGGGTATGCTTACCGAAATGGGTGGGAAATATGCGATACGCTCTTTACAGGTGGCCACGCAGTGCCTGAAGGATAAACAATTGGATGCATTGATAACGGCACCCATACATAAAAGCAATACCAACCTGCCCGATTTCCCTTTTACAGGCCATACACCATTCTTAAAAGATAAGTTTGGTGCAAAGGATGTGCTGATGCTGCTGTACCATGAAGGATTGCGCGTGGCATTGGCTACGGAGCACGTACCTGTTGCTAAGGTAGCGTCACTCATCAGCAAAGAACTGCTGCAATCGAAACTGAACCTGCTGCGTGAGACATTGATAAAAGATTTTGGCATTGATAAACCACGCATAGCTGTATTGGGATTGAACCCGCATGCAGGAGATGGCGGTGAAATAGGCAATGAAGACCAAACCATCATTAAACCGCTGATAGAAGCGCTGCAGCAGCAGGGCCATCTTGTTTTCGGGCCTTATAGTGCCGATGCTTTTTTTGCAAGGGGCAGCTACAACCAATTCGATGCAGTACTGGCCATGTACCACGACCAGGGCCTCATACCTTTCAAAACACTGGCACAGGGTGGTGGTGTAAATTATACTGCCGGTCTGCCGGTAATACGCACATCGCCCGATCATGGTACAGCCTTCGACATTGCAGGAAAAAACCTGGCCGACCCTGAATCTTTCAGGGAAGCCATTTTCCAGGCTATTGAACTGCTGCGCAAACGCAATGAATATGCTATCTACACGGCTAACCCTGTAAGGAAATCAAGGATAGAAAAAGAAAGAGACGATAGCGCATAACATTAGAGATGCACACGCTAAGCAGTGTGCATTTTTTATCACCATCCATATACAAGCATTTATTCGAAGAGATATGTTACAATTTGAAAGGTTTACACTGAATAACGGTTTAAAGGTTTTAGTGCATCATGACGCCACTACCCCTATGGTTGCCGTGAATGTATTGTACGATGTGGGCGCACGTGATGAGAATCCCGACCGTACCGGCTTTGCACACCTGTTCGAGCACTTGATGTTTGGCGGGTCAGAGAATATACCAGAGTACGATGAGCCACTGCAAATGGCCGGCGGTGAGAATAATGCTTATACCACGAACGACATTACTAATTACTATATCCAGCTGCCGCTGCAAAATATAGAAACGGCTATGTGGCTGGAAAGCGACCGTATGAAGGCATTGGCTTTTAGCGAAAAAAGCCTGGATGTGCAGCGTAAGGTAGTAAGCGAAGAATTTAAGGAACACTATATCAACAAGCCTTATGGCGATGCTTGGGAACACCTGCGTAAACTTGCTTACAAAGTACATCCGTACCAATGGATGACCATAGGCAAAGACCTGAAACATATTGAAGAAGCACAACTGGAAGATGTAAAAGCATTCTTCTATAAACATTACCGCCCAACCAATGCGGTATTGTGTATTGCCGGCAATGTGAAGACAGAAGATATGAAAGTGCTGGCTGAAAAATGGTTTGGTGATATTGCTGCAGGAGAACATTACAACCGCAATATACCTGCAGAACCGGCACAAACTGAAGCGCGTACGGAAACCGTAACTGCCGATGTTCCACTGGATGCTTTATACAAAGCATGGCACATGCCCGGGCGTTTGGCACCATCCTATTATGCTGCTGATCTCATTACCGAAATCATGGGCAACGGCTATGCCTCGCGCCTGTACCAGAAGCTGGTAAAAGAGCTGCAACTGTTCAGCAATCTCAACTGCTACCATACCGGCAGCACAGACCCCGGTTTACTGGTAGTAGAAGGCAAAATTGTAGAAGGCAAAACCATAGAAGAAGCAGACAAAGCTGTGCAGCAGGAACTGGAGAAACTGGTAAAAGACGGCGTAACAGATGAAGAGCTGCAAAAGGCAAAAAATAAAATAGAGGCCATGATAGCATTTGAAGACATGAGCCTGCTATCGCGCGCCAATAACCTTGCATTCTATGAACTGCTGGGCGATGCAGCCATGATAAATGATGAATGGACAAAGTATGATGCAGTGACCAAAGAATCACTCAGGCAAACCGCTGCTGATATATTTAAACCGGGGAACAGCAATACATTATTTTATAAAAAGAAAGCAACTGCATAATACATGCTTTACGAAGGAAAATTTTCCGGTACAGGTTTCGATAATCGCATTACCCGGCTTTTCGGTATTCAATACCCTATTATACAGGCCGGCATGATATGGGCATCCGGCTGGCGCCTGGCATCGGCTGTAAGCAATGCCGGTGGCTTAGGCCTGATCGGCGCAGGCAGCATGTACCCCGATACTTTGCGGGAGCACATACAAAAATGCAAACAGGCAACCAATAAACCTTTTGGTGTAAACTTGCCATTGCTGTATCCTGATATTGATAAGCATATTGCTATCATTATTGAAGAAAAAGTTCCTATAGTTTTTACCTCTGCCGGCAATCCTAAAACATGGACAGCCAAACTGAAAGAGCATGGCATTATTGTAGTGCATGTGGTATCAAGTGCAAAGTTTGCAAAGAAGAGTGAAGATGCAGGTGTAGACGCAGTTGTAGCAGAAGGATTTGAAGCCGGGGGCCACAATGGCCGGGAAGAAACCACCACATTATGCCTTATACCCGCTGTACGTGCTGCCATCGATATACCGCTGATAGCAGCCGGCGGCATTGCTACAGGCCGCGCTATGTTTGCCACTATGACCCTGGGGGCAGAAGGTGTACAGGTAGGCAGCCGTTTTGTATGTACTCCCGAGGCATCCAGCCACCAGAATTTTAAACAAGCAATAGTAGCCGCAAACGAAGGTGATACCATTCTTACACTAAAAAAACTGACACCTGTACGTTTGATAAAAAATGATTTTTACAAACAGGTGCAGCAGGCGGAAGACACCTGCGTATCTACCGCAGACCTGGAATTGCTGCTGGGTCGCGCACGTGCCAAACGCGGCATGTTTGAAGGAGACCTTACCGAGGGAGAACTGGAAATAGGACAGGTGAGCGGTTTTATAAAAGAAATAAAACCCGCTGCAGATGTGGTTGCGGAGCTATGGAACGAGTTTAAACAAACTGCGGCTAATCCTTTTGCCTACTAAAAATTGATTGGGGTTATATATCCAAAAAAGGCCGCACCCGGGTGCGGCCTTTTTAATATTGTATATGGCTAATCCAGCAGGTAAGGATTATCGTCGGATATCAGGTTAAGATCTACATGGTCCATGCCTGCTATGCCTTCTATAGAGCCTTTTACATGGGCTGCATTCAGCAGTACCTTTTCCAGTTGCTTTTCGCGGGCCTTCCAGAGTTTTTCCATCTGGTCGCGCTCTTTTTGTATAGATATTTTCATAGACATGAAGCCCTCGCGTATGGCTTTCCATTGCTCTGAAAACTCGCTGCTGGTAAGATAATTATATAGCAGGGTCATTTTATCGCCTTTGTTCTCCTGGTTCTTAGAGGCGTTGTACACTTTTATCACCAGTTCGCGCAACACACCGGCCAGTGCACTCACCTCGCCAAAATTGCATATCCAAACACCGTCCTTTTCCCCAAAGCAATCCATGCCTTTAGGCATAGCCTGCGTTACCAGCACCGCAATATCCGCCCCCTGGCTGCGCATGTCCGCCCGCAGCTTTTCTATCCAGTCGGTACCAAAATCTTTAGTGCGTTTGCTTTCATAAATGATACGGCCGCATTCCTGTCCGAAACTATTACGGATGGTTTGTATACAATCTGCACCACGTACGCCCTTGCCTACTTCGCTCACCAGGTCGAACGGAAATGCATTGCGCAACAGGCTTTCCAGTGCCAGTTCCTGTACTTCACCCTGCAATTGCATAGAGCCTTGTTCTGCCTTGCGCTTCATTTCTTCTGCCAGCTTCTTTTGGTCTTCCAGCTGTTTCTCCAGTTGTTTCAGCTGCATTTCATGCTGCTGGTCTTTCAGCTTACTGCGCTCCTCTTCCTCTTTTTTAATAATATCCATCAGCTTATTACGCTCCTGCAATAGCGTCTGCTGCACCCTTATATCCAGCTCTTGTTCCCGGCTTACCAGGTCCTGCTCTTTCTTAATAAATTCAAGCTCTTTCTCCCGGGCCTGCTTTAGCTTAGCCTCATTATCCATATTGGCCTGCTGCAGCGCGCGGAGCTGTACTTCCATATCGCCCTGTATTTGTTTACGCAACTGGTCTTCCACCTGGGCTATACGCTCCTGCTCCTTTTTCCGGTATTCTTCTTCTTTCTTCTTCTGCCAGTCCATCATCTGTGTCCGCAGCTCCTTTTGCACCTCATCCCTTATGGCATCGGTAGGCTCAAATTCGGTCTTACAGGATGGACATATTATAGTTGTACTCATGCTTAAATCTTCGTAGTATGGGAAAATACAAAGTTCGGGGTTATGTTTGAACCGCCCGTCTTATTATTTTTACAATTCATGCGCCTGAAACATGTACTGCTTTTTTACTGTGTTTTGCTAACGCTGCCAGCCGCCGCGCAGGTGCCTGAGCGTGCTGAAAAGCTGTACATGCGCGCTATGGAATACCAGGCAAAAAAAGACCCTGCCAATGCCTGCCTTATCATGCAGCAGGCTATTGCAGCCCATAGCGGGTATACAGAAGCCTATAGCGCATTGGGTGAATGGTATTTCAACCAGCACCGTTTTCGTGATGCAGCAGCGCTGTTCAAACAGGCATCTGCCGCTTGTAAGAATGGGAACATAGCCTTCGCAAAACCGCTGGCAAAATGTCTTTTATACGATTATAAGACAGCCGAGGCTATGCAGGTATTGTCTACCTACAACCTGGATAAGGATAAAGGCGAATGGCAAAAGCTGAAGGACCAGGCTGCATTTATGCAGCGTGCACTGAACAACCCCTGGCCGGATACTGCCCGCAACTTGGGCTTGCGTATCAATAGCCGCTATGCCGAGATGTACCCCTGCATATCTGCCGATACACAAACCCTGTATTTCACCCGCCGGGTAAATGGTGTGGATGAAGATTTCTTCAAGGCTAAAGCTGATAGCTGCGGTGGCTGGTTCAAGGCGCGCAATATGGGTACACCCCCCAACACACCCGATATAGAGGCCGCACAGGTCATATCAGGCGATGGTCATTACCTGTTTTTTATGCGCTGTGAGAACCGCAGTGAGAATGGATGGGACAAAGGCGGCTGCGACCTGTATATGGCTTATACCGGCGATAGCACCTGGTCTGTGCCGCAAAGCTTTGGTGCCACCATCAATACACCTGCCTATGAAGGTATGCCCTGCCTGTCGGCCGATAACCGCGAACTGTTTTTTGTAAGCAACCGGGATGGTGGCTATGGCGGATTGGATATATGGGTATCGCGCTTTGAAGACGGCTTATGGCAGGCACCACGCAACCTTGGCCCCGAAGTAAATACCCCGGGTGATGAAACGGCACCTTTCGTACATATAGACAATAACACGCTTTACTTTGCCAGCAATGGCCTTACCGGCATGGGTGGCAGCGACCTTTTTTACTGCAAACGCACGCAAGACAGCCTGTGGACGAGGCCGCAGAACCTGGGCTACCCTATTAATTCTACAGCCGATGAAACAGGTATCAGTATAACACTGGACGGCAGAAAAGCTTTTTTTGCATCAGACAGGGATAGTATCGCGGGAAATTTCGACCTGTATGAAATAAACCTGCCGCAATCATTACAGCCGGTACCGGTAGCCATTATTAAGGGCTACAGCTACGATAGCCTCAGCAAAGACCGGCTCAATTACAGCAGCATATATATCAGCGATGCTAAAACAGGCGTACAGCTCTACCATTTTGTCTCCAACCGCGGCGACGGCAGCTATATGATGACCCTGCCGGTGGGCAAGGATTATATTTATAATGCCGACCGCATAGGCTATACCGATATTACCGATACCATACACCTGGCCGGGATGCAATACACCGCGCCTATTGAGTATAACATTGCCCTGCTGCCCCAGGATTATGTAGCGCCTATTAACGACAGCAATATCCTCACCATCTTCTTCCCGCGGAACAGTGCCCGCCTCACAGATGACGATAAAAACAATCTGCGTACAGCGCTAGACCCCTTCATTATGGATAAGCATGTATCTGTAATGGTGAACGGCTATACCGACAATACCGGCACGCCGCTTATCAATGAACAATTATCCTTCATGCGTGCGGGGCTGGTTGCCAAAGAAATAAACGCACTGGGCGTAGAGCCGGAATTGATCCGTTCTCAAGGTTGGGGCGAGGCCAACCCGATAGCCCCCAATGACACAGAGGATGGCATGACCCGCAACCGCCGTGTAGAAGTCATCATCCGGCGCTGATCATAAATATTAGTTTCTACATATAAGCCTATACAGGCGCAAGCTTTAAGCTTTTTTTCTACTTTTACTGCCGTATAAAAAAGAACCACAGACATGGCTCATCAATTGCTTAAAGGAAAAAAAGGAATCATTTTCGGTGCACTCGACGAACGCTCAATGGCGTGGAAAACTGCCCTCAGGGCTGTTGAGGAAGGTGCAGAGATCGTTTTATCAAATGCACCTATCGCTTTGCGTATGGGTAAGATCAACGAACTGAGCAAACTTTGCAATAATGCTCCTGTTATTCCGGCCGACGCCACTTCTGTTGCCGACCTGGAAGCACTGGTGCAAAAAAGCATGGAGCATTTTGGCGGCAAAATGGATTTTATCCTGCACTCTATAGGCATGTCTCCCAACGTACGCAAGGCTATACCATATACAGATACCAATTACGATAACTTCCTGAAGACACTGGATATTTCAGCACTGTCACTGCATAAAGTATTGCAGACATGCATGAAAATGGATGCACTGAACGAATGGTCTTCTGTTGTAGCGCTGTCATATATAGCAGCACAGCGTACTTTCCCGGGTTATAATGATATGGCCGAGGCAAAAGCGCTGATGGAAAGCATTGCCCGCAGCTTTGGCTACCATTATGGCTTTGCTAAGAAGGTACGTGTGAATACTGTTTCACAGTCTCCGACCATTACCACTGCCGGTTCAGGTGTTAGCGGCTTTGATGCGTTCTTCCATTATGCAGATAAAATGTCTCCATTAGGAAATGCCAGCGCCGAAGATTGTGCCAATTTCTGCCTGATGATGTTCAGTGACTATACCCGTATGGTCACTATGCAAAATCTCTTCCACGATGGCGGTTTCTCCAACACAGGTGTAAGCCAGCCGCTGATAGAAGAAATGCAGCAAAACGCAGGTATTTAAAACCATATTCCTACAGCAATAATTCCACCTATGCCACGTTTTAGACTTATGTTATCTGTAAAATGGACCGGGCTGCTGGTTTTATTGCTGTTACCTTTTTTTGGTCATGCACAGGTGGTGGGTGGTGAGCGCACTATGGAGTTTTTGCGCCTGCCCAATGCCCCGCACATATCTGCCCTTGGTGGTATTAACGTGGCCAATCCCGAGCAGGATATAGCCTTTGCCGGGCAAAACCCTGCCCTTATGCGGCCCGGCCTGCACAACCAGCTCAGCCTTAATTATAACGGGTATTATTCAGGCATCAGTATTGCCAACCTGATGTACGGCTACCATGTAGAAAAAATAAAAACATCGTTTGCGCTGGGTGTGCAGTATATCAATTACGGCAGTTTTGTACAGACCGACTATATAGGCAATGAGCTGGGTAGCTTCAGGGCTAATGAGTATGCCATTACATTGGCTGCTTCGCGCCAGTATAAAGAGCATTGGCGTTATGGTGCCAATATCAAATATGCATACTCCGGCCTGTACGATAAATATGCGTCTGCCTTACTTACCGATATAGGCATTTCTTATTACGATACAGGTTCTTTATGGAACTTTGGTGCTGTAGCTAAAAACATTGGCT
The DNA here is from genome assembly GCA_024508935.1 of Flavipsychrobacter sp. GTDB lineage: Bacteria > Bacteroidota > Bacteroidia > Chitinophagales > Chitinophagaceae > Polluticoccus. The sequence continues at coordinate 61,204 of JANINW010000019.1, read as the reverse complement.
TCACGCTGAAAAAATACAATCCTTCCAACAGTGCCGAGCCCTTACCTTTCGACCTGCAGATAGGTGTATCAAAACGTTTCAAACACCTGCCGCTGCGCCTGATGGTAACTGCACACCATTTGTACCAGTGGGATGTACGGTATGACAACCCTGCTGATGCTGAGAACAATAGCCTCATAGGCTCAGACACCAGCAAAAAAAGCAAGTCTTATTTCGGAGATAAACTGTTTCGTCACCTCATTTTCGGTGCAGAAGTATCGCTGGGTAAGCGCATACTCATCAGTGTAGCCTATAACCATTTGCATCGTGGCGAGCTGGTTATTAAAGATAAAACAGGCATGGCCGGCTTCTCATTCGGCGCCGGTATCAATCTTAATAAATTCCAGGTACATTACGCCCGCACCTATTATCACATTGCCGGCGCATATAATGAATTTGGCCTTACCATGTCACTGAATAAACTATTCGGCATTGGCAAAACAGGTGAGAAGATACATTGGAATGCCAGCTACCCCGACTGGCAATAAGCATTATTTTTCTTCGCTGCTTTCTATCACCTTCATATGCCGGTGCTTAGGAAAATTGAATAAGATAGAACTCAGTACAGGCAGCAGAAATATAGCTATGCTGATGAACGACGTAATGACATCTCCCCATACCATAGGATGCTCCCCTTCAGGCAGGTGCTTACCCTGCATTTCAAGGCATGTCTGCGGCCCTTCCAGGAAATGAGAAAACCTGCCGCAGGGATTGAAATGTGTAATAAGCGACATGGTAAGCTTAGCGCCAAGCAGCCCTATCACTATATAGGCACAGGTATCCAGGAAGGGATATTTTTCCATCAGCCTCACAAAACCTTGTGCTACAAAACGCATAGCAAGTATGCCAATGAATACGCCCGCCCATATCAAAATGATATTCTTGGTATAAGCATTGGCAGCTATTACGTTATCAATTGAAAAGGCAAGGTCCATCAGCTCAACCAGGATAACAGTAGCCCAGAATTTCCCAAAAACACCCAGCGTTTTACGGTACAGCCAGCTTTCCTTTGTATGCTCCAGCTCCTCGCCCAGCGATTCTTCCTCTTTCTTTTTTGTAAAAAAGAAATGCTTGATAGCGAGCCCCAGCAGGTATATGCCACCCAAAGGTTTGAACCACCATATTTGTATAAGCATGGCAGCAAACAACAGGCATATGCCCCTGAAAAGATAAGCACCCAATATGCCGTACTTCAGCGCCTTGCGCCGCTGGTCTTTAGGCAGGTCAAGCACCATGGTAGCCAGCACGGCTGCATTATCTACAGACAGCAGGCTTTCAATAAGTATAAGATTTACGATAACAGCCAACGCCGGCAAAGGCTTGTCTATGATCTGCTGAAACAGCTCCGGGAGATTTTCCATCAGTAGTAACGGTAAAGCGGCTAAATTCTAAAAATCAAAGTTAGGGGCAAACTTTACTTTACCAGCCTGTAATAATTTGATTTATTTCCTTGTACTATGATGGATAAAATATAATTACCTCTTGCCAGTTGTTCAGCAGGCACAGTCGCTTCATGCGAAGCTGTTTGCTGCCAGAGTACCTTACCCGCCATATCTGTTAGTACTAACAAAGAATGGTCAGGTATGTTCATTACATACCAGCGGTCTGTAGCCGGGTTAGGGAAAACCTGTACCGGGTTGCTAACCATCTCTTCCACACTCATAATAGAAGCATCCTGCGATACGGTGGCTGTTTTATTTACAATATGATTATTAGGGTCTATATCGAAGCCGGTGATCGACTTATCCCAGGTCATTACATAGGTTTGTGAAGCTTTATCATTGAAAAGACTCACTATAGTATCTCCCGTAGCAGATTTCAGTCTTAATTGCACGGGCATCCAGAATACCGGCACGGATGAAGGTTTCGAAGTGGTTTGGTCTAAGTGCAGGTACACCTGGTTGCCTTGCTGGTAATATTTTCCTCCGTAGGTAGGATAACCTTCGCGGTACACCCACTGGTTAAAGAAGCTATCCAGGTCTTGCCCGTAAACCTGTTCAAAAATATTTTGCAGGTCTGCCGTAATAGCTATGCCCAAAGCATATTGCTGCTGGTATTGCCGCAAGGCTTTGAAATACAAGCTATCAGCCGGTGCCAGGTACCTGAGCATATGCGCTACGGCTGCGCCTTTACTATACGTAAGCCTGGAGTTGAAAATACGGTTGACATTGGTCGTATCATCTACATACACACTGCCACCCGCATTACCGGGTCCCGTCATCACATTATTGAACACGCCGGTTCGGTAATTGAACACAGCCTGAGCACCCCAGAAATGTTCTACAAATAATTGTTCGGTATAAGTAGCAAAGCCCTCACTCAGCCATATATCGGCCCAGGTGCCATAAGTTACATGATCTCCAAACCACTGATGCCCCATCTCGTGGGAGATGAGCGGCGTTTGTGCATAGGCGAGGGTCGTCATCGTTTGATGTTCCATACCACCACCCAGTGGCTCTGCTATACAGTGCCCGTATTTTTCTTTGTAAAAAGGATACTTGCCATATAGGGTAGACAGGTAGTCAACTATAACTCCCGTGCTATCCAGTGCGGCAGCATTGGCAGCGTTCATATACGTAGCAGAGTCATACACAAAATTCTGTATCAGCATCGAATCATTACTGCCATCTGTAAAGTGCATATAATAATTACGCTCGGCATACGGCGCTACTGCCACGCTTATAAGGTAGTACTCTATCGGGTATTGTGTTTTCCATTCGTAACGCAGTTTGCTGCCCGGCATAGATGTAACATGCTTTAGCAAGCCATTGCTGCCCGCCTTACAAGCAGATGGCACAGTCACCCATATATCTGCAGAATCTATTTTATCCTGTATCGATTGTTTGCAAGGCCACCAGTCATCGGCAAAATCAGGGTCGCTTTCGCTGTACATAATATGCGTGCCCGATGGCAGCTGCACATGGTTCAGACCACCGGTAAAAAATGCACCGGTACCCGCCGGTGCCGTACCATGATAAAACACCTGCACCGTAAAGGGCATACCCTGCGCAAGTGGCACGGGCATGGTTACCCTGCGCACTTTCCCATTGCTGATAACCGCTTGCAGCTGGTTATTGAGCTTGAAAGAATCAATGATAATAAGCGAGTCCAGTTCAAAAGCATAAGTACCGAAATTGGCTACATTGGTAACCGCTGTTGTGGTAACATCGCCGCTAACAGTAGTATTCAGGTTGCTCAGTTCTATATTGAACTTTACATATTTTACATCGTAGTAGTCTTCTTCAGGCGTGGCAATAGTAGCCTTATTGGCGCTGATGCTCTGCTGCTGCTTTTCTGCTGCGCAAAAATGCATCGCATTACCACGGGCAAATGCATTTAAACTGATGCAAATAAACAGTGCAATACTGCCAGGTAATTTTAGTTTCATGCTTAATTCTTTTCCAGTTTAATGGACATCATTTTTAAATCCCCTTTTGTCATGTGCAGCAGGTAAACGCCTGATGCAAGCTGCCCGGCAGGTATTATAGTGGCGGTATAGGTTATGCTGTTTTGCTGCCATAGCTCTTTACCATTTATATCGGTAAGAACAAGGCTGCACCCCGGCTTCAGTCCTATTACACACCAGAAATCTTTTGTAGGGCTGGGGTAAGCGCTAACCTTCGTTGAAGTTACTTCATTTATTCCTAACGTACGGTCATGATTTATGTCACCAATTGTATTCAATAACCAGTTATTCGGGTCTATTTCAATACCTGTTACCGGTTTTAAATAACAGAAATGATATTGCTGAACAGCAGTGTCGTTCATTACCCTCATTACCGTATCACCCAAGGGAGATTTCAGTTTAATTTCCAGGGGTGTATGAAACAATGCTACCGATGCGGGATTGACAGTAGTTTGTTTTAGCTCTACAAAAACATCATTTAGTATGTTATTCCACCTCGCATCGTAAACAGGATAGCCTTCGCCATACACCCATTGTTTAAAAAATGTATCCAGCGTTAGTTTGGTGCATGTTTCTGCTGTTAGTTTGAAATCATTGGTAGTGGCGTTATCGAAATTGTACTGATCCTGGTACTTGCGCAGCATGGCAAAAAACAGTGAGTCATTGTTTATTACAAACCGCAGGCTATGCAATACGGCGGCGCCTTTGCTGTACGTGAGCTTATCGCTGAAGAGCCTGTACTCATTCGTAGTATCATCTGCATATACCGAGCCGGTAGAATCATTGGGTGGCAGTATTTTATTATGCAACTCCTGCATATGCACAGCCGCCGTTTCATTGCCATAAAAATGCTGGAGGAATAAATATTCTGCATAGGTAGCAAAGCCTTCGTTCAGCCATATATCCTTCCAGCTAAAGCAGGTGACATGGTCGCCAAACCACTGGTGGGCCAATTCATGTGCAACAAGGGTGGGCCCGAAATTGCCGAGAGCGGTCATGGTCTGGTATTCCATGCCACCGGGCAACGGTACAATGCAGTGCCCATATTTCTCGTTGCTGAATGGATATGGGCCAAACAGCGTGGAAAAGTATTGCAGCATCTGCGCGGTAGAATCTATACCGCTCTTATAAGCACCCAGTGCCTGCGGGTTTTCGTATATATAGTTTTGCACCAGCAGGGAATCCTGCAAGCCCGGAATGACCACTTTGTAAGAATAATCGATATACGGGCCTACCGCTACAAAAAACAGGTAGTAGTCTGTACGGTAACTGGTTTTCCATTCATACCGCAGCTTATTACCTGTTATAGCAGTTATTTGCTGCAGTAGGCCGTTGCTGGCTGCTTTTAAATGTGCCGGCACGGTTATCCATATATCGGCACTGCCTATCTTATCGGTAAGCGACTGTTTGCAGGGCCACCAGTTGCGCGCCATATACGGCTCACTAAGTGTATAAGTGTATTTTGCCCCCCATGGGTCAGCTACTGCATTGTTCAATCCCGCTTTAAAAAATCCATTACCGGCCACCGGTGTTCCATGATAAGCTACTTTGGCATCTGCAACAGTTCCGCCGTTAAGTGGTGTGTCTAATATGGCTGTGCGGACATACTCATTAGTGCTCCAAACACATCGTTTGCCATTGATAATGACAGAGTCTATGGTAAACTGCGGATCAAGTTCAAAAACATATTTATCCAGCGGAATAGCGCCAACTTTTATGGTAGCTGTTACACTGCCGCTTATTGCTACCGATTCATTGGTAAGCTCCAGGTCCATTTTTATATGGCGCACATGGTACATATCTTCTTCCGGTACTGCAACAGAAGGTTTGGCTGCAGCTAATTGTGTTTGCTGCCTTAAAAAAGAGCATAGATTGGCTGATGGCTGTGCCAATGCCTTCAGGTTACATAAAGCAATAAATATCAATGTCTTTTTCATTACAAATGTCGAAATCTATAAAATTATCAAAAAACCATTTATAAAATTCACCCTCTAAGGGTTAACCCTATAAACGGGAAATTGCGGAGATTTAATACAATTCATATCGTTAACCGCTTAACCGTAAAAAAACTATGCAGGTGTGTTATAAAAAGCGCGTTGAGTTTATCGGGAAATCGCTTTTATGGTCATTGTTGCTATATACTGTAGCAATACTATTGCTGGATGGCCGGGAAGCCATGCGTACCCTGTCGGGTAAAAGCAGTATGCAGCTGGTGCAGGTAAAGGCTGAATATAAAGCAAAGCCGGCAGATGTATAGTCCGCGGCTTTGGTATAGACATGTAGGTATTACCGGGTACAAAATACCCTTCAAGGCAATTACAAAACTCTTAACTGATTGAAATTCAATTAGACAGCTGCTGCGTGCGTATATTCAAGCATCTGTCGGTGTTCATTGCCTACTATTTGCAATGCCAGGTTGCGGATGGAAGGGAACAGCATATCGTATACACCTTTTTTGCTTACAGGAACATCTGTTTCCTGCATGCCCAGTATGTAGATAACCGATTCAGGTACATCTAATACTTCGCAAACTCTCTTTATCGTCCGGTTGCTGGGTCTCTTAATACCATTCTCTATTTGAGAGAGGGATGTTTGAGAAATACTGCATTTGTCCGCAAGCTCGTATTGCGTAATGCCCATTTGCTTTCTTACTGATCTTATAGCGTATCCTAGGTTCATGGTACAATTGTTTTTTGTCTACCGTTATCAATAATTGCGGGTAATAAATCCAATCTTGCTTATATAGACGAGAGCAAAGGCTAAAAGGTTGGTTTCACCTCACATATTATAGTTAATAAAATGACGGCAACTTTGCATAGCGTGTTAATATTCCGGGGCAGCCCATCAAAATCCCTATAAATTTGCAGCCGTGAGACAAAATTTTACAAAAAGGATTTCTTTCAACGGGCAGCCGGTTTTAGTGGTCGTTTTACCGGAACACCGCAAAGATGGCATGTATTACGAGATCAATATCAATGGCTTTCCCCGCTTTTATATGACATGGTCGGCCATAGACCGTTACGATATTGTGCCGGAGCCGGGCGTTAAAATACCCTACGAGCTTGTTTTGGCCGTAAGCGATATCATTGAAGAGAATATGAAATAAAGCCCTTTTTAATCTTCCAGCTTACACCAGGCTATGTGCATAGTCAGGTCTTTGCCCTTTCTTTGTTCAAACACCGTTGCATACATGGCGGTAGATTCATCCAGCATACTGCTATTGTTACAGGTATGCCGAAAGACGCCATCTTCAGGCTTGCCCAACAGGTAGACTTTTGATATTTCTCTTTTCCTGTTTAGGTGATAACAAACAGCATTGGTCTGGTACACATCGCCAATAGGTTTAGGACGATCTTTTAATGTTTTATCAAAATTATTGTTGGCATCGTTGTAAACAATGTAAAACCCTGATTTAGTATTTAAACAATCTGTCTGGAACAATCCATCTTCAGATGTCCTGCTAAATACTACTGGACATATCTCTTTTTCAGCATTGTAATAATGCGGTGCTTTCGGCACCACTGTTGCCCATATTTCTTCGCCTTTATCGTCATACTGCGTAATGCCCATCACACCGGGTTCGTTTATATCATTAAAATCTTCCCCGCGGTAATACAATTTCTGGTCCCTGCAAATAGCGGTTGTCAGTCCCCTGTTGTTAGTATAAATGTGGAGAATATCCCCTTTATATTTCCATGCATTGGCACCATTGGTAGTAAAATATTTATTGGCTATAGTGTCCTTTAGTTCAACAAGATTGGCGCTGCTAAAATCGCTACTGGTGATTAGCACTAACGGCTGTACATATGAAAGCTTCATTGTTTGTGCCCCTTCTGTAAACCCGGCAACTCTGTTGGTTTCCAATACTATATTAAAGCTCTGCCCAAACGGGTTGAATGTATAGTACATGTTTGATGTTTGTACCTCTGTAGGCAATTCTGCTTCCCGTGTCAAAAACTTCTCGTCGTCCTTGCCGGCATATACAAACATCAGCATGTGATCATTCACACCGGGAATATTACTCATTTTTGAAAACTGCAACAGGCACAACACAGCACCCGATTTGTCAATATTTACATGTCCAAGCTCCACTGCATCATATTTTTTGTCTTTTGCAACTATATCCAGCGGCAGCTCTTTTAGCTTTTCATGCTTTGCCGAATATTTTACCAGGTTCAGGTGTATCTCGTTTTCTTTTGTAGTAGTAGTATACGTAGAGAGTATGTAATATTCGTCCTCCCCGGAATTTTTCAGTACCCGTCCCACATTACGGTGCTGAAAACTAGGTGATTCCAGGGCCTTGTCCTCTGCAATAGCACGGCCGGTATTGGCATCAAAGCGCAAACGCAATAAAGTACCGTGGTTCATAATATCCTGGCTTACAAACAATACCGCTTCTCCGCCAATCTCATATAACCCTTTGTATCCAGCAATATTGACCCCATTCATATCCAATACTTTCGGCAAGTATTTCTGAGTTGATATTTCCTTCCTGTTCTTATCAAATACCTTCACGACAATACCTTTCCGCATTTCAAAATGAAACAGCACTGTATTGCCATTCTTCATTTGCAATACTTTGTTCCACCCGAAATTGGAGATATCAATAGGCTCGCTTATTTCTACTGGAATATCCTGGGCATATAAGCGAAAAGAGCAGCATAAGAGAATAAGGTACAGGGCAATCTTTTTCATAAAGGGTAGAAGTGTTTCCGAAAAATAATGAGTTGCACACCATTATGCAATGCTATAAATACAATTTATTGTGTAGTGCCGTAAATTGATAGCACAGCTTATTGTCAACACCTAACTTTATTCAATGATGAAACGCCGCACATTTATTAAGAGTTCCGCCATACTGGGCGTATCTGTAGCACTGCCTTCTTTACTACTGGGGCAGTCGGGCATGTATTCATCTAAGACCAACCGCAAAGTGTACCGCATACTGAATGCAGATAAAACGCAGGTGGGCACACTACCCGTAATGCGTGCTTTTGCCGGCAACGAGGTAGACCATGTATCGCCTTTTGTATTGTTCGACGAATTTGGGCCCGCAGACATTACGCCCGGCGCTGACGCGCTGCGTGTAAATGCACACCCGCATGCCGGTGTTATACCCACCACTTATTTCCTGTCGGGCAGCGGCCACCATAAAGACAGCCTCAACTATGATTTCCAGATACAGTCAGGAGAGTATATGATGTTCAGTTCCGGCCGTGGCGCTATACACATGGAAGAAAGCGGCAAAAAAATGAAAGAGGAAGGCGGCAGGATACATGGTTTCCAGGTATGGCTGAATATGCCTGCTGATAAAAAACATGACGATCCTACCACCACTATATTCCGCGACCACGATATGCCGGTCATCGTCAACAAACATTATACAGGCCGTGTGGTACTGGGCGAACTGGCCGGCTACAAGTCTAAAATAAAAACCTTCACGCCCGCATTTTACTACTACCTGAAGCTGAATAAACAATGCCGCCTGGATATTTCTACCG
>JANINW010000019.1:0-52248 GCA_024508935.1 Flavipsychrobacter sp. | reverse complement strand
ATGCATTTATATACGCTGTGAGCGGTAAGCTGGAGCTGGAAGGCCAGCAGGCATTGCAACCCAACCAACTGGCGCTATACCAGCGCGGTGCATCCAATATCAACCTCTATAGCGAAGAAGGTGCAGAAATTTTTGTGCTGGGCGGTCAGCCACTCAATGAACCGGTATTCTCCTACGGCCCGTTTGTAATGAACAACGAGCAACAGATAAACCAATGCATACGCGACTACAACAGCGGCAAAATGGGTGACCCTGATAAGGTGAATATGTAGATGGCGGTAAGGTTTACATATTTCCTAGTTATTCTTTAAATGTTCAAAAGTGATATCAATATCATCTATTCTCCGAATTTCAACCATTTCTGTTCCCATTAAAACCGGCCTATACTTTAAACTGTTTAAGAAGGCTTTAAAAACAGTCTGATAGAGTGTACTTGTTGGGATGATGAGAGTATGACCACATAACATAAACTCAAACATTCTAAATTTTTTGTCCAAATCTTCTGCTCTAATTGTAAATCTGACCTCTGGATTTTTAACATCGTCCGTTTGAAATAAGACAACTCCTTTAAAAGGTAACATATAAAAGACAGGATAATCACCTAAATCTGCTCGACAAAACTCTCTAATGAAATTAAACCTTTCATCATGGGCATCTTTACATTGTCGTTCTCTTTCTTCTAAAAACACCTTATAAATTGCCCTTTTAAATTGCCTCAATAATTTATTTTGAAAATCTTTTCGGAGGCTATACTTCATTTTAGTCTTAACCTCCAATTGCTTCGTAACATCAAAGAACTCTGACTTTAATCTTATTTTCTTCTGGATATTTAAAAGCAATATATATTGCGATAGGTGTATAAATTCTTTAAAGATTGCTTCAATTGAAGGTAGTCCACTTGCTCTATTGCCAAAATACGCATTGCAATCATCGCATACGTTTTCGCAAATATGCTTTCCACCTAATGATTGAGGTATTGTGTGTGCCCTATTGTTAAACGTGGCAATTTTTTCGTCTCTATTACACCAAATGCATTTTTTCATAAAATTTGTATGCACTACAAGATATGTCCATATTTACTGGTCTACCAATTTATGGACATTCACACATCTATCTTTTTCTACTTTGTCTGCCTGCCACAGATAGCTTAATTTTGCACTTTCTTTCTAAATATATATGCAGCCAGCTACTTTAGAGCAAGCCGTAAAGCTTGGCCTCCGCGAAGAGGAATTTGAACATATAAAACAGATACTGGGCCGTACCCCCAATTTTAATGAAACTGCCATGTACTCCGTAATGTGGAGCGAGCACTGCAGCTATAAAAATTCCATTAAATGGCTGAAAACCCTGCCCCGCGATGGCGAACGCCTGCTGGTAAAAGCGGGGGAAGAGAACGCCGGGCTGGTAGATATAGGCGACGGGCTGGGTTGTGTATTTAAAATAGAATCTCACAACCACCCTTCTGCTATCGAGCCCTTCCAGGGTGCGGCTACGGGTGTAGGCGGTATACACCGCGATATCTTCACCATGGGTGCGCGTCCTATCGCATCGCTCAATTCGCTGCGTTTTGGCCGCCTCGATAATCCTAAGACGAAATGGCTGCTGAAAGGCGTGGTAAAAGGCATTGGCCACTATGGCAACTGCTTTGGCGTTCCAACCGTAGCAGGCGAAATATATTTTGATAGCTGCTACCAGACCAACCCGCTGGTAAACGCCATGAGCGTAGGTGTGGTAAAGGCCGGCCAAACGGTATCTGCCACTTCTTACGGCGAAGGCAATTCGGTATTTATAGTAGGTGCTTCTACCGGTAAAGACGGTATAGGCGGTGCATCTTTTGCATCGGCCGATATTACCGAAGACAGCGCCAAAGACCTGCCTGCTGTACAGGTGGGCGACCCTTTTGAAGAAAAGAAATTGCTGGAAGCCTGCCTGGAGGTGATACCTACCGGTGCGCTGATAGGTATGCAGGATATGGGTGCGGCAGGTATTACCTGCTCTTGCAGCGAAATGAGCGCCAAAGGCGAGCATGGCATGATCATTCACCTGGATAAGGTGCCTACCCGCCAGAAAAATATGCAGCCCTGGGAAATGCTGCTGAGCGAAAGCCAGGAGCGTATGCTGATAGTGATAAAGAAAGGCCGCGAAGCAGAGGTGCAAAAGATATTCGACAAATGGGATATCCACTGCGAGCAGATAGGCGAGGTGACAACCGATAAGAACCTGAAGTATTATATGAATGGCGAGCTGGTGGCCGATGTGCCGGCAGAAAGCCTGGTATTGGGCGGTGGTGCACCTGTATACGAGCGCGAATACCGCGAGCCTAAATACTTTGCAGAAATAAATGCCTTCAACCCCGATAGCATACCTGTACCTGCCGACCTGGTAGATGTAGCTTACCAGCTGGTACAGCTACCAACTATTGCCAGCAAACGCTGGGTATACGACCAGTACGATAGCATGGTAGGTACCGGCAATACACAAACCAACGAGCCAAGTGATGCAGCCGTAGTACGTGTACACGGCTCACCAAAAGGGCTGGCAGTTACTACCGATTGTAACAGCCGTTATGTATTTGCAGACCCTTATAAAGGCGGTATGATAGCCGTGAGCGAAGCTGCCCGCAATATCGTTTGCAGCGGCGGCCTGCCGGTAGCTATTACCAACTGCCTCAACTTTGGTAACCCTTACAATCCTGAAGTATACTACCAGTTTGTGCATGCTATAAAAGGCATGGGCGACGCCTGCCGTAAACTGGGCACGCCGGTTACGGGCGGTAACGTGAGCTTCTACAACCAAAGCAGCGATGATGGACCTGTGTATCCTACCCCTACTATTGGTATGGTGGGCGTGCTGGACAACCTGGACCAAAAGATGACTATGTTCTTTAAGAATGATGGTGATGCTATCTACGTAATAGGCAGCAATACAGCAGATTTAAACTGTAGCGAATACCTGCACCAGGTTTGTGGTGTTACACACAGCCCTGCACCACGTTTCGACCTGGAAGAAGAGTACCAGTTGCAGGAGCGTGTACTGAAGATAGTACGTGAAAAGCTGGTGAACTCTGCACACGATATTTCAGAAGGCGGTTTGTTTGTAACCCTGCTGGAAAGCGGTATGAAACAAAACATGGGCTTCGAGATAAACACCGACAGCAGCATACGCAAAGATGCTTACCTGTTTGGCGAAGGCCAGAGCCGCGTAGTGGTGAGTGTTAGTGCTGATAAAATAGCTGCTTTTGAAGCTGCATTACAAGGACATGCCTTCAGTAAAATAGGCACTGTAAAATCCGATGGTCATATAAAAATTGACGGCAGCAACTGGGGCCCTGTAAGCGACTGGAAAGAAACCTACGATACCGCAATTGAAAAATTGCTGAATAACTAAAACGAAAACGCAGGCTTACCGCTTGCGTTTTTTTATTGCAATACTTATGCTGGCTGTACTGAAAATGCTGAACCTCGCTATTGCCTTCCTGCTGGAATTGTGCATGCTGGCTGCTATTAGCTACTGGGGCTACCATATCAAAACCGCGCATTGGCTGAAGTTAACAGCGGCTATTGGCCTGCCTTTGCTGGCAGCCATTATATGGGGCGTATTCCTGGCGCCAAAATCGGTACTGGCATTAGATGCGGGTGCAAAAATGGGTGGTAAGGCTATCTTATTTGCTGTAGCCGTTTTGCTGTTGTACCATGCAGGCCGCACTACGCTGGCCACATGGTTTGCCATTGCCGCCGCAGTAAATATATTGCTGATACTATACTGGAAGCAGCATTTATCTATGCCTCATAACTAACCTGCGAATACTTTACATCGCCCTGCAGCGGTGGCTGCATTTTGCGTACCACTACTTTTATCTTTTCTGCATCCGGCACATTCAGGCGCAGTGCATTATAAATGTTTTGCACAAAAGTTTCCAGCAACTGGCCGGGCTGTTGAAATACGTGGATCACAACGCCGTGTATCAGCGTATAATCTACAAAAGGCCATTGCTGGCCATTGTGCACGGGCAGGTATACATCTACATCTACTTCAAAAACATTGCCCAGGATATGTTCCTGTGGGTATAGACCATGCGGTGCATGCAGCCGGATGCCATGCAGTGAAACGGTAAGCATGCTGTAAAATTAGTAATTGGGTGCAGTTATTTAAACCGCGATTCGCAACCATACGGATCTGGTGTTACCTCGTACCGTTTAGGCAGCTTTTCAAAAGTCGTCAGGTTGAAGGTGTGGTAATAACCGTTGCGCCCGCCGCATTCTGATGAGTGGTGCGGGGCAGGGCCGTTAGGGTTCACATTGCGACTGGCCACATATAGTACATTATTGGCATCATCTACACACAGGCCATGCGGCTGGTAGAATTTATCATCAATGCGTTTTACTATTTCCAGCGTATTGTAGTTGATAACGTATACAGAGCCCCTCCAGGCCGCACCTGCCTGTGAATCATCTTCGGTACAGGTAACAAAAAGATAAGGCTTCGTTTTAGAGATGGTCATTTCCTGCGGGAATTTGCCCAGCGTTATGGCCTTAATAAGCGTATCGGCATGTGCATCCATTACGCGCAGTTCCCCGTTCACGTCAGACGTGCGCTGGCAGGTAACAAAATATTTTTTCTGGTCGGGGGCCATCAGCACTTCATGCGGACATGGTGTACCCAGCGGGCTGAAATTAGGAGGGTTGCTATCCAGCGATACTTGCTTATAGTCCCCGTCAAAGAACTTATAAATAACATTGCCATATTGCGAAGTGATATATAATGTGTCAAAATCGGCATTGGCAGTGATACCATGCAGCGCTTTCAGTGTGTAAGGTGGACCTGCCTGCATAGTTGCTGTATTTATCTGCACCAGTTTACCACTGGTCAGGTCGGTCAGCATGATCTTCTCACCATCAGGAGAAATAGTAAATGCGTTCCATCCGCCTATGCCTACGTTCACCGTAGCAACAACTGTATCAGTTACCGTACTGATCTTTTGCAGGTAAGCGCCGGAAGAAAAACATACATAGGCATATTGCCCGTCGGGCGATACATGCACCGCATGTGCAGACTCGATAGCGCCGGGGTCGCCACCTATTTTTATATAGCGCATCACCACTTTTTTCTGCGCATCTATTACCGCCAGCAGGTCGCAGCCTTGCTGGGTCATATATATCTTATCCCTTGTAGCCGTGCCCGAAGCAAAAGGCACATTGCCATTGCGGTCGGGCGCACCACTGGCTACCCAGTTGCGTATGGTCATGTATTCGTCCCGGGTAAGCGGTGTACCATTATTAGGCATAGTAGGCACCGCAACCGGCCCCAGGGTAGAATCTGTATTGATAAAATATAAAAGCGGGCTGAATTCAGGTGAATAGGCCACAATACCAGCCCCATTATTACCACCGTCTAACAAATGCTCCCAGCTGTCCAGCAGCAGTCCGCCGGCGCCCTGGTAGCTAGCCTGGTTATGACAGCCTGCTGTGGCACAGCGTGTTACAAATATTTTTCCTACAGCATCAGGGAAACCACCATAAGTGACTGTATCTATTCCTCCGCCGGGGGCAGGAAAGGGTTTATGCTGGCACGCAGTGATCAACAATATCATTGCCAGGGGTGCAAGTACAGAAAGGAACCTGTTCATTCTTTAGAGCTTATCTTATGAAGATACGAAAAAATAAAATGCTGCCTGCACGCTGCTCCGCTTAAATCGCCATACATCGTTATCTTGCACCCTGCATGCGGTTTTGCCTTTTTATTGTATTGCTGTCTTTTATAGTTTCCGGCTCCTATGGCCAGGTAAAAGAGCCTGTCAGCATTGTCCGCGACTCTGTTGTAAAACCCGCACTTGCTGCTAAAGTTTTCATCCGCCATATAGATATTGTAGGCAATAAGCTTACCAAACGGGAGATCATCCTGCGGGAGATGAATGTAAGACCGGGAGATATGGTAGCGGCCGATTCGCTGGAGGCCCTGATGGACCTCAACAGGAAGCGCCTGTACAATATGACCTTGTTTACAGATGTGGCCATCTATATGGACACCCTTAGCCTTTCAGAGGTAAAATGGACCATAGCCGTGCATGAGCAATGGTATATTATGCCTGAACTTACCCTGAAACTGGCAGACCGCAATTTCAACGTATGGTGGGACGAGCAGCACCATGATATACGCCGCGCCAACCTGGGCGTGGTACTCAAGCACCGCAACTTCCGGGGAAATATGGAAAGCCTCAGTGCCACCGTGCAGATAGGCTATACCCAGAAATTCGGTATGGAATATTTCAAACCTTATATAGATAAAAATCAGCAACACGGTATAGGGGCATCGTTTTTCGTTTCAAAGAATGAAGAAACTTATTACACAACCGACTCTAATAAACTGCGTTTTGTCAAGGTTCCCGGCAAATACATCATACGCCAGTTCGAGGCAGCAGCCATTTATGTTTTCCGACCCAAATATGCCAACAAGCATTTGCTGGAGATACGTTACCTGGACCATGAGATAAATGACACCCTGATAAAATTAAATCCCGGCTATTTTGAAAAAGGTAGTACTACCCTAAAGGCATTAGAGCTTACCTACCGCTTTGAGCAAAACCGGGTCGACAACTGGAACTATCCTTTGCAGGGCTTTAAAGCAGTGGGCTATTTGTCTGCCCTGGGCGGTTGGGAAGGCATCCGTTTCCAGGCTTATGGCCTGCTAGAAGCCGGCTATTTCTACAAGCTGCAGCGCAAATGGTATGCGTCCAATATATTCAGGGGCAGGCTTACTTTGCCCGAAGACCAGCCCTATAAATACCGCTATGCAATGGGCAGCGGCAGCGAGTATGTGCGCGGTTATGAATACTATGTAATAGACGGCTCGCAATACGGCATACTGCGCAATAACCTGAAGTACGAATTGCTGAACGTGCGGATACGCAAAATACCTATCCGCTACCTGCCGGTTATCCCTATAAGGATATACCCGAAAGTATTTGCCGACGCGGGCTATGCCTACTACCGCTACCCCGGCAACAGTTTCCTGAATAACCGGCTTTTATATTCCGGTGGCTTGGGCGTGGACGTGGTTACCGCTTACGACCTTAAGTTCAGGCTGGAATATACCTGGAACCATTTGGGGCAAAAAGGATTATTTTTACACATCAACAGCGAATAGCCGCATGCTTGTAGCATTATACAACCGTACTTTCGAAGAAAAAGACATACCTACCTTACAACACATCGTAAAGATGCTGGAAGACCACAATATCCAGCTCATTTTCTTCAAAGAGTTTTATGAAAGGCTGCAGCCGCATGTAAACCTGAAAACTACCCCGAGATTATTTACCAGCAAAGCAGACCTGCCCCTGCATACGGATATGCTCTTTAGCCTGGGCGGCGATGGTACTTTGCTGGATACTGTCTGCTATGTGGGCAATACCAATATACCGCTGATAGGCATTAACCTGGGGCGCCTCGGTTTCCTGGCTGCTATACCGGAAGAAGAAGTGGATGCAGCTATTTTATCACTGGTGCGGGGCTCTTATACCCTTGAAAAAAGAAGCCTGATACATCTCGATTCCAGCATACCGCTTTTTGACGGGCTGCCGTTTGCATTGAATGAGTTTACCCTGCACCGCAAGGATTCTTCGTCTATGGTGAAGATACATACCTACCTCAACGGCGAATTTCTGAATACCTACTGGGCCGATGGCCTGATAGTAGCTACACCAACGGGCTCTACCGGGTATTCTCTTAGCTGCGGCGGACCGGTCGTTTTCCCGCAAACATCCAGCTTTGTTATTACACCTGTTGCACCGCACAACCTCAATACACGCTCTATAGTAGTGCCCGATGATAATGTCATCTCCTTTGAAATAGAAGGACGGGCAGAACAATTCTTATGCACTTTAGATTCGCGTACCGAAACGATAACCAGTTCTATACAGCTGGCAGTGAAGAAAGAGAGCTTTACTATCTCGCTGGTAAGACCCGATGAGCATAACTTCCTGAAAACCATACGACAGAAACTTTATTGGGGTATCGACCGCAGGAATTAGCAGCGTGCATGGCACAATAATTCAGTTATATTTGTAGTTATACCTTAGTTCTATGCAGAGGAGCGTTTTTGTTATCATATTGCTGTTATGCGGTTTCAGCCAGGGCCGGGCACAGACATTTTTCAGCGGTACCGAATATGGAATAGCTGCAGGTGGTTCGCAGTATTTCGGCGACCTCAACGATAACTATGGTTTTAAATTCATAAGGCCAGCAGGCGGCTTGTTCACCCGCTTCCATCTTAATCCCTTCATCGCCATCCGTATCACCGGCAATTACACCAAAATAGGCTATGACGATAAGCTGTCGGACAATCCGTATAACGTAAAACGCAACCTCAATTTCCGCAGCGATATTTACGAATTCGCCATACAGTCTGAATTTAATTTCTTCCGCTTTTCAACCGGTGAAGAGAATGGCCGTTTTACCCCTTACCTCACAGGTGGTATCGGTGGTTTTTATTTCAACCCTTATACTAAATACAACGGGCAAACCTATTACCTGCGTGGCTTAGGTACCGAGGGACAGACCATAGGTTATGACGACCGTAAACGATACAGCAATTTCAGCCTCTGCTTCCCGGTAGGTGCGGGTATAAAATACTGGCTGCGCCCGGGCTTCAACCTGGGCTTTGAAATAGCCGACCGTCTTACCATAACGGACTATATGGATGATGTAAGCAAAACCTATATCGGCAGCAGCCGTTTCCCTACAGACCCGCAAAATCCCAACCCAGCCTATGTGCTGCAAGACCGCTCTATAGAAGTGAGCAACGAACCACTGGGCCGCGAAGGAAAACAACGTGGCAATAGTTCTACCAAAGACCAGTACCTGATGTTTATGATCAACCTGTCATTCCAGCTGAAGGTATATAAATGCCCTACTTACCTGAAGGGCGCAGAAAGGTTCTAAATTTCAATAGATACATTTACCCATTCAGGATCGAATTTTGCATTGTAGGTTTTATAGAAATCAATAGCAGGCTCATTCCAGTCCAATACCTGCCAGGTTATGCCAATAAAGCCTTTTTCTTTTGCTACCGCTACCAGCTTGTCCATCAGCTGCCTGCCTACGCCCCTGCGGCGCCATGCTTCTGTTACCAGTATATCTTCCAGGTACATACGCTGCCCTTTCCAGGTGCTGTAGCGCACATAATACAGTGCAAACCCGATCACTTTCCCTTCTGTTTCAGCCACATAAGCCCACCATACCGGCTTGTCTCCAAAGCCGCTTTCTATAAAATGTTCCATACTCACGGTCACCTCATCAGGTGCACGCTCATATACGGCCAGTTCCCGCACCAGCTCCAGCATGGCTGCACAATCTGCTTTTTCGGCCGCCCTTACAGTTACCGCCACAGCCTGTGGCATGATATTGTTATTCATTCTGTGCAATACTAATAGGTTTGTCACGTTAAAGCAAAGTATGCAGATGCAAAACTTGCGTTAAAACAACAACTTGTAAAAAATAGAAATGTAATTTAGCCTCATTCGGATAATTTTTAATAAATAACATGAGTACACAAGGCGAAATATTGTGGGTGGACGATGAGATCGATTCACTTAAATCCCAGATCCTATTCCTTAAGAACAAAGGTTATGATGTTACAGCACTTTCCAACGGCCACGATGCCCTGGAATTTTTGAAAGATAAAAATGTAGATGTTGTATTGCTGGATGAAAGCATGCCGGGACTTACCGGCCTGGAAACACTGGCACGCATAAAAGAAAGCCAGCCCAACCTGCCGGTGGTGATGATCACCAAGAACGAAGCAGAGAACATTATGGAAGAGGCCATAGGCGGGCAGATAACCGATTACCTGATAAAACCGGTAAATCCTAACCAGGTATTGCTGTCTTTGAAGAAAATAATGGATACCAAACGCCTGGTATCTGAAAAGACCACGCTGGCTTACCAGCAGGACTTCCGCAACCTCTTCATGGCGCTGAATGATAATCCTAACCATGAAGAATGGAAAGAGCTTTATAAAAAACTGGTATACTGGGAACTGGAAATGGCGCGCAGTGATAGTGAGCAGATGATGGAAGTGTTGCAATCTCAGAAAACCGAAGCCAATAACGAGTTCTACAAATTTGTATCGAAGAACTACGCAAGCTGGATAAAGAATAAGAACGGCGATGCACCGCTGCTATCACATGAATTGTTTAAAAGAAAAGTAGCACCGCACCTGCAGCAGGGTACGCCCACCTTCCTGGTGGTTATAGACAATCTCCGCTTCGACCAGTGGAGATCTTTGCAGCCTACTGTGAATGAATCGTTCCGCACGGTAGAAGAGGATATGTTTTACAGCATATTGCCTACTGCCACACAATATGCGCGTAACGCTTTGTTTGCAGGCATGCTGCCGGTAGAAATAGAAGCAAAATTCCCATTGGAATGGAAGAATGATGATGAAGAAGGCGGCAAGAACCTGTATGAAGAAACCTTCCTGCGCCACCAGCTGAAACAACTGAAGCTGGATCACCTAAAGACGCAATACCTGAAGATAACCAATAACGAACATGGTAAGGACCTGGAAGATAATATCCATAACTACCTGAATAACGACCTGACGGTTATCGTTTATAATTTCGTGGATATGCTCTCGCATGCACGTACAGAAATGGAAGTACTGAAGGAACTGGCAGGTGATGAAGTATCTTACCGCTCTCTTACCGTTAGCTGGTTCGAGCACTCACCGCTGCATCGTGCGCTGAAGAAAATAGCTGACAAAAATATACAGGTATTGATAACTACCGACCATGGTACCGTTAGGGTAAAAACCCCGAGCAAATGCGTAGGCGACAGGCAAACAACTACCAACCTGCGCTACAAACATGGCCGCAACCTGCAGTACGAGGACAAGGATGTACTGGCCTTCCGCGATCCGCGCGAAGCAGGACTGCCACGACCTAATGTAAGTTCTACCTTTATTTTTGCCAAAGGAGATATCTTCCTCTGCTATCCCAACAACTACAACCATTATGTAAATTATTACCGCAATACATTCCAGCACGGCGGTATATCGCTGGAAGAAATGCTGGTGCCGGTAATACGACTGCAGAGTAAATAAGCCATACAATCTTATACTTGTAAAAAGGCCGGGCAATGCCCGGCCTTTTCGGTTATTTGCTGCCAATCAATATCTGTTTTAACTGGCCTGCCAGGTCTCCTCCTGATATAGAGATGCTGCTGATCTTCTCCGCTATCTTTTCCACGTATTCCATTTCTTTCAGCTTATATAACATGGCATTCTCCTCCATCAGCTTCGCAGTATTCAGCATACTCCTGGTACCTGCGGTTTCTTCCCTCCTGGTTATAATATTCGCCTGTGCCCGTTTTTCAGCTACCAACACCTGGTTCATGATATCCTTCATATCGCCAGGCAGGATGATATCCCTGATACCTGCTTCAGTCACCCTTACACCCAGCTCTTCAGATGTTTCCGCCAGCTGGGCCAGTATACTGCCGGCTATATCATTCCGTTTTTCCAGCAACTCGTCCAGCGTATAGGTAGCTACATATTCCCTTAGGGCCAGCTGCACAAGTGCATACAACTGCTTGTCATATTCTTTATTCTCGCACAGTGCCTTCTTAATATCAGTTACCTGGTATCTTGCGTAGAAGTTTACCCGTAAGGCAGCTTTGTCTTTGGTAAGTATCTCCTGCCCATTCATATCCAGGTGCTGTTGCCGCATATCTATTCTTTGCAGCAATACGGGTATCGGATTCTTCCAAAAATAATAGACTCCCGGATCCAGCATGCTTTCCAGTTTGCCATCTATATACAGCAATCCCTTTTCGTTTGGCTCTACAGCACAGGTCCGCACAAATGGCTGTAGTTCAGGCTTTGCCAATACAGTCTCATTAACCGGCTCTGTTATTGCCACTTTGCTCCGGTCTGCCACGATAAAGCTATATTCTATTATTCCTTTCCAGAAAGCGTACCGGCCGGGCAATAAGACTTCTTTAAACAAGCCGTTCCGGAACATCAAAGCAAGCTCATTATCCTTTACTTCCAGTACGATCAATGATGCAGTTATCTCTTCATGCTGCAAAAGGATATTTAAGTCTACCGGAGCTACAAAATGCGTTTGCATATCATACTCGTAATATGTCTCGCCAATATTCAGCCAATGCAAGCCTTCGCCAAGCATCCGTTTATACTTCCCGTTTTTAAATACCAGGGCTTTTCTATACGCCCTTACTTTTATCGGTTTCATAGTTTTGATTGTTAAATGATGAATTAAATTGTTTGACAAATGATGCCACAGCTACATCTACCCGCTGTTTGCGGAAGTGGCTTAAGTAATGAAATGTAGTGCCAGTTGCGCATATATACTTCAAGTGGTACTATCTGTCAAAACGGTATCTGCCATGCTTTCAAAGCAAGCCGCCGGTTGCAGTTCTGTGCTGCAGATATAGCTGCAGCATTCATTTGGTTTTGGACATTTGTTGTAGAAGTTGCCGTCTTCGTCTTACCATGGATCCGTGGTCCATTGCTTTACCATTTAAGCTATTCTGCATTTGCAGAAGTGGGATTTGAACCCACATGGTATGCTGCTATAACCGCTTAGCTACCCTTTTTGAGAGGGAGGGGATTCGAACCCCTGACACGCATCATGATGATTAAGCCATCGGCCAGGATATCAGAGTATACATACTGCAATACTGTGAGGCCATTCAGAGACCTGCGCCTTTTGGGCCCGGACCTATCATCATTCTTTCCTTTCGGGAAAGCGTTTTATAATGATCTATTAATCTTCTCTGCTACCATCATCGGCCATTCTAACTATTTTCGGTGTGAATTTTGCCAATACATCAACCAGTCCACGCTGTGCCTGCATCACCGTATGTATGTCTTTATACGCACCGGGTGCTTCATCCAAACTTCCTCCAATCAATGTAACGCCGTGGTCTTTCAATATATTTTTTACTTCAGCTTTTGTAAATAACTGTTCCGCTTTTGTTCGGCTCATTTGCCTCCCCGCCCCGTGCGATGCTGAATTAATGGCATTAGCTTCACCCTTACCACGCACAAGAAACCCCGGAGCAGTCATTGAGCCAGGGATGATACCCGTCACGCCTTCGCCGGCAGGAGTAGCGCCCTTGCGGTGTACGATCACATTTCGGCCTTCATACTTTTCTCTCCACGCAAAATTGTGATGGTTTTCTACCCTTGCCAGCAGGCTACCCCCTATGGCCTTGGTTAGTTTATTATGTATCACTTCATGACAGGCGCTTGCAAAATCACCGGCCAGGTTCATAGCTTCCCAGTATTCCATACCTTCTGCACTGTCCAGCGACATGTAGGCAAGGTTGGCGGCTTCCTTCGGGAGTTTACAGATTTGCTTTGCAAGCCTGGTATAATGGTTGGCAATAGTAGCCCCCAGCCCCCTGGAACCGGAATGCGAAAGCAAGGCCAGATACTTCCCTCTGGGGATAGCATACCCGTTGTCATCTTCCAGTATTTCTATTACACCCCATTCTACAAAATGGTTACCGCCACCTGATGTACCCAACTGGCCATAGGCTTTATCTAAAAGGCCTTTCACAACTCCTATCTCTTTAAATGCCTTATAGGTCAGTACCTCATGGTCTGATTTATGCTGGCCGTGAAAAGCTGCACCTGCACCGAATTTGGTATGGGCTATCAATTCCCTTTTATATTGAGCCTCGTTAGCAAAAAAATGGCTTTCCGGTATATCATATATACTCAGGCACATCCTGCAACCGATGTCTACTCCTACACCGTAAGGAATAACTGCATTGTCTGTAACCAGCACGCCACCTATAGGCAGCCCGTAGCCCTGGTGGGCATCCGGCATCAGTGCCCCGGCTACAGACACGGGTAGTTTTACCGCAATATCCATTTGCTTTCTTGCCCCTTCCTCTATATGATCTTCGCCGTATATAGTATATGCACCGCTTTCTTTCAGCTCAATCGTTTCAGCCTTATTATATTCAATCAATGCCATAGCTACTCCAGACCACACATTGTCTGCCACATACGACGCAGGGTTTCCCAGCACTGCTGCCAAAGCAACCAATGCTTCTTCCCGTTGCACGCTATTATAATTATTGCTTACTACGGTAATTGCTGCACTGATTGCCGGGCTTTCAGGGTAGCCCATTTCTATCAGATCCCTGCCTTTAATTATCAACTGTTTCATAGTGTTTGTTTTCATTTACAGTACAAAGATTTGATACAACTGCGCAATCTTTTTGCGCAGTAAATTTTTTTTTCTACTTTTTCTGAAAATATTTCGAATGCCTGTAAACCGGAACGCCTTAATCAGGTACAAAACCATTGATAATTGTCTGAAAAACAGGCTTAAGAAATGGACTTTAGAAATGCTGATAGATAAAGTTTCTGAAGCATTGTATGAATATGAAGGCATAGATAAAGGAATAAGCCGCCGCACTATACAGGCAGATATACAAATGATGCGCAGTAACAAACTGGGTTACAACGCTCCTATTATCATTACAGATAAGAAATATTACACTTACGAAAATGCTGATTACAGCATTACGAATATACCATTGAGCGAACAGGACCTGGGGCGTATGAATGAAGCGGTTGAAATGCTAAAGCAGTTTAAGGGGTTCTCCCATTTCAGCGCACTGAACGATGTGGTGCAGAAACTGGAAGGCCATGTATATGCTGCAGCTAATAGTACGGAATCTGTAATAGATTTTGAAAAGAACGAATTATTGAAAGGTTTGTCGCACCTGGATATGTTATATAACAGCATCATTCAAAAGAAGGCACTATTTATCACATACCGTTCTTTTAAGGCCAAAGCGGCCGATGTAGTGCATTTCCATCCGTGGTGGCTGAAGGAGTTTAACAACCGCTGGTTTGTAATAGGCGTTAAACATTCTAATAAAGACATCACCGTGACCTTTGCCCTGGACCGTATTGAGCAGGTAGAAATTGCTGAAAAAAGTGTTTATGTTGAAAATACCCTGACTACCATCAGTGATTATTATAAACACGTGATAGGTGTAACAGTAAACCCCGGGCAACGCCCGCAAAACATCAAATTATTCTTCACTTCTCTCCATGCCCCTTACGTAGAAACCAAACCACTACACCATACGCAAACCATAGTGGAAAGACTTCCTGATGGTATTATCATCAATATACGTGTACAGATCAATTTCGAACTGGAGCGCGTGATTCTTGGTTTTTGCGATGGGGTACGCGTATTAACGCCGGACCATTTAAAAAAGCGCATTCTGAAAAAATTGAAGAACAGCATGGAGAGCTATGAAGAATAGACCGGTACACCGCACATCTATTCTTCTACCCTATTTGGTATACACCACTCAATAATTTAGCCAGCTTCATCAATGTCCTTTGCCGTGACCATGCCCATGACCATTGCCGTTATTGCCGTGGCCGTGGTTGCCTTCATTTCCATGCCCCTTGCCGGGGTTGCCATTGCCGCGTGAGCCGTTCCAGTTTCCATGGTTGCGGTTGCCCGGGTTTTCCCAGTACTTCTGTTCGCGGGCATCTCTTATCACCTGCTGGTCGTGACGGCCTGCATACGATCTGTATTGCTGCCTATAACGGTCATTGTGCAGCCATGGGTCCCTGTCGTTGATAACTACTTTGTGCACATGGTAGAGATCTATATTGCTATACCTGCCCGGCAGCGAGCGTCCGCGCCTCCAGCCATTTCCTTCATAATACACAAAGACACCATCATTTACATCATAATAAGCATCCGCATCGGGGATATAATAATACTCTACATAATCGTAACCCACCGGGCCCCATGCCGGCTGGCTGCCTATATTGATGCTGATACTCAACTGGGCATGAGTGGCATAAAAACATCCCACCAGCATTGCCATCAACAATATCTTTTTCATAATAACAGTTTAGCATGACTAATACCAATATCATACCATAGTGTATCTTTTTTTAATACCCGTCTCTCATTTAACAATATATACAAGCATTGAGGAGTGCCTGTTTTCACAAAAATTTATACAAGTGCTTATCTTCCAAAGCGTATAAATCAGTAAACTTGTATAATACTAATTTGTAATCATGGAGGCAGTACCTGAGACAGTCATTTCAACCCCGGAACAGTCGATACAACACTTAATAACCCAGGTAGAAAAAGTAATACGCGGTAAACGCAAACAAATAGAAATGGTGGTAACCTGCCTGCTGGCGGGTGGCCATATCCTGATGGAGGATAACCCCGGCACCGGGAAAACGGTATTGGCCCGTACACTGGCACAGTGCATCAGCGGCAGTAAGGGTGAGCAGCATGTAGTCTTCAAGCGTATACAGTTCACCCCCGACCTGCTGCCCATGGACCTGATAGGCAGTCATATTTTCGACGACAGGAATAAGGAATTTGTATTCAAACATGGCCCGCTGTTCTGCAACGTACTGCTGGCCGATGAAATAAACCGTGCATCTCCCAAAGTGCAAAGCGCACTGCTGGAAGCAATGGCTGAGCACCAGGTAACAGTGGGTGATACAACCCTGCTGCTGGAAAAAATGTTCTTTACTATAGCTACACAGAACCCGATAGAGATGGAAGGCACCTACCCGCTGCCTGCTGCCCAGCTCGACAGGTTTTTTATGAAAATATATTTCGGGTATGTAGATGAAGAAACAGAACTGAACATCTACCGCGAATACCTGGATATAGCCCGCAACCTGGTAGAACTGCAACAGGTGCTGAGCCTGGAAGATGTACTAGACCTGCAGAAAAAAGCATCGGAAGTATATGTGCATGAAGAGATAGTAAAAGCAGTAAGTGACATCGTGCGCGGTACGCGTAACCATCCTGACATCACACTCGGTGCATCTACGCGCAGTGGCATTGCTTTTTTGAAATGCCTGCGTGCCTATGCTATGGTAAGAGGCCGCAGCTTTGTAATTGAAGACGATGTGAAAGATATAGCACATGCCGTACTGGACCATCGCCTTATATACCGTAACAAGGAAGGTAAGCTGAAAGCATTGGAAGGCATTATAAATAAAGAAGCAGAACGACTGGCTAAATTGAAATTGTACGCTTAATGCAGGAAGCAGACGCTTACATATCTACCGGCAAGGGTTACGCATATTGGATAAGACAATGCAGCTTTATAGCCTGTTGCCTGTTGCTTGCATTGCATGCACAGGCACAATCATTGGCTAAGGCCAAAATATCGGAGCGCTACGAAATAGACGCCAAGCGCATGGGCACCGATATAAACAGCGAAGATGCCCTGCCACGTTCCCGCGAATTTAAAAGAATTGACAGCACCTACTATGTAGGCTGGATGTATGAAGGTGCTTATAAGTATAACCATGCTGCCGACTATCTTGGTTTTAAAAATGCTGCCGCGCCGCTGGAACGCAGCCTGAACCTGCTGGAGCGTGATTATAAAAAAGAACTTACCACCCGCACTTCCGATCTTGTACAGTATTTTCCCAACTACCGCTACCAGGTAGATTATACCATGGCGGCACTGTACCTGATGAACTGCTATAGCAATATGGAAGAAGCAGACAAAGTATACACATTGTTACGCCGCGTGGTACGCCTCAATTTCCAGCGCGACTACCTGATGGATGTCTATAACTACCTGGGCTGGCTGGTGCACCGCAATCGTTACTACACCAGTAGTAAATATGCCTTCCTGAAAAATTCTATCGACGAGAATGAACAGCTTGCCAACCGTTATCTCGATTCTGGTCTGCGGAGAATTGAAATTAACAAGAAACTAAATGCCGGTATTTTTCAGCCGGGCTATGAGCTGAATGAAAAGATGGCCGTGTACCATTACAAGTCTATACTATACAGCTATGCGCTGAAGATAGATTCTGCCGCCTATTATTACGGGCTTATGCGCAAGAGCAATATCTTCCCGCATAATAACTATGCAACTTTCCGTGCCATCTGCGGAGATTTTCGCGAAGCGGAGAACGAATATAATGAAGCTATAACGCAGGACGCCGGGGATAAACGGCTGAAAGAATGGGCTTATTATTCTTCAATCATTGATATCTACAAAGCAAAACCTAAACAGGGTGCTGAGCTGATGAAGGATATGATAAAAGCCAATGGCTCTACCCCTGGCTTTGGCTGGTACAACATAGCACTGGCCCGGTGCCTGGCCTACGACGGGCAGATGGCCGAAGCTGAACGCTACGCAAATAAAGCTGCAGAATTTAAAGAGCTGCATATAGGCACCACGCTTAGCCAGGCGCATTATGACTTCAGCCTTCAGCTGATAAAATTACTGGACAAGCAGGCTGCTGTAGAACGCCAAATGTTTGAGAACCGTAACTGGTGGTATAACCCAAATGTACTGGCACGCATGGCACAGCTGCAGGGAGAAAAATACATGCAGCAGTTCCTTATCATCAACCAGTTTGCACAAAACCCCGAGCGCGACCGTGTTATCTATAAACTGTTTTCAACCGAGAGCACTATCAGTTGGGATGAGGTATGGTACCTGATACGTGATTTCAGTACCCGTTTTTTCCTGGACAGGTTTGAGAAAGAAGCGCAAAAAGATGACCGCAAATACGTTCATAAATACTTCCGCTTTTTTATAGCCCGCCTGCAAATGAAAATGGGCAACTATACAGAGGCCCGCCGCATACTGGATGAAGTACTGCGCGATCCGAACATAGATGTGGAATATGAGCAATTGCTGATAACCCGTGTGTACCAGGCGCAAGCCGAATGTGCGCAGGAGCGGAAAGACGATAATGCTTATAATGAATGGATGTACCGCTTCTATACCTTATACCCGCAATTGATACCCAACACCGGGTTGAAGATGAATATGAACCTGCACCTTACAGGCGGCCAGGATGCGGCAGTTGTAGACAGGTTAAAGGCCTGCAATATTTCATGGACAACCAATAGTTCTGTTCCCGCGCCTGCGGCGTATATAAGCTTCCGGCAAAACGGGAATAAAAAAAGCATTGAATATTATGTTATCGACCGGGAGGGCAAGTACATTGTAGACCGCCAGTCTTTCGGGTATACTAAACCAGAGCAAGCGGGTATACAGCTGGCTTATCGCCTGTTTAACATTGGCGGGAAGATACCTGAGCGCGGTAAGAATGATGAACGCTAAGATAACATTGCAAATAGCCACATAATTATTAGTTTTATTGGCCATCCAATACCGGCATATATAGTATGGTCATTGTTTCTTTATACAACCTGAAAGGCGGCGTGGGCAAAACTGCGTCGAGCGTGAACTTTGCTTATATGGCTGCAGCAGATGGCTACAGCACACTAATATGGGACCTGGACCCGCAAGGTGCCGCCAGCTTTTATTATAACGCCCAGCCAAAGGAAAAAGGTGCTGCAAAAAAGATCATTGAGCACAACATGAGCATCGAAGATGCCATCATGTCTACCCCATACGAAAACCTGGATATTATCCCTGCAGACATTTCTGCCCGCAAGCTGGACCTGCTGCTGGATGACAAGCATTCTAAAAAGCAGATACGCAACCTGCTGAAAGCGGTGCAGCAGCAATACGATTTTGTTTTCATTGACTGCCCGCCGGGCTTTTCCCTGCTGGCCGATAATATCTTTTTTGCATCAGATATTGTGCTGATGCCGGTAATACCCACTACGCTTTCGGTGCGCACCTATGATATTGTGAAAAGCTATTTTGAAGATAAGGGCGTAGGGGTGGATAAATTGATGTGCTTTTTTTCGATGGTGGATATGCGTAAGAATATGCATAAAGATGTAATGGGAGAACTGGTAAAAGACAAGCGTTTCTTTGAATATTATATTCCTTACCTGTCTGATATTGAGAAAATGGGCATCAGCCACGCTCCTATTGAAGCATTTGCACGTTCCAGCTATGCGGCTACCTGCTACCGGGCGCTATGGAATGAAATAAAAGAAGGCGTGCTAGAATAAGTAATACAAAAACCGGACTACACACATACCTATTTCGTAATATATAGTCTAATCTCAATTCATATATACTTTATATCAATTAGTTGCCGGCAAGGCATAACCCTATACTATACCGCGGTCAGCGAAGTCGATAATTGATATCAGTCAGCTTTGCAATTAGCTTATATCCCGCTAACTTTGCGTTTTCTTTTTATTTATCCTTTTTCTTAAAGTAATTATGAATTTGTTTTCTGCTCAAAATCAGGAATTCACCGGTCGCCATATAGGCCCGAATGCGAAAGATACCAAAGAGATGCTGTCTACCATAGGCGTGGCGGACATGGAGGAACTGATAGGCCGAACGGTGCCGGGTGCCATCCGTATGGACCACAGGCTGAACCTGCCGGAAGCACTGAGCGAGGCAGAATACCTGCGTATACTTAAAGATATTTCCCTGAAAAACAAGGTTTATAAAAGCTATATAGGCCAGGGGTATTACGATACTCATACTCCAAGCGTCATCCTGCGCAATATTTTTGAAAACCCGGGATGGTACACGCAGTACACCCCTTACCAAGCCGAAATATCCCAAGGCCGCCTCGAAAGCCTGCTCAACTACCAGACAATGGTAAGTGACCTGACAGGTTTGCCAATAGCCAATGCATCGCTGCTGGATGAAGCTACTGCCGGTGCAGAAGCTATGCACATGTTCTTCGGTGCGCTGAACAAAGACCACGACAAACCGGAACGCCCTAAGTTCTTTGTAGACAATGAAATATTCCCGCAGACGAAAGATGTAATTGCTACCCGTGCTACCCCGATAGGTGTGGAACTGGTGTATGGCGATTACAAGACTGCAACTATTGACAGTACTTATTTCGGTGCTGTAGTACAGTATCCTAATGATAAAGGTTCGGTAGAAGATTACCGTGGCTTCATCAATAAAGTGCATGATGCGGGTGGATATGTAGCTATGGCTACCGACCTGCTGGCACTGACTTTACTTACCTCTCCAGGCGAACTGGGTGCCGATGCAGCCTTCGGTTCTGCACAGCGTTTCGGCGTGCCTTTGGGCTACGGCGGACCGCACGCAGCTTTCTTCTCCGTAAAAGAAGATTTCAAGCGTTTTATCCCCGGCCGTATCATTGGTATCAGCGTAGATGCACAAGGCCACCGTGCCCTGCGCATGGCGCTGCAAACACGCGAGCAGCATATCAAACGCGAAAAAGCTACTTCCAATATCTGTACAGCACAGGCACTGCTGGCTAATATGGCTGCTATGTATGCTGTTTATCACGGTCCTGACGGGCTGAAGGACATAGCTAAACGCGTAACTGTGCTGGCTCAGACACTGGCCAACCAGCTGAAAGAACAAGGCTACAGCATTGTTTCAGAATCTTTCTTCGATACCATTGTTGTGAAAGTGAGCGATGCCGCTGCTATTAAAGCTAAAGCAGAAGCAGCACAGATCAACTTCCGCTATTTTGCTGATAATACTTTGGTAGGTATCTCTTTAGATGAGACCACCACAACATCAGACCTGTTCAATGTACTGGCTGTATTTGCCAACAACGAGGAACCGGTAAGCTTTGATATAGACCATAACCAGGTATTAAGCAATATAGGCACTACGCTTACACGTACCTCTCCGTTCCTTACACATCCTTTGTTCAATACGCACCATAGCGAAACACAAATGATGCGTTATATAAAAATGCTCGAGAATAAAGACTTGAGCCTGAATACCAGCATGATATCATTGGGTTCATGCACCATGAAGCTGAACGCAGCAACAGAAATGATGCCGCTGAGCTGGGTACACTGGAGCAAAATGCACCCGTTTGCACCCAACAACCAGGCAGAAGGCTACCTGCAGATCGTAAACGAACTGTCTAAATACCTGTGCGAGATCACTGCTTTCGATGCCTGCAGCCTACAGCCAAACAGCGGTGCGCAAGGTGAATATGCCGGCCTGCTCACTATCAAAGCATACCACGAAAGCCGCAATGAAGGCCACCGTAACGTAATGCTGATACCTATATCTGCACACGGTACCAACCCTGCATCGGCAGTAATGGTAGGCTATAAAGTAGTAGTAGTAAAAGCACTTGAAAACGGGTATATAGATGTAGAAGACCTGAAAGCAAAAGCTGCACAACATGCTGCCAACCTTGCAGGTATCATGGTTACTTACCCGTCTACCTATGGTGTGTATGAAGAGAGCATTAAAGAGATCACAAACATCGTGCACCAGCATGGTGGCCAGGTTTATATGGACGGTGCGAACATGAACGCACAGGTAGGCCTCACAGCCCCCGGCCTTATAGGCGCAGACGTTTGCCACCTGAACCTGCACAAAACATTTGCTATACCACATGGCGGCGGCGGCCCCGGCATGGGCCCTATATGTGTACGCCAGCACCTGGCGCCATTCCTGCCATCGCACGTAGTGAATACCAATGGTAAAGACGGGCATGCGGTATCTGCAGCTCCATTCGGCTCTGCCAGCATCCTGCTGATATCTTATGCTTATATCCGCATGCTGGGCCCTGTGGGCACACGCAAGTCTACTGAATACGCTATACTGAATGCGAACTATATGCGCAGCCGTTTGCAAAACGACTTCGACATACTATACACCGGCAGCGGCGGTACCTGCGCACACGAATTCATCGTTGACCTGCGCCCGTTCAAAAAATCTGCAGAAATAGAAGCGGAAGACGTTGCAAAACGCCTGATGGACTATGGCTTCCACGCGCCTACTATGAGCTTCCCAGTACCGGGCACTATTATGATAGAGCCGACAGAAAGTGAAGACAAAGGCGAACTGGACCGTTTCTGCGAAGCACTGCTGAGCATACGCGAAGAGATACGCGCTATAGAAGAAGGCCGTGCCGATAAAGCTGATAACCCGCTGAAAAATGCACCGCATACACAGTTTGTTATCACTGCCGATGAGTGGAGCCATAAATACAGCCGCCAGCAGGCAGCTTTCCCGCTGCACTGGGTGAAACACAATAAATTCTGGCCAAGCGTAGCCCGCGTAAACAATACCGTTGGCGACCGCAACCTGATATGCACCTGTGAACCGGTTTCTTCTTACATGGAAGTAGAAGAAGCTTAATTCACAAGGCAAGAATGTAAAAGAAAAACCGCCCCAGTATACCGGGGCGGTTTTTCTTTTTAAGACGATGATAGTTTCGTTAAATTTGTTTGATGCCCGATCTATATATTGTTGCAGGATGTAATGGCGCCGGTAAAACTACTGCCAGCTATACTATTCTTCCTGAAATGCTGCAGTGTAAGGAATTTGTAAATGCAGACAATATCGCGGCAGGCATTTCTCCGTTCAACCAGGAAAAGGTGGCTTTCGAAGCAGGAAGGATTATGCTGCAAAGGATTAATGAACTACTCTCCTTAAAGGAAACTTTTGCATTTGAAACAACCTTATCTACAAAAAGCTATATCTCTCTCATTCAACGGGCGAAACAGGCTGGTTATAAAATAACGCTGATATTCTTTTGGCTGAGCTCTCCGGCAATGGCAGAAACACGAGTTGAAAAAAGAGTGCTTAATGGCGGCCATAATATACCAAAAGACGTAATTCATAGGCGATATTATAGAGGTATTCAAAACCTGGTACAGTTATTTATTCCTGTTTGCGACTACTGGCTTGTCGTCGATAATTCAAATGAAATGCAAATTGTAGCCGAAGGAGAGGCTAATTTTGACAGTAACATAAAAAACCACGATATTTGGGGTATAATATCAAATCAGGCAAATGGCTATTAAAAAAGAGAATGCTGAATTGAGGGATAAAATTGTTGCCGGTATTAAAAAGGCAACTGAGAAATTGATAGAAGCTACCGCCGCAAAAAATGATTATTTAGTCATTTGCGTAAATGGCGAAATAAAAAAGGTACCCGCCAAAGAACTGCTGAAAAAGTAAACACAAGATATTTTCATAAAACCGCCCCGGTATACCGGGGCGGTTTTTGTTTAAGGCTTTAACTCTTCTTAAAAGAATTGAAATGATAGCCAATATTCAATCCTATATCGTATTGCTGAAAATCATGTTGGTATAACCTTAGTCCCCCATTCAAACCCAAACTTATTCTCTCGCTGCAATAATAGTTATAGCCACCAGAAGTTAGTAAACCCCAGTAATGTGCCTTAAATGATGAAGATGAGATAATATCATCAAACGCACCAGGATATCTTATTGCTCCAGTTATTATAATATCGTCTCCCCAAGCATAAGAAATGCCTAATATTCCATATAGTTCATGCCTGTTAAAACGATGTTTATATTTACCGGCCAATTCTATCATTTTATACGATGCCCCACCGTCTATTTTTCCAACAAGCTGTGTTACTGGTACCTTATCGTTATCTACATCATACCCTTTCCATTTTACAAACGGCTGCCATATCTGGAAAGAAGCCAATACATCTATATGCTTATAAACACTGCGGCTCAAGGTCACCCCTTCATAATTGAAGGGGTGAAAAAATCCTGCCCTGTTATTATTGAAAGACATATTTGACAGGTTCAGCTGTATGGAACTGTTGTATTGTTCCTGGGCATGTACTTGCAATTGGCAACAGCAAAAACAAACAAATAGCAAAAGCGTGATAAAGGAGGTTGTTTTCATATATTTAAGGTAATGATTTTTTAAAGGCAAATTATATTTGCCATCATGAACATCCTCTTCATATGCAGCCGCAACCAATGGCGCAGTCCTACTGCTGAAGCTGTTTTTAAGAACCGGCAGGGCATACAGGCGCGTTCAGCAGGTACAGAACCATCTGCCAGGATAAAAGTAACTGCAGCTATGATAGTATGGGCGGACATTGTATTTGTAATGGAAAAGAAACATAAACAACGCCTGCTGGAAAATCACCGGGATACATGCAATGATAAACAGATAGTTGTGCTGGATATACCCGATGAATACCAGTATATGGATAAAGAACTGGTGGAAATGATACGCGCTTCGGTAGCACCCTATTTGCAATAAGTACAAAAAATAAAAGGCTCCCTTTCAGGAGCCTTTCTTACCAGGTGGTAATATATTTTAGTAACGGTACATTTCAGGTTTGAAAGGACCTTCTTTAGAGATACCGAGGTATTCAGATTGTGCATCTGTCAGTACATCCAGTTCTACACCAATTTTAGCAAGGTGCAGGCGGGCTACTTTCTCATCCAGGTGCTTAGGCAGTACATATACTTTGTTCTCGTAGCTGCTGTGGTTTGTCCACAGTTCTATTTGAGCCAAAGTCTGGTTGCTGAAAGAGTTGCTCATTACAAAAGATGGGTGGCCTGTAGCGCAACCCAGGTTTACCAGGCGGCCTTCTGCCAGCACTATCACATCTTTACCATCTATAGTGTACATATCCACTTGTGGTTTGATGGTATCTTTTGTTCTGCCATAGTTGTTGTTCAGCCATGCCATATCTATTTCGATATCGAAGTGGCCTATGTTACAAACGATAGCTTTATCCTTCATCAGGCGGAAGTGCTTTTCCGTAATCAGGTCGCGGCAGCCTGAAGCAGTAACGATGATATCTGCTTCTTTCACTGCATCTTCCATTTTCTTCACTTCAAAACCGTCCATTGCTGCCTGTAAAGCGCAGATAGGATCGATCTCGGTAACGATAACACGGGCACCGGCACCACGCAGCGATTCTGCAGAACCTTTACCTACGTCGCCGTAACCACCTACAACGGCTACTTTACCGGCCATCATTACATCGGTAGCGCGGCGGATAGAGTCAACCAGTGATTCTTTACAACCGTATTTATTGTCGAATTTAGATTTTGTAACAGAGTCGTTCACGTTGATAGCAGGGATAGGCAATGTACCTTTCTGCATCCTTTCGTAAAGACGGTGCACACCTGTAGTCGTTTCTTCGCTCAGGCCTTTTATGTGCTGTACCAGTTCGGTATACTCGTCAAACACCATATTGGTCAGGTCGCCACCATCGTCCAGTATCATATTCAGCGGGCGGTCTTCACCACCGAAGAACAATGTCTGTTCGATACACCAGTCAGCTTCTGCCTGTGTTTGTCCTTTCCATGCAAAAACACCTATACCTGCAGCGGCGATAGCAGCGGCAGCATGGTCTTGTGTGGAGAAGATATTGCAAGAGCTCCATTTTACTTCAGCACCCAGTTCTACCAGTGTTTCTATCAGCACGGCAGTTTGGATGGTCATGTGCAGGCAACCTGCAATACGGGCACCTTTCAATGGCTTTTTAGGACCATATTCAGCACGGATAGACATCAGGCCGGGCATTTCAGCTTCCGCCAGTTTTATCTCTTTACGTCCCCATTCAGCAAGGCTCATGTCTTTTACCTTGTAAGGCAATTTGAAGTCAATTTGTGAGCGAGTCATTGTACTCATATCTGTTGTTTTCGATTTATTTTTTAAGGAAGGGCGAAATTAAGCAATTCCCTGCTATTAACCTGATAAATAATATGTTTTAACTATAAGACAATCCCAGTCTTGTCCGGACATCTAAACAGGGCAAAAGCCCATAATGTTTAAATGATCTTTTTCCCCTTCATAGCGTCTTTCAGGGCCGCATCCATTACTCTTTCGGCAAACGGGCGGGAAACCTCGTTCAGCAGCTCTGTTTCCTTCTGCACCAGGTCCTTGTCCTTTATGGAAATGGCCGCACGTAATTGCATCATTTGCGATTTGGTTAAAGCTATTTCGTGGTCCGTCAGTAATGCCGCATTTTTAGCTATGAATTTCTCCGTAGTCTCCAGCATTTGCTCTGCTTCGGTAGTGGCTTCTACCAGGGCACGGGTGTGCATATCATCTTTTGCATGGCTCAGTGAATCCAGCAGCATTTTTTCTACCTGGTCATCTGTCAGCCCGTATTGTGGTTTTACTTCTATGCTTTGTGCCACGCCACTGCGCAGTTCTGTGGCGCTCACTTTCAAAATACCATCTGCATCTACCAGGAAGCTTACTTCTACTTTAGGCAGGCCTGCCGGCATAGCGGGTATGCCGGTAAGATTAAATTCTGCCAGTTTGCGGTTGTCCTGCACAAGGTCGCGCTCGCCCTGGTAAACGGATATACGCATACTGCCCTGCCCGTCCTTTTGCGTAGTATACTGGCGGGCAGCCTTATTCGGTATTTTCGAATTGCGGGGTATCAATACATCCATCAGTCCGCCCATGGTCTCTATGCCAAGGCTCAACGGTGTCACATCCAGCAGCAGCATTTGTGTATTATTGCCCGCCAGTATATCGGCCTGTATAGCTGCACCCAATGCTACTACCTCATCCGGGTTCCACTGGTCATATACCGTTTTTCCGAAAAATTTACTGATGCTCTCCTTGACGAGCGGCACGCGTGTAGAGCCCCCCACCATCACGATAGCATCGATATCGGCGATCTGCAGGTTTGCATCGCGCAGGGCATTTTTGCAGCAATTAAGGGTACGATCTACCAGCGGCTGTATCAATGTATTGAATTGTGCCTTCGATATACTGACAGGCTTGCCATTCACATTGCCTTCAAAACTATCATGCTCCGTTAAATGCTTCTTGGCGGCCTCTGCGGCCAGGCGTAATGCCTGCGCCAGCGACTTATCGGCTGCCAGCGTTTCGTTGCTTATCCCTAACTGCTCCTGCCAGTATTGAGCCAGGCTGCGGTCCATATCATCACCCCCTAGGTAGGTATCTCCATTCGTTGCCAGTACCTCGAAGATGCCATTGGTTATCTTCAGTACAGATATATCGAACGTGCCTCCTCCCAGGTCATATACTGCTATCGTCTTTTCTTCTTCAGGGTTCAAACCCAGGCCGTAAGCAAGACTGGCTGCTGTAGGCTCGTTTACAATACGCAGTACGTCCAGCCCGGCCAGCTTACCGGCATCGCGGGTAGCCTGCCTTTGTGCATCGTTGAAGTATGCAGGTACGGTTATCACTGCTTTGGTAACCGTTGTTTTCAGAATATGTTCCGCGCGGTGTTTCAGTTCTTTCAGTATATATGCCGAAAGGTCTATGGGTGAATAAAACTTATCGCCTGCCTGCACCTTTACCAGCGCATCCGTACCGTCATCAATTATTTTATAAGCATAAAAATCCGCATGCTCCTTCACGTCTTTATAAGACTTCCCCATCAGGCGCTTGGCCGAATAGATAGTGCGTTGCGGCTCCGTTACCAGCTTTTCCTTAGCCTCGTTGCCCACTATTACCTTCCCGTTCTCATCCAGGTGAACAATAGATGGTACCAGCGTAAGCCCGTCAATTTCTCTCAAGGCTATGGGCTGGTGCGTGTCTTGCCGTACAATAGCTACCAGGCTATTGGTTGTTCCCAGGTCTATACCTACTATCGTCTCCCTTTGCTGTAAGCTGCCTGTTGCCAGGTTAATGCCTATTTTGGCCATATATCCCGTTTTTTCGAGGCACAAAGGTAGTACAAGCCCCGTCATGCCATGCCGGTAAAAATTCCGGTGAGTAATGTAACATTTTGAGGGTTTGCCCGTTTTAGTTGTAAGAAATCTATTATTTTGTATCTGTAAAAGAGGATAGATGGCTAAACATCTTTACATATTCATTATTTCCATTCTATTAATGAGTATGGCTGCCTGCGACCTGAATAAAAAGGAAAAAGCGCAGCAGTTCAGCAATGATATTACCGTTATTAACGATAGCCTGGCCTATTATGTAAAGGACTGGGTGGAAGAATTCAAAGTGTCGGTCAATACCAAAGATTTCTCCCAGTTGCAGGGCATACGCCAGGGCCTGGAAGCCTACCTCGATCGCAAAACCACCTATCTGCAGGGTATGGAAGACCGTGGCGGCTCAGAACAACTGCGAACTGCTGAGCTGGACTACCTGGCTTTTGAAAAAAATACAGTGAGCAGGTACCTCAGCGTATTTGAACAGTTTGACAGCACAACTACCGACGACCAGATAGCAAAAGCTTATAATACAAGTATGGCCAACGTCGGCGGCGAGGAGCAAAAGATACTGACGATAAACAAACTGCAGGATGAATATGCAGAGAAAAACGATTTCCCTAAACCAATACGCCCTTAGCGCCTTAAACATTACAATTTAATTCACATTATGCTTTAGCATAATGGTTATTCCCAGTTTACCCACAATTCCGGCAGGGCGCAGATATTAGCCGTTTTTAAACGGGCGAAATGTATATTTTTGCTATCCTCCAAAAACTGTAATGCTTTGCGATTAAAATCGTTAGAAATTAAAGGGTTCAAATCTTTCGCGGATAAGACCCATGTGCTGCTTGACCATCCTATTACAGGCATAGTAGGACCGAATGGTTGTGGTAAATCGAATATTGTAGATGCTATACGCTGGGTAATTGGTGAACATAAAATAAAAAGCCTTCGTTCGGATAACCTCGAAGACCTCATATTCAATGGTTCACGTACACGCTCCGGCAGTGGTATGGCAGAGGTGTCGCTGACATTTGAAAATACACGTAATCTGTTACCGACAGAGTTCACCACCGTAACCATAACTCGTAAGTTTTATAAGAACGGTGAAAGTGAATACCGCCTGAATGATGTTACCTGCCGCCTGAAAGATATCCATAACCTTTTCCTCGATACCGGTGTGAGCAACGACTCTTATGCCATCATCGAACTGGGCATGGTAGATGATATCATCAAGGATAAGGACAACTCCCGCCGCCGCATGCTGGAACAGGCTGCCGGTATTTCCATTTATAAAACACGTAAGAAAGAAGCCAAGCAAAAGCTGGAAGCTACCGAGCAAGACCTTGCCCGTATAGAAGACCTGCTGTTTGAAATAGCAATAACCTGCGTACGCTGGAAAACCAGGCCAAGAAAGCCGAACGTTATTTCCAGATAAAAGGCGAGTATAAAGAAGTAAGCATAGAACTGGTAAAGGCA
This sequence comes from Flavipsychrobacter sp., assembly GCA_024508935.1. Taxonomy (GTDB): domain Bacteria; phylum Bacteroidota; class Bacteroidia; order Chitinophagales; family Chitinophagaceae; genus Polluticoccus. The sequence goes on along the minus strand of JANINW010000019.1, from coordinate 22,423 downwards.
TCGCTGGAACATTTTAACGAACAGTATAAACAACTGAACGAACAGAATGACCGCGAGACCGACCGTCGCACACAACTGGAAGCAATTGTTGCTACAGAAGAGGCCGTGGTAGAGCAGGATAAAGTGAAGCTGATAGAAAGAGAACAGGAACTGAATGGTTTGCAAAAACAATTCAACGAACTGATAAACCGCATACGCCAGCTGGAAAGTGATAAACGACTGGCAGCACAGCGCCTGGACCACCTGAAAGAACGTGAAAAGAGCTTGGGTGAATTCTTATCGGGTGCAGGTGCACAGCTAAAAAACCTCGAAGAATCTATAGGCTTTGCCGAAAAGCAGATAGAAGAAGAAAGCGGTGCTATGGAAGACCTGCGCGACCAACTGGAAGGCCTGCGCAGTATGGTAGATGAAAAACGTGAAGCTTTTGACAGCAAAAAAAGAATAGTAGAACAGCTGCGCAGCGAATACCAGCAAAAACAACGCGGCCAGTTTGACGTAGAAAAGAAAGTAGCTATTGCCGATACATCTGTAATGAACCTGCAGCGTAGTATGCAGCAGATAACAGATGAACGCACACAGCGCAGCAGCCAGATAGCACAACTGCAAAATGAAAAGCAGGATGCAGAAGGCGGCCTGCAGGATAAACAGGACGAACTGCAGCAACTGGTGACACGCCACGAAGAAGTAAAAGAGAAAATACTGCAAAGCCAGGAACAGTTGGAATCATTGCGTGCACAATCGGTTGACGAAAACCGTAAACTGGATGCCCGCCGCAATGAGCACGACCTGCTGAAATCGCTGGTGGAAAGCCTGGAAGGTTACCCAGACAGTATCAAATTCCTGAAGAAAAATAAAGAATGGAACAGTGATGCCCCGCTCTTGTCTGACGTTTTCGTGGTACAGAACGAGTACCGTACCGCGTTGGAAAACCTGCTGGACAATTACCTGAACTATTATATCGTTGATAATATTGGCGAGGCCGCACAGGCAGTACACCTGCTGGAATCGAACAAAAAAGGCAAGGCCAATTTCTTTGTGCTGAACCAGTTTGCCCAATACCAGCCTGCTGCACACAACGCACCTGAAGGCCTTATACCGGCACTGAGCGTAGTAAATGTAGACGAGCAATACATGCCGCTGGCGCAACACCTGCTGGGCCATGTGTATATAGCAGAAAATGAAGGCAACCTGATAGACCAGGCTTCACTGAACGGCAATGTGATCGTAGAGAAGAGCGGTAAGATGGTGCGTGGCAAATACACCCTGGGTGGTGGTTCTATCGGTCTGTTTGAAGGCAATAAGATAGGCCGTGCCAAAAACCTGGAACGCCTGGCAAAAGAGATAGAAGACCTAACTGCTACTACTACACAACTGAAACAATTCATTGCCGATACGCAAACACTTATTACCGGTTTCAACCAGGAACTTAACGATAAGGCTATAGAACAAACACGCCAGGAAATAAACCGCCTGCAAAACCATATCGTAAACCTAGGCAACCGTATCGAGAACTTCGAGCACCTGAACCAGACCGGCGAGCAACGCCTGGCCGACCTGCAGGACCAGCTGGATGCCACACATGAAAGCATAGGTGATGCACGCGTAGAACTGGAAAATATCAATGAAGAACTGCGCGACCTGCAGCAAAACATAGCGCAGGCCGAAGGAGAATTTTTGGAAGTAGAACAGGAATTCAACGCTGCTACCCAGCAATACAATAACCAGAACATACAATACACCCGCCAGCAAAGTAAGCTGGAAGGTTTAAAACAGGAGCTGAGTTTCCGCAGCAACCAGCTGAATGACTTGCAAAGGCAGATATCTGCCAATACAGAGCAGCTGGAACAAACCACTGCCCAGTTGTCTGAAACAGAAACAGCATTGCATGCGGGTGATAATGAACTGTATGAATTGCTGACACGTAAAGAAACAGAAGAGCGCGACCTGAATGAAAAAGACCGCCTGTACTATGAAATGCGCAATACCATATCTGCACAGGAAGGCCAGCTGAACCAGAAACGCCGTGAAAAAGAACAGGCAGAAACTTTGCTGAATAGCATTAAGGACAAGCTGAACGAAATGAAACTGCAATTGGCGGGCATGAAAGAACGCCTGAGTGTAGAATTCAAAGTGAACCTGGACGAAATACTGGACCAGCCACGTACCGGTGAGCAGAGCGTGGAAGAATTGAATAGCGAAGCAGAGCGCATGAAAAAACGCCTGGAGAATATAGGCGAGGTGAACCCTACAGCTATTGAGGCGTATACAGAAATGAAAGCGCGCCACGATTTCATTGTAGAGCAGAAGACCGACCTGGTGAACGCCAAAGACTCCCTGCTGGCTACTATTGAAGAAGTAGAGCTTACCGCCAACACGAAATTCCGCGAGACCTTCGATAAAGTACGTGAGAACTTTGTACAGGTATTTAAAGCGCTCTTCACAGCAGAAGACAGTTGTGACCTGCGCCTGACAGACCCGGACAATGTAGCTGACAGTGGTATAGAAATATATGCACAGCCTAAGGGTAAAAAACCAAGTACATTGACACAGTTATCCGGGGGTGAGAAAACACTTACCTCTACAGCATTCCTGTTTGCTATTTATCTCATCAAGCCTGCCCCATTCTGTATACTGGATGAGGTAGATGCCCCGCTGGATGATGCGAACGTTGGTAAGTTCACACAGATGATCCGTAAGTTCTCCGACAACTCGCAGTTCATCATCGTTACCCACAACAAGCAAACAATGGCTGCAGTGGATGTGATATATGGTGTGACCATGCAGGAACCGGGTGTCAGCAAACTGGTCCCTGTAGACTTCAGGAGTTTAGCTAACTAAAGCAATCTTTACCCAATAGTTAATAGCCGGCTTGTCCGGCTATTTTTATGTGCGTTAATATTAAGCTAAAACCTATATAACAGCTAAGGTGTATAATAATAGACAACTATTTTCGTTTTGCTTTGAGCTCTTATCATTACAACATTCAAAAACAACCTATGCAAAGAACCGCCTGCTTTATTGCTATGCTGCTCATAGCATGTAACATAACCCTGGCACAAACAGGTTTTGCCATTTCCGGCACTATAAAGAATAAAGAGGGCAAACCGGTACCGGCTGCAACAATTAACCTGTTGAAAGCAGAAGATCATATCAATCTCAGATCTACCACGGCAGACGATAAAGGCGCTTACTTGTTTAAGGATGTGCCGAAAGGCAGCTACAAACTACAGGCAGAAGCAATAGGCTATGCTAAAACAGAAAATGCCATTTCTGTAAAGGGAAATATAGAAAACGCTGATATCGTTGCGCTGCAGTTGAATAATAAATTGCTGGAAGAGGTAACCGTCAGCAGCAAGCGACCCAATATTGAAACGGGACTTGGCAAAACCACTATTAATATAGACCCAGCCCATGTATCTGCAGGTGCAAATGTAATAGACCTGTTGCGCACATCACCCGGTGTGCATGTGGAAGGAAGTAATATCACTGTGCATAACACCGGTGTATTAGTGCTGGTAAATGATAAGCAAACCTACCTTTCCGGCCAGGAGCTGACAGATTACCTGCGCACCATCTCTGCCGACCAGGTAGCCCAACTGGAGATCATCGACCAACCCTCTTCCCGCTATGACGCTGAAGGCAGCGGCGGCATCATCAATATAAAAATGCGCAAACAGCGTAAGCGTGGCACGAATGGTAGTATAGCACTACAGGCAGGTTCGGGTATGTACCCCAATACGCATGACAATGCCAATCTCACCTATCGAAACAATAAACTAACAGTCTTTGCTAACGCGGGATATTTACATGCAACCGGTTTTCAAATACGCAGTATGTACCGTAAGGTAACTGACCCCGAGATAGGTGTCTTGAATAATATAGCACAGCAACATAGCTTCCAGAAAGAGACATTTGAAGATTACAATTTGAGATTGGGCGCAGATTATGCCGTGAATGAGAAACTATCGGTAGGTGCCAGTGCTAAAGGTATTTATCACCCCAACCACGAAAACGATGCCACTACTGCTATACTGCTGGACAATACAGGTAATGTAACCTATAACAATACAACTAATAGCACCGGCCTGCTACGTAAACATGCCATTTGTAATGCTTACGCCAAATACAAGCCAGGTAAAGACCAGGAAATAAACCTGGATGTTGATTACCTCGCACGCAACCAGGTCAATTACCAGAACGTAAACAGCAAGGACTACAATGCTGATAAACAAAATACAGGCAATGACCTCATCCTAAAAAATCATTCGCCATCTATGATCGAGGCTACGGTAGCCAAGCTGGACTACTCCGGCAAACTAAAAAATGATCTGCAAATAGAAGCGGGTGCTAAGTATAGCGTATCGCATACCGATAACGGTGCCTATTTTGAAAGGCTGGATAATAATGGCAATTGGCAACCGGATGCTACCCGCACCAACGATTTTATTTACAAAGAGAATATTAATGCTGTATATGCCAATGCTACCAGGGGCTGGGGTAAACAATGGCAAACCCAACTGGGACTAAGACTGGAAAACATGCATGCAGAAGGAAAAGAACTTACGCAGGGGCAGCAATTCATACGTAACAATACATCCTTATTCCCTACCCTTTTCGCATCTTATAAAATAAATGAACACAATAGCTTTGAATTGAATTGCGGACGGCGCGTGAACCGTCCTGCATATACGCAGCTCAATCCGTTTATTTACTATTTCTCACAATACAATTTCTTCAAAGGCAATCCTGACCTGAAAGCATCTTATGTAAGCTTTATGGAACTGAAGTACAATTGTAAGAATGCGATCTTCCTGAGTATGGCAGGAAGGAAAGCGAGGAATGTGATAACACCAACACTAGGCACAGAAGGCAAAGCAGTATATGCCAGCTTTGGCAACAATGCACATTGTACATCGGGCGAATTCAGTATAAACTACAACAGCCAGTTATTCGTATGGTGGCTGTTATCTGCGGGGTATGAACTGAACTATAATGCCTATTCTGATCTGAAGAATAACCTGATAATTGCATCGGCCTGGGGCCATTCCATGTGGATACAGAACCAATTTACTTTTGGCAATGGATGGTCGGCAGATACCAGCTTTTACATTGCAACCGGTGACCTTCAAAACATGATAGACCATTACGGCATACGGTACTGGCTGGGTTTCAATGTATCGAAAAAAATATTGAAAGACAGCGGCACTATACGCCTGTCTGCTGACGACCCGTTTGTCACCCATCGCCTTTATTCTACCAATGATTATAACGGCATAGCCAACACACTCTATTCAAGAAATGGTACGCAGGAAATTGCAATCGGCTTCACGTATAATTTTGGCAAGAAGAACAACGATGCACCCAAACAGCGCGAAAGCAATATAGACGAGGCAAAGAGAATGTAACATATTTCACCCTATTCGGGTGAAACGGCCAACCTGTAATTCAGGTTAGATTTGATAAAAATGAAAAGGTATGCATACTGTATACCTTTTTTCTTCACCTATGACTAAATATTACCTTTCAGCGTGTTTAAGTTTTATTGCTGCAAATTGTTTTGGGCAGTCATACAATATTGAGGGTGCTGTAAACGACACGGAACAAAAAGCCATAAAAGCTGCAACTGTATCATTGCTCAATGCAACAGATTCGTCCTGGGTATTATCTGCCCTTGCAGACGATAAAGGCCATTTTGTTTTAAAGGGCATAAAGGCTGATAAATATATTCTGTCTGCACAGGCGCTGGGTTACAGAATAGCGTATGCAAGCCTTCACCTGGTATCTGATCTTAACACAGTCAATATTACCCTTGACAAAAATAATCACCAGCTCAATGATGTAACCATTTCTTCCCAGCGTTCATTTATAGAACCTGGCCTGGGAAAAACGGTGATCAATGTAGAAAAATCAATTTCATCGGCAGGCTCCAATGTTTGGGAGCTGCTACGCAAATCGCCCGGCGTTACTGTTACCGACGAGGGGGGCATATCCATGCAAGGCAAGCAGGGTGTATTGGTATTGATAGATGACCGCCCCACTTATCTTTCGGGCAACCAACTGATGCAGTATCTCAAATCCATGGCGGCAAATGATATCTCCCAGTTGGAACTGATAACCCAGCCATCTGCCAAATATGATGCAGAAGGCAATTTCGGCATCATCAACATAAAAACGAAGCGCATCAAAAAACATGGCTTCAACGGCAATATATCCGGCACTTACGCACAATCGCGCTACCCCAGCGCTTTCGAAAGCCTGCAGCTCAATTATCGTAAGAATAAGATAAGCCTTTATGCAAACCTCAGCTACTATTACGGGCGCGGGTATATGACCCAGGATCTTAACCGTAATTTCCGCAACATCAATACTTATGAAATAACCGGCACCTTTGCACAAAACCTTTATTCTTACGAAACCTTTACCAATACCGGTGTAAAACTAGGCGGAGACTATGCAATAACAGCCAAAACGAATTTCGGCGTCAACCTTACCGGCGATTATCATCCCAATAATGAAGGCAATCGCTCACATGCACGCACCTATGATGCGGCCAGCGATATAGCCAGTTATAATTACTCTCAAAATAAGACTGATTGGCTGAGAAAGAACGGAACCGCTACTGCTTACCTGAAACACCAGTTCGCCAAGGAAAATGAACTGAATATAAATGCCGACTATCTCAACTATTGGGTGCACAGCGCTCAATATTCGGTAAACACCAACCTGGGAGAAGGGGGTAATAAACTGCCATCCTTGCTGCTGCGCGGGCAATTGCCTTCTTATATAAAAGTGTACAGCCTTAAGGCCGACCATTCTGTGCTGTTGAGTAAGATAAAACTGGAATCGGGCCTGAAGAGCAGTTATGTAAAAACCGACAACCAGGCGGACTATGAAGTATCTGCCGGGAGCGATTGGACCTATGACACCAACCGCAGCAATCATTTTCTTTACAATGAGAACATTAATGCAGCATATCTTAACGCCAGCCGTGCGTTGGGCACCAAATGGCAAATGCAAATAGGCCTGAGGGCAGAGAATACCAATGCTGAAGGAACCCAGACTGTACACCAGCAAAGCTTTACAAGGCACTACCTCTCCTTATTTCCAACGGCGTATGCCACTTACCAGGCGGATAGCAATAACCAATTCGAGCTAAACTATGGCAGGCGTATAGAACGCCCGGACTATAGTTCGTTAAATCCGTTTATCACTTTTCTTTCTCAATACAATTACATGGTGGGCAATCCCGATCTGTTGCCACAATACAGCCATAGCATAGAACTGAAACACAATTTTAAGAATAAGCTGTTCACTACACTCAATTACAGGCATACTGCAGGTATACGGGAACATGTGTTGACACAGAACGACACAACCAAAGTGGTTTACTCAAAGCCGCAAAATTTTGCCGGCAACGATAATATAGGCTTCTCAATACTGTATACAACACAACTATATAAATGGTGGACGGCATCTTTCCTGGCCTACGCTGTCTATATACACTATACGGGTGTACTGAACAAGAAGCCGATAGACATAGAGGGCACAGGGCATGGCTTCAATCTCAATAACCAGTTCAGCTTTGCTAAAAAATGGGCGGCAGAATGTGTACTGGATTATGCCGGGCCCTCGAGAGAGTCTCTACTGCGCGCTGCAGGTGAATGGTGGTACCTTTCGGCTGGCATATCCCGCAAAGTATTGAAAGATGCAGGCGCTTTAAAACTCGGCATCCAGGACCCGTTTGCTGCATATAGTTACAATGTGCGTATCAGGCTCAATGACCTCGATACCCGGGCGCATATCAAGTACAATACATGCAGTTATGCATTCAGCTTTACCTACAATTTTGGCAAAAAAATGGATAATATCCGCAAGGCACAAAGCGGTATAGATGATGAATCGAAAAGAATAAAAATGTAAACTATGCAGCTGTGGCGCCGGGTGTGCGATCGATAAAATACTGCTTTTCGCCCTCAGGCAGCAGCACCTTCACGCTGCGCAACCCACTTTCATCAAAATCAAGCAAAGCCTGCACCGGCTCATTTTCCGATGGCTTGAAGATATATTCCAGGCCATCTATCATCACTGTTTTATTAGTAATGATAATAGAACCGGAACTTTCTTCCTGCACAACATGCTCTGAACCATCTGAAAGAAAGGAAATACTCTGCGCCCTGGCATAAGCGTAGGTTTTACCACCGCGACTGAGCATCCTGTACAGCGCGACTGAAAGTGCACCGGCAATGATCAATAAAATCGGGCGTAGCATTTATCCAAAAAGTAATTAATATGCTTCAATATATATAGTTACCCTGAAAAAAACGAATGTTTCCTCCAAATCTGCCGCACTAAATATTACCTGATTACAATCCTGAAAATAACTCCTCTATTGAACTGTATGTAACCGGTTTCTATAAACCTTCCAAAACTCCTCTGTTGCAAAGAAACAAAATTGTTTTAGTATAAAGTATATTTTTTAAGCAAGGTTTTTTCAATTTCTCAGGGTACGCAGGTTCTTTACCCGGTATAGTGCTATGCCCAGGATGATAATGCCCAATGCAAAAAGGATGTATTGCCATTCTCCGGTAAAGAATATGAACATCCAGATGATGATGCTGATGATAGCCGGAACCGGGAATAAAGGCATTTTATAAGGCCGTTCTTCCAGGGGCTTATCCAGGTGCCAGGCTATCACCCCAATGGCCTGCGATACGAACTGTATCAGTATACGCATGAGTATAATAGCCGTTATCACTTCTTTCATTTTGAACAAAAGGCTGAAGATGAATGCAAGCCCACCCAGCGCCAGCAGGGACACATGCGGAAAATGATATTTGGGATGTACCCTGGCAAACACAGGAAAAAAATCTCCGTTCTTAGCGGCTGCATAAGGCACCCGCGAATAGCCGAGTATTACCGAGAACAGGGATGCCAGTGCAATACATAATACCAATACTGTAGCCACCTGCGCTACCGTATGATTATAGATATGTTCGAAATAAGTACTTACTACAAATTCTGACGACGCAATAGATTGCCATGGCAACACCCCTAATAATACCGTTTGCATAGACAGGTACAGGATGGCGATGCCCGTAATAGAAATGAATATGCTGCGCGGAATATTCTTACCCGGCGATTTTATCTCTGCACCTAAATGACAAACATTATAGTAGCCCAGGTAAGAGTACACCGCCTTTTGTGACGCTTGCCCTACGGCAATGAAGAACAAAAGCGAAAAACCGCCTTCGGGCATATGCCAGTCAAAAGCCTGCTGTGCGTTGAAATGCCCCAGTCCTGAAATGATAAGCCATAGGATAGTGCCGCCTGTTATCACCCATAGCAATACAGATATCTTGCCGATGCTCCTGATATTGCGATATAACAGGGCAACTAATAATACCACCAGCGCACCACTTACCATCTTCTTTTCATAGTACCCTAAGGGCACAAGGAAAGACAGGTATTGCGAAAACCCGATAGCACCACTGGCCACTACCAGTGGCGCCTGTATACTCGTTTGCCAGGTAAACAGGAAGGCCATGAGTTTGCCCACTTTCTTTTCTCCAAACAGTTTTTGAAGGAACACATAGCTGCCGCCTGCTTCCGGCCATTTGGCGCCCATCTCTGCCCATACCATGCCATCCATATATGCCAGCAGAGCACCCAGCAACCAGGCTATAAGGCATAACGGCCCTTGCAGCATGCCTACTATGAACGGTATAGTGATGAACGGCCCGATGCCCACCATGTCTATCATATTGATAGCGGTGGCCTGGGTGAGTGATAATCCTCTTTCTAATTCTGACGGATGAGACCCTGTTTGTTCCTGCAAGGGATTAGTTTATCCTGCAAAAATAATAAAGGCTACATCCTTTCCTATGGATATAGCCTATGAGGGTATTTTAAAACTTATCAGATGAATTTATTGTCTTTGGCTGTTTTAATAGCATCGGCCTTAGAATGCACATTCAGTTTGTGGTAAATGTTTTTGATATGCGATTTTACAGTTTCCAGGTCTATGAACAGTTCCTGGGCTATGCGCTTACGGCTTTTACCGGTAGCTATCTGTTCCAGTATCTCGGTCTCGCGGCGCGTAAGCGGTGAAGCCTCGTTGCGCTGGAAAGAGTGGATGACCATGCGGGCTATATGTGCGCTCATAGGGCCGCCGCCTTCCATTACTTCATGTATGGCACTAATGATCTTTTCGGGAGAGGTATTTTTTGTAAGATACCCTGATGCACCATTGCCAAGCGCACGGAATATCAGCAGCTCTTGTTCATATACGGTCAGTATCAGGATGAAGGCATCCGGCACCAGCTTCTTTAGCTTAGGGATCGCATCAATACCGGATATACCCGGCAGTTCTACGTCCAGCAAAATAACATCCGGATCATCCTGTGCTATTTTCTTTGCGGCATCTTCAAAAGAAGGATAGCTCCCGGCAATTTTATAGCCCGGGGTCTGGCCTATCAGGTAGGCGTATCCTTCCCTGATGGTCTCATCATCTTCAATAATACAAACACTTATATCCAGGTCGCGGCTCATGTGGGGTTTTTATTTGTATAAAGTTCTGATTACTTGCTCAAAAACGTATCACCCAAACAAGGTTATTTTAATGCGCTGAATGCTAATGTTTTGCTAAAGCCTATACCTTATTGGCCGATAAGCGGAAGGCCAGGCTGATATGCGTGCCCTTTCCCGGGAAAGTATCGAAATACAGGCGGCCGTTGATGCGTTTTGCCCGGACGTTCATATTGTCTATACCATGGCCTTTTTTTACTGTATCAAAATCAAAACCTTTGCCATTGTCCGCCAGTTCAATGTGCAGGATATCGTTTTCTTTCAGTGTAGCAGTCAGCTTTACTGTTTTAGCGCCTGAATATTTAAGGGTATTGTTCAGTGCCTCTTTAAAGATCATTATGAGGTTACGGCTCATATCCAGTGGCAACTTATAGTTGCGCCATCTCTCATCTGTGCCTGTAAAGATGAAATCTACTTCTGTATCCTGGAACAGCTCGGCCCCAAAATCCCTGATGCGGTGTAGTATCTCGTACAAGCTGTCATTAGACGGCTTTAGCGACCAGAGGATATCACGCGTGCCACTGTACAACTGCCCCGTGTTATCCTGTATCTGTTCTATAATGCGTTTGGTATCGGGCGTAAGCGGGCCTATCTTATTTTTCAGCACATTGGTCAGCACGTTGATGCGGGTGAGCTTATTACCCACCTCATCATGAAAATCTTCTGCCGTACGTTCGCGTACTTTATTTTGTTCCTCCCTGCGCAGCCGTTCTGTTAGCGCCAGCCTGTTTTGCTTGCGCCGGTTGGCAATATACTGGATAGTTACACCCAGCAATATACATGCACCCAGCACCGCCAGCCTGAACCAGCCTGTTTTATGAAAAGGAGTGATGATCTCGAATGGGTACCTCAATTCGCTGATCTCATTGCTTTCACCCAGTGCGCATTCTACCACCAAAGTATATTTTCCCGGCGGCATGGCAGAGTAGGTGACTGTATTCACCGGTGACCAGTCAGACCAGGGCGCATCCAGCCCTTCTATGCGATAGCGGTAACGTGCCTGTTCCAAACCACTGAGCGATATGGCCTGGAAAGTAAAGGTGATATTATTTTTACGGTAGGGCAGGTGCAGGTTGTAGGGTACTTTATAAAAAGCATCGGTACTGTCGTAATAAGTAGTATCACCTATAGTTTCTCCGAATACTTTTACAGATTGCAGCACCACGGTAATAGGCAGAGGGTTCACCGATTTTGATTGCGGGCTATAATGCAGCACGCCATTGGTAGTACCGAACCATATACTACCGTCATTCATTTTCAGCACCGCATTATGGTTACTTTCCATACCCTGTATGCCTTGCCCCTTGCCATAGAAAGTTATCTTCGGCGTATTGTTCAGCATGGTTATTTTATGGATGCCATAACCGGTGCCCACCCATATATTTCCGGCATTATCTACCACCATATTATAGATAAAATCAGAACGCATGCCGTTGCTCTTATTCAGCACAAACGACTTCATCGTTTTCATATCATAACAGATAAGACCATTATCACTGGTTCCTATCCACAATTGTTCACCTTTTACAGCAAAGCATTGTGGTGAGGAACTATCGGCAGCTGTGTTTGTAACATAATCATATGCCTCATCATTGTAGAGCAATTTGATAGGAGACCTTACATCTGTGGTAGCAATTAAAAGACTATCCTTAGTCAGTTGGATAAAATCCTGTATGGCATAGTCCTTTACCGGCAGCCGGTGAAAGGTATCATTCGCATAAACCATAGCCCCGTCCAGGAAGCCTATCCACAACCTGTTCTCACTGTCTTTATACAATGCAGTGATAGCATTGGATGGAATAGTGGGATAGGTGTATGATTTGAATATAACACCATTATAGCGCCACAGCCCTGCACCGCGCGTGCCCATCCACAGATCACCGTTCCTGAATTTCATGGCCGTAATAGCAGGTGCTGATTTTAGTGGTAGTTGTATTCCGGATATTTTACCGCCCTCAAAAACATACAGCCCGGCATCGTAGGTACCGAGATACAACCTGCCGCCGCTGGCAGCAATACTCATTACCTGCGCACTGGGCAGGCCCATTGATTCATCGAGTACTGTGAACAAGGCACCTGAAAAACGGAATACCCCCTGCCCGTCAGACCCTAACCATACATTTCCTTCGGCATCGGCCAAGGTCTTGGTTATGGTATTATCGGTAAGGCCATTGTGTTTATTGTAGTAAACAATTGAACTATCCTTTATTCGCACTGCGCCATTCACAGTACCGCACCATATACCACCGCTGTTGTCTTCGGTCAGCGAAACAATAACCGGCAAATTATATAACGGGCCGCCTTTTATCCTGTAGACAGCTATCCTGTTACTGTCTATGGTGTATAAGCCGCCATTAGTGCCCAGCATTAACCGGTTATGCTTGTCTTTAAACATTACAGTCACCACCGGCACTCCGGGCAATTGCGGTTCGTTGAAGGCAAGACTATCCCATTTACCTGCATGCAGATGGTATACTACACCATTTCTTTTTGCCACCCATATATCTTTCCCATCAGGCAATATAGCACTCACGTCGGCCTGGGCACCTGGTACATTGAAAGGTTTGCTCCTGCCATCGGCAATAGTATACACCTTCCCTTTGGCACGGCACCATATGGTACCATCAGGCCCCGGCAACAGTTCATTGGTCAGGTTGGCATTCGGCGATTCCGGTGCTTCAAAAATATAGGGTTTGAAGTGCTTACCATCGAACATAGAAACACCTTTGCTGCTGCCTATCCAGATGTTTCCATATTTGTCTGTAGCCAGTGCATTCACAGCATTGGTAGACATGCCATCTCTAACAGTATAATTTGTAAAGTTCTTTCCATCGTAACGAGATAAGCCCCCAAGAGTACCGATCCATAGGTGCCCGAATTTATCTTGCGTAATAGCTGTTACCTGCGACTGTATAAGACCGTTCTCTACATTCAGGTTGTAGAACGGGTGACGTTGTGCATAAGAAGGTATTCCGGTAAAATAAAAGACAAGGAAAAATACAAAGCAGGCATATGCCTTTGGTATGTGCAGTGGCGTTCGCATGATAATAATGTGAAGTTATATCATTCACGTCATTTATGTTTTCAATATCACTTCCGGTGATCGAATAAGGATAAATCACGCCTTTCGGGTGATGCTGTTTTTTTCAAATCACCCGCCTTGGGTGACAAGTTGCATTATTGCCGGGAATACATTTGAACTTATAAAACCGGAACTATGAATTGCAGGATGAAACAAGTTTTATTAGCGGCGCTATTATTTTCTTATACCCATTCATTTGCCAGGCCCGGCAATATCACAGGAAAGATAACGGACCAGGAAAACAATCCATTGCCCGCTGTAAATGTAGTGGTGCTGATGCCGGACAATAAAACCCTGGTAAAATCAGATCTTACGAATGGTAAAGGAGAATTCAATGTAGAAAATATACCGGACGGCACTTATACTTTAAAGATAGACCTGCTGGGCTATGAAACCTATACAGCGCAGAAAGTAACTATTGCCAATGGCAATATAGACCTCCCGGCCATTAGCCTTAAAACAAAAGAAAATACGCTGAAGGAAGTAGCCATACGCGCGCAGAAACCTTTTATAGAAGTACAAGCAGACAAGATAGTGGTGAATGTAGAGAACAGTATAGTAAGCGCAGGTTCTTCTGCCCTGGATATACTCTCGCGCTCTCCCGGTGTAAAAGTAGACCAGAACGACAATATTAGCCTGAAGGGCAAACAGGGAGTAAATGTACTGATGGATGGGAAACTGACGCCCATGTCCGGTACAGACCTTGCCAATATGCTGAAAAGCATGCCATCCAGCTCAATAGATAAAATAGAACTCATCAGCAACCCGGGTGCACGCTATGATGCAGCCGGCACAGCAGGCATCATCAATATACGCACCAAAAAAGATCAGCGCCTGGGTATGAACGGCAGTGTAAATGCTTCTTATGCACAAGGCGTGTACCCCAAGTATAGCGCAGGCTTCAACCTGAATTACCGCAATAAGAAATTCAATGTTTATGCCAACTATAATTATGCCTACCGTTTATGGTTCAACCACCTGATACTGAACAGGCGGTTTCTCGATACAAGTAAGGCAGACTACGGCAAAAAACTTTTTACCTACGACCAGGACAATTATGCACTGTTTGATTTTAAAAATCATATTGCCTCAGCAGGTGCTGATTACAATTTTTCAAAAAATACGACAATAGGATTTTCAGGCAGCATGGCTACAAACAGTTTTAATCCTAAAACCGATAATGCATCAAAAGCGTTGGGCGCCAATGATGAATTACTATATTACTTCAACACTGCCGGCAGGCATGTAAATAAATATTACAACTACGCTGCCAACCTGAACCTGCGACATACATTTGATACAACAGGCAGGGAACTGACTGTAGATGCAGACTATGCAGCATTTGGCAATCAAAGCAATCAAAGCTTTAAAACTGTTTATACCGCGCCCGATGGCAGCAATTACCTGCCCGATTATTCGCTGAAAAGTGATCTCACCGGCATTACACAGGTACGTTCGCTCAAGGCCGACTATTCCAACCCTTTAAAGAACAATGCAAAATTTGAAGCGGGTATTAAATCGAGCTATGTAACGGCCGACAACGAACCTTTGTTTTACGAGCAGGTGGGCGGGGTATATCTGCTGGATGCCAAACGTAGTAATCATTTTGTATACAATGAAAATATCAATGCTGCTTACCTTAATGGCAGTAAGGACTGGAAGAAATGGAGTACGCAGCTTGGCTTGCGTATGGAAAACACCAATGCTGCATGGGAACAGATAACCCTCAATCAAAAATACGACACCAGCTATGTACAGCTATTTCCCAACATTGCAGTACAAAGGCACCTGGACACAAAGAACGATATAGGCGTAACCCTTAGCAGGCGTATTGAAAGGCCGAATTACCAGCAACTGAACCCTTTCAAGTATTTTATTGATAAAACAACTTACCGGGAAGGCTATCCTTACCTGAGCCCGGCGTTCTCCTACAATATTGAATTGTCGCACACCTTCAAACAACGTTTCATAACCACGCTAACTTACGCAACTACCAGCAACATAATTATAGAAGTGATACAGCCCAGCGATAATGAAGATTCCGTAACCGTGCAAACCAATAAAAACCTGAAACGCATGACTTTCTACGGCATTAATGGTTCTTACCCTTTCCAGATAACCAAATGGTGGAGCAATGTGACCAATTTCAATATTTACTATTCGCGCTACGAAGGCAATATTGCCAATACCAATATCAATGCGGGCAAACCAACCTTCGATCTGAATACGAACAACACCTTCCTGCTGCCAAAAGATTTCTCCTGCGAACTCGGTTTCTGGTACCAGGCCAGGCAGCAATATGGCTTTATGGATGTAAAACCCAACTGGATGCTGAATGCAGGCATACAGAAAAACCTGTTTAATAAAAGGGCAACTATCAAAGCTAATATCCAGGATATATTCTGGAAAGGATATCCAAGGGCTACATCTACTTACACAGGTTACCAGGAAGATTTTGTTGCGGTACGTGATACAAGGCAGGCATCTATATCATTTACTTACCGGTTCGGCAAAAGAACCGTAGCGCCTATGCGCCGTCGCAGCGGTGGTGCAGAAGAAGAAAAACGCCGCGCGAATAGCGGCGGCGCTTAACCTTAGTACTTTTTCATACGTAAATCCAAAAGGACTGTAGTCTTACAGTTGAAGCAAGAACCCCTCTGTCACATATCCTGCAAGCTACAGGCAGAGGGTTCTTTTTGCTCTTCTATTTAAAGCGGTCTTCTTTGATGTTCATCCAGTCGAGCGCATTTTTATACAATAGCTGCTCAGTAAGTGATGCAGAAAAATCTTCCATACTTTCAATAAGCTTACCCGGATGATGTTCACCCAGCGGGAAAGGATAATCACTGCCCATGCATATTTTTTCATTGCCCATTACATCTACAATATACCGCAATGCTTTAGGGTCATGCACCAATGCATCTATCCAGAATTTCCCGAGATATTCGCGCGGATTCACATTATTGTCAATAGCGCAAAGGTCGGGGCGTACGTTAAAGCCGTGCTCTATACGACCTATTGTGAACGGGAAACTACCTCCGCCATGCGCAAAAGCCACGCGCAGTTTAGGAAAGCGCTCAAATACGCCGCCAAATATCATTGAGGCAATGGCACGCGCTGTTTCGGCAGGCATACCCACCAGCCACGGCAGCCAGTATTTGGTCATATCGTTCTCTCCCATCATCTCCCACGGATGCACGAACAAACAACAGCCCAGTTCTTCTGCTGCCTTCCAGAATGGGTCGAAATAAGGGTCGCTCAGGTTCTTATTATTAATATTCGAGCCAATTTCCAAACCCGGCATACGCAGTTCAGTAACACAACGCTCCATCTCTTTAATAGACAGATCCATATCCTGCAAAGGCACTGTACCTATTCCTATAAACCTGTCAGGATGATGATCTACACATTGGGCAATATGGTCGTTGAAGAACCGTGCTGTTTCCAGCCCATGTTCCGGCTTGGCCCAATAGTTGAATAATACAGGAATGGTTGACAGCACCTGTACGCTCACATTGGTCATATCCATTTCCTTGGTGCGCACTTCAGGGTCCCAGCAGTTTTGTTCTACCTCGCGAAATACTTTGTCTCCTTTTATCATCCGCGCACAGCAAGGCTTATGATGCTCCAGGTGAATGAACTCTCCGTACCCGAACTTTTTAAACCAGTTGGGTATATGCTCGGGCATAATATGCGTGTGTATGTCTATCTTTCTCAAAGTCAATATTTAAAAGTCAAAACTAAGAACAGCATGATTATACCATTTCATAAATAATAGCTGCACCCTGGCCAACCCCTATGCACATAGTTGCGAGGCCATATTTACTGCCACGGCGTTTCAGTTCGTACAACAATGTAGTAGAGATACGGGTACCACTGCAGCCCAAAGGATGACCTATAGCTATAGCACCACCATTCACGTTCACCTTGTTTTCGTCAAGGCCAAGCTCCTGCATACAAGGTATGCCCTGTGCAGCAAAGGCTTCGTTCAGCTCTACCAGGTCCAGGTCTTTTATTTCCAGTCCGGCACGCTTTAAGGCTTTTTGTGTAGCCGGTATTGGGCCTATACCCATCACGGCAGGGTCTACACCGGCAATAGCCATACTTTTTATTTTAGCTATCGGCTTCAGGTTATATTTTTTCACTGCCTCTTCCGATGCCAGTATCATAGCGGCGGCGCCATCATTGATACCACTTGAATTACCCGCCGTTACCGTACCATCTTTTTTGAAAGCCGGTTTCAAAGCAGCTAATTTTTCCAGTGTTGTTTCGCGGGGATGCTCGTCGGTATCAAATAACATTGTTTTACCCTTACCCAGGTCTATTGTTATAGGCGCTATCTCCTCTTTGAATTTTCCGGCAGCATGAGCAGCGGCATAGTTTTGCTGGCTGCGCAAGCCGAATGCATCCTGTGCCTCGCGGCTTACCTTATAACGTTCTGCCACATTCTCTGCAGTCTCGCCCATAGTATATGGATAGTAGCTGTCCTTATTGAATTTTTTATTTACAAAACGCCAGCCCATAGTGGTATCATACATCTCTGCACTACGACCGAAAGCAGTCTCGGATTTGCCCATTACAAAAGGCGCACGCGTCATACTCTCTACACCGCCGGCAATGTATATCTCACCGTCACCGCACATAATAGCACGCGAGGCATCCATTATAGATTGCAGGCCCGATGCACACAAACGGTTCACTGTATTACCGCCTACTGCTACCGGAAGGCCCGCCAGCAAAGCAGCCATACGGGCCACGTTGCGGTTATCTTCGCCCGCCTGGTTGGCAGCACCGGCTATTACATCTTCTATCTCATTTACATCAATAGAAGGATTACGCTTTATAAGGGTTTTGATAACATGTGCTAAAAGATCGTCGGGTCGTACTGTGCTTAAACTTCCTCCATATTTGCCAACAGGGGTGCGGATAGCATCTACTATATAAACAGTCTTCATTTTCTATTTGATAATTTTAGATTTTATGATTTATGATTGAAGTGCCTGGGACAAATCGTCAATTATATCGTCCACTGTTTCAATTCCAACACTCATACGTATCAGGCCATCTGTGATTCCGAATTTGATCCTATCTTCTCTTTTTACACCAACATGCGTGGTAGAAGCCGGGTGCGATATAAGTGTATCGCAGGTACCGAGTGATACCGCACTGATACAAAGCTTTAATTTATCAATGAACTTAACACCTGCGTCAAAACCACCTTTCAGTTCAAAGCTCAGCATAGCACCTGCATGTTTCATTTGCTTCATAGCGGTAGCATGATCGGGGTGAGAGGCAAGGCCAAGATAATTAACCCTTTCTACTGCAGGATGTGCTTCCAGGAAGGCTGCCACCTTCTCAGCATTGCTGCAATGGCGCTCCATGCGAATGCTGAAAGTGCGCAGGCCATTATTGAGCAGGAAAGCTTCGAAAGCATTGCTATTCCCACCCAGCAGGCGGTGCGTTTTAGTTACGATACCATTCATCTTTTCCAGGTCGCTGCCTATAAGGATACCACCTACAGCCGTACCGTGTCCATTCAGAAATTTTGTAGTTGAGTGCATCACGAAATCAACCCCATATTTGAATGGCTGCTGCAGGTAAGGTGTAGCAAATGTATTATCCGCGCAAATTATTAACCCATGCTGTTTGCCCAGCTTTACCAATGCTGCCATATCTACGCATTGCAGCGTAGGGTTAGCAGGGGTTTCTATATACATCATCTTAATACCCTTTTCAGTATTCAAGACCGATGCAACGTTATTCAGTTCATGAAAATCGACAATGATGACTTCAATACCCAGGTTAGGCAATATCTTGTCTATCATCTCCTGTGTACCACCGTACAAGGATTGGTGCGTGATTATTTTATCTCCTGCTTTCAGGTTGCTGAGCAGCATAGTAGTAATAGCCGCCATACCCGATGCATGAAGTATTGCTTTCAGTTTTAAAGGTGCGCCGTTATTATCCTGTAATCCGTAAGCTTCCAGTAAGGCTATTTTTTCTTCAGCCTCGTTGATAGTAGGATTGCCGAAACGCCCGTATATATATCCCGGTTCTTCGTTTTTGAATACGGCTATTGCTTGTTCTGCACTATCGAAGGTATAGGTGCTGGTTGCATAGATAGGCGTAAGGTGCGCGCGGTTACTTTCCGCTTTGTGGCCGCCGTGTATACATACACTGTCAAAGCCTAAAGATTTTTTATCTGCCGACATTCCCGGGACTTATTAATTTCGCTGCAAAGTTACAGTATTGCATGAAAGAGAGTTTACTACAATACGCTAATTATAATGTGTGGGCCAATAACAGGATGATAGATACTTTACTAAAATTATCGCCTGCGCAGCTGGATATGGATATCAACAGCAGTTTTAATACCATCCGCAAGACCGTGCTGCACTGCCTGGGAGCAGAATATATATGGCTGCAGCGCCTGCAACTGGCCGAACAGCCTGTATGGATAGGCGATGAACTGGATAAACCTTTCAATATTGCCTGTACCCAATGGCAACAGGCAAGTAAAGACCTGCTTGAATTTATTAACGCGCAATTTGACGACAAGGCCCTGCAACACGTGATACAGTATTACAGGAAGAAACAGCCTTTTAAATTACAAGTGTGGCAGGTATTACACCATGTATTCAATCATAACACTTACCACAGGGGGCAGCTGGTTACCATGCTCAGGCAGGCAGGTATAAATAAAATACCGGGTACCGATTTCAGCAGTTTCTTCCAGGGCTAACTATTCTCTGTCCCATTTTGCTATGGGCAGGTGCACCTGGTAGGTCAGCTGGCATTGCAATAGCTTACCCTGCAGTTTGTATTCGTTCCTTTGGCCATTTACCCGCATATAATAGCTTACAGGCTCCGGAAATATATTTAACGGGGTGTATAATACCCTTAGGTTAACCGAAGAAGGTAAGCCCATACGAAAAGCATACTCTACACCGGCACCAAATACTACTACCCAATGCTTGGTATTGTAATCCACCGGGCTATAAGCGTAGTCTGTATTGCGGGCACGTATACTTTTAAAATCGAAAAAGCCGGTACCCAATTGTACAAAAGGCATTACCGACTGATTGTTTACAACAGGTATATATAAACCACTGCCTATGGTAATAAGGGCACGCACCTGGTTATAGTCTACCTTTTCATTACCCGGTGCAGGCAGGTTAATACGTGAGGTACCTAATGCCGCATCCAGCATCAAATTAAAATCCTGGTTGGTATGGTAACGCAGTCCTACAGCCACCTGCGGACTTATCAGCCATGGCTGCTGCGGATGCAGTTTTGTAACGGATTTATCCGCTATAAAGCCATCATAGCTAATGCCCACACCCGCATACCCATCCAGCGATTGGGCTTTCGCAACACCGGACATGAACCATAAGATCAATGCACATAGATTCCGCATACCTTGTAAACGCATGAATGCGCATTATATTACCTGCAAAAATAAAGAGGCCGGAAAACCGGCCTCTTGCTATCTACTAACTCTATCTTATTTTACTTCTTCGTATTCTGCATCAGCTACATTACCGTCATTACCTCCGGCATGTTGCTCTTGCTGCCCGCCTGCTGCACCCTGCTCTTGCTGAGCACTGTATATATGCTGGCTGGCTGCCTGCCATGCAGTGTTCAGTTCTTCCATTGCAGTATCTATAGCACCCAGGTCTTCAGCTTTATGTGCTTCTTTCAGTTTTGCAACTGCAGCTTCTATCGCTGTTTTCTGGTCTGCAGGTATCTTATCACCATATTCTTTCAGCTGCTTTTCTGAATTGAATACCAAGCCATCTGCCATGTTCAGCTTTTCAACGCGCTCACGCACTTCCTTATCTGCTTCCTCATTGGCTTTAGCTTCATTCTTCATTTTTTCTATCTCTTCCTTGCTAAGGCCGCTACCTGCTTCGATACGGATATTTTGCTGTTTACCGGTGCCTTTATCCTTAGCCGTTACATGCAGTATACCGTTCGCATCTATATCGAAGATTACTTCTACCTGCGGTACGCCACGTGGTGCCGGCGGAATGCCATCCAGTATGAAACGTCCCAGTGTTTTATTGTCTTTAGCCATCGGGCGTTCACCTTGCAGTACGTTGATCTCAACACTTGGCTGGTTGTCGCTGGCTGTAGAGAATACCTCACTCTTCTTAGTAGGGATAGTTGTGTTTGATTCTATCAGGCGTGTCATTACACCACCCATAGTTTCAATACCCAGGCTCAGCGGGGTAACGTCCAGCAGCAGTACATCTTTTACATCGCCGGTAAGTACACCACCCTGTATAGCAGCACCAATAGCTACCACTTCATCCGGGTTTACACTGCGGTTTGGTTTTTTACCAAAGAATTTTTCTACTACTTCCTGTACTTTAGGAATACGTGTACTACCACCTACCAGTATCACTTCATCAATATCACCAGGGTTCATACCTGCGTCTTTCAGGGCTTTGCGGCATGGTTCCAGCGTACGCTCTACCAGGCTGTCGCTCAGCTGTTCAAACTTAGCGCGAGACAGTTTACGTACCAGGTGTTTAGGCACACCGTCTACCGCTGTTATATAAGGCAGGTTGATCTCTGTTTCCTGTGAAGAAGACAGTTCTATTTTAGCTTTTTCAGCAGCTTCTTTCAGGCGCTGCCATGCCATCGGATCTTTGTGCAGGTCTATGGCTTCGTCTTTCTTAAATTCGTCTGCCAGCCAGTCCATGATCACTTTATCGAAGTCATCACCACCCAGGTGTGTATCACCATTGGTAG
>JANINW010000018.1:191124-318412 GCA_024508935.1 Flavipsychrobacter sp. | reverse complement strand
TACTGGCAGGGAATGGCTGGATGAACTTAACGATATAATCTTCTGTCTCGCCCGATGTATATGTACCACAGGCCTCGTCAGATGGCACGTTCGGCGCTATATCATTATTCAATATCACACGCATGCCGGTAGGTACATTCAGTATTGTGGTCTTCGGTACATTCAGGTAATCTACTAATGTAAAATTACCTACTGCTGTATAACCTGTAAATACACGCTCATCGGGTATGTCATACTGGTGATTATTATTGAAGTCCATGAATATGGTGATCTTCGCATCGCCATGCAGGTCGTTATTCATTGTATGAAAGACCTTAATGGCATACATACTATCTACATCTATCAGTATAGGTGACTCATCTGTATGGTCCTGGCGCTTGTGTGTAGCTTTCACATTCAGCAGGTGTGCACCACCATCATTGTTTATATAACCTGCTAATGCATATGAGCCGATGTCACTGCTATCCAGCAACCTGCCGCCAATAGCCTGGCTAAAGCAATAGCATTTGTAGCCTGCTTTAGCGTTCACCAGCATTGGTGCAGAATAAGTAGTATCAGTACTTGGTACACAATCAGTACGCAGCCTGTAATACAATGGTTGACCGGTGAAGATGCGCATCAGCGTATCTTTATTCGCACCGCTAGGTGCATTGAACCAAAGTGAATTATCAGCGCTCACTTGCCAGGTGCGGTTTATTTCGGATTTACGACGTTCATAAGTAGTATCATATACTACATAATCATAACCAACACACATAGAGGTATCTCCCTCCACATTACCGGAGACAACTGGGCCACTACATGGCTCATAACGTATCTCTGCAAGATAGTCTTCTGTTTCACCATTTGTATAACCTGTACATGGTTCAGATGCACCATTATCGCGCAGTACTACACGCAGGCCTGTTAAACCTATTTCTGCATTATGCGGCACTACAAATGTATTGCTATCCATGCCGGTTGGGCTGGTAATGGCTTTGTTCATTACTCTTTCAGTAACAGTATCAAACTGGCCATCGCGGTTATAATCTATGAACATAGCAGCTATGCCTGCTGTTGGCGAGCTTGCAGAGTTGATCTGTGTTATCTCTGCACGATATGCTGTGTCGCGATAAATAACTACAGGCGGTACGGTATATTGGAAACCCGAATAAGTATTGATCGAATTAACATTGCTTAATAATGGTGTAGCAGAACCATTGTTCAGTTTGTTCGCTTTAGACACTACCGAAACTACTTTTACATTACCTACATCCAACCCTGTAGTAGCTGTTGCTTTACTACCATTACAATAACAGTAGTAGAATGGAGCTATATTAACCAGCCACGGAGCTGTTGTATAAGAATATGATTGACTGCCGTCTGTACAAGTGATCTTACAGCGATAGAATTTTGGAGCAGTAATAGTATCGTACAGGTCGCCACTGGAAGTAACCGTACCGATAAAGTTAGACCAGCTAACTGCATTGGTCGAGTACTGCCATTGATAGGTAGCATTTACATATACCTTGCTCAGCGATAATTTAAAGCCTACATTGGGACAAACCTGTGTAGGGCCTTGTGTAACTGCCGATGGAGGATTGGCACAAGGATAGCCGCCTGTCAGTATCTCAATTTCACGGTAATTCATATTTGATTGCTGGCCGGTAGTACCGCAAACAAATTTTGTCATCCGTAATTTGGTTCCAACAAAAGGTACCGGGAAATTGATAGTAAAGGATGGTTTGTAATCCGGCTCGCTCCATGTATAAAAATCTACCCAGGCTGTACCATTCCATGATTGAACAGTAGCACCACCCAAAACACGTCCGCTGGTTTGCGCACGGTATATCTTCATACTACCTATGATTTGCGTAGAAGTCCAGTCCCATTGCATCCATTCATTTCCATTTGGAGGTGTCAGGGTCCATATAAAGGCTTGCTGGGTACCTATAATACCCGTATCCAGGTCATTGATCTTATTCCATTGCCATAAATAAGGCGTAGTACTGCCGCTGCCATCGCCCGATGTGGTAGCGATGGGGGCTATATTTACCCCTACCTGGGCACTCGAGAAGTTTGCGAAAAAGCTTAGGGCCAAGGCAAAAAATAAAAGTTTTTTCATATTCTTTTTGAATTAAACTGTTAGGGCTATATACACTTGTCTTATATAGTAGACGGATTCTGTAACGGTCAAGTTAGGTTGCTTTTCACCAAAACAGAAAAAAAATCAGCTGAAACGGTAATTTTCAATACCGCATATCACACATATAATTTTTCATATACTACCAATAAATTTTTTACATTATTTTTATCGCAAATTTTCAAACTATGCAAGTTCCTGATACGCTCAGATACACTAAAGATCACGAATGGATTAAACTGGAAGGCAATACTGCTACAATTGGTATTACTGATTTTGCTCAGCACGAATTGGGAGACATCGTATTCGTAGATATCAATACTGTTGGAAAAAGCTTGGGTGCCAATGATATTTTTGGCACAGTAGAAGCTGTAAAAACTGTATCTGACTTGTATTTGCCGGTAGCAGGAACCATCAATGAGATCAATCCTGCACTGGAAAGCAACCCTGAAAATGTAAATACAGACCCTTACGGAACCGGCTGGATGATAAAAATGACAGTTGACAACCCTGCTGATGTAGAAGCACTGCTGGATGCTGCTGCATACAATGCAATGGTTGGATAATGCCGCTGACACAAGCATTTACACAATACTCGACTTATACAAAACGGGCAAGGTTCTTAGCCATACTATGGACCTTGCTCATTTTTATTTTATGCTTTCTGCCCGGCAACGAACTGCCTGATGTACGCATACCGCTTATCGATAAATGGGCACATCTTATTCTTTTCGGTGCTTTTAGCTTCTTATGGCTTTGCACCAACCCTACCAATAACAGGCGGTTTATGTTCATACTGCTGGCTATAACCATATTTGTGGGCTGGCTGGTAGAATACATACAGGGGCATTATGTGCCCGGCCGCTCGCAAGACAATATGGATATATTGGCGGATAGCATTGGTGGCCTTATCGGTATCTTTGTATTTCTTATACTTTACGCAGTATACAACCCCAAATACAAACAGGCATAAGCTGTTTTATAGCTGCATGTGTATATACCAGCAGTTTAGTTTATTTTAGCCTCCTCGAAAAAGGTTGTAATACACAATGATCTACCGCAGTAAAGCCCCGCTTCGCATAGGACTGGCAGGAGGAGGTACAGACGTAAGCCCCTATTGCGATTTGTATGGCGGCGCTATCCTCAATGCTACTATTTCTTTATATGCATATGCAAGCATAGAAATATTGCATACTCCCCAAATTGTTTTTGAAGCGGCCGACCGCAGAGAAATAGCCACCTATGACAAGAGCGATGTACTGCCTATAGATGGACAACTGGATCTCGCAACCGGTGCATACAATCACATAGTAAAAAAATACGGCAGCGTACCATCGGGTTTTAAGCTTACCACTTTTGTAGATGCCCCTGCAGGTTCCGGCCTCGGCAGTTCATCTACGCTGATGGTAGCCATAATCGGCGCATTTGCAGAATGGCTGCACCTGCCGCTGGGCGAATATGATATTGCACATATGGCCTATGAAATAGAACGCGAGGAACTTTCTATGGCCGGCGGTAAACAAGACCAGTATGCTGCTACTTTCGGCGGCGTCAACTTTATGGAGTTTTACGAAGGCAACCGGGTAATAGTAAACCCCCTGCGCATCAAACAAAAATTCCTTTTCGAACTGGAAAATAACCTGCTGCTCTATTTTACATCTACCAGCCGTTTATCCTCAACCATTATTGAAGCGCAAAGCGAAAACGTAAAACAAAAAAATGAAAAATCTATAGAGGCTATGCACCAGTTGAAGGAGCAGGCTAATTGATGAAGGAAGCCTTGCTGAAAGGTGATATTCATAACATAGGGAAGATATTGGATTACGGTTTCCGTTTTAAAAAGCAGATGGCCAGCGGCATCTCCAACGATGCTATGGACACAATATATGAAACAGCATTGGCCGCAGGCGCTACCGGCGGTAAAATAAGCGGCGCCGGCGGTGGCGGGTTCATGATGTTCTATTGCCCCGATAACACAAGATATGCAGTGCAGGATGCGCTTGCAGGTTTCGGCGGAGAATTCAGGTATTACCGTTTTGTAGAGCATGGTTTATCAACCTGGAGTATTTAATATGGAATGTATTGTTTTAGCAGGCGGCATGGGCACACGCTTACAGGGCGTAATAGGAGAATATCCTAAATGCATGGCAGAAGTGAACGGGCAACCTTTCCTTCATTATGTGTTTGAGTACCTGCAGGCCCAACACTGTACCAAGGTTATCTTGTCGCTGGGCTTCAAATATAAAGTAGTACTCGACTGGCTGCAAACGCAGAAACGCCCGTTTGAAATAGATTATGTAATAGAGCGTACTCCATTAGGCACAGGTGGTGCTATCAGCTATGCCATGTGGCGCGCTACAGAAAATGATATTGCAGTAGTAAACGGGGATACATTGTTCGATGTAGACCTGCCCCGCCTGTTCAGTTTTCACAAAGACAAAGAAGCTGAAACTACGCTGGCATTGAAGGGCATGCAAAACTTCGACCGCTATGGCGTGGTTACTACCGACCATACCAATTGCATCACCCGTTTTGAGGAAAAGAAATACTATCGCGATGGCTGGATAAACGGCGGTGTGTACATTATCAATAAGTCTTCGCTGGAAAGCAGGGAAATGCCGCAGATATATTCTTTTGAAAAAGATTACCTGGAAGCATTTGTAAGCGAAGGAAAATTTTACGGCCATAAATGCGCCGATTATTTTATTGATATTGGCATACCTGAAGATTATAATAAAGCGCAGGAAGATTTTAAAAAGCTCTTCAAATGAGAATTGCCATTATAGGGCCGGCACATCCATTGCGTGGCGGGCTGGCTACATATGATCAACGGCTGGCAAAGGAACTGATAAGCCAGGGACATGAAACCGAGATATATTCATTCTCCTTGCAATACCCTTCTTTTCTTTTTCCGGGCACTACCCAGTATACCGATGAGCCTGCTCCGCAGGGCATTACCATACATACTGTTATCAATTCGGTGAATCCGTTCAATTGGTTAAGTGTAGGCAACGAACTGAAGCGCAAGAAATATGACCTCATCATAGTGCGATACTGGCTGCCTTTTATGGGGCCATGTCTTGGTACTATTTTACGGCGGGTAAAGAAAAATAAGCATACACGTATACTGTGTATAGCAGATAATGCCATACCGCACGAGAAACGTCCCGGCGATGCAGCCTTTACCAAGTACTTTATTAAACCGGTAGATACCTTCATCACCATGAGTGAGAAAGTAAAACAAGACCTGTCAGGCCTTACCAATAAAAAAACCACTTTCCTTTCTCACCCGCTGTATGATAATTTTGGAGAGCCGCTTTCTAAAGCAGCAGCGTGTGCTGAATTAAACATTCCCGCACACAATAAATATATCCTGTTCTTCGGCTTCATACGCAAATACAAAGGACTGGACCTGTTACTGGAAGCTATGCATGATGAACGCATACGCAATGCCGGAATAGAATTGATAGTGGCCGGCGAATTTTATGATGAGCGCAAGGCATACGACGACGTCATCGAAAAATACAATCTTCAAAACGTCCGGCTGTTTACCGACTTCATACCCGATGGCAAAGTGGTAAACTATTTCAGCGCTGCCGACCTTGTAGTGCAACCCTACCGCAATGCCACGCAAAGCGGCATAACACAAATAGCTTATCATTTTGAAAAGCCAATGGTGGTAACCAATGTAGGCGGCTTGCCGGAGCTGGTGCCCGATGGAAAAACCGGCTATGTAGCCGAGCCTGAGCCACAATCTATAGCTACTGCTATTATGCGTTTTTACGAAGGCAATGCAGATCGCTTTCATGGCAACCTGGTAGCAGAAAAGAAAAAATATAGCTGGGATAGTTTTGTGAAGAACCTCTTGGCTGCCGCGTTCTCCAATTAAAACAGCCGTCCGCCGCTATCCAGTTTGGTGCGGCCTAAATGGCGATAGGCTTTTTCTGTAGCTTCCCTGCCGCGTGGCGTACGCATAATAAAGCCTTCCTGTATCAGGAATGGCTCGTACACTTCTTCAATAGTACCGGCTTCTTCGCCCACTGCTGTGGCTATGTTATTAATACCGGTAGGCCCTCCCTTAAATTTATCTATCAGCGTGGCCAGTATTTTATTATCCATATCATCCAGCCCATGCTCATCCACATTCAGTGCGCGCAGGCCATGTTCTACTATAGCCATGTCTATTACCCCATTACCCAATACCTGGGCAAAATCGCGCATGCGGCGCAGCAGGCCGTTTGCAATACGCGGAGTACCGCGGCTGCGCCCCGCTATTTCCATGGCAGCATCAGATGTTACTTTTACATTCAGCAGTCCTGCTGCGCGCATTACAATGCGTTGCAGTACTTCTTTGTTATAATAGTCCAGCCTTGATTTAATACCGAAACGGCTCAAAAGCGGTGCGGTAAGCAATCCCGAACGGGTAGTAGCACCTACCAGCGTAAAAGGATTCAGGTTGATCTGTACAGAACGTGCCGCAGGGCCCGTATCTATCATAATGTCTATCTTGAAGTCCTCCATTGCGGCATACAGGTATTCCTCTACAACAGTGCTTAGGCGGTGTATCTCATCTATAAATAAAACATCCCGGGGCTCAAGGCTGGTAAGCAAGCCTGCCAGGTCTGCCGGTTTTTCTATTACCGGCCCGCTGGTCTCCTTAATATTTACGCCCAGTTCATTGGCTACTATGCGCGACAGGGTGGTTTTACCCAGCCCGGGAGGGCCGTGAAAAAGTACGTGGTCGAGGGAATCGCCGCGAAGATTGGCTGCTTTGATAAATATGCGCAGGTTCTCTATAAGCTGGGGCTGACCGGAAAACTCTTCAATAGTCTGCGGTCTGATACTGTTCTCATATTCCTTCTCCTGGGCATTCAAATTGCCACCAGGGCGCACATGCGACTTTTCCATGGGTTAAAAATACTAAACTGAACGGGGATTTAAGGATAAAAGATACCTTTGCAGCGCTTATAAATATTTTCTAATGGCTACTGATAATAAACATAAACTGGCTACACGCCTTATACATGCAGGCGTTTCTCCCGATCCTTCTACCGGTGCTATCATGACACCTATTTATCAAACATCTACCTATGTACAGGATGCACCAGGTGAGCATAAAGGTTACGAGTACGCACGTACACAAAACCCTACGCGCAAGGTATTGCAGGATGCATTGGCCAGCATAGAAAATGGTAAATACGGGCTTTGTTTCGGCAGTGGTATGGCCGCTACCGATGCAGTTGCCAAACTATTGATGCCGGGCGATGAGGTTATTGTATCGAACGACCTGTATGGGGGTACATACCGCATATTTACAAAGGTGTTTGCCAATTATGGCATCAAATTCCATTTCATTGATATGAGCAACGCGGAAAATATCCGCCAGTATATCAATAGCAATACCAAAATGATATGGACCGAAACACCTACCAACCCTTTGCTGAACATTGTAGATATTGAAGCCTGCGGTAAAATAGCAAAGGAGAAAAAACTCCTGCTGGTTGTAGACAATACGTTTGCTTCTCCTTACCTGCAAAACCCCTTAGACTTTGGCGCCGATATAGTCCTGCATTCCGCTACTAAGTACCTGGGTGGCCACTCTGATGTGGTACATGGTGCGCTTATAATGAACGATGCTGCCCTGGAAGAAAAGCTGCGCTTTATACAAAACAGCTGCGGTGCAGTACCCGGCCCGCACGATTGCTGGCTGGTACTGCGCGGTATAAAAACATTGCATGTACGTATGCAGCGCCATTGCGAGAATGGCGAAACAATAGCCAAACACCTGCGCAATCATCCTAAAGTAGGCAAGGTTTACTGGTGTGGCTTTGAAGACCATCCGAACCATGCGATAGCTAAAAAACAAATGCGTGGCTTTGGTGGAATGATCTCCTTTACACTGAAAGACGACAGCCTGGATGCTACCATGGAAGTGTTGAAGAAAACAAAACTCTTTTCACTGGCCGAATCACTGGGCGGTGTAGAATCGCTGATAGGGCACCCTGCTTCTATGACACATGGTTCCATACCACGTGAAGAACGCATTAAGAACGGCCTTGTAGATTCACTGATACGCCTGAGTGTAGGCATTGAAGATGTGAACGACCTGATAGATGATCTGAACAACGCTATCGGATAAAAATAAACCCTGCAAATTGCAGGGTTTATTTTTTATAACATCGTCCACCAGATATTCTTATTGGCCAGCTCATCCCAATCTTTAAAACTGTCTTTCAAAGATTCATACAGCTCCTTCTGGGTTACCTTCTTGCCTTTATCCGGCGCTATAAGATCTGTTTCTTTAGGCGCTGTCAATTCTACTTTTGTAGCTATCCAGGTAGTATATAGTCGTGGTATAGCTACTTCCAGTATCATGCCCGGCAGCCCGCAAAACATTTCGGGGCCACCGCTGGCCAGTATATCTTCGGTATAAAACGCTACCACGTATACAGAGTCGCATATTTTGCCTACTGCCTTGCGGCATTTGAAATTGGCTATAGTGCGTATCTCATCCTTGATGGTCCATTGCATTTTACGCATGGTATCCTGCACCAAAAATTTCTTCTCAAATATTTGCTTGGTAGCTTTTACAGATGAAGTGCCAAAGTCGGTCAGCACAATATTTTCAGCAGCAGGAGACTGGGCAAACCACATGCGTGTTGTGTTGTCCGATTCCCTGCCGGGTTTGTACAGTGTTTTGGCTGTAGTAAAATACATGTCGAAATAAGCCGTAGTGAAATTGGGTAATTGTGACTTGAATTTCTCGGCCCAGCGTTTGCTGTCTTCGTCGAGGTCGTCCAGTGCACGTATCACATTGGTTCGGCGCTCATATTCTATCTTTCCAGTGGCAGTGTATTGTGCCTTGGCAGATGCAAAGGAAAGCAGGCTGATAATAATTAAGATATAGCGTTTCATAGGGTTATTATTTTGCATTAAGAATATCTGTTGCTGCAGGTGCGGCCAGTGGTGATTTGGTAAAATTCCAGGTGAGGCTCAGCAGGCCATACCTGCGTATGGTATTGTACTTATCTTCCGTCACATAGTTGTTTTGTGCAAAACGGTTGAAGCCCAGGTTCTGGTTCAGTATATCGAATACAGATGCGCGCAGCTCCAGCTGGTTATTCTTAAAGAATTTACGGCTTACATAGGCATTCCACTGGAATACATTATTGTTCCTGTCAAATACTGCAGTACGTTCACGGATGAACCAATTAGCATCTGTACCAATCTCGAATTTCTTTGAGAATTCGTAAGATGCTTCAAATTTATTTTCATTCGTCCAGTAGCTGGTGGTAAGTGTGCTAATGGTTGCAGTATTGTCGTTATAAGAAACTTCCGGCTCAAAATTGACAGACAATTTTTCATTCTTGCTATTGTACCTGAATTCAAGCCCGGCGGTATAGGAGTTATTATTACTCTGGTTCTTTACACCATTTACATAGTTATTGATGTGGCGGATGTTTGTGCTGATGTGGCCGCCTACGTCCATAGATAGCTTCTTTATTTTTGAACCATAACCCGCCCAGGCCCAGGCATTATAATTGCCGTCTACATTTACATACTGGTATGTACGCCTGCCTAACGCATCTGTATTTTCTGTACGGCTGATGGCATTGTCCACAATGGTGTAATTACCATTCATCCATATCCACCTGCCGGTAAGCATCTTATAATCGTTGAACTGGGCGTAGAAGCTATGAGTAAACTCCTGCGTGATATTAGGGTTGCCTATAGCTACATTTAACGGGTCATTATTATCATTCAACGGCTGTATCTGCTGCAGTGTTGGCTGCCGGGTAGCACCATTGTAACTGATACTGAATTTACTCTGTTTGCTGAGGCTATACTTAAAAGCCGCACTAGGGAAGAAATTGGTAAAGCTGTATTTGTTTGACGTATCCTTAAAGCGGTCTTCTTGTGCAAAGGATGCATTGGAAACAGAACCGCCGAAAGAGAAATTTATTTTCTTGAAAACAAAGCGCAAGTTGGTACCGCCGGCGTTGGTAAGGATGTTGTAAGCAAAATGGCTGCTGTATTTAGCATCCAGCGAATCGTAAGTATCACTTACCGCGTTGCGCTTGGCAAAAGTATTTTTCTGCGCCTCATTATTATCCACTTTCAGGCTATAGTTCAACTCCAGGAACATCACTTTTGAAAGCGGTTCTGTATAGGCTATCCTCGAAGACAGTGAGAACGAACTGCTTTCATTCTCCTTATGCTGGTCGATATTGTTTACGCTGCCATCATAAAATTTATTAGATGACTTAAGAAACCCATCCCCTTCCGATTCTTTGTATTTCTCGGTTACATTTAGTGAAACAGTTCTTCCTTTCTTTTTAAATTTTTTACGCCAGTCAACGGTTGCATTCACGGCTTTGGAAGTAGCATCATTGGTAATACTCCGGTCGCTCGTATTCGTAGCATTGCCGGCCGTATCCAGCGTTGCGCCTTTGTATATGGAAGTAGATTTTGTATTGATGAAATTTGCATTAGCCGTCACCTTTAGGGTAGATAAGCTATCTATCTTCCATTCGTACAATCCGTCCCCACGGTGTCTTTGCCCGGAGGTAAACAATTCCCGGTTCTCCTGTGTAAAGTATTTATTGTTACCCGGCAGGTTGTATTCAGTAAGGGTATTACCACTGGTCTCTACATTCTGTTTGGCATAACGATAGTTGGCGCTCAAATGGTGTTGTTCACCTTTGAATTTATCGGCATAGTGCAGTCCACCGGTCCATGCCTTAGGCAAACCCTGGCCATTATAATTACCGTCCCAGCTATCAAAATTATTATCCCAGTCGTCACTTCCATAGGTAGTGTACATGTCACCATCATCTGTCATTACTGCACTGCCGCCACTGCTGCTATATTTGTCCCTGTCCTGCCATCCCAAACCAATTTTGCCGGTATTGCTCATAATACCGAAAGCAGATAACTGTCGCTTTCCTTTGAACGAATTCACCATGGCCTGGTTCTCAAAATAGGTCTGATCATCTCCGGCACCACCTCCTGCTACTATCTTCCCGAAATAACCTTTCTTCTTATCGTCCTTCAGTTGCAGGTTGATGGTTTTCATCTTCTCTCCGTCATCAATGCCGGTAAACTCTGCCTGGTCGCTTTTCTTATCAAACACCTGCACCTTGTCTACCACTTTTGCCTGCAGGCCTTTTGTAACTACTGCCGGGTCGTCCGTAAAAAATTCTTCTCCGTCCACCAGCACCTTCTGCACTTTTTCTCCCTGCGCTACTATCTGGCCATTCTTATCTACCTGTATGCCGGGCAGCTTTTTCAGCAAAGCTTCTACGGTTGCGCCATCACGCACCTTAAAGCTGTCTGCCACATATTCCAGGGTATCTCCCTTTACTTTGATAGCTGCATATTGCTGTTTGATCACTACTTCCTGCAGCAGGTGCGTGCGCGATGTCATAGCCAGTACTCCCAGGTTCACAGGCTTTTCGTCGCTGATGTTTATTTCATCCACATAATCGACCAGGCCGGGAAAGGTGGCCATAACAATATACTTGTCTTTTGTTTTTACCTGCAGTGAGAAACTGCCGTCTGCCCGGGTTCTTGTAAAGGATTCCAGCACGGAATCTTTTGCGTGAATTAAAGTGATACTTGCTTTTGACAGCGGTGCATCACTAAGCGTGTCCATTACTTTACCACTGATAGTGTACGACTGGGCTTTACTGCAAACGCCTATGGCTAGCAGCAAAAGGGTTAGGATGAGGTGGCGGTGCATATTTGACGCTAATGGTTATGACATTAACGTGACAAATATGATTATATTACTTTAAATCGGAAAATAATAAAAGTTAAAAAATATACAAGAAGGAGATCAAAAAAGGGGGATTTTTTATTTCGATGATGACAATTGTGCTTTATATACTTCAGGCCTGTTGCTGTTGATCGGGAAACCTAATGCTTCATAAATATAATCCTGTGCTATGGTGCGCACGCTCAATTTGTTGATAAGCCCGTTGTCTGGTGAAGGATATACCCTGTTCGATAAAAAGACAAATACCACACCTGTTTCGGGATCGGCCCAGGCACAGGTGCCGGTAAAACCCTGGTGGCCAAAAGCATAACCGCTGACCCTGTTGCCGGCAGGCCCTGCATCATCTTTATCGGCCGATGGTTTGTCAAAGCCAAGCCCCCTGCGGCTGATACGCGAATTGTAAGCAGTAAAATAATCTACTGTTTCCTTTTTGAAATAGCGCTTATTTTTATACTCACCCTTATTCATCAGCATCTGGAAGATCACCGCCACATCGCTGCCGGTAGAGAATAAACCTGCGTGACCGGCTACACCGCCCAATAGTGCTGCACCCTGGTCATGCACATAGCCGCGTATATTTTGCTTACGGAAAAACAGGTCATTCTCGGTAGCCGCAATTTCTGTTTCTTTAAATTTCTTCAAAGGCAGGTAAGTAGTACGCTTCAGTCCTAACGGCTTGTAGAATTGCTCCTCAACATAGGCATCTATCCGCTTACCGGTTATTTGCTGTACGATAGCCGCCAGGAAATAAAAATCAAGGTCGCTGTACACATATTTGCCTTTATTCTCCAGCGGGCTATTCAGTATGGTGCTCCATATAGTGTCTACATAATCATTCCTTAAATACAGGTCTTTTGCTACCTGTATGCTGAATTTATCATTCATCACTTTGCTATACAGTTCAGACCTCAGGTTTCCCTTATCATCCATAGTCTCTTTGTAAAAAGGTATCCAGCTTTTCAGGCCTGCCTGGTGCAGCAGCATATCTTTTATACGCAGGTTAGCCTTATCCGTTCCTTTTGTTATAGGCAGGTAATCACCTGCAGTTTTATTAAGGTCCAGTTTTCCCTGTTCGTACAAACGCATTACGGCCAGTGTTGTAGAAAGCACTTTTGTAACCGAAGCCACATCAAACAAGGTATTGGTATCTATAGGTATGGACTTATTATAGTCGTAATACCCATATGCCTTGTTATAAAACACGATGCCATCTTTTGCCGCTACCAGCTGGCAGCCAGGGAAGGCACCGTCGGATATACTTCTCTGTATGAACATATTGAGTTTATCCAGCGCCAGTTTGTTTACCACACCTGCATCTTCAGCAAATATGGTTCCCTTCAATTGCTGTGCCGGCTCTGAAGGTGCTACATTGACCAGCAATGTAGACCGGCCTTCCGTAACCATGCCATCGCAAGGCGTAACGGGCAGGCTGCCCTTGGCATCTTCTTTTCTTAGCAGCACTCTTGCTGCAATGGTTTCTGTTATGCTGTCATCTTCATAGGTAACTAATGCCGAACCGATATTGCAAATATTCTTCAGCCAATAGGCGTTACCTAGCAAAACAATCATTACATCCTTACGGGCCTCCAGTTGTTTCAGAAATGCTACCTGCCGGTCGTCAAGGCCATGGTTACCACTGCTGCCGGGATAAAATGCCATATTGTGTATGGCCACTATATTCAGGTCATTACGGTTGGTCATTGTATCCAGTATGGTCAGCACACGGTTGTCACTGGTGCCTTTAGGCAGCCACATAGGCAGCATGCCCGGTACGGCTTGCTTTAATTGCCCGTACAAGGTGGTGCTATCCTGTGCATTTACACCTATATAGCCTATCTTCAATCCCTTCTGTGCCAGCCTGTCTACCACGTTATTGCGGTCGCGCACCAGTGTAATAGCCGCATCGGCAATACGGCTGCGTATGGCTGCTGTATATTGGTTCAGATCGTTGGTCACATTATACTCGTCTATTTTCTGTACCCTGTAAAGGCCTGCATCATATTTTGCCGCCAGTATCTTCTTCACTCTTTGTTCCAGCTCTGCACGGGTAATGCTGCTGTCTGCGAGCGCCGCCATCATTTTTTCTATAGCCACAGGTACATTCTGCGAGAACAAAAGCATATCGTTACCCGCCTTGAATGCACGTACGTCTACTTCGCCAGGCTCAAAATATTTCGCCACACCATCCATATTCAGGGCATCGGTAAATACAAGTCCTTTAAAACCCATCCGCCCTTTTAGTATGCTTGTTATGGTTGTTTTTGATAAAGTGGTGGGAATATGCGGCTCTGTGCCTAATGCAGGCACTTCAAGATGCGCCACCATTACGCTTTTTATACCTGCCTTGATGAGTGCACGGAAAGGGTATAATTCCAGGGTATCCAGTTCTGCAAATGTCTTATCAATTTTTGGCAGGTCTACATGCGAGTCGGTTTTTGTATCGCCATGCCCGGGAAAGTGCTTGGCGCAGGCCATTACGCCGTTGTCCTGCAGGCCTTTCATATAGGCAAGTCCCAGGCGGGCTACCCAATATTTATTTTCGCCAAACGACCGCGCATTGATGATGGGGTTGTTCGGATTATTATTTACATCTACCACCGGCGCAAAGTCTATATGCACACCCAGTCTTTTGCATTGCATAGCCACTGCCGCACCCGCGCGGTACATCATGGCCGAATCATGTGCAGCACCTATCATCATGGCACGCGGAAAATCTTTGACTCCCGTCAGGCGCATACCCAGTCCCCATTCTGCATCCATGCCTATCAGCAAAGGCACCTGCGCCATCTGCTGGAAACGGTTGGTCTGTACGGCTTGTGCTTCGGGAGTCCCCTGCATAAATATCAGCCCCCCTATTTTATGGGCAGCTATCAATGCAGCGATCTTTTCTTCATTATAATCTTTGCCGCCTGAGTAGGCCGCTACCATAAACAACTGGCCGATGCGTTCCGTATCGTTCAGGTTATTGTACACGCTGTCCACCCACAATTGTTTGGCGCGGTACTGCTGCATGGTCTGCGTTTGCGCAGATACAGATGATATAAATGATAGTAATAATATTGCTGCCAGGTAGCTCCGAATGCCCATCTAACAAAAATAGCTTTTGTTTTTCTTAGCCCGGTACCATTCCATTCTTTACATTTACTTTTGTGAAAATTTTTTGAGTGCCGTGCCGGATGTAATTGAGTTATTATCAGACCATATAGCCAACCAGATAGCTGCAGGAGAGGTGATACAGCGCCCTGCTTCTGCCGTGAAGGAATTATTGGAAAATGCTATAGATGCCGGTGCTACTGAAATACAGCTGGTTATAAAAGATGCCGGTAAAGAACTGCTGCAGGTAATAGATAATGGCTGCGGCATGAGCCCTACCGATGCACGCATGAGCTTTGAACGCCATGCGACCTCCAAGATCAGAAATATAAACGACCTTTTTTCTATACGTACCATGGGGTTTCGCGGCGAGGCACTGGCTTCGGTAGCGGCGGTAGCCCAGGTAGAAATGAAGACGAGGAAGCAGGATAGCGAAATAGGCTCGCAGATAATCATTGAAGGTACACAGGTAAAATCGCAGGAAGCATGTGCTACTGCGCCGGGTACCAATATCATGATCAAAAACCTGTTCTACAATGTACCTGCGCGGCGGCATTTCCTGAAAAGTAATACAACCGAATTCCGCCATATAGTAGACGAGTTTACAAGAGTTGCCCTGGCCCATCCGCAAGTAGCATTCAAACTATGGAATAACGGTGCAGAGCAGTTTCACCTGGAAGCAGGCAACCTCAAAACACGTATTGTGGGCCTGCTGGGACATTCGTATGAAAAGAACCTGGTGCCTGTAGAGGAGCGTACCGACCTGCTGAATATTACCGGCTTCATCGGGAAACCGGAAGCTGCTGCCCGTACACGTGGTATGCAGTTCTTTTTTATCAATAACCGCTTCATCCGCAACCCGTACCTGCACCACGCGGTAGTGAATGCCTATGAAGGGCTGATAGAAAAAGAAGCATTCCCTTTCTATGTTTTGTTCCTGGAAGTAGACCCTGCCAGGGTAGATGTGAACGTACACCCTACCAAACAGGAGGTGAAATTTGAAGACGACCGCCTGATGTATACTTACCTGAATGCTGCGGTAAAGCATGCACTGGCACGGTACAATATTGCACCTTCGCTCGACTTTACGCTCAGCCCGGAGATACAGCAGTTGTCTTCTGTGCAGTTGCCGGTAACACATGAACAAAAACAGGATACCGAAAAAGGCTATCTCTACAATACCTTCACAAACAAGAACCAGGCGCATTTTGCAGAGAAAAAAGACAGCCTGAAACAATGGAAGGAATTATACCAGATAGCACAGACTATACCCTCTGTGCCATCGCCCGACTATACAGAACAGGCGGCACCCACGCTGCTTGTACAGCACGATACCCAGCCTTCGGGCAGCAGCCATAATATATTACTGGTACAGGGCAGCATGCTGCTAACTACGGTAAAATCGGGCCTGATGCTGATACATATACGCAGGGCACAGGAACGTATATGGTATGAACGCCTGCTGCAGGAATGGAATGATGGCCAAACTGCATCACAACAGTTATTGTTCCCGTTATCTTACGAACTGCCGCCTCAGGATGCATTATTGCTTACTGAAGCACTGCCGGATCTTGCCAGGATGGGGTTTGATATTTCTCCTTTCGGCCAGTACACATTTGTAGTACAGGGCGTGCCCACTTCTTTACCGGCCGGTGAGGAACGTAATGTGCTGGACGAAGTAGTAGAACAACTGAAACACGAATCGGGCGATGCTGTTGCCAAACGCTCTGAAACACTGGTAGCCAATATGGCCCGCCGCCTGTCGCGCAATATCAACGCCATGATGCAGCCGGAAGCCCAGCAGGCGCTGATAGATGAGCTTTTTGCCTGTACACAGCCCGAATATGCACCCGACGGCAGGAGAGTGTTTACCATGATACGCAAAGAGGAATTGGATAATATGTTGGGCTGATAATGATGTATATCATATAGCAAATGGCCTATTTTTAATTAGTTTTACGCACTTTTTTGAAGTCAGAGCAAATGTCAACACCCAGGTTTTACCAGTTAAAGGTTAAGGAAGTACGCCCCGAAACGGCAGATTGCGTATCAGTAGCATTTGAAATACCGCAGGAACTGCTGGAGAGCTATCGCTTTGCACCAGGCCAATACCTGACATTCCGCTCTAATATGAATGGTGGTGAGATACGCCGTTCTTATTCTATATGCGCAGGGCCTTCAGACAATGAACTGCGCGTGGCTATCAAAAAAGTAGATGGTGGTAAATTCTCTACCTACGCCAACGATACATTGAAAGCGGGTGATATCTTGGATGTGATGACCCCGATGGGTAAATTTTCTCCAAAGAAAACTGATGCAGCTACCAAACATTATTTGGCATTTGCAGCGGGCAGTGGTATCACACCTATCATGAGTATTATGAAAAGCGTGCTGGAGACCGAACCGGGCAGCCGCTTTACGCTGGTGTATGGCAACCGCAACCGCAATACCATCATCTTCCGCGAACAGATAGAAGCGCTGAAGAACCTGTATATGGAAAGGCTGAGTGTGTATCATATCATGAGCCGCGAGCTGATGGATGTGCCTTTGTTCAACGGGCGGATAGATGCACAAAAATGTACTGACTTCTGCAAGACGTTAATAGATATACAATCTGTAGACGAGGCCTTTATCTGCGGACCGGAAGACATGATATTATCGGTACGCCAGCAGTTGGTAGACCTGGGCATGGATTCTACCAATATTCATATAGAACTCTTTACCTCTCCCGATCAGCCAAAAGAAACCCATGAAAAATGGGTGGCCGAGCATAATGCGGATGCGAGCTCTATGAGCAAGGTGAGCATCACGCTCGACGGCATTACATTCGACATGGAGCTGGCTTACAATGGCGACAGCATACTAGACGCTGCACTAAAACATGGTGCCGACCTGCCTTATGCCTGCAAAGGCGGTGTATGCTGCACCTGCCGTGCCAAGGTAACCGAAGGGGCTGTAGACATGGAAGTGAACTATGCACTGGAAAAAGACGAAGTAGAAAAAGGCTTTGTGCTTACCTGCCAGGCGCACCCTAAGACCGACCGTGTAGTAATAGACTTCGACGCACGATAAGCTTACCAGTCTTTACGCCGCATTTGTTTTTTCTCCGATTCTTTACGCTTACTATCCAGCCTCGCAGCTTTTGCTGCTTTTGAAGGCCTTGTAGCCTTGCGCTTTTTAGGTACTACCAGGCTTTGCGCTACGAGGGCCTCCATCTTTTGCTGCGCTATCTGCTTATTCTCCAGTTGCGAGCGGGTCTCCGTACTTTTTACTATCAGGTACCCTTCTTTATTGATGCGGTTTTGCAGTTTAACAAGTATCAGCTCCTTTTCTGCCGGTGTAAAAAAACGAGAGCTTTCGATATGCCACCATGCCTCGGCAGCGGTCTCTACCTTGTTTACATTCTGCCCGCCTTTTCCGCCGCTTCTTGCAGTCTTAAAAAATATTTCAGAGGAGAAATCCTGCATGAAGCAATGTTACATTAAAAATCTTCTTCCTCATCTTCGGCACTTACATTGAAGTTCATATTCATCATGCTGCCAAGTATATCACCAAAGCTGTAACCGCCGGCTTCTACACCCTTTTTGCTGATGAGTGAATATTCAGAAAGACCGTGCAGCAGGAATTCCATAAGCAATGCATTCTGTGCATCATCTGCATTGGGGTAAAAATTCTTTACCGCACCGTATAAGCCATCAACGGTGTACAGGCGCTGCCTGTAAGCTTCATCTGTATCGTCACGCATCAATACCAGGTCGTTGCCTTTACCAAACCAATCTATAATAGGCTGATATGGATTGTTACGCTGTTTGGCTTCTTTTGGTGAACGCCCCGCTTTTTTATACGATTGCGGATCGGGGAAATATTCAACGAACAAGGCACGGATAGCCTGCCCCAGCAGGCGGTAAGCTACATTCAGCGGCCCTTCCTGTTCCCCTTCATATACCAGCTCTATTTTACCGGTAATAGATGGTATTATACCCAGGAAATCTGCTATGCGTACCATTGTCCGCGGGCTGTTGTGCTTCAGTGCGC
Organism: Flavipsychrobacter sp.; assembly: GCA_024508935.1. GTDB lineage: Bacteria > Bacteroidota > Bacteroidia > Chitinophagales > Chitinophagaceae > Polluticoccus. Next base: position 299,384 of record JANINW010000018.1, on the reverse strand, counting down.
GTAGTTCTGCAGTGCTTACCAGGTTCTCATATGCCGATATGGTAAGGCGTGCGGACACACCGCTCTTTTGGTCTACATATTCACTTTTACGCGCTTCCATGGCAATATGCTCTATCAGCATTTTGCACATTTCCGGTACGTCTACTTTTTGCAATTGTTCTTCCAGCACATCTGCCTCCTGCTCCGTAATGGCACGCGATACCTGCACTGTTTTAGGATAGTGTGTAATGATCTGGCTTTCTATACGGTCCTTAAGCGGCGTAACAATACTACCCCGGTTAGTATAGTCTTCGGGGTTTGCTGTGAATACAAACAGTATATCCAGCGGCATACGCAGTTTAAAACCGCGTATCTGTATATCACCTTCCTGCAGGATATTGAATAGCGAAACCTGTATACGTGCCTGCAGGTCGGGCAGTTCGTTTATTACAAATATGCCCCTGTGCGAACGTGGTATGATGCCATAATGTATCACGTGCTCGTCTGCAAAGCTCAGCCGCATATTGGCTGCTTTTATCGGGTCCACATCGCCTATAAGGTCGGCTACAGATACATCGGGTGTTGCCAGCTTTTCGCCATAGCGTTCGTTGCGGTGCAGCCAGTTTATTGGGGTATCGTCTCCTTTTTCGGCCAGCAGGTTGCGGGCAAATAAAGAGATGGGTGCAAAAGGACTGTCGTTGATATCACTGCCTTCTACCACCGGTATCCATTCATCCAGCAGGTTCACCATCTCTCGCGCCATGCGTGTTTTGGCCTGTCCGCGCAAACCCAGGAATAAGATATTATGGCGGGACAACAAAGCCCTTTCCACATCGGGTATCACTGAGTCTTCGTAACCCAATATACCATGAAATGGTGTGTTATTGTCTTTTATTGCTTTTACGAGATTTTCCCTCACCTCTTCCTTCACTGACCTGGCAGTATATCCTGCCTTCTTCAATTCTCCAAACGTGCGAATGGACGGTTGCTGCATCTTTTACTCCTCTTTAAAAAAATTATGATATACCCGATAAAGGTACAGGATGTAACAATGCAAACAGGTTAAGTGTTTGCAATAGCTCTATAAGAAAATAATTAGGGGTTGGCGTAGCCCTGGTTCTCTATAATATCGTCGAGCATGAACAGCTTGCGGTTCTTTACTTCTTTCTTTTCCGTAAGCACCGCATCATATTCTGTCTTATCCTTGAAAGATGTCCATGAGCCGGTCATTTTATCTCCTGCAATGGTCACTTCCAGTACGCCTACATCTTCTTCTGTAAACTGCCATTTACCGTCGGGTGTTTTACTTACATCCAGTTTCAGGTAATCATCCTGGTCGCCGAACTTATAGATGGCTTCCCAGGCACAGGCAGCGTCGGGGCAGGCACCTTTCAAAGAACGTATATACAATTCTACACTTATCTCGTTATCAAACTTACCTACATAAAGTTTCCGTTCCACTACATCATTGGTAGCTTTTGCCCTGTCATCGTCATCCTCTTCCTTAGCTACGGCAGGTTTTTTCACTACTGCCGCGCTGTCTGCCGCGGTAGGATTGGATGCATCAGCACTACCATACAATGCTTCCAGCAGTTTTTGCTTTTCTACCTTACGCTCTTTAGCCAGTTTTTCAAAGTATTCATCCGTATTATCTGCTTCCAGGATATTCACCACGTGACCGCCATACCATTTATTGTTAAAACTGTGTATGTCGCGTACGGCTATGATATATGCCCTGCGGGTCAGCAAATCCTGCACATAAATATATCCCTGCATTCTTATAGGCACTACCTTTTCAAAACCTATCAGTTCTTTTGGCAAAATGGCCTTTTCCAGTTCGTAGCGCATCAGCAGCATATCCGTCCAGTGCAGGCCTGAGTCTTTTCCTTTTTTCTTTACGTTATCAAAGTCGGTAATTATATCCGGGTTGTACTGCGGGTCGAATTGCTGCAGTAGTTTGGGGTTGGAACGGATATTAGTTATGCGCCGGTTGGATATATCATCTGTGCCCTGCAGGTTTTGGGCAATCCTGTATAGCTCATCAAATTTGGGGAACAGCGTAGCGTAAAGAGAATCATCACCACGCTGCAGGGTAATGAGTATCCTGTTGATGAGTACTTCTTCCGAATTTACCTGCGCATACACATGCCATGAACATGCAATAATAAATACGAGGCATAGCAGCAGGCGTTTCATCCTTTCCATTTCAATAAAAATAAAAAACTATTTCTGCATATAACAGAATAACCCTCTTACGAGGGTTATTAATTAAAGTATCTCTAACACTTTTGCGGGTGGCCGGGCTATGATGGCTTTATCATCGAACACTACTATAGGCCTTTGCAGCAATACCGGGTGATCTACAATTATTTGCAGCCACTCATCATCGGTAAACTGCTTTCCATCATACTGTGCCGCAAACAAAGGCTCCGACTGCCGTAACAAATCGGTAGCGGGCAGCTGCAACTTTTGCAATAAGTCTTTGAGCTCAGTTATTGTCAAAGCTTCGTGCAGGTAAAATTTATAGTCTACCGGTAAACCTTTATCCGAAAGTATTTCTGTCAGCTCTTTACATTTACTGCATTCGCCGTTGTGGTAAACTAATATCCTGCTCAAAATGCCATCTCCTTTACATCATCAGCTATTACAAGCCTGCCTGCTGTTTTAGCTTTTATCTCGTCTACACTCACACCGGGTGCGCGTTCTATACAACGGAAGCCATCGGGTGTCACATCAAATACACCTAGGTCGCTTACTATTTTCTTTACGCAACCCACGCCGGTAAGCGGCAGGGTACATTTTGGCAGCAGCTTGCTTTCTCCTTTCGGGTTGGTATGCTGCATGGCTACAATTATATTTTTGGCAGCAGCTACCAGGTCCATAGCACCACCCATGCCTTTTACCATTTTGCCGGGTATCTTCCAGTTGGCTATATCGCCGTTATCAGCTACTTCCATAGCGCCCAGTACGGTCAGGTCTACCTTGCCGGCACGTATCATACCAAAGCTCATGGCGCTGTCGAAAAACGCCGAACCTGGTAACGTAGTGATGGTTTGTTTACCTGCATTTATCAGGTCTGCGTCCTCTTCACCTTCAAAAGGGAAAGGCCCCATGCCCAATAAACCATTTTCGCTTTGCAGTACTACGTTCACACCCTGCGGTATATAATTGGCCACCAGTGTAGGGATACCTATACCCAGGTTCACATAAAAACCATCCTGCAATTCTTGCGCTATACGTTGTGCTATTTGTTCTTTATTTAAACCCATACCCAAACCCCCAAAGGGGCTTTTATTTGTTATAAATTAATTTCCTGCTCAATACCCTTTACTAAGCCCCTTTAGGGGTTTGGGGTCTTACAGTCCTTTGTTCAATGCGTTTTTCATAATTGCTGCCCTGGAATATGCGGTGCACATATATGCCGGGTGTATGAATTTCATTCGGGTCCAGTTCCCCTGCAGGTACCAGTTCTTCAACTTCTGCAATGGTTATCTTCCCGGCCATAGCCATCATGGGATTGAAATTGCGGGCTGTTTCTTTATATACCAGGTTGCCCTGCGTATCACCTTTCCATGCTTTCACTATTGCATAGTCAGAATCGAAAGCATATTCCAGCAGGTAATCTTTACCATTAAAATTGCGTACTTCTTTTCCTTCTGCCACCTCTGTGCCAACACCTGCCAGCAGGTACACGGCAGGCATACCATAACCAGAAGCCATGCAGCGTGTAGCCAATGTGCCCTGCGGTACCAGTTCTACTTCCAGTTCGCCGCTCAGCAACTGGCGTTCAAATTCTGCATTCTCGCCTACATAAGAAGATATCATTTTCTTTACTTGCCGACCTTGCAGCATCAGGCCTATACCAAAATCATCTACTCCTGCATTATTGGATATGCAGGTAAGGTTATTGACGCCCTTACGTACCAATGCCGATATGCAGTTTTCAGGAATGCCGCACAAACCGAAGCCGCCCAGCATCAGGGTCATACCCGATTCTATATCTTTTATCGCTTCGTCTGCGTTGGCTACAACTTTATTCATCCTTCAAAAATTTGCGCTAAAATACTCAATTAGCTAATGTAATGCCGGCTATTTGGCAGATAGCTTGCGGTTTAATTTCATTTTATACAGGTGCATGCCTTTGCCCCAGTAGTCGTCTTTGGTTTCATATAATTCAAAGCCTAATTTCTCGTAAAAGGGGTATACCAGTTGCGATGTGCGCACTTGTATATCTGTTACCTGCTCATTACGCTCCAATATTTTGAGATTATGTTCTGCCAGCATACGGCCTAACCCTTTGCCATGATGCGATGGATGTACCATATACCACGATAGCCAGCCGGTTTGCCCTTCCACATTGCAACCGCCGCAGGCAAGTATATCCACTCCGTCAGCCGCTACATAGTAGTATTCCAATTCATCTTTCAGAAAGCTTTCCAGGTCATGCTGCTCCGGCGGACAAAAATATTTCGGTGTGTTCAGCAGGAATAATTGGATGACCTGGTTAAAATCATTTGCCTGGTATGGGCGTAATACAATATTGCTCATCAGGCTACCACTGCTTTAGGTTCGTGCCTTACCGGAAAATTGCATGAATTGGCAATAAAACATTTTTCGTGTGCTTTATCGTGCAGTGCATTGGCTTTTTCTATCATGCCTGCATCCTTTACCTTAACAACCGGGTGTAATACCACTTCTGTAAAATGGCCGCCTCCGGTTGGTAGTTCTTCCATAGTACCGGTTGCATTATCTACATAATCCGTGACGATAACCCCGGCATCAGCACACAAATGCAGGTACCACAGCATATGACAACTGGATAACGATGCCAGCAGCATATCCTCCGGGTTATGTTTGCTGCCATCTCCCCTGAAAGGTGTATCAGAAGAACAAAGTATATCCTGTTTGCCGGCTACAGACAAAGTATGGCTGCGTTCGTAATTCCTGTAGTCGTTGGTGCCTTCCCCATTATTGCCTGTCCAGGTAATGGTGGTGGCATAATTATGCTGTTTTCCCATCGGTGGTTGTTTACAGGACTAAAGTTAAACATAGAGAAATAAAAAAAGGCCCTGTATAGGGCCCTTCTGTATAAGGGATAAGAGAGAGAACTTGCTAATGCCAAACGTTTTCTCCGTTTGCTGACACAAATATTGTTCGGTAAACAGGGCTTAGAAAATATTTGGGCATCGTTAACCCTTTGTTTACAAGCGGTTAACAAGCAATTAACAGCAAATATTGGCCTGATTTTAGTGGTAGAAATGCGGAAACCCGCTACAGTATTATACTTTAGCGATAAAACCATCTCCTGGAAATTGATATGAAAAGGATAGAACTATTGTTAATGATTGTTATTTGTGCAGCTTTGTTAACATCTTGCGCCAGCCCTAAAGACCTGGTTTACCAGGATGTAAAGAACTTCAGGGTGAATAAAATAAGCCTGCATCCGGAAATAGGTATGGATGTGCAGTTTTATAATCCGAATAAGCATGGCATGACCCTGAAAGATGCAGATGTAAATCTTTATATCAACGAAAAGCTGGTGGGGAAGGCTTTTTTAGAGCAGAAATACGAAGTACCTGGCCTGGATACATTTTTATTGCCGGTTGCCCTCAATGCGGACCTGAAAGGCGTTATATCTAACGGCCTGGAACTAATGGCCAATAAAGAAGTGAATGTACGGCTGGAAGGCTTTGTAAAAGCGGGCAAAGGTGTTTATATAAATATCCCGGTGCATTATGCCGGCAAAAAGAAATTGAATGTGTTCTGACCGGTACACCCGCAAATAATAAACGCCTGTTAAGCAGGCGTTTATTATTTGTAAAAATTGCTGTGTTTTAGAATTTATTCTTCCACATCATGCTTTCTATTGGCTTATCGGGCTGCTGGCTATATTTCGCATTGCCCTTCTGGTTGTACTTCACTTCTATTTCACCCTCTACCGGGAAGTATATGAGCTGGCCGATAGGCATGCCTTTATATATTTTCACCGGTTGTTTTACAGATATTTCCAGTGTCCAGTTGCCGCAAAAGCCTACATCGCCTTTGCCTGCAGTAGCATGTATATCTATACCCAGGCGGCCTGTGCTCGACTTACCTTCCAGGAAAGGTACGTGTGCATGTGTTTCGGTATACTCCTGTGTTACACCCAGGTAAAATATATGCGGGTACAGCACAAAGCCTTCATCCGGTATCTCGAAGTACTCTATCGTATTATGCTTTTTAGCATCCAGTATATGCTCTTTATAAGTAGCCAGCGTAGCGCCCAGGTGCACATCATAACTATTGCTGCCCAGGCTTTCACGGTCGTAAGGCGTTATTTTGATCGTGCCTTTTTCCATTTCTTCCAGTATGCGCTTATCGGAAAGTATCATGGCAGCAAATATAACAGCTAATTGGCTGATGTAGTGACGGGTAAAATTATGATGTCAATATTTTGTGGACAATAAAAAAAGCGGCTCACATGAGCCGCCTTCAAATATATTATACGGGGAATAATTATTTGCAATTAGCATTGTAATCGCCAAAAACTTCCTGTGCCATAGTAAGCAGTGTACCACCCATACCGGCACGGTCTACTTCATTTTTTATCAGTTTGCCCATACCGCTTCTTTTCTTCTCCTGTTTTGCAGGGTCGTAAGAAGCGTATTTACCCGCTTCCAGCTTTTCTTTTACCATATCGCAGTCCTTCACCAGGTCTTTAATATCATCTGCCTGGAAAGCTTCTACTTTACCATCTTCTTTTTGTACCAGTACGGTAGGGTTCTCCCTCAGTTCTTTGGTTTCCCTTTCCATTTGCTCTACATCGCCTTTCCCTACAGCAACAGTAGCAGGATAGCCATACAGGCGGAAAACACTGATCTTGCCATCTACCATTACTTCGGCCATATGCCTGGTAGTAGACAGGTTCTTTGCTTTTTTAAGCGTACCGCCCAGGCCACCACCTTCGCTCATCAGGCCTTCGCGGGTGTTATTCCATTTCACCAGGCGGAAATGGCGTTCCTTATCACCGTCTATGGCTACGTATTCTTTCAGGTCATCGGTATCCATTTTTTTCAGGCGCTGCCTGTTTTTAGATGCGTCGATGTCTGATTTTGCAATGAATTTTACTTTCTTCTGGTTCACCCACGGAGTTTCTTCGTTCCCCATCAGCTTCACAATACCTTCTATCTTATCACCTTTTTCTGTAATAATGTAGCCGTACTTTTCATTACCACGCAGCTCGTACTCTTCATCCTGTTTATCATCCTGCGCAAATACTGAAAAAGAAAGGGCGGTCAGGGTCAGACCTAATACTAGTTTCTTCATTTTTTAAGAATTTAAATTTTGAGTTTAGTTTGATTCAGCAATAAGCCTGCCAATTCTCAAAGAAATGGAATATTTACAGTGTTTCCGGGCTTTTAAAAGTATATTTTTGAAAAAAAATCAGCCGTACAGTCCCTATGTCTTTGTACCGCGAATGGAGCAGTGATAAATACAGCCTTGCAGCCATCTGGAAGATAGATGAACCTGAAAGTTTTTTTATTGAACGCACAGGTTTACCTGCGCCGGATATTAAAGCGGAGAAGCGCCGGCTTGAAAGACTGGCAGGCCGTTTTTTGCTAAAGCACCTCAAAGAAGATTTCCCGCTGCTGAACATACACCCTGATGAGCACGATAAGCCACGGATAGACAATAACGAATATTATTTTTCCATATCACATTCCTGGCCATATGTAGCAGCAATTGTGAGCCCTTATGTTGAATGCGGTATAGATATACAATGCTGGCACCCTAATATAGAACGCATTCAGTATAAATTCCTTTCACCGGCAGAACAGGCAATCATCGGTACAGACCCTAAACTGATCACATTGGCCTGGAGCGCTAAAGAAGCCGCCTATAAATGGCAAGGCCGCAGGGGGGTAGAATTTATTGACCACATGCCAATCCAGCATCAAGGCAAAAACAGCAAACATTTTGATATTAAAATTTTAATGCATTTAATTGAGCCGGCCGGGGAAATTTTGATACAAGGTATTGTAGAACAGGATTTTAGCTGTGCATTTGTGGTACATGATGCGATTTTCCATCCATTTAAAAAATAAAACATAATTATTTTAATATTAATAAATTGTTCTTTTCTTCTGAAAAATTTGGGTAGGAAAGGAGATTTTATATAAATTTGCTCAAAATTTAATATTTATGTCATCTTTACGCTATCTCGCACTGCAAGAACTTGCTTCCGAAGACAAGAAGATCGCCCACTATGGTGGTAAGAAGATCACCGCTATGTTCGGCAGCAATGTATTTACGGGCCGCGCCATGCGCGAATGCCTGAGTGATGAGGCTTACAAGAGCCTGATGAACTCAGCTAAATCCGGTTCTAAGATCGATAGAAAGATGGCCGACCAGATCGCTGCAGGTATGAAAGCCTGGGCTGAAGAACGTGGTGTTACACACTTTACACACTGGTTCCAGCCGCTTACAGGTACTACCGCCGAAAAGCACGATTCTTTCTTCACTATAAAAAGTGATGGTACGGCTATCGAACTATTTGACGGTGATGCGCTGATACAGCAGGAGCCTGATGCGTCAAGTTTCCCTAACGGTGGTATACGTGCCACTTTCGAAGCGCGTGGTTATACCGCATGGGATCCTTCTTCTCCGGCTTTCATTATGGAAGCAGGACATGGTAAAACACTTTGCATACCTACTATATTCATAGCATACAACGGCGAATCGCTGGATTATAAAGCGCCGCTGCTGAAATCTATCGGCGCCCTCGAAAAAGCTGCCGTTGATGTATGCCACTATTTTGATAAAAACGTTACCAAAGTAACTACTACCCTCGGCTGGGAACAAGAGTATTTTGTTGTAGATGAAACCCTGGCCAATGCTCGCCCCGACCTTGTAATGTGCGGACGCACACTGGTAGGACATTCTCCTGCAAAAGGACAGCAACTGGAAGACCACTATTTCGGTTCTATACCTGACCGTGTGTATGAGTTCATGCAAGATTTCGAGCAGGAATCATACAAACTGGGTATTCCGCTGCGCACCCGTCACAACGAGGTAGCACCCGGCCAGTTTGAGTGCGCACCTATATTTGAAGAAGTGAACATAGCAGTAGACCACAACTCGCTGCTGATGGATGTAATGAATAAAGTGGCCAAGCGCCATAAGCTGAAAGTATTGCTGCACGAAAAACCATTTGCCGGGGTAAACGGTAGTGGTAAGCACAATAACTGGAGCCTTGCTACTGATACAGGCGTGAACCTGCTGGCACCCGGTAAAACACCACGTACCAACCTGATGTTTCTTACGTTCTTCGTAAACGCTATCAAAGCAGTACATGACCATGCCGACCTGATGCGCGCCGCTATTGCTTCTGCCAATAACGACCACCGCCTGGGCGCTAACGAAGCACCGCCTGCTATCATATCTGTATATATAGGTAAATACCTGACAGAAGTACTGGATGAAATAGAAACACGTGTAAAGGATAAATTCAGCGAGCAGGATGAAGTGATACTGAAGTTGGATATACACAAACAAATACCAGAACTGCTGATGGACAATACGGACCGTAACCGTACCAGCCCGTTTGCATTCACCGGCAACAAGTTTGAATTCCGCGCGGTAGGTTCTTCTGCCAACTGTGGCTCTCCTATGACGGTATTAAATACCATCATGGCCGAATCTCTGAAGTCTTTCAAAGCAGATGTTGATGCGCTGATAGAAAAAGGCGAGAAGAAAGAAATAGCTATCATGCATGTATTGCGCGATTATATCTCTAAATCGAAGAAAATACGTTTTGAAGGTGATAACTACAGCGAAGAATGGGCAGAAGAAGCTAAGAAACGCGGCCTGAACAATTTCAAAACTACGCCTGAAGCACTGGATGCATTTGTAACTGACGCCGCTAAAAAAGTATTTTTCAATAACGGCATCTATAGCGAACGTGAACTGGAAGCACGCCACGAGATACTGCTGGAAGAGTACGTAAAGAAGGTACAAATTGAAGCTCGCATACTGGGCTATATAGCTACCAACCACATACTGCCTGCTGCCGTTAACTACCAGAATGTGCTTGTGGAAAATGTAAAAGGCCTGAAAGACCTCGGGCTTGGCGAAAGCAGTTATAAAGCACAGCTGAACCTGCTGAAAGTTATTAGCGAACACATTCAGCAGATCAACGATAATGTGGAGCCGATGATAGAGGCACGCAAGAAAGCCAACAACGTGGAAGACATGCACAAGCGTGCATCGATGTATTGCAACGAGGTAAGAACCTACTTTGATAAGATACGCTACCATGCCGATAAGCTGGAATTGCTGGTGGACGATAAAACATGGCCGCTGCCAAAATATCGCGAACTGTTGTACCTGCGCTAACAATATCAAAGCCCCGCAAAAATTGCGGGGCTTTGTTTTTTAATACTCATGCTATGAATGACAACTTAATAAAGTACTACCACGACCGGGCAGCAGAATATGAGAAAATATATTCCAGGCCCGAAAGACAAGAAGACCTGCAGCACGCCGCCACTTTGCTGCAGGCGCTGTTCAAAGACAAAGATGTTTTGGAAATAGCCTGCGGTACCGGCTACTGGACAGAACGAATAGCATATACTGCACGTTCCATAATAGCTACTGATATAAACAAAGCCGTACTGGAAATTGCCCGGCGCAAAGCATATACCAACGCTGCAGTGAATTTTGTACAGGCCGATATATACAAATTGGATAGCGGCAAAAAGTATGAAAGTTTATTCGGTGGATTTATTTGGAGCCATGTACCGCTGCAGGAACTCGACAGGTTTATTGCAACAGTGAACGCACAGGTGAAAGATGCAGGGCTGGTAGTTATGATGGACAATATCTATGTGGAGGGTAGCAATCACCCAATCGTTTATACGGATGAACATGGAAATACCTTCCAGGAACGAAAGCTGGAGGACGGAACGATACACCGTGTATTAAAAAATTTCCCTTCGGCCGACTTTCTAAAAGAAAAAATGCAAGGCATTGCAAAAGACATGCAGGTTATCATTCTGCCTTATTACTGGATAATGGTTTATACACTTTAAATAATTGCAATAATGTTTAAGATACGACTAATAAACACATCAGATGCCGCAGCAGCCTTAAAAGTATATGCGCCTTATGTACTGAACACAGCTATCAGCTTCGAGTATGATGTACCGTCCGTAGACGAGTTTAAAAAGAAAATAGAAAAGATATGTGCGCAATACCCCTGGTTGGTTTGCGAACATAACGGCCGGATCATTGGGTATGCTTACGGCAGCACGCATCGCGATAGAACAGGCTATCAATGGTCGCCGGAATCAACCGTATATCTCGACGAACAGTATCATCGCAAAGGAATAGCCCGGGTTCTCTATGAAGCACTGTTCAAATTGCTGAAGATGCAGGGATACTATAGTGTATATGCGGGAATACTATCTTCTAATATAAAAAGCGTAGAATTTCACCGGGCGTTGGGTTTTGAGGACATAGGCTTGTTTAAAAACATAGGCTACAAGCTGGGTGAGTGGCATAGTAATATGTGGATGCAACATTTTCTGCAAGGGCATAATAAGGAGCCGAAAACGCCAGTACCTTTCCGTGCACTTACAAGTGATGATAGTGTATCAACTGTATTAGAGCGTGCCAATGAAAAACTAGATATAACCAACTTAAATCACGATCAAATATGATCATAGCCTCTGCTCAAACCATTCCAAAAGACGGCGATATAGACTCCAATATACAAGATCACTGCCGTATGACTCTTGTCGCAGCAGACAGTAAGGCACAGCTGGTACTTTTTCCTGAAATGTCTTTAACAGGATATATGTTAGGAGATGCAGCGGCACATGCTTTTCAGGAAAATGATACACGCCTGCAACCATTGCAAGAAATATCCGACGAACGCAATATTATCATTATTGCAGGTGCGCCAATCACTACCAATGACAAACTGCATATAGGTGCTTTCATATTGCAACCGAATAAAGCAGTACAGTTGTACACCAAACAATTTCTGCACACAGGAGAAGAAGTTTATTTTGAACCGGGTGATATACACAACCCAGTGTTAGAAGCAGCAGGTGAAAAAATATCTGTTGCAATTTGTGCCGACATCACAAGCCCCCTGCACCCTGAAAATGCTGCAAAGAAAAACACCACATTATACGTGGCAGGCATATTTTACAGTCCCGGTGGACTGGCAGAAGGCTACGACTATTTAAGCAGCTATGCAAAACTATATAACATGCATGTGCTCATGGCAAACTATGGCGGCCCGTCCTGCCAGATACCCTCAGGCGGACAAAGCGCTTACTGGAATAAGCACGGCAAATTGATCGTCCATGCATCGAAGGACAAGGAGGAGTTGTTGATCATTGATACATGCGTTTAAAATAAAAGAGGCAGCATGTGCGTGCTGCCTCTTTACTTATTACCATACAATCTTAAATATTATTCAAAAACAACTGGGGTACTGTACCTATCAATACTACGAGCACACAGGTTACGGCCAGCCAGAATTTATCGGTGCCCGTAACTTCTTCATTCAGCTCGGCATTCCCCTGCTTGAAGTACATAGCTATGATAACGCGGAAATAATAGTAGGCGCTGATAGCTGCCATAAGCAGGCCGAAGATAACCAGCCAGAAAAGCTGGCCTTGCTCTACTGCTGCCAGCAGCACAAAATACTTGGCCATAAAGCCGCCGGTAAGCGGTATACCTGCCAACGATAATATGAATATCGTAGTGAAGAAAGCCAATACAGGTTCTTTTTTTGCCAGCCCGTTGAAGCCATCATAAGTATAGTCTTTCATCTTCAGCAGCACTGCAAACATACCAATGGTAGCCACACTGTATGCCACCGCGTATATCAGCATGCCCTGCCATGCTGTAGCATTTACAGCTAGTACAGCAAACAGCATAAAGCCCGCTTGTGCAATAGATGAATAGGCCAGCATACGCTTTACGCTCTGCTGGAATACCGCCGTCAGGTTACCTACCAGCAACGTTGCCGCGGTAATAATAGCCAGTAGCATCATCCAGTGACTGCTGAGTGAGCCGAATGATACAGAGAATAAACGCATAAAGGCCAGGAAAGCACTTGCTTTTACTACCGTAGCCATATACGCAGTGAAAGGAGTAGGTGCCCCGTCATACACATCGGGTGTCCAGGTATGCATAGGTGCAGCAGACACTTTGAAGCCCAATGCTATCATCAGGAACAGGATACCTGCTATTGCCAGCGGGTTTACCAGGTCTGACTGCAGGAAAGAGAACCCTACAATATTGAAGGTGCCGGTAGCACCGTATAAAAGCGTAATCCCCATTAATAGTATACCGGTAGAGAAAGACCCCATCAGGAAATACTTAAGTGCTGCTTCGCTGCTTTTCAAATTGCGCTTATCGCTGCCGGCCAGTATATATTGTGGTATAGAAAGTATCTCAATACCCAGGAACAGCATCAGCATATTGTTATAGCTGGTAAGCAGGTAAACACCGCAAAGGATAAAAAATATAAGGGCAAAATATTCTGCAACGTGTACACCCACTTTTTCAATATCCTTGCCTACCAACAGCGCATATAATACGGTGCAGCCCGTCATCAGCGTGTTGAACCATAAAGCATAGCGGTCTATACGCAGCATATTATTAAAGAACGACTGTGGTGCAGTGGCAGGTGTGGTCACCAGGTCCCAGATATTGACACCCAGCAATGCAACCAGCAGCACAATGGCCAGCGTACTGATAGAACGCTTTTCCTTAGCCACCAGGCCGGCAAACATTAACACAATGCCAAATACTGTTGTAGCAATAATTGCCTTCATTATAATTTCAAAAATTAAAAGTCAACATTTAAAAACTATGGTATCATCATATTCGCAAAACCTGCTGTCATATCCAGCAATGGTTTAGGATATATACCCAATACCAGTATCAATCCTATCACTATAGCCAGCCCCACATATTCATTTGCAGTAATATCGCCGCCGGTTGTCATTGCAGTTGCATTACCATAAGCTGTTTTCTGCACCATGTTCAGCGTATAAACAGCACCCAGTATGATGCCCAAGCCGGCTACCACCATAAAGGTGATATGATAAGGCGACGCACTTTCAAACAAGCCGTTGAACAGCATGAACTCACCTATAAAACCATTGGTAAGCGGCAGGGCCACATTGGCCAGTGATATTATTACCAAAGCGATAGCCATTTTAGGCGCAGTGATAGCCATGCCACCGAGCTTACCCATATCGCGGGTACCCCAGCGCTGCTCAACCATGCTTACGATCAGCCACATACCGGTTATGTTTATGCCGTGGTTGAACATCTGCACCATAAGCCCATGCAGGCCTACATTTGTTTGAGCAAAGGCAGCAGCACTCATCAGGCCCATGTGTGCAATAGATGAGTAAGCCACAAGGCGCTTCAGGTCTGTTTGTACAATAGCTATCAGCGAGGCATATATAATGCCTATAACAGAAAGTATAATGATCGTATTACTCCAGAAAGCCACACCGGCAGGCAATACCGGCATCAGCCAGCGTATTACGCCAAACATACCCATCTTCACCATCAGCGCACTCAATATAATAGTTACTGGTGTAGGTGATTGTTCATACGTATCAGGCTGCCATGTATGGAACGGGAATATCGGCATCTTTACTGCAAAAGCTATAAAGATGAGCCAAAATAAAAATTGCTGTTGCACTGCAGGCAAAGATGCACCGGCCCTTACAATGTTCTGCCACGAATAAGCACTTACGCCTGTATTCTGCAGTGATAAATAAATCAGCGCAGACAGCATCATAAGGCTGCCTACGAAAGTATAAACGAAGAATTTGAAAGTAACCGGTATACGCTTTTCACCGCCCCAGCGAGAGCACAGGAAGTAAACAGGTATCAGCGCCAGTTCCCAGAAGAAGTAAAACAATAAGGCATCATAGGCCAGGAATACGCCGGTGATACCGGCCTGCGATAATAACATCAGGCCATAGAATGCACCGGGCTTTTCTACTTCTTTATTCCAGTTGCTGATAAAGATAACCGGCATAATGATAGCCGTAAGCAGGCAAAGCATGGCGCTCATACCATCAGCCTGGAAACTTAATTGTGCACCCAATCTTGGTATCCATTGCATGGTCCATGAAAGCGATGCTGTATTAGCGGCCATGCTGATATAAGCAGCCAGCCCCAGTGTAACCAATGAACTTATTAATGCAAGACCTTTAGCCCCATCTTTTGCAATGAAGCTGAATATGCCTGCTATAAGCGGAACCAGTATAAGTAATGTCAAAATCATAACGCTAATGCAATGTTTGCAGTTGCTCTATTTAATATCTTATTGTATCCAGAAAAAACTAATGGCAAATAACAAGGTCATGCCTATTACCATTACGAAAATATAAAAACCAACTTGCCCACTTTGCAGCAAACGTACACGGTCGCTACCCCAACGCACTATTTTACCTACCCCGTTCACAAGGCCGTCAATACCCATGCGCTCTGCAAAACGATCCAGCAACCCGGAAAGTTTTTGCAGCGGGTTAACGATCACAGCATCATATAGCTCATCTACATACCATTTATTCTCCAGCGTTTTAGCCAGGCCGGTATTAGGTGCAAAATTTGGTTTTTTGTTCACAGCGTAGGCAATGATGATCGTAATGATCACCAGGCCTGAAGATAATCCCATCAGCATCCATTCGGTAGCATGCGATAATTCATGTTCCCCAAAATTCGATACTACTGAACGCAGGAAACTATTTAATGAATGATGCTCGCTGATAACCGGCGGCAGACCTACATAACCACCAACGATGGCAAAGAATGCCAGCACTATAAGTGGTATGGTCATAGCAGCAGGGCTTTCATGCAGGTGATGATGCTGCTCCTCGGTACCACGGAATGAACCGGTGAATGTAAGGAAGTATAAACGGAACATGTAAAATGCCGTCATCAGTGCAGCGCCCAATGCCAGGTAATACATTACCGGGCTGTGTGCATATGTAGCTGCCAGTATTTCGTCTTTAGAAAAGAAGCCGGAGAAACCCGGGATACCTGCTATAGCCAGGCAACCTATCAGGAAAGTAATACCGGTGATACGCATATGCTTATTCAGCCCGCCCATTTTACGAATGTCCTGCTCGCCACCCATAGCATGTATAACACTACCTGAACCCAGGAACAATAATGCTTTAAAAAAGGCATGTGTCATTACGTGGAATACAGCTGTTGTATAAGCACCCATACCCAGCGCCAGGAACATAAAGCCCAACTGGCTGACGGTAGAATAAGCCAATACTTTTTTGATATCGTATTGTTTGATGGCAATAGATGCAGCCAGTATAGCTGTTGCCAGGCCAATGATCCCTACCAGGTTTTGAGCCAGCGGTGCCAGGTTGTACAAAGCCGAGCTGCGGGCTATCATATAGATACCGGCAGTAACCATGGTTGCGGCGTGGATGAGTGCGGATACCGGCGTAGGGCCTGCCATCGCATCGGGCAGCCATGTATATAACGGTATCTGCGCGCTCTTACCCATAGCACCTATAAACAAGCAGATAGCTATCCAGTTATACATATTATTACTGATGGCTACATCTGAATTATGCAGATTATTAAAGAAATCAGCATAGGTCAATGTGCCGAAATGAAATAATATCATCAGCATACCCACCAGGAAACCAAGATCACCAATACGGTTCATGATGAATGCTTTCTTGGCAGCATTGGTATAATCCCTGTTCTTGAACCAAAAACCAATGAGCAGGTATGAGCAAAGGCCCACACCTTCCCAACCAATAAACATGATAAGATAGTTGGCACCCAATACCAGCAGCAGCATTGAAAATACGAACAGGTTAAGGAAGGCAAAATATTTTACCATGCCCTCATCATCGTGCATATACGATGTAGAATAGACATGTATAAGGAAACCGATACCGGTAATGATAAGCAGGAATAAAGAAGACAATGCATCTACCTGGAATGAGAACGGAATATACAGTTTACCCGACTGGATAAAATCGAACAGGTGTACTATTGTAGTAGCACCGGTACTTTTCACCTCGAAGAAAATGCCCAATGACACAATAAACGATGCTAAGATAGCAATACTACCTATGGCTCCGCCGGCAGATTTCGGCATTTTTCTCCAGCCAATACCGTTGATAAGAAACCCTATCAAAGGAAATAATGGAACTAAGTAAACTAAGTTTGTCATACCCCAAACCCCTAAAGGGGCTTCTTTTATTTTTTATAAATCCCTTTCCCCTTCAGGGGGAAGAGGCATTAATGTTTAAGCCTGTTCAAAATATTAATGTCTACCGAATGCACTTTACGATACATCATCACGATGATAGCGAGTCCTACTGCAACTTCTGCAGCAGCCACTACCATTATAAAGAATACAAATATCTGTGCAGAAGGATCATTATACATTTTAGAAAATGCTACCAGCAACAGGTTCACTGCATTGAGCATCATCTCTATGCACATGAGAATGATGATAGCATTGCGGCGCATCAGCGTACCCATTATACCGATGCAGAACAAGGCCATGCTTAAGAATAAATAATATTGTATTGGCATATTATCCTGATTCAAAAATTAAAAGTCAAACGAAAATTACTCTTTCTTACCTATCACTATTGCACCTATCATGGCACTAAGAAAGAGTACACTGCTTATTTCAAAAGGCAGGACGAATTGCGTGAACAATGTCTTACCCAGGTTCTTTATCAGGCCGATGTCTGTAGCCGATTGCTCTAAAACACTAACAGTAGTAGTACGGAATGCTGCCAATACCACCAGGAACAACGCCCCGCCCGATATGACACCAGCCAATTGTACCAGCCGGTTCTTCTGAGGCTCGGTATCCGCATTCAGGTTCATGAGCATTATCACGAAAAGGAATAATACCATGATGGCGCCTGCATACACTATAATATTGACAATAGCCAGGAACTGCGCATTCAATAATATATAATGCCCCGATACAGCAAAAAAAGTAGCTATAAGAAATAATACACTGTTTACAGGGTTACGGCTTAGTATTACGCCAAGTGCGCAGCTGATAGCCATAACAGTGAGGAACCAAAATAATACTTCGTAAATACCCATGATACTATGTTGGCAGCAGTTATTTTTTAGGATTAGGAATTAAAAGATCCTCTTTCTTATATATGAAACTTTCGCGCGTGAAGTTTGTCGGCATCAATGTTTCGCTCAGGTACACAGCATCTTTCGGACAAGCTTCTTCGCAATAACCGCAGAATATGCAGCGCAGCATATTTATTTCATATTTCGCTGCATATTTTTCTTCACGGTACAGGTGTTCTTCTCCCGGTTTACGTTCTGCCGCTTCCATGGTAATGGCTTCAGCAGGACAAGCCAGCGCACATAAGCCGCAGGCAGTACAGCGTTCACGGCCTTCTTCATCACGGTTCAGTATATGCAAGCCACGAAATACGGGGCTGAACGGGCGTTTTTGTTCAGGATAACTTACTGTTGCCTTCTTTTTAAAGATATGGCCTATAGTAATGGTTAGCCCTTTTGCAATAGCCGGCAGGTATATCTTCTCCCCGAAGGTCATCGGGCTGCGGTCTACCTGTACCGATTTGTTAGTTAGTTTTTCCATTTTAAAAATTCAAAATGTAAAATCCAAAAGGCAAACGGTGTTGACTTTTGAATTTTGACTTTTTAATTCATCACCCACAATATCACTCCACCTGTTATCACCATATTTACCAGGGCCAGTGGAATCAAAGATTTCCAGCCCAGGTTCATCAACTGGTCGTAACGGAAACGCGGCAGCGTCCAGCGTACGAACATGAAGAACAGTATCAGGCAAATAACTTTTGTAATAAGTACCAATGCACAAATAGCAGCAAACAATACAGGATGAACGCCTGCTGCTACCTGGTCCATGAATGGGAAATTGTACCCGCCAAAGTACAGCGTTGCAATAACTGCAGAGCTGATGAAGAGGTTGATATATTCTGCAAACAAGTAGAAACCGAGTTTCATAGAAGAATACTCCTGGTGATAACCCATGTTCAGCTCGCTTTCACATTCCGGCAGGTCAAAAGGCGCACGGTTCAGTTCGGCAAATGAGCATACCAGGAATATCAGGAAGCCTAAAGGCTGTTTGAAGAAATTCCATGTAAAATAATTATCGGCCCAGAAGCCATGCTGCTGTGCAACAATATCGCGCAGGCTCAACGAGCCGGTCATCATCAGCATTGCTACCAGGCTGATGCCCATAGCCAATTCATAAGAGATGGCCTGCGAAGCGGCACGTATACTACTTAAAAGAGAGAATTTATTATTAGAGGCCCAGCCACCCAGCATCACACCATACACACCAAGACTCACCACACCAAATATGAACAGGATACCAATGCTTACATCTGCTACCTGTAAAGAGATGACACCATTCTTTGTTACAATGTCCGGCCCCCAGGGTATTACCGCACTGGTCATCAGGGCTGTAAGCATAGCCAGGCACGGACCTAAAATGAATAAGGCACGCGTGGAGCGGTCTGGAATGATCTCTTCTTTGAAGAATAGTTTACCACCGTCGGCCAGCGGCTGCAAAAGGCCGAACCAGCCTGCACGGTTAGGGCCTACACGGTCCTGCATTACAGCGGCTACTTTACGCTCGCCCCAGGTAGCATACATGGCCACACCCAGCGAACCCATCAGTATTACCGTGATCAGTATTACCTTCTCAAGTATAAAAGCTATATCTATTTGCATTAACAGCATAACGGCGCAAAAGTAATTAGTTCATTAAATTTTTACTGGTTCTTCTTGAAATCGTCAGAATGTGCAGGCCCTTCTATTTTAGAAA
Organism: Flavipsychrobacter sp.; assembly: GCA_024508935.1. Lineage (GTDB taxonomy): Bacteria > Bacteroidota > Bacteroidia > Chitinophagales > Chitinophagaceae > Polluticoccus. The sequence goes on along the minus strand of JANINW010000018.1, from coordinate 279,541 downwards.
GGTCTACATCCCGCCTGTTCACATCGCTTACCTTATGTATATCCAGCAACAGCTTGGGTTGTTTACCTATTACCTTGTCTATCAATACATGCGGCTTTTCGGTATTCACATAATGCCCTTGCGATATAACACTGTGCCTGTCTATTTTCGATGGCCCTTCTATTACCCAGTCTTTTGTTTCTTTCTTATGGAAACGGCAATCGTTGCAGATCCATTCTTCCACTTCACCCCATTTGTCTTTACGGGCCGTTACACGGAATACTTCATCGCCGCGCATCCACAGGCGTACCTTACCACTACAGGTAGGGCAGTCGCGGTGGGCATCTACCGGTTTGGTGAACCATACCCTGTTTTTGAAGCGGAAAGTTTTGTCCGTTAATGCGCCTACGGGGCATACATCAATCACATTGCCAATAAATTCATTATCCAATGACTTGCCCAGCAGGGTGCTTATCTCTGCATGATCTCCGCGGTCCAATATGCCGTGCTCACGTTTGTTAGTAAGCTGGTCGGCCGTGTACACACAGCGGTAGCAAAGTATGCAGCGTGTCATGTGCAGCGATATATAATCGCCTATGTCTTCTTTTTCAAAAGTGCGGCGGTCAAATTCGTAACGTGTGCCCGATGCTCCATGCTCATAGCTCAAATCCTGCAAATGGCATTCGCCGGCCTGATCGCAGATCGGGCAATCCAGCGGGTGGTTGATCAAAAGCATTTCCACCACGCCTTTGCGGGCATCCAGCACTTTTTCAGAAGTAATGTTTTTTACTTCCATGCCGTCCATTACAGTAGTGCGGCAGCTTGCTACCAGTTTAGGCATTGGGCGCGGGTCTTTTTCAGAACCCTTGCTTACCTCTACCAGGCAGGTACGGCACTTACCGCCGCTGCCTTCCAGCTTGCTGTAATAGCACATGGCAGGAGGTGTTACTTCCCCCCCTATCATGCGTGCAGCATTCAGGATAGTAGTTCCTGCCGGAACTTCTATCGTTATATTATCTATTGTTACTTTAAAATTCTGTTGCTCTGACATATGAAGTCAAAAGTTAAAAGTCAAAACCAAAAACTACGCAGTTGCCGGTATATGTATCGGATCTGCATAGTGCGCTAAACCATAATTCCTTTTCTGTGATTCTTCAGGGTTCAGTACATGCCATTCAAATTCATCGCGGAAGTGGCGGATGGCGGCTGCTACAGGCCATGCTGCTGCATCACCCAGCGGACAGATGGTATTGCCTTCTATCTTGCGCTGAATATCCCAAAGCAGGTCTATATCGCTCATCTTGCCTTTTCCGTATTCTATGTTCTTCAGTATTTTATACATCCAGCCGGTACCTTCGCGGCAAGGGCTGCATTGTCCGCAGCTTTCGTGGTTGTAAAAACGCGCCAGTGTCATTGTATGGCGCACCACACACTGGTCTTCATCAAAAACAATAAAACCACCGGAGCCCATCATCGACCCTGTGGCAAAACCACCATCAGACAGGCTTTCATAGCTCATGGTACGGGTCTCTCCTTTTGCTGTTTTCAGCAAAAGGTTGGCCGGCAGTATCGGTACGGATGAACCGCCCGGTATACAAGCCTTCAGTTTTTTACCGTTAGCTATGCCACCACAGTATTCATCAGAGAATATGAATTCTTCTACTGATTGGGTCATGTCTATTTCGTAGATACCCGGTTTCTTTACATTACCACAAACAGATAACAGTTTGGTACCGGTAGAACGGCCTACGCCAATTTTAGCATATTCATCGCCACCCATATTGATAATAGGTACTACCGCTGCCAGTGTTTCTACATTGTTTACTACTGTCGGGCGCATCCATACGCCCTGTATAGCCGGGAATGGCGGTTTGATACGCGGGTTGCCGCGCTTACCTTCCAAACTTTCTATCAATGCAGTCTCTTCACCACAGATATAAGCACCACCACCACGCTGCACATATATTTCACAATCGAAACCGGTGCCCAGTATATTCTTACCCAGCCAGCCATTGTTCCTGGCTTCTGCAATAGCCTGTTCCAGTATATCTACTATCCAGGCATACTCACCACGTATGTATATATAGGTAGCATTGCTGCCCAGTGCAAAACTGCTTACTATCAACCCTTCTACCAGCAGGTGGGGTATAAATTCCATCAGGTAGCGGTCTTTGAATGTACCGGGTTCTGATTCGTCGGCATTGCACACCAGGTGACGCGGCACACCTTCCGGCTTAGCCAGGAAGCTCCACTTCATACCGGTAGGGAAGCCTGCACCACCACGGCCACGCAAGCCGCTTTTCTTCACTTCTTCCACTATCTCTTCCGGCGTCATCTTAAACGCTTTCTCCACAGAACGGTACCCGCCATGCTTACGATAAGTATCGTAATAACGTATGCCTTCTACGTGTGCGTGTTCTAATAATAGTTTCATACCCTAAATCCCTAACGGGACTTTTCTTTTATTTAAAATCCGTCTTTTTACAGGCGGCTTATATTTTAATACTTCTTCTTCTCCACAACCTCCAACCATAAGGCGTATAGCGCCATACCTGCGAGATATGTAAATCCATTGCTACCGGTTTATGCTCAAATATCACTTCCAGCTTCGCATCGGCTTCTACATAGGCCGTATCTTTTGCTTCCGTGAAATTGAGTTTCGGCGGGCTTTGGCTGATCTGTTTGTACAATATCTTACCATTATACAGATCATCCTTCAGACCCTGCTTCAACTGTATCCATCCGTTCGAATGTTTATACTCAATGCTATCATCAAGCAATACATTCAAAGCCACCGTATCTCTCATGATCAACGCCCTGTTCAACTCTGTAACCGATTTAACCAGGCTGCGTGCATCCACCTTTTCCTGCCCGTCGGCAGCGCTATAAAAAAAGAGCAACGTTATTATTACCAGGTGCTTCATGGTCATTTTTTGGTGGTGGCCCAGATATATTCCTCCATTGGCCCGAAAAAATATTCTTCCCATCCTTCTTTATGACTGTCTGCTTCCTCCTGGCTTGGCAATCCTTTGTGTTCTAAATTTATTTTGGTTCCTTCCTTGTCTTTACTAAGCCTGTATACCACTTCCGACTCCTGCTCATCATCTGCCCAGTCTGTTGTCCTCCAGGTATAAGCCAATTCGTTGGGTGAAACTCTCAGCACTTTACCATACGCCCACCCGTCAAACATTTCAAATCGACCATCTTCTTTTTTCTCTATTACCGCCTCTCCTCCGCTCCACGCTCTCACCAGCTTTGCATCTGTCAGCAGTTCCATAACTCTTGCAGGACTTGCCGGTATGATAAATTCCATTGACAGATCAAAAGCCATCTTAATAAACTTTAGCCCCGTTCCTGCATTCTTCAATTATCGCGTCTACCTTTTCCTTGGTCAGATGTTCGCGAAAATGTTTGCCCAGCTGCATCATAGGTGCATAGCCACATGCTCCCAGGCACTCGGCTGGTTTCAGGGTAAACATGCCATCGGGGGTCGTTTCTCCTTCTTTTATGTTCAGCTTTTGCTTAATGTATTCAATAATATCATCACTACCGTTCAGCATACATGGTCCAGTGCGACATACTTCAAATACATATTTGCCCACCGGCTTCATGTTGAACATGGTATAAAATGTAGCTACTTCATATACCTCTATCGGTTTTATGTTCAGCAGTTCAGCTACATAATCCATTACAGGCACATCCAGCCAGCCATCATTTTCTTCCTGCGCTATATGCAAAATAGGTATCAATGCACTTTTATGCTTCCCTTCCGGGTAGCGTGTCATGATCTCTTTTGCTTTGTTCAGTTTTTCTTCTGAGAATTTCATACCCAAACCCCTAAAGGGGCTTTTTGTTTTTAATATTTAAACCCTTTCCCCTTTAGGGGCCAGGGGTCTTACGCATCCAATTCGCCGGCTATCACATTCAAGCTACTCAATGTAATAATGGCATCACTCAACAAACCATCTTTCACAATTTCAGGGTATGCCTGGTAATAAATGAAGCAAGGCCTGCGGAAGTGCAGCCTGTACGGTGTACGTCCGCCATCACTTATCAGGTAATAGCCTACTTCACCATTTGCACCTTCAACACCATGATACACTTCGCCCGGCAGCACATCTATCTCTCCCATTATCATTTTGAAGTGGTATATCAATGCTTCCATCTTCGTATAAACATCTTCTTTGGCAGGCAAATGGAAATGATCTGCTTCAGGAGCATAGAAAACATCTTTTTGTGAAGGGTCTTCCTGTTCCAGTTTAGCTAATTTCTGCATAGCCTGTGCTACTATGCTATAGCTTTCCCATATTTCCATATTACGCACCAGGTAACGGTCGTATACATCACCGGTAGTGCCCACAGGTATTTTGAAATCGAAATCTTCGTAAGAGGAATAAGGCTGCGCTACGCGTACGTCGTAATCTACACCGGCAGCACGCAGGTTAGGCCCTGTGAAACTATAGTTCAGTGCACGCTCTGCGCTGATAGGACCTGCGCCTATGCAGCGGTCCATAAATATACGGTTGCGGGTAAGCAGCGCTTCAAACTCCTTCATCACTTTAGGAAAGCCATCCAGGAATTTGTTGATCTTCTGGAAAGCCACATCAGAGAAGTTGCGCTCAAAGCCACCTACACGTCCTATATTGGTAGTAAGGCGGCTGCCGCACACTTCTTCGTATATTTCATATATCAGCTCACGCCACTGGAACACGTAGGTAAAGGTTGTCAACGCACCGGTATCTACAGCTACTACCGAATTACAGATCAGGTGGTCGGCAATTCGTGCCAGCTCCATAATGATAACACGCAGGTAATCTACACGCTTGGGCGTTTTTATGCTCAGCAGTTTTTCGATCGTCATGTGCCAGCCCATATTATTAATAGGGGCCGAGCAATAATTAAGACGGTCGGTAAGCGGCGTTATCTGGTAGTATGGGCGGCGCTCTGCAATTTTTTCAAATGCACGGTGTATATAACCGATAGTAGGCACTGTTTCCAATACCTTTTCACCGTCTATCTCCATGATGTTTTGAAACACACCATGCGTAGCGGGGTGGGTAGGCCCAAGATTAAGTGTAGTACTTTGCTTGGCAAGCGACTCTTCGGCCAGTTGTATATGATGTTGTTGCTCTGTCATGTAGCCCCCTCCTTACTCCCCCCAAGGGGGAGGGTTCTATTTATTTAGTTTAAAATCCTTTACCTCACGTCTCCTTCCCCTGGGGGAGGCGGGTGGGGCTTTATATGCTTCCTCCACGTCCAAACATCTCATCGTCTTTGTCGGTACGTGTCGGATCTTCCAATGTATATTCTTTGCGCATAGGGAAATAGTCCATCTCGTCCACATTCAATATGCGGGTAAGATTAGGATGTCCTACAAAATTCACCCCGTAAAAATCGTAGGTCTCACGCTCCATCCAGTTGGCACCCGAAAATAACTGCGATGCTGTAAACACGTCTGGTTTTTCTATAGGTACATATACCTTGAAACGCAGGCGAACATTTTCTTTAAGATTGTGCAGGTGATAAACTATACACAGTTCCTCTCCTTTACGGTCGGGGTAATGAATAGCGGTAAGGTCTGTAAGAAAACGGAAACCTAATTGCTCGTCGTCAAACAGGTATTGCATTACTTTCAGGTTCAGCTCTGCGGGGGCTGTTACACACTGCATACCGTAAGACTCTTCCCAGCCGGTCAGCTGTTCGCCAAACTTTTCGGTAAGCTTTTGTTTTACTATTTCGTTGGTCAATGCCATGTTAAGTCAAAAGTAAAAATTCAAAAAGCAAAACTTTAGCGGTTTTGATTTTTGAATTTTGAATTAGTTACTGTATCCCGTAGCTGTCCAATAAAGCTTTATACTGCGGGCTGTTACGCCTGCGCAGGCTTTCATTCTTTACCAGGTCCTGCAGCTTCAGCACCCCTTCTAAAATGCCTTCCGGCCTCGGCGGGCAGCCTGCCACATATACGTCAACCGGTATTACCTGGTCTATACCCTGCAATACTGAATAAGAATCGAATATACCGCCGCTCGATGCACAGGCACCAATAGCTATCACCCAGCGTGGCTCTGCCATTTGCAGGTACACCTGGCGAAGTATCGGCCCCATCTTTTTTGCAATAGTACCGGCCACCAATAGCATATCGCACTGGCGAGGTGTAAAGCCCATACGCTCAGAGCCAAAACGGGCCAGGTCGTAATTGGCACCCATAGTAGCCATAAATTCGATACCGCAGCAGGAAGTGGCGAATGGCAGCGGCCAAAGCGAGTTGGCACGTGCAAGGCCTATGGCCTTATCAAAAGAAGTAGCCATGAAACCTTCTCCCGAATAGCCGGGAGGCATTTCGGCTATTTTAATATTTGTATTATACTGAACCGGACGTCCCATAATAAACCTTTTATTTATCTACAATAAGTTTGTCTTACTAATAACAAACCGGCATTGTAAATGTTATCCTATTATTCTCCTTATTCCTCCCATTCCAATGCGCCCTTCTTAATGATATAAGTAAAGCCGCAAAGGAAAAATCCTACAAACATTAATACTGCCCAGAAACCTTCTGTTCCCAGCTCTTTGAAATTAATGGCATATGGATAAAAGAAAATCACCTCAACATCGAACAAAACAAAGAGGATAGCTACAAGGAAATACTTGATAGCCATTGGTTGGCGGGCATTGCCTACAGAAGGGATACCGCTTTCAAAGTTGATGAGCTTATCCTGCGTACGGCGCTTAGGCCCCAGCAGGTGTGTCACCCCCATCATTACTACTACAAAACCTATGGCAACTATCGATTGGATGGCTATAGGTAAATAATTGACCGGCGTATTTTCCACAGCCGATAACAATAAAAAATTCATATTAGTTATTGTACTTCAAGCGTTATCACACAGAATGCACAAAGTTAGGCGTATGGGGCGAATTTGCAAGCATTATAAAGATATAAAGAGCCATTTTCATGGCTCTTTATATTATCTGTTGAATAAATAAATACAGCTGCTGCTATAGCAGGAATTATAATACGATTTTTACCTGCTTATATTAAACTTAATAGTATAATTCTTAGCTTCAGATTTAATAACCGCTGTATAAGCTCCTGCGGCCAGGTGTTCAAGGTTCATCTCCTGGTACAGCTTACCATTTTGAACAGCAATTGGCGAATGATATACTACCTGGCCTGCCATATTGATTATCTCCATATTTGCCTTACCTGTAATATTTATATCACCCTTAACTATGATCCTTCCATTAGAAGGATTTGGATATAATGTAATCTTAGATCTGTTCCCGGCTGCGTCTACAGAAGTTAGCACTACCACTTTTATATAGTTGCTGGTATCGGTAGTTGGCTGAGGGCATAAATAGCTGCTTTTTACAATAACGCTGATACTATCGTTATTATACAGCTGCCAGGTACCCCAGGTATCAGATAAGGCACCTACTATATCCGTATTGTTCCGCTGCCATTGATATTTCGGCGAATTACCGGCATTAATAGCCGTAGCCGTGAAATTGATCATTTCATTAGGGCTGAGCGGAGTAGTGGGGTTGGATGTAATGGTAACCGAAGGTGCCAGCCATGGCAATACCGTCATATGTATATAGTTACTTGTATCTGTGTATGAAGTTGCGCATGCTGTAGGGTTGGTCATCACGCAGGCAACCATATCTCCATCCACAATACCAGTAGTTGGGAAGCTGACATTGGTTGCTCCTGATACTGGTGCATTGTTTACCAGCCATTGGTATGTAAGGTTAGCGCCTGGCGGGAATGGCAACGCTACAAAAGTGACCTTGCTGCCATCGCATATCGTGTCATTAGGGCTCGGGTATATGTTGACAACCGGGGAAGAATTAAGGATCACGTTGGTGGTATCAGCTGCTGAAGAACAACCGTTTATGATTGCTACAACACTATATATACCGGCACTTGCAGTACTGCCGGCTATAAAAGACGGATTTTGCTGTGTAGATGTGAAAGATAATGGCCCAATCCATGAATAGGTGGCTCCGGGCACAGTTGAGGCAGTAAGATTAACAGTTTGGCCAACACATACAGGTGTGTTATTGGCGGCATTAGGCGCCGGCGGTGTTGGCTTTACTAAAACTGCCAGGGTGTCTTTTACTGAACAGGCACCCAGCGTATAGGTAACAATATAGTTTCCTGTAGCTGCTAATGAGACATTAGGTATTGAAGGATTTTGTGTAACGGAGGTGAAACTATTGGGGCCGACCCAACCATATGTCACACCGGCAGAAGATGAATTAGCTGTAAAACTAAGCGTATTCCCCTGGCATACAGGCGCATTGCTTGTTGCAATGTGATTTGCCGGACTCGGAGCCACTACGACATGTGCCGTGTCTTTGGCAAAACAACCGGGAGCAATAGTAGCCGTAACTATATAATTACCGGCACCGGCTAACGGTATATTTGAAACATTTGCATTTGCTGTTGACGAGGTGAAGCCGTTAGGCCCTGCCCATGAATAGGTAACTCCGAAAGTAGGGAGGCTATATGCTGTTAAAGCCAGGTTTTTACCACTACATAAATTAGTATCACCAAATATGGTAGTTGTAACGTTAAAAGGACTTAAATATACACTGTCTTTAGTGGTGCAGATTTCATACATGGCTATATCATCTATAGCAAAGTCATTGCCGTAACCAGTAAGGTTTGTATCTGTTATACAAATGCTGGCAGTAGTTGCTGCACCACTGAACCACTCCCCTGTAAACTGGGTCCATGTTCCTGAAGTACTGCTTGTAGTATGTACATTACCAACCTGCACACCATTTATTTTGAAACTAAAAACAGCCTGGGGAGGATATAATTGGGTTGTCCAGGCACTAAGCAAGTACTTTCTATTAGGCGTAACACTTACAGTTTGGCACCAAAATGATGTATTGGCACTTGTAGAAGCATCAGCCAGGAACATATTGCCTGTACCCGTAGTATGGTCGCCCATAGACGGCCAAAGGGGGTTAATATTTACCGGGTTGGTATTGATGTAATACCTGCCTTGGTTGGCAGGTCCGCTTGTAAAATAGGAATAGGAAGAACTAAACCCTGTATTACCTCCTGAAAAATCAGGATTGGTTATCAAATTGGACGAGACCCTGGTATCTACTGAAAGAGTATATAATTTAGGGATGGGTGTAACGGTAACAACAGGATTCAGAATATTCGGATTAGATAAACCAGTAGCTGGAGACCATACCGTTCTTATTATTGGGTTAGAACTGCTGACAGCCGTTGCATTTAAAGTAACCGTAGATTGGTTACAGGTATTAATTGAGTCCACCAATGTAATGGTAACACCACATTGGGCAGAAGCTTTTTGTGAGCATATACCTAACAGTAGTACCAGGATAATGAGTGGTTTTGAAAATTGATTCATTATATAAGTTTAGAAGACTAATTAACAAATTATTGTACATAGATAAATATACAAATATTTTCCACGGAATTAGTGTACTAAAGTTATGTCTCCTTTTTCGCGGAAGATATGCCCATTAGGACCCATTACTTCCAGGTAGTAGAAATAGGACCCAAGTTCAGCAGGCACCCCTTTATAACTGCCATCCCATTTATCCAACACGTTCTGCGATTTAAATACTACTTCGCCCCACCTGTTCAGTATCATGAATTTGTAGGATTTAGGTGTACAATAAATAAAAGGGTGCAGATAATCGTTCCGGCCGTCACCGTTTGGTGAAAACGCTGTTGGCACAACGGGTTTACAATCACATTCTTCGTATTCTACCCAAACGGTATCTCCGAATGAGCCACATTGGTTGGTAGCATTTACCCAGTAGTACCCTCCTTTCTCTACAGTATATTTATTACCTCCTGCTCCGTCCTGCCAGCGATAATCACTACCATCTATTGATACGACCTCTAATTGAAAAATTTCGCCGTTACAAAGTGTTGTATCTTCCGGCAGGTATAACCTCCCGTCTAAATAAGATACATTTACGGTATCAAAAGCGTCGCAATAGTCTTTCAATACCCTTACCCAGTATTTGCCCTGCTCCTTTATTACAATAGTTTTGCCTGTTGCGCCGGTACTCCAGGCATATTTATCAAATCCATCCTGTGCCAATAATTTCAGCGTATCACCCTCGCAAAGACTGGTATCATCACCTATGTTCACATTTACATATAAAGCCTTAATATTTACTGTATCTGAACGTTTGCAACCGTTTAAGGTTACGGTTACATAATATTTACCGCTGCCGGGTACTGCAAAAGTACTGGCGGTACTGCCATCCTGCCACAAATAGCTTGCCCCCGCAATCCCTGGCGACAATACAGGCAGGTTTACATTACACAGGTTCTGGTCTTTACCAAGGTCTACGTTCAGTTGCGTTACCTGCACATTCACAGAATCTTTGCCGATGCAGTTACCGTTCGAGGCATTTACCACATAGCTGCCTGCAACCGCATTGGCTATATCTATATTCTGCTTAACTGAGGCTCCACCAGGCCAATTCCAGCTATAAGACGATGCAGCAGGGCTGCTGGTGCTTTTGAGGTGCAGGCTATCCCCGTCGCAAATATTAATATTGCCTGTTATGTTAACTACCGGGGTGGGGTTAACCACTACAGTAAGGTTTGAGGTATCGCGACATACGCCTAACACGGTAACTATAGTATATGTACCCGCCATTAACGATGTGGCATTCGGGCGTATTACGTTGGCCCCGGTATAGTTGTAGCCCCCCGGGCCGCTCCAGGTAAAGGTAGCAGAGCCATAACTGGCAGATAACTTAATACTATCGCCGACGCAAACTGGGCTGTTATTAGTCAGTAATGGCGCCGGTTTGGTAACAACTACCACATTCAGGTTTGTGGTATCTACGCAACCATTTGCTGTGCTCACAACAGTATAAGTGCCGCTCATAGCTGTGGTAGCATTAGGTCGTATCACGCTTCCCCCGGTATTTGTATAAGTACCAGGACCGAACCAGCTGAAGGTAGCGCCGCCATAAGTAGCACCAAGTTTTATACTATCCCCTTCACACACCGGGCTATTATTAGTAGTTACCGGAGTAGGCTTTGCATTTACAGTTACGTTTAATGTAGAAGTGTCTTTACACCCGGCCGCAGTTGTTATTACCGTATAGGTACCTCCCATAGCCGGTGTAGCATTAGGCCTTTTTACACCAGACCCCGTAAATGTGTAAGAACCCGGGCCGGTCCAATTGAAAGTGCCCGAAGCGTAGGTGGCGGTTAGTTTAATGGTATCCCCTGCACATACCGGGCTATTGTTAGTAAGCACAGGCGTAGGTTTTGGATTTACTGCCAGGTTTACCCCGTTGTCTGCTGAAGTACGCACGGGGTTGGAGGAACGTACCCTGATACGATAACCAGTGCCGGCAGGCGTACCCGCAGGAATGGTACAAATTATTTTGCCCGGTACAGATGATGTAAGTGTACCTATAGCCACAGGGCTGGCGAAACTGCCGCTGCCATTGGATAGCTCTGCTGTAAATATATTCCCGGTATTGAAATTATATGTAAGGTTATAATTCACATGAACCGTATCACCCGGACAAAAAGCTGTTTTATTCAGCGGCTGGCTTATATAAACCAGTGTATCCGGCACCAAAATAGCATTGCAATAGTCTCCTACTTCTGTTGCTGTTAAAGCCCTGTTGTATATAGCGATATCATCTATAGCACCAATAAAATTGTATGGGTATGACACACCTCCCCAGGGATATTTACCAATGCAGATACTATCTGTAGAAGAACCCATGGCCGACCAGCCGGTGAAGCTGTTTATCAAAGTCCCGTTTACGTATAGCTTGCCGGTAGTGCCGTCAAAAGTGAGTACAAAACAATACCAGTAATTGGTATGCACCCTGGTAGCATTTTGCATAGTCGTAGCCGGCAAAACGGTTGGCCCTACCTGGCCGGCAAAAACATAATAGTTTGTATCTGAAACGCTGCAACTATTATAGGCGTTATCAAAATAATCTAATATAAGGCTACCGTTAAAGCCTTGCGTTCCCCGGGAGAGGATAAAATTACCCTGGCATGGTCCGCCATAAAACGCGGTAGTTTTAAAAACGGCGCACATTGAAAGCGCACTCATGTTAAATGAGCTGCTGTACGGAATACCTACACAGCTGTTCACATTGTTAAATAATAGTGCTGTATTGGATAGTCCGGAAGCGCCGGAAGTAAATGTGGCTGTATTAATATTACCATGGTGCCCATTACCACTAATATCATTTGCGTTTCCGCTAAAAGGCCAGTGTGCTACAAGCCCTGAAGTAGGTATTTGGGAAAATGCATTAATACTACCCAGGAAAAAAATTACGTGAATTATAACTTTTGTTGCACTACTCATAGCCATAAATGATTATTCCAATACATTATATCTGCGTTCTGCTATAGGTGAATTCTGAATATTAGTGAACAAGTGTAATATTTCCTTTTATATTGTATGTTCTGCCATCCGGCCCTTTCACCTCCAGGTAGTAGAAATAGGTGCCAGCTTCAGCAGGAGTGTTTTTAAAGTTCCCGTCCCACCTGTTGTTCGGATTTTTACTTTCAAATACTACCTGCCCCCATCGGTTCACTATCATGAACTTATATTCTTTGGCAGGACAATGCAGGTAGGGATGTATTGCATCATTTCTGCCATCTCCATTTGGTGTAAAGGCAGTAGGTACAAAAGGACGGCAATCACATTCTTCATACTCAACCCAGATTGTATCTCCAAATGAGCCACATTGATTGGTAGCGTTTACCCAATAAAAGCCCGCCTGGCTTATGGTGTATTTATTCCCCCTGCTGCCATCTTTCCATTCATATTTGCTTCCATGTATAGAAGTAGCCTCCAGTTCATATACTTGTCCATTGCATAAAACAGTATCCTCTGGCAAGTAAAACCTACCATCAAGGTAGGTTACATCAACTGTATCAAAAGCATCGCAGTACTCTTTCAATACCCTTACCCAATATTTACCCGGCTCTTTTATTATGATACTTTTACCTGTTGCCCCGGTACTCCATGCATACTTGTCAAACCCATTGGGGGCGGATAATATTAGTGTATCCCCCAAACAAAGGCTGGTATCGGTTCCTACATCCACATTTACAAACAGCGCTTTGATAGTAATTGTATCTGAACGGCTGCAGCCGTTCACAGTTACCGTTACATAATATTTTCCGCTGCCAGGTACACTAAATTTATCTGCTGTACTGCCATCTTGCCATAGATAAGTTGCGCCCAATATGTTGGGAGACAATACCGGCAGCGCCGCATTGCACAGATTTTGATCTTTACCCAAGTCAACATTTAATTTTATTACCTGCACATTTACAGAATCTTTACCTGCACATCCGCCTACTGTGGCCGACACAAGATATTTGCCAGCGGGCGGGTTAGCCAAATCCAAATTCTGTTGTGTGGATGTACCCCCCGGCCATAACCAGCTATAACCTGATGCCGAAGGATTGGCAGTAGCTTGCAGATGAAGGCTATCGCCATCGCATATCACTGTATTGCCCGTTATGTGAGCGCTCACCAAAACAGGATTGATAACTATACTATCATTTGTAAAACATATTTCCTGTAAAGCAAGATCATCAAGAGCAAAATCATTCCCGTACCCGGTCAAATTTGTATCATAGATACAAATACTGGCAGAAGTTGATGCCCCGCTATACCATTCACCTTCATATTTATTCCAAACACCCAGGGACGAACTGGTTGTAAACAGGTTGCCGACTGTTGAACCATTTATCTCAAATTTTAATATGGCCTGGGGCAGATACATCAGTGCTGCCCAGCCAGATAGTTTGTAATAAGTATTGGGTTTAACCGTTACCACCTGGCACCAGCACGATGTATTTGCAGCAGTAGCTGCGTCGGCGATAAACATTAAACCTGTACCTGTTGTATGATCTCCCGAAGATGGCCACAATGGATTAATAGCCTGCGGATTTGTTGCTACCCAATACTCTTTTTGATTGACAGGCCCTGTAGTTTTATATGTGTACGCTGTACTAAAACCTGTGTTGCCGCTACTAAACCCAGGATTTGTAATGAGATTAGCAGGAATAAGTGATTTAATATTGAGGTAATATTTTACTGCAGAAGTTCCAATAGTAGCTACGGGATTCAATATGCTTGTATCTGACAAACCACTTGACGGAGACCATAATATCTTTGAAATAATATTAGTGCCGGTAATTACAGGATTCAGGTTTATATTACTACCATTACATAACAGTATTGTATCCTGAAGAGAAAGACTAAGATTACATTGCCCTAATGTATCTTTTTTAAAGAAACACATACCGGCTAACAAGAGTATGCGTATTATTATTGCGGGTTTCATTCCAGGTAAAGATGAATATTCAATATGGATTTAATATTACAAAAAACATCTTAAGTATACAATAAGCTCTGGCCTGCATGTGCACCCAAAGGTTTTATACTCACAAAATATACTGCATCTTTGTACATTGCATTTACTATAATAATTTAATACGCTAATGTCAAATGACGAGTACAAGCCTCGGGTTTCAATAATTATACCTTGCTATAATCATGGTAAGTACATAGACGATGCTGTTCAAAGTATTGATCAAATTGCCGACAAGAATCTATACGAAGTCATTATTGTAAATGATGGATCTACCGATGAGCTGACCAATGAACGGTTACGTGCATTAGGAGAAACAGGATTATATAAAGTTATATTTCAAAAAAATCAAGGCTTGGCTACCAGCCGAAACAATGCTATTGCGCTTTCGAAAGGAGAATACATTTTGCCATTAGATGCGGATAACAAAATTCGACCTGAGTATGTCTATAAGGGTATTGAAATTATGGACAGCCGAAAAGATGTTTCAATTGTTTATGGCAATGCCGCTTATTTTGGAGATAAGACCGAGGTATTCCGGCCAGGACCTTTCAATCTTCAAAAATTGATGATCGCCAATTACATAGACGCTTGTGCCATCTATCGTAAAACTGTTTGGGAAGTCACCGGAGGCTATGATAAAAATATGCCATCCCAGGGTGTTGAAGATTGGGAAATGTGGATGCATGCCTGCTTTAAAGGCTTTAAATTTCACTACCAGGATGAAATATTATACGATTACAGGGTATTGGCTGACTCCATGATACGTCAGTTAAAGAGTCATAAAATAAAAAATGATGCACTGACAGATTATATTATAAACAAACATCCGGCTTATTTTGGCCCCCAATATATTGATGAAGATATTATGCAGAAATTCTCTGTAAGTAATATCGGGTTCGTCGGAAAATTGATTTTAAAAAAATACTTCCCGTCGAAATTCGAGGACATGGTGCGAAAAGGAAAATTAAGACGGTATATATAATAAATAACCTGTGCGAAAATGAGAGAAGAAAATCTTCAGCGTTTAAGTTCTACAAAAGTAGGATTGAACAGTCCTACTTATCTGTCATTTAAATATCTTTTTAGTGACCTAAAAAATGCTGTAAGTAAATATGCCAAGGGCGATGTGCTGGATATTGGATGTGGCAATAAGCCATACCTACCTTTTTTTGAAGGGAAGATCAACAGCTATGTAGGTTGTGATGTCATACAATCGGACAGAAACCTGGTGGATATATTATGCTTAGCTACCGATATACCATTGCCCGACAATTCGAAAGACACTGTTTTTACCACACAGGTCATAGAGCACGTAGCCGACCATAGGAAAATGC
Organism: Flavipsychrobacter sp.; assembly: GCA_024508935.1. Classification (GTDB taxonomy): domain Bacteria; phylum Bacteroidota; class Bacteroidia; order Chitinophagales; family Chitinophagaceae; genus Polluticoccus. Next base: position 263,843 of record JANINW010000018.1, on the reverse strand, counting down.
TTTCTGAAGCATTCAGGATATTAAAACCCGGAGGATATATCATTGTTTCCGGGCCCATGGCCTGGGAACACCACGAAGAGCCACATGATTTTTTCCGGTTTACTAAATACGGGTTTGAATTTGTTTTAAACCTGGCTGGTTTTACAGACCTGGAGATAATACCTAATGGCGGTAAATGGGCTATGGTGGGCCAATTGCTGCAGAATAGCATTCGTTCATCCTGCTACGGCAAAAAATCATTCAAGGCCAGGCTTTTAAAGGCTTTTTATTTCATATTCCGTATCAAATGGCTTATTAACGCGTTCTACGGCTGGCTGGATGAAGTTGATAAAGATTACATAGCTACTCTAAACTTTGTAGTGGTAGCCCGAAAACCTTTGTAAATGCTGGTATCGGTAATCATAGTCAATTATAATACGTTCGAGATAACCTGCAATTGTATTGAAAGTGTTATTCGTTTCACAAAAGGGGTTGACTATGAAATAGTATTGGTAGACAATGCATCTACAAAGGATAACCCTGATGATTTCCTCGGCCGCTTCCCTGGAATAAAGTTGGTAAAGAGTCCTGTAAATGGTGGGTTTGCTAAAGGTAATAACCTGGGTATAGAACATGCGTCTGGCGATATAATACTGTTACTAAACTCGGATACCTGGCTTACAGAAGATAGCATTAGCATTGCTGCTAAGTATACCGCAAGCCATAATGAAATAGGCCCTCTTACTGTGCGATTGGTTTATCCGGATGGCAGGTTGCAGCATTATGTAAGGGCTTTCAGAAGTGTTGGCAACGAACTGCTGGATCTCGTGCGGCCTTTACTGTACTTATTGCCTTACAAGGTAAGAGCGCGGAAAATGCTTAATCAATACTTCAATAGCGATTTCGATACTGAGTGCGATTGGGTAAGCGGTGCATTTATGATGTTTCGCCGCTCACTGCTTGATGAGCTACCTGAAAAAAAACTGGACGAGCGTTTCTTTATGTACGGTGAGGACCAGCTTTGGTGTTACCAGTTTAAACAAGCAGGATACAAAAGCTTTTTCCTGGCCGCAACCACAGTAGTACATATTGCCAGTGCCAGCACCAGCGCGGACAAACGATTACAGTTACATAAAACCCTTATACAGCATGAACTGGAGATAATGAAGTACCGCAAAGGAAACTCATTATACTATTCTGCATTCCGTAGCCTATTTTTGCTCAAACAAAATACAGCCTACTTTATCCGTACATTGCTAAATAAGGCCGATATTAAAGCATAGCTGCAAATGGGCATAGTATTCCGGCAATCCATAAAAACAACGATAGTTACTTTTTCAGGCGCTTTGCTGGGTGCTTTGCTACTATATGTATCATCTAAGATACCGCAGCAGCAATTCGGTTTCTCGCAATTATTGCTCAGGCAGGCTATTGTGGGCATGCAGTTTGTGCTGGCCGGCATACAAACTACTTTATACGTTTTTGTACACCGTTATAATGCTGAAGACAAGCGACGGCAGGTATTGATCACTATCAGCTTTTTAGTGCCTGTTGTTATTACTGCTTTGCTAAGCATTGGCTATGCATTTGGTCATGAGCACATACTTGCTTATTACCAGCCACAGGATAGAGCCTATATTGATAAGTTTTTCTTTTGGGTGCCTGTATATGTATTGCTATGGGCGTTCATCACCTTGCTGGAGCATTACCTGATGTCTCAGATGAAGGTGGCCGTATCTTCTTTCATACGCGAAATAGTATTGCGGATATTTAATATAGGCCTGGTTTTGGCTTATTATTTCGGTCTTATCAGCTTCGAAGGCTTTATCATCTCAGGTATATTGGTTCATTTCGTACCATTGGCATCTATGCTTTTGCTGGCAGCCAAAACAAAAGGGTTTGGCCTCGCTTTCCAATTCGGTTTGTTTTCAGGCCAGGAACTAAAAGCTATTACAGACTTTGCATTGTTCCATTTGCTGCTGAATGTATCTATCACCTTATTGGATAATATAAATACGCTTCTGGTAAGTGTATGGGATACAAAAGGATTGGTGTCGGTAGCTATTTATGCTTTTGCGTCTTTTATCATTACCATATTCAGGGTTCCGTACCGGGCGATGGCGGCGGCGGCTACACCTATGCTGAATAAAGCATTTGAAAATAATGAAATGGCCGAAGTTAAGAACCTTTTTACCCGCTCGGGTATCAATATATTGGTTGTAACCACCGCAATGGCAGTTATTATAGCCTGCAATGCACCAAACGTGGTCCTGGTGCTGGGTGAAAAGTATAATAATGTGGACACACTCGTATGGATACTGATGATAGGGGCTATGATAGATATGATCACAGGGCTGAACAATGAACTGCTGAGTGTATCGAGATATTACCGGTTCAATTTTTATATAACTGTCTTATTACTAGTCATCACTGTTGCCTTGGATTATTTCCTCATACCGGAATACGGCGTGTATGGTGCCGCCTGGGCATCCACCATAGCATTAGGCATCTATAATATTATTAAAATGCTGTTTCTCAAGGCAAAACTACAGCTTCACCCATTTAGCAATAAAAGTTTACTGGTACTTTTGTCAGGCATAATAGCCGGGATGGCAGGGTATTTTTTGCCATTTATGCTTAACCCGGTATTAGATACTGCTGTAAGAACAGTCATTATAATTATTATTTATTCGTTTTGTATCCTCCTATTCAAGCCTTCGGATGATGTATATACCTATATAGATAGTATTATTAAAAATAAGAAATTATTTTAATTTATCTATTGGTTAAAAAAGCAGCTATTCTTGTCATAGATGGGTAATATGAGGTATCGAAACCCGCTGCCAACAGTTATATAAAAATATCTGTCTATCTTTATACACTTTGCAATAAGTAGATTATAAAATCAGTTAATGCATTTTTAAGCATATAGCTCTATGAAAAAAATATACGCTTCCTATCGTTTCAGTATATTAATAATTGCGTGCATATTAGGATTAAGTGGTAAGGCCTCGGCAACACACTTATATGGTGCCGACTTTTTTTATACTTATGTAAGCGGCAATACGTATAATATTACCCTGGTTATATATGGCGACTGTAGTGGTGCTTCATTTCCAAGCCTGGCGGGAGCTACAGCACAGGTACAGGTTTTAAATGGCTCTTCATTATTTACTACCATCAACCTCGTTAACCAGGCACCTACATCAGGTACAGAAGTAACACCTGTTTGCGCGGCTCAGTTATCAAACACCTCCTGCGTAAGTACAACAGGCACAATTCCCGGCGTAAAAAAATTCACTTATTCCAATACGGTTACACTTAGCGGTGCTTCAGCCAACTGGAAGTTCCGTTTTACGGGAACTATGAGCACGGCAAGTGCGGGACGCAGTAATACTTTGACAAACATTGTAAGCGGTAGTATTACCGCACTGGAAGCTACATTAAATAATGTTGGCGGGTCCAACTCTTCTCCTACCTATACTACTATTCCTACGCCTTTTTTCTGTATCAATAAGGCTGCAAACTATAACCCCGGTACTGTTGATGCTGATGGAGACAACCTCAGTTATGCATTGGTAAGCGGTTTGAATGGAATTGGCGGATTTGTAACTTATGTAACACCTTATACCGCTACAGCCCCCCTGGCAGTTAGCACCGGTACATTCAGTTTTAACACCAGTACCGGCCAGCTTGGTTTTACACCCAATCTTGCGCAACGATCACTGGTGGTGAACCAGGTGTCGGAATATCGCGGCACTACCCTGGTGGGTACCAGCATGCGCGAAATGACTTTTGTGGTATTAAGCAGTTGCAGCAATAACCCGCCTAGCGGCAGTATGTCCAATCCATCCAACGGCAGCATAGTAGATACAGTCACTTTCAAAGCCTGCCGCTCTTCCGGCACCGTTGCATTTAATATTAATCCTACCGATCCTGACCTGGATGTTATTAACGTATCAGCTTCCGGCATACCTGCAGGGGCTACGTTCACCATCACAAACAATAATACAACAGCGCCTACCGGTTCTTTTTCCTGGAACCTTGCCGGCGTTCCTCCGGGCAACTACAACTTCTTTATTACCTACACGGATAACGGATGCCCATTGTCGAGCAAACAGACAATGGCCTATACCATAATTGTACTACCTGATCCGGCCATCACTTATGCATTAGTTACACCCTCTACCTGTGTAAAGAAGGCGGTATTCAATATGACGCCATCCGGCACGCCATCTCCCTGGACTATCAGCATCTATCAATCTTCGAGCCTTGTTCATACATTCCCCGGTTTAACAGGTACACAGCAGGACAGCCTGTATCCCGGTACCTATATTTTCCGTGTTACCAATGCAAATGGTTGTTTTAAAGACACCAATATTGTTATTGCGCCACCGCCTGCCATCATACCATCTGTAAGCATGGTACAACCTGTTTGTAATGGCGGCAATGATGGCAGTATTACGGTAACTGCTACCGGTGGCTTACCTAATTTTTATTATGCTATTGATGCCGGCGCCTATTCTTCCAATAATGTATTTACCAATTTGGCTGCCGGCACTTACACATTGCACATCAGGGATAGTAATCAATGTATAAAGGATACTGTTGTTAACTTATCACAACCAACAGCTATTAATGCCAATATAACTTTTGTGCAGCCCCCTTGTAACTATTTTACGAGTGGTGTCATCACTGTTAATGCGTACAATGGCGTCGCACCCTACCAATACGCACTGGGTACAGGACCATTCAGCAGTACCAATACATACAGCGGCTTGTCGGCAGGCTCTTACCTCATTCATATTAAAGATGCCAATAACTGCACTAAAGACACCTTATTTGTACTGAAGGATTCTATATACATACATGTAAATGCTACCATAACCAATATACTTTGCAACGGTGATAATACCGGTGCTGTTTCGTTGAGTGGGTTTGGCGGCACCTCGCCATACCAGTATAAACTTGGTACCGGCCCGCTGGGAAGCAGTGGCAATTTCCCTAACCTTCCTGCAGGCACCTACAACTTCCATATAGAAGATGTGCGCCAGTGCTATCTTGATACTGTTATTGCATTAACCCAGCCAACACCTATTACCAGCACTTCTGTGGTAACCAATGTGCAGTGCTATAACATGTCTAATGGTGGCATAACAACTACCGCTTCAGGCGGTGTAAGCCCATACACCTATGCTATTGGTACAGGCGCTTACAGTTCTACCAATGTATTTAACGGGCTACCTGCGGGTACTTACATTATTCATATCAAAGATGCTAACAACTGTATAAAAGATACATCCATTACTATAACACAACCTACGCTGCTGCAAATAACCAATGTGGCTATGGTAATGCCAACGTGTAATGCTTATACGGATGGTACATTTACCGTTACTGCTACGGGGGGTGTTACACCTTACACCTACGCAGTGGGCTCCGGCTCATATGGTTCCAGCAATGTACTAACCGGCCTGGCAGCAGGTACTTATACCCTGCATGTAAAAGATGCCAATAATTGCATAAAAGATACTGTTGTGGTCATGACGGAGCCAACCCGTATTGTTCCCACAGCACTTGTAAAACGGTCTACCTGCAGCCCACTCAATAATGGCTCGGTAACACTGAGCGCTACTGGCGGTATACCTTCTTACCAATATGCGGTTGGTTCTGGTACATACAGTACTAATCCTGTATTCAACAGCCTTGCTGCAAATCTTTATATCTTCCATATTCTCGATAATCACGGCTGTATAAAAGACACGGCAATAGCAATAGACGATTCTTTAAAGGTTACAGCCACACTTGCAGTAGCTGATGTAAAATGCTTTAATGAAAGCACCGGTTCGATCACTGTTACAGCAGCAGGTGGGGTAAGTCCTTACACTTATGCAGTAGGTACCGGTTCCTTTGGCACCAGCAATATTTTGAATGGGTTGCCGGCAGGCACTTATATAGTACATGTTAAGGATAACATTGGCTGTACAAAAGATACTACACCTGTGAATATCGCACAACCTACTATTATAGCACCGGCTTACGGCATACAAATGCCTTCCTGCCATGGTTATTCAAATGGTTCTATTACATTCTTCCCTTCGGGTGGTACTCCTACCTATAGCTATGCAGTAGGAACCGGAGCTTACAGCACAAATGCGACTATCAGCAATTTAGCGGCCGGCACCTATACCTTTCATATAAAAGATGCGAATGGTTGCATACGCGACACTGTAATAGACATACCTGAACCGTCTGCGCTTGCATTTACCATGACTACTAGTGATGTCCTATGTAACGGAGAGAAGACTGGTAGCATAACAGTAAATGCTACCGGTGGTACACCGGCGTACACTTATTCGGTAGCCTTTGCGCCATTCCAGTCAGCAAACCCAATCAAAGGTTTAGGAGCCGGGGCGCAATATGTAAGGGTAAGGGATAATAATGGCTGCATTAAAGACACGACTGTTGTAATATCTCAACCTGCTCCATTCTATGTAAAAAGCCTCAATATAACCAACCCTACCTGCGAAGGTTTTGCCGATGGTGCAGTGAACATAACAGCAAATGGCGGCGTACCACCTTATAAATATGGCACATCTCCTACGTCACTTGGCAGCTCGGGCAGCTTTACCCAGCTTACAGAAGGCCAGTATACTTTTTACGTAAAAGATGATAATAATTGCGAAAAGGATACTACAGTAGCACTGATAGGATACCCGCATATTGTTATAGAAGATGCTGCTGTTGAAGATGTCAGTTGCTTCGGATATGCAAACGGTATTATCACCCTTGATGTTACCGGCGGCGTTCCTCCGCTGAAATACAAGGTGAACAACGAAATATTCCAGGACCTGAATATAATAAAGAACCTGAAAGCAGGTAATTATACCGTAACAGTAAGCGACAGCAAGAACTGCCTTAAAGACACTATAGTAAGTGTAAACTCTCCGGAAGAATTGATTGTAACACTGGTAGCTACCCCTAATGATTGCGAAGGGTATGATAATGGCGGTGTGATCAATGCAGATGTAAAAGGTGGTACAGAACCGTATAACTACTTGTGGAGCGCCCCGGGTAATTCTTCAAAACTCGCTGGTATGCCAAATGGTAAATATGCAGTATATGTATCTGATGCCCATGAATGTGCTGATACCGCTATAACAGAAGTGAAATATGACAACTGCTGCAAGCCATTCATACCCGATGCCTTTACCCCTAATGGCGACGGCCGCAACGATAAAATGCACATACTCTTCAAAGGTGATTTTAAATTGATAACATTTGCCATATATAACCGTTTTGGACAAAAAGTTTTTGAAACGAATAATATGTCAGACGGATGGGATGGCCAGTGGAAAGGCATACCACAAGACCTTGGCACATATAACTATTATGCTAAGGGTATATGCGGCAATGCAGGTGTGAATGAAGTAGAATACAAAGGCACCATTACACTGATAAGGTAAATACATTATTACATAAGCAACATTAATATGTGATATGCTGGTCTTGATAAGCATAAAAATTATATTTTTGCTGCCCCTCAATATTTTATTATGGAATACAGAGAAATAGTTTCAGTGACCGGCTTAGGCGGCCTTTTTCAATTGTTAGCAACAAAAAGCGACGGTGCGATCGTTCGTAACCTGGCAGATCAGTCTACCAAGTTCATTTCTGCACGCCTGCACAATGTGACACCTCTTGAAAGTATCGAGGTATATACTACCGGCGATAATGTACGCCTGCACAACGTATTCCAGAAAATGAAGGAGAGCGAGAGCTCTGTAAAACTGGTAGATGCAAAAACTGCAGATAACAACGCGATAAAATCTTACTTCAAATCTATTTTCCCCGAATTTGATGAAGAAAGGGTTTATGTGAGCGATATGAAGAAAATGCTGAAATGGTACGAAGTCCTAAAGGCAAATGACCTGCTGAACTTTGAAGTGCAGGTAGCGGAAGAAGCACCAGTAGCTGAGGCTGCACCCGTACCGGTTGCTGAACCAGAAGCAGTGAAAGAAGAAAAACCTGCTAAAAAGGCCAGGGCTAAAAAAGCAGAAGCAGCTACTACTGAAAACGGCGAAGAGAAACCAGCTAAGAAAACCGCCCGCAAAAAGAAAACAGAAGAGTAAAACTTTTTATACCCTAAGGGCCGGCTTGTATCAAGTCCGGCCTTTTTTTGTGCCCAAAAACTAAGTACGTATCTTTCATTAGCTTATATTTCTGTGATGCGCCATATCGCTTTTTATTTATTCATATTATACTCATTCAGTGCTTATGCCCAGTCGCCTAAAAGGGAGTTCAGGGCTGCTTGGATAGCAACCGTATCTAATATAGACTGGCCTTCAAAGCAAGGCTTGCCTGCTATGCAGCAGCAACAGGAGTTTGTAGAACGCCTGGATAAATTAAAAGCCCTGGGCTGCAATGCCGTGATCGTGCAGGTGCGCCCTGCAGCCGATGCATTTTATAAATCGCCGATAGAGCCATGGAGCCGCTTCCTTACCGGCCGCCAGGGGCAACCACCATTCCCTTTATATGATCCGCTGGTATTTATGGTGGAAGAAGCGCATAAACGGAATATGGAGTTCCATGCCTGGTTCAATCCTTTCCGCGCACTTACCGATAGCAAAAAAAATCCCAACCCTGCCAACCATGTCACCAGAATGCATCCTGAATGGGTGGTAAACTATGGGGGCAAGGGCTACCTGAACCCAGGTATACCCGAGACAAGGGAATACGTACTGGATATTATACTGGATGTGGTAAGACGCTATGATATAGATGCGGTACACCTGGACGATTATTTTTATCCTTACCGCATAGCAGGCCAGGAGTTTGGCGACTATAATGCCTTTGCACGCTATGGCCAACAGTTTACCAGTAAGGACGACTGGCGCAGGAATAATATCAGCCAGTTCATTTCTACATTGAATGCCCGAATGAAACATGAAAAACCGTTTATGAAGCTGGGCATCAGTCCTTTTGGTGTATGGCGCAACCAAAGCAAAGACCCGATAGGCTCACCTACCCGCGGAGGGCAAACCTGTTACGATGACCTGTATGCAGATGTGTTGCTCTGGGCACAAAAAGGCTGGATAGATTATATTCTGCCCCAGCTGTATTGGGAGCATAACCACCGCGCAGCCGCTTTTGACATACTACTACCCTGGTGGGAACAGCATAGCTATGGCAAACATGTTTATTACGGGCTGGGTATATACCGTATGGCCGAGGCCAGGAATGGTGGCCCATGGGCAGGTACACACGAGATATTATGGCAACTGCGCGACATCAGGCGCCAGGCCGCTAATAGTGGCTTTGCCTTTTATAGTGCTTCCATTTTTGACAAGCTCACTTACACCGTTACAGACAGCATCAGCAAGTATAACATGAGCTATGCGCTGCCACCGGTTATGAAGTGGCTGGACAGCATTCCACCATCGGCGCCGGTTTTAAAAGCTATTCCGTCGTCTGAAGGAACTTTGCTGCAATGGCAGGGCAGCAACCAATCGAGGGAGAAACTGAGGTTTGCCGTATACCGTTTCGTAAATAATGAACCGATGGATATGAACCGGGCAGACAAGATATTGAGCGTACAACAGGAAACCGAGTTCCTGGACAAAAATGCCAACAAGTACAGGCAATGCAGGTATATTGTAACTGCCCTGGACAGGCTATGGAACGAAAGCAAAGCAAGCAACGTAGCCACTACCACTACAGATAAATAATAATATACCGGTGGTATGGCTTTTATTTTTTACTCTTTTTTGTATCTTCATCATCCATAAAATCATTTTTCATGAAACCAGCATGGGTTTTCCGGCTTTTTTTGACGGGTGTTATTGTTGTTGCATTATTCGGTTGTAAAAAGGATAAGAATAATACGGAAGTGACCGCGCCTGTAGCGGGTAAAGGCGGCACTGCCACATTGCGTATTATACCTGTACATACCGGCCTGGATATAGATAGCTGCATGATATACCTGAAATACAATGCAGATACTTACCCAGAAAAGTTTGATGATTCTTTTAAATGTAAGATAGAAGATGGCAGACCAGTAGCAACGTTCACAAACTTGAAAAGGGGCCAGTACTATATTTATGGATATGGCTGGGATATTGTCCGCTCTCAAACGGTTGTTGGCAGCAGGCCCTATTATATCACCACCAACAATACTACCTATACGGTAGAGCTGGAAACTACAATGAAATAATCTTCTTTAAATTATAGCATATAAAAAAGTCCCGGCTGGCCGGGACTTTTTTATATGTCGTCTATTTCAAGTACTACATCTTCAACAGGTCGCACCAGCTCATACTTCCGCGCAAAATTGCACCAGTAGCAGTCTTCTTTACCGCAGCCTTTATTAAACTCATGGTTCATAATACGCGAGTAGGAATCCTTTAATTGCTTCAGCACTGTTTCTTCATCCTGCGGGAACATCGGTATAAATATGCGTTTATACTCGTTGCTCTTTTTGCTTTTTTCTACGTAGTCGAACATGCCCATATTCACCTTCCAGCTGCGGTCCTGGTAGTGTTCTATCAATAATTTATAAAACACCATCTGGCGCCAGTAGTCGCCACCCAAGGGCTCTTTTTCGTTGGGCGATGCTGTATAGGCAGCCGCAGACCTGTCGGGGTCTCCGGTTTTATAGTCTACTACAGTGCAAGTGTCGCCTTCAAATTCCAGTTTATCTATCTTACCGGTTACAGGCACCCCATCCAGTATATAGCGGGGTATTTTGTATTCTATTTCTACGTTCGTTTTTGCACCACTTACATAAGTATCATAGTACTCCGTAATAAGCTTATGCCCTTGTTCTTTTCTCCTGTCGTACTGTATACTGGTAAACGATCCTGATTCTGCATACAATGCAGCGTTAAATACGTTCAGCACATCTTCTTTAGAAGGGAAGGTACCATTATTGGCCTTCATAGTCTTGAACATGCGCTCAAGAGCTGCATGCACGGCACTACCGAAGGCGAGCGCGTCGTTCTTCTGGTATGGCACTCTCAGTATATGTTCATAATAAAACGATAACGGGCACCTCAGGAATTTTGAAAGCGTAGTATAGCTCATCGTGAAGGCCTGCAATACTCTTTCTATCCACTCTGCATTAGCCAGTTGTATGCGTATATCCGGTACCGGCTGCAAAGCCCATTCTATATGTTTTATAATATCCCCGGTAGCTACTGCGCTGTCTACGCGTTCTCCTGCTGTACTTATCTCGTCTATAAATACAGAATGCTCCAGGGGCTTGCCCAGGTTATCTGTTGCTGCATACGACACCTGCAGATGTTTCTTAGCCCGGGTCAACGCTACGTAGAACAAACGCCGTGCTACTTCAGTTTTATTACTATTCTCTTTGGCCTCGTCTGTATTTGTTATGGTATCGGGCAGTTTATATTCGTTACCGCCACCTCTTTTGTTCTCCCAAAAGTTTTTGGTAGCCCCTACCAGGAAGACATATTCAAACTCGTTCCCTTTTGCACCATGGGCTGTATAAAAATGAACACCATTTTCATTTTGTACCACTTTTTGCAAAGGCAGCGAAATGTTCTCATCCTTCATCCGCGCTATCATACGCAGGAATTCTGCCGGTTTTATGGCGGCATTTTTCAGGTGCACTTCCTTTACAAATTCGAAGAATGTATTGAGCACCTGCATATTCCAGACATGGTCTTTCTGCTGCAGGAGGTAGCTTACAATGCCGCTTTCATAAATGATCTTTTCAATAAGCAGTGGCAATGGCAACGCAAATTGCTGTTGTAGCCAGTTCTCAGTATTGCGCCCCATACGCTGCAAAGCGGGAGCAGACGGCAGGTTCAATGATTCTGTCAGCAGGCCATTATTAAGTACCAGCCGCCAATAGCCCAGGCTTTTCTCTTTCGATTTATTGAGCTGCATATACAAAGAAAGCTGGGCTATATCTACCGGTGATATACCATAATAAGGTGCATGCATGATCTCGAACAGCATGGCTTCGCCGCTGAAAGATTGTGTACGTTCAGTATCAAGATATTCCAGCACCTTTAGCACCTGCTCTATTAATGGCAGTTCTAAAATGTTCACCGGCTTTTTTACGGAGTATGCAATGCCTTTGCGCTCCATTAGTGCCAGAATATTGTCTGCCTGTTTATGCTGGGCATATAGCACAGCTATATGGTTCAGCGGTATGCCTTCTTTTTGCAGTTTTTCAATCTGCAATACAATGTCTGCTTCTTCATGCAGGATATTGCTGTATATTTTTATTACCGGGTGAATAGTATCATTCCCACCCAGGAAACGCGGAGCTGATGCAATAATATTCTTATCCAGTTTCAGCGAACTTATCTGGTTTATAAGGCGCTGGTTATTATTCTGAATGGTAGCCATTGCCCTGTCCAGTATAGCCTGGGATGAACGATAGTTGCGGGGCAGTATCACCAGCCGTATCGAATCTGTATAGCGTTGGTAGAAGTCGACAATATTACGGATGCGTGCGCCCTGGAATTCATAGATGGACTGGTCATCATCTCCCACAACAAAAATATTCGGGTCTTCCCAGTAAGCGGTCAGCCGGTTCAGTAATTCATTCTGCGATCCATTTGTATCCTGGAATTCATCGACGAGTATAAACTGGTTCTGCTCCTGGTAACGTTGCAATAAAGCCGGGTGCTCTTTGAATGCATCCAGCACCCAAATGATCATATCATTAAAATCATAGCGGCCCATGTTCTTCATGCGCTGTGTATAGTCATCAAACAAAGCGGCAGCTTCACGTGTCAGCTCCATGCGCTTTTGCTCTTCATCCAGCTTAGCTTGTTTCAGGTCACCCTTCTTATAGTCCTTGCCGCTTTTTTTATAAATAAAATCTTCGCGGTTGGGCAAGTCTGCCAGGTAAGTGCTTACCGCATCGGCAATATCAGCCGGCCGGTAGTTTTCCCTTTTCATAAAATCAAACAGGCGGTTGAGCCTGCCTGCATCGAAGTAGATATTACCGCTCAGTTTACGTAACAGGTGCCCCTGTGGTAAATGCTCCAGCATTTCGTATAGCAGTTCCGTTCTTTCCAGGTCGGTTATGGGCTGCAGGGAACGCTGGCTAAAATATTCGCTATTATTCTGAATGACATTGTTACAAAAAGCGTGAAAGGTGCATATGTTCACCTTGTGCGCAGCGGTACCTATTACCTGTATCAGCCTGCGTCGCATGGCATTCGTTGCTTCATCGGTATAGGTAAGGCATAATATCTCATGCGGCTGTACCTGGGCATCGCTGCGCAGCAGGTTGGCTATACGCATAGATAGTACTTCCGTCTTCCCGGTACCCGGGCCGGCTATTACCATCACAGGGCCGTAAATTGTATTTACGGCTTCCTTCTGCTCTTCGTTAAGATTATTATACCGCTCTAAAAAAACCGATTCAATTATAGACATACCAACGCATTAAATGCTAAAACATGAAGTTAGGAAAGCTTACCCTACTTTTGCAAAGCTATCATATGCACTTCTCGTTATGAAAAACACTTTGTTATTCCTGGCATTTCTCCTGCTTGTTTCTGCTTCAAGCGGCTATGCACAGGGCAATGCTGCAGACTCCCTGCCCTATATAAAATACCCTACACTCCCCGCCTTCAAACTGCTGATGCAGGATAGTGAGACGGTCTTCAACACTTATGCAATTCCGGAAGGTAAACCTACATTGCTGATGTTCTTCAGTCCCGATTGCGATCATTGCCAGATGGTAACTGACACACTGATAAAGCATATGGATGAATTGAAGGATGTACAGATATATATGCTTACCCCTATGTCGTTAACTGCAATAAAAGGTTTTTATGAAAAGATGGGGTTGAAGAAGTATAAAAACATCACGGTGGGTAAAGACTATGAAATTTTCTTCCCCAGGTTTTACAAAGCATACTATGTGCCCTTCGTGGTAGCATACGACAAGCACAAGAAGTATGTAAAGTCATTCGAAGGGGGTGGCAAATTCAAAGATATCCGGGAGGCACTCCGGTAAAAGAAAAAGGCGGTGAATAGTTCACCGCCTTTTCTTTTATAAGGTATATCCTATGATGGATTGTAGACAAATTTAAACCCGATACCGTGTATCGTTTGCAGTTCCACTCCTTCTTGTCCCTTGATATACTTACGCACTTTGGTAATGAATACGTCCATGCTGCGGCCCAGGAAATAATCTTCTTTACCCCATACATTCAGTAATATCTCATCGCGTTTCAGTACCCTGTTCGCATTCTGGCACAGGTATTTAATAAGATCCGCTTCGCGTTGCGTAAGCTGGTATTGTACTTTATCGTTTTTAAGCACCAGGTTGCTGAAATCAAAATCAAGATCGCCGATCTTAAATTCACCCGGGGTATCATCTTCTTTTTTACGTGTACGTTTTAGGAACACTTCCAGCCTCAGCAATAATTCCTGCATATTGAATGGCTTGGTGATATAATCATCGGCACCACTGCGGAAACCGGCAATTTTATCATCGTCCATTGTTTTAGAAGTAAGTAACAAGATAGGAATAGACTCGTTTTTTTGCCTTATCTGGTTGGCCAGGGCCATACCATCTTTTTTAGGCAGCATAACATCCAATAAACAGATATCGAAATTATGCTTCATAAATTGCTGCCATGCACTCTCACCGTCGGGACAATGAACTACATCATATCCATTGTTAGACAAACTATCTTTCACCACATAACTTAATGTAGGATCATCTTCTACAAGTAATATTTTCGCTTTGTATTCGGGCATACCTGAAAGATATTAAAGTTTTCTTGTAATACAATTGGTTTATTATGTGTGCTTTCTAAAATTGTTTTGCAGAAGAGAACAACCCAGGCTTGTAAGAGCAGGGTAGAAAATTTGCCTGTTAAATATCCTCTGTAACAAAAGCAATTGCTTTCAGCCGATGCAAGATAGTAATTCCTTGATTTGCAGGGGGCAAAAATTTCTGCCGGGGTGGTATCAGCGGATTTTTACCCTGCCGGGGTTTTCCGAAATAAACGCCTCCCAGGAAGATTTTTTCTTACCGGCAGGTATGCCCACCTTAGCAGGTTTGTCGCCGGTAGGTACTTTGCTTTGATAATGATGACATAACGCTACCGCTACGGCATCGGTAGCATCCATAAACTTTACGTCTTCTTCAAACTTCAGCGTATGCTGCAGCATTTGCCACACCTGTTCTTTGGTGGCGTTACCGCGCCCGGTTATTGACTGCTTCACTTTCCTGGGGGCATACTCTGTGGCCTTCAGGCCGTGTTTCATAGCAGCAGCAATAGCCACACCCTGGGCGCGACCCAGTTTGAGCATACTTTGTACGTTTTTTCCAAAAAACGGCGCCTCAATAGCTATGGCTGCCGGCTGGTGGGCATGTATAATGCTTTCCATTTTTTTGTAGATATGCTCCAGCCGCTCGGCATGGTCTTTATTTTTAGCCAATTGCAATACTCCCATTTCCACCAGCGAAACCTTATTTTTGTTGATAGCTATAAGGCCATAACCCATAACCAGTGTACCGGGATCGATGCCAAGAATGATGTGGGGGGAAGTATCCAAAGCGAAAAGACGATTTGAACAAAAGTACCAAAATATGGCTCAACTATGTGATAGGCGGAGCTATTTCTGTTTTACTGCTTTGGGGTATATACCTGCAGGTTCAGCAGCAACTGAGCAAGGTAAGTATGGCCGACCTGGTGCATACAGGCCCCGCTATTTATTTATGGGTATGTATATTGCTGATGCCCGTAAATATGCTGCTGGAAGCTTACAAATGGCAACTGCTGGCCAGCTCGGCACAACCACTTAGTTTTAAAGAAGCTATGCTTAGCTATATTGCCGGCATAGCATTTTCCATTGTCACCCCCAACCGGGTAGGTGAATACCCCGGCCGAATTGTATACCTGAAAAGAAAGAATACGTTACGGCTGGCCAGTGTCTCCGTATTAGGCGCTGTAGCCCAAATGCTCACTCTTTTCCTTTACGGTATATTGGGCCTGGCGTATTACAGCTATGCTTTCCCCGGTAATATCCCCTATACGGTGTTGATATTGTGCGTGGCGGCAACTGTAGTTGTGGCAATTGTATACTGGCGGTATGATACCTGGCTGCCACTGATAGAACGTATAAAATGGCTTAAGCGTTATAACCTGTATGGTAGACTGCTGAAACGCTTTACGGTGAATGAACAATTAACAATTCTATTAATATCCATTTTACGATATGCCATTTACACGGCACAGTATTTGATTTTGCTTAGGTGGATGAATGTATATATGCCTGTTTTAGACGGCTTTTGCATGAGTGCACTGTTTTTTTGGGTAATGGCCGTAGTTCCATCAGTAGCATTGATGGAGATAGGTGCCAGGGGGCAGGTAGGCTTATACCTGTTCCATCATTTCTCAAATAATACAGTAGGCATACTCGGGGCAACGTTCGGCATATGGTGCATTAACCTGGCATTACCGGCTGTTATTGGGAGCATCCTGCTATTTCGTATGAGGCTTTTACGCTGATGTGCCCTATTTTTAATAGTAAAGACGGATACTTCAAACTATGAACGGATTTTTTAAGTCAGTGCTTATCACAGCGGCAGTTGCCGGGTCTTTTTTCAATGCTAAGGCGCAAAACGATTTCTGCGGCATAAAGAACATCAGTTTCCAGGAAGGCGAAAAATTGTATTTCAAGGTATTCTACAACATGGGTAGTATCTGGATAGGTGCAGGCCTGGCTACTTTTAATACCACCCTGGAAGAAATGAACGGCAGAAAAGTATACCACGTTACCGGCGATGGCTCTACATTAAAATCGTACGAATGGTTTTACAAAGTCCGCGACCGCTACGAAACCTATATTGATGCGGAAACCATGCTGCCCGCAAAGTTTGTGCGGAATGTGAACGAGGGGGGCTATAAGATATATAATAATGTCACCTTTAATCAAAGTATAGGCCAGGCTGTTTCTACAAACGGGGTATTTAAAACACCTACTTGTATACAAGATGTACTATCAGCCATTTACTATGCCAGGAATATCGACTACAACAAGTACAAGCCCGGTGATAAGATACCTTTTACCATGTTTTTGGACGACCAGGTGTATAACCTATACATACGATACGTTGGTAAGGAGCGTATTACTACCAAATACGGCACTTTTAATACTATTAAAATAAGCCCATTATTGATACAGGGCACCATATTTAAAGGCGGAGAAAAGATGATGGTATGGGTGAGCGACGATAATAATCACATCCCCGTCCGGGTAGATAGTCCTATACTAGTGGGCAGCGTAAAAGTTGATATGGTAGGCTATGAAAAGCTACGCAATCCCTTCACCGGACTTATAAGTAAAAAATAATATAAATAACCTTTTTAAGTAAATGGCGGCAACAGGTACTTTGCCAGCTATTCTTTTTATATTTTTGCCAGCCATTATTATCCTTATTGAATATGATTTCCCTGGGGGGCAAACCGCTTGATCTATCTGTTTTTGAACAGATCGTGTTGCAACATAAAGACATTACCATATCTGCACAGTCTATAAAAGACGTTTCGCGCAGTTATGAATTCCTGCAATCTTTTTCTAAAGACAAACTGATATACGGTATCAATACGGGCTTTGGCCCTATGGCGCAATACCGTATCAATGACGCAGACAGGAAACAATTACAATACAACCTGATACGCAGCCATAGCTCCGGTATGGGTCAGTTGCTGTCTCCGCAACATAGCCGAGCTATGATGCTGGCACGTCTGCATACACTGCTGCTGGGCTATTCGGGCATACACCCGGATACTACCCAGCTGATGACAGAGCTGATAAACCATGATGCTTACCCTTGCGTATATGCGCATGGCGGCGTAGGCGCCAGCGGCGACCTTGTACAGTTGGCGCACCTGGCGCTGGGCCTTATCGGCGAAGGTAATTTCTGGCTGGAAGGCAAGGTAGTACCTGCAAAGGATGTATTCAAAAAGCTAAAGCTGAAACCGCTGGATATCCATATCCGCGAAGGGCTCGCTTTGCTGAACGGTACATCTGCAATGACCGGCATAGGTGGCGTGAACGTAATTATGGCGCACAGGCTGGTAGTATGGAGCATGCTGCTATCGCTGATGGTAAATGAAATGATGGAAGCGTATGACGACCATTTTTCTGCCGAATTAAATAACGTAAAACAACACCCGGGCCAAAGACTGGTAGCCGAGTGGATGCGCATATTGGGCGACGATAGTAAGCTGATGCGCAAACGCCATGAGTACCTGTATGAAAAGAAGGTAACGGAAAGTGTTATTGAGGACAAAGTACAGGAGTATTATTCGCTGCGCTGCGTGCCACAGATACTGGGACCGATACTTGATACGGTCATGAACACCGAAAAGGTAATTGTAGATGAACTGAATTCGGTAAATGATAACCCGGTTGTAGACCGAAAAAATAAAAACGTTTTCCACGGCGGTAATTTCCACGGAGATTATATAGCCCTGGAAATGGACAAGCTAAAGATTGCTGTTACTAAACTCTCTATGCTGTCTGAACGCCAGCTGAATTTCTTGCTGAATCCGCACCTGAACCAGAAACTGCCGGCATTTGCCAATGCAGGCCAGCTTGGGCTGAACTTCGGGATACAGGGCATGCAGTATCCTGCTACATCTACTGTTGCAGAGAACCAGACATTGAGCAACCCTATGTACATTCACAGCATACCTAACAATAACGATAACCAGGATATAGTGAGCATGGGTTGTAATGCTGCTATGATGTGCAACCGCGTGATAGACAATGCATACGAAGTATTGGCAGTAGAAGCTGTGGCGCTGGTACAGGCTATAGATATTCGCAAAATATCCGGCAAAATGGCCCCTGCTACCAAATGGATGTATAACGGTGTGCGTAAACTCTTCCCGTATTTCAAAGAAGATTTCTCTGCATCATCAAACCTGCAGGCAGTGAAGAACTGGATGGCGGAAACAGATATTGTTGCACATTTTAAAAAGCGTATCTAAGCAAATGAAATATGCATTGGTTACCGGAGGGTCACGCGGCATAGGCCGTGCCTGCTGCTTAAAGCTGGCAGATATGGGATATTCCGTATTGGTGAACTATAAGGGAAATAAAGAAGCAGCCGAAGAAACAGCAAGACTGGCAAGAGAAAAAGGCGTAAGTGCAGAAGTGTTGAATTTTGATGTGGCCAGCAAAGACGATGTGCAAAAAGTATTAGGCGGATGGATAGAAACCCATAAAGAAGATGTGATAGAAATACTGGTAAATAATGCCGGTGTGCGCCAGGATACACTCATGATGTCTATGACGGACGATCAATGGAACAGTGTATTGGACACCAGCCTGGAAGGTATGTTCTATGTTACACGCCTGGTGCTTACCCCCATGCTGCTGAACAGGTATGGCCGCATTATCAATATGGCATCGCTTAGTGGATTGAAAGGTATGCCCGGCCAGGTTAACTATTCTGCTGCCAAAGGCGGTATGATAGGTGCTACTAAAGCACTGGCGCAGGAAATAGCCAAGCGGAACATCACCGTGAATGCTATTGCACCCGGTTTTATCAAAACAGATATGACCGAAGGCCTCAACGAAAAAGAACTGGTAAACATGATACCGATGAAGCGATTTGGTGAAATAGAGGAAGTGGCCGACCTGGTTGGTTTTCTCGCTTCTAAAAACGCGTCGTATATAACCGGCCAGGTTATATCAATAAACGGCGGATTATACACTTAACCAGCGCCGGAACGATATAAGGCCCTTGCAAACCATGCAGGGGCTTTTTTTATTATGCCTTATGGCGTAATTTTATTGCATATAATATTTGTAACCTTATTTTAACCCCAATCAAAATTCTTATGAAGAAGTTTTTTCTTCTTGCCATGTGCATGGTGTTTACAACGCTTATACATGCACAACCTACGACAGGCCTTGTAGCCCATTGGCCGTTTAACAGCAATACATCAGATATTTCGGGCAAAGGTCATAACGGTATTCCAAACAACATTACCTATACAGCGGGTATCAGTGGTGTTCCCGGTACTGCAGCCGTGTTTGACGGAACAAGCAGTTATATAACGGTAGGTTACAAGCCCGATCTTAATCTTAATAAATATACCATTGCAGCTATTATCAAACCTATGGGATTATATACAGGTCTGTGTCAGGTTAATTCTATAATGTGGAGAGGACAGCAGTACACGCCTTCCAACTATGGCATGTATTTTTTTGATAATCCTTACGACCAGAGTTGTTATCTTACAGACACTTCAAAAAATGTTTTTGGTGCATTTGCTGGTGCCAATAACGGCAACGGAAGCCAATGGCAATGTGCTCAGAAAGTAGTTACCAATAACTGGTATAAGGTTATTGCAGTGTATGCAAAAGATACGATCCGAATTTATGTAAATGGTACCAACGTATCAACCTATGTAGTTACTTCAGGGCCGATGGGCAGCTCAACTGAAGGGCTTTGGATAGGTGCTAATTATAATAGTACTCCTACTTATTATCCCTATTGGTTTAATGGCCTGATGGATGATCTTATTATTTACGACCGTGTGCTGGATGATAGTGAAATAACACATTACGGGGATTATTTGATAATAGATTCTGTTAACAATGCGATTTGCCAGGATAAATCTTTTACGGTTTACTTTAGCACTTCATATACTTACAATGCCGGCAATGTTTTTACCGCTCAGCTATCTGATGCAACCGGCAGTTTTGTTACACCATCTGTATTAGGCACGCTGACATCTACAACAAGTGGAACCATTTCGTGCATGACGCCAACTGTTCCCCCAGGCAACAATTATAAAATACGTATTGTATCCAGCAGCCCGGTTGAATATTCCGATATAGCCAGCGTATCTGTAATAAACCCGACCATATCCCCTACAATTGCTATAACGGCCACTCCAGGCAACGTTGTAACGAATGGACAAACAGTAGTTTTCTCTGCCACTACATTCAACACCAGTACAAAACTGGGATACCAATGGATGAAAAACGGGGTGATAATACCCGGAGCTACAAGCGCAACATATACAGCAATAGCAGGTACCGATTTTGTCAATAACGATAATATAGCTGTACAGATTTTCGACAGCAGCACCTGCGGCACGCAACATGCCGTACAAAGTAATACGGTAACCATGCAGTTGAACACCGGTATAGCAGGTGTTGGAAACAATTACGCTCTTAATATCTATCCTAACCCATCTAAGGGTGCGTTTTCTATTAAAGGCAATTTTGGTAATAACAGGGAATTGTGGCTAAGAGTAGAAAATACTATTGGGCAGCTTGTTTCTATGATGCCTGTTATTGCTGAAAACAACATTATACACGTGAACCTTGGCAGCCTGCTTGCCTATGGCATGTACACGATCAAACTATTTGACCAGGATAAGCTATATACTACCAAACTGGTTATTCACCAGTAAAGATCTTTATTAGCAAAAATGGGCAGAACTATAATCTGCCCATTTTTATTAGTGCTTTCTTAGCAGGCCGGGTATGCCACAATCCGTGGTTTTTAAATTAATTTGCAGTATAAATAAGAACTGAAACGATGAGCCGTGTTGTTATTACAGGGTTAGGTATATATTCTTCGCTGGGAAAGAATAAAGAAGAGGTGATAAAATCCCTGTTTGAAGGGAAGTCAGGTATTATCCTTGACCCTAAGCGCAAGGAAATGGGTTACCGCTCCGGACTAACGGGATTTGTGGAAAGGCCGCAATTAAAGGGCCTATTGGACAGGCGCTCACGCATCATGATGCCTGAGCATGCAGAATTTGCGTATATGGCTACTATTGAGGCCATGGCGCAGGCAGGCATGAGTACTGAATATTTTGAGCAGCATGAGACCGGCATTGTATATGGAAATGATAGCTGTGCCCAGCCTGTAATAGAAGCAATAGACCTGATAAGGGAGAAGAAAGATACCATGATGGTGGGCTCCGGCTCGGTATTCCAGGTGCTCAACTCTACCGTTACCATGAACCTGGCTACCATATTTAAACTGAGAGGTATCAATTTCTCTATCAGCGCGGCATGTGCCAGTGGCTCACACTCTATAGGATTGGGATATCTTTTTATAAAGCAAGGCCTGCAAGACCGTGTTATATGCGGTGGCGCACAGGAAGTGAATATTTATTCCATGCCTAATTTTGACGCATTAGGCACATTTTCTACCCGCGAGGATGAACCTACCCGCGCTTCCCGCCCTTTCGACCGCGACCGGGATGGCCTGGTACCAGGCGGAGGTGCGGCAACGGTTATCCTGGAGAGCCTTGAATCAGCACAAGCAAGAGGTGCTACTATATTAGCCGAGGTGTTAGGTTACGGTTTCTCTTCCAACGGGCAGCATATATCCAACCCAAGTGTAGAAGGACAGGTCCGTTCTATAGGCCGTTCGCTGAAAGATGCGGGTGTAAATGCGGCAGATATTCAATATATCAATGCCCATGCTACTTCTACACCTGCCGGGGATGGTAGTGAGGCAGAAGCTATTTTTGAAGTGTTTGGCGGTAATGTGCCGGTAAGTTCTACCAAGTCTATGACCGGGCACGAGTGCTGGATGGCCGGTGCCAGCGAGGTAGTATATTCTATGCTGATGATGCAAAACAGCTTTATAGCGCCCAATATCAATTTTGAAAACCCGGATGAACATTCTGCCAAGATCAATATCATCCCCGCTACCCTTAAAAAAGATTTCGACCTGTTCCTGTCCAATTCCTTTGGTTTTGGTGGCACTAATTCATCTTTAGTGATTAAAAAATGGGCATAATCATTCTATTACATTTGGTTATAGATGTAAATAATTAGTTAACCAATAGATAGAATTTGTATATTTCCTATAATACCCTAATTTCACATTTGTTTCGGTGAAAACCGTGACCTTTCGCATATAGAGAATAGGAGATTAATGATAAACTGATTAATCTCTTAAAAAGATATAAATGACTACCTCACCTGCGAAAGGGACGTGGAAGCTGCTGGACGCCGAGTACTGGACAGCGCGAAAATGGTTCACCTTTCTGATCGTTCTGCTTATCTGCTGGACAGGAATTTATCTCCTGGCTCACTCCCAATATGGTTTTTCAGGTAGCGAATACGCAAAATTTACACCTGCCCAGGTAAGGCAAATCAATAAGATACTCAATCCGCACATACCTCTTGCATCACGCATAACAGTACCGGTACGCAATAGTGCCCTGCCGGACAGCGCTGGAAATGAGATAGCTAACACTACCGAACTAAGTACCGATGCAGATAACAGTTGCGATATCAGCTGCCGTACAGATAAGGCCCTGCTCTACATCAGCAAAGAATATGACAATCGAGTATCATCGGGCGAACTGGAGGAAATAAAAAAATACATCAGCACATTTGGTCCACAGGATGTAAGCCTGTTCCTGGTAGACTATAAAATAAAAGTAGGCTCCTATTTCTGGCTTACCGGCCCATTAGTATATCTCGAGATCGTTTTTTGGGTAACTATCGGCGTGCTTTGCAGCATATTATTCTCTATTGGCAGTGTATTGCGCAGGCCGGGCCCATATGGCTTCCATTCCAAAGAGATCATTTACCAGGTGGCTAAAATGTTCTATGCACCGTTTTCTGCCATAGTAATTGTACTGGCTTATAGCTATATCAAAGATGATACTACCCTGAATATTGATGCAACAGAAGGCGTTATAGTGTTTGCCTTCATTGTCGGCTTTTATTCAGGCCGGGTTATGAATTTCCTCGACAGGCTGAAACAGGTATTACTGCCTTCTGCCAGCCTCAGGCCCGATACTTTCAATCCGTATTATGCCGGGCAGCCTCAACCCATAACGCCACAGGCAACTGTTGTCAGCGTTGAAAATACCGGTACGCAGCCTTTACCTGAAACTACCGTAGCAGCACCTGCAAAACCGGTTGACGATAAAGACATAAAAGAAGTGGATATAGACCTGAAGCTGGACCTGAGCGGTATGGGAGAAGATGAAAAGGATGCACTGGAAAAGCTGGGCTTCAATAAAGCCATCGTTACCCTGCACAATGTAAATGGCAGGGATATTATTCCCGCAAGGCGTGCTGACGATAAATCTTCGACTACATTCATAGCCACAGATGTAAAACCGGGCATCTATATAGCCAGGGCCACCTTATCGCAAAAACTGAAAGACGACCATATTGTCAACCTGTTTGGCGAGCGTACTGCCTATGTTACAGTGGACAAACCCGGCCTGGAGTTATATGTTAGAAAATATGAATCAGTTGACTAAAACACCATAAATATATTTTTTTGTTATTGTATTTGATTTAGATATTTAGCCCCGCAAGTATTGCGGGGCTTTGCTTTTAGGCCTGATGATATATGCCTTTTTGCCATATTCCTTATTCGTCTGTCATTCTTCCCGTTTCGTCCACATTCAATTCTTTGGTAAAAAAGGGAGCACTACTTTTACATCAGCATCTTAAACTAAAATTTAAGAGCATAGGAGTAAACATAGGTAAACGGCAAATCGCGGCGTATTATTCAATACGCTGCGATTTTTTTTATGCCTCCTGCACCGTTATTTTTGCAGCTATGAGAATTGTTCCCGGTGAAATTAAAACCTCGTTACTACATGCCTATCTATTGGGCTCGGTAGCACCCCGCCCTATATGTTTTGCAAGTACTATCGACGAGAACGGCAATCCTAATCTTTCGCCCTTTAGCTTCTTCAATGTTTTCGGCAGCAATCCCGCTACGCTTATATTTTCTCCTGCCCGCCGGGTAAGGGATAATACCATCAAGCATACACTGGAAAACGTACAATTGAATAAGGAAGTAGTGATTAACGTAGTGAGCTATGCTATGGTACAGCAAACCAGCCTTGCCAGCTGCGAATATCCAAAGGGTGTAAACGAATTTGCGAAAGCAGGTTTCACACCACTGGCTTCAGAAATGGTGAAGCCATTCCGTGTAAAAGAATCGCCGGTGCAAATGGAATGCAAAGTGAAACAGATAATAGAAACGGGCCATGAAGGTGGTGCCGGCAACCTGGTGATATGCGAGGTGGTATGCATGCATATAGATGATAATGTGCTGGACGAACATGGCAAGATAGACCCGCAAAAAATAGACCTGGTGGCCCGTATGGGTGCCGACTATTACTGCCGCGCTTCAGGCAATGCAGTATTTGAAGTACCTAAACCTAACGCACAACTGGGTATAGGTATAGATGCGCTGCCTGAAAATATCCGCAACAGCACCGTACTGTCTGGTAACAACCTGGGCGTATTGGGCAATGTAACCTCGCTGCCGGTAGTAGACGAGGTATTGTACGACGATCGCCTACTGCATATAGTGCGCGAATACGCGAATGATGAGCACGGAAAGATCCATGCGCTGCATACCTATGCTAAAGAATTGCTGGAAACCGGTGAGGTAGACAAGGCCTGGCAGGTTTTATTATCGGGCGAATAACTGGTACCTTATACATTTTGAAGGTGGCCAATTGGCCACCTTTTTTTGTTTGAAGTCATCGTACGGCAGCTACAAAATAAATTAGTATATTTATTATACTACATCACCTGCCTTATGAAACACACGCTACTGTACTGCGGCGCAACCATTGCTTTTTATGTTCTTTCAAGTTTAAATGGTTTTGCAAAACCCTTGTCTACGGCCGGCAATTTCAGTAAACACGCTGCTTTTACAGAGAACAAAGGCCAGGTAACAGACCAGTATCATAAGCCCCGTCCAGATATAGATTTTAAACTGCAAAGCAATGGTATGACGATGTTTGTGGGTGACGGGCAAATACATTATCAATGGTATCAATCAAATAAAAAAGAAAAAAGTAAAAATGAAAAAATAACGGATGGTACGAGGGGCGAATTAAACAGTGAGCCTGCTATATGGAATACCTACCGTATGGATGTGGTACTAATTGGTGCCAATAAAAATGCAGAATTGGTAACGGAAGACAGGCAACTCGATTATGAGAACTATTATGTGCCCAACCGTGAAGATGCCATTACTGCCTATAGCTACAAGAAGATCACTTATAAAAATATTTACCCGAATATAGATTGGGAGATTGCCTCCCCTAACCCCTCCCAGGGAGGGGAAGCTGTTACGCAAGGTTGCAAGTATAATTTTATTGTACACCCGGGTGGAGATTACAGGAATATTAAGGTAAAATACAATGGTGCTACATTTATTGCATTAAAAGACAGTGCATTAACAGCAAGTACACCTATGGGCAGCATTATAGAGAATGTACCTTATACTTACGATGCTGAAACAAAAAAAGAGATAAAGTCAAATTTTATACTCAACAACAATATTTTAACCTACAATATAGCTCTCCCTTCAGGGAGCAGGGAGGGTATAGAAGGCCGGGATGGGGTAGCTTTTATCATTGACCCCGTTCTAAAATGGGGTACCTATTATGGCGGCGCTAAAGAAGACCGAATGCAATGGATGACAACTGATAGTGCCGGTTATTCGTATATAGCTGGTTATACTAGTAGCAATAACAATATTGCTACCAGCGGCAGTTACCAACAGACTTATGCAGATAGTAACGATGCTATGTTGGCGAAGTTTAATACCAGTGGGCAACTGATATGGGCTAGCTATTACGGCGGTATACACACTGATATATTTAAAGGAATCGCATTGAACGCTGGCGGGACGATGGTATATGTCTGCGGTTCGTTAGGTACTACTGGGCTAGCCACCAGTGGTGCCTATCAGTCTTCTGCCAATCCATTTGGTTGGCTAACAGGTTTTATTGCTTGCTTTGACGCAAGCGGTACGCGGCAGTGGGCTACCTATTATGGACAGTTGTCCAGTAGTAACTTCTCAAGTTCCCCCACAAGTATCGTATGCAACAATAATAATGAACTATTTATATTAGGCAATTGTGGCAATGATAATTCAGTGATTAGTTCGGGTGCATTCCAATCTGTATATGGCGGAGTAGAAGATGTTTTTATTGCAAAATTCAGTAGTGGGGGCGTTAGGCAATGGGGTACCTATTATGGCGGAAATGATGGAGAAGGCGCTGGGTGGGGAGGCGGGATATGTACCGACTTTAACGGCAATGTTTATATAACTGGGAAAACGCGAAGCCCTAATAACATAGCTAGTACAGGAGCCCAACAAACAAGCAATGCAGGCAATAATGATATTTTTATAGCAAAGTTCAATAATGCAGGACAAAGAATATGGGGTACCTATTATGGCGGGACAGCAGATGATTATGGAAAGGGCATAAAATATGACATGCGGGGCAGTCTTTACTTAACTGCCAGTACTTTCAGCACTACCGGCATAGCTACAACCGGGGCATTCCAAACTACACCTGCTTTATCAGCTCTTATTAAAATGGATACCAGCGGGACGCTTGTTTGGGCTACTTACCATCGTTCTGCTAATATTGCCAATATTGATGTGCGTGGTAATATCTGCTTGCTGGGTATAGAAGCCGCGGCCGGATATGCAACCCCAGGTGCATATAAAACATTGCCATCCGGCAGTGCAGATATGTTACTGTCTGTTTTCTCAGCTGCCGGTAACCGTCTTTATGCTACATATTATGGTGGCACTGATCTCGAAGGTGGATTCTCATATTGGGAAGACCAAAGCGTTGCCTGTAGTAATAATAAAATTTTTATGGCAGCGCATACCAATAGTACAAATGGCATCAGCACACCAGGTACAGCACAAACTAGTTTTGGCGGCGGGGGCGGGGGCAATGTGCCAGGCGATGCTTTCCTGGTACAGTTTGATATGGACACCATGGTCAATTTCATTCAGCCGTTTATGGATACGCTGTTTTGTGTTGGGGATAGTATACATATAAAATATGCCGTTACATGGCCTTTCCGCAGCGGTAATACCTTCACTTTGCAGTTAAGTAACGCCAGCGGCAGCTTTGCCAGCCCTACTACATTAGCCACAGTTACAGGTAGTGTCGGCGGTACATTCAATACGATAATGCCTGTAGTAACGGCAGGTACGGGTTACCGCCTGCGCATCATTGCTTCGGCACCGGCAGATACCAGCAGTGACAATGGCATAAACATCAAAGTGCGGCCTAACCCCACAACGCCGGTAGCCACTGCCAATACCCCTGTATGCGCCGGCCAAACGCTGAACCTCAGCAGCAGCAACAGCAGCATGGGTGTGGTATGGAGTTGGGCGGGGCCGAATAGCTTTACGGCTGCTACACAAAATGCATCCATACCCAATGTGCAAACCAATGCCACGGGTGATTATTATGTTACTGCCAACCTCAATGGTTGTAAACGTAAAGACACGGTAAGTGTAACCGTGAACCCAAGTCCTGCAAAACCCAATGCCACCGGCAACAGCCCTATATGCAGCGGCCAAACACTGAACCTGTTTGCTACCACCACTACAGGTGGTGTATCCTGGAGCTGGGCCGGGCCGGGTGGCTTTAATACATCGGCACAAAATCCTACCATACCCAATGCACAAACAGCTAATGCAGGCAGCTATGTGGTAACCGCTACACTGGGCAATTGCAGCAGCAGTGATACCGAAGTAGTGGTCATCAACCAGGGGCCGGCTATCAATATCTATCCAAGTCCTAATGATACTATCTGCCAGGGCGGTAGTGTAACCCTGGTGGCCGTGCCTGTCAGCGCAGGTACAGGGCCTGCCTTCCAGTGGTATAAGAACAGCAACCCCATAGGCGGTGCTACCAGTACCAGCTACAGCACCACACCTAATAACGGCGATGTATACTATTGCCGGATGACACCGGGCACCGGTACCAGTTGCACAGGTGCTGTCAGCAGCAACAGCATCACTATGACGGTATTGCCGGTAACTACGCCATCTGTCAGCATCAGCGGGCCCAGCGGTGCACAAGACCCATACAACCTGCTTACCTTCCATGCCACAGGTACCGGTGGGGGCAGCAATCCTACATACCAGTGGCTGCGCAGCGGGCACCAGTTGATACAGGGCGCTACAGGCGATACCTGGAGTACACAGGGATTATACCTCAGCCAGCACGATACCATCTGCGTGATACTCACCAGCAGCGATATATGCGCGGTACCAAAATCAGACACCGCCTGCATGGCAGTGAATATACTGACGGGCGTAGAGGATATTAACAAGCATACAACGATACAACTATATCCAAACCCTAACGACGGTCGCTTTACGATAGAAGCAAAAGGCATCGCCAATAAAGAAGTAACGATAGAAATAACCAACGCCGTAGGACAAACCATGCATCAGCAAAAAGCAAACACCGCCAAGGGCATACTGCACGAGACCATAAGCACCAATAACCTTTCCGCCGGCATCTACCTGCTGAAACTGCATGATGGTGATGCAGTAGCGACGCTACGCTTAGTCATAAGTCGTTAGTCGTAAGTCATAAGTCCGCGAGAATATTTTTAAGCGCAGCTTTGGCTGCGCTTTTTTTGTTGTGTGTGTCCTTGCAATTGTTTACGCAGTATGAGGTTATAATCCGTAAATGTACCTGCAATAAAAAAAGGTAAAATGCGCAACACATTTTACCTTTTAATTTAGCTATATAATGACATCATCTCTTTTTGTACTTAGTAATGAGGTCTGCAACTGCAGTACGGCGCAAAAATTCTGGATTCAGTTCGGTGAATATTTTCACTTTTGCAGGTAACAATTTCAAACCTTTTTCCAGTTGCAGCAGGGCTTCTTTAGACTTACCCATTTCAAACAATATGGCTGCATGATAATATCTGAAATCGCCTTTGTCCCCGCAATGCTCCCTGGCTACTTCCAGTTGAGTCAGCGCTTCTTCGTAATAGCCGGCCATATAAAGGCCTTTTATAAGGGCCACCCAGGTTGTTTTATTACCGGGTTTTAAACGTACTGCATTGAGGTAGCAAACCAACGCCTCGCTTTTGGCATCCATTTCCATCAGGCAGTTGCCAATGGCCATGCAATAGGCTGCATTGTCTTTATTGAGATGCAGTGCTACCGAATAAGATTTAACAGCTTTTTCCCACTGTTTTTCGCGGGCGTAGGTTTCACCTATCTTATAGAAGATACTATCGTCCTGCGGGCTAAGCTGTGATGCCTGGCGATAAAAATGTCTTGCCTGCTGAAAGTTCTTTTGCTTTTCCCAGCAGTAACCCATGGCTTCGAATATTACATCTTCAGGCTTGGCTATTTCCAGGTGTTTTTCCAGCACTTCTATGGCTTTGGTATACCACTTCAGCCTCATGAAGGCATCGGCCATATTACGGTAAGCAAATTCAAATTTTTCGTCTATTGCTACGCAAAATTCATAGGCATCTATCGCTTTCTCATACAGCTTCAGCCCTTGGTAGGCTGTGCCCAGGTTGAACCAGGCCAGCGCATTGTAAGGGTCATCTTCTGTTAATTGAAGGTGCAATGTGGCGCTCTCTTCCAGCCTGTGCGTAAAATCTGCCCAGAAACATATTTTCTGCAGGGCCTCTTCATTGCGGCGGTCTATTTTAATAACACGCTTCAGGGTATCAAATACCGCATCAAATTCTTCCGATTCGTCATATACATCAGAAAGCTCCAGCAGTATCTCTATTTTTTCCTTTCCTTCAAATTCGCCGGATTTCTGTTCCAGCCAGGCAGCAGCCTGGTCGTATTTGAACTGGCCGAGCAGGATATCGGATCTTAACAATACAGCATCTAAATTATGCTGATCGTATTGCTCCATTTCATCCAAGGCTTTCAGGGCCTGCCCATATTTCTGGGCCTGTGTCAAAATTTCAGCTCTCAGCAGCAATATTGACGCAGAGAAAGGATAATATGTGCGGGCTATATCACAAGCAAGCAAGGCCTGCTCTTCATTACTATTCTGGAAATAATACTCTATTACCTGTTCAAACTCTTCTTCTTCCATGATACTGGCGGCTTCGCCAGCCTTTACTAGTTCATATCTTTTCAAAAGGTCTTCTAGGGAGTTCCATTCATCATCGAGGAAATCGTCATCATCAAACATACTTACACGGTTTATACCAAAGTTAGGCAAATAATATGCCACCAGTCAAGACCCCAAAGTTAAGGCAGTGTAAAAAATACACATGTTATTAACATATATAACAACAAAAAGCGGGAGGCAATTACCTCCCGCTTTTACAATCATTCAGTATATATTAATCTCTCAATTTCAGATCCATCGCTACACGACGGTTCTTAGCGCGTCCGGCAGCAGTTTTGTTGCTGGCAGCAGGGCGTGTATCGCCATAACCATTGGTAGTGAGCCTGTCTTCTGCTACACCTTTAGCTACGAAGTAATTTTTAACAGAATTAGCACGGTCTTTAGACAATTGCAGGTTTTTATCAGGTTTACCTACATTGTCAGTATGGCCGTCTATGGTCATGATGTAATCAGGATAGTCGTTCAGTATCTTAACAATCTCATCCAGCAGTTTGTATGATGTTTTCTTGATAACTGCTTTACCTGTTTCGAACTGGATAGCAGTAGCTGCAAATGCCAGGCGTTTTTTCACCTGTACGCTGATCTCAGGACAACCCTGGTTGTTTACTGTACCCGGTACGGTAGGGCATTTATCTTTATTATCAGCTATGCCATCGTTATCGGTATCAGGACAACCTTGATTAGCTGCAGGGCCCGCAGCTGTAGGACAAGCATCTTCGTTATCTGCAATACCGTCACCATCTGTATCAGGACAGCCTTTGTATTGTGCCAGGCCAGGCTGGTCAGGACAAGCATCATCTATATCAGCAACGCCATCGCGGTCGCGGTCAGGGCAGCCTTGCATAGCTACTATACCGGCTTCGCTCGGGCAACGATCTTCTGCATCAGCTACGCTATCCAGGTCAGCATCAGGGCAACCCATTGCAGTTTTAGAACCGGCAACATCAGGACATTTATCATCTTTATCCAAAATGCCATCGCCGTCTTTATCAGGATTAGGACAGCCGCGCATTTCCCAAACACCTTTTTCATTTTTACACTTGTCTTTCTTATCAGAAACGAGGTCTCCGTCGCGGTCACGTGGTTTTTTCTTGTTGAATGGTACAGATACCCCAAAGTACAGGTTCATGCCATACTGCTCACCAAAGAAAGACGTAAGGTCATCACTACCTACAATAAAGCCGCCTACGCGCACACCGGCACCATATTTTATGCTTTTAGAAAGCGTGTTATACGTAATAGGCAAACCGAAGCTGAATGCACGGATATCGTAGCGCGGTGTTAAAGTAAACTGGCTGTAGAATGAGTTACCATAGTTTTCTTTAGTCCTGTTCTTAGCTACATTACCAAAATAGGTGGCATTGATGTATAAGCCGCCAACAGCATGATAGTCCACACCCAATATCAAGGTAGTAGGCATATATACTTTAGTTGCTACATTGCTTCCTGAGTCTATCTGTTTGAAACCTTTCTGGTTAACCAGGTACATTCTCAGCGTATCATAGCTATTTATTTTGTCGGCTATTTCACTCGCTTTAATTGTAGCAGAACCTGATTTTTCAGCATTCAGCTGAAAATTATCGTTCTTGTATTTGATAGAACCTATGTCTACTATTGAAGCAGAGAAACGCAGCAGGTATTGGTTTTTGCTGCGGTCTACAATGCCGGTTTTGCCGTCCATATCATACATATAGGTATTATACTTAGGACGGAATTCATACACAAATCCCAGGTCTAAGCCAAAGCCTTTACCCGCATTCCCAAACAGGTTGCCGGTAACGTTATCGCTACCACCTTCTACTTTCACACCACCTCTTGCGTAGTGAAAATCAGAATTGGTAACAGTAAGCGACGGGTCTTGTGATGTACCATCATATTTTGCATCTATATTCTTACTGTAAGCACCTATATAACCGGCACCCATCAGGAAGCGGCCTGTAAGTCCGCCTTTCACCATGTGTTTCTTTTTCTCATAGATAACACCTCCATAGCTCAAACCGATGTCTGACCACAGATGTGCTGTCCAGTTAAAATCACCGGCCTGGAATGAAGCAGTTGAAGTAGGCGAGTAATTATTGTTATAAATATTCTGGTAGAGGTTCTGGTTGAAATTGTTGAACTGGTTTATAGCACGCACACGGGTAGTAAGCGCAATACCATGTTTTGCACCCAGGCTCACCATAAAGCCTGGTCCCCTTACTTCTGCATAAGGCAGCAGTATGCTGAATTTGTCATTGCTGCTAAATTTCAGGTTATTGGTCAGGTTATCCCCGCTGAATATATTGCTGACTACATCGCCTGCATTGAATTTTGCCAGGCTATTATCAGCCCCGACATTTACAGAGAACAGGTCTATTGTAAACTTATGACGTGAATCTCCCAGGTTTGCCGGGTTAAGATAAATGCTGTTAGTCCCTCCCCAATTGCTGGTAGCAATACCAATGTACCGCTGGGCTTGTGAAGCCAGGGGCAACATAGCCGCTAAACTAAGTGCAAGTGTAAATTTTCTCATATGCTGGTGTTTAATTCTCAGTTTGTGATATCAGTTATATATATGTACGTATAAAGTTTTGTTAAATATATATATGATAAATCCTAAATTATAGTGCAAAGCAACTAAATCTTTTCTATTAAATGAAGCTTTGACTTATACACATAGGTTAATATGTTGCTACAATAATTGAAATAGCACACCGAGGGCAAAATTATACATCCTTGTTGCAGGGTTAATACCCCGCCGGGGGTATAATAAGATAGGTGCTGGCACTGAGCGTCAATTGGCAAAAATGATGCGGCCGGGCATATCTGCCCGGCCGCTATTAGTTAATTGTCAGGCTTATTCTACTACCAACCGGCCGGCGGCCAAAATACCTTCACCATTCAACTGGCAGGTATATATGCCGGGTGCCAGGCCCGAAATATCTAACGTCATGGTTTGTGAACCTTTTTGCAAAGGCCTGGTGCCTTGCCTTACTACAACACCATTGATCGCTACGATCTTATAATCTAACCGGGTAGCGCCGGTATTATTTTCACATACCAGGCTTACGCTGTTATGTGCAGGCACAGGATAAAGACTGTATACAAATTTATTATCTGCATTCACTTTACTAACAGATGTTTTCCAGCCTTTCTGCAGTTCCCATTCTATAGAAAATACATACCCTTTAGCCGGCTGGTAAGAACGTGATAACAAGGTAGTATCTGTAATATAAGCAACCAGTTTGTTTGAACCTGTTTTTAATTGACTGTCATCTATTAACACGGCAGTGTCTGTACTGCCAAGCATCGTGCCGTTCAGCTCCCATTGAAACTTGAGGCTGTTGGGATTGGGCCTGATAGGCGTGAAACTAAAATTAATTGGGGCGCCGGCAAAACTGTACACAAGCGCATCATTAGCCGGGCTAAATGCATCTATTGGCCGTACGGTTTTATATATCTGGTCGATGATATTTTCGCGGCATACAGAACAGAGCGGACGGTTTAAAAACTGCATTTTACAGTTTTGGTGTGGCCTGAACCAGGTAGACTGCGGATTGCTGCTGCCGTAAGGGAAAATACCCATGCCGGAAACATTCAGCCAGTTACTCCAGCGGTTCAGGGTAGGGTTAGATTCCTGCGTCATATTCGGATGCTCGCCCGGCATACCGTTCCAGTATTCATCCCAAAGCTTACCAAATGTATGGCCCATTTCATGTACTGCTGTTTCATTGGCAGAGGCATCGAGTGTAGCAGTGATATACCAGCCCCCGGTACCACCATACTCCGGTGAGTTAACCAGTACAAAAGGCACATCATACATTGGGAAGTTATTGTTCAGTACAGAAGATACCCCGGCTGTATTGGTAGCATAAATGGCACGGTGTACCCCGCCATTATCGAATGTAGAATTGAAATAAGTATTCACATTAGCTATAGGAATGATCGGTTCTACCACATCTGTTGCTGTGCCCGGATGGTCGGCACCGGAATCTACAGAAGGGACTTCTATACAATAGGCATTAAAAAAACGCGCATACTGGCGGTACGGTATCTCGTTAAAGAGATAGGCCATAATGCCTGCCACAGCGGTATCAAACTTACCCATTTGGGTGCTGGTGAAACCGTCGGGCAACATAACAATATTTACGCGGTTGGTATCAGGACCATTTACTATAATGGGTTTTACGGGGAAAGTCTGCGCCCGGCTGACCGCCGAAAAGCAAGACATAGCAATCATTAAGTGTAGTATTTTTTTCATAAACTATAGTTCTTTAACAGGGACGATTATGCTTGATGTGTCTTTTGATCTGTTCTTTTTGATGATCAGTTTTGTAATTCCGGGTTTATAATTGGTACGTACCGATACGAAATCTTCTTTTTTCTTCAATTGAGTTGTTTGCAACTGCCCCGCCTTCTCCGACGATTCTACCCAGGTGTCCAGCGGATTGGCTATATAACTGGTGCTTACAATGGCATTGCCGGCTGTAGCAAATGATATGCTGAAATCTTCGCCGGTATTGCCTTGAGAAGGTTTGAGCTTGCCTTCTTTTTTTAATATCTCGTATACCTCGAAATGTATGTTCGAATCACCCTCTACCCTGAATGCCCTAAGCGTGAGTGCCAGGATATAGTTGCCGGTAGCGCTGGCAGTAGCCTGCGGTACAGGTATAGTTGTGGCAGCTGGTTTTGCTGTTTTGCAGGCATTAAGGCTATACGCCAATGTACATGCTGATATCCCTGCTATTGATCTAAATTTCATCCCGTACTGCAAATAGGCAAATATTATAGAGAGGCAAAATACCTAATTTATGTTATACAGGGTTTCTGATGCCTTGATTTGACCCTATTATTACAATGACAGGTTTTAAACATTCTTGTAAAATAGTTAACATATGTAATGGTAATTTTGCATAGCAAAGCCCTGTTTATATGGCTTTGCTACCATTAGATTTTACCCACAGCTGTGCATTTCTTTTTACGTTCAAGTTAGCCTGCTGTCTTATTTTCGATGTGTACCTGAAAGGAGGATTTATATATGGATATCGAACAATTAATGCCCCACGTAGAAGCGCTGATATTTGCAAGCGAGCGTCCTATCACTATGATAGAGATGACCGAGATGATAGGACAGGCACTGGAGGAAACGATAGAAGCGGAACGTATAGCTACCTGCATAGATGCCATTCGTGAAAAGTACGAGGCATCCTATTATCCTTTCCAGCTAAGGGAAGCAGGCGGCGGGTATCAATTCCTGACTAAAAAAGCCTACCATAAAACCGTATTGCAGCTGAATGGTGATAAATTCATCAAAAAGCTCTCTACTGCGGCTATGGAAACTTTAGCTATCATTGCCTACAAACAGCCGATCACAAAATCGGAGATTGAATTCATACGTGGTGTAAGCGCTGATTATTCTATCCAGAAACTGCTGGAAAAAGAACTCATCATTATCACCGGCCGCAATGAAGACATGGTAGGTAAACCGCTTACCTATGCCACTTCTAAAAACTTTATGGATTACCTGGGCATAAACGCCCCGAACGAATTACCAGCATTAAAAGACATCAGCAATATAGACATAGTAATGCCTACCAATGGCAGTGAGGCTATGCCTGAAGACGAAGCTCAACTCATGGTTACTGCCGAAGGCGATCTAAAGGCGGAATGAGGATAAGAAAGTGTCCATATAAGAACCCGTTCAATTACTGAACGGGTTTTTTAATGCCATAAATATTTCAAATTCCTGTTTTAATCAAATTCAGATTGCCAAATAGTATAATTTTGCCCTTTCAAATCTCGAGCATGAACGCGCGCATTGTTGCCCTTTTATCTATCGGCCTGTTAACTGCCGGTATGGCCACCGCCAAAGGAAGATCAGACAAAAAAACCATCAAACAATTAAAAGCCGATATAGGCTACCTGGCTTCAGACGAATTGGAAGGTCGTCATACAGGGTCTGAAGGAGAGAAAAAAGCGGCCGCTTTTATAGAAAGTCGTTACACCCAAATGGGTATACCTTCTTTTAAAACTCAGTACCGCTACCCTTTCACATTTGTAAACGGGAAGGAGATAGGGAATAATACACAGATAAAAGTAGGCGGAAGACTGATGCGCATAAAGGATGATGCATTCCCATTGCCATTCAGCGCCAGCAAAAAAGCATATAGCGAGCTGGTACCGGAAGTACTGGAGCGTGGCAATATATGGATGATGCCATTATACAAAGACAAGGACGAAGCGAATGATGCCCATTTTGATTGGGAGAAAGCAGCCTTCGACAAAACCATGGAAGCGGCCAAACAAGGTGCAACCGGCGTACTGTTCTACGATAATTTCGATTCTAAATATGCGCCTGAGTTCAATAAAAAGTCTGAGCTGGAATCGGTAGAGATACCTGCTGCATTTCTCAATTTCAAAGCTTATACAGCGTATGCAAATTCAAGTGCCGGAAGCCTGCCGGTAGAGTTGAACATCAACCTTAAGAAAACAGAACTGACAGGGACTAATATTGCTGCTTATATAGACAACCATGCTCCTTACACGGTAGTACTGGGTGCACACTATGATCACCTGGGGTACGGAGAAGACGGTAATAGCCTGCTGGCCAATGCCAAGAAAAGCCATATGATACATAATGGTGCTGACGATAATGCAAGCGGTACTGCAGCCTTGATACAGCTGGCGGGATGGATAAAAGATGCCAAACTCAAAAATTACAATTACCTCTTTATCAATTTCTCAGCAGAAGAACTGGGACTGATAGGCTCTAAAGCTATCATTAAAGATGCAAAGCTCGATAGCAGCAAGATCGCTTACATGATAAACATGGACATGGTAGGCCGGCTGAACGACAGTACCCATGCACTGACCGTTGGCGGCGTTGGTACTTCGCCGGTATGGGGCAAAATGGTAGATAAGTCTACCCCGCAATTCCGTATTGCGTTAGACAGTTCAGGTGTTGGCCCATCTGACCATACATCATTTTACAATGCAGGTATACCGGTACTATTCTTCTTTACCGGCACACACAGCGATTATCACAAACCAACCGACGATGCAGATAAAATAAACTATGCAGGTGAAGCGCAGGTAATGAATTATATCTATGGCATTGTGAGCAAAATGGAGAAGGAGCCTAAGCCTGTATATACTATTACCAAACAATCTACTGTTGGTAAAGTGCGCTTTAAAGTTACACTTGGTATTATGCCGGATTATTCTTTCCAGGAAGGGGGTGTGCGTGTTGACGGCGTAACAGATGGTAAACCTGCTATCAGGGCTGGCATTAAGGCCGGCGATATTATTACGCAGTTAGGTAATAATAAAGTAAACGGCATGCAAACCTATATGGAAGCATTAGGCAAATTCAGGGAAGGTGATAAAACAGAAGTGACGATCCAACGAGCAGGAAAGGAAATGAAACTGCCGATAGAGTTTAAATAAGCTTTACTATTCTTATACAAAAAATCCCTGCATTCAGCAGGGATTTTTTTATGCCGTTTGATGCCTGTAAAGTGCTGCGTACCTGCCATTCAATTGCATAAGCTGCGCATGTGTACCTTGTTCTGCAATAGCACCGTCATCCAAGACCAGTATTTTATCAAAGTTCCAGCTTGTGAAAATACGGTGCGTGATTACGATAGTGGTTTTATCTTTCAGATAACCCTGCAGGTTTTGCAGTATGGTTTGTTCTGTTTGTGTATCTACTGCAGATAATGATTCATCCATCAATAATATCTTGCTGTTCTTCAGCAATGCTCTTGCCAGTACCATCCGTTGTTTTTGCCCGCCTGAAAGCATTACACCCCGTTCACCTATTACCGTCTCATAGCCTTGTGCCAGTGTAGCTATATCTTTCTCCAGGTCGGCCAGGCGCGCCGCTTCTTTTACTTCTGCCTCGGTTGCATCGCTTTTACCAAAACGGATATTATTGAACACTGTATCTGAAAACAGGTAGGCTTCCTGAGGTGCATATGCTATTTGTGCACGCATTTTTTTCAGTTCATATTCTTTTATAGAATGCCCACCCAGCAATACCTGCCCATGCTGTGCATCGTACATGCGCAGCAGCAACTGGGCAATGGTAGACTTGCCCGACCCCGTCTTTCCGATGATGGCTACTTTTTCGCCGGCTTTGATATCCAGCTCAAAACCTTTCAACGCACGGATACCGGTATGCGGATAAGTAAATTCCACATGATCGAAATGAATATTGCCTTGCAATGGAGCAGCAACAGGATGTTCAGGTGTTTTAATAAGCGGTTCGGTGTGCAAAAATTCATCAATGCGCTTTTGTGATGCACCTGCACGCTGCGTCATAGATGCTACCCAGCCTATACTGGAAATGGGGAACATCAGCAGATTGATATAGATCACAAACTCGGCAATATTGCCTGCCGTTATTTTGCCCTGTATAGCCAGGTAACCGCCT
Organism: Flavipsychrobacter sp.; assembly: GCA_024508935.1. GTDB lineage: Bacteria > Bacteroidota > Bacteroidia > Chitinophagales > Chitinophagaceae > Polluticoccus. Next base: position 224,516 of record JANINW010000018.1, on the reverse strand, counting down.
ATCATTACGGTGCTTAGCATACTCAGCCCTATGAACAGGTTCATAGATGGGAAATAAATAGCCTCGGTCAGCGAAAGGTTAATGGCGCTTTTGCGGTATTCCTGCGATGTATTGTTAAAGAAACGCAACATATTGTTTTCCTGCACAAAGGATTTTATAACACGAATGCCCGAATAGGATTCCTGTGCAGTGGTTGTTAAACCCGATAGCTGTGCCTGTATCTTCTCGCTCTTGCGAAAAATAATGCTGTTGACGATATAGATGCATATAGCCAATAATGGCAATGGTGCCACAACATACAACGTTAGCATTGGGTTTACCCGAAGCATGCCCCAGATGCACATAACACACAGCACGGTAAGGTTCACCGCATACATAAGCGAAGGACCCGTGTACATACGTACACGTGATACATCTTCTGCTACACGGTTCATCAGGTCGCCGGTAAAATGTGTTTTAAAAAATTGGGTGTCTAATTGCTGGTAGTGGTCATATATCTCGTTCTTCTGATCGTACTCTATGAGACGCGACATAACGATAATGGTCTGGCGCATAAAGAACATAAACACACCCCGCAGCAAGGCCAGGCCCAGCAATAGCAATCCATTCCATAGCACCAGTTTGAAAATATCAGACTCCATAGTGCTTATCAAATGAGGATCTGTCAGCTTCTGATAGGTGCCGATGCTGTTGTACACTTTATCGAGTGTATTGCGCACTACTACGGGTGAGATAACGGCAAAAAGGTTGGAAACTGTAACAAAGAGCAAACCTAATAACAGGCGCCATTTGTATTTGACGAAATATTTATTCAGTGAAGCAAGGTTCTTCATAAGCTATGCAAAGGTCGCAGGTTTATACCAAATCCGGCAGTGTAGGGTATTTATTAATACTATGCCATTATAGATGTCAATTGAGCCTTACTTTCTCCAGGCTAATGACATTCATAGGTGTACTGCTGAAGCCATTGCAGTTATTCTGCGTAAAATGAAGCAGGCGGTCATAGAACAATGGTATGACCGGGGCGTAGCTCATTACCAGGCTATCCATTTGCTGGTACATTTTCCATCGCAGGGTATCCGGGGCATTCATGCTTTCATCGTACCATTTATTGAATACTGCATTATCAAACCGGGTGTAGTTTGGCGGGGCGGGCAAGCGGCCATTGAAAAAGGCGAGATAGCTTTCTGCATCGGGGTAATCTGCTATCCACTGCGCCCTGAACATCAATGCTTTCGACCTGCTCATTTGCTGCTTCACAATATTGGGCTGCATGATCTCTACCTGCATAGGTATACCCACTTCCTGCAACTGGGTAGCTATCAGGTTTACTATATCGGCCCAGTTATCGGGTGTTATAACCGTTAACGGTTGCAAGCCTTTTCCATTGGGGTAACCCGCCTCGGCCAGTAATTGTAACGCCCTGGCCGGATCATAATGATATCCATACCTGCCGCTGCTATCGAACCCCGGCATACCTGATGGTATGAACCCGGAAGTAGCAGGCTGCACCACTCCGTTCTTGAAATAGGTGACTATGCGCTGGCGGTCTATGGCATAATTTATAGCCTGCCGTACCAGCCGGTTGCGCGATGCTGCAGCCTTCATTACCAAGTTAGTAGTATCTGTAAGAAACCCTATATACTCCGTATTCAGATAGGTTTGCATTTCCAGCCTGAATTTCTTCCTATAACTTTCTTTCAGGGTGCCGTTCTTAGTCAGCAACAGGTCTTTGAACGAACCATCTATACCATTTACAAAATCCAGTTTCCCTTGCAGGAACAACATGAACTCGGTAGCCTTGCTGTCTACAAAAGTGCCTTGCACCGCATCTATATAGGGCAGCCTGTTACCTGCACTGTCACGGCCCCAGTAATTGGGATTCTTATGCAGTATCAGCACATTGCCTTCATCCCAATAGTGAAACATAAAAGGACCCGTGCCGCAGGGATGTGAACGGTAGTCTTTACCCCAATGTTCTACCACCTCATGCGGTACTATACTGCAATACTGCATGCTTAGTATCTCCGGCAATGGTCTGAAAGCACGTACCAATCTTATTTGTACAGTGGTATCATTGATGGCAACAAATGGTTGTTCGGCACTAACACGGTCATTAAATATCCATGCACCGTAAGAGGCCACAGCCGGGTCTATTATCCGGTTAAAGCTATACACTACATCTGCAGCTACCATCCTGCGGCCTTTGCCGCCGGGAAACAGTTTATTATCATGAAAATAAACATCATTACGCAGGTAAAATGTGTATGCTTTACCATCCTCACTTACCTGCCAACTTTTAGCCAGGCAAGGTATCAAATGCAATTGTTCATCTGTCCGCACCAGGGTATTGTACAGCATATTATCTGCCCACATCATGTATAGGTCTTTGGCGTAAGCGGGGTCCATAGACTCTACCGTGCCTGAAGAAAAATTGATGCGGAAAACTTTTTTATTGCTGCTGTTATCTGCCGTGCAGGCAGCTAATGTTAGCATAGATAGCAAGCAATAAAACAGCTGTTTATAACGGCTTTGTAAAAACATTAACTGCAATTTAAACGAAGGCGGATTAATTTTGCCAACTAATCTACCAGGTCATGCCAGCAAAACTTTCGGTCAACATCAATAAAATAGCTACATTACGCAACAGCAGGGGCGGCGATAACCCCAGCGTACTGCAGGCCGCTATCAACTGCCAGAAGTTTGGTGCCGACGGTATTACGGTTCACCCAAGACCCGATGAAAGGCATATCCGGTACAGCGATGTGCGTGAAATAAAATCAATTATTACTACTGAGTTCAATATAGAAGGCAACCCGGTTGAAGATAAATTTGTGCAACTGGTACTGGAAGTAAAACCTACACAGGTAACGTTGGTACCTGATGCTCCGGGCCAGCTTACTTCTAACCATGGGTGGGACACAATAGCTAAGGCTGATTATTTGCGCGAGATCATTAGTGTATTCAAAAAAGCAGGCATACGTGTATCGATATTTGTTGACCCTATAGAGGCTATGGTAGCAGCTGCCGCTGACACAGGTACTGACAGAGTAGAATTGTATACTGAATCTTATGCAAAACACTACCATACCAATAAGCATACCGCTATTGCTGATTATGTGAAAGCTGCTAAAGTTGCTGAAATAAAACAATTAGGGTTAAATGCCGGACATGACCTGGATATGCATAACCTTAAGTTTTTTGCACAGTCTATTCCAAATCTTGCAGAAGTATCCATTGGTCATGCATTGATCAGCGATGCTATTTATTTAGGCCTTGAAAACGTTATACAGCTCTATAAAAGGCAATTACAATAGAGATATTCACATATAATTCCCAATTTTGAAAATATCGAAATAAAATTTGTTTATTGTTTTTGAATAAATTATAAATAAAAATTTATTTTAATTTATATTGATATAGGTATTTATTCACATTTCTACCTGCATTATAACAAGTAATCCACAATTTTTCTATTTTTGTTTACGAATGCATCAGCATTCTTTAGAGGATTAAGAGTATAGTTATTAATGCATATAGGGGCAACATGGAAAAAGAGAAAAGCGCAGTAGGGATACTGCGCTTTTTTATTTGAGATCGGCGTGGCCTTTTTTAATTGTTATCGCTGTTCTCCTCGGTAAGGTTTAATTCATCAGATGAATGCTCCATTTGCTTTCTCATTTCTTCTATCTTTTCCTGCTTGTGCTGTATTTTATGCTCTGTTTGCCGTATGAGCTTTTCAAGATGTTCACGCAGCTCTTCTGCTTTTTTACCCGGTGTAATATTTTGTAACCCATTTCTGAAATCTTCCAGCCTGTCTTCTTCTTCCTTTAGTTCATCTTCCAGCTTGCGCAGGAAACCAAATGCCTGCTGTGCCTTTTGAGATTTATATTTTTCTGCCTGGTGCTTACGATGCTCGCGGTTAGCATCTTTGCGTTCGAAGAATTTTTTACGTGCAGCGGAGAATTGCTCCCATATCGCATCGGAAAACTTACGCGGCACCGGGCCTACTTTCTTCCATTCTTCCATCAGCTCTATCATCTCATCAGTAGCCTCTTTCCAGCGGGTAGAATGCTGCAGGGATTCGGCACGTTTCAGCAATGCCAGCTTTTGCGCATAATTATCATCCAGCGATACCTTCATTGTTTCGAAATGATGCTTCTTTGCTGTGAAGAAAACATCTTTCGCTGCATTGAAACGGTTCCACAGTTCATCAGATTTATCTGCACCTACACGTCCTATCTTTTTCCACTCTTCCATCAGTACAGCATACGCATCTGTGGTTTTATTCCATTCTGTGCTGTCTTTTAATGCCTCTGCTTTTTGTATGATAGCTTCTTTTGCAGCGTAGTTCACAGCATGTTCCTGCTGTATGGTTTCAAAATGCTGTTTCTTTCTATCGAAGAACACATTTTTAGCTGTAATGAAACGATTCCATAGCGCCTCATTTTTATCAGCAACAGTACGGCCGGTTTTCTTCCACTCCTCCATCAGGTTGTGAAAAGCTTCAGTAGTGTCTTTCCATTCTTCAGAGGCCGCCAGCTTTTCTGCTTTTTCCACCAGCTCCATTTTCAGGTCCAGGTTTTGCAGCAATTCTTTATTTATATCTTCCTGGTGCTCGCGCTTACGGTCGAAGAATTTGGTACGTGCTGCCTCCAGCCTATCCCAAAGCTGGTCGTTACGATGTTTATCTACAAAACCGGTATTCTTCCAATGCTCTACTATATCTTTCAACTGCTGAGTCACTTCTTTCCAGTTGCTGCTATCACTCAGTTGTTCAGCCTGCTCTACAATTTTAAGTTTTGCAGCATAATGCTCGTCAGCAAGTTTATGCAGCACAGCCTCCATGCCCGATAATTTATCGAACAAGGGCGTGAAATCACCTACGGCATTCGTATGCTGGAGGTATTCACGCATGCGCTCTACCTTGCCGGCCAGTTTTTGCTTATCTTCTGTTTTCTCCCACTCTTCGCTCAGTTCATTGAACTTTGATTCGATTTCCGGGAATTTATCTACAAGCGCTTTCAATACAATAGCCGCGTTGTTCTCAGCCAGGGTACCTACCACTCTTTCTTTAGTATTACCAACCGGTTTCAATACCAGTTCACCATTCGATTTCAGTTCAAATTTATCCTTTGCATCAAATGCAATTTCATTCCACCAGCTAAGCAGTGTTTCCGCCGGCGTGTTACCTTGTTCTGTCATAGCCAATTCCATATATAGTTAGTTTAGGGGTTGATGTCTTTATTATTATTTCCCGCCAAATACCTTACGCAGCAGATCTGACACCCGCGCCGCAGGGTCTAGCCTTATCTTGTTCTCTTCTTCTGCTATTGTCACAAACAAACCATTCAACGCACGTTCTGTCACATAAGCAGTCAGGTCAGGGTTTATTTTATTCCTTACAGTGGGCAGCCTGTTGTATATCGTAAATATGTCTGTCCAATACCTGGTAGCATTCACCTTACCTAACGAGTTTTGTATCACCGGCCTGAAGGCATCGGTCAGCGACTGAGTTGTACGGTTCTTCAGGAAATTGGTAGCAGCACCCTGCCCGCCACGTACAATAGAAATACCATCCTGTATACTCATGCTAGTGATGGCATTTACAAATATGGGCACTGCTTTTGCCGCCGCATCCTCGGCAGCGCGGTTCATAGACAGTATGGCCTGGTCTACCTGGTTACCAAAGCCCAGTGATCGCAGTGTACTTTCCATCTGCCTTGCTTCCGGCGGCATCAATATCTTTATCAGCTGGTTGCCAAAATAACCGTTGATATTTGAGAGGCGTCCTGAGGCATTTTTCGTGCCTACCTGTAAGGCTTCCTTCAGCGCGTTGACGGCTTCGGTATTGGTATAGGAACCTGTCCCCGAATTACCTTTATTGCTGCCGGTATTATTATTAATTGCAGTGTTGGCTTTTTTCACCCATTCACTTAACTGCGCCTGAGCTGTTTGTGTAGCTGTAAGGCTTAGTAGTACAACGGATGCAACCTTAATCAATCTGGACATGCTAATCGTTTATTTGATCTTCTCAAATATAAGACCAATTTAAAAACCATTTTGTTCACCACTGTCATCGGTTTTTAAATTCTGTCTTTCTTTGTCAGGGATTTGTGAATTGTTTTGCTGGCCACGTTTACGGCCCTGGCCTTGTTGCTTAAAGTCTGATTTACCAAAACGGTAGGTAAATGTAATATTGCCTATGCGGGTCTCGCGGTCGCGGTAAACCGTTTGAACATAAGCCGGATACTCATATACAGTAGTGTATTTCTTGGTATTGAAGATGTCGGACACGTTAAATACCAGCGTCGCCTTATTCTTCATCAGGTTCTTACGAATAGCTGCATCAACCCAATATACTTCTTTCAACTTACCCTGTGCTGCTACCTTTGGTGCTTCATAATTGCCACTCAATTGCAGAGAAAAACCTAACGGAAGTTTAACATTTGTATTTGCTTTACCAAACCAGCTAAAACCGCTGTTATTTAAAACAGGGTCTATATTGGTGCCGGATATCTCGTTCTGGAAGAAATTCAGGTTCAGGGTTGCATCCCATATAGGCATGATCTGTGCCCGCCCGGTCAGTTCCATTCCGTAGGTTTGACCGCTATTCAGGTTTTGCGGCTGGGTAAAAGAAGTTCCATCAGCATAAAAACGGCGGTAGCGTTCTATCATATTGCGCGTATACTGGTAGTATACACTGGCTATGAGGTTATGGCCTTTTTTGAATTGCTTGTTATAACTCAATTCTGTGTTATTAATGAACTCCGGTTTCAGGTTAGGATTACCCACATTTGTGTCCTGCGGGTTAGAAAGATCTACATATGGCATCAACTGCATAAACCCAGGACGATTGGTACGACGGGTATAACTTATATACATACTCTGGTCCTGTGCCAGTTTGTAAGACAGGAATGCAGAAGGGAACAGGCTGATAAATTCATTGGTGTATACCTTACCTCCCAATGCTGCAGTTGTGCCTTCGTAATGGGCATATTCAGCACGCAGGCCTGCATTATAGGTAAACTTACCGAACTGGTCGCTGAAACTTGTATAAGCTGCATGCGTTTGCTGGTTGTATTTGTAGGCATTGTATAACAGGTAATCAACCATAGGCCCGGTACCGGAATCTATGGTAGGCGTATTATGGCTGTTGAACCAGAACAATTGGGCCTTTAATCCTGCATCCAGCTTACCATTTTTAGTAATAAACGGGGTGGTATAGTCAATCTGCCCGTTCAGGCTGCTGCTACCGCCACCGCCCGGGGCATTCTGGTAAATAGTATTACCTGTGGGTGTACCATCACTGTTATATATGCTGGTCTCATATTGCTGCTTGCGGTGTACCGTGGTGTTGGCGAAAGTTATGTTGGCAGTCAGTTCACGTTTAGGTTTTGCAAACTTGTGTTTATAATCGGCAGAAGTGGAAGTTGAAACAGGACCGCCCAGGTTGTAAGAGCTTCTTCTTTGCATAGATTCTATATGCTCGGGGTTGTCGTATACGCTATATGTAGAAACACCATTACCGCCCCACTGCATTAAGTTCAGGTTCTCTGTTAATGTAATGGAGTTTCTGTTGTTCCACGTATACTCCGCACCCAATGCATTGAACCAGCCATTGAACTTACGGATATTATCTTCGAAGGAATGATATGAGCCGGTATTAGTGTAATTATCGCGATCGTTGGTAGTACGGTTATAATTCCGGTTGAGTTTGAAATTGCTATTCAGGAATATATTCCACTTCTTATTCTTCAGGTTCAGGTTCAGGCCGCCATTATATTTATCGCGTGTACCTGCACCTATGCTGGCACTGCCATTCAGTCCAAATTTTTTATCCTTCTTAGTGATGATATTGATGATACCCGACATACCCTGGGCATCGTATTTAGCAGAAGGGTTAGTGATCACTTCCACACTTTGAATAGTTGCAGCAGGCAGGCTTTGCAATGCTGAAGCCGCATCCCCACCCAGTAAGGTAGCCGGTTTGCCGTCTATCAATATAGTAGCACCTGATTTGCCACGCAGGCTTACATTTCCATCAACATCTACTGATAATGAAGGCACATTCTGCAATACATCTGCCGCGCTACCGCCTGCTGTGGTAATATTTTTTTCTACGTTGAACACTTTCTTCTCGGCGGTCATTTCTACCACATTGCGTTCGCCTGTTACTTCTACCGCCTGCAAATTTTTTGCAGCAGCATTTATAATTATTGCAGGCATTTGCTTATCGGCACCTGCATTCAGTTGTAATTCTATATTCTTCGTATCGATTCCAATACCGCTCACACGCAGGGTAAAATTGCCACCTGCAGAAAAATCTATGCTGAATGAACCATTGTCATCCGATAAAGCCCCACCCGCCGGTTTGCCATCTTTTTTCAGCAAGGTTACGGTTACATATGGAACCGGCCTATTGTCCTTATCTACTAATCTGCCGGTTAGTTTAGCGGTTTGCCCGGTTTCTGTTTGCGTTGTACTGTGGTTCGGTTTGGTCTGGGCCTGGGCGGTTGCGGATAACAAGCTGATGGAAATAGCTGTTATCAGCATCGAGCGGTTGAGATACATACAAATAATTAGACCGCAAATTTGACTGAAATAAACGAGAAACAGCCTGTTTTACATTAAAACTAATGTTAAACAGGCTGTTTTAAGGATTTTTTATAATATGGTTATCAGAGCAGGCTTTTTACTTTCTCAATAACAGCATTCAGGCCACTAACGTCTTGTCCACCTGCTGTAGCCAGTGTTTTCTGACCGCCACCACCACCTTTTACCAGTGGCGCTACATGTTCCTTAATGATCTTGCCTGCATCCAGCCCTTTGGCTGCAGCTACTGTATCGGCTACACCTATTGCCACAAAGGCTTTACCATCGATATTGGCACACAGTGCTATAACATGGTCATTCAAATGGTTCTTCAGGTCGAAACAGAGTTTCTTCAAGGCATCGGCCGAGCTTACATTTACTATCTCACCTACAAACGTTACCTGGTTGATGATCTGATCTTTGGTCAGCAGTTCGTTACGCAGTATTACCAGTTGTCTTGCTTCCAAGGCTTCTACATGCTTTTCCAGTTGGGCTTTTTCTTCCTGTAGTTTTTCAATAGCCTTTACAGGGTCCTTGGTATTCTTCAATACAGCATTTATGGCGTGTAAGGTAGCTATATAGTGATTTACATATTCTTCAGCAGCTTTACCACTTACGGCTTCAATGCGGCGCACACCAGCGGCTACAGCAGTTTCATGTTTTATTTTAAAGAATCCCAGTTGCCCAGTTGACCCCACATGGGTACCACCACAAAGCTCTATAGAATAGTCTTTATCCATTATCACCACGCGCACTTTATCGCCGTATTTTTCGCCGAACAAGGCCATAGCGCCCATCGCTACCGCTTCGTCCTTTGCCATTTCTTTTATCACCACCGGTACATTCTCGCGTATCTTGGCATTTACCATTTCTTCTATCTCTGCTATTTCCTCATCGCTCACCTTTGAAAAATGAGAGAAATCGAAACGCAGGTGCTCTTCATTTACCAGTGAGCCTTTCTGTGCCACATGTGTACCTAATACACTGCGCAAAGCAGCGTGCATCAGGTGTGTAGCACTGTGGTGCATTTCGGTTGATGCACGGCGTGGGGCATCTACCTTAGCTATTACCGGCAGGGTAATATCAGGCGGCAATATTTCGGTAAAATGTATAATAAGGTCATTTTCTTTCTTGGTATCTATCACCTGCACACTGTCATTGCCAAAAACCAATTCACCGGTATCGCCAACCTGGCCGCCGCTCTCAGCATAGAAAGGAGTTACATCCAATACTACCTGGAATGATTCTTTGCCTTTAGCTTTTACCTTGCGGTAACGCAATACATTGGCTGCGGTCTCCAGGCTATCGTAGCCTACAAATTTTGTGCTGCCTTCTTTCAGGGTTACCCAGTCTTCGGTATCGAGTGCGGTTGCGGCACGGCTGCGGTCCTTCTGTTGTTTCATCTCCGCTTCAAAAGCCGCCTCGTCTACTTCCAGGTTATTTTCCTGGCCTATAAGACGGGTAAGATCTATAGGAAAACCATAGGTATCGTATAATTCAAAAGCAGCTTTACCATTTATTCTTGTGGTGTTTTGCGCTTTTGTATCAGTAATGATCTCATCAATTTTTTTCAGTCCTTTATCCAGCGTCCTCAAAAATGCTTCTTCTTCTTCCTTCACCACTTTGCACACTAAGTCTTGCTGTTTATGCAATTCAGGGAACACATCTTTGAATTGTTCTGCCAGTACCGGCATCAGCTGTGTCAGTAGGGGGTGTTTATAATCGAGGTAAGAATAATAATACCTTGCTGCGCGACGCAGGATACGGCGTATAACATAACCGGCACCTGTATTGCTGGGCAATTGACCATCTGCAATAGTGAACCCTATAGCGCGTATATGGTCGCTCAGCACACGGAAAGCTATGGCCTGCTTGCTGTCTGAATAATCATATTTCTTACCGGTAATCTTTTCTATAGCTGCTATGGTGCCTGTAAACAGGTCGGTATCGTAATTGCTTTGCTTTCCTTGCAGTACACGTACCAGGCGTTCCAAGCCCATACCCGTATCTACATGCTTGGCAGGAAGGGGTTGCAGGCTGCCATCCTTCAGTCGGTTGAACTGCATGAACACATTGTTCCATATTTCTATCACCTGAGGATGGTCGGCGTTTACCAGGGTCTTGCCATCTACCGCTTTGCGCTCCTCATCCGTACGGCAGTCTACATGTATCTCGCTGCAGGGACCACAGGGGCCCGTATCGCCCATTTCCCAGAAATTGTCTTTCTTATTGCCCATCAGTATGCGGTCTTCCGGTACAAACTGTTTCCAGTGGCTGAAGGCTTCTTCATCCATCGGCAGGCTTTCCTTTTCATCTCCCTGGAATACGGTCACATACAACCTGTCTTTAGGTATTTTATATACCTCTGCCAGCAGCTCCCAGCTCCATTCTATGGCTTCTTTCTTAAAATAGTCTCCAAAACTCCAGTTGCCCAACATCTCGAACATGGTATGGTGGTAAGTATCTACCCCTACTTCTTCCAGGTCGTTATGCTTACCACTTACGCGCAGGCATTTTTGTGTATCGGCCACACGCGGATTGGGTGCTTGTTTATTACCCAGGAAATAATCCTTGAACTGGTTCATACCTGCGTTGGTAAACAGCAGGGTAGGATCATTCTTAACAACTATAGGGGCAGAAGGCACTATCTGGTGGCCTTTCTGTTTGAAGAAATCTAAAAATTGACTGCGTATTTCGTTTGCTGTAAGCATAAGGCTGCAAAACTAATTGAAAATGTAAAAGGCAAAATGTAAAACCTGTATTATTTATAATATGGGCTTCAAATTAAGATTTAACTTAATTAACCACCGTTACGCGAGATTGCTTCGCTATCGCTCGCAATGACGGTATCTGCCTATATTTATACCACATGAGAAAAACCTGGTCACTTATTGCCTGTTTCATTATTGCTGTGGTATTGCTACAGCACCGGGTAAGGCATATTGGCCCCGGCCCCCTAAAAGTGACCGACTGGGATAACCTGGGGTATTATATGTACCTGCCTGCCGGGTTCATATATAATGATATGACCGAACTGAAATGGTTCCCGGCTATAGACAGCCAGTATGCCATGAGTGGCGGTACTTTGTATCAGGCCAATAAAACGGATAATGGCAAATACGTTTATAAATACTTGGGGGGCATAGCCATCATGGAAATGCCGTTTTTCTTTGTGGGACATTGGGCTGCCAAAACCTATGACTACCCGCCCGATGGCTTTTCTGCACCTTACCAGTATGCGATTGCCTTTGCCGGCTTGCTATACGGGATACTGGGTATATTTTTTTTAAGGCGGATTTTGCTGCGGTTTTTTAGTGATACGTCTACCGCTATCTCTTTATTGCTGCTTTGCCTGGCTACCAATTTTGTGCAATATGTAGCGGTCGATGATGGTATGAGCCATGTGTATATTTTCCCACTGTATGTATTTGTGCTATATACCACCATTATATGGCATGAACGGCCACGTGTAATATGGGCGGCGCTTACCGGATGGCTTATAGGCTTTGCTACCATATGTCGCCCTACAGAGGCAGTAATGCTGTTCATTCCTTTACTATGGAACACGCATAATAAAGAAGCGGCCAGCCAGAAATGGGCTATGGTCAAAGCCCATAAATCGCATCTTGCCATAACAGCCATTGCAGGCCTTATCGGCGTACTACCCCAATTGCTTTACTGGAAAATGGCCACCGGGTCTTTTATATATGATGTTGGTAGTAAATGGGATTTCCTGCTGCCGCATTTCCGTGTATTGTTCGGCTGGGAAAAGGGATGGTTCATTTACACACCTATCACCATCTTCTTTATCGTCGGGTTGTTCTTTGTAAAGCAATATCCTTTTCGCCGGTCGGTGATATGGTTTTGCCTGCTCAATATATACATCATCATTGCCTGGAGTGACTGGCGCTATGGCGGCAGCTATAGTACAAGGGCGCTGGTACAGAGCTACCCGGTGTATGCCCTGCCTTTCACAGCTTTTGTACAATGGGTGCAGTTCAGGAAATGGAAATGGGCGTTTTACCTGCTGGGGCTTTACTGCATCTTCGTCAACTTTTTCCAGCTGGAACAATATTCCAAAACCGTCCTGCATTTCAACGATATGAACCGTAAATACTATGGTCGTATCTACCTCAATCCCAACCCTACCCCTTTGGATATGAGTCTGCTGGATAACGATGAGATTTTGAATAATGAAAAGAATTATAGATCAGCCATTATTATACAATTTGATAGCAGCCGGCGTATACAGGCTGATAATGGTATGGCGGTAATTACCGAAACAAATATTAATACCGGTGCCAATGCCTGGCTGAAGGTGGATGCTGATATACAAACCGATAACGGCTATTGGAACAGCTACCTGCAGGTAGAGCTAAGAAATGGCGATAGCACAAAAACAGCTAAAGTGCGGCTTTTCAGTCCTATCAGTAAAGAGCATGCAAGCAACCATTATTGCTTTTATATGCAGGTGCCGGAATATTTTAAACAAAGCCGCCTGCAGCTTGCAGTAAAGAGTGATTGGTTTGAAGGGGGAGTGGGAAAGGTAATGATTGTGATGCTAAATAAATGAGATCATACAAACACCTTATTAGTAATCCATGGCTTAAGGTTGTTGTAAAAATTACTTGTAATGTCTCTGTAAGAATTATTGCTAACTTCTATAGCATAGTTTTCCCACGAATTGATGAATTTTTCTACGGCATTAAATAGGGCTTTATCAATTTTTTGTAGCTTTTTATACTGCTCTTCATAGTTATATTGGATGTTAGGATCAGCTCGCATTCCTATATATTTACCTATATAAAAATCTATTGCCTGGATGTTATATGCTTTACCGTTTTTATACCCTTTTTCTATTGCCTTAATTTCAATGTCTGTGCATTTTGGAGTATAGTAGTCCAGCAAAAATTTCTCTCTTGCAAATCCTAGTTCTAAGTATTTAGGTAGCATTTTTATGTGATCGAGGCAATTACCAATATGTTCTAAAAGACCACTGGAAAAGATATTATTTAATATTTTGCTTGATGCAATTGTAAGTTGAAAGTTCGCCCCGATGAATATCTCTTTTTTTCTTAAATAAATGTGCAATAACTCGTGAGTAAATGAATCTGGGCAATAGTTATTTAATGGAACATAAATAATCGATTTATTCATTTCAGAGTAACAACGATATTCAATATCAGTTGATTCTACTAAAGTGATTTCGTATGTGGTATTTAAATCCTCCCACAAAGCTCGATTTCTAGAATCAATTAATTTATCTGTATCTATATAAGACATTCCTTAAGACTTTAGGTCTTATAAAAATATTCAATTATTGACGACTGTTTAACACTTTTAGCTTTTCAGTTTTACCTTTTGACTGGCATTAAGAGTTATATTTGACTTGTGAGTTTTCTCTATCCTTTGTTCCTTATTGCCGGGGCTACGCTGGCTATACCTGTACTGATACACCTGTTCAACCTGCGCAGGTACAAGACCGTGTATTTCCCCAATACCCGTTTCCTGAAAAATATCCAGCTCAATTCGCGCCGGCAGTCACAGGTGCAGTATAAATGGTTGCTGGCACTACGCCTGTTATTCCTGCTTTGCTTAATACTTGCTTTTGCGCAGCCTTATTTTAGTCAAAACAAACAGGGTATTGCCGCCAACCGCATGCAGGTTATTTATATAGATAATTCTGCAAGCATGTCTGTAAAAAAAGGTGCACGCACCTTGCTGGACGCTGCTAAAGATGCCGCCCAACAGCAGGTACGCAACGCAAACCCAGGTACACGGTTTGTTTTACTAACCAACGATAAGCCCGACAGCTACCAGCCACTGCCTGCAGATAAAGTATTAGCGGCCATATCTAATACCAATACCAGCGCCCACAATAAGACCTCGGATCAAACCTTTGGTTTGCTGCATAGTATTATGGAAAGCGAAACGGCCCCTGCGGCGGACCTGTATTATTATTCCGATTTCCAGCGCAACAGCTTTAGTGTACCAGCGGATAAGCGCCTTACAGAAAATGTGCATTTTTACAATATCCCCGTACAGGCGGCAGTAAAGCAAAATCTTTATATAGATACCGCTTATCTTAATTCGCCTGTATTACAAACGGGTCAAAACAACCAGCTGATCGTACGGAGCCGCACTACCGGCAAAATAGAAGGAGAAATGCCGGTATTGCAATTAAGCATTAATGGCCAGGTAAAAAGTGCGGCATCCATAAAGCCCAATGAAAAAAATGAAAGTGTTGATACACTCAGTTTTCAGGTGAATGGTGCCGGCTGGCAGCGCATATTGCTTACTGTAAACGATGCATCCGTCCGATTTGATGATACCTTCCGCATCACAGCGCGTAGTGCTCCCAACCTATCCGTACTGGTGTTAAATGAGGGCCAGGCCAACCCTTATATCCAGGCTGCTTTCAGGGCTTATAACGGCTTCCGTATTACACAAATGAACACCAATGCACCTCCCACAGATCTGCAAGAATACAACCTGGTTATACTGAATGGCATTACCCGGATGGAGGCCTCACTGGCAAAAACCATATCGGCTGCGTTGGAGCGGGGACAAAGCATTTGCATATTCCCCGGCCGCACAGCTAATACTGCTGCGCTCAACGAAGGACTACAACAACTGGCCGACCTGCGTATCAGCAGGCTGGATACAGCTACACAGGCTGCCGGCAGCCTGCAACAAGGCAGTCCGCTGGTAAAAGACCTGTTTGAGCGCATACCCGAGAATGTACAACTACCGGTAGCCAACTGGCATTATATAATAGACGCCGGCCTCTCGGCTAACCAGCAATCGGTATTAAGCTTCCGCAATGGCGCGCCTTTTTTGGCGTCTTACAAACCGGGCAAGGGCAATTTATATTTGTGTGCTACAGCAATAGACCAAGAATCAGGTAATTTTCAGAACAGCTATTTCTTTGTGCCATTCCTGTACCAGATGGGCATGCAATCGCAAGGTGGCAATGTGTACGCTATTACCAGCGGTACACAGCAACCGGCCTATCTGCCAATGGAAAATGCCGGAGAACGCAATATGGTACACCTGTATGCACCGGGCATAGACGCTATACCGGCGCAGCACCCTAATGGTGCCGGGCTGGATGTTTTTGTGGATCAGGCTGTGCAACAGGCGGGCTTCTATACCCTGTATGCAGCCGGTACCGATACCGTCCAGGTGGCATTGAATGCCGGCCGCAGCGAATCTGCATTGGAAACCTGGAACGTAAACGAACTAAAAAGCCAATGGAAAGGCAGCAATATACACTGGCTGGAACCGGGGAATGCCGGTAAGGCGAATGCAGCTCCCGGCATTGGTAACTTCCCGCTTTGGAAAGTTTGTGCTATTTTAGCCCTCGCAATGCTGGCTGCCGAAACTTATTTACTGGCGGGAGGCTTCCGCAGGCAAGCCACAGCTGCACAATAGCCATATATGCAAGTGCTCATCCGACAGGCAAAGATCGCAGACCCCGGGTCTGATTTCCATGACAAGGTTGTTGATATTTTAGTTGAAGACGGTGTTATTAAGGACATTGCGCCTTCGCTGAAAACCAAGGCTGATAAGGTTATAGAAGACGAAGAACTATACGTCAGCCCCGGATGGACCGATATATTTGCCGACTACCGCGAACCTGGTTTCGAACATAAAGAAACTATTGCCAGCGGACTAGCCGCTGCTGCTGCCGGCGGATTTACCCGTGTATTCACCGCACCCAATACCAATCCTACAGCAGATACCAAATCGGTAATAGAATTCCTGTTGCAGAAATCGAGGGGGAATGCTGTTAGCCTGCATCCCCTTGGCGCTGTATCTCAGCAGGTAGAGGGCAAAAACCTGGCAGAAATGCTGGATATGCACAGTCATGGTGCAGTTGCATTTACAGATGGGTGGAAACCTTTGCAGCATTCGAACCTGATGCTGAAGGCGCTGGAATATGTGAAAGCATTCGATGGCACCATCATTCAAATACCGGTAGAAACCTCTTTGTCATCGGGCGGGCTGATGCATGAGGGCCCTGTATCTACCAAACTAGGTATGCCCGGCATACCCACACTTTCTGAAACACTTATCATTCACCGTGATATAGAACTGGCCAGGTATACAGATTCAAAACTGCATATCAGTGGCGTATCTTCTGCCGAAGGAGTGGACATGATACGTAAGGCAAAAGCACAGGGAGTAAAAGTGACCTGTTCTGTTACACCCTACCATCTTGCATTGACAGACGAAGCACTGGATACTTATAGCAGCTTTTATAAAGTTTCGCCGCCGCTGCGTAGTGAAACTGACAGGCAGGCATTGATAAAAGGCCTGAAAGACGGCACGATAGACTGCATAACCAGCCATCACCGCCCGCAGGAATGGGACGCTAAAGAAAAAGAATTTGAATATGCGGCTGACGGTATGAATATCCAGGAAATAGCTTTTGCAATTGTATGGAACGCTACCGGTAAAAAGCTGGGATTGGAAAGGATCATTGACGCCTTTACCTCAGCACCTGCAAGAATATTTGGCTTGGAAACTTCCGGTATTAAGAAAGGTAATAAAGCATCCCTTACTTTATTCAGTACATCTGCCAGTACTCATTTGCAGGAAGGCGCTATAAGATCAGCATCACGCAATAATCCTTTTATAGGCCAGGAACTGAACGGAAAAGTATTGGGCATTATCAATAACAGGCAACTTATACTAAACAAATAATACTATGAAACAGACTCATAAAGCGTACGGTCTAGTTGCCGGCATAGGCATGATCATTTTGGGATTGATTTTTCATCTTACCGATCTCTCTTATAATAGTTGGGTACAGTATGTAACCATGCTGCCTTTGCTTATAGCAATTATTCTTAATGCCAATGCTTATTCAAAGGCCAATGATACCAATGTTACCTTCGGCAATGTTTTCAGCAGTGGTTTCAAAGCCTCTGCTATTACAGCGCTTATTATGGTAGCATGGACACTCATCTCTTTGCAGATATTTCCTGAAATAAAAGATAAAGGGATAGAGATGGCTACCCAGAATATGGAAGAACGTGGCATGTCTGAAGAACAGATACAGCAAGGTCTGGAAATGACGCAAAAATTCTTCATGGTGTTTGCCATTGGTGGTATGCTATTCATGACGCTTTTCTATGGTGCCATATTTTCGCTCATAGGTGCCGTAGTTGCTAAGAAAAACCCAAGACCACAGGCCCCTTCTCAACTTCAATAAAATTTCTCCTATTTTAGCATTCTATGCCCGATATATCGATTGTAGTACCATTATTTAACGAGGAAGAATCCCTGCCCGAACTGGCAGACTGGATAGAGCGCGTATGTGGTGAACATGGCTATACGCACGAAGTGATCATGATAGATGATGGCAGTACAGATAGTAGCTGGCATGTAATTGAATCTCTTTCGCAACAATACAGCTCTGTAAAGGGAATAAAGTTCCAACGCAATTATGGTAAAAGTGCTGCTTTGAACGAAGGTTTTAAGGCGGCACAGGGCAATGTGGTGATAACTATGGATGCCGACCTGCAGGATAGCCCGGATGAGATACCGGAACTATACCGGATGGTTACAGCCGAAGGCTTTGACCTTGTCAGCGGCTGGAAAAAGAAACGGTACGACAATGCGTTAACGAAAAACCTGCCTTCTAAGTTATATAACGGTGTTAACCGTTGGATATCAGGTATAAAGTTGCATGATATGAACTGCGGCCTGAAAGCATACCGTAAGAAAGTAGTGAAAAGCATTGAAGTGTATGGAGAAATGCACCGCTTTATACCGGTACTAGCAAAGGCTGCCGGCTTCCGCATGATAGGCGAAAAAGTGGTGGTGCACCGTGCACGGAAATATGGGGTATCCAAGTTTGGCTGGGAACGTTTTATCAATGGCTTCCTTGACCTGCTTTCTATCCAGTTCATCAGCCGTTTCGGAAAGAAACCAATGCACTTCTTCGGCGCCTTGGGGATGCTTACCTTCCTTATAGGTT
Organism: Flavipsychrobacter sp.; assembly: GCA_024508935.1. Taxonomy (GTDB): domain Bacteria; phylum Bacteroidota; class Bacteroidia; order Chitinophagales; family Chitinophagaceae; genus Polluticoccus. The sequence continues at coordinate 205,933 of JANINW010000018.1, read as the reverse complement.
TCTTATCCGTTATATACCTGGTGGTAGCTCGTTTTACAGGTGGGGCTGAATTTGGCCTTACCAGCAAGGTAAGTTTTTATTTGGCGCTTACTGCCATGATCATCGGTACACAGTTTTTCCTGGCCGGTTTCATTGGTGAACTGATATCGCGCAGTGCTGCGGATCGTAATCATTACCTCATTGAGACCAAAATAGGCTTGTCTTAAAGGATATAATCTTCAAGCACTGTTTCCAGTTCTGATAATATCATAGCTGTAGCCCCCCATATTATTTTTTCTCCGGGTACCTGGTAAGCTTTTACATTTCTTAGTTTACCCGGCATGGCAGGTGAGGTTACATCTGTAGTGATCTTATTATCCGCATGAAAGAGTTTGTCTACAGGCACTTCCAGTATCTCAGCCACCTCGTTTTGATCGGCTATATATGACAAACGTCTTTCGGCAAACGCTACATAGGGAAATACTTTAAAATTGCTGACGGGAATATATAACGGCGTTAAGGCCCCTAATACATTATAGTCCCCCGGCAGTATACCTACTTCTTCTGTAGCTTCTCTTTGCGCCGTTACCAGCATATCTGCGTCTTCGGGCTCTTGTTTTCCACCGGGAAAACCTATCTGGCCGCTATGTGCCTTCCCGTCTTCTTTCCGTTTTATCAGCAATACATTCAGTTCATACTCCACCGGAAACAATAAACATAATACTGCGCTATACCGTGCATTATCCGGTATCTGCGAGGGCATAGGCCGCACCCTTGCTGCCATCCGCTCCTGGCCCTCAAAACCAGGTAAGGGCTGCAGCAATCTTTCTTTAAGCCATTCTATTTTTTTCAGGTCCTTCAACTCATTCATGTTTAAACCCGATCTTAACATGGGTACCATCACAATAAGGTTTATTGGATGAAGCACCGCAGCGGCACAAGGCTGTGGTCTTATACTTCACTGTCTCGTTGCCTTGCGTATCCTTTATAGTAACATTACCATATACCAAAAGCGGGCCATTAGGTGTTACTTCTATAGTAGTATCTACATCTACGCCGGGAGCTACTGTATGTTCATTATTATAAAAACTGCTCAATGCACCTGAGGGACATTTGCTTACCTGCTCTGCAATACGATCTGTGGCGGCACCTTCCATATTTATCCAGGGACGTTTTCTCGGGTCGAAAACTTCCAGCAGGTTTGTCCAACATATTTTGGAATGTATGCACTGGTTGGGTTTCCATACCACTGTTATCTCCCCGTTTGTGTAATGCTTAGTAATTTCGTCCATAGTTATCCCAAAATTTGTCCTCAATTAAATATACGAAAAAAGGGCTGCATTTGTGATTCTGCAGCCCTGGTTATCCATCCGGAAAATTAAAATTGCATAGGTACTTCCAGCAGCAGTATATCGCTATCGGCAGCAGCATTCAATTCCACTGTAGCTGTTCCACTTATCCCGGCTGCATCGCGTTTTTTCAGTTGTTGTCCGTTAACAGTTGCATCCCCGTTTATCACAAACACATACAAACCATTATTGCTACTATGGAGCGTGTGTTGTATCGTATTGCCTGCTTTCAGGTCAGTACGGTATATCCAGGCATCCTGGTGTATCTTTAAGCCCTCGTCACCTGTTTTTATCGGAGATACCAGCATTTGTAACTTATTCAATCTTGCTGCGGGATCAAAAAGCCTTTGATCGTAACGTGGTTCTACATTCTTCTCGTTAGGGAATATCCATATCTGCAGGAGATTCACCTTTTTATCCCTATGATGGTTGTATTCGCTATGAAAGACTCCCGTACCCGCACTCATTACCTGCACTTCATCAGGAAGGATGGCCTGGGTATGCCCCATACTGTCTTTATGCTCGAGGGCACCGTCCAGTACCAGGGTTATGATCTCCATATTATCGTGCGGGTGCTTGCCAAAACCCATACCCTCGCTCACTATATCATCATTCAAAACCCTGAGCGCACCGAAATGTATCCTTGAAGGGTCGTAGTAGCCGGCAAAGCTAAAAGAGTGGTGCGCATTCAGCCAGCCATGGTCGGCGTGACCCCGCGTATCAGCGGGATGTAAAACTATATTTGACATATAAATTGTTTACTGTTTAGTAGTGTATTATACACTATGCAAAATTACATCCCTTATCTGCCCGCGCCAAAATGGCCGCATTATGTATGTATAAAGATTAGCAATAGTTGTTGCAACGAATTTTCTGCAAAAGAATAAATTGGTAAATTGTCACAAATTGATACATATGCTTCGCCGGAACCCGATATTATTTTTACTGGTTTTTTTAGTGCATCTGTCTGCTCACGCACAAGATCTGGATACTATTAAAAGAAAGGACCCGGGCGGCTGGATTTTTATGCAGATAAAGAAAGACGGTGTGGTATGGATGGAAGGTAATACGCATAACAATATAAAGGAAGGCGTGTGGACCATGTTCTGGACAACGGGGTACCCGCAAACAATGACCACTTATGTAAATGGCAAAAAAGACGGGCTTGAAATGAGGCTGATAGAAGAAGGCAGTCTTGACTATGTGCAATATTATAAAAATGACTTGCTGGAAGGACCACGACGCACCTTTCATATACGCGGGCCCAAATACGAGGAGACCTATTATTCAGAAGGGAAGAAAAATGGCAAGTACACCAAATGGTATAAAACCGCTGTAAAGCAGGAAGAAGGCGGCTATGTCAATGACCTGCGTGACGGTAAGACAACCTGGTACTCACAGGACGGTAAAAAATCAGTTGAATATGAGTATGATAAGGGAGAGATGGAAGGGCTTTCTACCGCTTATTATAGTAATGGTAAGATCAGCGAACAGGGCAATTATGTAAAAAGTGAGAAATCAGGTACCTGGAAAGAGTTTTATGAAAATGGTAACCCCAAAGCCGAAGGTAAATATGAACATAATGAAAAAGAAGGTAGCTGGAAACAATATGATGATAAAGGTAAATTAACCGGCACCATTAAATACAGCAAAGGAGAAGAGGTAAAGAAAGAAGAAAAAAAGAAATAGTATGCCACAAACCATATTAGTAATAGACGACGAAAAAGCAATACGTAAAACCCTCAATGAAATATTGAGTTTTGAAGGGTTTACCGTAGATGAAGCTGCAGATGGCGCTGAAGGCCTGAAAAAAATAAAGGAACAGAATTACGATTGTATCCTCTGCGATATCAAAATGCCAAAGATGGATGGCATAGAGGTATTGGAACAGGCCAAAGCGCACAACCCGGATGTACCTTTTATTGTCATATCAGGCCACGGCAACATTGAAACAGCTGTTGATGCAGTGAAAAAAGGTGCATTTGATTTTATCAGCAAACCACCCGACCTCAACCGCCTGTTGATAACCATACGCAATGCCATGGATCGTAAATCGTTGCTCACGGAAACCAAACAACTGCGCAAAAGAATTGCAAAAGGCAGCGAGATGATAGGTGAATCGGCCCCGATGCAAAAAATAAAAGATACTATTCAAAAAGTAGCACCTACCGATGCCCGCGTATTGATAACCGGGGAAAATGGTGCCGGTAAAGAGCTGGTAGCACGGAATATACATGAACTAAGTACCCGCGCCAATGGACCTTTGGTAGAGGTGAATTGTGCTGCCATACCTTCTGAACTTATTGAAAGTGAACTATTCGGACATGAAAAAGGTTCTTTTACGTCTGCTATAAAACAACGCATAGGTAAGTTTGAACAAGCCAACGGCGGCACATTATTCCTGGATGAGATAGGGGATATGAGCCATGATGCACAAGCCAAAGTATTACGTGCCCTGCAGGAAGGAAAAATAACCCGGGTAGGTGGCGATAAAGAAATAAAAGTAGACGTGCGGGTAATAGCTGCAACGAATAAAGACCTCATGCAGGAAGTGGAGGAAAAGAAATTCCGGCTCGACCTCTACCACAGGCTTAGCGTAATACTGATACATGTACCTTCTCTTAACGACCGCAAGGCAGATATACCGCTGCTGATTAACCACTTTATCAAAGACATAAGTGAAGAGTATAAGCAGCCTGCCAAGCAAATAGATGATAATGCAGTGGAAGCTTTACAGAAATATAACTGGACGGGCAATATCCGTGAGTTACGCAATGTAGTGGAACGCCTCATCATCCTATCGGATAAGAAGATAACGAAGAAGGATGTCGAGACGTATATAATAAATTAAAATAATAATAACGTCAATGGGTATAAATTGTGCTGTAAAAAATTGGCAAACCCAATTAACACACTATATATTTGTAGAAATAAAAAGGTTCAACGTTGCACCGTTGAACCTTGACGACCAAACTATTCCAATTTTACTATTCGTTTGGTTTTGGAAGTCATCCAGAAATTCGACTGATTACTTAAAGAATTCTTTTATCAGTCTTACCAGAATTAACAGAAGCTTTAGGGCTTCTGTTATTGTTTTAGGGGATTTCCACCCCTGATTGTTCTCAGCGCTATCGGCCATATTCCAATCATAAAACCAGTTCCCCCTTTAGGGGGCGGAGGGGGTTACACACCCACCATCAATGGCATCAGCAGCATCAGTACGTCTTCATTATCGCCTTTTTCCGTAGGGCGGAAGATACCTGCACGTGTTGGCGTGCTTAATTCTACTTGTATATCGTTACCATCCAGGTTATTTACCATCTCTACCATCAGTTTGGCATTGAAGGCTATTTTCATATCCTCACCACTATACTGGCAGTTCAGGGTTTCTTTACCCTCGTAAGAGAAATCTATATCCTGGGCGCTTAGCTGCAGGGAATTGCCATTTATTTCCAACACTACCTGGTTCGTGGTTTTATTGGCAAATATGCTCACACGGCGCAGGGCACTTACAAAATCATTGCGGTTGATACTCAGTTTGTACGGGTTGTCACCCGGTATTACAGCTTTATAATCAGGGAAACGTGCATCTATCAGGCGGCAGCTCATGCTTAGGCGATTGCCGGTAACAAACAGGTGGCTGCTGTTATAGGCTATCTGCAATTGCGATTCGTCTGATGGCAGGGTAGCCCTCAATTGCTGCAGTGGCTTTTTAGGTACCACAAAACCTTCTTTTGCAGGGCATGATACATCCGTACGGCGGTATTGCACCAGGCGGTGGGCATCGGTCGATACGAAAGTCATACCGTCCTTTCCCATTTCAAAATATACACCCGTCATAGCCGGGCGCAGGGTATCATTGCTTACGGCAAACAGTGTTTTGTTAATACTTTCTATCAGCGCTATGGAAGACATGCTGAAAGAAGTAGTATCGCCGGGAGCAGGTTCTTTAGGGAAGTCATCTGCTTTTTCACCACCAATTTTATATTTACCTACATCGCTGGACATTTCTATTGAAAGATCCTGTTCGTTGATATTGAAAGTGATCGGCTGTTCCGGCAGATTTTTCAGGTAGTCCGTCAATATTTTAGATGGAATACATATTCTGCCTTCCCCCTGCGCATCGTTCACATCCATCTGCACACGCATCATCGTCTCCAGGTCGGTAGCCGTTAATGTCAGTGTATTTCCTTTCAGTTCAAAAAGAAAATCTTCTAATACAGATAATACTGTGTTGGCACTAATTACGCCGCTGATTTGTTGCAGGTTTTTTAGCAGCGCGGTAGATGTGACGATAAAGCGCATCGTTAAATTTATGTTTGGAAACAAAGATAGCGGTTTAGGTAAATTATGAATAGGCCTGTGGATAAGTCAAAAATATGTGCATTACTAATGCTGAAATGCGCCTTAATCTGCCTAAAAACTTGGATTTCGCAGAAATACGATCACAAAAACATTATATTATAGTTATTCTTTACCTGCCGATGGTAATAAAGAAAACGGACAATACATAAAGTATTGTCCGCCCGGTCTTCATAGTGGTAAGTGATGCATTTACACCTGCTGCAGGTGCATAATATCTTTTAAAATGGTTTGTTTGATTTTCTATAAACGGGTATGGACATCTTTTCTGTCGCGCATACCTGGAAACTACTTTGAGTATAGAGTATATGTAACGTATAGCAAATGTACTAAGACTTCATGGAATACAGCGCGCGTCAAAAACATTTTTTCATATATTTTTTGTTGTAAAAAACCCGTTTTTAAACGGTAGAAAAACACCGTTAAAAAACGGTTTTTTTTACCGTTTTTTAACTCTCTTTTTTTCCCATTTAACACCCTATCTTCACGCTTGAATTTCCTAACCTAACCGTAATTCATTCAGTTTTTATGAAAAACACATTGATTTTATCTGCATTTGCCGCATTGCTTTTTGCGTCTTGTGGTGAAGCAAACAACAACACTAAAGAAGAGACCAGCACTACAACTCCCAAACAAACACTTCTCGACGACACAGACTCTACTATTGCATCTAACGGCGTTTTTATCCCGATAGCAGAGGCGAATACAATGATCAAAAGCTACCTGAATAGTGTGAATTATCCCAGCCAGGATTCAAGCCTGCATTCGCTTATTGTAGATGCAAATGCTTTAAGGGCTTACCTCAACGGCAATACGTCTATAACAAAGCTTAAACTAATGTTTGCACATACTCAGACAGCTATTGCTGAAGGCTATTGCGGTTATAAACCCGGAGCATTAACCATCATTTTAGCAGGCTATGATGATAGTGGTAATTATGTGTACAGGAACGCAGGCAGCGGACCACAGGTGATGGATAATGCTACAGCCTGTCCTAGTATGTGCCCTACAGCAGGCAGCGCGATTAGTGATACTTTGCCCAATCCATAAAGAATATGTTATCGTTTCTATTAGTATATCTATTCGTCCTGTTGCTTTCAGCAATAGGCGGGATAGTTACCTTTAGAAAAGCACATACACCAGCCAGAATTATAACAATACTATTAATTGTAACTTTTTGTGCTGAAACAGATGCTATTTATAGTGCGGTAAAATATCGCAATAACATGGCTATTTACCATGTGTTTAATCCAATTCAATTCCTAATCATCTCTTTATATTTTAATGAAAGTATACCATCATTTAAAAGAAAAAATATAGGACGTTATATAGGGATAATAGGAGTTATAGCATCGATACTTAATATTTTATTTCTTCAACCTTTAAATACTTCTAATTACTATTTTTTAGTATTCGAGAGCTTGATCATTGTATTCATGGCATTGTACTCTTTTATAGAAATGTTTTTAAATGAAAACCATGATTTAATAAGGAATCAACATTTTTGGATCTCATTCATTTTGTTGAGCTTCTGGAGCATTACGCTAACATACTGGGCTATGCATGAAATTATTGATAAACATGCCGCATATTTTATTAAATACATCGCCTATATTTTAGTAAGTGTGAATATTCTTACCTATTTAGGACTCGGAGCAACACTATTTCTCACATCTAAAAGAATATCACAATTTGAACGATAGTTCTCTCATCCCTCTACTAATTGCCGGCTCACTTGTGGTGACGCTGTTTAGTTTTTATATCACCATTTTTATGGTCATCAATAAAAACAAGCATAAGCGTTTTGAGATGGAGAAACGCGAAATGGAATTTAAATACGAGAACGAAATACTGAATACAAAACTGGAAGTGCAGGAACAGGCATTGAACCAGGTATCGCAGGAGATACATGATAATATAGGCCAAACGCTGGGTGCTGCCCAGCTTGGCTTATATACGCTCAGCAGCAATAATGTATCGGAAGAAGAAAAGAAACATATTATAGAACGGTCAACACAACTGCTGAAAAAATCGCTGGAAGACCTGAGGAATGTAAGCCATGTGTTGAACAGCGAATACATTAACCGTATAGGGCTGGAAGCTTCTATAAAAAAAGAGCTGGCCTACCTGCAATCTACCAGCAAACTGAAGTATGAATTCGTTTCGGAAGATGAGCCGTTCGACCTGCCGGCAGAGCAGGAATTAATGGTATTCCGCATTGCGCAGGAAGCCATATCCAATATTGTGAAACATGCGCATGCCGCTCTTGTGAAGATAAAACTGGAATACACAGCATCAGACTTTATTATGCATATTGCAGATGATGGTAAGGGCTTTGACCCTGAGGCTATTGAAAATAATAATGCAGGCGGCATAGGGATCATCAATATGAAACAACGTGTGAAACTAATGAATGGCCAATTGAATATTCGTTCAGGACAAGAGGGAACTGAATTATTGCTATCACTAAATAAACCGGTATGAGTAAGCAAAAATATATACGTGTAGCTATAGCGGACGACCATATAATGATGCGCAAGGGGGCGGTAAGCCTGCTCAATTCTTTTGAAGGTGTAGAAGTAGTACTGGAAGCCGATAATGGCGATATGCTTATAAAGCAACTGAAGGAAACAAAAAAAATACCCGATATCTGTATTCTGGACATCAGTATGCCGGTATTAAATGGTTTTGAGACCATATTGGAATTGAAATATAACTGGCCAGAAATGAAGTGCCTGGTATTATCCATGCACAATAATGAGTTTAGTATACTGCGGATGATAAAAAGCGGCGCGAACGGCTACCTGCTCAAAGCTTCGCCACCCGAAGAATTGTATGCTGCTTTAATGAGTATTTATAAAAAAGGGTATTACGATTCTGAACTGGTATCCAGCAGTATATTCCAGGTTGTAGAGGCAAAATTCAAGAATAAGGAACTCCTGCCGAAAATAACGGACAAGGAACTGGAATTCCTGGCATTTTGCTGCAGCGAGCTTAACTATAAAGAAATAGCCGCGAAAATGAAACTCAGCGTGCGGACCGTAGAGGGCTACCGCGATAACCTGTTTGATAAGCTGCAGGTAAATACACGTATAGGCCTGGTGATGTTTGCAATAAACACCGGTTTATTATCCCTGGAACTTGCTACGGATCTTATGACCGCTGCCGCCAACCGCCATTAGCCAGCATTGGTATCGCCGCTATCTTCTTTCATCCATCCCGGGCTTTTTTGTTTACGCATCATGGCTTTATCCATCCACATCAGCAATGCAGGCTGCAGTGTGAGATTAGTGATCATAGCCATCAGTAAAGTAAGCGAGGTGAGGTAACCCAGCGATTTGGTACCATCAAATTCTGATAAGGCGAACACGCCGAAGCCAGCTATAAGAATCAGTGATGTGTAAATAATGCTCAGGCCTGTATCATGTATCGTACGCTCTACTGTTTTGGCAATGCCTTCATCGTGTCTTTCTAATTCCTGCTTGAAGTTTACCAGGAAACGTATGGTCACGTCGATAGTAATACCCAATGCCACACTGAATACAAGCACAGTAGAAGGTTTGATAGGCACGCCTGCCCAGCCCATAATACCTGCAGTAATAAGCAACGGTACTACGTTTATAACAATAGATATCAATAGTACGCGCCATGAACGGAACAGGAATACCATGCAGCCGAATATCATAATAAACGCAAGTACCAGGCTATCTCTAAGACTATTGATAATGAAACGGCTGCCTTCCAGGAATACGATGCTGGTGCCAGTAAACTTAATATTGTATTTGGTACTGTCGAATATCTGGTATGTTTTGGGCCGGATGCTGTCTAATAAAACAGGCAGGCGCTTAGAGCCTACATCGGCCATGCTTACGCTAATACGGGTTTGCTGCTTGGTGCTGTCCACAAACGCAGTTATCAGCTTATTGAACATATTGTTATTACTACCTGCTTTGGCACGCAGGTATGGCTGTATGAATGCACCATCAAATACATTAGGCACGGCATAGCTGCTGCTGTCGCCATCGTAATAAGCCTGGCGTGCAAATTTTATACCTTCTGTAATAGAAAGAGAATGGCCGATCTCTGGGAACTGGTGGAGGAAAGTAGTCATCTCATCCATTTTCTCCAGTACGGGTAGCGATACTGCACCATTTTTCTTTTTCGTGTCTATTACAATCTCAAGTGGCATTACACCGCGGAAATTGCTTTCAAAAAATTTCAGGTCGGTATATACTTTGCCGTCTTTAGGAAGATCATCTACAATATGCCCTACTGTATCCAGCTTCATCATACCTATTACAGATACGATGCAGATAAGGATGGTCAAACTATATATCCATATCCTGTGGCTGAACACCCACCTTGTAAGCATACTCAGCAGTTTATGCATCCAGGCGCTTTCCAGGTAGCTGGTATGGCGGCCTTTAGGCGCGGGCAGGAAGCTGAATAATGCCGGAATGAATATCAGTGAAATGGCAAATACGGCCATGATATTGATACCTGCCACTAAACCGAATTCGCGCAGCAGGTTGCTTTTGGTAAAATAAAACACGCCAAAACCTATGGCAGCAGTCAGGTTGGTAAACAGGGTAACAATACCCATACGCTCTACCATGCGCAGCAGTGCTTTGGCCTTATTCTGGTGGCGGTTATATTCAGCGTGGTATTTATTGAGGAGGTACACGCAGTTGGGTATACCTATCACCACTATCAATGGTGGTATGAGCGCCGTAAGCAAGGTAATCTTGTAACCCAGTAGCACAATAGTGCCCATAGAAAATACTACACCCACTGCTACTACCAGCATAGAAGCCAGTACCGCTACAAATGAGCGGAAGAACAATGCCAGGATAATAGCCGTGAGTATAAAAGACAAGACCAGGAACAGCTTCATTTCAGACTGTACCTGCGTAGCCATAATAGTACGGATAAGCGGCAGACCGGAATAATGCATCTCTACCTGGTGTGTTTTCCCGAAATCATCGGCCAGCGCCACTAATTCTTTTACTACGCCTGTCCGGTTTTTAGAATTCAGTACTTTCTTATCAATATTCAAAGCCATCATATAGGCTTTGGTTTCCGGGTTATATAAAAAGCCTTTATAAAAAGGCAGGTTATAAAATACATTCTTTACGCTATCGGCATTAGGAATGGCGCCCTTCGGTACTAACCTCACAACCTGCAGTTTGCCTGTGGCTGTATCTTTTACCAAATTTACAGCTCCCGGAATGCTCAAAACATTCTCTACAGCTTTTACTTTTTCCAGCCTGGATACAAGTGCTGTATAGTCTGCAAAAAATTGCTGGTCGAAAAACTTATCGGTTTGCACACCAATCACCATCATATTACCGTCCTCCCCAAATTTCTTGCGGAAAGCCTGGTAGTCTTTGTACTTAGGATTGTCTGTAGGAATAGCACTTGTAAATTCGTAGCTCAACTGTACCTGGGAGGCATAGTATGCCATAAGGCCGGTCAATGCTAATAAAACAAGCAGTAATGCAATACGGAACTTAATTATAAACCCAGCTATACGGTGCCACATCGATATATAAAATCTAATAGATTCGGGCGCAAATGTAGCAAAATGCAGTCATCTGCTATGTGAAAAGGGTATTAACCCATTGACACTCATATATATAAAACTATTGTGCCATGGTTAAACAATTCTATTTAATATATATAAGCAGGCGGTTTATAAGAGGACAAAATTGTCTGCATCATCCAGGAATGGCAGTTTAGCACGTGTTTCATCCACATGCTGCTTTTCAATTGTTACCGTTTGCGATAGCGCGTTGCCGCTAAAATCCTGCCACAAGGGCTCTCCCAGTGGTCCAAATACACTACTTTCTCCCTTATACCTTATTCCGTTGGCATCTATACCTACCCGGTTTATCCCTACTACATAGCTTAGGTTCTCAATGGCGCGGGCCTGTAACAGGGTTTTCCAGGCCAGGTTGCGCACTTCCGGCCAGTTTGCCACATATATCAATACGTCATACGCAGCATCCTTATTCCGGGCCCATACCGGGAACCTCAGGTCATAGCACACCATCAGGCACACTTTAAACCCGTTTACCTGTGCGATCAACCTTTTATCTCCAGGTGTATATTTCTCATCTTCGCCGGCATAGGCAAACAGGTGCCTTTTATCATACTGGCCAATAACGCCATTAGGCTGTACCCATAAAAGCCGGTTATAATATTTGTCATGCTCCTTTATGATGAGGCTCCCGGTTATTATGCAACGGTTTTTTGCAGCTGTCTCCTTCATCCAGTTCACCGCAGGGCCATCCATAGTATCTGCAATATTTGCCGGCGACATGCTGAACCCGGTAGTAAACATTTCGGGCAGCACTACAACTTCTTTCTTCCCCTGTATGTTATCTATCATAGCAGTGTACTGTTTCAGGTTAGCATCCCTGTCTTCCCAGATGATATCGGGTTGTATAAGGCTAATGTTTAACTGTGTTCCTGCCATAACTTAATGTAGAATATTTTGAATATTTTTGATACGCTTTCGTTCTAACTTTACAAATATCATGAGAAAAATCATAACACTATTACTATTAGCCGCACCACTAGCCGCTTTTTCGGGAGACAAGAATACACTTTCAGGAAACTGGAGGGAAATAAAACGCATGGACAGCGATAACGGCGTTATCAGCTTCAGGGATACTATATTATTAAAATTCATGGTGGGCAATGAATATATATGGCAGAAGGCAGGAGGTATGATATATAAAGGCACTTATAAAATAGAAAATAATGCGCTTGACCTGGGCATGCGTTATTTTACTATAATGGAAAAAAAGCCTAATCGACTGGTATTGAAAGATGAAGCCGGTATTTATGAATTTACGACCTATAAAGAAGTGGCTGTAGCTAATGCACCCAAGGCCGAAGAGCATTTTGCGCCGGTGAACAATGTACAACAGATGGCAGGGCATTGGTCGGTATATAAGGGTACCAGTGCAAAAACCAACCAGTCTATTGATTATAGCCGCCAGCTGAAGGTTATAGATATATATAGTGCGCCGCAGGACGGTGGTAAACTGGGCGTATTGTTTGCCCGGAAAGACGCAGATAATGCCCCGTCTTGGTATGTGGAAAGCTATAACAACCAGACCTTAGTTTGCAATGGCCGTGACCGCCGGGTTTTCAAAGTGATTAAATGCCAGGATAATGAACTCATTATGCAGGAAGATGATTACACTTATTTCTTCCGCCAGTTCAAATAAAACATTCCTCAAAAAAAAATTAACCGGTCTTGTACCGGTTTTTTTATTGCGTTAATAATCGCAATTTTATCCAATGTTGCAGCTGAGGCATTATTCTTACGACCTGGAATTTCAATATCCTTTTACTATTTCCAAAGGCACCAAAACTCATCAGCCTACCTTAATTGTATCACTGGGCTTAGGCAACCTACGCGGATACGGTGAAGCAACCGCGATCAAATACTACGGTGTGACTGTAGAAGCAATGACAGAAGTGCTGGAAAGTAAACGGCAGATGATAGAACGGTATGCCCTTACTGAGCCTGAACGTTTCTGGCATTTTCTGCATCATCTCATTCCTGGTCAGCATTTTCTTACGGCTGCACTGGACATTGCCGCCTGGGACCTGTTTGCACAATTACGACGCAAACCTTTATACCAGCTGCTGGGTTTCCCCTGGAGAAATGAGCCGTTAACAGACTATACCATTGGCATAGATAGTATAGATGCCATGGTTGAAAAACTAAAGGCCCACCCCTGGCCATTGTATAAAATAAAGCTAGGCAGCGCAAACGAAATAGACATTATACGCAACCTGAGAAAACATACTCAGTCGCCTTTTAGAGTAGATGCCAATGAAGCATGGACACTGGATGACGCCAAACAGCTTTTACCTGAACTGAAAGCATTAGGTGTAACATTGGTAGAACAGCCTTTGGCAAAAACTGAATGGGAGGCCATGAAAGAGTTGAAAGCATTCTCACCCCTTCCGCTGTTTGCAGATGAAAGCTGCCAGACAGAAGACGATGTAATAAAATGTATGGACGGATTTCATGGGATAAATATAAAACTCGCAAAGTGTGGTGGTATTACCCCAGCATTGCGTATGGTAGAGCAGGCCAGGAAATCGGGACTGAAGGTAATGATGGGCTCAATGAATGAAAGCACCATTGGAACGGCTGCAGTAGCACATCTGCTGCCTATACTGGATGAGGCAGATGCTGACGGCCCCTTACTCTTGAAGGAAGACATAGCCATTGGCCTGAAGTACACAGATGGTATTATCAGCGTAAGTAACTATCCGGGATTGGGTATCCAATTTAAAGGAGAAAAATTTGAAAGCAGTAAGTTTGCGCAATAATGGAAGTACACCAGGATATTTCACTCAAACCATACAACACCTTCGGCATGGATGTGCCGGCAGAATATTTTTTAGAACTGGATAATGAAAGTTTATTACCCGGTATATCTGCCGATATATTATTACCCAAAGAAAAAAAGGTGTTGGGTGGCGGCAGCAATGTGCTTCTCACAAAACCGGTATCGGGCCTGGTTTTATTGAACCGCATAAAAGGCATAGAAAAAATAAAAGAAGATGGTGCGTATGTATGGCTGCGTGTACAGGCAGGCGAGGTATGGCACGAACTGGTGATGTATGCTATAGCTAATGGTTGGGCCGGGATAGAGAACCTTGCATTGATACCAGGTACAGTTGGGGCAGCACCTATGCAAAATATAGGCGCGTATGGCGTGGAAGTAAAACAAACCATTGAGCATGTTACCGCATGGCATTGGGAAGAAGAGGAATTCATTACCTATAACAATGAAGAATGCAGGTTCGGCTATCGCGATAGCATCTTTAAGCAAGAGCTGAAGAATAAAGTATTTATCAATGCAGTTACTTTCCGCCTGAATAAAAAGCCCGGCTTTAATACCAGCTATGGCGCCATTGAACAGGAATTGCAAAAGAGGGGGGTTACTGATATATCCATTAAAGCAATTGCCGAGGCTGTGATAGCCATACGTACCAGCAAACTGCCCGATCCTAAAAAAATAGGCAACGCAGGCAGTTTCTTTAAAAACCCAACAATACCACTTTCACAATATCAATCACTCCAGGCT
>JANINW010000018.1:80565-191114 GCA_024508935.1 Flavipsychrobacter sp. | reverse complement strand
GTGCACCCTGCAATACCTTCTTACCCCGTAGATATCCAGCATGTGAAAATTCCGGCCGGCTGGCTGATAGAACAATGTGGGTGGAAGGGTTTCAGGCGGGGTGATGCAGGTGTTCACGAAAAACAAGCCTTAGTATTAGTAAACTATGAGCATGCCGGTGGTACAGAAATATGGGAACTGTCGACAGAGATCATTGCGTCTGTAGAAGAGCGCTACGGTATAATACTGGAACGCGAAGTACAGGTTTGGTAGGCTATTTACTATTGTTATTCTTTAGCGGCAGGGTGATATAAAACGTAGTGCCTTTGCCATCTTCCGTATCGAACCATATATGACCATTCCAAAACTCAATTATTTTCTTTGTCATAGCCAGCCCTAAGCCTGTGCCAGAAGATTTAGTGGTAAAGTAAGGCTGGAAAATACGTTCTATCACATCTTTACTTATACCAGCACCATTATCTTTTACACTGATAGTTGCATGACTATCTTCTTTATTTAAAGAAACATCTACTATTCCTTTTCTTTCATCGGGTATAGATTGTACAGCATTTTCGAGCAGGTTGCTCAATACCCTTAGCAGTTGGCTTTTGTCGGTTCTTACAACAAGCGCCTGCGGATATTTTATAAAATTGATCTCTACATTATGTGCGTTCATGTAAAGTTCCATGGTCTTTTCAAGCAGCTCGTTCAGGTCAAAATCTTCAGGCCTGGCCTCCGGCATTTTTGCAAAATTGGAAAATTCTGAAGCTATGTATGACAGGTTATCTATTTGCTCTATCAACGATTCTGAGACTTTTGCAGCCAGCTCTTCTACATTTGGATATTTATTTTTCAATGCCTGCTGCAGGTACTGAATGTTCAGTTTCATAGGTGTAAGCGGGTTTTTGATCTCATGGGCTACCTGGCGAGCCATTTCTCTCCACGCCCCTTCCCGTTCGCTTTGTGCCAGCAGCAAAGCATTCTGCTCTACCTTCTTCACCATTGTATTATACTCGCGCACCATTAACCCTATTTCATCGTCATACGGCCATTCTATCAGTTCATTTTTTGTTAGGCTTATTTTTTCAAAACGCCCGGTTACAATGCTTAAGGTTCTTGTTATCCAGCCGGTTACAAATACCGTCAGTAAGCTGGAGAACAGGAAAAGGAATGCATATAGGTTGATAAGTGCCACCAGGATATTGGATATTTGGAAACGCAATTCTTTTTCTGATGCAAAGAATGGGACATTTATATACCCAAGTGTGCTTCCATTCTCATCCCGCAACGGCACATAAGAAGAGAGATAAGACAAACTGCCTATACTTTCATTTTGTACCACTAATGATTTTGTCAGGTAGTACAATTGATAATAAGCATCCTGTCGCATAATGCGCGCAACTAATGATTTATCATAAATGTTCTCCTGCGACGTAACATTTAAAATACCGCTACCATTAAAAACATTGATATCTACTTTTTGTGCTTTAGCCAGGTTGGCAATAAAATACCTGAAACTTGCAGTACCCGTTTCTGCATTGAATGTATTACGGTTGCGGAGTGCATTCTGGCTTTGCAGGTATAGCAATGTAGAACGCTCTACCACCTGCATGATCCTTTGCAGTTTATCCTTGTTCGATTCCCTGTATTGGAAAGTAAAGAACATGATAGTAGCGATACCGATTACAAAGAATGACACCAGTACAATAAAGAGCATGGAAAAATGTATGCGCCTGCGCAAAGTAAGGTTGATGAACTTTCCCTGGAACCTAGGTTTACCAAAATAAGATAAAAAGCTGCGGTACAATACCATCAGCACTATGATAAACAATTGGATGCCGAACAGGTAGGAAAACAGACTAATGCTTTCCAGCCAGATACGGAAGGTATGAACCACGATCACCGTTTTGGTTTTCCCTTCCTTGTACAGTAATTCCGAAATACCATGGTATTCATAAAAAGTATAAGTTCCCCTGGCAGTATCCTGCAAATACACTGCAAACGGATAATCATTTGTTTGCGTAATGAGCCGGTTGTTTATATATATACCATACGCGTATCCGGCCTCATTACTATTGGTCTTTACATTTTCAGGCTGCAGCAATTCAGGATATACCGACTCCCCCGTTGATTCTTTAATGGCGAGGTCAATAAATACATAGCCGCTTTTTTTACCGGTAGTATCTCCGTCAATAGGTATATAGGCAATATAGTAGTGCCCATCCTGTACATTTTCCCTGTAATACAAGGTTGAGTCGGATACCGGTTCTGCTTTTTTCATTTGCCTGAGCAATCCCCTATAGCTGACCGTATCACTATTGTATAGACTTCTGCCTTCAGCATCAAAAAATAATACTCTTGACTGGTATTTATTTAACTGGCCGCCTAGATACAAGGCGTCAAATCGTTCATTTATTGCCCTTCTTCTTTCTGCTGTTGGCTGTGCTATGAATAGTTTTATAGAGCGGTCGCGTTGTATACCTTGCGCCACATTGTTGAAGGCATACTCTGTTACATAATCGCGCTGCTGGATAATCTGCTCTGCAAATACCTTCCTTGTCTCATGCTCTTTAATATCATTGAAATATAGCAGTATAGCCGTACCAAAAGCACAAACAAATATGCCCCAGAATATCATGTGCGGTGCAAAAAGGTCTGTAACATTCGTCAGCTTTTTTATATCAAGCAACACTATAAACAACAGGAACCATAACAATAAAAAATACGAGAATGCACCTGTATTGGCTTTTTCACTGAATAATGTGAGCATTAAGCCGATAAGTACTATAATAATATACCTTAGCCATTTTACCGGTATAAGTGTAGCAAGCTGCACATTGAACAGATATATAATGAGGCACGATACTCCAATGATAATACCTATTGTAAACAAGCCGAAAATGGTATACCCCGTTATAGCATAAAAATGGCTGACATCAAATGAAAGGCGTGAATCTAAAACCAGGCTGCTGATCACATTCACAAAACCGAATGCATAGATATACATCAGCAGCGTGAGAAATATGGCGATAGATATACGCGCAGTTATATTGAGTTTAAACTTTTCAAAGAACCTGAAAGGGACGTGCCGCAGGATAAATATTACTATCCACAAAAGGCATAATACATTCAGCAGCACATCACCCAAAGATTTGAGAATAGCACTGGAAGCATATAACTGGGGTGAAAAAATAGGCAGGTTTTCCAGGTTAAAAGGCAGGCCAAATAGATAAGTAGCAATACGTAAAGAAAATACCAGCAATACGGTCAAAGAAAAACCTACCCAATACGACCTGTTGCGGGTAAGATAAATAGTAAGCAAATGTATCCACCCGATAGTGAAAAGCATAGCCAGCACCAGCAAGCCTATCATTACATTGTCGGGCTGCCAGTAGGGTATATTATTACCTGAAAAAACAAGGTAGAATTTCGTCTTCTCGTCGATGCTTTTTACTTCGTAACTATTGGCTGCTGGCCGCGTAAGTATACGGGTATCGACCGGTATATAACTTCCTGCTGCAAAATGCGATTGCAGGTAGCTATTGTTGATAGGATAGGAAATCAATACCGGGAATAAAATAGTGAGTTTTTTACGCTTATCTATATAAGATGGCGTAATGCACTTTCTTAAATAGAACCCCCTGTCACTATTTAATAGGTTATTCTTGTCATTACCTATTGTGTAATTACAGTCAGCAAGTATTTTATTGTTATTCCAGAAAATGAGGGCTTCATTTTCATAGGCATAAATGTGGTAGGAAAGGCCTGTCAATCTCTCTACTTCAGTTTCCGTAAGCTTTTCGGAAACCATTCTTTTTACCAGGTCCTCATCTTTCAGCAGTTGGCGGAACTGTTCCTCTTTCCTGTTTAGGTCTTTTTCTATGACACGTGCCATATTCGATGGCAGCAAGGCACGCGTGCCAACATAATATCTATACCCCGCCAGGCACCATAATAATATGCTGAGCAGTAACCACCCCTGGTATGGATAGCGTTTGAACACTGATGTTTATTCCAGTTCTTTTGCGTTATTCCACAAGGCATCCATTTCTGCAAGGGTCATATCGTGCAGCAGTTTGCCTTGTGCCTGTGCCATTGTTTCTATATGCTGAAACCGGCGGATAAATTTTTTATTGGTTTTTTCCAATGCCTGTTCAGGATCTACTTTTGAAAAGCGGGCATAGTTTACCAGTGCAAACAATACATCCCCAAATTCTTCTTCAATTTTTTCCTGTTTACCTTCTTCCACTGCTTCATACAATTCTGCCATTTCTTCATCTACCTTTTCTTTCACCTGGTCTATTGTATCCCATTCAAAGCCTACCTGTTTAGTTTTATTCTGTAATTGCAGTGCTTTCATGATTGCCGGTAATGACCCAGGCAATCCACTTAGTATAGATTTTTTCCCTTCTTTCAGTTTCAGCTTTTCCCAGTTCTGCTTCACTTCTTCTTCATCACTTACCTGTGTGCTGCTGTATATATGCGGGTGACGCGATACTAATTTATTGCACACGCCCTCCACTACATCTTCAAAAGTGAATTGGTTTTGTTCGGCACCTATTTTACTATAAAAGAGAATATGCAACAGCACATCGCCCAGCTCTTCTTTCAACCCTTGCCAGTCCTCTTCCGTAATAGCATCTGCCAGTTCATATACTTCTTCCAGCGTTTGCGGTCGTAGGGATTGAATGGTTTGCTTCTTGTCCCAGGGACAACGCTCTCTTAGCTCATCCAGTATATTCCTAAGTCTTTGTACCGAGCCTTTGTATTCCATATTAATAACAATATACTGAATTTAATCCTCCTGCCATTTATAGCCTCCTGCATCTATACCTGCCAGGTGCAGTGCCCTTGTTACTACCGTTGCAGCCACATCTTCTATGGTCTGGGGTCTGCTATAGAACGACGGAGTGGCAGGACATATTATGCCCCCCGCTTCTGTCACAGTCGTCATATTCCGGAGATGAATAAGATTATATGGTGTTTCGCGTACTACGCATACCAGCTTGCGTCTTTCCTTAAGCATCACATCTGCCGCCCGGCTTATCAGGTCGTTGCTGATGCCGGAGGCTATACGGCCTAATGTACCCATACTGCAAGGACAGATAATCAATGCCTGGTAACCCGAACTGCCCGATGCAAATGGTGCCATGAAATCATTTTTATCCCATACTTTGAAAGGGAAGTCGCTGTGATCTTTAATCCCAAGTTCATATGCCCATACTGTTTGGGCATTATCGCTCCAAACTATTCCTACTTCCTCTACCTGCGATCTTAATTTTTCAAGACTTTGCAGCAATGAACGTGCATATATAGCTCCGCTTGCTCCTGTAACTGCCACTGCTATCTTCATATAGGCTTATCAATTATTGTGAGATCTTAACAAAGCTACATGGAAATAATCGTAAATTCGTTTTGATAAAATATTGGAATGAAACGCATATTGATACTGGCTATAGCCTTGGTTTTTGTAAGCGGCCAGGTGATTGCCGGTGATAAAAAAAAGAAAGCTCCTGCTGTAAAAGGTCCACGTATAGATACTACCAAAATCACCTGGATGAACTGGGATGAAGTGCAGGTAGCCATGAAAAAAGAACCCCGTAAGATATGGGTAGATATCTATACAGACTGGTGTAGCTGGTGTAAGGTAATGGATCAAAAAACCTTTACCAATCATGATGTGATAAAGTATATGAATACTAAATTTTACGCTGTAAAATTCAATGCTGAAAAACCAGAGGATATAATGTTATTAGGCAAGATGTATAAGTATAATGCTGATAACAAGATCAATGAATTGGCCATGCAACTCATGAGGGGACAGCCTTCTTATCCAACCAGCGTGTTTATGGAAGAGAATTTCCAAAACCCCAATCCTATACCTGGTTATCTGCCCGTATCTCAAATAGAGGCTATCTTAAAATTCTTAGGAGAAGGTATCTACAAATCGCAGAAATGGGAGGAATACCAGAAAACATTTACCGGCACATGGAAAGAGGCTATGTAAGCAATTAACTCTTTTCTACAATATACTTCATGTCTGTATGATAAAACTTACAGGCTGGTTTTAGTCCGCATACTTCGCATTTGGGCCTGCGTGCCACACATGTATAGCGGCCGTGCAATATCAGCCAGTGGTGTGCCTTATGTACCAGTTCGGTAGGAATATATTTTATCAGCTGCTCCTCTGCCTGTACTACATTTTTTGCGTTTATAGTTAGCCCTATGCGTGCCGATACACGGAACACGTGCGTATCGACGGCCATATTAGGCTGGTTAAAAATTACGGATGTTATTACGTTTGCGGTTTTACGACCTACCCCGGGCAACTCTACAAGTTCTTCTACTGTTGCCGGCACTTCCCCATTATATTTTTCCATCAGCATTTTAGCCATCCCTATAAGGTGCCGGGTTTTATTATTGGCAAAACTAATACTGCGTATCAGCGGCTCTACATCTTCAAATTCGGCTTCAGCCATGCTTTCGGGACCAGGAAATTTTTCGAATATAGATGGAGTTACCATATTCACCCGTTTATCCGTGCATTGGGCAGATAATATAACCGCTACCAATAACTGGTAAGGATCTTTATAGTACAGTTCGGTTTCTGCATCCGGCATGTTTTTTTTGAACCAGTCTATTACAAAGTCATACCGTTCTTTACGTGTCATAAAAAAAACCGTTATTTATAGCAAAATAACGGGGTTAAACGCAGTGTGCAAATATTCTTATTTAGTTTCTTCGGGCTCAAACTCCAGCACTATGGAGTTCATACAAAAACGTTTATGGGTTGGCGGCGGGCCGTCGTCAAAAATATGGCCGAGATGCGAATCACAACGGCCGCATACTACTTCGGTCCGCTGCATTCCGTGTGAATTATCCGGTATATATTTTACACTGTTCTCTTTTATTGTTTCATAAAAGCTGGGCCATCCGCAGCTGCTGGCAAATTTTGAGTCTGAACGGAATAATGGGTTACCGCAAACGGCGCAATAATACATACCTTTTGTATCCGTTTTCCAGTATTTGCCGGTAAAGGCCCATTCGGTTCCTTTCATACGGGCTACTTCATACACGTCTTTCGGAAGTATTTTCTGCCACTCTTCGTTTGATACATTTAAATGCTCTGTCGCAGTTCGGGAATAATATGGATTCCCTTTGTGTGCATCATTCATATCGTTATTAGTTTTTTGTGCATTAGAACATTGAGAAAGTAATAAGATACATCCCAGCCCTATTATAAAGTTTAAAACGCGCATGATCTATATTTTGTTGTCGCTCTTAAATAAACGAATGACAAGGCTGACTGGTTTTATTTCTTTTGTTAATGCTATTGTAACAGCTTTTCTATTTCCAGTATCAATTTATCTGCATCGCCGGCGCGGGGTGTATTTTCTAATGCAAAGCGCCCTTGTTTATCCAGCAGGTAATAAGAGGGTATAGATTGTATACCATAAGATTTGGGTATAGGCGCCTGCCACCCGGGCTGACATATATTCAGGCCCGTTATGCCATGCTTTGCCATTGCTTTTTTCCATGCGGCAGTATCCTCGTCTATAGATATGTTTATAAATGCCACGTTTTTATCCTTAAAATATTCTTTTACTTTTTTTGCTCCGGGCATCTCCCTTATGCAGGGCCCGCACCAGCTCGCCCAAAAATCAAGGAATACTACTTTACCCTTAAGATCAGACAATTTCATACGCTTCCCCTCCACCGTTGTAAATTCGAAATCCATTGCGGGTTGTCCTGCCAGCATCCTTCTCCTTAGTGACGCTACTTCTTCCAGTTCATCATTATACTCACTTGCAGGAAATTGTTTTGTGAACACGGCATAGTCGGCCTCGAGTTTATCCATTGGGTACATTTTTGCACCACGGTATAATTTACTGGCGAAATAATATGCTTTTGTTTTGGGCGGCATGTGAGCGTTGGCCAGCTTAGCTACACTATCATCCTGGGTATATATTATTTTACCAATGCTATCGCTCGAGTTCATGATACCTGCAGCATCGAGGCGGGTGCTGTAGAATTCTGTCAGGTATTGCGTATAAACCGGGAGCTCCATGCCTTTATCATCAAATTGCTCCGGCACCTGCAATGCTACCTTGTAGTTTTCTTTAGGAATAGTTGATGGCATTGCATTATTCTTATACCGTTCGTGATAGAAAGGGTAATTGAGCATTGCGCCGTATAATGCATAGGTATAATGGTCTTGCCAATAGCGGATGAAATCAGCAGGTAACCCTTTTTTATGGACCGCGAGATAGTCTATCTCATTTTGTACTTCAGCCTTGGCAGCAGGGATAAATTCATCCGGACCTTTTACATAAACAGGCCCCATCTTTTTACCAAACATCATCACCAGCCCTTTGTCGCGCACATGCATAGCACTGAAATTGGCAACTTCATTTCCTTTACCCGTAAACCTCAAACTGCTGTCAAATCTTTTGGCATCTACACTCATGGCCAGCTCTTCTGATCCATTTACATATAGCTCAGACTCTTGGTTGCCATGCTGCATGAAGAGTTCAATATACGAAGGCCCCACATAAGGCACTTTCACAGTGAAAGAACCATTTACCGCCAGCTTTGCAGAAACTTCTTTTTGACTATAGGTAAGCAGGTTATCAAAAAAAGAAAATTTAATTTCATCGGCGAGGGGATGGAGAATTTTACCTTTTATGATCATCCCGCTTTTAGCCTGGACCATGGTTGCCGACAAGAGAAAAATAATAAGGAGTATACGTTTCATGTGGAATTTATGTTTGCTATTTAAACTTACAAAAAAGGCACGGATACTATTCCATGCCTCTTCTATTGACTATTATATTTGCATTATGCCATCTCCAATTGAGGCAATGGCCTTGGCGCATGTTTCTTCATTTCTTCAGCTATAGCTTTTATATGAGCCGGCGTAGTGCCGCAACAGCCACCCACTATATTTATCCAGCCGTTTTTTGCAAACTCACCTACTATAGACGCAGTAGTTGCAGGTGTCTCATCATACTCACCCATGGCGTTAGGCAGGCCAGCATTGGGATATGCGCTAACATAACAAGAGGCTATGCCTGACAGTTCTTCTACGTGCGGGCGCATCTCTGCTGCACCCAGCGCGCAGTTTAAACCAATGCTCAACGGTTCTGCATGCATTACTGATATATAAAACGCTTCCAGCGTCTGCCCACTGAGTGTACGGCCTGAGGCATCGGTAATAGTTCCGGATATCATTACAGGCATTTTCATTTTATGCTCATGAAAATATTTACTGATAGCGAAGATGGCTGCTTTTGCATTTAATGTATCGAATATAGTTTCTACCAGCAAAATATCTGCGCCGCCGTCTACCAATCCGCGTATCTGGTCATAGTATGCATTCGCTACCGTATCAAAAGTTACCGCGCGATAACCGGGATTATTTACATCGGGGGAAAGAGATAATGTTTTATTCATAGGCCCGATCGCTCCGGCTACAAACTTTTCTGCGCCCGGATGCTCGGCAGTATATTCTTCTACTGCCTGCCTTGCTACTTTTGCGGCGGCTACATTCATTTCATAAGCATAGGCTTGCATATCATAATCCTCCAGTGATATAGCCTGCGCGTTAAAGGTGTTGGTCTCTATTATATCTGCACCTGCATCCAGGTATTGGCGATGTATCTCCTTAATAATTTGAGGCTGTGTTATTACCAGCATATCATTATTGCCTTTCACATCGGTATGCCAGTTTTTAAATTGTTCACCGCGGTAGTCAGCTTCCTGCAACTTATATGTTTGTATCATGCTGCCCATAGCCCCATCAATTATCATGATGCGCCTGGAAAGTATATCCCGCAATTGTTGTTCGGTATTCATATATGCAAAATTAAGGCATGGTTATATACAAAACGCACTAATGCCCGCTTGTCTTACCAGCAAGACAAAATTGCCTTGCTGGAATGTGTCTACTGGTTTATAAATTGGGGATAGCCGCCATACATCACTTCGTCTATATAATAATATTCAAAGCTCGTGTCTGCTGTCGGGGGTTCTCCATCATTCAAATCGACTGGAACCTGCAACCTACTAATTACAAAACATTTCGTCAGTAGCGAATTGAAAATATGATTGTTGGCAGTAATAGGGTTGCAAATGGTAATATTTTTGAACGTTGAGGAAACATAGGTTAAGTAGGTACGGGCTTCGTCATGGGTAATGGGTACGTTCAGTATCCGCAATATATTACGCGAGATCAGGATGATACTTATTGATACAATAAATAGAGTTGTTGTTGATTGGGGTTTTTTCATCTGTTTCAAAAATAGCTATTCGGCTATAAATAAAGAACCCCGCCAAGTGGTTACCTGCGGGGTTCTTTATACTACACAATTAAAAATTTATGCTTCTGCTTTCAGCATTTTCTGGAATTTAATGCGGTCGTTCTCGTCCAGCATTATTTTACGCAGGCGTATGCTTTGCGGTGTTACCTCTATGCATTCATCCTGTTGTATATATTCCATGCACTCTTCCAGCGTCATTTGCACTTTCGGTGCTATGCGGTTAGCATCATCTGTACCGCTGGCGCGCATATTCGTAAGTTTTTTAGGCTCTGTAGCATTTACGATCAGGTCTCCAGGTTTGATGTGCTCACCAATGATCTGGCCAGAGTAAACTTCTTCACCAGCGTCTATAAAGAAAGAACCACGATCCTGTAGCTTATCCATTGAATAAGCAGTTGTAGTAGCTGTATTTTTAGATATCAGCACACCATTGTTACGGCCAGGTATAGGCCCTTTCCATGGTTTGTATTCGCTAAAACGGTGCGCCATTACAGCCTCACCTGCCGTGGCGGTCAACATATTTGAACGCAGGCCTATCAAACCACGTGATGGTATATCAAATTCAAGGTGCTGCATTTCGCCCTTGCTTTCCATTATCAGCATTTCACCTTTACGCTGTGTTACCAGGTCTATCACTTTACCGCTGAATTCGCCTGGCACATCTACTACCAGTGTTTCATATGGTTCGCATTTTCTTCCGTTTATTTCTTTGGTAATAACCTGCGGTTGGCCGATAGTTAATTCAAACCCTTCACGGCGCATTGTTTCTATCAGTACTGACAAGTGTAGGATACCACGGCCATATACCATGAATTTATCGGCATCATCGGTGTCAGCTACGCGCAGCGCCAGGTTTTTTTCCAGTTCTTTATAGAGACGGTCGCGGATATTACGGCTGGTAACGAATTTACCTTCACGGCCATAGAATGGAGAGTTGTTGATGCTGAACTGCATATTCATAGTAGGCTCGTCGATTGGTATTACAGGTAATGCTTCCGGGTTTTCGAAATCGGCGACTGTTTCACCTATCTGGAATCCTTCTATACCTACAATAGCACAAATATCACCGGCAGAAACTTCTGTAACACGTTTCTTGCCCATGCCTTCAAAGGTATACAGTTCCTTTATACGGCTTCTTACCATTGTACCGTCCAGTTTGCAAAGCTGAACAGGCTGACCTTCTTTCAAGGTACCGCGTGTTATTTTACCAATAGCGATGCGGCCTAAGAATGAAGAATAATCCAGTGAAGTGATCTGCATCTGCACAGTACCTTCTGATACTTTAGGCGCAGGTACTATTTCCAATATTGTATCCAGCAGCGGCGTGATATCTTCTGTAGGTGTCAGTGAAGTATTGAACCATCCCTGTTTTGAAGAACCATATATAGTAGTGAAGTGCAATTGTTCTTCAGTAGCATCGAGCTGGAAGAATAATTCAAATACTGCATCATGCACTTCATCCGGGCGACAGTTTGGTTTATCCACCTTGTTGATAACCACTATCGGCTTAAGGTTTAGTTCCAGCGCCTTTTGCAATACAAAACGTGTTTGCGGCATAGGACCTTCAAAAGCATCCACCAGCAGCAATACGCCGTCTGCCATTTTCAACACGCGTTCTACCTCACCGCCAAAGTCGGCGTGGCCCGGGGTATCAATAACGTTGATCTTAACACCTTTATAGTTTACTGATATGTTTTTACTCAGGATGGTGATACCACGTTCACGTTCCAGGTCGTTGCTGTCCATTATCAATTCACCTGTTTCCTGGTTGTCACGGAAAACTTTAGTGGCATGGATGATCTTATCCACAAGGGTAGTTTTACCGTGGTCTACGTGCGCAATGATTGCTATATTACGAATATTCATAAGCTGTTGTTATTCTAAAAAAGAACCCCTTCTGCCAGAAATGAGGAAGGGGTATCCATTTCGGCCGCAAAGGTACGGAAATAAACTGTTATAGAAACATCATTAATAAGTTAAATCCTAACTTCTGCTATTGATGTTTAATAATAAAGACATCCCATATTATAGTTCTGCTGTGTTTCACGCTAAACGCGCAGGTCAAACACCAGGCAGAAAAGAAATATACTATTATTTCGGCTGAGGAACTGGCTAAGAGATATACCTCTGGTGGACGGCTAAAAATTGCACCTTTAAATAATTTTTAATTCATTTTAAAGGGTGCTACCAGCTGAAACTCGGGTATATTAACTACGATAATCTTTTTATTGTAAAGATTTTCCATCTGGTAGGTCCCATACATTTTACCTACATCGCTATTCAGATTAGCAGCAGAAACATATTCATATTTTTCGCCCGGTTCAATAATCGGTTGTTGGCCGATAACTCCCTCTCCTTCTACCTCCCGATTTGTTCCGTTGCTATCAATAATATACCAGTGTCTGCGCAATAATTGTACGGGCATTGTACTCAGGTTCTCTATTGTAACCCTGTATGCAAAAAGATATTCACTTTTAACCGGGTTAGATTGTGCCGGCTGATAGAAGGTTTCTACGGAAACACTGACCCCCTCCGTAACTTTTGTCACCATAGGATGTGTGTATTTAATGTAAATATACGCAATTCAGAAGCTGTGACAGTTTACAAATCATTAATTGCATCATTAATGAGATCTGCTTCATAACCCTTTTGCAATAGATAACGATATGTTTTTAATTTCTTTATTTGTTGATTTCTCTCACCTTTCAACCCAGTCCACTTTTTTTCTGCCAGTCTTTTTAATGTATTAAAATATTCATCGCCATCTATCTCTGTCAAGGCCTTCTTAATACAATAGTCTGAGATCTTATTTTGTTTAAGCTGCTGAATAATTTTTCTTTTGCCCCAATGTTTCATGCGAAACTTGCCGCGTACTATAGCCCGCGCATAAAGTTCTTCGTTCAACAGTTTTTTTTCAATAAGCTCAGAAATGAGTGCTTCAACCTCGGGCGTTTTGCATCCTAGCTCATATAATTTATTGCGCACTTCCTGGTGGCAGCGTGGCTGGTAATTGCAATAACGGTAAATAGAAGTACGAGCGTCCATAGCCAGGGGCTTACCTTCCCATATACACCATTAATATTTGTACATCGCTGGGGTTTACACCGCTAATACGGCTGGCCTGGCCAAGTGTACGTGGTTTTATTTTATTCAGCTTTTGGCGGGCTTCGGTAGAGAGGGCGGAGAGTTTATCATAGCTGAAGCTGTCAGGTATAATAAGATCTTCCAACGTAGCCATTTTTTTTACCAGTTCTTTTTCCTTCTCTATATATACATCATACTTTGCCTGTATCTCTGCCTGTTCAAGTGCAAGAACATCCATACCATCCAATGCCTTGCTTAACTCTGGCACTGCATTACACAATTCCTTAATGCCAATTTCCGGCCTCAACAAAAGTTTCAATGCACGGGTTCTTTCGTTCAGTTGGGTACTCCCTTTTTCTGCAAGAAAGGTATTGATAACCGTCGGTTCAACCGGCAACTCTGCCAGGATGGTTTTTATTATTTCAACCTTATCTTTTTTGTTTTGCATCAGGGCAAGGCGTTCATCACTCGCCAAACCTATCTCATGCCCCAACGCTGTAAGTCGTAGGTCTGCATTGTCCTGCCTCAGCAAGGTGCGGAATTCTGCCCGGCTGGTGAACATACGATACGGCTCATCAGTACCTTTATTGATGAGGTCGTCAATGAGCACCCCTATATATGCATCACTCCTCTTTAATATCACCGGTTCCAATTCATGCGCATTGCGATGCGCGTTGATACCGGCCATTAATCCCTGGCAGGCAGCTTCCTCATAACCGGTAGTGCCATTTATCTGGCCGGCAAAGAACAGGTTCTTTATCAGCTTTGTTTCAAGGGTAAACTGTAATTGTGTTGGCGGAAAATAATCATACTCGATAGCATAACCCGGGCGGAAGAACTTACAGTTCTCGAAACCCGGCACCATGCTCAACGCCTTATACTGAACATCTTCCGGCAGCGAAGTGCTAAACCCATTCACATATATCTCTACTGTATTCCAACCTTCTGGTTCTACAAACAGCTGGTGCCTTTCCCTTTCTGCAAACCGTGTTACTTTATCTTCTATACTCGGGCAATACCTTGGGCCACTTCCCTTTATCCTGCCCTGGTACATAGGCGATTTTTCAAACCCCGTTTTAAGCAATTCATGTACTTCAGGACTTGTATAGGTGATCCAGCAACCACGTTGTTGTGCCGGTTTTATCCTTTCTATAGGTAGATATGAAAAGCCAACAATTTCTTCATCCCCTTCCTGTATTTCCATTTTGTTGTAGTCCAGGCTGCGGCCATCTATACGCGGAGGGGTACCTGTTTTCAGACGATCGCTTTCAAATCCCAGTTCTACTAACTGTTCTGTTATGCCGGTAGCACCTTTCTCTCCCATTCTTCCACCTCCAAATTGCTTCTCGCCAATATGTATAACCCCATTTAGAAAGGTTCCGTTGGTAAGCACTACCGTTTTGGCATAGATTTCTTGTCCCATGCCTGTTACTACCCCGGTAACAGTTCCACGTGAAACAATAATTCCTTTTACCATATCTTGCCAAAAATCAACATTAGGAGTCGTTTCCAGCATATCGCGCCAAGTAGTTGCAAAAAGCATACGGTCGTTTTGGGTACGCGGGCTCCACATACCGGGGCCTTTAGATTTGTTCAGCATACGGAACTGTATCATGCTTTTATCACTTACAATACCGCTATAGCCGCCGAGCGCATCTATCTCCCTTACTATTTGCCCTTTGGCAATACCCCCCATAGCCGGGTTACAGCTCATTTGGGCTATGGTTTGCATATTCATAGTTATAAGCAACACCTTAGAACCCATATTTGCTGCTGCTGCTGCTGCCTCGCAGCCGGCATGGCCTGCTCCAACCACAATTACATCATATTCCCTGAACATAAGTGCGCAAAGGTACGAAGACAAACCATTTACCATACATTTAATGTCTATATAACCATAACCTTTTAACTTTATGAAAAATCAATATCCTATGAAACATACCCTGCTTTTATTTATTTGGGTTATATGCTCTACAACCCTTTATGGACAAGGATTACAGGCTGGCTTAAGAACCGGCACCAGTATGTGGAATTATATAAACCCGAAGCTCAATACCGCATCGGCAGGCACCACAGGAGATATGCAACGCTTTGTATGGGATAAGGAAGTCTTTGGCCGGTACGAAACAAAAAAGAAGTGGGCTTTCGAAATATCAGTAAACAATAATAGCTACAGAGATGAGACCAGTAACGGGAGATTGAATTACAGCTATAATGAATTTACTATGCAATCCACGCATTCAAATTATGATATTGTGGGCGCTGTGCAGTATAAACTCACTTGCCCCTGTCATAATAAATGCCCATTAATGAATAAATTGAGCAGCTATATTGGAATAGACGGTGGAATAGTAATCAATACAGCAAAATATACTTTTACAGATAATGCCGGTAAGATATACAGATCAGCTGCCAACAGCAATAACATTATAGCTGGTATTCATCATTATATGGCCTATTCCTTAGGTAAAAGGATCTCAGTAACATCGCTGGCTGCTTTTAATGTGAATCCCGACGTACTATTCTCTAAATTACCGACTACTGACCGGGATTGCAAAGTAAGCTTACGCCTGGGTATTGTATATACCTTATAATTATTCAATTACCTATAAATCAATCATTTACGCAAATGTTCCACGTGAAACTTAGAAATACATAATAGCATTAATAAGCGTATCCACCGCTATTGGGCAAACAACTATAGGGTTAAGAGGTGGGCTTAATAAAAACATCTCATTAGGTAAGGCGCAAACTTCTTCCATTAACGCGAGTGAGTCAAGCTGAATATTCAATAAGAGCCTGTACGGCAGAAAGGTCTTTAAAAGATGAGCAACAGAATTGAGATTCAGCACAAATAACTATAGAAGTACCTTTATAGATATTTGGACTGCATCTTAAGTTGAGACGGCGCATACATACGAAGAATTGAGAGTCGGTTCATAAATCACGAAGCTATATTTAGCTTGCAATATCTGCTAAACCCTACTACCGCACATGTAAAGGCATTCCTAGGTCACTCCTCATGAGCGTTCCAATTTAATCTGGTCCATTAGCCTCGGTAGCTTTTATATCTTTTAGGTTTCACGTGGAACTTAAATTAACTCTTATGTTTCACGTGGAACACGTCTATATTTGTGTAAATATTCGCTCTGTATGACTTTAAAACACATTAGCTGCATATTAACCGGCATAATTATTCTTAACTCCTGTTCGCAAAAAGATGATATTGACCTGCTAATATCAAACGGCATAATTCATACAGGAGATACAACGTTGAACAAGTCATATTCCATAGCAATCAACAATGGGCGCATATTGGAATTAGGGCCTACAAAGGAATTAAGAGCAAGATATAAGCCAAACAACGACATAGACGCTAAAGGAAATGCGATATTTCCCGGATTTATAGATGCGCATTGCCATTTTAGTGGCTATGCACTAGATGCATATAAATGTGACCTGGTGGGTACTAATTCGTTTATGGAAGTACTTAATAAGGTTTATACTTATAGCAAAACCAACAAATTAGACTGGATATATGGACGCGGCTGGGATCAAAACGACTGGGAAGTAAAGCAATGGCCGAATAAAAAGGAATTAGATAGCCTGTTTCCCGAACAGCCTGTGATTTTGAAACGTATAGATGGCCATGCACTCCTGTGCAATCAAAGAGCACTAGACCTTGCGGGTATTAATGCCCAAACAAAGATTGAGGGCGGCGACGTACAGGTAGCGAATGGTTTACCAACAGGCATACTGGTCGATAATGCCATGGAACCGGTAGAACACCTGATAGGTAAATTACCAAAAGAAGAAGGTATTAAATACCTGCAACAACTGCAGCAGGAATGTTTTAGCCTTGGTTTGACAGGTGTAGTTGATTGCGGAGTTACCAAAGATATAATTGAGATCTTACAAGACCTATACCAGCAAAAAAAACTTTCTATAAACAATGTTCTATTGCTTGCATCCGATAGCCTTACACTAACAGCCTATGTAAACAATGGTCCTGTAAAAAATAACCAGTTCGCTATAGCAGGCATTAAGGTATATGGCGACGGCGCGCTTGGATCAAGAGGGGCATGTCTTTTAAAAGACTATTCAGATATGCCTGGACATAGAGGAACTATTCTTACTCCATTGGCAAAAATGGAAGAAATTGCCGGGCTTGCTAAAGCCCATAATTTACAGCTATGCACACATGCTATAGGGGACAGTGCAAACCGTATGATTCTAAAGCTTTATGGAAAAATATTGGGTAATAAGAACGACAAAAGATGGCGCATAGAACACGCACAAGTTATTGATTATCAAGATATTGATTTATTCGGGGCTTACTCTATCATTCCATCTGTGCAACCTACACATGCTACTTCAGATGCACCATGGGCAGCCGAACGCCTGGGCAGTACGCGTGTAAAAGAAGCTTATGCATATAAAGCTCTTTTAAAACAAAACGGGTGGCTGCCATTGGGTACAGATTTTCCCGTGGAACAAATAAACCCTATAAATACTTTTTACGCTGCCGTGGTTAGAAAAGATAAAACCGGAAATCCTATAAATGGTTTTCAGACTCAAAACGCATTGAGCAGAGAAGAGGCTTTGAAAGGCATGACCATTTGGGCCGCCAAAAGCGTTTTCCAGGAAAATAATAAGGGCAGCATCTCAAAAGGAAAAGACGCTGATATTGTGATACTTGATCGCGACATTATGAAAGTTCCGGAAAAAGATATTTTAGCAACAAAAGTGTTATACACAATTTCACAAGGAAATATTGTATACCGAAAGAAATAATTTTTACTGCACAAAAAAGGCCCGGCATTAATGCCGGGCCATTTTTGTATTGTTAAAACTTTATTACTTAACTATTGAGAATTGTTTGAATGCTGAATTAGCACCGTCATACATCACTACAGCGTAGTAATTACCTGGCGCTAGTTTAGCAGCAGAGAATATTACTTTAGTATTCTGCACATTGTATAGTTTCTCAATGTAGATCACGCGGCCCATTGCATCAACAATTTGAACCTGTGCATTTTTTGCAGCTTGTGGTAAAGCAAGGTCAATGTTTACATCACTTGCGGCTGGGTTAGGATATACATTGATCCTGTTTTCAGCAGTTGCAGTTACATTTTTTACAGAAACAGGGTGAACTGTTGTATAGAACGCTACTGCAGGAACGCCAATTGTTTGCAGGAAAGGTGTAGAATCGATCAGGGCAGCATCTCTTTTCAAGGTACCAAAAGGTATCATTTTCAGAGAATCTGTTGTGATCAGGTTATATTCGTTAGAAGTACCTTCAAATAATGGAGACCAGTAATCTTTTACTTTATTAGTAGCAAAGTTTGCAGCTGCATTGCTCCTGTTAAAATAGCTCAGGTTGTTGTCAACACCCAGGAACATAGTGTTTGGAACACTTACACCTGCCCAATACCATGAACTGCCATCTAATACTATCGGAGCACCTACTTCACCAGTGCTTGCATTACCGAAAGGCGCAGTGAATATATCATTGTTAGAATCCAGTGTAGTAAATTCTTTTACAGCTATAGATTTCAGAGTCATTTCAGATTGCTCCATGATATTGTCGCTGTTTCCGTCAACCCATTTGAAAAGGAAAACGCCTACAAACTGAAGTGAAGTCAGATCATGTTTGCTTGTATCACCGTCACTTACAGTAAACTTAACTTCCTGCGCACCATAACCACCTTTATTGATGTACATCAGCGGACCCCACATAATACCTGCTAATGCAGTATTACCAGACCTCAGGCCACCATTAGAAATAGGCTCACCGTTAGTTGGGTTAAGGCGAGATTTACAGAATATCTGTGCAGTAACTTCCATTGAATGGCTGAGAGAATTATCAGCTGCGTTATTATCAGCGCTATCACCTACGACAGTAGTTTTGATATCATAACGACCAAGAGCACCATTAAATTTAAAACTACGAGGGCTGAAAGCGTTCAACTCCATAGAATCAATAGGCTGCAATGTATCAGTAATAACAACTGAATCTGTATAAACTACTGAAGTGCTGCCGCCAGTTGGTGTAAAACTAACCTCATTCCTGATTTTCAAACCAGTTTCGTCAGAAGTACCAACGTTCGCAATGAAAGCACCTGTATAACCACGGTAGTTAGCTATGTCAGTACCATCTAACTGAGTAACAGGAATAGCGCCATATGGAGCATTAGCTACTGAATTAGGAACCAAGGTCAGGTCGTGTGCAAAACCAAAGCCCCATGCAGTTAAAGAAACAAAGCCTGAGCCTGAGCCCATAGCTGCATTCAATGCCATACCATCTTCATAAGAGATCATTAAAACAGGTATAGTAACCAGGTTACCAACAGCACCAGCACCCATACCTACAGGGCCTTCACCCGGATGTTGGTTGATTATAATAACACCTTTAGCGCCTGCATCCTGGCAGTTCTTAGCTTTTACACCGAATTCACAGTTACCACGTAATACCAAAGCCCATTTGCCGGCAAGGCTACCTGCACCTAAAGTACCGCAAGCTTCAAAACTGCTTGGTTTTACCAGTTCCACATTCCACCATGAAGAGTCGATAGCCCGGCCCCATGATCCTGTTGTAGAAGAAGAAGAAAAAGAGAAATTTTTAACGCCGGCCACTGATGAAGGGCTGTTTACTACAAGGCGCGGCTTCATTATTGCACTGAATTGCGCGTTCGATTGTATGAAACCGAGCATGCAAATCGCCAAAATGGAGAAACTAAGTAGAAAGTTTTTTTTCATAGAATACTGTTTTAATTATCCAAAAGTGTTACAAGTTATACAAAATGGGCTACAAAAAAAATACCAAATTATAGTATTAAGCTTTTTTACCTTTATATTACATTGTTTCTACCCACCTAAGCCTAATATCTCACTCAGTTCAAGCATTTTATCTATTGGTTTACGAGCTGCAATTCTAAGCTCTTCATCCATGAGTATCTCTGGTTGCTCATATTTCATACATAGATATAGTTTTTCTAATGTATTTAATTTCATATGCGGGCAGTCATTGCAAGCACATGCATTATCTGGTGGTGCAGCGATAAAGGTCTTATGAGGCGCATTTTTTTGCATCTGGTGCAATATGCCTGCCTCAGTTGCAACTATGAAACTTTGCGATTTATCTTTCTCGGTATATTTTAATAACTGGGTAGTAGACCCTATAAAATCTGCAATCTTCAGAACTGCCTCTTCACATTCAGGATGCGCAACAAGTTTAGCCTCCGGGTGTCTTTCTTTAAGGCGTGTAATTTTCTCTAATGAGAATATTTCATGTACCATGCAGGCACCGTTCCATAATAACATATCTCTTCCAGATACTTTATTAATGTAACCACCAAGATTCTTATCGGGTGCAAATATTATTTTTTGGTCTGCGGGCAAACTTTCTACAATAGCTCGTGCATTAGAAGAGGTACAAATAATATCACTTAATGCTTTAATACCGGCAGAACAATTAATATAAGAGATAACAATGTGGTCAGGATGCTTGTCCTTGAAAGCCTTAAATAAAGGAGGCGGACAACTGTCACTTAAAGAACAGCCTGCTTTTAGGTCTGGTAACAGAACCTTCTTTGCGGGGTTTAATATTTTAGCAGTCTCTGCCATAAAGTGCACACCTGCAAATACAATAATGTCTGCTTCAGTCTTTGCAGCTTTCTGTGCAAGGCCCAAGCTATCCCCAATATAATCTGCAATATCTTGTATATCGGGCTCCTGGTAATAGTGTGCCAATATTACTGCATTCTTTTCCCTCTTCAGTTTCTCTATCTCCTCAAAAAGGTCCAGCGATGGATCTATTTCAATATCAAGAAAACCTTTTTCATCTATTTTCATCAATGCGTCATCGAAATTCACAGTCATATTAATAAGAATAAAAAATTTTTAAAAAAAAGGATTACTATCATTAGGGGTGTGGATATGGGGAAACAAAAATGTTATTCCTATTGCAAAATAAATCAAAAGCATTCATACCCACTATATTATATAGTTATGCACAGCCGAAATGCCGAGAATAAAGCATTTCCACATAGAAGATGGGGATTGTGAATTAAGTTTACTGTGTATAAATATAAGAACGTGAATTTTGTATAGGCATGTGAAGAGAGACTAATAAAAAAGTGATATAATGGTAACTTATTATGTTAACAGCTAGTTATTCTTTTACAACTGAGGGTTATGCCTTTGCAATCCACAGTTACTAACAAAGCCAAAGAATAACTTTAAAATCATAATGGGTTAACAACTATATAATTAATAAAAAATCATATAATCCTGTTTTTAATAACGATATAAATACATAATCTCGATTTTTCGTATAAATTTGCCGTCCTTATATTATATAATATACATTAAACAACCTTTATGGCTGTAATTCAGAAAATCAGGAACAAATACGCAAAAGTTGCGGGTTTCGTTATTGCCCTGTCATTAGTCGGATTCATTTTAATGGATGCTGCAAGCGGACGTTTTGGAGAACTTTTCGGACGTGATAACAGTGTTGCAAAAGTTAACGGAGAAAAGATTGACGTTAAAGATTATTCACAGCGTGTGAAAGATTATGAAACACTGTACGAATACAGCTCACGCGGGAAGAGCCTGGATGATGCCCAGAGGGCACAGGTAAATACCGAAGCATTAAATGATCTGGTAAATGGTGCCATTATAAATGCCGAATGCGACAAGCTGGGTATACAGAGCACAAAAGAAGAAGAAAAAGAATTGATCTACGGTGCTAATCCTGATCCTATTGTACAACAGTATCCACCTTTCACAAATCCGGAAACTAAAATGTTCGACCCGCGTTATGTGAAAGCTTTTGAACAACAGGTAGACCAGCAAGACCCTACAGGTAAGGCGCGTGAACAATGGGAAACCATTAAAGCTTATGTATTGCGTGCTAACCGTATTAAAAAATATAATGCGCTCCTGACACGTAATATTTATCAGCCGAAATTTATTACAGATTACCAGCAGAAAGAACAAACTGAAATGGCCAGCATCCGTTTTGTAAAAATACCGTATGCCAGCATTGATGATAAACAAGTAACCGTGAAAGATGAGGACATCGAAGCTTTTATGAAAAAACATAAAGCCCAGTTTACAAGTGATGCTACTACCCGTTCAATAGAATATGTATCATTTGAAGTAAACCCAACTGCTGAAGATACAGCCAGGGCCCTGGGTGCACTGCAGCAAATGAAAAATGACTTCATTACCAATACCGAAACAGAAAGTTTTGTAAACCGTAATTCTGACGAGCCATATAATAATGCGTTTGTAAACAAAAAATCTTTCATGTCTTTCTATGCAGATTCAATCATGAAAGAACCGGTAGGTACTGTGTACGGTCCTTATTTTGAGCAAGGTGCCTATAAGCTTACTAAAGTAATTGACAAACGTTCTTTACCGGATTCTTCAAAATGCCGCCATATACTTATTAAAACAGCTGAGCGCGGTCAACCAATTGTAGCAGATAGCATTGCCAAGAAAAGAATGGACAGCGTAGTAGCTGCTATCAATTCAGGAGTAAGCTTTGATACAATGGTGCAAAAAGTATCTGAAGATGAAGGCAGCAAAGCAACAAATGGTGAATATACTTTCACCCTACAGCAAAGGCCACAGATATCAACCGAGTTCGGTGATTTTATATTTGATGGTAAAGTAGGCG
Source organism: Flavipsychrobacter sp. (assembly GCA_024508935.1). Taxonomy (GTDB): domain Bacteria; phylum Bacteroidota; class Bacteroidia; order Chitinophagales; family Chitinophagaceae; genus Polluticoccus. The sequence continues at coordinate 168,044 of JANINW010000018.1, read as the reverse complement.
AGAAAAAAGTAGTAAAGGTGGATAACCAGGCTTATGCCGGATACCATTATATAGAAATACTGGAACAAAAAGGTTTTGAAACTTCAGCTAAACTGGCAACTATCAGCAAATCGTTATATGCCGGCGACAATACTGAAAATGCCGTGTATGCTAAAGCAACAGAATTTGCAGGTAAGAACAGCACAGCCAAAGCATTTGATGATGCAATAAAAACTGAGAAGCTGGATAAAAGGATTGGTGACAATGTAAGGGAAAGTGATTTCTCTGTTCCCGGTCTGGGTTCGGCACGTGAAGTAGTGCGCTGGATGTACGAAGCGAAAGTAGGTGATGTATCGCCTGTATTCAATATGGAAGGCCGTTATGTAGTAGCAAAACTGGCCGACGAACAAGAAGCCGGCTTACTGAAAATTAATGACAACCTGCGCCAGCAACTTACACCGGTTGTAAGGTCTGAAAAGAAAGCTGAAATGATCAAGGCTAAATATAAATCTGCTACATCACTCGACGCTATTGCACAGGCATCAGCACAACCTATACAACAGGCAGATTCGTTCAATGCATCTCAACCATATGCACAGAAGTTGGGTTACGAACCTAAAGTGGTGGGTTATACATTCTATAACGGGTTTAAGCCTAACACACTTTCACCGGCTATCCAATCGCAGGAAGGGGTAATCTACTTTACACTGCTTTCTAAAATACCTGTAGCACCAAACCAGGATCCTAGTGTTGCAATCCAACAAAGGGCTATGGCTGAAAACCAATTAAGGAACAGCATGAGCAGTATGGTATCTGAAATGCTGAAGAAATCGGCGAAGATCAAATACAACCCGAAAAACCTGTAATATAAGATACGCTTAACCGCATATTGATAAAAACTGCCACTCTGCTGAGTGGCAGTTTTGTTTTAAGGAGTTGACAGTTCGTACCTTTGTGCCGTAATGGAAACCATAGTAAATAAAGTTGCAGACAGTGGCATAATAACGCTGGACCTTGCAGATTACCTGCCATCAAAAGAAAGCATTGCAGCGTTTGATTTAAAACCATTTTTATTCCGTGAAATGATACTGCGCGAAAAAGATTACCGCGCTGCATTGCCACTCCATGACTGGGAACAATACAGAGGAAAGAATATAGCCGTTTTCTGTTCGGCAGATGCTATTGTACCGGTATGGGCATATATGCTGGCGGCTACTTATTTGCAGCCATTAGCAGCAGCTATTAGTTTTGCTACCCCGGAAGAAGTATATAAAACACTATTTCTAAAAAAAATTGCCGCTATTGAAAATACTGAATACACAGACAAACGTGTAGTAATAAAAGGTTGTGGCGAAACGCCGATACCGGATGCCGGCTATGTAGCAGTTAGTGAGAAATTATTGCCAGTGGTAAAATCATTAATGTACGGAGAGCCCTGCTCTACCGTTCCTATTTATAAAAAAGCAACGGTCAAATCTTAATTACACAACCAGTAGATTGGCAGCAATTTTTTCAGATAATTGGAAACTGTTGCCCTTCGCATTTTGTACCATGATGCTACCATCATAAGGCATGCGTTCCGATATTGTAAGCGTGACACCTATCTGTAATCCGTAACGCTCCAGTTGTTGCAGGAAAAGCGACGACGTATCTTTCACTGCCACAATTTTATATTTCGTATTCAGCGCACATTCATTTAACACCTGCGCAGTAGAAACGGGAATATCGCCATTTGATTTGGGTATGGGGTCTCCGTGTGGATCAAATTCAGGATAACCTAAAAATTCATCCAGCTTGTCTACCAGTTTTGCAGATTGTATATGCTCCAATTGTTCGGCAACCTCGTGTACTTCATCCCATGAGAATAATAATTTTTTATGAAGAAAGGTTTCCCATAAACGATGCTTACGCAACACATTCAAAGCTATTTGTACACCTGCTTTTGATAGCTGTACTTTTTTGTATTTCTCGTAGTGAATCAGTTTTTTTTCAGAGAGTTTACGCAGCATATCTGTTACTGTAGCCGGCCGGGTATTCATACGCTCGGCTATTTCATTTACCGATACTTCGCCACTTTCATTATTGTGCTGTATACTGTATATAGCCTTCAGGTAATTCTCTTCCGTATATGTAAACTCAGGCATGCGGAAAATTAATAAACATAACTGAATTACAAACGCAATATGTTTTGCAGCAGAAACGAATTTTAACGAATTGAGCATTACAAAATTGATGACAATTGCCTATATTCGTTTGCTTCACACTAATATTCAAGGAATAAATATGAACAGGACAGTGAGCCGTAAGGGAATATTAGCGGTTTTGATTACCGTGTTAATTTGCAGTACATCTATATCCATTGCCCAGCAAAAGGAAATGGATAAACCGCGAAACCTGAAAGTTATTAAGGAGTATGATGATGGCAAAGGTTATATGGTCCGCGAGGTGCAATACGACCAAGGGTCTATGCGTGTTACAGAAACGATATTTATGCCTAAAGTATATACCGGCATAGGGGTGAGAACTCCCATTGATTTCGACACACTTAATAAAGATTCTGTAACGCTGGTTGTTGATAAGACTAAATATTGCGTGCAGGTTTACTACAAACGAAAAATAATACGGGGCTATAAAGCGGTATTCGGGCCCAATCCAAAGTTGAATAAATGTATGGAGGGCGATCGCTGTACGCCGGAAGGATGGTTCAAAATATCAAACAAGAATCCCAACTCACGCTATAACAAATTCATGTTGCTTAGTTATCCGAATGACTCTGCTTATGCACGTTTTCAGAAAATGAAGAATGATGGATTGATTCCTAAAACAGCACGTATTGGCGGAGACATAGGTATACATGGTATATGGAAAGGCGGCGACGATATGATAGAGATGGGCGTAGGCTGGACAGATGGTTGCGTAGCCTTGAGGAATAAAGATATTGAAGAGCTCTATTCTTTTGTAGGAGTAGGGACAAGAGTTTACATAAAAAAATAAAGGCTGAATTTCAGCCCTTATTTTTTATGATTTGCTTCTTTCTTTCCAAAGCTGGTTAAAAGACTTTTGTGCAAACTGCACATCACCACGCCCGTCAACCCAGCTTTTGCTGAATAATTTATTAACGACCTTACCTTTTAGTTTGCCGCCGGCGGCATTCATCAGCGAACGGTTAAGCATAGCCAGTTTCCACATTTTCCAACCAATGTTTTCACTGGTATCATTTAATTGTTCTTCTACTGCTATGTGCCGGTTCTCCAGCAGCATTTCGTGTATGTTTATTTTTACCGGGCACACTTCAGTGCAATTCCCGCAAAGGCTGGAAGCATAACTAAGGTGTTTGAATTCACTCATGCCTTTTAGGTGCGGGGTAATAACCGACCCTATGGGCCCGCTATATGTGGTGCCGTAAGCATGGCCGCCGATATTTTTATATACAGGGCAGGCGTTCAGGCAAGAACCGCAGCGGATACAATACATGCTTTCACGTACTTCTTTGCGTAATAGGTTGGTACGGCCGTTGTCCAGTATAATCACATACATTTCTTCAGGTCCATCAGTCTCGCCAGGCTGGCGGCCACCTGTAAATATGGTATTGTAAACCGTAACATTTTGACCTGTTCCATAAGTTGCCAGTAGCGGCCAAAATAAAGAGAGATCATTTATTGATGGCAGTACTTTCTCAATACCTACTATGGCTATATGCGTTTTCGGAAATGCGGTAGACAACCTTCCATTCCCTTCGTTTTCACTAACACATACAGCACCAATATCTGCTATTAGAAAATTCCCCCCGGTAATGCCCACTTCTGAAGTCGTATATTTTTCACGCAGGTTCTTCCTGGCTATCTGTGTCAGTTCCGAAGGTGTTAGGTTTGGGGCAACGCCTAATTTTTCATGAAACAGTTTTGCTACGTCCTCCTTGCTTTTGTGCATTGCGGGAGTAACAATATGATAAGGTGCTTCACCATCCAGCTGCTGTATATATTCACCCAGGTCTGTTTCTACAGAATCAATATTGTGTTTGGCAAGAAAATCATTCAGGTGTATTTCTTCCGTCACCATCGATTTCGATTTCACTACCTGTTTAGTATTCTTTTCCTTACAAATCTGTAGTACTGCTTCTAATGCATCTTCAGCTGTTTCCGCCCAAATTACCTTGCCTCCTCTGCGGGTAAAGGCCTGTTCAAAATTCTCAAGATGCTTATCGAGGTTTTCGATGGCCCTCCATTTTACATTCTTTGCCTTTTTGCGTGCAAGGTCCAGGTTGGCAAACTGTTGCTTACCTTTTACTACTGTGTCAGCATATTTCTGGATGTTAAAGCTGAGCTTGCGTTTATGCTCCAGGTCGCCGGCCTTTACCTTGCTCTTGGCTATAAATGTGGATATATTATCGCTCATTACGGGTTCAAAAGTAAAAAAGGAAAAACTCAAAACGAAAACAAAGATTAGGTCATTAAACACTAACAAATGGTGTTTTAGCGTTATCTGTTTAATTATCAGGTAGCCATATTAACTTTGCCACCATGTTTTCTAAAGAAAAAGTTCAGAAACAGGCCATAGAAGTAGTAGAAATGGAAGCCCACGCGCTTGTGGGCCTGAAAGCATATATTAATGATGCTTTTGCCAAAGCGGTTGAGATCATTCATGGACTGGAAGGGCGCGTGGTGGTTACCGGCATAGGGAAAAGCGCCGTTATAGCACAAAAAATAGTAGCTACATTTAATTCAACCGGTACGCCCGCCTTGTTCATGCACGCGGCAGATGCCATTCACGGAGACTTGGGGATGATACAGCCGGACGATGCCGTAATAATCATTTCAAAAAGTGGCGAAAGCCCTGAAATAAAGGTGCTGATACCCTTCATAAAAAATTTTGGTAACCCGGTAATAGCCTTGTGCGGCAATGCACAATCTTACCTGGCAACAAACGCCGATATTTTTGTGAATAGCACGGTAGATAAAGAAGCCTGCCCTAATAACCTGGCACCAACTACCAGTACAACCGCACAGCTGGTAATGGGAGATGCCTTAGCCGTTTGCCTGCTGAACCTGAAAGGATTTTCGTCAAAGGATTTTGCACGTTTTCACCCGGGTGGGGCATTAGGCAAAAGATTGTACTTGCGGGTAGTTGATTTGAGTAAGATAAATGAGAAGCCCGTAGTAAAACCAGAAGCCAGCCTGCGCGAGATCATTTATGAAATATCCAGCAAGCGGCTGGGGGCAACAGCAGTGGTTGACGAAAAGGGAAAGCTGCAGGGAATCATAACCGACGGTGATATTCGCCGTATGCTGGAGAAAAATGAAAGTCCCGCCAACCTGAAGGCGAAGGATATATCTACAACAGCTCCAAAATCAATCGATGAAGGTGAACTGGCTGTTGCGGCACTGGAACTAATGCGTACCCACGATATAACACAATTGGTAGTTACCAGCGATGGTAAATATGCGGGGATGCTTCATTTGCATGACCTGGTGAGGGAAGGACTTATTTAACAGGTATATTGCCGGATGCATTTAGCGGGAACAGATAATTAGCAGCCATAGCAATTATTTTTTCTTCTACCCTTTCTGCAGTATATACCGGCGTAGATGTTTTATCGTTTTTTCCTAAAATGTAAAATACCGAACGTAGCCGCGGCACTTCTACCAGCGCTATTTCGGTTCCTTCCGGGCTTACAATTGAAAAAATATAATCGTCCTTACGGAAGCCTGCAATATTGCCAAAGGAAACAGTTGTTGTGCGGTTATAGGTGGCAAGCAGCTGGCTATCCCGGTATATATTATGGCCTACAACAGTTATACCCTTTAAATCAGGGGCATCTTCATCTGCGCCCCCGACATTGTAATTGCGTACCGAGCCTTTTTCTATTTGACCATAAGGGACTACAGTGGGTTTGGCATTCCATTTATCGAAGAGTTTTCTTGCGTTCATATCATTCCACATATCATCGCTCATTAGGTCCATATTCACAATATCGTTGGTAAGATATTCTATAAGGTAAGGGTGATAAATGATGTTGAGCTCTCTGCCTATAAGCGGGAATTTGATGTTGTAATAGTACTGCAAGTATTGATTGGGGGCGCTAGACAGTACCTTTGCGGTAGCGAAGATCAGTTGTTCAGATGCTGAAGTACTAAAAATATAATTACTGAAATCGGTACCAGACACTTCGGGGTTATCTTTCAGGCTGCTCTCAACAACATTTACCGGCAATACATTTCGTTTTTGGTTTTGTTGTTCGTAAAGACAGTAGACTTTGCCGTCTTTCAAAACCTTTCCATCCTGCATTCTTATTTTCTGTGCAGTCGCTGCCAAGGGCACCAGCAATAATAATATGCAGCGCAGTACGTGCATATTATAAAATTACAAAATGGAACCAAGTAAGATTCACACAATTGTCAGAATCCGGCGCCTATCCCTACTTCTACCAGTTCAGCCTGTGTTTTGTGTGTTTTTAGCAGTACGCTGGCGTAAAGTTCTTTAAGCAATCCTTTTTCCCGCTGTACCAGGTATAAATTAGCCCCTAGTTTTTCGTAGTACTTATCCTGTTTCAGCATGGCTTGTTTCAGGTACCAGCCTACCTGCAACATGATACCTACCCTGCCGAACAAAAATTCGTTACCTACGAATACTGCACTTTTCCATGAGTTGGCCCTTTCCTTGCCTGGTACTATCTCATTATTACGAAGGAATACATATACATGCTCGTGGTAGGAATAGTCTACCCCGATAAAAGCTTTGTTGCGGGATGCGTATCGTTTACTCACGTACAAAGAGCCAAGGTATACGGGGAACAAAGGACCGTCGGCCAGTCCTAGTTCGGTAGCAGACATGCCAAACCTTGCCTGCAGCAGCCAGCGGTTCTTCAATGGGTTCAAATCTTTACTGATACGTTCAGGCTGTGAAGTAACGGGGAAATATCTGAGCCCGATATGTGCGCCATACATATTTATACCCAGGTTGGGTTGGCGGAAGGCAGCATTGGACATGTGCGAAAAATTACCCCCCACCTGTACATCCAGGTGTTTATTTATCCTGTAGCGGAAGTCCGTTTCGAATACGGTGTAGTTATTCATATGACTGCCTATAGCAGTATTCAGCGTATCCCACACAGGCGTACGCTCATACTTGCGGGTAGCATATCCCAGGCCAAAGCCGGCTTTAAATGTCCATTCAAAATTGCCGATCTTCAGCAACCTCAATTGCAGGTTGGGGTACATACTGATACACTTGCCATATATGGAATCCAGGCCGTAATTGGTATAGGCGAATCCGAAACCGAATAGCGGGTAATGACGGCGTTGTTGCCATTGGCGTCTGCCAAAAGTTTGTTTTACAAAGTTCAGTTCGAAAGAACCGGAATGATCGGGTACATCAGCCCTGAATTTTTTGGTATGCTTAAAAACCTTTCCCGATGAATAATTGGTTTCAAAGCCAAAACCAGACCAGGGTTTGTTTTCCTGGGCCTGTACAATAAGGGTATTTATAAGGCAAAGCAGCAAGCACAACCGCTTCATAAAGCAATTTCCGGTTTTAACAACTAAGGATAAGACAAATATATAGTTTTACGGGTGGCAATCATGTAACTTTGCCACATCCATTTTTTCTGAATGCGCCGTATAGCCGCGATATTTTTCCGCTCATTTTTGCAAGGGCTGCTGATACTTAGCCCCATAGCCGTCACCGCTTATGTCATTTACACTGTATTTGATAGTGTGGACAGGCTGATACCGTGGGTACCCCGTGGTTTAGGTTTTGTTATCATCATTACCCTGGTTACGTTTATTGGCTACATGGGTACCCGTTTTTTCCTGGGTCGTATGTTGTTCGATGCGTTTGACCATTTGCTGCAGCATATACCCGGTATCAAATACATATATTCATCCATCAAGGATGTAATGGGTTCCTTTGTTGGAGATAAAAAACGTTTCAATAAGCCTGTATGGGTATGCATCAACCTGAACCCCGAAATATGGCGTATAGGGTTTATGACCCAAAAGGATATGGCATTTTTAGGTATGGCCGGAAAGGTGGCCGTTTACCTGCCGCATGCCTATGCTGTGAGCGGGTATGTGATACTTACTGAAACAAAACTGATTAAACCGGTTACGAAAATGACAGCGGCCGAGGCTATGAAATTTGCAGTAAGCGGGGGTATAACCAGCGTAGACGACGAAAAACATCATGAAAAGCGCCAGCCGTAAAATAAATTTTAATCCCGGACCAGCGCCGCTACCGCAAACTGTTTTAGAACAGGCAGCAGCAGCAGTGCTGGATTACGATAATTCGGGGCAATCTATTTTAGAGATCGGTCACCGCAGCAAAGCTTTCGATGCTATACTTGCAGAAAGTAAACAACTGGTAAAAGAACTATGCGGACTAGGTGACGATTACGAAGTATTATGGCTGCATGGCGGCGGGCGCCTGCAATTTTGCATGGTACCTATGAATTTTCTCAATGAGCATGACACGGCAGGCTATATAGACAGTGGCGCATGGTCTCATGAGGCTATGGAATATGCACGGTACTATGGCCATACTACTGTACTTTCTTCTTCAAGAGCAGACAATTATAGGCGACTGCCTGAATGGCCTGCTGATATACCAAAGGACTTGGCTTATGTGCATCTAACTACCAATAACACAATTTACGGCACGCAGTGGCAGCAGATTCCACAATGTAATGCACCGCTGATAGCAGACATGAGTAGTGATATTTTTTGCTGTAAACGAGACTACTCAAAATTTGATCTGTTCTATGCGGTTGCGCAAAAAAATATTGGAGCTGCCGGAGTTACACTTGTAGTGTTGAAGCGGGATATGCTGAAAAAAATAAAACGCAGCATACCCCCAATGCTTAGCTATGCCGAACAGGTGGCCAAAAATTCTGTATTAAATACATCTCCCGTATTTGCTATATACACTGCCTTACTTACCCTGCGTTGGACGAAAGAAAAAAGTGTAGAGGCCATTGAAAAAGAAAATAGAGAAAAAGCAGCATTGCTATATGGCGAGCTGGAACGAAACAGTTTATTTATCCCGCTGGTGGACAAAGATAGCCGCAGTATGATGAATGTTTGTTTCAGTGCAATGGATGAAACAACGCAGCATGTCTTTACCAGGTATAGTGAAGAAAGGAATATTACAGGTATAGAAGGACATAGAAGTGCCGGTGCGTTTCGCGCATCATTATATAATGCAGTTAGCCTGCGCGATGTAAAAGCGCTGGTAGATGTTATGCAGGAATTTGAAAAACAATATCAATAAAAATAGAATCATCAATGGCAAAGATCACACCGTTTAAAGGATTGAGACCTAAAAAAGAATTAGCATCGCAGGTAGCCACACTGCCATATGATGTGGTGAGTGTGGCAGAAGCAAAAGTGTATAAGGATAATCCGTACCACTTTTATCATGTTACACGTTCTGAAATAGACCTGGCCGATGGAGTGGATGTGCATAGCCAGCAAGTATATGACAAGGCAAAAGAAAACCTGGATTTAATGATAGAAGAAGGCATATTGTTTGAAGACAAAGAACCTTGCTACTATATCTACGAACTTTTAATGAACGGACGTTCGCAAACAGGGTTGATCTGTGGCTCTTCGTTAGACGATTATTTTAATGGCATTGTAAAGAAGCATGAATTTACCCGCCCTGAAAAAGAACTGGATCGTATAAATCATATTAAAACCACGCGTGCGCAAACGGGCATCGTATTCCTGGCATATAACGATCAGGAAGATGTGCAAAAAATAATAGAAGATTGGAAAACTGCCCATAAACCTGAATATGATTTTGTAGCCGAAGATGGCGTAAGACATACACTTTGGGTAGTAGACGACTACGCACGTGTAGCGTCGATCACACGCTTATTTGATGAAGAAGTACCGGCTACTTACATAGCAGACGGGCACCACCGCGCAGCATCGGCAGGAAAGGTGTGTATGGAAATGAGAGAAAGCGGATTGTCTATAGACGGTGAAGAATCTTTCAACTATTTTATCACTTGCATATTTCCTGCATCGCAGTTGGAGATATTAGATTATAACCGTGTAGTGAAAGACCTGAACGGCATGCGTCCTTCAGAATTTATTGAAGCCCTGCAGAAAGAATTTGAAGTTTCTATAGTAGGTAAAGAGCAATACAAACCAAAACAGCCGCATGAATTTGGAATGTATATAGATAACCAATGGTATAAACTGCTTGTAAAGCCCGGCACTTTTACGAACGATCCGATTGGCATACTCGATGTGTCTATCCTGCAAAACAATGTATTGTCGAAACTGTTAAACATCAACGATCCGCGTACGGATAAACGCGTAGATTTTATAGGTGGTATACGTGGATTAGGAGAATTAGAGAAAAGAGTAGATAACGGCGATTTTGTTGCTGCTTTTGCCTGCTACCCGGTAAGCATCAGGCAATTATTTGATATAGCTGACAGCGGTAATGTAATGCCGCCTAAAAGCACCTGGTTTGAACCCAAGCTGCGTGACGGCCTGGTTGTTTACCAGATATAATATTAAAGGCGCTATTTACAGCGCCTTTTTACTTATAAAAAACCTTTATCAATATAAAGCAGAAAAACAGTCAAATTTGTTTACCAAAAAAATGGGAAACATGGAATATAGAATAATGGGCAAAACAGGATTGCAGCTCAGCGTATTGTCTTATGGTTCATGGGTAACTTTTGCCAAGCAGATAGATGATAATGCATCTGACAGGCTGATGAGCCTGGCCTATGACAGCGGTATTAATTTTTTTGACAACGCCGAAGTGTATTCACGCGGGGAGTCTGAAAAAATGATGGGCCGTATTTTGAAAAAGAAGAACTGGGAACGCTCTTCTTATACCGTTTCCAGTAAAGCTTTTTTCGGCTGGAGGGGCGAAGCAAATAAACCTAATCAAAAAGGCCTTAGCAGGAAACATCTTACAGAAGCATGTCACGAAGCGCTGGAGAGGTTACAGCTGGAATACCTGGACTTGTATTTCTGTCACAGGCCTGATAAAAATACGCCTATAGAAGAAGTGGTACGTACGATGAATACACTGGTGGAGCAAGGCAAAATATTTTACTGGGGCACCAGCGAATGGAGTGCTGCGGAAATAATGGAAGCACATATGGTAGCACGTGAATTACGATTGATAGGGCCTGCCGTAGAACAAACACAATACAATTTATTCGAGCGTCAGAAAATAGAAGTAGATTATTATACCATTTTCAAGAACATGGGTATGGGCACTACCATATGGAGCCCGCTGGCCTCAGGTCTGCTCACTGGTAAGTATAATGATGGCATACCAGAAGGTTCACGCCTGGCCCTGGAAGGATTTGAATGGCTAAAGGACAGGACGCTGAGCAATGAACGTATAGGACGTGTAAGGGAACTCAATAAGCTGGCACAGGACCTGGGCACTACATTGGCCACATTATCTATTGCATGGTGCGTTCGCAATCCTAATGTTACTACAGCCATACTGGGTGCTACACGCGAAGAGCAATTAAAAGAGAATTTAAAAGCTATAGAGGTATTGCCAAAATTGACAACAGAGGTAATGGAAAGGATAGATGAAATTATGGGTACCAAACCGGTTATGCCGCAGTATTAAAAAATAAGAAAGCCCCGGAGGGCTTTCCTTTATTTAGACTTTTTTGTTGCTGTTTTCTTCCTGGCGGTTTTTTTCGTTGTGCTCTTTTTAGCAGCTGTCTTCTTTTTGGTAGCAGCCTTTTTAGTTGTTGATTTTTTTGCTGCTGTTTTCTTTTTTGTTGCAGTTTTTTTGCTGGCCGTTTTCTTTTTAGTCGCAGTCTTCTTCTTAGATGCTGCTTTTTTCCCTGTTGCTTTCTTAGGTACTTTTGCACCCGCTTCGCGGGCCTCAGAAAGCCCGATGGCTATAGCCTGTTTGCGGCTGGTAACTTTTTTATTACTGCGACCGCTTTTCAAATCGCCTTCTTTAAACTCATGCATTACTTTTTCTACTTTCTTCCCGGCTTTCGGGGAGTATTTTCTAGCCATGTGAATCAATTTAAAGGTTAATAAATACACATGGTGTAAAAATGTATGCCATAAACAGCTAATGGCACAGAATTTTGTTAGATGTAGTTATATGTCTAAGATCGGAACATACCTAAGGCTGCTTAAAGCATCTTTTGAAGAGTTCTCAGCAGATAATGTAGTTAAACTGAGTGCCTCACTGGCATATTATACTGTCTTTTCTATTGGGCCTTTGCTGTTAGTGCTCATATCGCTTGCCGGCTTATTCTTTGAGAAAGAAGCGATAACCGGGGAGATATACGGGCAAATGAAAACACTCATTGGCAAAGATGGAGCAGAGCAATTGATAAATATCATACAAAACATACGCGCACAGAACAGCGCTGCGAAATACAGTATTATTGGCAGCGTAGTGCTTGTATTTGGCGCTACAGGGGTTTTTGCAGATATCCAGGATTCTATCAACTATATATGGGCTATAAAGGCAAAGCCTAAAAAAGGCTGGCTGAAATTTATTACCAACCGGCTCCTATCGTTTTCATTAATAGTGGGCATAGGCTTTTTAATGATCGTATCGCTATTTATAAATACCCTCACCGATCTTTTAACCAATCGCTTGCAGCAGCTATTCAATATTGAAATGGTATTGTTACTCAAAGGGATCAATATTCTCATATTATTCCTGGTCATTTCCCTGTTGTTTGCTATAGTATATAAGGTATTACCAGATGCGCGTATCAGGTGGAAGGATGCTTTTGTAGGAGCGCGTTTTACAGCGGTGCTATTTATCATCGGCAAGTTTTTGATAGGTTATTATTTGGGCAACTCTTCTTTCAGTGCTTATGGCGCAGCAGCAGCAGTTATTATTATTTTGTCGTGGGTGTACTATACTTCTATCATTCTTTATTTTGGTGCCGAGTTTACCAAGGTATATGCCCTGAGCCGGGGAGGAGGGATAAAACCATACAGTAATGCGGTATTTATCATAAAACGGGAGGCAAAAGAATTGCCCCAAGCTGATCCCAAACAAACATTACATAGCAATCCGTGATATCAATTTCTTGCAGCCAGTTGCCGGAGCGCACTAATAGTTACGAACCGGAAGATGAACATGGCTACACCGGCTATTAGTCCCAGCCCGGCCAGCTGTAGTTTCCAGTTGATATTGAGCAGCTGTATGCTACAACCGACAAGCACAATAAATAATAAGAAACCTACGTGTGCGCCTATCCATTTTACACTTTTGCCTATTGCTAGGCGTTTGGCAGAAAACAGCATAAAACAGGTTGATAAGGTAGATTGTGTAATGAAAGTGGTGAAAGCGGCGCCTAAAGCAAAATACTTCGGAATAAGTATGAAATTGAGGGCGAGATTAATGAGTACACCTGCAAAAGCAATTTTTGTAAGCAACCGGATATTGCCATTTGCTGTAAGCAAGGTCGAATACACATACATCATGCAGTAGGCTGGGAAAGTAGCCATCAGCCATGCAAATACCAATCCGTCATTTTCGGTAGCATGGGTATATAAAGCCTGCATGATATAATTGCCGTAAAAGAATGCAGCTACAGCCAGCGTGAATGCCACCGGCAACATAATATTGACACACAGTTTTATAATAGGGCGCACATCTTTTTTTTCGGCAAGCATACGTCCAAACATAGGCAGCAGCATACCTGCAAACATCAGCCCGAACATATTTCCTACATCCAGCAAACGGTAGCCGGCGGCATAAATACCGGCCTGGTTTTTTCCTTCTGTCCCGCATAAACGCTCCACCAATATGGTATCGCTGCGCATATGTACTGCCATTAAGAACACCAGCAACGCATACGGCAGGCTGGCCTTGATCACGGGTAGTATTGAACTGCCATCAAAGGCAAATCGCAGCTTTAAGTGTGATATCTTACCTAATACAATAAAAGCAATAATAACCGCAGCGAGATAGCATAGTATTTGCGACACTACAAACCATTCAATCTTAAACTGTCCTCGGGTGGATGGAGCGAATAATAAATAACCACAAACCAATATCATTAATAAACGGTCGGTAACAGAAAGCACCCCATCTGTACGGAAATGATGCAGGGCAGCTACATTACTGCGAAGGAACTGCAGCAGGGAGCTAAGTGCCTGTATCATTAAAATGCCGCTTAGCAAAACAAGTTCCGCCCCTCTGTAGCCCACAACGAAGCCCAATACAACAACCAAAGTTGTATATAGAAGGATAAGTAATAAACGCGTAGACAATAAGCCGGGGAACATAGTTTTTAGCTTCTCTGGATTCTGGGCTATGATACGGGTATTATAGTAAGAAAGGCCAAAGTCGAGTAATATCTGGAAAATAAGACCCAGGTTGAATAAGGCCTGGTAAGTACCGTATGCTGCGTGCCCCACCCTGTTTTGCACGGTCCGGTCTATCATAAATACCCACACTGGCTTCACCAAAAGGTTGACGGCCAGTACAAAAAGCAGGTTTTTCACAAAAAAACGACGCATTCGCAGGGTATAATCGGTAAAATTATATTTTTGTCGCCAGCTATGCGCATTGCCGTAAATACAAGGTTACTGTTAAAGGGGAAATTAGAAGGCATAGGTTGGTTCACGCACCAGACATTAGAAAGGATGGTGCGACGTCATCCGGAACATGAGTTCATCTTTTTTTTCGACAGGCCTTACGACCCCTCTTTTGTTTTTGCCACGAATGTTACCCCGGTAGTATTGCCGCCACAAGCCAGGCATCCTATATTATTTTACTTGTGGTTTGAATGGGGTATACCTTATATGTTGCGCAAGTATAAGGCAGACCTGTTCTTATCGCCTGACGGATATTTGTCATTAAGCACCAAAGTGCCCACCTGCTTGGTCATCCACGATCTGGCATTTGAACACTATCCTAAGCATGTGGTTGCCAGCCACCGCATGTATTGGAGACATTATTCTCCATTGTTCGCAAAACGTGCCGATCGTATCGTAACCGTATCGAACTTTTCTAAAAAAGATATTACCGAACACTACGGAATAGCTCCGGATAAAATAGATGTAGTGCATAATGGTGCACATGCTGAATACAAACCGCTTGGGTGGGAGGGAAAAGAAGCTGTAAAAAGTAAATATGCTGATGGCTGCGAATATTTTGTTTTTGCAGGTGCGCTGCATCCCCGTAAAAACATTGTGAACCTGCTGAAGGCATTTATTGCATTTAAAAAACGCCAGCGCAGTAATATGAAGCTGGTGATAGTGGGCCGCCTGGCATGGAAATACGATGAAGTGCTGGAAATGAAAGAAGAGATGCCATTCAAGGAAGACGTGAAATGGGTAGGCTATATGGATGTGGCAGAGTTATCGAAAGTAATAGGTGGTGCTTATGCCATGGTATATGCTTCTTTGTTTGAAGGATTTGGCATACCTATATTGGAAGCCCTGGAATGCAATGTGCCGGTGATAGTAAGTAATACTTCATCGATGCCTGAAGTAGCAGGTGATGCAGGACTATTGGTAGACCCGACCAATGTGCAGGATATAGCCGATAAAATGCAAATGCTTTATAAAGACGAAGCACTGCGTGCGAAGCTTGTTGCAGCAGCGCCTGAGCAGGTGAAGAAATTTGACTGGGATAAAAGCGCTGACCTGCTTTGGGACAGTATGATGAAATGCGTGAAGCAGTAGATCAGCTCCTTGCATTTACCTGGCGGGTAAACAGCAGCAGGTAAACAATGATGAATAATACCGAAGTAATGCTTGATGCAAATATCTTCAGCAGCAGGTAACCGATATTAGATACACTCCACAGTTCCAGTACAAAGAAAATAGTATGGTGCAAAAGAATAAGGAAGCTGGCATACACCAGGAAAGGCATCCAGTTCATATTCTTTACAGAAGGCGACTGATTAGGATATTCAGATAAGTTTTTAGGGAGTAAGGCATTTAAAACATTGGTACGCAAGTAGGCAATAAGCACTGTAGCACAGGCGTGCATACCAGCCGTATTCATGAAAGTATCTACGCTGATGCCTGCAATGAAGCCCAGCATCAGTAAAGCCCATACCGGCGTTTCGAAGGGCAGGAGTAAAATAAATAAAGGGTAGATAAATGGCGTGAACACAGGAAAGCCTGCCGGCTGTGCCCACCAGCGTAAAGCTATCTTATTCAGTATCAGCACCTGTATCAGCAGGATGAAAGTGAACCGTAAAAAGTTTTTCAAATAGACGCTCATTATTTTGCTTTTACAGAGTCCTCCAATTGTTTACGTTCATCCATCATTTTATTTTCCACCACATATACATACTGCAGGTTCCTGAAATTGGTTGACGGATGCAGGTACAGTATCTGCTGGTTGTTCTTCTTTATAGACGATGTTTTATATACGGTGCCTATAAGTATGTCTGCAGGGAAAAATGAATAGCTGGTAGTAAAAACAGAATCGCCGCGTTTTACTTTTATCTGCTGCGGCACATCTTCCATTGCCATTACATCGGGATGTACGCCATCCCATGTTATATAACCTATTTCGCCCGTTTTCAGTTTAGCACTTACTTTTTGTTTTACACTGAGTACAGATAATGCACTGGCAAAATGTGCAGACACATGGACGATACGCCCTACAATACCTGTACCCGAAATCACAGCCATGTTTTTGCTGATGCCATCTTTGCTACCGCGGTTAATGGTAATATAGTTATTAGCTTCAGTTACAGAGTTGTTGATAACACGTGCCGTACGATAGAAGTATTGGTTATACTCAACTATATGTTTGTTGGTATCTGTAGATTGAATAGCGATACGCACATTGGTATCGCGCAGCGTATCAAAGCTTTTGTAAGCAGCCATTTCCAAACGCAGCCTTGCATTCTCATTTACAAGGCTGTCATTCATGCGGCGCAGGCCAAAATAGTAGACTACATCATTTTGCTGTTTGTACATAAGCCCTGCCGCAGTATTGGCAGAGCTCATAATATCATTACCCTGTATAGTATTAGTGCGTGCTATCAGTATGATGCACACGATCTCTAATACTAAAAAGAGTATGAGATTGAAAAAACGGCGTACAAACAGTATAAAATTGCGCACCTTTCAGGCAGATGTGTTACAAAATATTATTTCATCAGGAACGGCATCTTGGCAATATTCTTCAGCGCCATACCCGTACCGCGTACCACTGCACGCAGAGGGTCATCTGCTACATGTACCGGAAGTTTTATTTTGTGTGAGATGCGTTTATCCAGACCGCGAAGCAATGCACCACCACCTGTTAGGTACAAACCACGGCGATAAATATCTGCGGCCAGTTCCGGCGGTGTGCTTTCCAATGCTTTAAGAATAGCTTCTTCTATTTTGAAGATAGATTTATCCAGTGCTTCTGCTACTTCCTGGTAAGACACCATTATTTGCTTAGGAATACCCGTTACAAGGTCACGGCCGTTAACAGCAATATCATCAGGTGGGTTATCTAGATCCTTAAGCGCAGAACCTACATGTATTTTAATTTGTTCAGCAGTGCGTTCACCGATCATCAGGCTATGGTAACGGCGCATTGCTTCCATTATATCCATGGTAAATTCGTCACCCGCAATACGGATAGACTGATCACAAACGATACCTGCTAAAGCAATTACCGATATACCGGTAGTACCACCGCCTATATCAATGATCATATTACCGGTAGGTTCTTCTACATCAATACCTATACCCAATGCGGCGGCCATAGGCTCGTGTATCATATATACCTCTTTAGCGCCTGCTTGTTCTGCAGAGTCGCGTACGGCACGTTTTTCTACTTCTGTTATGCTGGATGGTATGCATATTACCATTCTCCAGCTTGGGGGGAATAATGGTTTTTTAGGGTAAACCAGTTTTATCATTTCGCGCAGCATACCTTCTGCTGCGTTAAAATCAGCTATAACGCCGTCTTTCAGCGGGCGAATCGTTTTTAAATTTTCATGGGTCTTCTCGTGCATCATCATAGCCTTCTTACCAACGGCTACAATTTTGCTTGTTATCCTGTCTATAGCTACTATAGAAGGCTCATCCACTACTACCTGGTCGTTATGTATGATTAGGGTATTGGCGGTACCCAAGTCTATGGCAATTTCTTGCGTTAGAAAATTGAACAATCCCATATTGATTCGTTACGGCTGCTATTTTGAGAATATTGGCAAAAATGCGAAAAATTAGCCCATTTCTGCCCGAAATAGAGAAATTTCCCCTGTTTTTGTAAAGATAAAGGAATTATAACCCAAAGTTTAAGTTGACTAATAAAACTATGTGTTTGAAGAATTTAACATGTATTACAAAAAAATAAGTTTATATATATAGCAAAAATTAGCACGGATTTTGTTTTGTATCTCATTGCCTCAAATACATTCAAAATACTACTCAACTATGAACATCGATCAAAGATTAAAAAAGCCCTTATGGCTGGCATTTTCTCTACTGGCGATAGCCGCTTCTTCCTGCGACCCATTTGGCACAAAACAGCGGGAACCGCAGCCTAGTAATGATCCCCCCGCCGAAGTAGATGGCTGGGCACCTGTGTATAATAACGATCCCGGTGCTTCTGCTATCAAAGCTGTAGACCCTAAGCTGATAGAGAACGGGGGTAAAATATATATTAAAGGAGATACGCTTTACCAGCTTGAGGCAGGCAAAGGCATCCACGTGATTTTGGTAAAACAACCTGCCAATCCTCAAAAACTGAAATTCATCAATGTCTTGGGCGCACAGGAAATGGCAATAAAGGATAACATATTGTATACCAATAACCTGAATGACCTGGTTGTATTGGATATCAGCAATATCAATGATGTGAAAGTAGCTGACCGTATAACCAGTGTGTTCCACATGGTAGATGGCAACCAGCCACCGGGCTCGGGATACTATGAATGTGTAGAGGCATCGAAAGGACAAGTAGTTGGATGGGAGACAAAAACACTGAAATATCCTAAGTGCAGAAAATAGTTAACCCTTCAAAACATTCAGCTCATGAAAAAATTAATAACAATATTATCAGTAATTACTGTATTTTTTTCGGCCTGCGATAAGGATAGCAGTACCAGCGCCAATAAAACTACGGGTGCTACAAGTGGCAGCGGCACTACCGGGCAAGGCGGCTCTCTGGCCCGCTTTACAATAGCCAATGATTATCTATATGTGGTAGACGACCAGAAATTATATACCTATTCATTGGCTACTTCTGCCAATCCGCAGCTGAAAGGCAATATCAACGTTGGTTTCAACGTAGAGACCATCTATAGCTTTAAAGACAAACTTTTCATTGGTTCCAGCAGTGCCATGTATATATATTCACTGGCCGATCCGGCACATCCTGCAAAGCTGGCACAAGCTACCCACGTACGCGCCTGCGACCCTGTTGTGGCAAATGATTCACTGGCATACGTAACCGTTCGCAGCAGCAGCCGGTGCGGTGGCAATATGAGTGCCCTGATAGTGTACGACGTGAAGTACATATTACAGCCCATACAGCGCAATGCTGTGCCTATGACCAGCCCCTGGGGATTGGGTATGAAAGGGAACCGCCTGTATGTGTGTAACGGCGAGAACGGAATGAATATATATGATATTACAGACCCTATATACCCCAAGCTGCTGAAACAGCTGGCCGGCGAAACCTTTTATGATGTTATAATAGCAGATGACCTTATGGTATGCATGATACAAGGCGGTACAGCACTGTATACATTAGGAGCAAATGATGATGTAAACCTTATGGCCAAGATCACGAATTAAGCATTTCTACAGGTTGAACAATAAGCATTGCCCGGTTTATCCGGGCATTTGCTTTTTATTGCGCTATTTAAGGGATTTTTTCTTACTTTTGCGCCTCGGGCGTTGAGCCCGATTTTTGTATCTGCTCAGCGCGCCTTTACATTATAAATTTTCATTTTTTTCTTAAAAGATGCCGCGCGACAATTCCATTAAAACAGTATTGATTATAGGTTCGGGACCCATTATTATAGGCCAGGCCTGCGAGTTCGATTATTCAGGTTCACAGGCTGCCCGCAGCCTGAGGGAAGAAGGGATAAAGGTGATACTTGTCAATTCTAACCCGGCTACCATAATGACCGACCCGATAGTGGCAGATAAAGTATACCTGCTGCCATTAACAATAGAAAGTATTGAACAGATACTGGAAGAAAATGAGATAGATGCTGTACTGCCTACCATGGGTGGACAAACAGCACTAAACCTGGCTAAGGAAGCAGAAGAGCTCGGCATATGGGAAAAATACAATGTACGCCTGATCGGGGTAGATATTAAAGCAATAGATAAGGCTGAGGACCGGGAACTTTTCCGCAAATGGATGATAGAACTTGGCGTGCCGGTGGCTACGGCCCGCACGGCCAACTCGCTATTGGAAGGTAAGGAGTTTGCGCAGGAAATAGGATTGCCGATAGTGATACGTCCTTCGTTTACGCTGGGAGGTACCGGTGGCGGTTTCGTAATGCACAAAGACGAACTGGACGGTGCACTTGACAGGGGCCTTACTGCTTCGCCTATACACGAAGTACTGGTAGAAAAAGCCATGCTGGGCTGGAAAGAATTTGAGCTGGAGCTGCTGCGCGATATGAATGATAACGTGGTTATTATTTGTACAGTAGAAAACTTCGACCCAATGGGCATCCATACCGGCGATAGTATTACTGTAGCGCCTGCGATGACCTTAAGTGATACCGCATTCCAGCTGATGCGTAATACGGCTATCAAAATGATGCGTGATCTCGGCAATTTTGCCGGAGGCTGTAACGTGCAGTTCGCCCTTAATCCTGAAACAGAAGAAATAATAGCCATTGAGATAAATCCGCGTGTGAGCCGTTCGTCAGCACTGGCGTCAAAAGCTACCGGCTATCCTATAGCCAAGATAGCTGCAAAACTGGCCATAGGTTATGCGCTGGATGAATTGAAGAACCAGATCACACAAACTACCTCCGCCTATTTCGAGCCGGCACTGGACTATGTAATAGTAAAGATGCCCCGCTGGAATTTCGATAAATTCAAAGGGGCAGATGATACACTGGGCCTGCAGATGAAATCGGTAGGTGAAGTAATGGCTATAGGACGTACATTTCCCGAAGCGTTGCAGAAAGCTTGCCAGAGCCTGGAAAATAATGCGACCGGTCTTTCCTTCATCAGCGCACAACGCCTGAAACCGGAAGAGCTATTAGAGAGTATTAAACGCCCGACCTGGGACCGTATCTTCCGTATAAAAGAAGCAATTGCGGCAGGTGTGTCAATAAAGACCATACGCGAGATTACACAGATAGACCGCTGGTTCCTGTACCAGATACAGGATATAGTAAAACTGGAGAACCGCATAGCTGAAATAAAGCACCTGGATAAGATGCCGGATGAGCTACTGCGCGAAGCAAAACAAATGGGCTTCAGCGATGAACAAATAGCTGACCTGGTGAAGGACTGTACTACTGAAGAAGTGTATGAGCATCGTAAAAAGGCCGGCATTACCCGCGTGTATAAAATGGTAGATACCTGCAGCGCGGAGTTTGAAGCCAAGACACCGTATTTCTACAGCACATTTGAGCAGGGGCCGCTCTCTCAAACACCAATAACTTCTTCAGAAAGTAATATCTCTGGGAAAAAGAAGATCATAGTATTAGGTTCAGGTCCTAATCGTATAGGCCAGGGCATCGAATTCGACTATTGCTGTACACACGGTTTGATGGCGATCAAAGATTGTGGTTATGAAGCCATTATGGTAAACTGCAATCCCGAAACAGTATCTACAGACTTTGACATAGCGGACAAACTATACTTCGAGCCGGTTTATTGGGAACATTTGTGGGAAATAATTGAACATGAAAAACCCTATGGTGTAATAGTACAATTAGGAGGGCAAACAGCTTTGAAACTGGCGAAGCGCCTGAGTGAAAAAGGCATCCGCATCATAGGTACTTCTTTCGATGATATGGATATTGCTGAAGACCGCGGCCGCTTTAGTGATATGCTGAAAGAACTGCATATTCCTTATCCTAACTATGGTACTGCCTATACTACTGACGAAGCGATAGAAGTAGCTAACCAGGTAGGCTATCCTGTACTGGTTCGCCCATCTTATGTTTTAGGAGGCCAGCGCATGCGCATTGTAATAAATGATGAAGAACTGGAAAGCAGTGTGCTGAGCTTGTTGAAACACTTGCCAGGTAATAAAATATTGATTGATCATTTTCTTGACCGCTGCCAGGAAGCGGAGATAGATGCTATATGCGATGGTGAAGATGTACACATAATGGGTGTAATGGAGCATATTGAACCAGCGGGCATCCACAGCGGAGATAGCCACTCTGTTTTGCCGTCTTTTAACCTGGGACAGTTAGAAGTGGATGAGATGATAGACATTGCGAAGAAGATAGCTTTGCGCCTGAACATAAAAGGCCTCATAAATATACAATATGCTATTAAAGACGGTAAGGTATTTGTGATAGAGGCCAACCCTCGTGCGAGCCGTACTACACCATTCATAGCCAAAGCATACGGAGTTCCGTATCTGAACATTGCCACCCAAGTAATGATGGGCGAGAAAAAGCTAAAAGATTTTAAAATTGAGAAAAAGCTGGAAGGCTTTGCCGTAAAGGAGCCGGTATTTAGCTTCAATAAATTCCCTAACGTAAATAAGGAGCTGGGCCCTGAAATGAAGAGCACGGGTGAGGCTATCAGGTTTATTAAAAACCTTAGAGACCCGTGGTTCCGTCAGCTATACAAAGAGCGTAGCATGCACTTAAGTAAATAAAATAATAAAGCCCCCTTCAAGGGGCTTTATTATTACCGAAAAGGTCTTATTTTAGTATTATTCTCAAATATTATACCTATATGAAAAAACACTTACCCTCTATTTTGTGCAGCATGCTACTCGCTTCAACTGCTATAGCACAAACCCCTATTGGCCTTTATCCCGGTGCTGTTCCTGTTACATTGAACCGTACCGATGTAATGTCCAACATCTTGCTAAATGCAAGTGTACCAAATTTGGCGCCTGCCACTAATGCTAATTGGGATTTTACAACTGTAACGTATAAACCACTGACTACAAACCTGAAATATACACCGGTTACTAATTTCCCTAATGCCACAATGTCTAATCTTGTAATATACAATATCAACCCAACGCAGCATTATGAGACCAATCTTATGTTTGCTGTGACCAATGCCGGCAATATGCTGTATGGAGAAAGGCTGACACGGCAGGCATTTTCATTGAATACCAGCAATGTATTGGATAGCCTGGTGATACTGGCGCAGGATGTGAATTATGATGTGCCCCAGAAGCTTTTAGTTTTCCCGACTACCATGGGCTCAAGCTGGACATCTTCTTCAAAAAGCACTACCAATATGACCATTACTTACAATCCCCTGGCTACTAATGCACCTGCACAAAGGCGGTCTGTGATGGCATCAAATTAC
Organism: Flavipsychrobacter sp.; assembly: GCA_024508935.1. Lineage (GTDB taxonomy): Bacteria > Bacteroidota > Bacteroidia > Chitinophagales > Chitinophagaceae > Polluticoccus. The sequence continues at coordinate 144,639 of JANINW010000018.1, read as the reverse complement.
AAAGTAGTAGGATGGGGCAATATAAAGGCAAGCTATCCTAATGGTGCTATATCAGCCAATATGGGTGTATTACAAATTGAGAGCACAGTATCTTCTACCGACAGCTTTTATGTGAATGGCTCGCCTGCACCTGCAGTGCTGCTGGCGCAAATAGGTCTGTCGCAAGGCCAAACAAACTACGTTTACCAGCGGAATTTTTACCGCCAGTATGAGCTGACGCCATTGGTGAGCGCTACGTATACCGATAACACTTTCTCCCAGCTGAAGGATCTGAACCTGAACAGGGAGCGCTTCAAATTGTTTGAGGATGGGGTAAACGAAGTAAACAATAATAAAAGCATAAGTATCTATCCTAATCCGGTGGTGAATAAAACTTTTTCTGTAAAAATTGCTGATGCCAAAACAGGCAGCTGGACCTACGAGATGGTAAATATGGAAGGTAAAAAGATTGCCAATGGTGCATTAACCGTGAGTGGTAATACTGCACAGGTGCAAATGCCTGCCGCTGCTACCAATGGTTTTTATTATGTAACCATTTCATGTAATGGTGTAGTAGAGGCTATCAAGCCAATTGTAGCATTGTAATTTTAAAACGATAAATGGTATTAACAGCGGCCGGTTTTAAAACCGGCCGCTGTATTTTTGATCTATATGACATGGGTATATAAATCTTTTGAAGAGCTGAATGGCGCAGAAATGTATGAACTGCTTAAGTTACGCAGCCTGGTGTTTGTGGTAGAGCAAAATTGTGTGTTCCTGGATATAGATGACAAAGACCAAAAATCTTTTCACCTGCTGGGATATGAAGATGATGTAATGGTTGCATATAGCCGTATAGTACCTGCCGGCGTGTCTTACAAAGAAATATCCATAGGAAGAGTGGTTACCCACCCCTCTTATAGAAGAAAAGGGCTTGGAAAAGAATTGATGGAAACATCTATTGCCTGCATTGAAGACCGCTACGGCAGGCAAGCTATACATATAGGCGCACAAGTGTATTTGAAGTCGTTTTATGAGAGCTTTGGTTTTAATACAATAAGTGAAGTATATATAGAAGACGGAATTCCACATGTTGAGATGTTACGTTCTTAAATATGCTTTAAATCATTCTTTTTACCGGGAATGCTGCTTATAAATTTGCGACGCAAAAAACTAAGCAGTTATGAAACAAAACTTAGGCGTTAGCCTCAGTATTATGTTATCAGCAGCTTGCTTCACCGCAAGCGCACAGGAAAAAACAATGCTCGATTCTGTAATTGTTCGTGAGAACAGGATACAGGCTCCCTTTGGCAACCAAAACAGGAATATACAGATCATTGACAGTAAGCAGATAAGCATGCTGCCGGTAAAATCAGTAAATGAACTGCTTGCTTACGCAGCAGGCGTTGATATCCGGCAAAGAGGTGTAAGCGGAACGCAGGCAGATATCAGCATTGACGGAAGCACTTTCGACCAGGTATTGGTATTGCTGAACGGCGTAAAAATGTCTGATCCGCAAACAGGGCACCACATGCTCAATATCCCTGTGCCATTATCAGCCATAGACCATATTGAAATTTTACGTGGTCCTGCTGCGCGTACATATGGGCTGAATGCATTAGCAGGTGCAGTAAATATTGTTACCAAACAAACAAAAGCCAATTTTGCCGCTGCTCAATTATACGCCGGCAGCAGTCTACAAACCGATTCTGCAACTGGCAACACGTATTATGGCTGGGGTGCCCAGGCAACAGTAGGTGTAGGCGGTGAGGCGCAGTCGCATTTAATATCATTGGCGCACGATGAAGGTAATGGTTATCAATATAATACCGCATTCAAAGCGAACAGAGTATTTTATCAAAACCACGTTGACCTCAATAGTAAAAATAATATTGAGGCAATGGGAGGATATATAAAAAACAGTTTTGGGGCTAACGGTTTTTATGCAGCACCGAAAGATGTGAATTCGACCGAAACGGTACAAACTGTATTGGGAAGTGTGGGTTATAATTATCACCCCTCTTCAAAGTTCAAATTGACACCGCGCATCAGCTATCGTTATAATAGCGATGAATATATCTTCATAAAACAAAACCCTTTGGCGTACCAGAACTACCACGAAACGGAAGTTGTAACAGGTGAACTGCAGAGCAGTATTGAATTGGGTAAAGGCGTACTAGGTGCCGGAGTAGAATACAGGTATGAGAATATAAACAGCAGCAACCTGGGCAAGTGGGATAGGAATAACCTAGGCTTGTATGCCGAATACAAACATAGCTTTTCAGCCAGGCTGAACGCCGGCGCGGGGCTTTATGGCAACTACAACAGCAGCTACGGCTGGCAACTATTCCCGGGAGTGGACATAGGGTATAACGTTAACAATAATTGGAAAATTTTTGCCAATGCAACTACCGGCGAAAGACTGCCTACTTATACCGATCTGTATTACAAAGGACCAACCAATATTGGGAATGCACAGCTTACACCCGAACATGCCTTCTATGCAGAAGGTGGATTGCAATGGAGCCGTGATGTGCTATTTGCAAGAGCAACCTATTTTTACCGTCGAACAACCGATTTTATTGATTGGGTAAGGGCTAATCCCACCGATGCATGGCAGCCGCAAAATTTCCAGTCTATCAATACCCAGGGATTTACTGCACAGGTAAATTATAATGTGGGTAAGCACGCAAGTATGCCCCAAGGCTATAAATTAACAATAGGGGCTAATTATACCTACCTGCAGCCGGTGATAGAAACACCTGCTACTGAGATATCAAAATATGCTGTCGAAGCATTGAGGCACCAGTTTACAGCTTCACTGCAAAGTTTATTCTTCAACAGGATACAGCTGGATATTAATACAAGATACCTGTACCGCATCAATGCCAATGATTATACCTTGATGGATATACGCATTGCCTACCAGCAAAAACATTGGGCATTATATGCCGATGTGAATAATTTGCTGGACACCCGTTATAAGGAGATCAGTACCGTTCAACTGCCCGGCAGGTGGTATACTATAGGGCTGAAGCTAAATACAACATGGAAATAGTTGAAATACATTCTCAAACCCTAACTTTGCCCCGTTCTTAAAATATTAATATGCAATCTAAAAAGCCGCAGGACACACATGTTATCATGTCTGAACTGGTTTTGCCGAATGATACCAATACACTAGGCAACCTCATGGGTGGCAAGCTGATGCACTGGATGGATATTGCTGCTGCAATATCTGCGCAAAAACATTGCAATTGCCCGGTTGTAACCGCCTCGGTAGATAATGTTTCATTCAATAATCCTATAAAACTGGGCAACCTGCTGACAATAGAAGCTAAGCTTACCCGTTCATTCAATACATCTATGGAGGTGTATTTGCGTGTATGGGGAGAAGATCTTTCAGCTCAATACAAATACCTGAGCAATGAAGCGTACCTTACTTTCGTAGCTTTAGACCCTAACGGCCGACCGCGAAAAGTGCCAGTAATAACACCGGAAACAGATGAAGAAAGAAAGATGTTTGACGGGGCGTTACGACGCCGGCAAATACGCCTGATACTGGGCGGTAAAATGAAGCCGGAAGAAGCAGGAGAATTAAGAGCTTTATTTATTAAAGATTAACCTAGCAGCTAAAACTTAGAAATGGTAACAGACAGGAAAACACCACCGGCTATACACGACGCTATCAGCTTTGATTATGTATTGCAGCCAATAAATGAGCACAAACTTACCAATGGATTGCCATTGTACTGGCTGAATGGCGGTGTGCAGGATGTTGTTGAAATAGATTGGGCTTTCAGTGCAGGCCTATGGTATGAGCAGCAGCAGGGTATAGCCCAGACAGTGGCTGGTTTACTGAAGAATGGCACAGCAAAGAAAACTGCGCAGCAGATAAATGAAGCTTTAGAGTTTTATGGTGCCAGCCTGAAAGTAAATGCCGGTAACGATTTCACTACGGTATCCTTATACGCGCTTACAAAGCACTTGCCGGCACTTTTGCCTATAGTGCACGAGATACTGACAGAGGCTATATTTCCTGAAGAAGAACTGAGTATCTACAAGCAGAACACTATTCAGCGTTTATCAGTTAGCCTGCGCCAATGCGATTTTGTAGCTAACCAGAAAATAGACGCCCTGCTGTTTGGCGAAGGCCATCCATACGGCCGTTACACAAAAAAAGAAGTGATAGAAGCAATTAACCGCGAGGCTGTACTGGATTTTTATCGTAAGCATTTCAATCTCGCAGAGGTTAAAATATTTATGGCCGGTAATGTAGGCGATAAAGAAGTAAAGCTTTTAGATGCATTTTTTGGAGGACCACTGCTTACCGTTACGGCGCCGGATAAAGGTGTATTTGCCTTACAGACTTCACCCGATAAAAAGTATAAACTGGTGAACGATGCCAATGGTGTACAGGGAGCTATAAGAATAGGCCGTTTATTCCCCAACAGGCAGCACCCTGATTTTGCCCCGATGGTGGTGTTAAACACATTATTTGGCGGATACTTTGGCTCAAGGCTGATGAGTAATATACGTGAGGAGAAGGGCTATACCTATGGAATATACAGCTCTGTATCTCCTTTTGTAAATGGTGGTGCGCTTACAGTGCATACAGAAGTAGGCCGGGATGTTATTGAGCCTGCTGTAAACGAGATCTATAAAGAAATGGAAATACTGTGCAATGAACCGGCGGAAAACGATGAACTGCTGCTGGTAAAAAACTACCTTTTAGGTAACTTGCTGGGAGACTTGGATGGTCCCTTCTCCATACTGCAGCGCTGGCGTACACTTATCCTCAACGGACTGACAGTGGACCATTTTAACAGGAATATACAGGTATACAAAAATGTAACAGCCGCAGAACTGCAATTGCTGGCACAGAAATATTTTAAGAAGGAAGACTACCATGAAGTAGTAGTGATCTAAAATTTAGTTACAGAACATATAAACATTAAGCGGCTGAAAAGCCGCTTTTTTTATTTCACATAATTGCTAATACTAAATTAATGTTCTCGTAATATATGCATCATATTAATATCGTCATTTTGTATAACCAAAAGCTTTACGAAGCAGGCAAATGGCGAAAAGAGAAGTGGATATTGTGGTGCTTTCAGACATACATTTAGGGACTTATGGTTGTCATGCAAGAGAATTGCTGCAATACCTGAAAAGCATTAAACCCAAAGCGGTGATACTGAACGGAGATATCATAGATATCTGGCAGTTCAATAAACGCTACTGGCCAGCAATGCATATGATGGTGATAAAACACCTCGTAGGCCTTATTGCAAAAGACGTACCTGTCTATTACATCCCCGGTAATCATGATGAGATGCTCAGGAAGTTTAAAGACTTTCAGCTGGGGTCATTAAAGATCACCAACAAGCTATCGCTGAAAATAGATGGCGCGAACGTATGGATATTCCACGGAGATGTGTTTGATGTAGTGATGAAGAATAGCAAATGGCTGGCTAAGCTGGGTGCTATTGGTTATGATACCCTGATACTCATTAACCGCTTTGTCAACTTTATATCAGCTAAAATGGGCAGGGGTAAAGTTTCCTTATCCAAAAAGATAAAGAACAGTGTGAAGAGTGCCGTAAAATTCATCAACAAATTTGAATCTACTGTTTGCGAAATAGCTGCCGATAACCAGTATAAATACGTTGTGTGCGGGCATATACACCAGCCTGAGATACGGACAATAGTTACAGAAAAAGGAACAGTAGTATACATGAATTCAGGTGACTGGATAGAGAACCTTACAGCACTGGAATACAATGATTCCAAATGGAGTATTTACCGTTATGCAGAGGATGAAGTAGCGCAGGCTATAGATATCAATAAAAAGAAGCAGCCTAAGGAAAGCGCTAAAGAGCTGATGAACAGTTTGCTGCAGGAATTGAATGTAAAACGAAGTGACGATAGCCGCGATCAAAGGGACATAACGAAAGTAGAAGCTGCCTGATGAAAATTTTATTTGCTATACAAGGTACCGGTAATGGTCACCTGAGCCGCGCCAGGGATGTATATCCTGAATTGGCTAAATACGGAGAAGTAGACGTGCTTATCAGCGGCATACAGGCAGATGTAGATTTCCCCTACCCCGTAAAATATCGGCTATACGGTATGAGTTTTATTTTCGGCAACAAAGGTGGCGTAGATATATGGCAGACAGCAAAAAAGTTAAAGCTGTTCCGTTTAATAAAGGATATTAAAAAATTGCCGGTGCAGGATTACGACCTGGTCATAAATGATTTTGAACCCGTATCGGCATGGGCATGTAAACTGAAGAATATTGATTGCATAGGGCTTAGCCACCAGAGTGCGGTGTTGTCTCCTTACGCGCCCTTACCCGAGCATAGTGATCTGAAAGGTAAACTGGTACTGAAATACTATGCCCCTGTAACAGAAGCTTACGGGTTTCATTTCAGGGCTTTTTCAAAAAATGTATTTACCCCTGTTATACGGAAACAGGTAAGGGATATAACACCGTCAAATGAGGGACATTACACGGTGTATTTACCTGCTTACGATGATGAAACCATTGTAGCTCACTTATCTTTTTTTGAGAACGTAAAATGGCAGGTTTTTTCCAAGCACAATAAGATACCATTCAGCTTCAAAAACATTTCTGTTCAGCCAATAGAGAACGATGCTTTTATAAAAAGCATGGCTGCCAGTACCGGCGTATTATGCGGTGCAGGTTTTGAAGGGCCTGCCGAAGCATTATTTCTCGGTAAGAAATTATTAGTGATACCCATGCAGCAGCAATACGAACAGCAATGCAATGCTGCCGCGCTGGAAACTATAGGCGTACCGGTGATAAAATACCTTGGCCGGAAATATTATGAGCGCATTACATGGTGGCTGGTTGCCGGCAATGCTGTCCCGGTGAATTATCCCGATATGACTGCGCAGATCGTAGCGCAGGTGATACGTGAAAATACGCAGCCTGTACGCAAGCCCGCATTTGTACTGTCTACAGGTAGTGTCTGATTATTTCCCTTTGAAAACAGGTTTCCTTTTCTCAAGAAAGGCATTTACACCTTCCTTAAAATCTTCTGTAGTACCCGCCTGCACTTGTAATTGTTTCTCCATGTCCAATTGCTGGGCCAATGAATTATTGTAGGTATTATTTATCAGGCGCTTGGTGAGTCCGAGGCCTTTGGTAGGCATTTGCGCCAGGGTGTAGGCTACCTGCTTTGTTTCTGTTTCGAACATTTCATCTGCGTAGCTTTTATATATCATACCCATAGCAACCGCGTCATCTGCCATCACCTTGTCGCCCAGCATAGTGAGTGCCAGTGCCCTTTGCATACCAACCATGCGTGGTAAAAAGAAAGTGCCGGCGCTATCCGGTATCAGGGCTATTTTACTAAAGGCCTGTATGAAAGATGCCGCTTTTGTAGCCAGTACTATATCGCAGGCCAGGGCTATATTGGCACCGGCACCGGCAGCCACGCCATTTACCGCGCATACTATTGGTTTTTCAATATTGCGCAGGCGCAAAATGATTGGGTTATAATGTTCACGCACTATTTGTTCCAGTTCAGGGCCTTGCGGGTCTATCGCTTCTGCAAGGTCTTGTCCTGCGCAAAATGCTTTCCCGGATCCGGTAATATATATACAGCGCACGCTATCATCCTTCTCACTGTCATCCAGGCATTGCTGGAAAGCAAGGGCCATTTCTCGGTTGAAACTGTTGAATTTTTCAGGACGGTTCAGCGTGATGAATGCCACGCCATTGTCTTTATTAAAAAGAATGGTATTGCTCATAAGGCAAAAATAATAAGATAATTGTACTATGCTTTAACCGGCGCTTTAATTACACGCTCTTTCAGCGAACGTCCTATGCCAATGATGCTGGTCATATTCAGGGGGAATTCCAGCAGCACATGCATAAAGCTCAGGAATACCAGCCACTGAAGACCTATCGCATAGTCCCTGATATATATAGCTATGCTTATGAGCCATACGATTATTACCACTGCAAATCGTGCTTTGGGCACATTATGCCATTGAATGATCTTGGTTTTAGAGAACCAGTTAAGATAGTGGTAGGTGTAGGCAAAGGCGATAAAACGCATAGCCAGCATACCTTCTTTAGAATGAAAAACCAGGTTATCCCAATGCTGCATACTCGGCTGATCAGGTACATGGTTCACTTTTTGCAACCATGAGATGTTTACAATCTTGAACAAGTCATATACTCCCCTACTATACATGCTTGGGCCGTAGAAAGAAGTGGTTGGGAAAAGGGTAAAGAGCAATATAGGGCAAAGCACCAGCATGCCTACCGATAAAAGGCCAAAACGGCTTTTGCTTTTTAAAGCGCCATATAGCATGAATAATGCAGTAAATACATATACATGTATAAGTGTTGGGATGAATACCGTAAAGAATAGAAGGTAATGCTGAGATATTTGCGACGAGAAGATAAGTACTATAAAAGCGCCTACGCGGTAAAAAGGGTTTTTAATAGTCACAAATATCAATGAGCCTACCAGTGCTATGTAGTTAAGATTAGCATCAAACCCTAAAGGAAAATCTATGTCCAGCTTATTGCTGAAAAAACTCAGTGTGATCAATGCCCCAATAATGAACAGGATGACAGCGTCGTATTTTCCCTTTGTATAGTAATTACGGTCGTGCAGCCATGATATTTCTGTCAGGTAATGTAATGGCCCTAATATGGCGTATACAAACAGGAAAAGCTCAAAAGGGATAACCATAGCCACACAGCAAGATATGATCATCAGTCCTATATTGGTAAGATCCAGCTTTTCGGTCGCAGTCATCGGCATAAACGTCAAATAATTGATTTATAGGGTACTAATTGTTTAAAGTTATAAAAATTGTGCATGTCTGTCAATCATTATTTTTAATCGGTAATACTGCCTTATCTTCAATTTATTTTCGGAAGGTTATGTTGGTAAAATTATTCGGCAGCGCGGTATATGGTGTAGATGCAATAACGATAACTATTGAGGTAGATACGCCCGGAGGCAAGGTAGAATACCTGATTGTGGGGTTACCCGACAATGCGGTGAAGGAAAGCCTGCAAAGAGTATTTTCTGCTATCAAGAACATTGGGTTAGATCGCCCGCGTATGCGTGTGCTGGTAAATATGGCACCTGCAGATATAAAAAAGGCCGGTGCTGCTTATGATCTTCCTATAGCATTGGGTATGCTGGCATGTACGGGACAGATACCTGCTGACGAACTCAGCCAATATATTATAATGGGCGAGCTTTCGCTGGATGGTTCATTGCAACCTATAAAAGGCGCATTGCCCATTGCCATCCAGGCCCGCACAGAGAAATTTAAGGGTTTCATACTGCCAAAACAAAATGCCCGGGAAGCTGCACTGGTAAATAACCTGGATGTATATGGCGTGGAACACCTGAGCGAAGTAGTAGATTTTTTCAATAAGAAGAATGACCTAAAACCGGTAACGGTAAATACCAGGGAGGAATTTTTCGATGCGCAGAATTTCTTTGATCTGGATTTTAATGACGTAAAAGGGCAGGAAAATGTAAAGCGGGCATTGGAGATAGCAGCGGCAGGCGGGCATAATGCAATACTTATTGGCCCGCCGGGTGCAGGGAAAACCATGCTGGCTAAGCGGTTGCCAACCATATTGCCACCACTTACGCTGCACGAAGCCCTGGAAACAACCAAGATACATTCTGTAGCAGGCAAACTGGCTACCAATACATCTTTGATTGCTGCCCGGCCTTTCCGCTCTCCGCATCATACTATCAGCGATGTAGCATTGGTAGGTGGTGGTGGCATACCTCAGCCAGGCGAAATTTCACTGGCTCACAATGGGGTGCTATTCCTCGACGAATTGCCGGAGTTCAAACGTACCGTGCTGGAAGTAATGCGCCAGCCTATGGAGGAACGCAGAGTTTCTATCTCGCGTGCTAAAGTAAGTATTGATTTCCCGGCCAGCTTCATGCTGATAGCGTCTATGAACCCTTGCCCATGTGGTTATTTCAACCACCCGGAAAAGGAATGTACCTGCTCGCCGGTAATGGTACAGCGTTATTTGAATAAAATATCGGGGCCGCTTCTCGACAGGATAGACCTGCATGTAGAAGTAACACCGGTAGCATTTGGAGAACTGTCGTCGACTAAAAACTACGAGACCAGCGACAAGATACGGGAACGGGTTATAAGGGCCCGTGAGATACAGGCAAAACGATTTGAAAATAATCCGGGTGTGTATTGCAATGCACAGATGGGCAGTAAACTTTTAAAAGAGATATGCGTCATTAACCCTATTGGCCAAAACCTATTGAAAACAGCGATGGACCGGCTAAATCTTTCTGCCAGAGCTTATGACAGGATATTAAAAGTATCTAGGACCATAGCTGACCTTGCTGAAAGTGAAGATATAAAACCGGAACATCTTGCAGAAGCCATACAATACCGCAGCCTGGATAGAGAAGGATGGGCGGGATAATCTTTTCGTCCTGCTTAAATTGATGAGACTAAATGAGTACTGAAGAAAATAAGAAAGATGTCCCCACCAAATCATTTGCGTCTGCAAGTGCGTGGGGGAAATGGCTTGCCGCCAATTATGCAAAGGCAGATGGTATCTGGCTGCGCATTTTCAACAAAGAGTCGGGTGAAAAAACGGTTACCTATGCAGAAGCACTTGACGAAGCACTCTGTTATGGCTGGATTGATGGGCAAAAGAAGAAATTTGATAGTGATTCGTGGATACAGAAATTCACACCACGCAGGGCGCGGAGTATATGGTCAAAACGAAACATCGAACATATTGAACGACTTACGAAGGAGAAGAGAATGAAAGCCTCCGGGTTGAAAGCTTTTGAAGAGGCGCAAAAAGACGGGCGATTAGCAGCAGCGTATGATTCACCTTCCAATGCTACCCCTCCTGACGATTTTCTCAAGCTCCTTGAAAAAAACAAAAAAGCAAAAGCTTTTTTCGACTCGCTGAATAAAACCAACAAATATGCGATTACATGGCGGCTTCAGACAGCCAAAAAGCCTGAAACACGCGAAAAGCGAATGAATGTTATCCTGGAAATGCTGGCTAAGGGCGAGAAATTTCATTAAGTAAAAGTGGGGATAAAGAGATAAAAGTGCAGCCGTTTTATATGCAGACAAAATTTATTTTTGGCAAGTGTCGCAATTATGTTGACGGAATCGGTTATATGCTGTACTTTTCTGCAAAATAAATTCACATGAACAAAGCAGAATTAATAAGCCACGTGGCTGAAAAATCAGGCATCACAAAAACACAAGCCAATGACACTATTGATGCAATAACAAATGCGATCATTGGAACATTGAAAAAAGGTGACAAAGTAACACTTGTAGGCTTTGGAACATTTTCAGTATCTCAGCGTGCTGCAAGGAATGGCCGTAACCCTCAAACCGGTGAAACCATCAAGATCAAAGCTTCTAAAGTAGCTAAGTTCAAAGCTGGTAAAGAATTTACAGACAAGATTGCCGGTGGCAAAAAGAAATAAGAACTAACCGTTCTCAAATAGAAAAGCCTGCTCATTAGCAGGCTTTTCTATTTATACAAACTTATCCAGTATCAACCGTTGAGTGCTTCCTTGTATACACGAAGGCACCGTTCCCGTGCAGCTTCGTGTTGTACAATGGGCTGTGGGTAAGAAAATTCATCTAGCTCCGGCACCCATTTTCTTATGTATGTAAGGTCTTTATCAAACTTCTCTGTTTGCAGGTAAGGATTGAATATCCTGAAATAAGGCGCTGCATCGCAACCGCTTCCTGCCGCCCACTGCCAGCCCCCATTATTGGCGGCAAGATCATAATCCAATAGTTTTTTTGCAAAATGGGCTTCTCCCCAGCGCCAGTCTATCAGCAAATGTTTGGTAAGGAAACTGGCTGTTATCATGCGTACCCGGTTGTGCATATAACCGGTTTCGTTCAGCTCGCGCATGCCCGCATCTACAATAGGATACCCCGTCTGCCCGTTACACCAGGCCTCAAATTCTTTTTCGTTGTTGCGCCATTTGATCTTGTCATATTGCGCTTTGAAAGAAGTATTGACTACCTGCGGATAATGAAACAATATCATCTGGTAGAATTCACGCCATATCAATTCGTTGAGCAATATTGGGTTCAGTTCTTTGGCATCTGCAGCTAATTTGCGTATACTGATGGTGCCAAAACGCAGATGGATGCTAAGGCGTGTAGTGCCGTGCAATGCAGGAAAATCGCGGGTTTTATCATAATGCCTCGCAATTTCTTTATCCAGTTTTGGTCTTGCCACATCCGCTTCTACTTGTTCGAAGCCCAGGCTTTTTAAGGAAGGAATGCGTTTGGGTGTTTGCTGAAGAAAATTGGCCTTATATTTTTTTACAGGGTATGGTTTGAGATAAAATGCATTCAGTTTTTCCTTCCAGCGACGACTATATGGCGTAAAGACCGTGTATGGGGTACCATCATCTTTTAGTATTTCGTCTTTCTCAAATATCACCTGGTCTTTGTAGTGGCGCAAACTGGCGCCGTTCTCGTAGAGCAATGCAGCAATTACCCTATCGCGGTGGTGGGCATAGGGTTCATAATCATTGTTAGTATAAACAGCCTTTACGGTATAAGTATTCAGCAGTTGTTTAAAACAGTCTTCCGGCCTGCCGTGCAATATGTGTATGGTACTGCCCAAGCTCGCCAACTCTTGCTGCAGGTTTTCCAGCGTATCGTGAATAAATTGTAGGCGTTTGTCTTTTTTGTCTTCAAGCTCATCAAGTATATTGGTATCAAATATAAAGACGGGCAAAACGGGATAACCCGAACGCAAGGCATGGTATAAACCGGCGTTATCCTCCAGCCTTAAATCTCTTCTGAACCAGAATATAGAAACTGCTGCCATTCGTTATAAAGCATTGAGAAGTATAAAAATATTATTTTAAGGCATTCAAAAAATGCCGGAATATCCTGATAGCCTTGGAAATAGATACTTTGTATAAAGTAATTGTATTCTGACAGCATATAAAAAATTATATTGCACGGTATTACAATGCCCATATTATTGATCAATATAAAACTGTAACGGTATTTAAGATAAATGGACTTAAAAACGAACATAGCTTTATCCATAGTAGTACCGGTATATAACGAAGAGCAGATCATTCCCGAGCTGGTACGCAGGATGACCGAAGCTGCCAGAAGTATTACGGACAGCTACGAGGTTATTTTTGTGAATGATGGCAGCAGGGATACATCGCTGCAAAAACTGAAAGAGGCTTGTGCGGGCAATCCCAGGTTGCATTATATCAGCTTTTCGCGCAACTTCGGCCACCAGATAGCCATTACAGCTGGCATGGATTATGCGAGTGGCGAGGCTATTGTGACAATAGATGGCGACCTGCAGGACCCACCTGAGCTGATCATTGACATGTACAAAGAGTACCAGGCGGGATTTAAGGTGGTATATGCTAAACGTAGTAAGCGGAAGGGCGAGACCTGGTTCAAGCTGTTTACAGCAAAAATGTTTTATCGCCTGATGGCTAGGCTGGTATCTTTTGAAATACCGCTGGATGTGGGGGATTTCCGCCTTATAAGCCGGGATGTACTGGAATACCTGAAGGAAATGAAGGAATACGATAAGTATATACGCGGCCAGATAGCCTGGCTGGGTTTTAAAAGTACTTATGTGATGTTTGAACGCGACGAGCGTAAATACGGTAAAACCAATTACCCGTTTAAAAAAATGCTGAGACTGGCCTACAATGGCATCACTGCTTTCTCCGATTCACCTTTAAAACTGGCTACTAACCTGGGCTTTATTGTATGCATTATCTCTTTCCTGATAGGGGTTTTCGCGCTATACGGTTATTTCTTTGAGAAGAATACTTTTCCGGGCTGGGCCTCTATTATTGTCAGTGTCACCTTCCTTGGCGGTGTACAATTACTATCAATAGGCATCATCGGCGAATATATCAGCCGCATCATCAACAATGTGCGCAACAGGCCATTGTATGTGATAGACCAGGCAACGAAAGACATAAATACAGATAAATAAAAAGAGGGCATCATTGATGCCCTCTTTTTATTTAAGTCTTTTCAATTACAGCAATTCGCTGATAGCTGTTACTAATTCCGCCCTTGTTATTGGTACACCTTTGATCTTATTATATCCTTTAGCATCGACCAAGTATTGGTCGCGGATGATCTTGATAAGCTGGCCATTGTTTATCTCCGGTATCAGGACTTGTTTATAGCTCTTCAGCATTTCGCCCAGGTTGCGCGGAAAAGGGCGCATGTGACGCAAATGCGCATGTGCAACTGATTTTCCCGATGCCTGCAATTCTGCTACAGCGCTTTTAATAGCGCCGTATGTAGAGCCCCAGCCCAGTACAAGTACATCTCCTTTTCCCGGGCCGCTGTCTAATGTCTGCAGTGGTATATAATCTGCTATTTTATCAACCTTGGCCTGGCGGGTTTTCACCATATGCTGATGGTTATCAGCATCGTATGACACATTGCCGGTAATATCTTCTTTTTCCAGGCCGCCTATACGGTGTTCCAAACCGGCAGTGCCTGGCACAGCCCATGGGCGTACCAGTTTTTCATCACGCTTATAAGGGAGGAATTTATCTTCCCCTTCTGCCAGACCTTTTTTAAAGTTTACCGTTATCGGTTCCAGGTCTGCACTCTGCGGGAACTTCCATGGTTCGGCACCGTTGGCTATATAACCATCGCTGAGGAATATAACAGGTGTCATATGCTGTACAGCTATCCGTACGGCTTCGTATAAGGCAAAGAAACAATCGCTGGGCGTTGAAGCTGATATAACCGGCATAGGGCATTCGCCGTTTCTGCCGTAATAGGCTTGCAATAGGTCGCTTTGCTCTGTTTTTGTAGGAAGCCCGGTAGAGGGGCCGCCACGTTGAATATTGATAATGAGCAAGGGTATTTCCAGCATTACTGCCAGTCCCATGGCTTCTGTTTTCAACGCCATGCCAGGGCCAGAAGTAGTAGTAACACCCAGGCTGCCGCCATAGGCAGCACCAATAGCTGCACTGATGCCAGCTATTTCATCCTCCGCCTGGAAGGTGCGTATACCGAAGTTTTTATAACGGGCCAGTTCATGCAGTATATCTGATGCAGGTGTAATGGGGTAAGTACCCAGGAACACGGGTAAGGCTGATTTTTGCGCTGCTGCTATCAGGCCGTATGCCAGTGCTGTATTTCCGGTTATGCTGCGATATTTACCGGCAGGTAATTTTGCTTTTTCTACGGTATAACGCGTAGCAAATGCTTCCACGGTATCGCCATAATTATAGCCTGCCTGTAACGCTTTAATATTGCTATCCAGGATATCCTGTTTCTTTCCAAATTTATCGTGCAGGAAAGAGAAAGTACTGGTAAGATCGCGGTTATATAGCCAATACAAAAAGCCCAGTACAAACATATTCTTTGCACGGTCTTTTTCCTTTACACCCAGTTGTATATCCTTTAAAGCTTCGCGGGTCAGCTTAGTGATATCTATCTTATGCAGTTGATAGTTGGTCAGCGAACCATCTTCGAGCGGGTTTACGCCGTCAGGATAATTTGCCAGGCGTAGATTCTTGTTGTCAAACCCATCGGTATTGGCAATGATGATACCACCCGGTTTTAGTGATTTTAAATTCACTTTCAGGGCAGCAGCATTCATAGCTACCAGTACATCACAATTGTCGCCCGGTGTATAAATACGGTTGCTGGAAAAATGCAACTGGAAACCACTTACACCCGGTAAGGTGCCCTGCGGCGCACGTATTTCGGCAGGAAAATCGGGGAATGTTGACAGGTCATTGCCTATCAACGCTGTGTTATTGGTAAACTGGCTGCCGGTGAGCTGCATACCATCGCCGCTATCGCCGGCAAATTTTATTACAACATCTTCAACAACCTGTGTAGAAACAGACATATGCATTAAATAGGCTGCAAAGTTACGCAATTAAGAGGAAGCCTATATGGAAGAAATAAATGTATAATTCTCTTATAAATGTTAAATAATATCACTTTAACAGGGTGAATGCAATAATGTATAATGTTCATGCATTTAATGTAGGTTTGCCTTTACTATAATATATAATGCGTTTTCTCAGATATTTATTGATTTTAGGTTTTTTAGCCAGTGGTTTTTATAGTATAGCCCAAACCGATCCGGATGTAAAACAACCCCGCATACTCATTTTGCTCGATGGATCTTCCAGTATGCTTGAGCCATGGTCTGCAGGGCAAATACGCTTTAAAGCTGCAGCGCAAATCATTACCACGCTTATAGATAGTGTATACCGCGTAAATAAGGATGTGGAATTTGCCTTGCGTGTTTACGGCCACCAGTACCCTTCACAGCAAAACAATTGCTATGATACCAAGCTGGAAGTCATGTTCAGTAAAGACAACCTGGCCCAGATGGGGCTAAGGCTGGAGGCTTTGCATCCATTAGGAGTGACACCAATCGCATTTTCTTTGAAACAGGCTGCAGAGCACGACCTGCTGGATCCCGACAGGAATAATTACAGCATTATACTGATAACCGATGGTGGTGAAAGCTGTGGTGGTAATTTGTGTGACGTGGTAAAAGAGCTGTTATCAAAAAAGATCAGCTTCAAGCCGTATATACTAAGCCTGGTAGATTATGCGCCCTTGAAACAGCAGTATGATTGCCTGGGAGACTACTTGCTCGTAACTAAACAACAAGATGTAACAAATGCGGTAAACAAGATAGTGGAGGGATACCGCCCTATGATAACCCTAAACAGCACTATAAAGAAATTATTGCAGACAACTGTAGTAAGTGCACCAAGCGCGCTTAAAGTAAATATTCCAAGTTTTAAAGTAACGAACGAAGTAGAAGAACCAACGTCAACTCCGGCCCCGAAACCCAAACCCAAGCCTATAGAAAGGCCACAGGAAGTACCGGCTGTTGTAAAACCGGCGGCACCAACCTACGATTTATCTGCGCGTACCAACGAAAATTTAAACAGGCAGTTGCCTAAAGATACCATCAACAGTTTAGGATTTATTTCTGTATCCCGCATTTTATCGCAGCGCTACAATACACCTTCCTTTAGACCAATAGCTGTTCCGGCATACATACCACCCAGGATAGAAACGTATGTAGAGGAAAAACCAATGGTAGCTGCGCCGGTAAAACAGCCATCCAATATGCCGGTACAAACATCAAAACCGGCCCCCCCGGTAGTAACTGTTCCAAAACCAACCCCGCCTCCTGTAGTGGCCGCTGCTCCGGTAAAGCCTGTGCCTCCGCCGGCGCCAAAACCGGCACCCGCGAAGCCGGTTCCTGTAGAAACGATAAAACCGAAGGAAGCCAAATTTGATGCTGTAGCACACGAAGAAGCAAAGGAGACAACCTTTGAACTATACTTTACGAATGGTAAAGGAAAGTTCTATCAGACAAGCCCGCAGGTAATATTGCTGGACCCTAAAACGGGTAAAGAAATAAACAAGTTTTGGAGGGAAGTAGACATCAGCGGGAACCCGCGCCCGCAAAAGCTTCCGGTAGGCACTTACGACCTGACCATAAAAGGAAAAAATAAGATCTGGCGCAACGTAGAGATAAAAGAGAATAATAAGAACAAGTATAACCTGATCGTAAGTAATGCTTCGCTGCGCTTTGAATATGAAGATGACCTGGAGCACAAAGTACCGGTAACGGAATACCTGGCGCGCGTAAAAAAGAATTTTGAGCCGGGACCGGTAATGACCCAGCGATGCAGCCAGGAAGTGGAGTATGAACCAGGTAACTATCATATCATTATCAATACCAACCCGGTAAGGCATGAAAGCCAGGACCTGGACTTTGATTCGGAAGTAGTGATAAGAATTGAGCGCCCGGGTTATGTGCAGTTTACCAATACCAATGACATGGGTAAAGTAACCCTGTATTATGAACTGGGCGACCAGTACGTGCGTTTTGATGAGCTGAAAATAACCGGTAACCCAGAGCAGCAAAAGAAAGAATTGCAACGCGGTAAGTATAAAGTAGGCTACAATAAAACGCCGGGTATACCGGGTTCTCAGGAAATATATAAGCCATTTATAGTAAAAAGTAAACTGGTAACTGAAGTAAACCTTGACTAATATGGCTGATAGTGTTACGCTGAGGCAGACAGATGTCTTTGATGCAAATTATGAAGAGATATATAATCTTCGGGAAGAAGTGTTGCGTAAACCTATAGGCCTTTCTTTGAAAGATGAAGACCTGAGCAGCGATGTAAAAGACGTAATATTTGTTGCCGAGAAAGACAATAAGATCATTGGCTGTGTGATGATGCATCCGTCTGATGATATACATACACTGAAGCTACGCCAGATGGCTGTATATGATGCATGGCAAGGGAAGGGAATCGGAAAGCTATTGGTAACAAGGGCAGAAGACTATTGCAGGCAGCATAATGCAAACAGAATTGTATTACATGCGCGCATTACTGCCGAACCATTTTATGAAAAATTGGGTTATGTAAAGACCTCTGGCGTTTTTACAGAAGTAGGTATACCCCATGTGAAAATGGAAAAAGAGATCGCTTGAAACATTGCAACTTTAGATCACCGGAGCAAATAACCTTTTATACAAGTAGTGATGCCTTGCCCAAGGCCTGGGATGCTTTTGTTCCGGAAACACATTTTTTAAGCAGGCAGGCCATCCGTACAACGGAACTCTCCCACCTACCCGATCTTGAATGCTTCTATGTTTTTATTACTGATAAGGCTGGCAACGCTTTAGCGGCTTGTTATTTTCAATTGCTGCACATCAGGGAGAATCATCTTAATCCCATAGCATTAAAGAACTGGCAAAGATTTTTATGGAAAGGATTTACAGGCACCTTCCGGCCTAAATTATTGGTAGCGGGGCATTTGTTCCGTCATGATGTCCAATCCTTCTATCATATCTCTTCCATCTCAGCTTTCGATGCTTACGGATTGTATAGAAATGCTATTGATAAAGTGCTGGACATATCAGGTGCAAGCGCTGTATTAGTAAAAGATACATCGCCGGAATTGATCACCTATTTTCAAAACTATGCACCCCGGTACATTATGCTGCGCAATGATATTTCTATGGAAATGGAAATACCGATGGAATGGCAAACTATAGCAGATTATGAGAAGGCGTTAAAACATAAATATGCACAACGATTCAGAAAAATAAGGCATCACTGGTCGCAGCTTAATGTGAAAGAATTGTCTGCACAGGATGTACTTAATAATCAGTTGCATCTATACAAATTGTATAAGCAGGTAACCGATAAACAACAGGTAAGGCTGGGTTATTTAAGCCCGGAGTGCCTGCCGCTACTGAAACAGGTGTATGCTGATGAATTGAAAATATGGGGCGTATACGAAAATGAGCAACTGGTAGCTTTTTTCAGTGCATGGCTTAAACCCGATGCTTTTGATATGTTCTACATCGGGTTCGATTATAACCGGAACACCGACCTGCAGCTGTACTTTAATATTCTCTTCTTCAGCATAGAACAGGCAATTGCTTACCGAAAACCTAAATTAATATTGGGCCGTACCGCGCTGGATGCCAAAGCCCGCTTGGGTTGTAGACCACGATACCTAAATACATTTGTTTTTATACCTAACCGATATATGCGGCAGTTTGTACAAAGATTGCAAAATGCAAATAACCAGGAAGAAGGAGAATGGGAAAGCAGGCACCCTTTTAAGCATTGATAATTAAAACAGCCGCTACAATTTGTAGCGGCTGTTTTAATTTAGTGAGCTGCCAGCCAGTTTTTACCAGTACCGGCTTCGGCATTCGTGGGCACATTATGGGGCAGTACCATTGCTGTTTCCATGTTTTCTTTTATCAGTTTTATTGCTGCTTCAACTTCGTCTTCCGGCACATCAAAAACCAATTCATCATGCACCTGCAATACCATGCGTGTGCGCATGTTTTGTTGCTGCAATGCTTTATGCACCTTTACCATGGCCAGCTTTATCATTTCTGCTGCAGTACCTTGTATAGGAGAATTAATGGCATTCCGTTCAGCATAGCCACGCACCGTTTGGTTGGCAGAAGTAATATCGCGTAGATAGCGTTTGCGGCCCATCAGGGTTTCTACATAGCCATGTTCGCGGGCATAGTTAATGGTATTATCCATATACCGCTTAATAGAACTGTACTGCTCAAAATAATTGTCAATAATCGTTTTGGCTTCGCTGCGGCTGATGCCTAATGATTCGGACAGGCCGAATGCTGTTTGCCCGTAGATAATACCAAAATTTACAGCTTTGGCTGCACGGCGCATATCGCCCGTTACTTCATTTTCCGCTACACCATATACCTTAGCTGCTGTAGCAGTATGTATATCTTTATTTTCTTTAAACGCCTGTATCATATTTTCATCGCCGCTTATGGCAGCCACTATTCGCAATTCTATTTGTGAATAGTCGGCCGAAATAAGTGTCCAGCCTTCACCGCGTGAAATAAATGCCTTGCGTATCTCGCGTCCGCGTTCGGTACGTATGGGTATGTTTTGCAGGTTGGGGTCTATACTGCTCAATCGCCCGGTAACAGCTACAGCCTGGTTGAAGCAGGTATGTACCCGGCCGGTGCGCGGGTTTATCATATTCGGTAACGCATCTACGTAAGTGCTTTTCAGTTTGCTTAGTTCCCTGAAGGCAAGTATATCATCTACTATCTGGTGTTTATTGCGCAGTTTTGCCAATACGTCCTCTCCCGTGGCATACTGGCCGGTCTTGGTTTTTTTGGCCTTATCATCCAGCTTCATTTTTTCAAACAGTATTTCACCCAGTTGTTTTGGCGAAGCCAGGTTGAAAACAATGCCTGCCTGTTTGTAAACACTATCTTCCGCGATCTTTATCTCGCGCTCCAGTTCTTTAGAATAATCGCGCAAAAACCCTACGTCAATACCTACACCTTCATATTCCATATCCACCAGCACCTCTACCAATGGGTTTTCTACTTCTTCAAATACCCTGCGTACTTCCTGCTGATCCAGCATAGGGTTGAATGCCTGTTTCAATTGGTAAGTTACGTCTGCATCTTCCGCTGCGTATTCCTTTACCTGTTCTACCGGCACATCCCGCATATTGCCCTGTCCCTTTCCTTTCTTTCCAATCAATGTTTCAATAGACACAGGTTGGTAACCCAGGTATTTTGCGCTCAATAAGTCCATGCTGCGCTTGCCGTCAGGTTCTATCACATAGTGGGCCAGCATCGTATCATAGGTTTTACCTTTTAGGCCAAACCCATACCATTTCAGTATCATCAGGTCGTACTTAATATTCTGACCTACCCAGGTAATGTCTTCTTTATCAAATGCGGGTTTGAATATATTGAGTATGTCTACAGCCCGTTCCTTACTATCGGGGATAGGTACATAATAGGCTGTGCCTGTTTCCCAGCAGAAGCTCATACCAATAATATCGGCCAGGTTGGCATCAATATTGGTTGTTTCTGTATCGAAGGCTACTTCGGTTTGCTGCAATAATTTTTGCACCAGCTCTTCCATGCCGGCATCATCTGCCACAAGTTTATAATTGTGCGGTGTATTCTCAATATGCTTTGTCGCTACTATTGGCAGTTCTTCCTGTACTTCTGATTTGGTTTCTATAACCGTGGTTTTCGCACTTCCATTCTTTTGTGCAACAGCATTGCCAAACAAGTCAAGCGGCCCCTGGTTATTACCGGCAATGCTTATTTCCTCGCCCAGCACGCGTTTGCTCAATGCTTTAAATTCAAGCTCGGTAAATACTTCAGTAAGTTTCTCTTTATCTATTTCTTTTACCCTGAAATCTTCTTCATGGAAGGCCACAGGCACATTGGTAATAATAGTTGCCAGTTTTTTTGATAAAATGGCAGATTCCATTCCGTTGCGCACTTTTTCTCCCAGCGCACCTTTTATATTGGCTGCATTTTCCAGTACTTTTTCCAGGGTATCATATTCGGCCAGCAATTTAGCGGCGGTCTTCTCACCTACCCCCGGTATGCCGGGAATATTATCTACGGCATCGCCCATCAGGCCCAGTATATCAATTACCTGCTCTACTCTTTTTATACCCCATTTATTGCACACTTCTGTTGGCCCCATTATTTCTACATTTCCCCCCTGGTAGGCAGGCTTGTAGATAAACACATTATCCTTTACCAACTGCCCGTAATCCTTATCAGGCGTGACCATATACACGGTATAGCCCAGTTCAGCAGCTTCGTGTGCCAAGGCTCCTATTACATCATCGGCCTCATAGCCGTCTTTTTCCATACACGGCAGGTTAAAACCTTTGATAATGCGCTTTATGTCCGGAATGGCAGACAGGATATCTTCCGGTGCTTCCTGCCTGTTGGCTTTATAATCTGTAAAATCGGTATGCCTTTCTGTGGGGGCATGGGTATCAAAGACTACTGCAAGGTGGGTGGGTTTCTCTTTATTGATAAGATCGAGCAGTGTAGTAGTAAAACCAAATTGTGCATTTGTATTCCTGCCCGTGCTGGTGATGCGTGGGCTGCGTATCAATGCATAATAGGCACGGTATATCAGCGCCATTGCATCGAGCAAAAAAAGCTTTTTTTCAGACATGCAGCTAAGTTAGCGCAATGTCTTCAAATCTATTTATTCATTGAAGAATTACCATTCGTATTCCTTGCGTACCCTTTGTTCCAGCCTTTCTACCAGTGTAAATGTGGCCGGGCAGCGGTGCAGGTTTTGTATAAAAGTGTCGTTATACATATCAAACGGCCTTTTATAATGGTGGGGGAATTCTGCACAATCCCTCGGGCGTACTTCGTATATAGAACACATATCATTTACCAGGAACTGGCAAGGCTGGTTATCATTTACCCAGTCGCCCGTGTCCTCTTCTTTATGCAACCATTTTTCTTTGAATTCGGCAGCTGTCATACCTACATGGGCCGAAATGCGTTTGATATCTTTGGGCGTAAAAGTAGGCGTCATTGTTTTGCAGCAATTGGCACAGGTAGTACAATCTACATCACGCCAAACAGTCGCATCTACTTCTGTTACCAGTTTAGGCATATCTTCCGGTACAATATCATCCAGTTTTTGTAAGAACGCAGTCAGTTTAGCCTTCTTGGCTGACGCTTTTTTTCGGAATGCTTTCAAATCCATACAAGTTTGTAAATATAATGGTTTGGTACATAGTGGTATTATTTTTGTTAACCTTTTTTATACCAATTACCTTGCTGGCTGTTTGCACAATGAAACACCCGGAAAAATTTGGTCGGGGCAGCAATACTGCCCGGGTTTATAAATGATTAAAAAGTATATCACATACCTGCTGGTGCTGCTTTCCACATGCATTCACGCATATGGACAAAGTGCTGATTCTGTTCATTTGCTGGCAGATAGCAGTTTGCAGGTTGCTACCCAGCCTGCAGATACGGCAAAAGCCATGGCTGCTGATGGGTACGTGGTGAGGGGAATTGTAAGAGATAAAGTTACCGGCCAGGCGGTGCCTTTTGCCACCATAAATTTTGTTAATTCTTTGATAGGTACACCAGCGGGATTGGATGGCAATTTCGAGTTCAGTTTTGATGCACCACCTAACGATACCATTCAGGTACTAGCTATCGGCTATAAAACCTATCGCAAGGTTATAGATCATAATGACCATACCATAGAAATGTGGGTGGAGCTGGAGCAGGAGAATAATAAACTGGACGAGGTGACCGTGCATGCCGGGGAAGACCCTGCTATACTACTGCTCAAGAAAGTAATAGCCAGGAAAGAATATAATAACCCCGACAAAACAGAAAACTATAGCTATGAGGCGTATAACAAAGTAGAAATTGATCTGCTGAATGTAAGCCAGGAGCAATTTGAAAAGGTACCGGTACCCTACCTGAAAAACCTGAGCTATATCTATAAGAACATAGACTCGACCGGCAGCGAACCTTTTTTACCTTTTTTCCTAACCGAAGCTTTGTCTGATTACTATTTTCAGAGGAAACCTAAAAAGACAAAAGAGTTTATAAAAGCAACACAAATACATGGTGTAAATAACAAAAGCCTGAATACTTATCTCGGCACCATGAATGTGGACATTAACCCATACAACAACTTCCTCTCATTCTTCGATAAGAAATTTGTCAGCCCGATAAGCAATGCCGGCCCTACCTATTACAAATACCGCATAAAAGATACTATACAGGTACAAGGGTACAATGTAATAGAACTGAGCTATGAACCTTTGCGCAGCGGTGAGAACTGTTTCAGCGGGAAAATACGTATCGTTGATTCCGTATTCGCTTTGCAATATATGTATGCACTGCTGCCAAAGGATGCCAATATAAACTGGGTAAAGGATGCAGAATTTTATAAAGAATTTCACCCTGTAGGAGACAGCATTTGGTTTTGCACCAAAGAACATTTTTCTGCCAAGTTGATGCCGCCGGGTGGAATTATCAAACCACCGGGTTTTATAGCTCGAAAAACCACTTCATATAGGAACATCGTTATCAACGACCCAGCTATTGGCGCTATTGTCAACAGCCAGAAGTTTAAGCCGGATATCATAATGGCTGACACCGCACAGGACGTAACAGAAGATACATGGGTAAACCTTAGGCACGATACGCTGAGCAGGAACGAACGTGCCATTTATAACATGTTTGATGAACTGGAACAGGACCCTAAGTACAATAAGTTCCGCAACCTGGTGAAGGTATTGGCTACAGGCGTGGTGAAATATGGTCCTATTGAAATTGGACCATATTGGAATATTTACAGCAACAACCTTATAGAAGGTAACCGTTTCCGGTTTTCTATGGGCACCACACCCAAGTTGTTCAAAGATGTATACCTCAACGGCTATGTAGCATACGGTGTTTTAGACAAGCGTTTTAAATACAGTGGCGCTGCGCTTTGGTTGCTGGACAGGCAGCCCCGCACCTATTTGTTTGCTTCTTACACAGCCGATATCGACCGTACGGTGAACTACTATGACAAGGTGAGCTATGATAACATATTCAGCGTAGCAGTAAGAAAAAAGGGCATACCCCAGAAGCTGATATTTGTAAGAGATGCAAGATTTGAATTTTACAAAGAATATTTCAGTGGCTTTAGCCATATGCTTACTGTGCTGAACAAGCAATACGATCCTTACAGCCCTTTACCGGATGCCTCAATATTTAAAGATGAAACAGGCAATGCTTCCAGCACAATTGTGAATACAGAAATTAATGTTCGCTTAAGGTATGCATACAAAGAAAAGTTCCTGGAAGGGAATTACTATCGTACCAGCCTGGGCAGCAAATATCCTATTGTAGAAGCAAGATATGCCATAGGTTTAAAAGGTGTATTGAATAGCGGTTATAAGTATAACAAGATAATTTTCTCTGTTTCTGATTATATAAAGGTTGCACCGTTCGGTACTATCTATATGAATGTATTTGCCGGTAAATATTTCGGCACCTTGCCTTATCCTTTGCTGGAAACACACCCGGGCAATGAGTATTATACCTACAATAAATACGCATTCAATATGATGAACCAATACGAGTTCATCAGCGACCAATATGCCGGCATCAATATAGAACACTCTTTAGGTGGGGGTATTTTCACCTACATACCTGGGGTTAAAAAATTAAAGCTCCGCCAGTTCTGGACGGCAAAAGGTATTGTGGGTAGCTTGTCCAATTCAAATAAGGCCCTCAACCTGAATAAAGGTTTTGCATTCCGTACACTTGAAGGCAATCCATACCTGGAATTAGGTACAGGTATAGAAAACATATTCCGCCTGTTTCGTGTAGACTTTGTATGGCGGGTAGCCCCCAAACGTCTGCCCACCGAACCACAGAACAAATACTTTGGTGTATTCGGTAGTATTAAATTTACTTTTTAAAGCTGCCAGGCTTTTAGTATCTGCTCTGTATGTTTTTTTGAAAGTACGCGTTTAATGATATGCGCTATTTTTCCTTTTTCATCAATCAGGAACGTAGTGCGCTTAATGCCCATAAAGATGTGGCCGTACATGTTCTTCTCTCCCCATACTCCGTATTTATTGGCGATCTTCTTATCATCGTCTACCAGCAAAGTAAAGGGTAGTTGAAATTTCTGTTCAAATTTTTTATGCTGCTTTTCGTCATTCGGACTAACGCCTAATACTGTTATGCCTTTTGCTTTTAGTGCTGAAAAATTATCCCGAAGGTTACACGCTTCAGCAGTACAAACAGGTGTGTCATCTTCAGGATAGAAGAACAACGCTACTTTTTGTCCTTTGTAATCTTTCAGTGAAATAGTATTCCCGTTTTGGTCTGTTGTTTTAAAATCAGGTGCTTTATCTCCTGCTTGCAATTCCATGATTCAGTCTTTTATCGCGTAAAATTATAAGTTAAACGGCTGGTATTATCATTTTCGTCGGCTGCCGTTACTACCAATGTATGTTTCCCGGGCGGGCAATGCTCATCAAACCTGTAAATGAAATTATTGCCTCTTTGCTCAAAACATATCCATTTACCATCCAGCTCTCCCCTGAATTTTTTTACCGAGGTGGTAGTTTCAGTTGCGGAGAAGCTAATAGCGCCTGCCTTGGTAAGCACAGCATTTTCTTTTTGTAAAGACTTGATGGCAGGTGGTATTGTATCAGCCACAAGGCGGTATTCACCAAAATTTCTTACAGAAGCTTTATACCAGTCATCATCATTAGTCATGCCCATGCCAGTTTCAGATGTACCATCATTGTATATAGCGGCTATTTTATCTCTCAAATCAAACGGCACAGGCTTATCGGGTTTCAAATAAAGATCAAAGCGTGTATGCACCGGTATATAAGATTTGCTGATACCAAAGCGATCTGAATAACTATCGGCATCTCTTTTCCGGTCGAATTCAAAACACATTGTTTCGTACAATGCTTTTTCGTCCAGCACAAATGCTACGTTGGTATTACTAAAGCTATTGGCCTTATTTACATTGAATAGATTTTTCTTATCGCATGCTACTGGCGGAAGGTCTGTTGGTTTGTTAAACTGCATCAGAAAACTGACCGTACTTTTATTGCCGCTGGCATCTGTTATATCTATGCGTACTGTTTTTACCTGGCCTATATTGGCTTCCAAACGGCCTCTTTCAGAGAAGCGCCTGTAAGACGAAGTATATTCATAAATATGCGATAAGCCGTTGCCAAGTTGCTCAAACAAACATTGCATCCATATGCCTTTCAGCTTTTTTGTTTTATAGTCAGAAAATGCATGCAAGTAACGTGTCTCATCGTAGCCAATATCATCAAGTCTTACCGTAATAATCATAGCATTATTCATGTATACCGATGCCGTATAGTACCCCAGTGTATTGGTGCTGCCGTTCATAAAATCATTCACGTTGATACCCAGCGCAGGTTCAGGCGTGTAGACCTTAATAGTGTCTTTAGACGGCACATATACATTCCCTTTTTTATGCAGGGTTATTATTTCAGGGTCTTGCTGGTACACACCTTTACGCAGGTCATATATAGCGATCTGTTCCGGTTTTGGTGGTATTTTGTCGACGATTGGTAACCCAAACAGCATAGGATTTAGCGGGTGTTCGGTTGTCGTGTTCCTTATTTCAAAATGCAGGTGCGGTGCGGTAGATGCGCCCGTATTGCCCGACCAGGCTATTTGCTGGCCTTTTTTTACCGGGTACTGCATGGAATCAAGAACTATATCTACCTGCCAGCTTTCATTTTTATACTGTTCGGCCTTCAAGAGTTTTTGCAGCTCTGGTACAAAATCATTCAGGTGAGCATATAAGGTGGTATATCCGTTAGGGTGTTTTACATACAAGGCGTGGCCAAACCCGCCCTTTTCCATTTTTATTCGCGATATGTATCCATCAGCCGCGGCATGTACAACCAGGTTCTCTTTTCCATTGGTTTTAATATCTATACCGCTATGAAAATGCCCGGGGCGACATTCTCCGAAATTGCCGGCCAGCAAAATGGGAATATCCAAAGGATTGCGGAAATAGTTTTGAGGATAAGGAGAAGCGGGCTGCTGGGCTAAAGACACCCATCCACTACAAGTAAAAAGAACCGGTAGTAAAAGCTTTCTTAAATACATAGATGCAAGATATAACAAACAGGTAAAAGGCGTAGATTTGCCCCGCTGATGCCGGGTATATGAAAAGCTGTTGTAAAGAAACTATGGAACCGCAACATATTAAGGAAGACGGTAAAAATAAAGGATTGGTCAAGTGGTTGAAAAGAATTGGCCTGGCGGGCTTTTTATTCTTTCTTATAAAGGGGCTTATCTGGATAGCCGTATTCTATGGAGGCCTGCGGCTGTTGGGCTGTGAAGGCTAATGCAGTACGGCTTGCAGTACACTTAACGATTTTATACTACCCAGGTGCTGGGTGTGACGGTGCAAAAATTCAATGTACCAATCGAGCAGGTGACTTCTTATCGCTGCATTCAATTCTATTTTTATTATGTCCTGTATGTTTTCCGTGTTCAGCATATCATTCAGCGCACGCGTTTCTTCGTCGGTAAGGTATGGAATAATAGCAGGCGGATGGGCACTGAATGCACCTTCAGCAATATCCAAGAATGGAGTAGATGGCCCATAATGACCGCGTATCTCGTAGCCAAGCAAACGGCTGCAATGGATGATAAAGTATAAAGGGAAATTGCCGGCATCTTTTAATGGTGTTGTGTCCAGCAATACGAGGTATTCATACGAAAATTCAAATAGTTCTGGCATTGCCGCATGCTCCGGCAAAAGGCGCAGCAGCAATTCTATTGAAAATAAAGCAATACTGTTTTTAATGATCTCTTCATGCAAGGTCATATATATATGCGCGGCATGATACTCGCGGATGCGCTGGAGATTGCGTTGCGGTTTCTGGTCCACGACAAGGTCCAGCAAAGAGCCTGATTGCAAAAGGCCCGCGCGCTGTTGTTTTGATTTACTGCTTCTTACTCCCTGCACCATGTAGCTTTGCACACCGTGCAACGAAGTGAATACTGTGCAGATAAGACTGGTTTCCCCGTATTTTACCGATCTGAGAACAATTCCTTTTGTTGTTTGCAGCATACAGCACTACTCCATAAACACCATCTTACCAACATGGGTTTGAGAGCCATCTTTATTGGTAATAAAAATAAGATATACACCCGATTGTGGCCTGCGACCTGTGTAGTCCATACCATTCCATACCGCCTGGCCGCCAAATGCTTTGGTACGGTATACCAGTTGTCCTGAAACATCTGTAATGCGCACATCGGCATTTTCTACCAATCCTTTTATAGCTATGCTGCCTTTGTAACCGGAAGGTACAGGATTAGGGAAACTGATTACGTGTTCATTTTTTTCACCGCCTTCTACGGCAGTGCTCCTGTAGCTTATCAAGCCATCATCGGTACTAATATATACATCGCCAGTTATAGGATCGATAGAGATTTTCTGGATAGAATTGGAAGGTAACGGGCTGTTTGCAACTGTAAAGCGATAAATGATCTTATCACCCTCAGGAGATAGAAGCCAAACACCATTATTCGTACCTACCCATTTACGGTTGGCACCGTCTACGGCCAATGCCTTAACTATCTCATTCGCAAACAGGTATCCAGCAAATTCATCATACTGTACAATGCGTATCTCTGCCTCACAGCTTCCGTCAATAACTTGCGCAGGGCAGTTGACAATGCCTATGCCATTACCCGTACCTATCCATATAGCGCCGTTCTTATCTTTAGCAAGGCAGTATACTTCGTTATCCGGCAAGTTGCCTATCCCTTTACCTGAAACTAATTGACGGTAACGGTCGTCAGCAGGATTAGCCGGTGTGCCGCCATCATCATATACCATAGCGCCGCCACCTTGCGGGCAGGCATACCATTTCAGGTTGTTATCGTCGATAATAAGATGAGCTGCTGAATGCGGGAATGGCCTGGAATAAGGTACAGTAAAACTTTGCCAGGTGCCATCTTGCATTTTAGTGACCAGCTCATGCGCACCACCGAATACGGTCATCCACAGGTTACCGTCTTTATCGAATGCGAGACCGCTAACGCGGTATTTACCTGGAGCCGCATAAGATTCATCGAAATAGCCTTGTTTGTATATCTCGTAATTGCCATCAGGCTTCAACACAAACAAACCACTCTGACTGGATGCGGCATATATACTACCATCAGATCCTTTTGTAACATGGGTAAAATCTACCATGCTATCGCCAAAGGGTTTGTAGTCGTACAGGTGATAAATTTTCCAATCCTCATCAAGAAAATGAGAGAACCCATTTCCGTTATTGGAGAACTTCCAAAAGTTATCATAACCACCATGTGCTACAATCAGTTCCTTGTTATAAGCATATACATCAAAGCCTGTAGCTGCATTGGGCCCCGGAGGAGGTACGGTATTATAAATATCGCCAGGTCCGTCACGGCGTTTGAGGCCGGAGAACCTATCCGCTATCCAGCGTTTACGTTCGTCTTCTTCCAGTAGTTGCGTAGCCCACCCCGGTGTATCGAATGAATCTGTAATGGCATAGGCAGGCGTGATTTTCAGGATCTTTCCGTTAAAAGTTGAATCAAAATTTTTGATGATCCATACGCCATTTATGCCGGCATCAAGATGCACAAGGGTACTATCACTGGGGTAATATACCGGTTTTAATTTGGTAGCAGTGCCCTCTACCACGTACAGGGTATCTCTACTTATAGTATACACAGTGTCTGCTCTTGCAGCCAGGGATACAAGCGATACTGTAGAATCTATAGCTGTCCATGTGTTGAAGGCCTGCAGGCTGATGCTGTTTTTATTGGCCCTGTAAAGACCGATAGGCGTAGCTGCATAAAAAAAGTTGCCGGAAGCTGTAAAAGCGGTGACAGGTATCGTTTGGCTGTTTTTTATAAAAGTATATGATTCTTTCACCTCCTGCTTGTCGAGGTTCAATACGATAATACCTATATCCGTGCTTAAATAAGCCAACCCATTTTCAGTGTATATATTATTTATTTTTTTGCTGCCGGTTACTGTTTTTAATTTCAGATCAGGCAGATTGTAAAAACTGCCATCTTTGAAAAGGTCAATATTGCTATTCTTATAAGCCAGTACCACAGTTTTTGTAGTAACATCGTAACCGATGCACGACATGCCTACATCAGACATACCTTCTACCTTGCTGTATGCATCCACGCTATTCTCTGCCTGGTTTATTGTATAAAAACTCTGTTCGGCAGCCACAAAAACAGTAGTACCATCCGAGGCTACACCCACGGCCTTGTTATATGGCAAATGAGCACGCCAATAACCTATGGGACGATCCTGGGCGATGGCGACAGCGCAGCATGAAAGGCAGGCTATAAAGCAGGGTAAAATATTACGGATATTCATAGAAAATAATACACTCAAATGTACTTAAAAATAAACGCAGGAGGCCAGTGTATATTGCCTCCTGCGTTTGCCAGGGTAAGATTTCCGATACCGTTTACTTGTTTTGTAAAAGGTATTCGATGGTCCTTGGGAAAAAATAATGTTCCAGTTTGTGCACTTTTGCGGCCAGCATATCAGGAGTATCTGTTTCATGCACAGGACACCTGGCTTGAACTATGATATTACCACTGTCGTATACCTCATTTACATAATGTATGCTAATGCCCGATTCTGTATCCTTTGCAGATAATACTGCATTATGAACGTGATGGCCATACATGCCTTTACCACCATAATTAGGCAACAAAGCCGGGTGTATATTAATGATCTGGTCGGGGTATGCTTTAATTATCTGATCCGGCACCTTCCAAAGGAAGCCAGCCAGGATGATAAGAGATGGCTCATACGATGCCATCTGCTCCAGTATCAATGTTTGGTTTATGGTCTGTCGGTCTACTATCAGGAAAGGAATTTCTTCTCTTTTGGCTATATCCAATACGCCCGCATCTGCCTTATTGCTGACAATGAGCGATACGCGGGCCTCGCCGGTTTTTTTAAAATAATCTATGATGGCAGCCGCATTAGAACCTTTGCCTGAAGCAAATATGATGAGTGAATGCATATAAAATCTGTGTTGCAAAATTAGCAAACTGTTGCAGCAAGGCACATAAATGTTTTCATAACTTCGGTTTATGGCTAATGAAAAATTGCGGCTGGATAAATATTTATGGGCGATCAGGGTATTTAAAACACGTACCCAGGCCACAGCGGCCTGTGATGAAGGTAAGGTGAAACTGAATGGGACTAATGTAAAACCTGCACGAATAGTAGCTGTAGGAGACCGCTACGATATAAAAACACCTGCCCGTAAATGGACCATAGAGGTAACAGGTTTGTTACATACACGGCAGGCTTATGAAGAAGCTATTAAATATTATGCAGATATTACTTCGGAAGAAGATAAGCTCAGCAACCAGCGGCTGACGACCAGTTTCTATACAGGTAAGCGACAAAGTAAAACAGGCCGCCCCACTAAAAAACAGCGGCGCGACCTAGAAGATTTTATTGGTCCTGTTGACCTGGATGATTAGTATACCGAGACGTAGTTGCCCATGCGTGTGCGTACCCATGTGGCTCCTATATCTTCACTGCGATACAGGCCTTTGTTGGTAGTCAGGTATACATATTGCTTAATAGCATCATTTTTATAAATATCCTCTTTGCCGGTAATGCCTGTAATGATCATATCTGCTTCAAGGCCAGAGTTCGATGCTTTAAGCACGTTGCTGCTCACATCCAGCTTGTAGAGGCCAAAGCCGTCAGTGCCTACCAGCAATGTCTGGTCGAATGGGGCATTTAAAGATGTCACGTGTGCATCTTTAGGTAAGCCAGAGTAAACCTGCCAGTTAGCACCGTTATCTGTACTGTACCATACGCCGCCGCTATCTATTGTACCAGCAACAAGCGTATTATTTATATGAGAGATAAAGTAAAATCCGGTTGTTGGCAAACCTGAAGAACCAGGAGGAACAGCCGTCCATTGATTGGCAATCCCTGTTAATGTGTAGGTTTTCCTGTTTGAATTAGCAAAACCTACTAACGTACCATTTTTAAGTAAAGTAAAAGAGGTAACACGGTCTGAAGTAGAAAGGTCGGGGTCTCCTGCTTTTTTCCAGGTATTAGATTTGCCATTGCTATCACTGTAATACACGCCTGTTCCGCCGTCAGCTGCTAGGTAAACACGCTTCCATGTAGGCACATCCTGAATCATACTGGCTCCATAACCTAATGGTGTTTGGGTAGTAGCTAGGTTGAAATTTTTGCCATTATCGCTGCTATAATATACATTCTGTTTTATCATGATGATATTATTGCCGGATGTGGCCAGTGCACGTGTAGGGGAACCATCTGCGTCAAAAACCAGTTTTTTTACATTTATTCCGTCGTTTGTATTCCAAACAGCGCCGGTAGTATCTCCGAAGTATAAAGTATATGGCTTGGTAATGATCTGGTTATTATCTATGCCATTAGAACTTTTTTTACAACCTGTGGCTGCAAACGCTAAAAGTCCTGCCAGCGTCAGTTTATAGACGTTAGAAATGGTCCGCATGTCAAAAATTTTACTCAAGTTTATGAAAAATAACTAAAAATTCAAAGGTTTCGGGTAAATATGCGGCTCAAAAGCCTTAAAGGCACTGGGTTTATTAATCTGTGGTTATTTAGCAAAAACAGTGGTCTGCTGTTTCGAGGCTTCATCCATTCTGTTGGCAAAATCTAGCAATAACAAAAGGCTGTTTTCTTCCTTGTTCATAAAGTTTACAGACATTTTGTACTCCAGTGCATCATTAGAGAATTCTCCTCCAGTAAAGCTGATGTCTTTCAGTAGTTTTCGGCTTTCTGCCAGCATAGCCGCATCATGAGGTGTAGGAGTTACGTCTGCAGCTATAGCGCCCATCATAGCCTGTATATCAAAGTAAAACCCAAATGGATGGCCATAAACTACTTTAACGGCTTCTGCCCGCTTTTGCGACTTGAATTTTCCTTGCAGATAGGCATCGGCACTTGCCTGGGTATTGGCGACCACAAAATATTTGTCATCCATAACCATGGCCGGCCCCTGGTCATTGGCGTGCAATGAATAGATATTGCTACCTGTCACATCTAAAAATTCATTTTCTACAGCTAGTTGCAGCAGCCGTTTAAACTTATCTTTTTTATTGATCTTAATAACGTAAGTATAGTTAATATCTGTTTTATAGGTGCCGGCTATTTCTACAGCGCCGGTAGTATCATCTGTAGCAACAGCTTCCCTTTTCATGGTAAAATCATTCATTGCAAGGGCCACATCGCCGGTAAATGCGTCAAAAATATCATCGGTAGACAATCCTTGTCCCGAAAGAGCCAGGTTAATAAAGCCAAGCACACCCATTTTTTCTAAGGTCAGTTTGATGCCTTTAGGCGAAAAATGGCCGGTCATCAGCATATCCAGGTTTTGCATCGGCAACCTGTCTGTCATTTCTTTATCCGCATTTTCCTTACCCAGTTCCCTGGCTACCTGTTGCAGTTCGTCTGAAAAATAATAGTGCATATCGCCGTCAATACTTCCTTTCTCAAAATCAAATCCTGCAGACATAGCAGCGTCTTTCCACATGGCATTTGATAAAGCAAATCCGCCTGTCATGCCCGAAATAGCCTTACCCATATACTGACCCATCAATATTTCATAGTTTACCCATATACTTATATCGTGCGACTCCTGTTCCAGTTTGGTAAAACGTTTATTACTTGTCAGGGCATTTTCTTTACTTATAGTAAAAGCATTATTTATTTCTGCAGATACCTGTGTTTCGTCTATGGGTGCGGTATGCACTTGTAAGCTTGCACTATCACCGGCCATAAAGCTGGTATCGGTCATGGTACTATGGTCTATCTCCTGCTCCATTTTTATGGTATTCATAATTATCAGCAGGTCGCTATTCCAACCGGCATACATATTATGCCCCAGGTCTGCCTCTTTACGTCCATTCTTATCTTTTATAATAGTTCCCGGCAATGTTTTTTTGATATATGCCTCCCATTTGCCGGCATCGTCCAGGGGTATTAATGCTGTAACACGTGCACCATTAGTAAATCGCTGATCGGTTTTGATGTACATATAGCTGGTGCTATATCCTTTTACCCCTGAATTTTCCAGCCCTTCCAGGGCATTAGCCTTGTCCTTATCCTGTATGTTTTTAACCAGCTTGCTACCCATTAAGGCATTCCACATTACTTTTTTCCCTATTTCCTTGGTATTGATACCTACTACTGCCACAGCATCTTTAGGAATAAATTTGGCATGATCAGGTACATTATTGCAAGCGCTAAGCGCAATAAAAAGAAGAAAAACTGTTACAGCTTGGCTCAGTCGGCGGTAAGTCATAAATATAATTTGAAACTGATATAAAAGTAAACCTATTCAGGTGTAAATAAAAAAACATCCCCCATCTGAAGGATGGAGGATGTTGTATAACGTAACAGTCGTAAAAATGTTACAATAAAAGAATTATTAGAATGGCAGGTCGTCTACATTCTCCGGCGAAGGATTGTAGTAGTTGCCGGCGTTTTGCTG
The DNA here is from genome assembly GCA_024508935.1 of Flavipsychrobacter sp. Taxonomy (GTDB): domain Bacteria; phylum Bacteroidota; class Bacteroidia; order Chitinophagales; family Chitinophagaceae; genus Polluticoccus. The sequence continues at coordinate 109,176 of JANINW010000018.1, read as the reverse complement.
GGGTGCTGCATTCGTGTAAGAAGGCATAGCCTGTGTATTAGGCTGGCTGTTTCCTGCCGGCATAGCCGAAGAAGCATTTTCAATGCGCCAGGCATCCAGGTTAGTTATATAATTTACCTTACCGTCGCGCTCCCATTTATTGCCTTTTATATTGAAGCTTACTTTTATATTATCTCCTTCGTTGAATCGGTCCAGGATCTCGCATTTGTTCTGCACCAGCTGCATTTTTGCATAATTGGTATACACGTTGCCATTGATCTCTTCTGCCAGTTCCATCACAAACTCGCGCTTTTTAAAGCGGTCGCTCACTACCTGTGTATCGTACTTTACGTGTAGTTTTCCGGTTACTTCTAAACTCATTGTTACAAAATTTAATTATGATTATTTAATTATTGACGATTTTAGGTGTACAGCCTGTAAAGATAGCAATATACAAGCGTATGTATAATAAAAAAAGTGCCGTAAGGCACTTTAAAAGAGGGAGGCATATGGGGTTCGAACCCACGACCTTCGGAACCACAATCCGACGCTCTAACCAACTGAGCTAATGCCTCCATGTGGGTTGAGGGACGGCAAAGGTAAATAAATTTCTCAAATGCCAAGAAGATGTTTTCAGGTATTTTGTACCACGGGAAGCCGGCACGGCGAGGTATTATCGGCATCAAAGGCTTTATTTTTAACAAATTATCCGTGAGCCTTCTATTATATTTGCGCTCTAATTTTTCTTTATGTTCAAACGTATCGCCCTGCTGGCGCTGTTAGTATCACCTTCTACCGTGCTATTGGCGCAGGACGTGGAAAAAGGCAGTAATAAAAAATCTGTCATAGAAAAACCTTCCCGTGATTTTGTCATGTTCCAGCTAAACTATGAAGGCTGGATGAAACCAGATAGCATTAAAACAACCGGTATAGGGCGTAGTGTCAATGCATATATATGCTATGATTTCCCTATTAAAAAATCCAATTTCAGTTTCGCAGCCGGTATAGGTATAGGCACTTCCAATATATACCTGTCTAACCAGCAGATCATCAATAACAGGGATACAGGCATATACCTTACACAGGCTGTTTTCATTAATGAAGATGCCACAACGCGCAACTACAAAAAATATAAGCTGACAACTGCCTACCTGGAAGCGCCTTTCGAATTGAGGTTCTTTGGCAACAAGGTAAACCGCAACAGGGGCTTTAAAGCTGCAGTAGGTCTTAGGGTGGGTACACTGGTAGGTGCACATACAAAAGGCAGGTACGACGGAATTAAAATTGTAGATAAAGTGAATACCAAACGCTATCTCGATCCATGGCGTTTTGCTGGTACAGTACGCCTGGGCTGGGGAAACTATACGCTTATGGGCACCTATAACCTGAACAAATTGTATAAAGAAGGTGCAGGACCAGATATCACACCATATTCAATTGGTCTGTGCATCACTGGTTTATAATATTCTATATTGGTTAAAAAGATAAGGCCCGCTGTATAGCGGGCCTTATCTTTTATATCTCGTAGGTAACCCCCTCAATAGTGGCCTGTACGTTAGGAAAAATAGTTGCCGCCTCTTCCCTGAAAGGCTCAAGGTCGCGGTATTTGGAAGAGAAATGACCTAAAAGCAATTGCTGTGCATTTGCTTTTTTGGCTATTTCTGCCGCTTGTATGGATGTGCTGTGAAAACGGGCTGTTGCCTTATCCGCGTCGCGGTGCAGATAGGTAGATTCGTGGTAAATGGTATCAGCAGCATTAATGTATTCCAGAAATGAATCGGTATAGATAGTATCTGCGCAGTAAGCATACTTTTTCGGAGCAGGGCCATCAGTTGTCACCCATTCATTTTTAACCACCATCCCGTCTTTACGTTCATAGTCTTCGCCTTGTTTCAGTTTTTCATAATAATATCGGGGTATTTCATACTCCCTGCATTTTTCAGGCAATAGTTTACGGCCTTTGGTTTTTTGATGTACCAGGAAACCATGGCAGGTTATGCGGTGCTCAACCGGGAAACAGCTGACACTATATGCATCATTATCTACTAATAAACCCGCACCGTCAGGCAGGGGATGAAAATGGAATGGATAACATAGCACTGTATCGGCAACATCCATTACTTGCTGCAGCATACTTTCAAGTGCCGCCGGTGCGTATAAGTGTAAAGGCAATGTACGCCCCAGCAGGCTCATGCTATTAATAAGACCCGCTAAACCAAAATAATGATCGCCATGCAGATGGCTGATAAATATATGCTGCAGTTTACGCCATTTAAAACCATATCGCTGCATTTGTATCTGGGTAGCCTCGCCGCAATCGATCATCAGCAGATCTCCGTATACCGAAACTATTTGCGAAGTAGGGTGCCGGCCAAAAGCAGGTAAGGCAGAGTTATTTCCAAGTATGGTCAGTTTCATTTCTTCAGGTATCTACTCTTCATTAAATAAATCCCGTTCCAAGATCTCCATACTTATTATATCCACTGCTTCGGCCATTGTAGGAGCTATATTTATGGTCAGGTCCAGTTCATTATTTTTTAGCAAGGTCATTACTTCATCCTGCACATTCGTAAACACAAGCGACCTGTTATTTTCATAGAAGTATTGATGCAGCATTATTAAACCGTCAAATGCAGCTTTGTCTGCATTCAGGCAATTGTGAATGTCAATAATAATGTTGGAACTGCCGTTTTCTGTAAGTTCTTCACATTTTTGGCGTAAAGCTGCTGTCAAATTAGCATCTAAATGGTTGGCAACCGGCGTAATTTGGGTATAGGAAGGTTTGGTATCAATTTTGAATTCCATATACACGGTAGTTTTTGAATAAGTAGACTACGCTGTAAAAGTGCAAATAAATTTAGCATATCCGCTCTATTATTTCTTTCGTATATTTAGTACAAGGAATTAATTTAGATGAAGGCAGGATTTTTGATACTTCTATAGCAAAACCTAATAATTAGTGACTGCCAATATCTTTAACTTTACTGTAAAATCAAGGAATTATTCAATGGATTCTAATTTCTCACCAAAAGTAAAAGAGATCATATCCTATAGCCGCGAAGAAGCGTTGCGCCTGGGTAATGATTTCATAGGAACCGAGCACCTGTTGCTGGGCCTGATACGCGAAGGTGATGGCTTGGCGGTACGCGTTTTGCAAACCATGCAGGTTGATCTGTTCGACCTTAGAAAAGAACTGGAAACAGCTATCAAGGACAAGAACAACAAGCCTATGGCAAACATCAATAGTTTGCCCCTAACCAAACAGGCAGAAAAGGTAATACGTATTACGGTGCTGGAAGCGAAAGCTTTGAAAAGCGCTACCGTAGAAACAGAACACCTGATGCTCTCCATCCTTAAAAACAAGGAAAATGTAGCCACACAAATACTGCACCAGTACGATGTGGATTATGAACGTTTTAAAAGTGAATTAGCCATTTTGCAGGGAGATGCCCCACGCGCTGATTATAATGACCCTGGTTCAGAAGAATTTGAAGATGATGATGAACGTCGCCAGTTTCAGCAGCAACGTCGCCAGCAGGGTAATGCAAAATCTAAAACCCCTGTGCTGGACAACTTCGGCCGCGATATTACCAAGCTGGCCGAAATGGGCAACCTCGACCCGATTGTAGGTCGTGAAGAAGAGATAGAGCGCGTTTCGCAGATTCTGTCTCGCCGTAAAAAGAACAACCCGATATTGATAGGTGAACCAGGCGTTGGTAAAACAGCTATCGTAGAAGGCCTGGCGCTGCGTATTGTTCAGCGTAAGGTATCACGCGTATTGTTCGACAAGCGTGTAATAAGCCTTGATCTTGCGGCTCTGGTAGCAGGTACCAAATACCGTGGCCAGTTCGAAGAGCGCATGAAAGCTATCATGAATGAGCTGGAGAAGAACCGCGATGTAATACTGTTTATAGACGAGATACATACTATAGTAGGCGCAGGTGGTGCTTCCGGTTCACTCGATGCATCCAATATATTCAAGCCTGCACTCGCAAGGGGCGACCTCCAATGTATTGGTGCGTCTACGCTGGATGAATACCGTATGTATATTGAGAAAGACGGTGCTTTGGACCGTCGTTTCCAAAAAGTAATGGTGGATCCGCCAAGCGTTGATGAAACTATTACCATCCTCAATAATATCCGTTCTAAATACGAAGACTTCCATAATGTTACTTACGACCAGGAAGCGATCGAAGCTTGTGTAAAGCTGAGCGACAGGTATATGACCGACCGCCTGTTACCGGATAAGGCAATAGATGTGATGGACGAAGTAGGTGCACGTGTACACCTGAAGAACATCAATGTACCTCAAAATATCCTTGATCTTGAAAAGAAGATCGAAGATATTAAGCAGGAAAAAAATAAGGTGGTAAAGAGTCAGCGTTTTGAAGAAGCTGCAGCATTGCGTGATAAAGAAAAGCGCCTGGGTGAAGAACTGGATAAAGCAAAAGCAGACTGGGAAGAAGAAGCGAAACACAAACGCTTCCCTATTCACGAAGAGCATATTGCAGAAGTGATCAGCATGATGACAGGTATACCTGTTATGCGTATGGTAGAAGCTGAAAGTGCTAAACTGCGCCGTATGGGTGAAGACCTGAAAGGTGCTGTAGTAGGACAGGATGAAGCGATTGCCAAAGTGGTAAAAGCTATTCAGCGTAACCGTGTAGGACTTAAAGATCCGCGCAAACCAATTGGGTCTTTCATATTTTTAGGACCTACAGGTGTTGGTAAAACAGAATTGGCCCGTGCACTTGCCCGCTATATGTTTGACAGCGATGATGCATTGATACGTGTAGATATGAGTGAGTACATGGAAAAATTCTCACTTAGCAGGCTGATAGGTGCGCCTCCGGGCTATGTAGGTTATGAAGAAGGTGGCCAGCTTACTGAAAAAGTACGCCGCAAACCGTATTCTGTTATCCTGCTGGATGAAATAGAAAAAGCACACCCGGATATCTTCAACATATTGTTGCAGGTACTGGACGATGGCCAGCTTACCGACGGATTGGGACGTAAGGTAGACTTCAAAAATACACTGATCATCATGACCTCTAACATTGGTGTACGCCAGTTGAAGGATTTTGGTACGGGTGTAGGTTTTGCAACCTCTGCTAAAGTAGAAAGCAACGAAGAAAGCAGCCGTGGTGTGATTGAGAAAGCATTGAAACGCACCTTTGCTCCTGAATTCCTGAACCGTATTGATGATGTGATCATCTTCAATTCTCTGAATGAAGAACACATTGGCCAGATCATCGACATCATAATGAGAGATGTACTGAAGCGTCTCAATACGCTAGGCTTCCAGTTAGAACTGACAGCAGCTGCTAAGAAATTTATAGCTGAAAAAGGATATGACCAGCAATTTGGTGCAAGGCCGCTGCATAGGGCCATCCAGAAATACCTGGAAGATCCGCTGGCTGAAGAGATACTGAATCACCGGATAAAAGAAGGGGATAATGTTACGGCTGATTACAGCGAAACTGAAAATAAGATCATATTCTCCATTTCTTCTGCTCCGGCTAAGAAAGAAGAATCTGCACAGGCAGAATAAGTTTATAGTTAGTTAAATAGCGAAAGCGGGTGGTTTTTACTGCCCGCTTTTTTTAATACTTCTATAAATTAGCTGAATAAAAAGATACTGGTATGAAACCCAATGACAGGAACCGGGAAATTGCACACCATATTTTTACAGGTTCTACAACTATGGTGGGTGTATGTATCACAGTTATTACGCTGTTCCGCGTTATGAAAACCAGTATGCAGACCTATGCGGACGAAATACTGGCGATAGATACATTTGTATTTATTGCTGCTGCTTTGCTCTCTTATGCTGCTTTGCGTAAAGAAAATAATCACAGGCTTGAACGCATGGCCGATATATTATTCTTTGGTGGTATGCTGGTCATGCCTGTTGTGGGGATCATTATTATATATTCAACGTATTAAAAAAGGAGCCCTGAGGCTCCTTTTTTAATTTTCTATTTTGAATTTTATGACCTGCATTTCGTCATTGTCCTTAACCCGCAGCAGGTACACACCGCTAGCCAAATGCTGCACATTCACTTGTTCATTCAATTCCTTATTCTTAGGTAATGCCTTTGTTTCATACACCAGCTGTCCCACGGCATTCACTATTTGTATGGTCATCTCCTTATTGCTATTTACATTGCCTTTAATAGTGAAGGAGCCATTGTTGGGATTTGGATAAAGAGAGAGGTTGTTAGTACCTTTCACCTCATTCACCCCTGTTAGCACAATCACCTTTATTTTATTGCTGCCGGCAGTTTTAGGCTGCGGGCACCTGTAGTCGCTGGTGAGTATCACGCTGATGCTGTCGTTATTAGACAGCTGCTGGGTAGCCCATACAGAGCTGGTAGCCCCTACCACATCGCTGCTGTTGCGCTGCCACTGGTATTTAGGGTTATTGCCAGCATTTACCGGTATGGCCGTGAAGGTGATCAGCTCATTAGGCGAAAGCGGGGTCGTGGGGTTGGAAGTAATAGACACCGAAGGTGCCAGCCATGGCAGCACCGTCATCTTCACCTCGTTGCTGGTATCTTTAAAAGCCGTACCGCATTTGGTGTTCTCGGTCATCTCGCAGCGTATGATATCGTTATTGTTGATAGCACTGCTCACTAAAGTATTGCTTGTGCCCAGCACTGTAGGGCTGGAGTTCTTTGTCCATTTGTAGGAAGGGCTGCTACCTGCATTAGCCGGCAGTGCAATAAAAGTAACGGTGCTTCCCTGGCAGATAGAATCGGAAGGCGTAGGATAGATGGTAACAAAAGGAGCCGGGTTTACCACCACGGTAGTACTGCCTGCAGGCGATACACAACCATTGAGGGTTGCAATAACCGAATACAGCCCTGCATCCGCCATCACCACATTACTGCGGGAAGGGTTTTGCAGTACAGAAGCAAAGCTGTTAGGCCCTGTCCAGCTATAGGAAGCCCCTGCATTGGAAGCAGCAGAGAGGTTAATGGTACCACCCACACAAACCGGTGTATTGCTATTGGTAACCGGGGTGATAGGATTAGGCTTTACCGTTACGGTAGTAGTATCCTTACCGGTACATCCGTTGAGTGTCACAGAGACGATATAATCACCGGAAGCAGCAGGGCTGGCATTGGTGATGGTTGGGTTCTGCAAGGTAGAACCAAAACTGCCTGGTCCTGACCAGGCAAATGTACCTATAGGTGTAGCAGAGGAGAACAGGTTCACCGTAGCACCTTCACATACCGGTGTATTATTGGTAGCATTCACCACAGGGGTAGACCTTACCACCACTGTTTCCGTATCCTTAGCAGCACAACCGGTAGCAGTAATCGTAGCGGTAACGATATAATCCCCCGCAGCAGCAGTGGTGACATTGGTGCGTGAAGGGTTTTGCAGGGTGGAAGTATAACTACCGGGCCCTGCCCAGCTATAAGTTACGCCAGTTGTTGAAGTAGAAGCAGAGAGGTTCAGGGTATTGCCGCTGCAGACCGGAGTATTGCTGTTAGCCACCGGTTTTACAGGCAATGGGTTTACCACCAGGGTAAGCGTATCCTTCAGGGAGCAGCCATTCAAAGTGGCGGTAATGATATAGTTACCAGCATTGACAGCTGTTACACCTGTTATAGAAGGATTAGGGGTATTATCGGTAAAACCGAAAGGCCCTGTCCAGGTCCAGGTGACCCCTGTGGAAGTAGAAGCAGCATTCATACTGTAAGAGCCGCCTGCACAAACGGGGCTGTTATCAGAGGCAGAGAAATTGGCAGGAGTAGGTTTTACCACTACTGTAACGGTATCTTTTACTGAACAGCCATTGAGTGTGGCAGAGACAATATAATCACCCGCTGCTGCAGCAACGGGATGGACAATGGAAGTATTCTGTGTAGCAGCAGAGAAGCTGTTGGGCCCTGTCCAGCTATAGACAGTCCCTGCAGAAGAATTGGTAGAGAACAGCTTTAAAGTATCATTGACACATACCGGGCTATTGCTGGTGGCGACGATACCGGTAGGGGCAGGCAAAGCGATGATGGTAACATTGGTAGTATCCTTAGCCTTACAGCCATAGATGCTGGCAGTAACGATATAGCTGCCTGCATTGGCAGCAGTAGGTGAAGTAATGGTAGGGTTCTGTGAAGAAGAACTAAAGCCTGCAGGCCCTGTCCAGCTCCATTTGAGGGCAGGGTTTACGGTAGTAGTAGAAGCAAAGAGGTTGATATCGCTGCCGGTACACACCGGGCTGTTGCTGCCTGCCACAGGCTTGGCCACAAGGGTGCCTATGCCAATGTTCTTGCCGTTATTACCGGAACTATCCACGGGGTTGGTAGAGACGATGCGGATGCGGTAGCCATTGCCAACAGGAGTGGCAGATGGTATGGTACAGAATATAGTACCGCCCACACCCGAAGTAACAGAACCTATAACAGTAGGCGTAGCAAAGCTGCCGGAAGCATTGGACAGCTGCACCCGGAACTGGTTGCCGGTACCGCCATGGAAGCTGGTATCGACTGTATAAGGCAGGCTGAAAGTATCACCTGCACAGAGTAATGTATCGGGGTAAGAGAATTGTATTCTTGATGCTATACGGATCACGACAGAATCTATATAGTAATAAGCATAGTTGCTGCTGCCGCTGCCTGATGATGTATAGGATATGCTGCTGTTATCTTTAAATCCGCCTATAACCATGTGGGTATAAGCAGAATCAGCAACAAAAGTACCGCTGACTCGTACCCAGTTTGTTTTGTCAACTATAGGCCCGTAACTGCCATAAGATACCTGGGGTGTAACGGGTGGAACTGCAGATGGTACAGTGGTAGGGCCATTAATATAAAAAAATACGCCTAAGCCGTTAGAACCATATAAAGAGTTGTCAGCCAGCGATACGGACATCGATACTTCATAGGTAGAACCTACCTGTAATGGCGGAATGGAGTTTTGTATATGTTCGCGGTAGGCAGATCCATTATAATAGTCTACTAACCCAATGTATGCATTACCACTCGCTGCAGACTGTGAACCGAATACATTGGTTGGAACGCCAACAGTAGGCCCTGTATTACAAGTATTAAAATAATCAGGACTGGGAGAATAGTTTGTCCACCCTACTAAGGCCGTATTTATCTGCGCCACACTGGTAGGGCAGGTGGTATATTGTTCAAAATTACCGTTAGGTACTATGTTCTGTGCCACAGCGGTCGTTGCAAAACATACAGCAATGACAAATAATAGAGTTGATTTCATCGGTTTATTCTATGCTGAATTTAATTGTATTAATTGTTCCGGTTTTTATTCTAAGTGAATATACGCCTTTTGCAAGGTGTGTCACGTTTATCTGTGTGTTCAGTTCTTTGTTATTAGGTAGACAGGTAGTTTCGTAAACCAGTTGGCCCAATGCATTCACTATTTGTATGGTCATCTCCTTATTGCTGTTCACATTTCCTTTAATGGTAAATGAACCATTGTTGGGGTTTGGATAAAGAGAGATATTGCTTTTCCCTTTCACATCATCTACCCCTGTCAGCACTGTAACTTTTATCTTATTGCTGGTTGCTGTTTTAGGCTGCGGACATTTATAATCACTGATCATCGTTACACTCACGCTATCTTTATCATCAATTTGCATGGTACCCCATGTATAGCTGTTAGCGCCTATCTGGTCGGTCAGGTTTTTCCGCCATTGGTATTTTGGATTATTTCCCCCATTTACGGGGTGTGCTGTAAAGTTTATTGTTTCGTATGGAGCCAGGGCAGTAGTTGGGCTGCAGGTAATAGATACCGATGCTGCCAGCCATGGTAATACTGTCATTTTTATTTCATTGCTGGTATCAATATAGATGCTGCCGCATTTCACCGGTTCTGTCAGTTCGCAACGTATTATATCATTATTGTTGATGCCTGTGCTCACAAATGTATTCGTGGTACTGAGCACAGAAGGACTGCTGTTTTTTGTCCACTTATAAGTAGCGCTGGCACTTATATTGGCAGGCAATGCAGTATAGGAAACGGTGCTGCCCTGGCAGATAGTATCGCCCGGTATGGCATATATTACCACAAAAGGCGTAGGCGTTAATGATACGTTTACATTCCCGGGCAAAGAAGTGCAGCCATTCAATGTTGCAAATACGGTATATACACCGGCATCATTACTTACCGTTACATTTCGCGATGGATTTTGAAGCGAGGAAGTAAACCCGGTAGGCCCTGTCCAGTTGTATGTAGCTCCGGGGTCAGAATTTGCAGTAAGGTAGAGCATCGCACCGATACATACCGGCGCATTACTGCCGGCAGTAGGTGTAGCTGGCCTAACCTTTACCTGCACTGTTGTTGTGTCGCGGCCAATGCAGCCATTCAATGTTGAAGTGACTATATAATCACCATCTGTGCTTAAGTCGGCATTGCCGATTGAGGGATTTTGTACAGAAGCGGTAAAGCTATTGGGGCCGGTCCATGAGAATGTACCTGCTGGTGTTGCAGTTGCAGATAAGTATATGGTGCTGCCTTCGCAAACGGGGGTGGTGCCGGATGCATTTACTACAGGGGTTGGTTTTATCAATACTGTTTCTGTGTCTTGGGCACTGCATCCCGTAGCTGTTACAATTGCGGTTACCATATAGTCGCCGGATGCAGCTGTTGAAGCATTTGTAACCGAGGGGTTTTGGGTAGTAGCTGTAAAGCTGTTGGGGCCAGACCATACATAATTCACGCCGGTTGTAGTAGTTGTGGCCGAAAGGTTAAGGTCTGCACCGCTGCAAACAGCTGTATTGCTGGATATTACAGGTTTTACCGGCAGCGGGTTCACTATGAGTGTAAGAGTGTCTTTTGCCTTGCAATTGCTGGAATTAAGTGTGACTGTTATAATGTAATCCCCTGCATGAGTGCTGTTAACATTACTGATCGAAGGATTAGCAGTCGATGACGTAAAGCTGTTCGGCCCTGACCAGCTATATGCAATGCCTGTAGATGTACTGCTTGAATTAAGATTATAAGTGCTGCCGGCGCAAAGAGGGCTATTGTCGCTGGCCGTGAAATTCTGGGGGCCGGGTTTCATGGCTATAGTCATGGTATCCCAGATAGTGCAGCCATTTAGCGATGCGTAAACTGTATAAAGCCCTGCTGCAGAAGTCCCGGGATTAGGTATTGACGCGTTTTGTGTAGAAGCGTTAAAGCTATTTGGCCCGGTCCATGAATATACAGAACTGGCAGTAGTATTTGTTGAGGTTAGTTTTAGCGTATCGCCGGGGCAAACAGGTGCATTGCTGTTTGTGGCAATGCTGGCGCCGGGTCCGTTTAAAGGAATGACAACTACGTTTGTGGTATCTTTTGCCGAACAGCCAAAAATACTGGCTGTCACTATGAAGTTTCCGTTATGAGCAGCTGTAGGTGGCCATATCGTGAAATTCTGCTGCGTAGAAATGAAATTGTTAGGACCTGTCCAACTCCATTTCAGAAACGGGCTTGTGGTAGTAGTAGCAGCCTGCACCTTCAGCATCCCATTAATACAGGTAGGGCCATTATTACTGGCCACAGGTTTCGATACAGGCGTGCCAATACCAATGCTCATGCTGGCAACGGTGGTGTCTGCAGGGCTGGTAGAAATAATTCTTAGTCTGTAGCCTTTACCTGCAGGTGTGGCAAGTGGTATAGAACAAGGTATATTGCCGCCTGTTAGAGAAAATATAGAGCCTATTATAGTGCCATTGGTAAAATTGCCGTTGATATCAGAAAGTTGGGCATAAAAAATATTATTGATACCAGCATGAAAGCCAGTATCAATGGAGCAGGGTATACTAAACGTATCGCCTACACACACAAGTGTGTCCGTGTACTCATAAAATATATTTGAAGTTTTCCTTACTACAACTGAATCGATATAGTAATAAGCATAGGCAAAATTTGCAGGTCCGATATATGTGAGGGGCATTGTGGTTTGTGACTTAAACCCTCCTATCACCATCCGCTGGTAGGCAGAATCCGCTACAAAGCTTTTGGCTATTCTTGTCCAGTTAAGATTGTCGGTGATAATGCCATAGTTTGTATAATCGATTTGCGGTACCATGGTTAGTCTTCCCGTGCCAGGCTTAAAGGCATAGCCCTGGTCGATAAACAGCACTCCTAAATCGTTCGCTGCATAGCTTACACTATCGGCCCTGGATACCGACATGGAAACTTCATAGCTGGCGCCAATTCTCAGGCGATCGATAGGTGTGGCCAGGTATTCCTTGTAGTCAACATTGCCATTATAAGTAATTACCCCTGCATAAGCCTGCCCGCGTGCTGCCAGCTGGTAACCAAGAAAATTCACAGGCACGCCGGCGAGTATACCTACATGGCAGGAATTGAAGTAATCAGACGTGCCGTTTGTAAACGCATACCAGCTTGCACAGTCAGCAGTGACGTTGCTGATATTCGTGGGGCACTGCGTACGTTGCTCGAAACTGCAATTAGGTACCAGGTTTTGCTGGCCATAAGCAGATATAGCTGTCGCAATACATAGCATTGTTATATACAGGGAACGGTTCATAGTCTTATTCAATTTTGAATTTAACAGTTGTAATAGGTTCGGTTTTTATTTTTAAAACATACACACCACTAGCCAAATGCACATTCACTTGCTCCCGCAGTTCCTTATTCTTAGGGAATGCCTTTGTTTCATACACCAGTTGCCCTACAGCATTCACTATTTGTATGGTCACCTCCTTATTGCTGTTCACATTGCCTTTTATGGTGAAGGAACCATTATTAGGGTTTGGATAAAGAGAGAGTGTGTTATTGCCTTTCACCTCATCCACCCCTGTCAGCACGATTACCTTTATGCTGTTGCTGCCGGCAGTTTTAGGCTGCGGACATTTGTAATCGCTGATCATTAAAACACTCACGCTATCCTTATCGTCAATTTGCATGGTACCCCATGTATAGCTATTAGCACCTATCTGGTCGGTCAGGTTTTTCCGCCATTGGTATTTGGGGCTATTACCGCCGTTTACAGGATGGGCGGTAAATATTACTGTTTCATAAGGTGCCAGTGGTGCATTAGGGCTGCAGGTAATTGATACCGAAGGCGTCAGCCATGGCAAAACCGTCATCTTCACCTCGTTGCTGGTATCTTTAAACGCCGTACCGCATTTAATGTTCTCGGTCATCTCGCAGCGTATGATATCATTGTGGTTGATAGCACTGCTGACCAATGTATTGCCTGTGCCCAAAATAGCAGGGCTTGAATTTCTTGTCCATTTGAAACTGGGGCTGGTACCTGTATTGGCAGGTAATGCTACAAAGGTGACAGTTGTTCCCTGGCAAATAGTATCTGATGGTAAGGGGTAAATGCTGACAAAGGGCGCGGGGTTCACAACAATGGTGGTTGAACCTGCCGGAGACATACAGCCGTTTAGCGTTGCAATAACAGAATACAGCCCTGCATCCGCCATCACCACATTACTACGTGAAGGGTTTTGCAGTACAGAAGCAAAGCTGTTAGGCCCTGTCCAGCTATAGGAAGCCCCTGCATTGGAAGCAGCAGAGAGGTTAATGGTACCACCCACACAAACCGGTGTATTGCTATTGGTAACCGGGGTGATAGGATTAGGCTTTACCGTTACGGTAGTAGTATCCTTACCGGTACATCCGTTGAGTGTCACAGAGACGATATAATCACCGGAAGCAGCAGGGCTGGCATTCGTAATGGCCGGGTTTTGTGCTGACGAAGTAAAGCTGCCTGGTCCCGCCCAGGAAAAAGTACCTGTAGGTGTAGCTGAAGAATACAGGCTCATGGTTGCGCCATCACATAATGGGGCATTGCTGGTAGCAGTTACGGCAGGAATCGGGCTTATTACAACAGTCTCCGTGTCTTTGGCACTGCAACCGGTGGCAGTAATGGTAGCCGTAACAATATAATTGCCTGCTGCAATTGCTGTCGCATTGGCTAAAGAAGGGTTCTGTGTTGCCGCGCTAAAACTGTTGGGCCCTGTCCAGCTATAAGCAACCCCGCCGGTTGAGGTGGAAGCAGAGAGATTTAAAGTATTGCCGTTGCATACAGGTGTATTGCTGCCGGCAACAGGTTTGGCTGGTAACGGGTTGAGGGTTAATGTTACGGTGTCGTAATCTCTGCATCCATAGAAGGCGGCTGCAACAATATAATTTCCTGCGTTTGTAGGGCCTGCATTCGGTACACTGGCATAGGGCCCGATTGTAGTAAAGCCGGAAGGCCCGGCCCATTTATACGTTGCACTGGGTGTAGTACTGGAGGCACTCATGTAAACATTGCTGCCAATGCATGGCTGGCTACTTATTGTTGTGCTCAGACCAGTAATTGGTGTACCGATAGAAACGGAGAGTGTATCAGAAGATACGTTAACCGGGCTATTGGCAACAACCCGTATTTTATAGCCATTGCTGGCAGTCAGCGAAGTGGGAATGATACATTGAATTATTCCATCAGTATCAGATATGACGGAGCCAATAACTAAAGGGCTGCTGAAGCTGCCGCTTGCCGATGATAATTGTGCACTGAATACATTGGTTGAAGTAAAGTAATTGTCAACGTTTACATGGTACGACACATTTATAGTATCACCAACACATAGCAGTGTGTCGGGTACGCTCAGGTTTAGCATTTTTATCTGCCTGACCACTATAGAATCTATATAATAGTAGGGAGTGACAGACCCCCCGCCCTGGTTAGCATAGCTAAAGGAGCTAAAATTGCTGAATCCTCCTACTGCTATATGTGAATATGCCGAATCTGCCATGAAGGCCATCTTTAAACGCACCCAGTTTGCCGTATCGGTGATAAGTCCGTATCGGTTGTAGAGCACTTGCGGAACTCGTAATTGGACACCGGGGAGTAATGCGAGAGACGAGGCGCCGTTGACATAGAAAAGCATACCCAGTCCATTAGTAGCACCGCTATGGGTGTTTGCCATAGAAACAGACATCGACGTTTCATACACCATACCTGCAGTGAGCGGCGATATGGCGGCAGTAATATATTCTCCATCTATGCCATTTGAAAAACGCGAACCGACTAAACCGATATACGCCTGTCCACTGGCTGCATACTGGTAACCGAATGCATTTACCGGAACACCTGCAATGCCTGCGGTATGGCAGGCATTAAAGTAGTCGGGCGAAGTAACATAAGATGACCATCCGTTAGCATAGCTAATCTGGGTCACGCCGGTGGGGCAGGTAGTATAGTATTCAAAATCCCCGTTAGGCACCATATTTTGCTGGGCGCATACAGGCATGGATAGGGCAATAAATGCCGTTAGGTAAATAATGAATTTCATAAGGTTGTTACAGGTTCACTCCGTATCTTAAAGATACCTTATTATTATTAAATTTTAATATTTATTTATGTTCATTTGTGTCGGTAAGTGAAATCCATTGAGTCTTAATGGTAAATCATAGTTTCAAAGGTTATCTTTGCCGCCGAAAACTGGAATACATGCAACGCGACACCGCCATATTTAATCTGATAAACGAAGAACTGGAACGCCAGCGCCGTGGCCTGGAACTGATAGCCTCTGAAAACTTCACCAGTATGCAGGTGATGCAGGCCATGGGTAATGTAATGGCTAATAAATATGCCGAGGGCTACCCCGGCCGCCGTTACTACGGTGGTTGCGAGGTGGTAGATAAAAGTGAACAACTGGCGATAGACCGCGCTAAAGAAATATTTGGTGTAGCCTATGCCAATGTGCAGCCGCACAGCGGTGCACAGGCCAATGCAGCCGTAATGCTGGCCTGCCTGCAGCCGGGAGACACTATCCTGGGCCTCGACCTGAGCATGGGCGGCCATCTTACGCATGGCTCACCGGTAAACTTCTCCGGTAAACTGTATAAAGCGGTCCACTACGGCGTGCACAAGGAAAATGGTCTTATAGATTATGACCACCTGGAAAAACAGGCGCTGGAGCACAAACCTAAAATGATCATCTGCGGGGCATCTGCCTACAGCCGGGACTGGGACTATGCCCGCATCCGCACCGTGGCCGATAAAATAGGGGCTTTAATATTGGCAGATATATCTCACCCTGCAGGCCTTATTGCTAAAGGGCATTTAAGCAGCCCGTTCGAGCATTGCCATATCGTTACTACTACTACACACAAAACGTTGCGCGGCCCACGTGGTGGTTTGATACTGATGCGCCATGATTTTGAAAACCCATGGGGTCTTACTGGTCCAAAAGGAGAAGTGCGCACCATGAGCCAGCTGATAGACCTCGCAGTATTCCCCGGTACACAGGGCGGCCCGCTGGAGCATGTGATCGCTGCAAAAGCAGTCGCTTTCTTCGAGATACAGCAACCTGAATTTGCCACCTATACACAACAGGTAGTAAACAATGCACAGGCTATGGCCGATGCATTCAGGGCGAAAGGTTATGATATAGTAAGCGGCGGTACCGATAACCACTTGCTGCTGATAGACCTTCGTAATAAAAACATCAGCGGTAAAAAAGCAGAGAACACATTGGTGCACGCAGATATTACCATCAATAAAAACATGGTACCTTTTGATGATAAATCACCTTTTATCACATCGGGCATCAGGGTAGGGGTTCCTGCCGTTACCACTCGCGGATTGAAAGAAGAGCACATGGTCCAGGTAGTTAACTGGCTGGATAAAGTGCTCATGTCGCCTGATGATGAGAGCGTAATAAATTCAGTTCGCGGAGATGTGAATGCATTTATGCAGCAGTTCCCGCTCTACCCCGAATGGTAGTATCTTTAATAAGTTTATCTGTAAGCCACCACGTTATAAAAACCTTAACACGGTGGCTTACTTTATTTTTGTAGTATGCAGCTCTTAGCTATTGCTTGTAAGAAAAGGGATAATATGAATAAACGAACCTGGTACCTGCCGTTAGCGGTTGTGATGTTGCTTTGTATTTGTGATACGGATGTATATGCCCAGCGCCATAAGAAAAAAGAAGTGAAAGAGGTGAGTATCTATGATATAGATACGCTTATACAGCCTGTGCCCCGGAACAGGCAGCTTTGGCACCAGAAAATAGATAATGAACAAAAGCGTGCTGACGTATCGGATGGCGCCGTTGATAAATTCATTTATTATTCCGACGATACCGTCATTAATAATATGCTCACCCGTGCTTTCCTGCATGATGTAGACCATATGCAGAAAATGATAGAGAATCTGCCGATGGGCGCGCGCGATGCGATGGCCGATAACCAGGGTAAGATACGCTATCTGCGGGCGCTGAATGGCATGATAGCCAAATACAATGCTGATACGCGTATCGATCCTTATTTCTACCGCAAGCTGGTCTTTAATATGCATGATATGATCATAGCGCATTACGAAGGCCGGGGTATGGAATTTGTAAGGGCCAATATCAATTTCCAGACGCTGGACAACGCGAAGGAGATGTTTGAAAGTAATTCGCCGGAGCGCAGCTTTATCTATACAGAGATGGGTAAGCGCGAACCGCAGATCATGATACAGCGCCTGAGCGAATTTGCCAATGAATCTTATGCCGATGATGTAGTGGCTTCTGCCGCAAGGGTAGTGCCCAATTATGTATTCAACTATGCATCGTCAACCAACTATACGCTGAGTAATGCCGTGCGCCGCAGTAAAGACCCGCTGGTACAAACGATCGTGCAGATAGCCCAGCAGTCTAAAGCGCCGCTGAAAGCCATGCCTTTCCTCAATGATATCTATACAAAGAAGAAAACCATTGCAGAAATAGATGCTATAGCCGCCAACCAGGACCAATATTTTCAAAACCTGGTACGCTTGAAAGTAGAGAACGTGGAACTGGGCGGCGATACTTATACCGACGAACTGAAATACCGTGGTCTGAAGTATGTGCGTGAAATGAATGACCTGCATGAAGAAAAGGACCCGGTTCGTTTCAAATGCATAGATGGCTTTGCTCCTGAGGTACTATATTTTATAATGGTCTATGGGCAGGATGAAATATATACCAGCAGCTTCCTCGGTACATTCAACCGCATGATGGAACGCATGAAGCCCATGAAAGGTGATGAGCTGCTGGCCAAAGTGAACCGCGATAAGTTCCGTACGTTCATACGTATGTGTGCCGGCTACAATACGCTTAGCACCTTCCTGGGTACAATGGAGCCGGATAAGAAGACCGGCGTGATGCGCGATTTCGTAGCAGGCCTTGAAAAAGGAAAGGATAATGACCTCGAAGATGCAGTGGATGTGGCCGATGCCTTCGGCAGTATTGCCGATACCGCTTTGTCTGATTTCCTGCAGAAAGAAGTAACCAATAACTATGAAAAGTCTTACGATGCCCGCAGCAAGAAGGGGGTTATTGTTTACGGCCTGTTAGCCACATTGTTCGAGGGCTCAAGGGGCGTGGATAGTGAGAATGTAGCTGCTACGCAATCTGAAAAACTGAACCTGCCGCCGATCAACCTGGTGCGTTATAAAAACCTGGTAAGTGACAGCGGTGTAGTGTTTGAGCAGTTCTTCTTTTATGGCGATGAAGATGGTAAGAACTCTTACGCCAGCTTCTTAGGCAATTTTAAAGATAAGACCGCCTGGAAGAAAGTAGATACTAAATACTGGACTACTATATCATCTATCAAAGGAAAGCCGATAACTATCTATGCCAACCTGCCACTGGCAGAACCGGAAGATGAGGAAGCACAGCGCGCCCTGGCCAAGTACCTGGACGAAGCCAGTGTGAAACCAACGGTAGTGGTGCACCGTGGCCATAGCTACCACCTGCCCCTTACTATGGATCGCCTGCAAAAAGAGAACCGTATCGTCATGCTGGGTTCATGCGGTGGCTACCATAACCTAGGTACGGTGCTGGACCATGCGCCCGATGCCAATATCATCTCATCCAAGCAGGTAGGGTCTATGAGCATTAATGAGCCTATCATTAAAGCTATCAACGACCAGTTGCTGGCGGGCAATGATATAGACTGGATCACTACCTGGAAAAGTCTCAACGGGTATTTTGAAGGGAAAGGTAAGGTGAAGGAAATGTTTGACGATTATATACCGCCACATAAAAATCTCGGTGCTATCTTTATTAAGGCGTATCGCCGCATGTTCAACAGCGATACCAATTAATCATTATGTCAAAGATAAAGCTGGGAAAGATAAAGACCCGTGCCCCCAAGGACATGGATGAAGATACCACCAAGAAAAAGCTGGACGGTATCATCAGTGAGCTGGACGACCTGCAGAACCTGCTGTATGCCGAGCATAAGCACAGTATACTGGTGGTGCTGCAAGGCATGGATGCCAGCGGTAAAGACGGGCTGATACGTAATGTATTCGGTACCATGAATCCGCAAGGCGTGAAAGTGCAGTCGTTTAAAGTACCTACCGAGGAGGAGTTAGCCCATGACTTCTTATGGCGTATTCACCGCCATGTACCCGAAAAAGGTATGATACAGGTGTTTAACCGTTCTCATTACGAAGATGTATTAGTGACGCGCGTGCATGGTATGATAGACGATAAGACAGCCGCCAGGCGCATGGAGGCTATCAATCATTTTGAGCAACTGCTAACACAGCATAACAATACCCATATTCTCAAAATATACCTCCACGTATCTGCAGAAGAGCAGCAGCAGCGCCTTACAGAACGGGTAGAACTGCAGGAGAAGATGTGGAAGTACAATGCGAATGATTTTGCAGAAGCCAAGCTGCGGGATAAGTATGTGAAATACTACGAAGCTGCTTTCGACCATTGTAATCATATACCCTGGCATATCATCCCATCTGACCAGAACTGGTATAAAAACTACCTGGTTGCCTCCTTACTGCGCGATACACTGAAAGGTTTTAAAATGAAATACCCGGGGTTAAAGAAATAAGCGAGTTTACTCACTTACAAACTTATCAATAGCAGCGTTCACTTCTGTTGCTTTTTCCAGTTGAAGAAAATGGCCGCAACAGGGTATGAGCTTCAGTATGGCATGAGGCATCTGGGCTACGCCTGCTTCAGCAATGTGTTTAGTCGTTACAGGGTGTATCAGCCGGTTGGGTATCAGCGCATCCCTTTCTCCGAATAGCACCAATGTCTTTTGATGAATAGAATGTAGCTTATTGAAAACCGGCTCGTTCAGCATACCCGTTATACAGCCATCTACCATGCTGCGGTATTGACGGGTAGGGTGCTTGTGCATGATATTTACCAGTTCGTCTATCATCTCTTCCATATAGGCAGGATAATGATAAAAGCTACTGCGTATGCTTTGTCGCAGGCTATTTTCTTCAGTGGAAAAGAAATCGGCAAAGCTGATGGAAGACTGGTACAGGTTTTGCTCCAGCAGGTTGAAAGTTTCAAAGCCCGCCGGGGCGCATAAAACCAGTTTGTCGGCAGCATCGGGCACATTAATTAACAGGGTCAGCGCTATTTGCCCGCCCATAGAATGTCCTATAATACAAAGACGTTTCAGCCCCAGCTTGTGTATGAAGTCATAAATGCAACCGGCAAAGAACTCCATGCTATAAGGAAAATCCCCGCGGTCGGAATAGCCATTGCCGGGCAGGTCTATGGCTATACAGCGATATTTGTCCTTCAGCCCTTCTATATTCTTATTCCAGCTGCGCGCATAGGTAGCCAGGCCATGAATAAATAATATGGTTTGGTCTCCTTCGCCTTCATCTATATAGGCCATTTTACAGCCGTTAGACAATGTGAGTTTATGGATGGCGTATTTGTGCTGCGTTGTATGCATCTTTAGTTCTTTATGTCATCTCTCTTTTATCCCGCCTTACCATAAAAATAAAGAGCGCACCTTAAAGTGCGCTCTTATAAATATCAAGAGGTTATTAACATCTTTCAATTACCCATTTGGCAACAGCCGGGGCCAGCTCTTTCTGCGATTTGCCGCCCACGAATACACCAATATGGCCGCCCGGGAAAGGATATTCTTGTTTATCCTTAGAGCCTATAGCGCTCATTACCGGCAGCGTACTTTCGTTCGGTATGATGTTATCATCGGTAGCATATACGTTCAGGAATGGAACGGTCATATTCTTGAGGTCTATCTTACGGCCACCCAGTTCCATTTCACCTTTTATGAGTTTGTTATCGCGGAAAAGGTCTTTGATGTATTTGCGGTACATCTCGCCCGGTATGGCCGGCAGGTCGCCTTTCCATTTTTCCATGCGCAGGAAGTTTTCCAGTTTGGCCTGGTCTTCCAGCGAATCCATCACACCCAGGTATTTACTGATGTTCATGCTTGGTTTCAGCATACCGAATGCGCTGTCTACCAGTTCGCCCGGTATAGTGCCTACGCTGTCTACCATTGCATCTACATCTATGTATTTGGTCCAGCGGTACAGCATACAGCTGTTGGTAGAAAAATCATAAGGTGCTACGTACGTAGTCAGCGATTTCAGTTTTTCAGGATACAGGGAAGCATATATCATAGAGAAAGTACCACCCTGGCAAATACCCATTTTATGTATTTTATCAACTTTATTGCTTTTGCGCACAAAGTCAACGGCATCATTCATATAACCGTCGATATAGTCTTCCATTGTTTCATAACGGTCGGCCTTTGTAGGATAACCCCAGTCCATAATATACACGTCCAGTCCTTCTTCCAGCAGTTTCTTCATCAGGCTGCGGTCGGGCTGCAGGTCCAGTACATCATGACGGTTCAGCATAGCGAATGATACCAGTACCGGCGTGCTGCACTTTGCAGGCGTTTCGCGTTTGTAATGGTACATCTTTACGTGACCGCTTTCCCATACCAGGTCTTTCGGTGTGGTAGCCACTTCTACACTGTCAATATTCTGCAGTGTTTCATAGCCTTTAACTAGTTTGTTGGTGGTCGAAGTCAGTTCTTCAGCAATTCCAGCGGGGTTCCAATTCATAGTCTTTAAAAATTTGCGCGAAGTTAGATAGATAAAATGAAATAAATATGAATAAATCAATATGGTTTTACCCTATTAAGTTAAGGTATTTATACCTGATAACAAAAGCTAAATTGCTGATTTGTAATATATTATATTGTTTAATAGGGCATGTTAGCCTTTTACAACCGGCTTTTTATTGTTCGTTTTCTTCTTAGGGCTTTGTTTGATACGCACATACACGTGTTTGATATTTCCGTTGCCTTTATCAGACAAGCGCTCATCAATATCAAAGGCGTTGGTGCTCTTTAATAATAAGACCAGCTTTTTATATCCATAGTTGCGCGCATCAAAATCGGGCTGTTTTTTCAGCAACATATTACCTATCTCTCCCAAAAAGGCCCAGCCTTCTTCATCAGCCAGGTCGTTAACGGTAGATGAGATCAGTTTTATCAGGGCCTTATCAACGGTTTTAATCACTTCCGGTTCTGTAGACGTTTCTTCTTCTACTTTGGCATCTTCTTCTTTGGTCTTATCGGCAGAGCGCTGTTTCAGTATCTCTATATAAATGAATTTGTCGCAGGCTGCTATGAAGGGAGAAGGGGTTTTCTTTTGTCCCATACCTATTACCCGCATACCTGCCTCGCGCAGGCGCAGCGCAAGCCGTGTAAAATCACTGTCGCTGGAAATGATGCAAAAGCCGTCGACCCTGCCGGTATATAATATATCCATCGCATCTATGATCATGGCAGAGTCTGTAGCGTTCTTGCCCTGTGTATAGCTGTATTGCTGTATAGGTGTAATGGCATTCTCCAGCAGCAGGTCTTTCCAGCGGTTCACATGTGGTTTGGTCCAGTCGCCGTATATGCGTTTAAAGGTAGGGGTGCCGTATTTGGCTATTTCTTCCATCATCTCTTTCAGGTTAGCAGACGGAACATTATCAGCATCGATCAGTACGGCAAAGCGCAGGTCGTTATTTTGCATGTGCGTGTTATATCTCTCTAAGTTCGTAATAAAACGGTCAATATCAATCAGCTACTAAAAAAGCCTGCCAGCAAAACGCAAACAATTAACGGGCTATGAATACCGGTATCTCTACTTTATGCCTCAGGGTATTAATAGTCTCGCCAAATATCCAGTCCTTAACTGTTTTGTGGCCGTGGCTGCCCAGCACCAGCAGGTCGCAGTCTTTTTGTTTTACTATGCGTGCTATTTCTTTCGTACGGTTTTTGAAACCAAGTTCGCCTTCCGCTTGCAGGTTTCGCGATTCAAAGAAATTCACATAAGTCTGCAGTTGCTCTTTGTCTTTAATAGTCTCATAATCTTTAGCCTGGTCTTCCATCATACGTGCCTGTGCACTTTCTACTATATGTATCAGCACGTATTGCGTATCGGGTGCACCAAGTTTCAAAGCATATTCTATTACACGCTTATCCTTATCGCTATAGTCCAGCGCCAGTGCTATGCGGTGAAATGGTTTTGAAACAGCTGTTTGCAAACTATCCATATCTGCAGGATGGTGTATGTTGATGCTGGCTTCGCGGTGCTGCAGCCTGAAGGGGTGCAGGATGGTAATAAGCAGTAAGGCTACCAGTCCCAGTTCCCCGGCTACCACCAGGCCTTGTACAAATATACTATTAGTTGAGGCCATCCAGGTTTGCGCGGTTTCGTAAACCAGTTTCAGGTTCAGCGCTATGATGATGGCCGCAATGATCCAGGCGAAGGTTTTTGTAAGTGGCTTAATGGCAAAGGTGCCCATACGTTTGCGGTCGCTTACAAAATGGATAAGCGGGATAACTGCAAAGGCCAGTTGCATGCTTAGCAGTACCTGGCTGAAGACCAGCATAGCATCTACTTCTTGTTCTCCCATTATCAGTATTACCAACACTGCTGGTACAATGGCCAGTAAGCGTGTAAGCAGGCGGCGCACCAAAGGGTTGATACGCAGGCGTAAATAACCTTCCATTACTATCTGCCCTGCCAGTGTACCGGTAACCGTAGAGCTTTGTCCTGCAGCTATCAGTGCAATAGCAAACAGATGGGCAGCCCATTGACTACCCAATAGCGGTGCCAGTAACTGGTGTGCATCTTTAAGGGCAGCTACTTGCTGGTGGCCCGAGGTAAAGAACACGGCTGCGGCCAGCACCAGTATAGCCGCATTGACAAAAAAAGCCATGTTCAGTGCGAGTGCACTGTCAATGATATTCAGCTTAATGGCCTTGCGTATAGAAATATCGTCGCGGTTTATTTTGCGTGTTTGTACCAGGGCAGAGTGGAGATAGAGATTGTGCGGCATAACCGTAGCGCCAATAATACCGATAGCAATGTATAATGCAGTATTGTTGGGTATAGATGGTACGAAACCTTTTACCAGCTCGCCCATATCAGGTTTTGCAAAAAATATCTCTACTAAAAAGCATCCGCCTATAATAGCCACCAGCGTTATAATAAAAGCTTCCATTTTGCGCATGCCCAGTTTTTGCAGGTATAATAGCAGCACGGTGTCTAACAAGGTGATGAGCACGCCGTATAATAGTGGTATGCCCAACAACAGGTTAAGGCCCACAGCCATACCCAGTACTTCTGCCAGGTCGCAGGCAGCTATAGCTATTTCTGCCAGTATATATAGGATAAAGTTGACACCCCTGGGGTACACCTCGCGGTTACATTGTGCCAGGTCGCGCCCCTGTACGATGCCTAATCTTGCGCTGAGCGATTGTAATAATAAAGCCATCAGGTTGCTCATCAGCAATACCCATATCAGCCTGTAACCAAACTGGCTGCCGCCTGCAAGATCGGTGGCCCAGTTGCCGGGGTCCATATATCCTACACTTACCAAATAGGCTGGACCAAAGAAGGCTGCTATAGTACGCAGCTTGCTCTTCCTGCCCGATGGGTCTATGCTTTCATGTACATCGCCTAAGGATTTATCGCTATTATGTAAGTTCATCTAAATGGCTAAAAATAATTTTAGACAAATCTAAAACTTATATTCTTAAAAACATGCTAATATCATGTTATTGTAATAAAACAATATTTTAACTAAAAAATTAGTTGTTAAACTAAATGTTTAGTAGTTTCACTAAATAATTAGTTGCAAAGCTATTTTATGAAAACAAATTTTAAACCACTAACAAAAGCAGAAGAAGAGATCATGCAGGTGCTATGGCAATTAGACAAGGCATTTGTAAAAGACATTGTAGACCTGCTGCCGGAGCCCAAACCGCATTATAACACAGTCAGCACCATTATTAAAATACTGGTAGATAAGGGATTTGTAGATTATGAATCGTTCGGCAAATCGAACCGCTATTTTCCGTTGGTAGCAAAGGAGGATTATAGTAAAAACTCTATGAAGCAATTTGTGAAGCGCTATTTCGAAGGTTCCTTCACCAATATGCTATCCTTTTTTGCAAAAGAAAAAGACATCAGCATACAGGAACTGGAAAGCATACTGAAAGAAATGAAAAAACAATCACCTCAAAAATAAATACCATGCTATACCTTATACAGATATCTGCTTATACCGGGCTTATGTTCCTGGTGTACCTGTTGTTTCTGCGCAACAGGCCTATGCATGCATTCAACAGGGCCTATCTCCTGGCATGTACTATACTTCCCTTGTTACTGCCTTTTGCAAAACTGCCGCAATCTTTTAGTAATGACGCACCCGGACCAATACTGAACTTCCGACTGCCGGAAGTGACCGTAGGGCAGGCTGCACAACCGGCCTATACAAATGCAATCAGTATAGCCGCAATAGTCTATGGTATTATATCTGCTTTGATATTGAGTGTTGTGATTTGGCAATGGATAAAGATCAGGCGGGTGATCAATGGTAGTGAAAAAGAAAGCAGAGAGGGGTATACTCTTTTAAGAAATTCCGGCTTCGGTCCCGGTAGCTGGGGTAAATATATTTTCCTGCCGGCTACGGACGAACACAAGACGATCATTAAGCACGAACTGGCCCATATTCAATTACACCATACCCATGACCTGGTGTTGATGAACCTGCTGCAGGTATGTTTCTGGCCCAACCTGTTCCTGTTTTGGATAAAGAAAGAACTGGTACAGGTACACGAATTCCAGGCTGATGCAGCAAGTGGGGTGGAGGCAAAAGCTTATGGCGAATTGCTTTTGTCCAACCTGTTTAATAGTTGCAGCCTGCCTATGTCGCATTCATTTATTATGCATCCTATAAGAAGGCGGATCATGATGCTGGGTAAAAGAAGTTCAAAAACTATGCGCACATTATATGGCGGGTTTGCATTGGGCGCTGCCATTTTCATTATGGCCAATATCTTATGGCTGCAAAGTTGTAAATCAAAAAGATGGGATGTAGCTGAGCGGCCTTATAAGACAATCGTATACACAGGAAAATCAGGTACGGCAGATAGTGTAGAATTTTTTGGCGGCGACCTGATGACCGTAGCAGAAAAGATGCCTCTCTTTCCGGGTGATAGCCTGCAATCTTTTATAGTTCATAATCTTGTGTATCCCCAGGAAGCCAGGGAAAAAGGTATAGAAGGTAAAGTAACGGTGCTGTTCGTAGTACGTAAAGATGGTAGCGTTGTAAATCCGGATGTGCACGGAAAAGGTGGAGAAGAACCCAACCCGTTGCTGAAGCAGGCTGCAATAGACCTAGTAAACAAGATGCCGAAATGGATACCCGGTGAGGACAAAGGACAGAAAGTAGCCGTACGGTATGCCCTGCCGCTGGTTTTCAGGTTAAGCTGATCTGTAAATTTTTATAGGCTCAATCCCCGCACCAGCGGGGATTTTTTATGCCGGTCAAATTATCTTCCTTGCTCTTTTCGTATCTTGCCGCCCGTTATGAGTAAAGAAATTGTTGTTAGTGGTATCCGCTCTACCGGTTTTCTGCACCTGGGTAATTACTTCGGTGCTATGCAGAACTATGTGAAAATGCAGGATGAATACAACTGTTATTTTTTCGTGGCAGACTATCACTCTCTCACCACGCATCCCGATCCTAAAGACCTGCGCCACAGCGTATACAGGGTGGTAGCTGAAAACGTAGCCAGCGGATTAGACCCTGATAAAGTAGCATTATACGCTCAAAGTGATATTCCCGAGATACCGGAACTATACCTGATGCTGAATATGCTGGCATATAAAGGCGAACTGGAGAAGGTGCCTACATTTAAAGATAAGGTACGTACACAACCCGATAATGTGAATGCCGGCCTGCTGACCTATCCTGTTTTGATGACCGCAGATATCCTGATACACCGTGCTGTAAAAGTACCGGTAGGTAAAGACCAGGAACAGCACGTGGAAATGGCCCGAAATTTTGCCAACCGCTTTAATAACAGGTACGGTGAACTGTTCCCCGAACCTTATCCTTTCAATTACGACCAGCAGCTGATAAAAGTGCCCAGCCTTGATGGTGCAGGCAAGATGAGTAAAAGTGAGCACGGTACTGCTACCTTATACCTGGCAGATGCAGACGATGCCATCCGTAAAAAGGTGATGAAAGCTAAAACGGATGCAGGTCCTACCGAGCACAACAGCGAGATGCCGGATTATATCCAGAATATATTTCAGCTGATGCACCTGGTATCGAAACCAGAAACAGTAGATACTTACCGCAGCGCTTATAACAACTGCACCATTCGCTATGGTGATATGAAAAAACAACTGGCCGAAGATATGGTAGCATTCATTGCGCCTATACGCGAAAGGGCAACAGACCTGCAAAATGATGAACCACGCCTGCAACGCATACTAAAAGAAGGTGCGGAAAAAGCCAGGGAGAGTGCCTCTAAAACCATTGACGAAGCACGAAAGAAGATAGGGATAAATTATTATTAAATCTATAGCCCGCTTCGCAAAAAGCGGGCATTTTTTAAAAATAGCTTTTTTATATTGTACTGGATTTCAAAAAACGAGGTTTACCCTACCTGCCTCTGTCATCGTCTAAGAAACCAGCAACTGTTGTAACACATGCCTCCAAAAAATACGCCGAAACACATTGCAGTAGCCGGGAACATTGGCTCAGGGAAAACTACTTTAGCTACCAAACTGTCTAAACACTATGGTTGGGAAGCCCATTTCGAAGACCTGGACCACAATCCATACCTGGTAGATTTTTACGAGGACATGCACCGCTGGTCTTTCAACCTGCAGATATATTTTCTTAACCACAGGCTGCAGCAGATGAACCAGATACGCCGTGGTAAAAAAAGTGTGATACAGGACCGTACCATCTATGAAGATGCTTACATATTTGCGCCCAACCTCTACAGCATGGGCCTGATGACTAAACGCGATTTTGAAAACTATTCTTCTTTGTTCCAGACGCTGAAAGACATGGTGTCTCCGCCCGACCTGCTTATTTACCTGAAAGCGTCTATACCTGCACTGGTAGACCAGATACAAAAGCGCGGAAGGGATTATGAAGAGAACATACGCCTGGACTACCTGAAAAGGCTGAATGAATTCTACAATAAATGGATAGATAGCTATACAGACGGGCCTTTGCTGATAATAGATGTAGACACGATCAACTTTGCCGACCGCGAGGAAGACCTTGCCGATGTGGTAAGGCGCATCGATGCCCAGTTGTTCGGTCTTTTTTAAATTTCTGTAACATTTCCCATTTTTGCCCGATATACTCGTATAACGGTGGCAAGATCATGCCAGCCTCTTAAACTCAAATTACTTTAAGAATGGAGCGTTTTTTACGTATTACTACCCTTATCAGCGTTATGCTGTTCTTTTCAGTTACATCATTTGCCGGTATACTAAAAGGCAAGGCTACAGACACCAAAGGTGAAGCACTGCCTTTTGCTACAGTATATGTG
>JANINW010000018.1:53399-80555 GCA_024508935.1 Flavipsychrobacter sp. | reverse complement strand
CAGCACACAAGGCACCACCGCCAATGAAAAAGGAGAATACCAGTTGACCCTGGCACCCGGCACTTATAAAATAAGCTGCCAGTACATGGGTTTTAAACAAAGCCTGTATACCGTGAGTTTTGCAGGCGCAGAAACCATCACGCATAATTTCTCCCTACAGGACCAGAGCTACGAAATGAAAGCCGTAGTGGTAAAGGCCAATAGCGAAGACCCTGCTTATGGCATTATACGCAAGGTCATCAAACGCCGCAAATTCCACCTTGACCAGGTGCATACATTCCAGACATCTATTTATATGAAAGGCGCTTTCAGGAATAATAAGATGGGGCAGGGTGCAGTGCTGGGTGTAAAAGTAGACGAGAGCGATAAAAAAGAATTCAGTCGCGATATGGGGCTTGATTCTGCCGGTAAGGGTATGCTGTATTTATGCGAGGAAGAAGCAGACTATTATGCACAGGGCAATAAACGAAGAACCATTATCCGTTCAGTAAAAGAGAGCGGCGACCCTAACGGGTTGGGCATCTCGCAAATGCCGCCGGTCATCACTTTTTACGAGAATAAAGTAAACCTGATCGGCACAGATGGGCAGCGTGCCTATGTATCACCCATCAGCGAAAATGCACTGCATTATTACAAGTATAAATACGAAGGCGAGTTCAGGGAAAACGGGGTTGTTATAGATAAAATAAAAGTGATACCGCGCCGTGCTTACGAGCCTTTGCTTTCAGGTACCATCTATATAGCCGAGGAAGATTGGGCAGTACAAGGCCTGGACCTGGTAGCTACCCAGAAATATGGTTTGGAACTGTTGGATACTATGCGTATTGAACAGGTATTCCTGCCGCTGCGAAAAGATACCTGGGTGCCGAAAAGCCAGGTATTGTATTTCACCATTAAGATATTGATACTGGACATGACCGGTAATTTCCTGACGGTGTACAATAACCAGAAAGTGAATGAACCTGTGCCCGACAGTTTGTTCGAAGGCAAAATGATCAGCAGCTATGATGCAATGGCTAACAAGAAAGATACATCGTACTGGGCAGAAAGAAGGCCGGTGCCATTGCAGGCAGATGAAAGCCGCGACTATGTGGTGAAAGACAGCATACGCATCAGGGATAATGATCCTAAACTGCTTGATTCTATTAGGCGCGATGGAAATAAATTTGATTGGTCGGACCCATTGCTGGGAGGCTATACCTATACGGGTAAAGGAAGTAAAAACAAGTTTTCTACCAATGCAATTATCAGCAGCGGTTTCAATTCATGGCTGGTAAACTATAATACAGTTGAAGGGGTGAATATAGCGCCTAAACTGTGGTGGACGCATACTATTGATACAGGCAAAACACTTTCCGGCCAGCTGGCTGCCCGTTATGGGTTCAGCAATACGCATTTCAATGCTATTGCAAGACTTGTTTACAAAAAAGAGAACAGGGCCTGGAAAGGACGTGACTGGAGCGTAGGGATAGAAGGCGGGAAATACGTGTTCCAGTATGACCCGCAAAGCTCGGTAAACAACCTGTTCAACACAGTAAGTACCCTCTTTTACGGAAAGAATTACCTGAAACTGTATGAAGGGGCAGGCGGGGCTGCATTCGTATCGCGCAACTATGGCAACGGTTTTAGCTGGTCGGCTAAAATAGGCTATCAGCAGCGGATACCACTGAATAACACTACCAACTATACGCTTATCAACGGTACGGCCGAAAAATTAAGTTCTAATACACCTGCCACACCTATGGCCCCTGTAAAATGGGAAGAGAATGATGCAGCTACTATTAAACTATCCGCCACGTACAGACCAGGGTATACTTATACACAGTACCCCGATTATAAATCGCCAAATGGCAGCAGGTGGCCGCTGTTCAGCATTGATTATGAAAAAGGTATTCCCAATATCATTAATAGCAGATCAGATTTTGATAAATGGCGTTTTGGCGTGGAAGATGATATAAGCCTGAAGCTATTGGGCAGCCTTGTTTATGATATTGCCGCCGGGGGCTTTTTGAATAAAAACTATGTGAGCCTGCCCGATATGATGCATGTATCAGGCAATCAAATGACGCTTGCCGGCCCGTACCTGCACACTTTCCAGCTGGCCCCTTATTACCGCTACAGCAATACGGAAAGCCTGTATGGTGAGTTGCATATGGAGTATTATATGAAAGGCCTGCTGACCAATAAAATACCGTTGCTAAGGCAGGCCAGGTTGTATTTTGTATTAGGTACCAATACCTTCTATGCTTCACAGTCCAACTACTATGCAGAGGCATTTGTAGGTTTAGACAATATTGGCTACAAACTATTCCGCGTGCTGCGTGTAGACCTGGTGCATTCCTGGAATAGTTTCAATCAGCCTGCTACGGGTATACGTATAGGTATAAGGCCGGGCTCATTATTTTCTGTAAATGCAAACAAGGCAGATAATTGGCAGTAGCTTACAGCCCGTAAAACAATTCTATTTTTCTTTGCAGGCCGGCAGCGTTGGCCTTGTACGAAATGTCGAAGGTTTTTGATTCGAAACGATAATATTCGCGTCCTTTTGCCGGGGTAACGACCTTATTGTTCGCACCGTTGGGCAATGGTTTATGGCGGTAAGTAAAATCAGGATTGAGCAATACCGGGCGCTGGCGGTTGCCTACGCTGGTGTTGGCATAGTATGCATCGTACGGGTCATCGGCACTTACCTTAGGGTTGGTGCTGCTATAGTCGGTAGTAGACATGCTGGGATGGTTGAAAGTAAGAATGCAGTAATTGGTATCTGCTACTTTAAAATTCCTTACCGGGTGCAGGTCTTTATCCATTACCAGGCCATCAAATTTCTTCGCTTTAATATCCAGGAAATTAGTGTCTGCAAAAAAGTAAATAGGGCAGATGGTGAAATTGTCGGTATAGTCAGCGATCATTTTTTTATTAAAGACATCTGCATCTTTCCTTAGCTCTGCCAATTTTCCTGCCTGCCGGGTTTTTGTATAGTAGGCAACTTTATTCTGGAAACTGGATAACTGTATCAGTATAAACTTAGGCGGTAATTCATCTGCATGCGCCCTTTGCCTCACTATCAGTTGTGCCGATGTGTTTAATGGCATAAAAAACAGGGCAATAAATAAATATGCTAAGGATCTTGTACTGTTCATATAAATCGTTCTGCTGCAAAAAAATAAAATCCCCGTGACAAATCACGGGGATCTACCAGTCTTATGACTAAAGTTTTACTGTACGCCGGCTTTTTTAGCCAGTATCTGTAGTTTTTGTTCCATTTCTTTACCTGTTGCGGCATCGCCACCTGTTATGGCAGCACTGCGCAATGCATTGATAATGGTAAGATCGCGTTCTACATCTCCGCGCATGCTTTCGCGTGCTGCATCACTGAGTGTAAGAGAATAATCTATGTCTTTTTCAGCATTCCTTGCCAGGCGCATGGTCAGGTCGCGGCCTTTCGCTTTATCCCCAGCACGGTAGTAGGCCAGTGCTACATAGTAAATGGTGGCATCGTAGAAATAAGATTTCTCTGTGATACTGTTATTTACTTTATTCAATAACGTTTTAGCTTCTTCAGTGCGTCCGCGCATAGAAAGTTCGTTGGCAATACGTCCGCCGTTGATGCGGTATGCTGTGAACATGATGCGGTTCTTTTCATCAAAGTACACATCGTTGCGCTGTGCATTTCCCCATTGGTATTTGTTTACAAACAGGTCATAGCTCTTTTCAAAATCTACGCTTCCGATGTCTTGCTGCGGAACAGACAATGTATCTTTTACTTTAAACGGCATAAGCCTGTATACGATACCTTCCAGCCTCATGTAGTCTTCCAATCCTTCGTAGTTATCGCCAGGTAGCCCGCCGCCAAAGTAAATAGGGCGTTTCCAACCATCCTGTGCTATAGCAGCAATAATGTTCAGGGCAGCAAGGTCGTCCTTATAAGCTATTTCCTTAGGGAATGTGAACCTGATATCATTATCCACCATAGTCGTATCGGCTGCTTTCACCAACCCGTTTTTCACCAGGTCTGCTTTGCTCAGAGACGGGATAAAGAAGTTTTTGGTAGGAATAAAGTTCTCCAGGGCATCGCCGGCAGATATTTTAGCTTCAGGCGCATCGCTCAGCATGAACTTGCAAACTTCCATCAGGCTTATATAGCGGTCCTGCGGTATTTGCGGGCTGGCATAGTAGCGCATATAGTTGCGGTGGTCGCCTATATAATGCTCCTTCTTCCAAACCATAGGCACAGCATCTGCATCATTGATGCGGTAGTTTAGCTGGTCTATATACCAGTCTATACCTAAGAGGCTCATGTTGATGATACGCACGTCAGGGCGTACGCCTTCAATTTCCTGCAGGTACCACACAGGGTAGGTATCATTATCACCGAATGTGAAAAGGATAGCATTTGGTGCGCAAGACATCAGCGTATTGTAGGCAGATGCGCGTGCCAGTGTTTTTTGAGAGCGGTCGTGGTCATCCCATTCTTCTTTGGCCATCAGGGCAGGTACGGCCAGCAGGCACAGGGCTATAGTAGCATAAGCGCCACCGGCACCTTTTATAGCCTTCTGGAACCAATTGTTCACCATCAGTACGCCCAAGCCTATCCATATTGCATAGGCATAAGTTGAACCGGCAAATGCATAGTCACGTTCACGTGGCTGCACCGGTGGCATGTTCAGGTAAATGGCAATGGCTATACCGGTAAAGAAGAATAGAGTAAGCGTAGTAACGCCATCCTTCTTATTGCGGTTGAACTGGTAAATGATACCCAGTATACCCAGTATGAACGGCAGCATATACAATTGGTTGCGGGCAGGGCTGTCGCTGTAGCCGCCGGCCATTTTGTCTATGTCTCCCAATCCCAGTATGTTGTTGTCTATAAATTTGATACCGGTTATCCAGTTACCGTTCTTAGGTTCGCCCTGGCCTTCCAGGTCGTTTTGGCGGCCTGAGTAGTTCCACATGAAATAGCGCCACCACATCCAGTTGATCTGGTAACGGAAGAAATAGCTGAAGTTATCTGCAGAAGTTGGTGTTTCACCATCTCCCAATCCCAGGTAGCTCTTGTAGAAGTTTATATGCTGCGGATCATTATTGTCCCATATACGCGGGAAGAAGCGTTTAGATTCTGCATCGAATACAGGGTCTATTTTATCGCCCACAACTTCATAATAATCCTTGCCGTCTTTTTTAGAACGTGCATATTGATCGCCTTTTTTATCATAAGATACAGGCCTTGCTGTGAAGTCTGGTCCGAACAACAGTGGCTGCTGGCCAAACTGCTCACGTTGCAGGTAAGAAGTAAGGCTGATGGCATTATCAGGATTGGTCATGTCGATAGGTGTATCGGCACGTGAACGTATCAGTGGCGCCAGGTAGCTGGAGAAGCCAATGATAATAAAAGTGATGCACAGGATACCGGTATGCACCAGGTACCAGTTGCGTTTTTTGGCATAGATGAGCAGCCATACAAGCAGGCCGCACAGCAGCACAATGAAGAACAATGCACCTGAATCGAATGGCATACCGAAGCTGTTTACAAACAGCAGGTCGAATTTAGATGCCAGGATAGGAATGCCCTGCAATACGCCGAACTGTACAAAGCCCAGGAATACGCAGCCCACAATGAATGCAGTGATCGCACCCATCCTGGTAGCTTCGTAACGCCTGAAGTAGTACACCATAGCTACGGCAGGTATGGTCAGCAAGTTCAGCAAGTGTATACCTACCGATAAGCCCATCATATAGGCAATGAATATCAGCCACCTGTCGGCATATTTCTGGTCGGCCACGTGTTCCCACTTCAGTATAGCCCAGAATACCAGGGCGGTAAAGAGGGATGAAGTGGCGTAAACTTCCGCTTCTACAGCAGAGAACCAGAAAGTATCTGAGAAGGTATAAGCCAAAGCACCCACAAGGCCGGCACCCATGATAAGTGTTGTTTGCAGGCTATTGGGTTCTTCGTTATTGTTAGTAGTCAGTTTTTTGGCAAAGTGCGTGATGGTCCAGAAAAGGAACAGTATAGTAAGGCCACTGGCTATGGCAGACCACGAGTTGATCATCATAGCTACGTTAGCGTGATTGGAACCGGCCAGTAAGCCAAACATGCGTTGTATAAGCATGAATAAAGGGGCGC
This sequence comes from Flavipsychrobacter sp., assembly GCA_024508935.1. Classification (GTDB taxonomy): domain Bacteria; phylum Bacteroidota; class Bacteroidia; order Chitinophagales; family Chitinophagaceae; genus Polluticoccus. Next base: position 74,431 of record JANINW010000018.1, on the reverse strand, counting down.
CGGGAGAGTGACCTACCTCCACTTTATAGGCACAGGATAAAAACTCGCCACAATCCCAGAAGCTGACTGTGGGTTCCATAGTTTTGAGATAAACAATTGTTGCGATGGCAAAAGTGGCCCACCCAACAATATTGTTGACTTTGCGAAAATTCATGCAGCTTTAATTTGACAGGCAACAAAAATAGAAAAATACACTTACGCACCTAATAAGGTTCAGGGAATTAACATATTTATATATGTCAATTCTGTAACGTGTAGTTAAAGCCGGCTGCTGTTATAAAATAAGGTGGCTGAGATTCTTCATCCGCTCGGGCGATAGTACCTGTGCCAACTGCACTTCGGGTATCTCGCGCAGGTGCTGTATCAGCTTTTGTGCATCTTCTTCGGCAGAGGCACTTTGTACCATCCACAGGTAGTCCAGCTGTTTTACTTCCGGTAGTAAAATGTCTTTGTCACGCTTTAGCTGGTATAAAGTGTAGGTGCTGCCATTCAAAGGCATCTGGTATTTATATATACTGTAGTATACCTGGCGTTTGGCCGATGCCTGTACCATGATGTCCTGTTCGGGTTCGCGGGCAAATTCGATATCCAGTTTTTGGTTCATGAGCCAGCAAAAACGGTAATGCGGCAAAGCGCTTACAATACCTATCAATGCAGTGTCGGCAAAAAAGTCCTCCTGCATTGCCTCCATGTCCAAAATAAGTTTCCCCGACAAGCAAATGTTATTTGTAGTATCAAATTTCGGGCATCTTTGTATATTTCCAAATAAACATAAATAATATGGTCGTTTACATTGTTCTGGGCGTTGTTGTTCTTGTACTGCTTATGTGCCTGGTAACGGTGCAGCAGGGCACTGTGGCTATTATCACCGTCTTCGGTAAGTTTCAGCGCATATTACGGCCAGGTTTAAATTTCCGCATTCCATTTGTTGAAAGTATTTATAGACGTATCTCTTACCAGAACCGTTCGATAGAATTGAAATTCCAGGCCATTACACAAGACCAGGCCAATGTCAACTTCTCGGCTATGCTGCTGTATGCGGTGCTGAACCAGGAAAGCGAGACCCTGCAGAACGTGGCATTTAAATTTATGGACGAGCGGAACTTTATGCAGGCACTCATCCGTTCGGTAGAAGGGGCTGTGAGGGCGTTTGTGGCTACCAAAAAGCAATCGGAGATATTGCAATTGCGTACAGAGATAATACTGCATGTAAAAGAGCAACTGGACAAGCAACTGGAAGACTGGGGCTATCACCTGCTGGACCTGCAAATGAATGATATAGCTTTTGATGATATTATTGTACGGTCGATGGCCCAGGTTGTGGCTTCCAACAACCTGAAAGCAGCTGCAGAAAATGAAGGGCAGGCTTTACTCATTACTAAAACCAAAGCTGCGGAAGCAGAAGGCAATGCTATAAAAATATCTGCCGAAGCAGAAAGGCAGGCAGCACAGCTGAGGGGGCAGGGTGTAGCCTTGTTTCGCGAAGAAGTAGCGAGAGGTATGGCACTGGCAGCCAAAGAAATGCAAACAGCCAACCTGGATGCATCCTTTATATTATTTTCTATGTGGACAGATGCTATCAAGCATTTTGCTGAAAATGGTAAAGGCAACACAATATTCTTAGATGGCTCTAACAATGGTATGCAAAACACGCTGCACCAATTGATGTCTATAGTGCAAAATTCTCATATTGTAAAGGAAGACAAATAGTTTAATTTTTATTTTTAGCCTTTACATTTGCAGCGTATTGATATTTCAACTTATCAATTAATTTTGGGCGCGAAAGTTTTTTTATGATAGATGTTTTGCTAGGGTTGCAATGGGGCGATGAAGGTAAAGGTAAGATAGTAGATTACCTTGCTGCTAAATACGATGTTATTGCAAGGTTCCAGGGTGGCCCGAATGCGGGGCATACCTTATATGTAAATGGTAATAAAGTTGTACTGCATACCATTCCATCCGGCGTATTTCAGTCGCACTGCCTGAACCTTATAGGTAATGGTGTAGTGATAGACCCGGTTACTTTACAAAAAGAGATACATACCATCGTTGCGTTGCAGCCGGACCTGTTGTCTCGCTTGTTCATATCTCAGCGTGCACACCTCATTATTCCTACGCACCGTGCGTTGGATGCTGCATCAGAAGCATCTAAAGGGCAGGAAAAGATTGGTTCTACCCTGAAAGGTATAGGGCCAGCGTATATGGACAAAACAGGCCGTAACGGCTTGCGTGTAGGCGATGTGCTGAGCAAAGATTTTGATAAAAAATATGAGCAGCTGAAGCAAAAACATTTGCAGATGCTGAAACAATACGAACACCAGGTAGACTGGCAGGAATGGGAAGCACAATTTTTTGCAGCCATCGATCACCTGCGTACTCTGCAGATTGTAAATGCAGAATACTGGATAGATAATCAACTGAAAGCCGGTAAAAAAATACTGGCAGAAGGTGCACAAGGCAGCATGCTGGATATTGATTTCGGTACCTATCCTTTTGTTACGTCTTCCAATACAATAGCAGCAGGTGTATGTAATGGCCTGGGTGTTGCTCCGTCAACCATTGGCGAAGTGTATGGCATTACAAAAGCATATTGTACACGTGTAGGCGGAGGTCCTTTCCCTACCGAACTGCTGGATGATACCGGTGAAGCATTGCGTAAAGCCGGCAGCGAATTTGGTGCTACCACAGGCCGCCCGCGTCGCTGCGGATGGATAGACCTGGTAGCATTGCGCTATGCAGTAATGCTGAGCGGTGTGACCAAACTGATTATTACCAAAACCGACGTATTAGACCAGTTCAGCCCTATACAGGCAGCAGTAGCTTATAAAGTGGATGGGGTTGAAACAAAAGAGCTGCCTTACGATCTTTGCAGTGTTTCGGTAGAACCTGTTTACCAATCATTTGCAGGCTGGGGCAAGCCCATCAGCGAGTGTAAGACCTACGAAGAAACTTCCCAGGATTTCAAAGATTATTGCCGCTTTGTAGAGCAATATTTACAGACTAAAATAGGTTATGTTTCTAACGGCACCGGCCGCGACCAATTGCTGGTTATTTCTTAGTAAAAAAATTATGTTTTTTATCTAAAAAAAAATTTGGCAATTTCGATAAACAATTAAAATTTTACGCTATCAATAGTATACGCGCTATGAAATCAAACGCAAACAAGAAAAGTACCACTAGCAAGAAAAGCGCAGCAAGTGAGAAGCCTGCAGCAAAGAAAGCATCTTCGAAATCTGCAAAGCAGGTAGACGAAGATGATGAAGACCTGGATGAAGAGCTGGAAGATCAGCCTGCAAAGAAAACTGCTCCTAAAAAATCGGCAGCAGGCAAAGCAAAAAGTAAAAATGATGATGATGATGACGACGACGATGACGATATAGATGATGACGATATGGATGATGATGATGACTTTGGCAGCGAAGACGAAGATGATTACGATATAGATAAGGACTTCGAAGAGTTTGATATGCCTAAGTCAAAAACCAAGGCTACCGGCGGAAAGAAAGCATCTAAAGACGAGGATTTTGATGTAGATGACGATTTCAAAGACCTGGGCTTCTTTAACGAAGGAGATGATTTTGATGACGACGATGATGATTTTTAAATTTGTGAAGGAACTTTGCAACGCAAAATAGCTCGTTACAATATTGCAGCTGAAAGCTGTAATGAAATAAAAAATAAAATGCTGAACTGGGTAAACCCGTTCAGCATTTTTCTTTACCTGGACAGTAATAATTATCATGAGACTCATGGCAATTATGAATGCCTGCTGGCAGCAGGATGTGTAGAGGAGATAAAAGACGGTATAGATAGCCTACAGGAATTGCAACAGTATCACGACCGGGAAAAAGACTGGCTGTTTGGCAATATCTGCTACGACTATAAGAACCAGTTAGAAAAGAAATTACATTCCGGCCATCCTAAGCGTTTTAACTTTGAGGAATTATTTTTCTTCCGGCCGGAGGTCGTTTGCCATATCAATTCGGAGCAAACTATTCTTACTATTGAATCACTCAGCACAGAGCCGCAGGATATTTACCAGGCTATTGCCGGGGCACCTGCAGCCATACCTCCTGTACACTCGCAGGTACATTTTGTGCAGCATATTGACAAGAAACAATACCTATTGGCCATAGAAACCCTGCGTGGACATATAAAAGAGGGCGACTGCTACGAAATAAACTACTGCAACGAAGGGTATGCGCAGGATAGCGACATAGAACCCTTGGCGGTGTTCAATGCACTGAATAAACTGTCTCCTGCCCCGTTTGCTGCATTCTACAGGTACGGCACCCAGTATATGATGTGCTCCAGCCCCGAACGGTATTTGCAAAAGAAAGGAGACCGCGTACTATCGCAGCCAATAAAAGGCACTGCGCGCAGGGATAAAGACAAGCTCAAAGATGAAGCTATTAAAACTGCCTTGTCTGAAAACATAAAAGAGCGGGCAGAGAATGTGATGATAGTAGACCTTGTACGCAACGACCTGGCACATAGCTGTGAAACCGGCAGCGTGAAGGTTGATGAGTTGTTTGGTATATACAGTTTCCCGCAGGTGCACCAGATGATATCTACCGTAAGTGGCACACTGAGAGCAGGTACAGGCTTTACAACGGCTATACGCCATTCTTTTCCCATGGGTAGCATGACGGGCGCGCCCAAGGTGAAAGTAATGCAGCTGATAGAACAATATGAGCAGGCACGCAGAGGCTTATACTCCGGCACAGTGGGGTATATCAGCCCTGCCGGCGATATTGACCTCAATGTGGTGATACGCAGCCTGTTTTACAATAAGGATACCGCCTACCTGTCTTATCATACCGGCGGGGCCATCACATATGATAGTGCTCCTGTGCAAGAATGGGAAGAGATGCGGCTGAAAGCCTGGGCGCTGGAAAGAATATTTGCCGGCACAAATGATCATTTATTGTAACTTTAGTTCAGTACCATAATACATGCGCTGGAAAGCCTTTAAATACGCACTGCCTTTATCCTTATACTTTTTAGCATGGCGCAGTTTTACGCATACCGGGTTTATTGTATGGCTGCCGGTAATATTTGCTTTTGCAGTAATCCCGCTGCTGGAACTACTTATATCTCCCGATGATAATAATATTGATGCGGCTGAGGAAGAGATGGCCAGGAAAGACCGCGTGTATGATTGGCTGTTGTACCTGGTAGTGCCTTTGCAGTATGCCATGCTCTACCTGTTCCTTAACAGCATGGCTGATATGCACCTTTCCATGGCAGACAGGGTGGGGCGTATCATGGCTATGGGCCTGCTTTGCGGTGTGATGGGTATAAATACAGCGCATGAGCTGGGGCACAGGGTGAACAGGGCAGAACAATTATTGGCGCGCAGCCTGCTGCTTACCTCGCTGTACATGCACTTTTTCATTGAGCACAACCGTGGCCACCATAAGCATGTGGGCACGCCGGGCGACCCGAGTACAGCCAGGCTGAATGAATCGCTGTATCTGTTCTGGTTCAGGAGTATTACCGGGGTGTACCGCAAAGCATGGGCTATTGCCACTGCCGAACAATTAAAAAAAGAAAGACGCTTTTACCGGAATGAAATGCTGGTATACCAGCTGATACAAGCTGCTTTCTGTGTAGCAATTGGCATTGTATGGGGTGGTACTGTACTATTCTGTTTCCTCTGTGCGGCACTGATGGGCATATTACTCCTGGAAACCGTCAATTATATAGAGCATTACGGGCTGATGCGGCGTTACCTGGGCGATGGCAGGTATGAAAGGGCTATGCCGGAACATAGCTGGAACAGCAGCCACCCTATAGGGCGCCTGATGTTGTTTGAACTGAGTCGCCACAGCGACCATCACTATCTTGCCAGCAGAAAATACCAGTTGCTCCGCCATCACGATGATACACCCCAACTGCCCACAGGCTATCCCGGCAGTATGCTGCTGGCCATGTTGCCGCCATTATGGTTTGCTGTGATGAACCGCAGGATACAGGGAATAAAAAAGGCCCTTCCATAAGAAAGGGCCGTGCAATTATCAATTATTGAATATGGTGGTTACGGCTGAGTAGCTGTATAAATGATGTCGTTTACTTTACGGCTGCTTTTGTAGTTAACTGCAAAAGTTTGTTCGGTGCCTTGTGCGCTGCTGTATAAGCCGTTAGCGTGGCTTGATTCGTTTTTGTTATTGGTTACCGGGGTGAAAGGAATTTCTTTAGCGTTTCCGTTGCTTACAAAAACCATAAAGTTGTCGTTAGACTGGATGCTGAACCTGTGTTCATCTCCGTCATGACCATTTCCGTTGCCATTACCATGGTCTTCATGGCCATTACCGTTACCATTGCCATGATCGTCATGACCATTACCATGATCGCCGGGAAGTGATATCTTAATGGATTTGCTGATTACCAGACGGATAGTTTGGCTTGCTGTGCTATTAGCACCATCAGCTTTCGCGTACGAAGCTGCGGTAAGAATAAAAAGTGCTATAAACAGTAGTCTCTTTGACATGGTAACCTAATTTTTAATCTCTCTCCTTATTATCCCTTAGGTTACTTGTTAACAATGCATTTGCATCTGGTTAACGAACGTAAAACTAATGTAGAATTTTTTTATTTGCAAGCGCTTAACAAAAAAAAATTATTAAAAAATAAAGGCCTGCATTAATGCAGGCCTTTATTTTTTAATAAAATATTGATTTTTAATGTATTGTGCTATTTTACTTCAACCTCGCTTTCTATTGCCTCCAGCGACATATCCTCACCACCATCTACCACAGCCAGTACAGAATACTTGCCTTTTGTAAGATTTTTGGGCAATTCGAAGGTCACATAACGCTTCTGGTCAGGGAACATCGGGAACTCAACCGGGTCCATTTTTACTTTAGATCCGTCTTTCAGAGAAGCCAGTTCCAGGTAAGATTTGCAGTCAAGCATAACCTGGCCGGTGTTTTGGCAAACCAGCATATACGTATTAGCCATATCCTTCGATGGCCTCAGGTCAAATACTTTAACGGCTTTTTCTGTAACGGTTGGCGGCGTTTGGTAAATGTGCACGCCTATACGCAGCAAGTTACGTACGGTGGCCTGGGCAGCTTTATTATTGGCGCTGTTGGCTTCTTCTACGGTTTCTATAAACAGCATGGCCCATTTCATTTCTTTGGTAGACTTGCCATCATCCGGTGCCTGTAGTTTTACGGTCAGTTCTTTAGATTGTCCCGGTTCCAGTTCGATGAAGTTGGCTCCCAGGGTTATCCAGGTTGCGCATGAACGCGATAGGGTGTCTGCCTTATAATAAATATGGCCACCCATGCTATCCCTTACCCAATCGTTTAGATAAAGACGGAATTGTACCTTTTTAGGTGATGAGTTTGACAGGTGTATCACCTGTGTTTCGCTTTGTCCTGCCCCTAATGTATAGCTAAGAGTGGTTGGGTGTACGCCCAGGTTTTGTGCATTACCCTTGTAGGAAACAATGGTCAACAACAATAATGCAAAAATGAATTGTAGTGTACTACGCATAGTATATGAGTGATACACAAAACAACATATTTTTGCTAATAAATGCAAAATACCCGCATTATTTATCAAAAATAGCTGCATTAACATCCCTGTTAACAGGCTGTTTAAAACTAATCTTCTTTTAATCGTTTATTGGTATTAGTTTCACTACGAAGTTTGGAAATACTGACTATGTTGTGTTATTTTACATAGTTGTTAGGGCAAGAGAGAAAAACAAAGAACTAATATGCCGGGAGCAACACAAGCCAACAAACAACATACTGCCACGCATACCCCTATGAAGCATCGTATTACCGTCGTTGTAATATTCCTGTTTATATTTATCGCCGCTTCATTTTCTGCAAAAGCACAAAATAACTACATAAATGTGCAGCTGAATACCACGCTGCTATACAACTGTAATACAGACGCCTGCCTGGAATATGGTATCATATTACCCAATGCATTAACGATAAAGCTAAAAACGCAGGCCAATTCGGCCCAGGTATATGTTCACCAGAACGTTACTTCTTATCCTTCGGGCTGGACACCCTCTCTACCCAATACCAGCGGTAGCCTTGAAATAGACTATAAGAGCACTAACTCTACCAATGTGACCAATCTGGTTACCGGTCCTACAACAGTAAGTGCGGTTGATACCCGTTTATTTACCCAGCCCAAAATGAGTAGTTCTTTATCAGAGCGTACTTATACCTATGATTTCAACCTGAAACCTACGGGTTATAGTTATTTCAGTCCCGGCACCTATACTTTTGATCTAACCTTTACAATGACGCAGCCGTGAGACTAAAATATCTTATCATATTATTAGCATTGCTGTTTTGCAAGCCGGCCTATAGCCAATCATATAATGATGTGGTACCCGGTACCATTATTGTGTCCTCTATCATGAGCATTACAGTTACCAACCTTACCGGCACTACCAATTTTACTACGTCTAACGACTATGCAAATGGTAAAACCATCAGCAATTATGCTGCCGTAGCTATAAAAAGTAATGTATTGTGGGTATTGAGCATTTCCAGTCAAAGTGCCAATTTCAGCCCGCAGTCTACCGGTGCCAGTACCAATATGCCGGCCAGTATCTTAGGCATGCGCGTTAATGGTACTTCGAGTTTTCTAACCATGTCTACATCCAGCCAAACCTTAAAAACGGGTGGCCGCGGTAATGCCGCATATCCAGGCAATTCATTTAATATGGATGCCGATTTTGACCCTGGTTATGGCTATAACGGCGGGGTATATACTATAGGTGTGCTTTACACACTCTCCAAGCAGTAGGGTATAGCCATAAAACCGCCTGCTTTATTATATTTACAGCAATAAAATCATCTTAAATAATGAAAAAGCCGCTTATTGCCATGTACATGGCTGCATCCCTATTGGCTGCAAATGCTTTCGGGCAGGCAAAGCTTATAGAGAAAGTAGAGAGAACCGGTAAAGAAGTTGTTATACCTTATACTAAGTTCCAGTTGCCTAACGGGCTAATTGTAATAGTGCATGAAGACCATTCAGACCCGCTGGTACACGTGGATGTAACGTACCACGTAGGTTCTGCACGCGAGGAGATCGGCAAATCAGGCTTTGCGCACTTTTTTGAGCACATGATGTTCCAGGGATCGGATCATGTGGCCGATGAGCAGCATTTTAAAATTATTACAGAAGCAGGAGGTACCTTGAATGGTACTACCAACCAGGACCGTACTAATTATTTTGAGACGGTCCCGTCTAACCAGCTGGAAAAAATGCTGTGGCTGGAAGCCGACCGTATGGGCTTTTTGCTGGATGCAGTAACACAGCAAAAATTTGAAGTGCAGCGTGCTACGGTAAAAAATGAACGTGGCCAGCGTTATGATAATGTGCCTTACGGACTGGTGAACGAAGTGATGGCTAAGAACCTTTATCCTTACGGGCACCCTTATTCATGGCTTACTATAGGCTATATTGAAGACCTGAACCGGGTAAATGTAGAAGATCTGAAGAATTTCTTCCTGCGCTGGTACGGGCCGAATAATGCAGTGCTGACAGTGGGTGGGGATGTAAACACCGACCAGGTAGTAAAACTGGCTGAGAAATATTTTGGTTCTATACCGCGCGGCCCTGAAGTGAAGCCTGCGAAATACCCTATGCCGGTATTGAAGCAGGACCGTTATGTATCGATGGTAGACAATTATGCTAAGCTGCCGGTATTGCGTGTGGTATTCCCGGGTGTGCCCCAGTTTAGCAAAGATGAGGCAGCCCTGGATTGCCTGGCAGAAATATTAGGACAGGGCAAAAACTCTATCCTGTACAAAAACATGGTGAAGACGCAAAAGGCGGTTAGTGCCTATGCTTATAATTCTACATCAGAGCTCTCTGGTGAATTTGTCCTGGCTGTTACTCCATTCCAGGGACAAAAACTGGCAGATATGGAAAAGATGGTACGCCAGGCCATAGCTGATTTTGAAAAACGCGGTGTAACTGATGACGATATCACTAAGTTCAGGAACAGCAACGAAGCAAGGGTTATCAATGGCCTTGAGAATGTTTCAGGCAAAGTATCTCAATTAGCAGCATTCCAAACGTATACCGGTGATGCCAATTATATTGGTAAGGTACTGGCGCAATATACTTCCGTAACAAAAGCGGATGTGATGCGCGTATTTGATAAGTACATAAAAGGAAAGCATTCGCTGGTCTTGAGTGTACTGGTAAAAGGGCAGGGCGATGCAGACAAGATCGCTCCTGATAATTATACTGTAGCTACTACCGGCTACAAAGCACCTGATTATGGTTATAAAGGTCTTGTGTATAACAAGGCAAAAGATAATTTTGACCGTGGCCAAATGCCTGCTGCAGGTGAAAACCCTGTACCAAAAGTGCCGGGCTTCCTGCAGATAGAGAACAACGGTATGAAGGTGATCACCTCTGAAAGCCAGGAAATACCGGTAGTGACTATGCTGCTTGAATTTAAGGGCGGCCGTTTCCTGGAGGCGAATAACCCGGATAAAGCAGGGCTTGCCAGCCTGTTCACTGCCATGATGGAGGAAGACACGCGAGACAGGTCGGCTGAAGCATTTAGTGTAGAGCTGGACAAACTCGGCAGCAGCATAGATTTTTCTGCAAGTGCAGATGCCATTTCTGTTAATGTACGTTCGCTGAAGAAAAACTTCCATAAGACAATAGAACTACTGGAAGAAAGATTGTTGCGTCCTAAGTTTACAGAAGAAGCGTTTGAGACAAACAAAAAACGTACTATTGAGAATATCAAGAATACTGCCGTACGTCCTAACTATATAGCCGGGGTGGTTTATAACAAAGTATTGTACGGTACAGACAATGTATTGGGATGGCCTGCAAACGGTACGGAAAAAACGGTATCGAATATTACCCTCGCCGATATCCAGCAGTATTACGACCGTGTAATATCTAATAAAGACCTGGAGATAGTAGTAGTAGGAGATATTACGCATGAAGAAGCTATGCAGGAGCTGAAATTTGCAGAGCACTTGCCATTGCGCGAAGTGAATTTTGCACCAATGCCTCCGGCACCGGCACCATCAAAAACCAAGATCTATTTTGTTGATGTGCCGAATGCCGCGCAAACTGAATTCAGGGTGGGGTATGTTACCAATGTGAAATACGATGCGACAGGCGATTTTTATAAAAATACCGTGATGAACTATCCTTTAGGAGGTATGTTCAACAGCCGCCTGAACCTTGACCTACGTGAAGATAAAGGCTGGACCTACGGTGCCCGCAGCGGTTTCGACGGCGATAAATACACCGGCAGTTTTACCTTTAGTGCAGGCATAAAAGCCAATGCTACCGATAGTGCCCTGAAAGACATACTGCAGATAATGAAAGAGTATAAAGAAACAGGTGTTAAGCCGGAAGAACTGTCATTTACACAGCGTTCGCTGGCGCAGAGCGAGGCCCGCAAATATGAATCGGGCTACCAGAAAGCAGGTTTCCTGGCGCGTGTGATGGAGTATAATCTATCGCATGATTTTCCTGCGCAGCAAAACCAGGTATTGGCTTCTATGAAAAAAGAAGATGTAAATAAGCAGGCTAAAACTGCACTGCCAGACCTGGATAAAATGTATATAGTGCTGGTGGGAGATAAAGCAAAAGTATGGAAAGGCCTGCAGGAGATGGGTTATGAAATGGTAGAGCTGGATAGGGAAGGCAATGTATTAAAAAAATAAAGCAATTTTAGTTTGTTCTAAAACGCCTTTGTAGTAATGCAAAGGCGTTTTTCTTTACTACCTATTTTTCTGAAACCCTTAACGCATTATATTGCAGCATTACTATTACATTCGCATTCTAATCTTATTATATGTTGCAAACAGATTACATACACGTACCCTATGGAAAGGCCGTATACGGCGAAGCTGAAATAGAAGCAGTTATGCAGGTGCTGCGCAGCACCACGCAAATGGGCAAGCATGTTCGCCGGATGGAGGAACGTGTAGCGGCCTTATATGCCAAGAAATATGGTATAATGGTGAACAGCGGTTCTTCTGCGTTATACCTGGCTGCCGACCTGATGAATTTCGAACCGGGTGCGGAGATCATTACACCAGTGCTCACTTTTTCTACTACGGTAGCCCCACTGGTGAAAAAAGGCTGGGTGCCGGCTTTTGTAGATGTAGAAGAAGGTACTTATAATATAGACGTAAATAAAGTGGAAGAAATGATCACGCCTAAAACAAAGGCAATGGTCATCCCCAACCTGATAGGCAACCTGCCTGATTGGCAAAAGCTACGCGAGATAGCAGACAAACACGGCCTGTTTGTGCTGGAAGATTCTGCCGATACATTGGGTGCTGAAATAGGCGGCTCATCATCAGGACGTTTTACCGATATGAGCACTACCAGCTTTTATGGCTCGCACATTATCAACTGTGCTGGTAATGGCGGTATGCTGTGTGTAAATACAGAGGCGTTTTACGACCGGGGTCGCCTGCTGCGCAGCTGGGGCCGCAGTTCTTCATTGTTCGTAGAATCTGAAAAGATAGAGAACCGTTTCAATGTAGAAATAGAAGGTATTCCTTACGATGCAAAATTTGTGTTCGAAGAGCCAGGTTACAATATTGAGCCATCGGAAATGGGTGCAGCGTTTGGTAATGTACAACTGGACGACCTGGCACATAATATAGATACACGTACGAGGAACTATAAGCAGATGCGCGAATTCTTCAGCCAGTATGAAGAACATTTCATACTGCCTAACCAGCTGCCAGACTCACGTACCGGCTGGCTGGCCTTTGCAGTGACTGTGCGCGAATCTGCGCCGTTCATTCGCCGCGACCTACAGATATTCCTGGAGAAACGCAATATACAGACACGCACCGTGTTTACCGGTAACATACTGCGCCAGCCGGGCTTCAAACACCAGGCGCATAAAGCATCTGCAGCAGGCTACCCTGAAGCTGATAAAGTAATGCGTGGCGGTATGCTGCTGGCTTGCCATCACGGATTGAATGAAGCACAGCTAAGTCATGTGATGGAAAGCGTGAGCGAGTTTATGAAAAACCAATAAGATAGATGTTAGATATAATACTGTTTGTTCTTTTCAGTGTAATGAACAGCAGGCTGGCTAAACGGAAAGGATTAAACCCAACAGGTTGGGTGCTGCGGACTATCGGGGCAATGATAGCCGGAATATTTCTCGGGGCATTTATCTTTTTAATCACCTACCAGGGCTCAAGGGATTTTCAAAGCGTGCAGAATTTCATGCTTCATAACCCATTGAAAATGCTGAATATTTATGCATTGGAAATTGGAGGTGGTTTGCTGGTGCGTTACCTGATAGAACGTACGCAGGCGGCAGGTGATAATAACTCTGCCGACTAAACTACCAGCCTAATAAGCTTTTGAGTTTTACCATACCGCTTTTACTCACAGTAACTTTTGCGCCACATTGCAGCAATGCAATGTGGCTTTCTTTTTCGTAAGGTTCTATGCGCAGCAGCTGGCTTACAGGGATAATATAGGAACGGTGTACCCTTACAAAATGCTGCGGGTCCAGTGTTTGCTCAATATGGCCCAGGGTACTTTTTTTCAGGTAGCTGCCATCCTGGGTCACTATTTTTATATAGTCGTCATTGGCCTCTATGTAATGAATGTCGGCGGCGGGTATAATGCGGATCAGCCCGTTATCTTTTACTACTACACGGTGATGATAACCTTCATATACATTGGCCTGCGCCAGTGCTTCCAGCTCGGGTGCAGCTTTTTGTGCAGATTGCTGCTGCTGCCATTTTTGTATGGCTTTATCAAACCTTTCGCGGCTAATGGGTTTCAGAAGGTAATCGACGGCATGTGCCTCAAAAGCTTTCATGGCATATTCGTCAAATGCCGTAGTGAATATTACAGATGGGGGCGTTTCCAACAACTCCAGCATTTCAAATCCATTCACCTTTGGCATTTGTACATCCAGGAACACCAGGTCCGGGTTCAGTTCCTGTATGGCTTTAAATCCTTCAAAGCCATCCCCGCATTCAGCCACTGTTTCAAACTGGGTATGCGGCTGCAGGAAGGTTTTTACCAGTTGCCTGGCCAGTGGTTCGTCATCTATAATTATCGCCTTATACATGCGCTTGTGGTATTTTTAACGTGGTGGTGAAAATGTTGTCGTTTTTGCTGGTGTCCAGCAGATCTGTACGGGCGTATAATAGGTAGAGGCGCCGGCGTATGCCTTCCAGGCCAAACCCTGTGCCGCGCGGCATATCACTGTCTTTATCGTAAGGGTTGGTAATAGAAATAGTAAGCATGGCATCCTGCAGGTATATCTGCATCTTAATAGTTACCTGCCCCCTTGTGCCATATAATCCAAATTTAATAGCGTTCTCCAGCACCGGCTGCAGCAGGAAAGGGGGTATCTGCGCATCGTCGGTGTAGGCTTTATCAAATTCTATTTTCAGCCTGTCTCCGAAGCGGATGGCTTCTATAGACAGGTAGGCTTCTATATAACTTAGTTCTTCTTTTATAGGTATCAGGTCCTGGGCTTCGCGTTTTACAGAGCTGCGGAGGAAATCGGATAGCTTGGCTATCATTTCCTGTGCTTTACCCGGTTCTATCATGGTAAGTGCGCTGATGGAATTGAGGCTATTGTATAAAAAGTGTGGCTGCAGCTGTTGCCTCAGTTTATATAGCTCTGCCTCTTTCAGTAAAGTGGTGGCATCGGTTTGCTGTTTGAAGGAATGTTCTGTTGTTTCCAGTTGTTTATTCAATGCAACGCTGGTAGCTATCCAGCCACAAAACATCCAGTTGATGATATAGCGGGCGGGCATTGTATTGGTAAACCATTGCAGGTATAGCGCATCGTCTTTACCAATGCTTAGCCTGAGTACCTGCCATTGTATATAGCTGATGAGCAAAGCAAAGAAGGTACCTATAAACAGCGCATATAAGCCGCTGCCTACACGTGTAGGGTAGGCCTTTACTATCAGCACAATGCCCCATATACCCAGTGCCATAATGGAAATGCTCACCAGGCTATCGGTAAGTGCATTGTCCCAGGTAAGGCCGGTGTAATAATACAGCAGGTATATATGAAGCGCCAAAGCCACTCCTACAAAGAGTGGCAATATGAGACGCATATTTTTAATAGTCGGCAATGCTCTTATCTAATTTACTGTGCCCACAAAGGTGCAGCTATGGGTTCTACTTCTCTTACTGTTGAAAACAACATAGCGCCCTGGCGCAGTTGTACTTCCTGCAAGTCTTTCACGGCTATCATTTCCCAGAATACGGTACGCCCGTGCCGGTCTACAAAAGTAGCTTCTTCATCCATGCCTATCTCCCTGGCCTTATCCAGTGCTTCACGTTCGTCTTCGGCGTAAACCAGCCTCCATTGTTCTTCGTATTGTTCCGAAACAATGCTGGAGCATTTTATGCGGTAGATGATCTGTGCGGTAAAAACGTTCATAAGAACCTGTATTTAGTGGTGTATAAATAAACCTGCTGCTTTTGGCAGCAGGTGGTAATTAGTACGATTTGATCTCGATACTGCCGAAACTGCAATTGCCTCTTAATATCAGCAGTTTCTTTTCTTCATTTGCGGCTGCACCAGAGCGCATGGCGCGGTGGTCTTCCACACTGCCGAAAGTCGGCTCTATCTCATTCTGCAATTCCCAGTGCGATGGTACGATAAGTTCTACCCCGCCAAACGAAACTTTAAGGTCTAATACCATTGGCTGGCTGCCCGTACTATCTGCCTGTATCATATTTACTTCGCAACCGCCGAAAGTAGCAGAGATATGCCCACCCCTGAAATCTTTGGAAGTGATGATCTCCTTTCGACCACCAAAGGTTACATCAATATTCAGTGTGCTTTCCGTATTGGTGATTACCTGCATCGGTGTGTCATTGCAAAAATTATTTTTTTTCCTGGAGCGTAAGGCTATTACTGCACCACCTATAATAAGGGCGAGCGGAAAGACCAGGTTATCGGATGTAACCCCGTTCATAACTTCAAATTCGGGTACGAGGTGGGCACCACCTATCAGTATCAGTATCCACCAGGCGTGGTTGCGGAAACGCTTTTTAATACCGATCAATAAGCCTACTGCGATAAGGATAACAGGCCAGAATGCATGCCAGCTGAACCAAAAGATACCCAGCTTTTTCAGCATCAATAATACACCCACCATAATAACGGCTACACCAAACCATATCTTGTCGCCTTTTTGACGGCGCTGATAACTCTCGGGGTGTTGAAAATAACGTGACATAATTTTTGTTTGATTTATGGTGTAAAAGTAATACGCCCGTTATCCCTATGGAAGCCTTATTAGGTAAGAAAGACAGCTTTATCGGTAAATGGCGGTAAATAGTCGGTGAGTAGAACTGCGCTGTATGGCAGCGGTGGTAAAAGCGGCAAAAAGCCTTGCTAATCAAGCCTTTTCGGTTCCCATTTCAGTTTGGAGAACTGCTTTTTGCGCAAAGCAAAGTACTGCCATATAATGCTGCGGGGATATATGCCCGATTTGTCGCGATGGGTGACCAGTTTCTGCGCTGCTTTGCGGCGGCCAAGCCATTTGCCCAGGCTGCCGTAGAAATGGAAATGCGCCTTGATGATAGTAGCTGTTTCCTTGAATTTGCCGCCTGCCATCATTTGCAGGCCGGCAATACCATCCAGCACCAGCCTTAGCGGGAAGAGCCATAGCAGTTTGGTGGTCTTTTCGTTCTTCAGCAGTAATATCAGGCTATTGCGAAAATTGTAATACAGCTTTTGGGGGCTGCCGTAGCTAATAACGCTGCCCCCTACGTGATAAACAGTTGACTGCCCTATATAGCCTATTTTATAGCCGGCATTTTTAAGGCGCCAGCACAGGTCTACCTCTTCCATGTGGGCATACAAATCCGGGTCGAGGCCGCCCATTTTATGGTAAAGATCTGCCCTGACCATAAAGCAGCCTCCCGAAGCCCAGAACACTTCTATATCGTCATTATATTGGCCTTCGTCCTTTTCCAGGTCGTTGAAGATACGGCCACGGCAAAACAGGTAACCCCATTTGTCCATGAACCCGCCACCTGCACCTGCATATTCAAAATACTCGCGCTCGCGCCAGTAGCGCACTTTGGGCTGGCAGGCAGCCAGGCCGGTATAGCGCTGCATAGCATTTATAAGCGGAGGGAACCATCCTTGTGTTACTTCAAAATCGGCACTGAGCAGTACATAATACTTTGCCTGTATCTGGTTCAGCGCTTCATAATATCCATTGGCAAAACCACGGTTTATGGCTATCTGCAATGTTTTTACAGAGGGGAAGTTTTCCTGCACATAGCTCAATGTATCATCGGTAGAAGCGTTGTCTACAACGATTACTTCATACCCGGTATGTGCTTCGGCAACAATGAGTGGTAAGAACAATTCATGCCATTTCCTGCCATTGTAACTCAATATTACAACAGCAGTATCTTTGGTACAGGCAATCATTGCTTATAGCAAAGTATTATTTATACTTCGGTTCGTAAAGTGTATTGTCCGGCGCAGGTATATTGTCGTTCTTCTGGAACTTGTGTTCGTACAAGTTGTAACAGCCTGCCCATGCAAAGATGAAGAAGCCGAAGAAGAACAGCAGGAATAAAAAGCGTGATTTTGAAGGTTTGCTTAATTCAATATCTGCCGGATTTGGTAAATCTGTATGTAATTCCTGGTTGTGTTGCATTTCCATCAAGGAGTAAGTTTGCGCGGACAAAAATAATAGTTATTCCCTCAAAATCATAATATTTTTACCTTGTTTACGTTTTTTGCGGGTGAGCACCATTATGCGGCAATATATTAACTGGAAGACATATTTGATTGTGGTGGCTATGGCTATAGTAGGTGCATCCATCTATTATACCAACCAACTGGCAAAAAAACTGGCCGAGGAAGAGCGCAAGAACGTGGAGCAGCTGGTAGAAAGCCTGAAATTACAGTCGCTGACAGAAGATGCCGCATCTATAAAGTTTGCGCAGATGGTGGTGCAGCAAAATAAGACCATCCCCCTTATTCTTACAGATGATAAAAATAATATTATCAGTACCTCTAATGTAGATAGCAGCCAGCTAACCAGGAACAAGAACTATTTTAAGCAACAGCTGAATGCATTCCAGGTAATGCACCCGCCTATTGAAATAGACTTTGTGTATGGAAAGCAGTATGTTTCTTACGGCGAATCTTCGCTATTGACACAGTTGAGGTATTACCCCTATGTGCAGCTAGCTATTATCGTGCTTTTCTTAGTAGTGGTATTGATAGCTCTTACCTCCGCCCACCGTTCTATGCAGAACCAGGTATGGGTAGGGCTCTCGAAAGAAACTGCGCACCAGTTAGGCACTCCGCTCAGCTCTATAGAAGCCTGGCTGGAGCTGCTGAAGGATAGCGAGGCAAATCATGAAGCAGTAACAGAGATGCAGAAAGACCTTGACCGCCTGAAACTGGTAGCAGACAGGTTTGGTAAGGTGGGCAGCATACCCAAAATGGAAGAGGAAGACCTGATGGTACGCCTGCGGAACATGGTGGATTATATGCAGAAACGTGCCCCGGCAAAAGTGCAGATATCCATAGAAGCAAACGATACAGATATACCGGTGCTGATGAGCGGCCCTTTGTTTGATTGGGTAATAGAGAACCTGATGCGGAATGCGCTGGATGCTATGGATGGCAAAGGAAAGATACATGTGAAAGTACAGAATACCACCAGCCAGGTTTTTATAGATGTAAGTGATACAGGTAAAGGCATACCTAAATACCAGGTAAAAAAAATATTCAATCCCGGCTTTAGTACTAAAAAGCGCGGGTGGGGCCTGGGGCTCTCACTTTCCCGCCGCATTATAGAAAAGTACCATCATGGTTCTTTGTTCGTAAAACATTCTGAAGCAGGGAAGGGTACTACTTTCCGCATCATACTGCGCAGGTAGTTTATTTTACATTTTTGAGTTTTGAGTTTTCCTTTTACATTTGCAGTCCCTTAAAGATGCGGCGGTGGCGAAACTGGTAGACGCACTACTTTGAGGTGGTAGCGCCTGTCATGGGCGTGGGAGTTCGAATCTCCTCTGCCGCACTTATGAAGCAAACAGGTCTTTGGCTTGTTTGCTTTTTTTATTTTATGCAAAAATGATTTGTAGTCATTGAACCCGTGCCTCATTTACATTTAACACATCCTTACATATAAATGACATAACTCTGCTCTTGGCGCGGTTTTTTCTCTTTTCAATTAGGTAACTTTAAATACGGCTGTTGAGCCGGAAGAAGAAAGAAATTACCGGGAGGCGATCTATGAAAAGTATTGTATTTACACTGGCAGGAATTTTATCTATAGGTTTATGTAAAGCGCAGGGATTGAAGGTTTCCCTCACGGCTGGTGGCGGATTTTCTTATGTGAATGTAAAGCACCCTGTGGGTGAATATTCCTCTATATTTTGCCCTAATGCAGCCGCCCGCCTGAATGTACCGATGGCCAAAGGCAATGTGCTTTTTGAAACAGGTGTAGGATATGAAATGAAAGGCTTTGGAAGTATCACCAGCTTTCTGAAGGATAACCGTACCGGCAAAAACGAATTTGATTCGAAGACACAGTATCACTATCTGAAAATTCCACTGCTGGTCTCATACCGTTTGCTAAAAAAAGATAATGGTACACTGTGGCTGGGCGCAGGTATGGACTACGGCTTTATGATGTATGCCACTGTATCTGAAATGCGCAGCTCCTATACAGGCAATAAGCTGGACTATAAAAAGAAATACACTTACCATCCAAAATCAGCATTGCTGCCATCAGACAGTTATTTGCCGCAAACCAATACGGCTGCACTATATAAATTCGATCCTACTGTAAAGCTGCAACTGACTTATTGGTGGGACCAGCGTTATTGCATACAGCTGTTTCATGAATACAGCCTGTACGACCATAACATATATACAAACGGACAAACCGTTATGCACCTGCAGTACACCGGTATGTCCGTTGGGTTTCTTTTCTAAGCTGCTATTTGTTTAGTGTTTAGTTTTCAGCTTGTCCTTAAACACTTTTTGAAATTTATCCATTTTAGGTTTTATCACAAATACGCAGTAAGGCTGTGATCCATTCTCATTATAGTAGTTCTGGTGATAATCTTCTGCTTTATAAAAAGTAGTAGAAGGAGCTATCTCTGTAACAACCGGGTCGTTATAAGCATGCTCTTCATTGAGTTTGCGTTTATAATCTTCTGCCTTGTGTTTTTGCTCATCGTTGTGATAAAAGATAGCCGAACGGTATTGTGTACCAACGTCGTTGCCCTGGCGGTTGAGCTGGGTAGGGTCGTGGGCTGTCCAGAAGGCAGCCAATAATTCGTCGTAGCTTATTTTAGATGGGTCGTAGTAAATATTCACCGCTTCGGCATGGCCCGTGGCGCCGGTACATACCTGCTTATAGGTAGGGTTGCGCACCTGGCCGCCAGTATAGCCCGATTCTACTTTTTCAACGCCATCGAGCTGTTGGAATTGGGCCTCTACACACCAGAAGCACCCGGCGGCAAATGTGGCTATATCTGTTTTATGTTCTGTGGTAGCAGCAGTTGTGCTGTTCATTTCTTTGAAAGTTTTAGATTGTTGGTAATTGTTTTTTTGCGCGCAGGCGCTGAGCTGTACGGCTAACAGCGAAAATAGCATGATTGTTTTTACTTGCTGGTACATCCCGTATGTGGTTTTGATATACTACATACGCAAGGTTATGGTTTAAGGTTTGCAAAAGGCTGCAGGGAGCGGCGTTTTAACATGATTTTAGAAAATATATGGCCAAAAGCAGGAAAACTTTTTGAAAATTCCCCGTCTTGTATAATTTTGCGCCCGGAGAGATGGCAGAGCGGTCGAATGCGGCGGTCTTGAAAACCGTTGACTGTCAAAGGTCCGGGGGTTCGAATCCCTCTCTCTCCGCTGATTAAAATGTAAAATGCTGCAATGCTCTGCAAAGCAGCATTTTATATTTTATATAAAATGCAAATAAGTGCAAAAAAGTGCACATTTCCGGAGACATTTCGGAGACATTTTTTGAGACACTTAGAAACTGCTACAG
>JANINW010000018.1:33193-53389 GCA_024508935.1 Flavipsychrobacter sp. | reverse complement strand
GAAGATCAGGCTATTTCCAGCGATTTGATTTCATCAAAACTGGAATATATGCAACAACAATTTCTCGAAATTCAGGCGGCTTTTTTATGCCGGACTACTTTCAAAAACAAGGATGGAAAGCATCCTGTGATTCTCAGACTTCGTTTTCAGGCAGACCGGAAGGACATTTTTACCGGCGTTTATTGCACCAAAGCAGCCTGGGACAAAACTGCGCAGCGTATCAAACCTGGAGCTAAGGATGCACCGCAGGCGAACCAGAGATTGGAACGATGGCTTTTCGAATGTAATGAACACTTTAATGCACTGAAGTATTCAGGCAAGGTATTCTTTTTGCCGGACCTTGTACAAAGGTTGAAGGGCAAAGAAGACTTGCCGCCAACTATCATTGCCTACCTGGATCATAAGGCCAAGGAACTCAAAATGAGGGTCGGAATTGATATTACAAAGGCAACCCTGCAGAAGTATCTCCGATGCGCAAAGTACCTGGAAGAATTTCTCAGGACAAAGTATAAGCATTCTGACCTGAATATTTCCGCGATCACGGAAACTACCATTAACGACTATTTCTATTATCTGCGAGTAGTTAAAGGGAATAGTCATAATACCTGCGTTAAGTGCGTAAAGAGCCTTAAAACGGTGCTCATGCATGCGATAAAAAACGGCATGCTCAAGACAGATCCTTTCTTAAATGTGAAATTATCTGAGAAGCCAGTCTTTCGTGGGTTTCTAACTAAGGAGGAATTAGAAAAGCTTCATTCACTAGATGACCTGCATGATGGTCAGAAGCAAGTTCGCGATATATTCCTGTTTGCCTGCTATACTGGAATGGCTTATATAGACATCAAACAATTTTCTAAGAAAAACCTCATAACCAACCCTGATGGGTCAACTTACATTCATAAGCCCAGGCAAAAGACCGGGCAATTAAGTATTATACCATTGTTGCCTCCTGCAGAGAGAATTTTACTAGCCTATTCGCCTACAGGTAATGTTGCAGACTTCGATTGGAAGGTAATCACTAATCAAAAGATCAATGAGCATCTTAAAGACATTGCAAAACTCGCAGGGCTAGAGCAGAGCTTATTCTTCCACCTGGCCCGGCACACATTTGCAACTACGGTCACACTTTCCAATGGTATACCTATCGAAACAGTGAGTCGAATGCTTGGACACACCAACATAAAGATGACCCAACGTTATGCGAAAATCAGCGGCCATAAGATTATTGAGGACATGAAACGGATCAGGCATCTGTTCGAAGGCTAGTTTATTTCTAAAAATAATTGTGTCCCGATTTAATTTGCAACTATCTGCATCAGTTAGCAACCGGTGTAGTCTTAGGCTTTAACGACTTTTATTCTTTCAAAAAACAAATTTTTATGCAGCCCTATTTTAAATTAATGGATATTCATTTATCGTTTCTCTGCCGGGCATCATTTATCAATAAAGAAGGGAAAAACCCAATAGTACTTAGGATAAGCTACAGAGGACAGCGGAAGGATATATTTACCGGGTTATATTGTCTGAAACAAGATTGGGTAAATACCATTGGTAAAGTTGCTTCTTCGGACAAACGGGCACCAATCATCAATCGAAACCTCGATGCAATCCAGCATAAGGTTCGTGGATGTTTTGACGAGTTGATTTATTCTAAAAAGCCTTTCACCATTCATATATTGGTAGATAAGGTTAAGGGTAGGGAAGAACCACCCCAAACACTTGTTGAATATTTATCAGGAAAATTGATTGAAGTTGAACAAAGGGTGGGAATAGATATTACCAAACAAACGTTTTATAAATACCGCCGTGCAAAACAATATGTCGAGGATTTTCTGCTTTGGAAAAAGTCCGTTAGGAACATTGCGGTATCGGCGATTACTGAAGAATTTCTTATGCAGTTCTTTAATTTCTTGCGGAAAGAAAAGAACAACGGGCATAATTCAGCTTTGGCCATTCTAAATTGCCTAAAGACGACTTTGCGAATCGCAATTAAGAAAGGCACACTACAGTCCAATCCATTTGATGAGATAAGTATTTCTGCAAAGAAGACCTACAGAGAATATTTGACAAAAGATGAAATAGACCGGATTGTTTCCTTGGAACTTGGCAGTGAATATATTGAACGAACAAGAGATATTTTCCTATTTGCGTGTTATACGGGCCTGTCCTATAGTGATATCCAACAACTCGACAGAAACCATATTATTCTGGATTCTGACGGAACTTACCATATTGCGAAATCGAGACAAAAAACATCAATTATTAGCATAATCCCTATCATTCCGGCAGCTTTCCGAATTCTGCTGAAATATTCCGGTTCCGACGATATCCACGATTTTTGCTGGTATGTACCATCAAATCAAAAACTCAATAAAAATCTAAAGGTCATTGGTCAACTGGCAAATATTCCAAAGCAATTACACATGCACCTGGCGCGACACACATTTGCAACAACAGTGACATTGTCAAATGGAGTTCCTTTGGAAACTGTTAGTAAAATGCTTGGACATGCGTCTACAAAAATGACGCAGCATTATGCGAAGGTTTTGGCAGAGAAGGTAAAGGCGGATATGGCATCTGTTATTGACGTTTTTAGATAACGGTTCGAGAACCAAATGTTAAATCCCAAAAGCCGCTCTCAGAGTGGCTTTTGCATTTGTGATCCTGATTGGACTTTTTTCGAACCAAATTCTTAGCGATTTAAGATTGCTGGCATTCTAATATGCCCTCAAAAGTCCTAAGAACGAATAAAATCCATGACTGCTCTATTATAGGTTCTATTTGTATAAGTAGATAAAAAACGGTAGAACGCACCTTTAACCAAATTTGGCTCACTTAGTGGATTCTCAAGGAGCATTTCTCCCATTTCCTTAAATTTAGCTCGTATCTCTACTGAGTTTGTTGGGAGACCATGACGTTTGATATATATCTTAAAGTCTTTCATCCAATCGACGTAACATCCGTTGAGCATCTGTTCAGCATACCTCTTCTTTATTTTAAAAACAGCCTCCCATCGCCTAGTATAAGTATTGTTTGGATGAATTTTTACTTTCCAATTGCCTGTGGTATCAAAATCATTAGGTGGGATACTTCCGGTCAAAGAAACTTTGATTGCGTGAGAAAGAATAAAAGGAGAATAATACTTAACCCTTGCGGTTGCTTGGTAAATGACATCAGTAGAACCTTTAAAGCTTCTATTACACTCAGTTCCCATAGGGACTAAATTTCTCATGTTTACGCTTCCATAGGGGTATTTTGATTGATTTAGAATATGATCATAATCCTGCTTCCTTAGCGATGGGGCATTAAGACGCTCAATACCGCAAAATGGGCAAGTTTTGGTTTCAAGCATGTTATAAACTGACTGATAGTGGTCTTTGATTTGCCCAAAACTTACCAAAGTAGTTTGATAAAGGTATTTAAAAAGCTCCTTTACCAATGGTCTTAATGTACGTGGTATAGTTTTAGCTTGAAAAAGCTGCCCATCTATCAATATATCATTGAGTATATTCTCAATATTCTGTGAATTCGAAAATCTTTGAACAACTAAAAGTCTTTGTGCAGACGGCAGTACTTTAAATCTGTCGAAGAATGCTTCAAAATGGCTTTTTAGGGTTAATTGATCAGGCCTATTAAGCCAATTGGCAAACTCCGAATGAAAGTAATTGCTTACTGGATTAAAATTTGATGTGCCATCTACATTGGCAAGCCGTCTGAAGAAGAGACGAATATGCTTATTCAAACGATAAGCCTGATGTTTAGGTATCTGAGGGATTAAAAAAAGCATTATACTCTTTTCTTTCTTTTGCTTGATTTACCAGGTGATTTTAAGTCTTGAAGCTTTTTGTACAGAAAGAGCTTTTCAGCTGATTCACCAAATTCATTTATGCTGTCTTCAATCTGCTTCTGAGTTCCGTTCTTTAGTAGGGATTGCATTTCATCGTATGACTTCTTTGATAAAGAACTATCAAGATCAAAGGCGGATTGTAAAATATAATCGAAATCAGAACCATAAGTTTCCTTTACCGGCCACTCTACATCAAGTTTGTTCTTTTGTTTTCGGAAAACATATACATATTCTCTTTTGGTATCAGCCACAATAAATGGAGAATGGCTTGTCAGGAAGTAATCTTGATTGTCATTTGAAACAAGTTCTGTTAGTAAACTAATAAATTCCCTGCGCCATTTTGGGTTAAAATGCGTCTCGGGTTCGTCTAATAAATAAAGTGAGTTTTCAAATCCGGACATCAAAAGAGTGCCGCAAATATTTAAAAGTTGATGTTCTCCGTCACTTAGATTAAGATAATCGACACTATCGCCATTCTTTAATTTCAATTTTACTTCTGAATAGCTCAATACTTTGTCCTGTTCAGCTACTGTCGGCGGCTTAATAATTAATCTTCGCTGTTCTCGTTTTTTCTTAATTTCCGCTAAATGACTATCTTTTATTATCAAGTTATTTAGAAGCTCAATTTTATAAAGGGCTGTATAAAATGCTAACGGACTATCGAAAAAGTGTTTTAATGCATTCCTTGTAGCGTCATGCATGAAAAAATCGAGGACATATTTATTCTCTTTTTTAAAGTACTGGTAACATGTAGCAGCATTCTTTAATTGCTGAATCCATGTTTCTAGCTCTTTGGTAAGTTGAACCTTAGATTTAGCAGGTGCCGCTGTATGCTTTGTTTGAATAACAATCTGGAAACTTTTCAAACCAGCAATACCTACATAGTTGGTTAGTTTTTTAACTTTTGCTGCTTTACCAAGTATTAAATTAGATATTACAACTCCTATATTTGTATTGTAATCCATCAGGTAAAATCTAGGATTATAATCCTCTAACTTATCTTTGTTCTCTGGTTTAGCCCTTTTTGCAGTATATTTTGCATATTCGTCATAGTAATCCGTAAAAGGTAAGCTTAAAGTTTCATTGTCTCCTGACGTATAACCCACCACCTTTGACGGCAAATAGTTAATCCTTTCATCAATCGGAACGTCAATTATTTTTTTCTTATCTGTTCTAACTATAAATTCCGTTTGCTTGTTTTTCTCAATAGAGTGGCTTACACTTACGAAATAGTTCTTTTTTTTAATCGTGATTAAATAGTCAAGTTCAAAACGTACCGGAATACTTGGGTTTGAAACCTTATTAACCTTCCTGTATAAACGGTCTAAATACAGAAATATTTCAGCTAGTGTCTCAAGCAATTGTGATTTACCTGAACCATTTACTCCAATGAAAATGTTTGGATGAAAAGTAGTTCCAGTTTCTTCAATTGGAAAGTCCAGCTGCAAGCCATTCAGTAATGGCTTTTCAGGATGCTCTATAATGTGAATATGAAGTATTTTCATATTGTTATGAATTTGAAATGTAACACTTCTGATTTAGGATCAAATCGTAATTCTAAATCATTTTCAAGTAGTATGTATATCTCATCTTTCACTGCTTCATAATCCATATCTACGACTGATACTATATTATCAAAAGTAAATTCTCGTTTGCCAAATTCCTTTTTCAGGATATCTTTTAAAGACATAGATTTTTTTGTCGCCATAAGAATATTTTTTTTCTTTGCTCTTGCTTCTCTCTCATTTTTTAAAGCCTTCAACAGACGTTCCTTTTCTTTCTTTAATTCAGGAAAAGTTATTACTGATGTTGTGTCTTCGCTCTCCTGGCTCGTTAATTCACCTGTAAATGCTTCTTCGAGTATTTTTTCTATTGAAGCAGATATGGATTTTTTTATCAGGATACTCTTCCCAAAAATTCTATCTAAATCTGCAAATTGCTCACGGACTATCTTGACAATTTCACATTGCTCTTGAATTGGAGGAATGCGAATAACAAAGTTTCGGCATTGCGTTAGGGAAATATTACTTTGCCCAGCAGACCCCTTATATTGGTCTTCTATAGACTTAATTTGCGAGCCTTCTGCTAAAAACATGTAGAGGTACTCTGACAGTAAATAAGTCTTAGGTCGAAATAAAACTAAAGCCTGATTTATATTCCACTCAGGATAATCATTAGGGACTAACGCAACCTTTCCTAATGGTGGGCCGACAATATTTATTAGTACATCGTTAGGATAAACAATTGATTTGCTCTGCTTTGCATGCACAGACTTGTCAATGAATTGCGGCTTATATTCAAAGTCCACTTTCTGGCCAACAATATTATATACCTTCAGAAAAGGTATTCCTGTTTCGATTTCAAATCTTCGACCCTTGGGAGTTGCTCCATTCGAAATTTTAATACAACAGTCTTCGGCCTTGACATTATACCATCCTATTGCATCTGGTACGTACTCAGACAACTCAGGTTCAGTAGTTTCAACTATATTTCTTTCTCGCCATTCTTTAGTTAATTCGCCAGAAATGGCATTAGTTAATATCTTTTGTTTAGAGGCTTGAACTATAGCCGGCACCTTTTCTACAGATGCTTGACTACCTAATAATTTATTGAACGCCTCTTCTAATTTCTTGCCTATTACCTTTTGCTCCTCCAGCGGTGCTAAAGGAAATGCTATTTGCCAAAACAGGTCTTGATTAACATGTGGGATGCCAGCACCCTTTGTCTTCGAATTTAGATATTCAAATTTTGATTTAAGAAAGTAATATAGGTAGTTATAGTCAATTAATATAGGCTTGACGGACACAAGAGTTGACCCTAATGCACCGTTTCTACTTTTTCCTACCCAACCACTTCTGGAACCGTCCCAAACGATTACTAGCTCACTCTCATTTGTTACTACAGATGAAATTTCGTCAGCAAAGTAATCATTTTTGCCTGTCTCAATTGCCTTGATGTCTAAATATGGAACAGATCCTTCGAACTCTTCCGGACTCAGTTTACTAGGACGTTTGCCTTTTTGAGTAATGATAACATTCTCTAATGGGCAGTAAACCCACCCTTTTGGTAGTGATGCTAAGTCTGCTATTTTATTCTTATTGTTCACTCTATTTTTCAAGCAGTGTTAAAACGTCCTTTAAATCATTGATTAAATCCTTAACCTGGTCTATAGTGTCTCTTATCAGATTTTCGGCAGTTATACCTTCATAATTGCTGTCGTTAAGTTCGTCTTTCAACCAACTTATGTCTAGATTATAGTTTCTATCTTCTATGAAACTTAGCGAATACTTTCTAAACCGTCCTCCTTCACCCATATCTGTTCTTTCTGACCCTCCATTTGGATCGCTCCCATAACAAGAAACAAACTCTTTAAAATGTTTAGAAGATAGTGGTCTATCCTTTTTAGTAATACTCTCAACATTTGTTCGAGCATCATAAAACCAAATATGAGAAGTTTCCACCCCTTTTTGAAGAAATAATACTATAGCTTTGACATTAGCATATGGGAGAAAAGTCCCTTGTGGTAATTTTATGATCGTATGGATATTGCAAATTGGAAACATCAATTTCCACAGTTCTATAGACTTGTCGTCGCTTAGAACACCATCTGGTAACACAATTGCTGCGCGCCCATCCTTGTCGAGGCAGCTAACGACATGTTGAACGAAATTGAGTTGTTTATTGCTAGTTTTTACTAGGAAATCTTTTCTATCCGGGACTTGGCTTGCGCCCTTATTGCCAAATGGAGGGTTGGTCAGAATGCAGGAGTAGCGTTTTTCATCAAGTGGCTCATAGATTGTGTCTCCTAATTTTATATTTGGCGCTATACCGTGCAGATACAAGTTCATTTGCGCCATTCTTCTAGGCCGAATTACTAACTCTTGACCATAGTAAGTTCTATTAAAGAGCTTTTCCCTCATTCCTTTAGTCATTGGAACATTCTTAGTCTTCCACCATTCATAAGCAGAAATAATGAACCCCGCAGTGCCGCATGCTACATCGGTTATGCTAAATTCTGAAGTTTCAAAAGGATTAGGCTTCATAACTTCTACGATTGCATCTATTAGGGGGCGAGGAGTAAAATACTGTCCTGCCCCCTTTTTACTTTCATTGGCTGCCTTTTCAAGTAATCCTTCAAACATGGAGCCTAATACATCCTCATTATAATCAGTCCATTTGACTTCATCTATTAAAAGCAACAATTTTTTCAAACTTGCGGCATATCTTATCTTAGCTATTGGCTGAATAAATATATCTCCTAATATGTTCTTCTCCCGGCTTAGTTCAGATAGTATGTCGTTGTATTTCTTTAAAAGTGTTTCTTTTTCGTGGATAATTAAATCACTCCAAGAACAACCTTTAGGGATGTTAATGCCTCGTTCTTCGGCGATCTTTAAAAAAAGTAAGTAGGTAAGTTCCTCAATGTAGTCACTATAATCTACCCCTTCATGACGAAGGGTATGACAAAAACTCCAAAGTCTATTGACTAAGTCCATATGCTTGCTAAACCTGTATTTTTGCACAATATCCTGATTATAATAACTAATTACAAGAATACCCATATAGTTTATTTATATTCATATTGGGTATAGTGTATGCCTCTGAAACTATAAGCACAACTAGTTTCATTCTTTTGTGATCACCAATTCTAAGTGTTTGCTTTTGCAGTAGTGGCTTAAGGCTCATATAAGGTTAGTTTCGGTCACGATGCAGGCTGCGCGCAACGTTCAGGGCTTGGCAAAATGCGGGACATCTGAGTTCCGTTTGCCTGGCTTGCTGAAGTTGATTATTGTTTTATTGTTCAAGTTATAGATTTCTGTTCAATAGCGTTCGGTCAGTCGGTGCAAAAGCTACATTAAAAAATGAGGTCGAAAAATGTTATTCGTCAGCCCGCATATTGCCAAACCTCTTGTTGGCGGTAGTTATTGCTGTTCTAATTCTGTTATCGCCGTTTTGATAGGTGTCGTGTCAAAAAGTTCTGAACCAATTTCTATAGCCTTCTTGTAAAATGGCAAGATGTACTTTGGAAAACTCCTTTTTTTAAATAAGTTTTCTTCATTGTCCATTTTTTGTTTTCGTAAAGAACCAAACTTCAACAACAAGTTCGTTGCTCGGGCTATCTCGCTTGGTATTTTCCTGTCTGAGACCTTTTCAACTAGATTGTGAAATTCAACATCACTCTGATGGATATCATTTTTATTCTCGTATCGCCTTAATTGGTCATCAATTTCTATCGTTTCTACGTTTGGCATGTTAAAGGTGATATTATGACCTGCATACATGTCAAACTGTGGGTCATACCAAATTCCACTGTCATGCCATTGCCCATAAAACTGAACGGCATTCTTAATTTTAAACCCTTTCAGTCCGTCAGGTGCGCCAATGATTGTTATGTTGCATGGATTTGGAAAATTTCCAACTACGACTTTGTCTTGGGTATAACTTGCAAACGCATCTAAGTATAAATGTTTAAACGTGTCAAAGAAGGCTATGACGTTATCAACTTTTGGATAAAAGAAATCATTTACATTAAAAGATGATATTCCTAAGCCTTCAATGTAAATTGGCTCTGTGTCATGAAGTATGTACTCGTCCTCACTTAGTGCATATGCTGAATGAAAAAACGTGTTTCTGATTTCTTTGAATTGGTTTTGCTTAAAAAAGTCAATTATACTTTGCTTACCTGCGTCAAATAAAAGTTCAAAGAGTGCTTCTTGCTTTTCTCCGATGCCTAAAAGCCTTTCATATTTTCTTGTCTTCCAGAAAAGGTATGATGAACCTTTGTAACCTAACTTAACTCTACAAAGGCTGCCAACAATATTGTAGAAATCGCTATTCTCAAAAAAGGTGGAATACAGCAGTGCGGCTATTCTTGTTTTTTCTTTACCTGCATGCTGCCCGTAAAGTTGCTTGTAAAATTCTATAGCGTCGAACCATTCGTAAAGATTAGTTGTCAGTTTGTGAGTACCCATTCCCCTGTAGTTCATAAGGGTAAGCACAAAGTCAAATTCACTTTTGTTCTTCGCTTCGTCAAAAAGTGTAGATAGGTCGTTTAATACATTTTGCATTTTAAGGTGTCATTACAATTATGGCCAACTCTCAAATATATGCAAGGAATGCTTATGGTCTGTAATATGGCGCTTTCACCTTATGAACCATTTCAGTCAAGGATTAGAGCCGATCACAATACAAAATGCGCATTTTGCATTTCGCATTTTGTATTGTTTACTCTACATTTGAATTGTCAGCAATACAAAGTGCGAAATGGCTTTCCTTGAATGGATCAGATAGATTGCCCAGCGGTTATCTGATTTTGTTTTTCCTACGATGCTGGTTTGAAATCCGCAAGTTGACTTAATTGGACTCGAACCATCTTACAATTGAAAATGAATAGCTTAGAAGAACAGCAAAATATTAGACAAGAAAAAAGCCACTGATTATCAGCGGCTTTCGTATTCTGTGAACCCAATTGGACGTTTATCGAACCATTTTATAGATGCACTAAAAGCACTATCTATATAAAGCATTGCTAATGAGCATTTTGAATCACTAATTGTGCCTTTTTTATTAATTCATCTGGCAAATCTTTGACACCCGAACCGTGACAAACATCATAGGGCTGTGATGAGCCACAGAAACAGCTACTATTATATTTATTACCAGTTGTGTAGAATTGAAAAACATTCTGTTTGCATATTTCCAACGATTGAATTGCATTTACTATTTGTTCAGGAAGCGATAAGTTTTGACTGTCTATTCTTGTGGCCATGCCGTATAACTTATCAATTGTACTTGCATAAATAATAAAGTCGTCAATCAGTCTATTGTTTGTTGTATTTAGGCGAATGTTAGGTTGTGCCATTTGACCATTGAATACGTTAGAGTTATCAGGCACAAACATTATTGTATCAAAATGCTCTTTTTGGGGTGTTATATCTAATAGGTTTTCGTTCATATCCTCCCATACGGCATGATGTTCTGCCTCAATTAAATAACTATGTTGCCAAATAACCCAACCATAGTGTATTTTACCTCCATCACGTTCTATTTTTTCTTTTACATTAAAGAAGCAAGAAGCCAATTTTGCAGTAGGCTCTACTTTTACATTTACAATTTCAGGCTCAAATTCAGCATTCATAAGATCCAATAGCCTATTAACTTGTGGATTTACCGCTTTTGGACTAATAGGCGGGGCGTTAAATATTTTCTTCGGGGGTTTCATTCTGATTTTCCTTTATCAGTTGTTCATATGCAAACTCAATATAGTTAGACAATTCCTCACTTACTGTAGGAAAGCTCGTAAAAATCTCACTACCTGAAAATCTGATAACATCGAACGATTTAAATTTCAATGCTCTGTCTCTTTTTCTGTCTCTAATAAATGCAGGCTTTTCCTTGTGAAATTCAAAACCGTCACATTCAACTATAACATTTAGCCTTTCATCGTCAGGTTTCCAAACCAACATATCACATCTAATGGTTTTTCCATCTACAAGAATGTCTGGGAAGGCAGGCTGCATAGTAATATGGAAACAATCCCAAACAAAGTTTTTTTCAAAAACCACTTCAGTGACAATCCTTTCAGCGTCATCTTTGGGAATTTCCCCATTCGCTGCTTTTGCCTCAATTTCAGCAACATAATCACTTTCTGTACCGCCAGTTTCCTTTTTAAATGCTTCTATATCCGATAGTCTATTTTTCCTATAGTCTCTAAAATGTTTCAGTTCTTCATTAGTGTTTTTAAATGGCGGTGTAATAACAAAGTTGAATATATTATTCTTAGTCAGATATAGCATAAGGGATACAAGGAACAGCTTTTCAATTTCTGATTCAGAGTGTCTAAAGATTGTATCAATATTGGAGGGATAGATGCCAGTCATTAAGGTTTTCCAAAACTCTTCAAAGAAAGGATCGGGTTCTTTATCGCCAGCAGCAACACTTTCTTCTAATGCCCTTTCAATAAACTTCGTAACAAGGGCTTTGGCTTTATCCAAGTCTTTAATTTCTGCCCTTAGTGCCTCAAATACTTTGTCCATGATAACATTTTGCTTGCTGTAAATACCTTATAATTAATGAGCAAAATACTATTTTTAGAGGATAAATATTCAAGCAAAAACACATATACCACTATGCACCTCACTGTACGAATGGCTTGGCATGACAATGGCTGGAATGGCAAGGTTTGCTGCGATCCTGTTAATAATACCTATTGTACCGGTGTCCACTCTCTTCTATCCGGAAGAATAGAAAAACGGAAAGACACTACCTATGAAAGCAAGGACGGAATTAGCAATAATTACATAGAACCAAACTTTGCGCCGGAGAATGTACCGCCATGTTATTGGAGCATAAACGCATTCAGCGATAAGGGCTTTCATGTAAAACACCACCACCCCTTTAAAAAGGTAAAGCATACTATAGATGATACCGTATTACCTTATTCTGTTTTCACATGGCCGTTTAAATTGTCATTTGTACATAGCGAAGACAATAAGAAAGTACACGGGAATTACTGGCCAGATTTAGAACAGAGAATTAGGGATTTTACTGGCAAGTTTAAGAAAGACAAATCAGTTGTATTTTTCTATGCCAACTATGACAACCCTGTTTCAGCCGATGACATGAAGTATCTACTATTGGGTTGCTCGGTTGTGGAAAATATTAGAATGGCAGACCATTTCCCATTTAGTCAAAAAGAACTTGATTGGATTGGCAAGGGTAAGGCAAGCTCTAATATGAAGAACTTTCCAACTCTTAACTGGGCAGTTCAAGTCACTCATCAAAATGACAAGGCTATACTGCTTCCCTATAGAGAGTATATAGCGCATGTAGATAAATATCCCGAAGAGTTTGAAAAGCTCAACGATATAAAAGTTGTTATAGACGAGCCGTCATTGGTACGTAGTTTTAAGTATGTTTCTATGGACATTGACGATGATAAGTGTTTGTACTTATTGTATAAACTGCGAAAGTCGATTTTAAAAATCAGAGAACATAATAGGCATGTAATAACAAGCGATTTAAAAGACGAGGAAGCACGTATTGAGGAAATGATACAAATGGTTTGGGAAAAGAGAGGTATCTATCCATCATTGGCAAAAGTATTAAGTTACTTTTTGAAAAAGGACTGTACCAGTCTTAGTAATGCTATCATTCCGCTCCTAAGTAAGGATAACGATCTGTTGATTTTCTTTGAAAAGGCTTTTAAAGAGGATATTCCTGATGAATTGGAAGACTACTTAGACGATTTTGATGATTTACTTGGGAAACGTGAATTTGAAAGACATTACAAGGCATTCTTAAAATTAGCTCTTTTTAATCTCACTGAACATCAAGTAAAGCGAATTATAACATCATACCATGATACCATAATAAAAGGCTTAGAAACGAACCCATACCTTATCTACGAATATTATGTACCAGCTCCTCCTAAAAATGATCTTGATATACCTGACTTACAAGATGAGCCTATAGATGTCTATAAAATTGATGTCGGCATGATTCCTGACAGCCGATTTGTCAAAAGACATCGCAAAATTCAGAATGTTAGAGAATCAAGCCCAGAACGCATTAGAAGCCTCATTATTGAATATTTGTGGGGATTGGAAGGTGCAGGGCATACTTATGACAACTTACGTACCATTGTAAAGAATATTAGCGAGTACCCTCTTATATTTCATACCGAAGCCAGTATTGACCAAAATGGCATTTTAGACTTAGAAGATGAATATAAAAGTCATTTTCAGGAACGATTGCACATGGAGCCAGTCGGTGAAGAAAAATACGTTTACCTCAAAGAATTATATAGAGCAGAAACAAGGATTAAGGAGCGCATTGTTCATTTACTTAATAGAAATGCTCATACAGATGTTGGCAATGACTTCAAAACCCATATTGATAATAGTGTCAGCAAACTAAAAGATAAGATAAAGGATTTTGATGAAAATTCTTTTAGAGAGGAACGAGAGAAGTTGTATAAAAATATTTTCTCGCAATCCCTATTCCTACTAACTGGTAAGCCTGGCTCAGGAAAGACTTATGAAACCAGCCAAGTTATTAAGCAACTAAAATCACTAAATCAGGGATTAGAAATTCTCGCCCCTACAGGCAAAGCAGCTTTGCGTATAACCGAGAATATCAAGGCAAACACTGGTTTGGAAATCAAAGCTGACACTATAGACCGATACATATACGAGAATGGCTTTTGGTGGGCTTACGAAGACTGGGATAGGCTATATGACTTGCCAGACAACGAAAAAATTACTGTGACAAACCTAATCATAGATGAAAGCTCTATGATTGACTTACAGAAGCTATATATCCTATTTTCGATTATAAAATTCAATGACGAATACCCAAAAAGAGTTGTGTTCGTTGGAGATGAAAATCAGTTACCACCTATTGGCTTTGGCAAACCATTTCATGATATTATTACCCATGTTCTCTCAAATGAAAGCCTATATGAAAGAAACTACATACATCTTGCGACAAACTGCAGGCAGGAGAATGATCTCAATATTATCAAATTAGCGGAGGCTTTTTCCGATAAGAATAGATACTTTGAAGAATCTCTTAATCTTCTTTATCAGAGAGGCAATGTGTCTGATGGCTTGGCGGTAAATTACTGGAAAACTAAAGAAGAACTACAAAAACTAATCGTTTCTACTATTCAATCATTACTCAAAAATGAATTGACAGCAGAAAGCAGTTTTATAGACAACGCACTCGCCAATCCTACTACGGAGGATGAAGTTTACTTAGAGCATTTGGAGAATAGAAAAGACCTAATTGATACCGCATTAGCTGATGGTTCTGACGTTGCCAAATTCAACTTACTGCACGGACTATACGAAAATGGCTATGTGCCAAATAAAAACAATGACTTCCGCAGAAATATAATGTTGGAAAAATTACAGCTACTAAGCCCATATAGACCGGACTTTTTCGGTGTTTTAGGTCTTAATAAACTTATTCAACATAATTTCCGAGATATCTCTTACAAAGATCCAGATACAAACTTTTACCATTCCGAAAAACTAATAAGAGTTTCTAATTACTACAGCGGTTATGGAAGAAACAAGAAACTAATACTATCAAATGGTTCTATCGGCATTGTAACAAGTCATAGTGGCGGCGAAAAGAAGTATTTTTTCAAAGACGCTGATTGGGTATTGAAATGGATTGATGAAGAAGAGCAATTTGATTTAGCCTATTCAATTACCGTTCATAAGTCACAAGGAAGCGATTTTGATAACGTTTTCTTGGTAATACCCAATAAACTTAATATGCTCAATAAAGAGCTTATTTATACAGCACTTACCCGTTCAAAACAGCGATTATTTCTCTTTATTTATGACGAGATCGACAACTTATTAATCAAAGCAAAAGGCGTATCTACATTGCTAACACGACAATCCTCTATTTTTGATAAGCCGGAAGACAAGCGATTAAAATACTATCCTCGTAAAGGCGAAAAACCAGTAAGGTCAAAAGGCGAATACATTATTCATAAAGCATTACAACGTAGTGGACTTACATTTGAATATGAAGAAGAATTACGCCTTGCTAATCTGAAATACCCCATTCACCCTGATTTTGTGATAAAATTAGAAGACGGAACAAAAATCTATTGGGAACATTTAGGAATGCTTGATACACGTAAGTATTTTAACGACTGGATTAAGCGTAGGAAAGACTACACCGAACATAATATATTCGACTTTGTAGTTACGACCGATGATATGAATGGTATAAAAGAAGAAGAACTGGATAAACTGATTGATGACATTAGAAACAAAAGACTAAAAGTCACTCATGAAAATCGGTTTTCAAACCACCACTATCAACTTTACTAATTAGGGAAAAACGCTTCATTACTCAAGTTTTTGTACCTTCTACACGTGCTACAAGTTCATTTAGAGTATAATGAACAAACTGTTTCCCTAATTCTGTAAGTTCATAACTTTCTTTGTCATCAAATGCTGATGTCATAGTTCTGCCGCTTGTTCCTTTTTTAACATGCTCCTTTTTAACAAAATTGCCATAATAATCAACCGCCCGATGTTGTCTGATTACCCCTCCCATACTTAAATCTCTTATCAAAAGTTTAAAAACATCAGCTTCCATTGAATCTTCGCGGACATCCGTACCGTTTAATGTCTGCCACATTTCATAGCGCGTAATACCAGTGTTCTCATGTACAGCTTTTATAATTGCGAAATGTATTTCATGGTAGGTATCTATCCAATCTAAAAAAAGCCGTATTAAATCGTCATGCACTATTGAGTGAGCTCCTGCATTTGTGATTAATTTTCTGATAATCTCCTTTTTTTCTAAAGTATCTGATGTATCCCAAATTCTAAATGCTTTCCTAACTATGGCTAAATATTCTTCACTTTCTAAACGTTGATTAATTTCATCAGGAAACTCATTGAGCCTATTTAGAATATTTACTATTGTCTGAGATAATTCATACATTTTTCTTGAGTGCTCCTCAAACCATTGTTGATAGAGTTGATTAGTTTTGGCCTGTTCTTCTCCTTCCCTTATTGGCAGCAAGCCGCGTTTACAGAAAACCGGCGACACCTTTCAGGAGCTAAACCTTACCTTCCGTTTACACGCTAAATTCTGCAATCCGGCCCAGGAGCTAGCAACATTAGGCAATGCAAAGACAGACGGCGAGATACTTCCGCTCCTGTTGGGTGACGGCACGTATGTCTCAGGCTGTGTAATTTATCTCCGCCCCTTATACCGTAGAGCATGCCCTTGCGGACGGTACAATTGTTCAGGCAACGGTAAACTTGCCCTAAAGGAATATTTGCCCTATTCGAAAGAGGACAACCGCAGCAATCAGCGTGCTGTTACCTTTGCTACCGAGGAAAAGAAGCTGGTATTTATAGCTATTAAAACATAAAAACGATAATTTTGTATTAAATCAAATAATAGCATGATATAAGATAAGTGTGATAACATAAGCATATTAGCTGTTTTACAGTTTTCCATCTCGAAACTTGCGAAATTTCAAACTCAGGAAAAATGTGAGACGCGCCGCTACGGCGTGGGCTTTACATTTCCTGAGAGGCATCGCAAGTGCCTGAGATGGGGTGCACAAGTTCCACGCCTATTTTATTTCCTGCCTCACAATTAAATCACACATAATGAGAGCTTATTTTTTTGTACTATTTGTATTCTTGTCCTTTTCTGGCTATAGCCAGGATATCATTGTTAGTAAAGATGGTAAAACAATCAAAGCCAGGGTTGTTGAGATTACCCAATCTGAAATTAAATATAGAAGGTTTGACAACCTCAACGGGCCACTGATTTCTATTTCCAAGGACGGAATTCTGATTATTAACTACGAAAACGGTACTAAAGAGACATTTGGAAGAACAGAAGAGTCTCCAACTATGTCAAAAGCGGTTGTCGAATCTTCTAAACTAGTAACGCCAGATAGCGAGGCCGAACTGAAATTAGGTGATGTCGTGATTTTTCGTGGAGAGAATGGCAAGTTCCGTACGGGTAGGCTGTTGAGCATAAACAAGGATAGTGCAATAGTAAGAAGCAGGTACAAAACAATGTCGTTGCCTGTCGGTGAGATATCTAAAAAGTTTGAATGATCTCATTTTTAGCTTTTTCTCTTTGGGCTTCAAAATGGTGATATATGATTGCGCCTGCAACGGCTATAGCGCACAATGCACACAGGATAATTGTCCAATTTGGAATGTCTTTAGATTGGGCAACGGGAGGCACACCTGGTGTAGTGGCATATTGGAACCTTACTTCTTCTGTAATAGGATAGAGTCTTTCCATATAGAGATGGTTTTGTCTGGGTTTATAAAGTAGTAGTATTGACCAATGCCTTTCCAAATGTTCTTATTGACATCCTGTTTCTCGTTCTGAGAGATACCCCAATCAAATCCCAATGCATTGAGGGTATCATAGGAAATTGACTTCTTTGATTCGCTAAGTGGGTAGAATTGCGCTAAGAGCCGTTCATTTTTCTTGAAGCCGTTAAGGAGATCTTTTTTGCTGCCATAATCCAGAACGGCCCGCTGTTTCTTTGCTATCATGTAGCAAGAATTGCTGCAGTATCGTGAATGGGCTCTGCGACTACTTGGAATGGCTTTCGCACAAACTTGGCAGGTTCTGTTTGTCATAGTTTTATATTTAAGTCCAAATTGCCGGGATCGATACGATTATCGTTAATGAACTTCAAGACGTCGGAAAGCTTGTAATATATTTTGCCATTTCCATGTTGACTATAAGCGATGTGCCCATCACTACGATAGGTAGCCATAGTTCTTTTTGAGACTTTTAGCGTTTTTCTGAGGTCGACGTCATCTAATATTACCTCGTCTGCTGGCCTTGAAATGCTTAGAAGCTCACTTTTGATTTCTGCAATGATTTCTTTAAGCTCTGGATTGCGCTGAAATAGATTTTTCATTGTTTGCTCATTTCCAGCAAAGTAAAATCGACTGCAAAGAAAAACTGAGGAAATTATTTTCCTCAGTTTTTCTTTGGGCTTGTTGTATTCTTATGATTTTTTTTGTCTTGTTTTACTGATGGGTGTTGTTTCAATTAGCGAATCTATTGAACGGTTAAGAACATTTATTACAGATTCTTTCCTTCTACGTTTGACGATATTTCCTCTATTTTTTGAGATTGCTTTCCCTGAATAACCAAATAGTTGTAGCAGTTTTTCCATGAAAAGTGACGGGTGCTCGCCATTCAATGTTGAAAAATTTGGAGAGTTTATAATTGCGAGCCCAATTTCAGTAATATCTAGTTCAGAGGTGGCGCTTGACCAGCTAAATTTTGGAGCATATTCAAAAGTGGAAATTATTTCGTTTAATAATTTCCTGATATCACGGGCTATACTTCCAAGCAAATTTCTTCTAACAGCTAGGTTATGGCTCATTAATTTGTAATGGTCTGATGTTATTTGCAGTTGTAAATAACTGCAAGGTATTGGACCGTCACTTCCGTTAATGAGAAACTGCAGGCCTTTCAAGAAGAATTCATAATCTTCATTATTGTAGCGACTACTAGCGTCCCAATAGGTATTTATTTGTCTTTGTAGAAAGCTAATTTGTGATGCAAGCATTGGCGTTTTGTCCAATGCTTCATTAAGTAATTTTATCGCACGATTTTTAATATCGACTAAATACGTTTCGATCGTTGCCGTTTCAATCCCCATCCAAAAATCTTCGACGATAAACTTGTGACCAGGATTATAGAGAAGTTGTTCGTCGAATGAGCTTACCTGAACTACGACGTTATTAATGTTTAACGACTTCATCAGCTCTTCAGTAAACTTCCCGAAGCTTTTTTGTACAAGCACTTTTTGGATTGGATTCATAAACTGTCTTTCCTGTTGGTGTAATTTTGGAGACATTGGTGACGCTTTTTGCATAGATTAAAGTTACAAAAGACTAAAATTAACCGTGGCAAGCGCTCAAGGTACCGTTGCGACTGCCTTGCAGCCTTGTGCATCATTTTGCATACAAAAAGGTATAGAGTAGAGGTTCAGTTCTGGGGAGGCGTTGCGCGTATAGTAAGCAAATATTATCTTATTGTCAACCGTTTTTAAACGGGTTGACATTGCGAATTAGCAAATTTACTTTTGTGTAAACACTATGAAAATCACCTTTGCCCTAGTAATACTCTGTTGCACATTTGTTGCCAGCGCGCAGGAAGAGAGCGCGGAAGTGTATTACGCAAAAAAGTATCTGGATATTAACATTCAATCCCAGGGAAAGTTCAATAAACAAGTTACCAGGCAGCAGAACAAGTTACTGGCGAAATTGAAACGTGAGGAGCGACGATATGCCGCAAAATTAAAACGGAAAGACTCTGCTTCGTATGCCCGCTATGAGCAACAACCGCTGACATTTGATTCCATTTCAAAAGTTTCGAAAAGCAACAACCCTTCATCTAATACGTCAAATGCAAAATTGCACGGCGGTGTTGATAGTCTTAAACAAATACAACAATACCTGCAGGACAAGATCCATTTGCAGAGAGACAACAATTCTGCAATAGTTGGTTATGGCAGCAAGCTGGCTACAGTAGATGCCCGGGGAGATAAGAATGCCTATATCAGCAGTCTCATAACCCAACGCATGTTGGGCCTAAAGCAGATAAATGCAGATAGCAAACTTAAAGGTCAGGGTTTAGGGCCGATAGAAAAGAATGTATTCTATGCTAAGAGTAAGATAAATGCATTTAGGGCTATAAAGGATGAATCATCTAAAGCTGAAGAAAATGCTCTAGAATATTTACAGGGACAGCCGGGATTTGATAAATACCTACAAGGCAGTGATGGTATGGAAAGTTTGCAGGGAAAGAAT
>JANINW010000018.1:0-33183 GCA_024508935.1 Flavipsychrobacter sp. | reverse complement strand
GCCGGCCTGGAGAAAATGGGTTTTCAGACCAAGCAGCAGATGACGGCCAACCTACAGAAAAAGTTTGGAAGTAACCTTTCCGGCTTACAGCAGAATATGGGCACGCAAGTTAAACAATTCCAGGATGACCTCAATAAAGTAAAGTCAACCAAAAACACAATTAAACAAAGCCGCCAATCCTTAAAACAAGCTCCTAGCTTAAACAAACCATCCTTTAAGGTAAACCCCATGCGTGGCCTGCCTTTTAGTAAACGCATAGAAAAGCAATACAATTACCAGACAACACGAGCAACAATAGATGGCAAACCAGCCATGCTGCAACTGTCAGCGATGGCAGGGTTCAAGCATACGCCAAGGTTTACTTATGGCCTGGGTGTAGCCGCTTCCATCGGTTTGGGACAGAACTGGAATAATATACGGTTCAGTTTTGAGGGCGTTGGATTGAGAAGTTTTGCGTCCTGGCTATGGCAATATGGTATTGGCGCTTATGCTGGTTATGAGCGGATGTACAGGAAAACTGTGTTCGTCAACAAGAGCAGCGAGAGTATTCCTTCTATTGAATTAAATCCACACAATACAAAAACATTTACGGACGCAATACTCATCGGGCTTACCAAGTCTTATAGGATAAATGAAAAATGGAATGGCAGCATACAAGTGCTGTACGATATATGGTGGAAGGAAAAAGGGCTAAGAAGCCCCGTACAATTGAGATTTGCAACAATGAAAAACTAAATACTTATGATAAGAAGAACCTTGCTATTGATTTTTACAATTTCAATAGCGATAAACCTGAAAGCGCAGACCATTAACGGCAATATTGATATTGATGATTCGCATAAAGCAGGATCTTCTAAAGGAGATGGTGGTCCGAATATTATTAACGTTGACCAATATACAGGTACTGCGTCCGTTGGTATTCCGATTTATGATTATTCAACGGATGGTTTAGGGTTGGGTGTTTCCCTTGGCTATACCGCCAAAGGGATACGTGTGGATGAACTTGCAAGTCCAGTGGGGTTGGGATGGGGGTTAAGTGCGGGCGGTACAATTACCCGGCAGATAGCAGGGATCGAGGATGAAGTAACCATGCCTGTGTATTTTAATACTACATCTTCTACTCACGACACATTACAAGGTTTGCTCGTTCCAGGTGCTAAACCATTTAACGATTCTGCAATAGGTTTCAACGATGATCACCAAAATGATATTTTCAACTTCAATGCAGGTGGGCTGTCATTCTCCTTTAGTATTAATCGTTCAGGCCAAATTCTTACCTATCCGAAAACTACTGTCAAGATAGAAATTATAACAAAAGACAGTGCTAGCTCTGGCGGCGG
This sequence comes from Flavipsychrobacter sp., assembly GCA_024508935.1. Classification (GTDB taxonomy): domain Bacteria; phylum Bacteroidota; class Bacteroidia; order Chitinophagales; family Chitinophagaceae; genus Polluticoccus. The sequence continues at coordinate 31,843 of JANINW010000018.1, read as the reverse complement.
TTTTACCAATATTAGACAGGGGATACAGCAAAAAACAGGGTTAGACGAGGACCATGATATAATGACATTCCTCGTGACAGACGAACAAGGGAATAAATTCTATTTTGAACGCGGGGATTATCAAAAGAAAAAAGTAAAAGGTCCACATTTGACATATCAGGTTGATTCTGCAGAATACTACTCAACCAGTTCCTGGATATTGGATAAAATTATCACATATTCGGGGAAAGAAATAAAGTACTACTACACACATAAGCATATGGTGTATGTTCAAGACGTTACCGAAGTACTTACTAATAAAACCTATCAATATGTTCTTGATACGGCTAGTCCAACAGGTGTCACCTTTACATATGATCCGTTAGAAATAACTGAGCAGAAGTTTGATGGCGAAGCATTCCACCTAAATAAGATTGAATATCCCAACGGCGCAGTTTTGACCTTTGAATTAGGTTCCGATGCAAATGACCGTTGCGATTGCCAAGGTAATTTTGTGGTAAAGAGTATTAAAATTGAAAAGAAACATGGTGTGGAAGATATCAGCAATCACCTGAAGTTTAAATTTAATTATGCCTACTTTAATTCTAACAACTACGGTCAGACAATTTATCCGGAATTGGCGTACCCTACACCTTGTAGCACTATTGCCAATTCGCTTACTATTCCTTCCGGAGAGGACACTGCTTCCGCTAAAGCAATGCATCTTTCCAGAGGGTTGAGGTTAAAGCTAAAAAGCATAGAGAGGATCGGCAACGACGACACAACCAAAGAACCGTATTATACTTTCGATTATAACAGTACCAGATTGCCGTACCGTTTTAGTCCAAGTAAGGATTATTATGGATATTTCAATAACGAAACCTGTACTCCCTACGTTCGGCAGAATTATCTGAACGTTTTGAATGGCAATAATGCTCTTCCCGATCAGACTTATTATCTTTCAATTCCTTACCATGCTGATCCGAATGATACATCTAAGCATTGGGGGGTCAAGCGTAATCATAATTTTACATATGCACAGGCATGCGTACTGAATAAGATACAAAACGCAATGCACGGCGTTAAACAGCTTGTTTTTAAGGATTACCATTTGTCCAATCCTGATAGTTCGTATGGATGGTTCTCTGCACCGCACTATGATATTGATATAGAGTTGGAGGGAGATACTGTTAATGATGGGCTATGTATCTGGAAGATCATTTCTACAGATGAGTTTAGCAGCCAGCACACAGCAACTACTGAATATAGTTATAGTGGTGGTGAGAGATTTCACCGGGGCGGATATTGCTGGTACCCTGACGGGAACGGTAACAAAGTGTTTACCAACTTTTTTGTTAACCCTAATGAATATGTAAATGGTTCCAACCATGGCTTCTCTGAAGTCACCGTGACAGTAAACGGTATTAACAACGATTACTTTTCTAAGACGAAAACCACATATTCTAACCTGATGTACTTCGATGAGAATGGTCATCATGTTTCCTGCATACACAAACCGACGGGCATTTCCTGCCATAATATGGGCGCGGATATGATGAAGTACCGCATGGGCCTGACGATGAAAACGGAATTGTATGATGAAAACAATTCATTGCGAACAAAGACGGAAAATGCGTATACCTATTTCACGTATGGACCGCAAATCCAAAGCACATATAGTTTTGAAGGACCTGTAGATTTTGCGTTCGCCTACGATATTATTAACCATGAAATGATGCGGCTGACGGGTGCAGTTACAACACGGTATGTATATGATCCGGCAGTTTCGACGACTAAGACCTTAACTTCTTCTTACAGTTATAAATATGACGATAATAACCGGTTGAAAGTATATACCTGGGCTGATAGCAGGAATGATACCTTCAAGAAATTCAGGTATTATAGTGATGACTACGAAGGTAAATATGGTTACGTTATTTCATTGGATTCCATGAATAAGCATCATATGTACCATGTCCTTTCTAATGAAGTATGGAAGATGACCGCAGGAGATAGCGTCTTACTCAATTATACCCTGGCTGCACCAAAATTCAATAGTGATAATACGTTGACTTTCCCTGCCGCATTTCAGTCAATTACCAAAGATCCGCTGCCTTCATCGGCTGTATTCCCTGCTACTGGCCCTTACCGTAGTATAGACCGCTACAAGGCGCTTAAGTTCGAAAGTAATACCAGCTACGGCAGCAATTTGCTGAAGGCCAAGCTGTTTACACTTTATGACGATATCGGGAATGTATTGGAAACTAAGCTAAATGACCAGGACATGTATGAAAGCGCTATATGGGATAAGGAATCTGATGCAAAAATTGCAGAAGTCTCTAATGCGCGGTACGAGGACATAGCATATTCCAGTTTTGAGGGGAAATATGCTAATAAAGGTGTTGCAGATTATAATAAAGGCAATTGGGACTTTGACGGTAATGATATCATTTCAAAATCAAATGCAGCATGTAGTTCTGCAATGACCGGTCACTACGTACTTGATCTATATGGAACATCCAAAGAAATCGTAAGCAAGCCATTGAAACATAAGAAATACGTGTTTTCATTCTGGCTTTCTGCCTATACAGATGCCGCTGTGACATTAGATAATGGCGGCAGCAGCAGTTCAGTGACATGTACGGTGCAAAATACCGTTGGCAACTGGAAACTTTACACAGCCGCAATAGAACCGGATAGCGGCTGGCACCTTACTATTCACGGAGTTCCACCGCCTTTTGTAAGTCAGCCAAACTCTTACGCCTATTTAGATGATCTACGCTTGCATCCTGCGAATGCTTCGATGGTATCGCATACATCGGAACCTATGTTCGGGATCAACAGCATGACATCTCCACAAAATTATATCACTTACCTGGAGTACGACCAATTTGGCCGAAAGGTTATTATACGGGACATGCGAGGGTATATAGTCAAGAAGTATGAAACTCGCTTTTACGATTTAGATGGCGCAGAAGCCAATAATGGAAGCGAAGGGACACCTGGGGGTGGCCAGTAAATAATATAGTGCATAACAGTAAATCCCTTAAAAATGAAAAAGATACTCTATATAATACTTGCCTCCTTTGCTATAAGCTTTTGCTATCCTGCAAGCGGGCAAAATATTCCTAACGGTACAACAGCACCCTCAGGAGATACCAGTGGTAATATTACTTACCCATCGGATATCGGTTCCATAGGCAACTATAAAAATTATAGCCGGCTTTATGTGCCGCTTTCCCCTATGACGTCTATCCCGACGTTTGATAATACCAAAACATTACCGGTAATTATCACCACAAACTTTAATGACGGTTTCGACCAGTCTTTGATACGGGTGGAGCGGAACAATTCAGGAAAGGATATCATTACTCCTTACGATCCCCGTTCGCAGCGTGTGGCTATTAGCTACCTACCATATGCTGATTCGTTCCACAGTAAATTTATAACGAACGTCTATACCAGACAGAAGAATTACTACAATTCAAAATATCCAGATGAGGGCCGTACTGCCTATTCAAAAGATATTAGCACGGTTAATAGCGGCGTGCCTACTCAAAAGGTATACAGCCCCGGCAAAGCTTTTGTTGGAACAGGCCGTGGTACTGAGAAAACATCAAATATTAATGGTTCCGGCGAGGTGTATATATTGAATTATAGCAGTGGAAATGTCTGCAAAGCAGGTACCTATGCCAGTAATACAATATGGATAGAAAAAGTAGTCGGACAACACAACCAGGTTTCTTATTCATATACGGATAAAAGCGGAAGACTGATATGTAAGAAAACAAGTCCCGACGGATCAACATGGCTCAGTACTTACTATGTGTATGATGATATGGGCCGGGTTAGATGCGTTGTGCCTCCCAAAGCTAGCAAGCAGTTTGCAAGTAATACCTGCTTAACTAACATAGATAAGCTCTGTTATGTTTTTGATTATGATCAATATGGACAGGTCATTAATAAGTGGACGCCGGGTAAGACGGATAGCGATGCTGTGATCTATGACAGAAAAAGAAGGCCGGTTCTTTCCCGTTCTCCGCTAATGAGACAGCGTGACCAGTGGACTTTTACGATATATGACGATGCGAACAGGCCTGTTGTAACAGGTATTTATACTGGTAATGAGGGTGCCACCTATTGGAGAAATATTGCTAACTCCAGTTCGTTTACTAATGGCACAAGTTATCCCGATAGTGAATTGCTTGAAAATTATATGGTAAAGGGTTTTACGAACACCCCTGACAGGTATCCTACAAATATTCATAATGCCGTGATTCACGTTTATAATTATTACGATAATTATAATTATTCCCCTGCTAATCTTGTCAGCTTTTACAAAAATGATTCTAGCTTATACCTTGTAGGTACTGCAATAGAAAAGCCAAGGCCCTATATGTTTGTACAAAGCAAGCTTATTGCGAGTAAAACTCGTATACTTGACAATAGCGGTAATGCGAATTTCCAATCTGGTTGGATACACAGCGTCATGTTTTACGACGAGAAAGGAAGGGTAATACAAACGCAAACTAAGAGCATTTGGGATACCACAAAATGGGATGTATCTACTCTCCAATACAATTTTGCAGGGCAGCCAGTACTTAATATTGCTTATACCAACTATAAATCGGGCAGCAACAAACCATACACGCGTGTATTAACTAAGAATACCTATGGCCCGATGACGGGACGCCTTGAAGCAACAGAGCAAAAAGTGGACACTTTTGCCTGGCAGCCAATTATGTCCTGTAGTTATGATGAACTGGGACGTATGAAACAAAAATGGTTGGGAAATGTTGAGCAGCAAAATTATACCTATAACATACGTGGCCAGTTGGTGGGCACAAATGCAGACAAACTTTGGGACACAACCACTATCAACCAGACTATGACGTTTTGGTCCAAATTGTCCTATGATTTTGGTTACTCTATCCCACGCTATGACGGATCTATTTCCGGTTTTATGTGGCGTTCTCCCAGCAGTAAGGTAAGTTCCTACGGATATGACTACGATGACATGGCCCGAATGGATGTAGCAGATTACCGTGATTATTTTGGAAATGCCTGGAAAAAGACAGCAAGGGATTTTTCTGTCTCCAATATCAGTTTCGATGAAAACGGCAATATGCTAAGCATGAACCAAAGAGGCTACGACACTACTTTTGGCCCTGCCGACATGGATATTCTAAGTTATACCTATGATAATGGTAATCAGTTACAAAAAGTAACGGATGGAGGTGTGAAAAGCCCAATAGCTGATTTTGATAATGGCAGTTCAGGTGCAAGTACCGATTATACTTACGATGCTGACGGTAACCTCACTTCGGACTATAACAAGAATATAATCGAATTGACCTATAACCACCAGGATCTACCTGTACAAGTAAAAAAAGGCGGTGCGGATAAGATTGACAATATTTATGATGCCGGTGGAAACCTACTGCAAAAAACGGTGCAGGAAAACTCGAAGACGATCAGGTATAACTACTGGGGACCATTTGTATTCAGGAACGATTCGCTCGAATTTTTTACCCACCCTGAGGGAAGGACACGATGGCTTGCAGATAGCCTGTATTACAAGAATGATTTTTTTGTAAAAGACCACTTGGGTAACGTCAGAAACGTCATTACAGCAGATATAAGCTATGCTGATACTACACACTATCATGCTGGTTTTGAGTTACTGTTGGCGAATGTTGAGGAATCCATTTTTGACAATATTGGTATAGTCAGGGACAATAATCCATCAGGAACACCAGGAGACTTGGAGAGTGCACGTTTGAACGGGTGTGAACCGGACCATAGAGTGGGTGCTTCCATTTTGCTGCATGCTATGTCAGGCGACCAATTGAACCTGCATGCCTATGGCTATTATTCGTCAACAGATACAGATGACTATAACACCTATACACCTGCATCCGAAATGCTGGAGGCTCTGGTAAGTACGCTTACAGGTGGCACTCAAATAGGTGGTGGAGAAGGTGGCAATAGCTTGGATAATGTGCTGGTGAATAACCTGCTAACTTCGGCTAACTACAGTCTCTATGACGACCTGAAGAATAGCATAACAGACCCTAACTACCCCCGCGCCTATCTTAACTATCTGGTTTTTGATGAATCCATGAACATTCAGATAGATAAGTGCCAGGTTGTGCAGCTAAAAGGAACGCAAAATACTTGGACTTCCATGACCTTCGCCGGGAACATGAATATTGCCAATAATGGCTATTTGTTATGCTACCTAAGTAATGAGAGCTGTACGGAAGTGTTTATGGACAATGAGAATATAACCCATGTAAAAGGCCGGTTGCTGGAAGAGCAGCATTACTACCCGCATGGCCTTTTGGTAGAGGCGGGGGGACAACAGACAACTCCGTTGCGCAATGATTTTCTTTACCAGGGCAAGAAGCTACAGAAAGAATTGGGACTGGAATTATACGATTTCCATGCTAGGCAATATGATCCGCAGGTTGGCCGTTTTTGGGGCATAGACCCTGCAGATCAATTCCCCAGCGGCTATACAGGAATGGGTAATGACCCTGCCAATAATATCGACCCCAGCGGAATGTGGGCATACACAAACTACCGCAATGGTGAAGCATCTATACAGGCAAGAGAATATGGCGATAAAATGTATCAAGTTTATAATGCGGCTCGCTTCCGTGAAATTTGGGCGCAAATCAAAAACGAGATGAAAGCTGAAATGCGAGCTACTACGGAAGGATTTGGTGAGGCACCGAATTCAACAGCATTTTTAGCCCGCCCCGAAGCTGATTTAAGCAAATACATAAAAGCTGATTCCAAAAAAGATGGGGCACATGTTGGTGAGCCCCAGTATGCAATGAAAAAGCTTAAGGAGCAAAATAAGGAGCAAGAGGACAAAGGACTGATGGCGAAAGATGATAATCCGACCCAAGATATTATTGATCCGGAAAGTGAAGGTGGACCTGGAGCATTGGAGGGAGTACACGACATAGAAGAATCAAGGACGAATGGAGGGTTAGCGCAATTGGCAGCTGGATTAGGAAGTAGCAGCCTTGGACTTGGTGAAAATGAAGGTAGAGGATTTGATGACTATGTCGAATGTACTAATGAACCTGGTTGTAAATGGGATAAATGGGGTGTAGGTACAGTGCCATATCACGGAGCAAGGATCGGGGGGACAAATTTTGTAGGAACCGGTCCTGATGGAGATCCAAGAAAATCTGGGTTGCAACCTGTTGATTGGATCGATGCGGCAGCATTTAAACATGATCTTGCCTTTTATAATGCAGGAATTAGTGGCGCAATGGGCACCTTAACAAGTCCGGCAGCTTACCAGGCGAACGCCGAACTTCTTCAGACTGCGAGAAACATTATGAATGCATATTGCATTGGAGCTACAGATCCAATTACAAATCGACCTGTAAGCGAAAGGACATATAATATCGCTGCATTTGTAAATAAATGGATAGGTTTGGGGAACGGTATTAATAGAGCTGTTCAATTTGTCAAATAATAAACTAAGCATGAAAAGAAAAAGAATTTACCTTGTGGTATTGTTTATATGTGTTTGCTTGACTAGCTGCGCTCATAATAAGAAAGTTAAGCCTGAAATCGAAGCGTTTGATATTCGTAACGGGAAAATACTATATGTATTAAACGTAGGGTTTTATCAAATAAGATGCTACGATTTAAATTCGTCTACAGACGCATCAATAATAGACGCGCCTAAGAATACTATTTTCTCGAATCCTGTTTTTTTGGACGACGGAAGTTTTCTTTTCTTAAAATATAGCAGTCTTGAACCATTAAAAACTACAATATGTAAATGCAATTTATCAAGTAAAGTATTTAAAGAATATCAAACTGTAAATGGGGCTATCAGCAGCTTTGTTGTTCGAAACAATGGTATTGAATTAATTGTTTCATTATCTTCCGAAAATCAACAACATTCGCCGCTAGTTGAGAAGAAGCCCCATGGATACAATATCTATTCTATGGATACTAAATCGGGTAAATTAGAACTTGTATCAGAATTAGAAGCTTACGAAATAAGTTACTTGTCTTTAAAGGACAATAATACGTTACTATTTCAAATTCAAGGGGGATATAATGGCTTAATGGTTTGCAATTTAAAAACACACAAGGTTACTACCGTAAATCCACTAAATAATCCAAGAGTAGATCCTACGTTTTATCGAACACCGCTTTTTTCAAATGAAGACAGCTTTTATTTGTTTACTGCACCTTACGAAATGTACATAATGGGTGCTGATCATGGTGAAGCTAAAACTATTTATCGATCAAATTCTAGCAATATTCAGGATGTAAAATTGAATCCTGAAAGAAAGAAAATTGTGTTTACGAAGCAATGGGAGCCGTATTTTTATATGATGGATTATAACGGTGAAAATGTAAAGATTCTAAAATTGGGTAGATAGCTTTGATAAGAAGGCACGAAGCCGGAGCTTGATATTTATTTTGCAAATAATGTGTACTTAGTTCGGTATTGATACTTGAGTTAATCGATACAGTGGGAGGGGGCGGAGTTAAAGCCATATTGAAAGGTCGAAAAATCTTTCAAAGAGAGAAACGGTGATCCTTTAACTCAAGTGAAGTGATTTTTACAACATTTGCAAGGAGCACACTAGGCGGAGTTATTTGAATGACTCTTTGCTTAGTTTAAATGTATTTCTGTAATCATTTTTCCTTTAATTAGAATCTTTTTAGTTTTTTGCTGGACTCCTGATTTTGTTTGTACCGTATATAGCAGTTTGTAATTGCCGGTTTTTAATAACACATTTTGACCATTTACAGGTGACTTAATGTTCTGCTTGTCAAACAATATAAAAGAATTTCCTTGCTGGTAATATAACTGAAACTCGTTGCCTACAACATTCTCCATCACCTTCAGGTAGCCAAATCCGTTGGCCTGTTCATACTCAGGCACAATTAGTTTTTCTACATTCGGCGAATATACCGTCGTTGGCAGCAAGCCGTGAGTATGTACCGTCATCCGGGCAACCTTTACAAGAGCATCCGGTATCATGGTTTCTGTTGGCTTGGCCCATATTGTTCCGTAGGCACTTTTATAACTTTTGTCCCTTGGCTCAATTAAAGTCCTGTATTTTGATAACAGCCGTGATACAGTTCCTGGTATATCATCTTTGTCTTTCATTGCTATCTGTTCCCCTATGCATCCATATTGAACCTGTCGTTGAGAAAGGTTGATGATAGTCGGACTGCATTTCAGATTCTTATTTTGTATAGCTTGCGATAAGGTGCATATTCCCTCTTCGCAATTACCCTCACCGCTGGTAATGACAATGAAAGTATAGTTGTATAAATTTTGCGCAGCAAGATCATTTGCGATGGCAGTTTGCATGGCTGATTTCATTGCTTCCGTGCCTTTGGGTCTCAGGCTGGCAAGCCTTAGTCCCATTTGTGCCAGGTTGTTTTTACTGAACGCCACTTCAAGTTTATTGTCGTAACAGTTGTTTTGGGTAGATGGATATTGGTGACCGTATACGTGTAGTGCAAATTCAACCTCATCATTAATCCGGTACACACTGTCCATAAAATTGAGAATGATCCTTTCGGCTGCTTTGAATTTTGCTTCGTCAGCTCCCAAGCGCAGAAGCATGTTTTCAGAGCCATCTAATACGAAGAGTACTCGAGCATCTTTGTACAGAGACTGCGCACCTGCCGCCGCCCATATCATTGTTAGGATAGTTAAGAAAAATATCCGTCTCATTATTTCCATCTTTTACCCAAACTCAAACCAACAAACAATGAACCCTGCCAGGGCAGGGCTTTTACTTCCGCCATAATAGGTAAGGCCTTTGTATAATAAGCGATATTACCACCTATCATTATGGTTTGTACAAACCCTTTTTGCTTGGCAGGTTCTATCGCAAATGCCGCTTCTGCATAAAGGCCGGGTGTAAACCTTGTTTCGCCTAAACCTTTGCTCCATTTACTGGCACCGAGTATATCTTGGTTGCGTAAAAAAGTGTCTGCATTAGCACCACTATATTTTTCTTCTTTCAATTCAGGAGTTGGGTGGGCCGAGGTATTATTAATGTGCACAATTTTTAGGTAGTATGGTTTAAGCATAGCCAGGCTAAAACCGGCGCCATACCTGAAGCTAACGGAAAGGTTGCCGGATACGACACCAGGGAGCAACAATAGTTCGTGCCCATAGCCGATATGCAGGGTATACAGGTTGTTTATCTTGCCATAAACAAAAGGAGATGATTTGCCGAGTGCAGGATAAGCCTTATTTTCTTTTTGCTGCTTTACCTGTTTCTCCTGTTTTATTTCTGAAAAACTAAGTTGCCAGATGACATGCTTTCCCGGTTCTGTTTTCTTCAGGTAATAAATACCGCCGCTCCAACCATTATTGTTCAGTTTTCCACCTACAGCTAATTGTTTATTATATTCGTCTTCTTTTGCCCATTCATTAATATGTTCTTTCCACCTTTTTATGGTCAATTTACTTTTTTTAGCTTGCGCATTTATCTTCTTAGAACCTTTTTTTGCACTGTCCCAAACACCTTGTTGCGCGTGAGCATTTGAATATCCGAGGCAGATGCATAAGGCCAGCGTTAGCGAAATGAAGGGTATGGATTGAGGATATCGCAATACAATAATTAATAGTGCTTAAAGCTAATAAAAATCGGCTTTTAATGGTAATTTGACGCTTCTATTTCTTATGCTAGAGCATATAAACCGCCTGCCATGTTTATGCCGATACCCAGTTTTGTGGGTATGGACATTAATGTTGTCGTTTGTAAGCAATGTTCAGGCACAACAAACTACTAACTACAACCGCTTTCAATATCATAAATACAACTGGCGGACCTTTCATACAAAGGCGTTTCATATTTACTTTCCTACAGGCTATGATAGTGCTTGTTCTTATCTAGCCTCTGAATTGCCATTTGCCATTAAGAAGGTGAAGCACAATATGGGTACTATTTTGCTTGATGAGCCTAATGTCATTGTCTATCCATCAGTAGACCAATTGTATGAATCCAATATTGGTTTGTATGAGACAGAGCAGCATACGCTTCCCACATTTATAGCGAAGGGTAACCGAGCCGTTGTATTCTATACCGGCCAATATAGTAAGCTCAAGGAACAACTGTACGAAGCATTGGCCAGGTCTATATGGGAAGCACAAGTGAAAGACGATATAGGCAACCAGGCGAGAGGTACTGCGCTGAATAACGACATCCCCTCTTGGTATAAAGAAGGTGCCATTAAGTATTTTGCCAACGGCTGGCCTATAGCTGCAGAAGATGCATTAAGAATATCCTTTGAGCAGAAAAACTTTAAAAGCTGGCAGGAATGCATTAGCTATCAGCCACGCTTGTCAGGACAGGCGTTTTGTTATTTCCTGAACGAACAATACTATCCGCAAGCCAGTATGCAACTGTTTTCACATTTGAAAAAGAAAAAGAACCTGACCAGGTCTATCAGGCTTATCGTAAAGAAGCCGTTAGACAGCGTATTGCTGGAATGCTATAACTTTTACGACAGACGATTTCGGCATATAGATGCAACTCAGGGCGGTGAGCAAATGGCTATTCCCCACAAAAAAGGTATTATCAGGAACATCAGTATCAGCCCCGATGGTAGCAATATAGCCTATGTAGTTTACCGGAAAAATATTCGCGATGTGTACGTATACGATAGGAAATCTGCAAAAGCGGAAAAGCTCATTCAATACCTGTTACCTCCCTGGATAAATGATTACAGCCCAGACTTCTATCCTTTACTAAAATGGCAGGATAAAAATATCCTGTTGGTTACCTTGCCGGTTAAAGGCAAACTCACTGCCGAGCGGTTCTTTGCCACTGGTGGACAATTAGAAAGTTACCAGCTGCCCGGCGCAGATGGCATTAATAGTGTTGAATTACTTGAGAAAGACAGATATCTTCTAAGTGCCTACCGGAAAGGCCAAAGTGATATTGTTTCCTATGACGCAATCAAAGAGCAATACCAGCCTTTTACAAATGATAAGTATGATGATGGAATAGCGGTTCTAGGTATGAAGCGTCAACCAGTTTTTATTTCAACAAGGTCCATTAAAGAAAAAGATACGACTGTTCTGTTTCAGGGAATTTACAAATGGGAGAATAAAAACGTTTCTCCAATAGTTACCGATACTGTCCCTTATTCAAAATGGGATAAGCCTCAATTACTGCAGAATGGTGACCTGTTAGCTACAACGACCCAAAGCGGTGCAGAGAAAATGGTTATAGCTAATGCCAGGACAGAACATGGTTTTTACAGGCCTTATGAATATGTGAGCGAGAAATCACAGATCATCTTTTACAAAGCAGATAAAGACAGCATTAGGCTAAATATATTCGATATTAAAGATTGGCTAAAAAATGGCCAATCTACAGATACAGGGTTGACACCCTGGTTGTCAGATTTTAGAAAAAGGGCTGCTAGAGAAGTTGCCCTAGATTCTATGCTAAGAAAAGCAAAGGATGACAACCCATCTTTCCTGGAAGGTGTATTGGTAGCAAAAGATGCGAAGCAAAGGTCGAAGGAAAGAGAAGATAGCATCCGGAGATCGCAACAATACAATGCAAAAGGAATAAAGCCCTACGTATTACAGTTACACAGTGCATATTTCTCTGCGAAAATCAATAACGACTATTTTATCAACCGTTACCAGTCATATGTCAACTACCAAGGGCAATTTAAGTTTCCTGAAGTAGGGGGGATGCTGCAAGGTGGGCTAACAGATCTTTTTGAGAACCACCATGTAAACATTGCCTTTCGCCTGCCTGCCGGTTCAGAAGGCAGTGATTTTTTCTTCCGCTATGAGAATACAGCTAAAAAGCTGGATTGGGGGCTTTCTTATTTCCGCAAAGTGGAAAGTCTGAATGCAGATCCTAAGCGAAATTGGGTCGATGACAATGGTAATGCTTACCCCTCAGTAGCGAAAGTTAAGACGCACTACTATGAACTAAGCTTACATTACCCAGTTACTTATTACCTGTCAGTCGATCTGTCGGAAGCAGTTCGTAATGACCGTACTATATTCCTGGCAACAGACCGGTATAGCCTGAAATTTGAGGATATTAAGAGCTTGTGGTCGATAACTAGTCTCGCTGTTACCCAGGATAAAGTAAGGCCGACCATTCCATTGTTAAATACAGGATATAAAATAAAGGGCACCATTGATGTATTTCAACCTCTTAGCGGTTCAAATGTGGGAACCGCAACAGGCACAGGTATACAATTGACCTACCACCAACCGCTTTACCGTTATATAACGCTTGTTACTCAGGCAAAAGCAGGCTACAGTGGAGGGCTAAATAAAGTGTTATATAATTTGGCGGGTATAGACAATAATGTAACAGTTAGATTTGACAGTACTGTACAGCATCCGCAGGCTGTACCTTATATTTTTCAAACGCTGGTGACACCGCTAAGAGGTTATCTGCAAAACAAACTATACGGGAACGAATACCTGCTGTTTAATGCCGATGTTTACTTCCCTATCTTTCAAACTTTAATTCCATTAGAAACACCATTGCAGTCTATCAATCTGCTGCAGCTGGGTTTGTTTTCTGATATTGCCACTGCTAACGAAACCTGGCAAAAGCCTGCTATGCACAACAGATGGTTATGGTCTTATGGTATCTGCGCCCGGACGAGCCTTGCAGGTTACCCGATCCGTTTTGATATTGCCTGGCCGGGGGCGCTAAATAGGAAACCTGTGTGGTATTTTTCGCTGAATTTGAAATAATAGGCCTTGCTTCGTTAGTGTCCTTGCCTACACAACTTAAACGACTAAATCTTTACAAATTGTATAAATTCTTGGCCATTCCATTTAGTTTGGATTAGCATATTATATGAACCTTTGGGTAAATCATCTAAAGGGACAATTGGCACTTCGCCTAGACTAAAGTTTTGCACCCTCAATAATTTCCCGGTAAGATCATAAATGTGTGCTTTCAGAACATCTCTCCCGTTGATGGAGATATACGAGGATGCGGGATTAGGATACACTGTAATATAGGCTTTGTTATTAATTGAAGTGGTTGGAACGCTTGCAGGTGGGGGGCCTATACGATACAACGCTAAACCAATAGTGTTAAAGTAAGTTGTCCAAAAGAATATTGAATTGCCAAGCGATGTTAATGGTCGTCTGGTTTGAGTATATAGATCAATAATGGAATAATTGGGTTTGTCTGCGTTTGGCATTAAAATAGGATTTGTATTTTGGTACGTGCCGTCTGTCACCCAAATGTTTTGAAGTTTGTTAGAGTCCAATACTTTAAAATACATGCTATCTCCTGCAATTGTAAAGTCAAAAGGATTGGATAATAAGCCGCCGCCGACAGAGAAATCTTTAAAGAGCTTTGTACCGCTAATTGTGCCGTCACTTACCCACAATGTTTGCATATTGGACATGTTGCCGGTGTCCTTTGCTGTTGTGAAATATAAACTATTTTTGAAAGTAGTTAGAAAGATAGTTTTATAAACTCCGTAGTTCGGGTTTCCTGAAGCCTTGAACAACAATTGTGAGCCGTTAACAGTGCCGTCAGTTTCCAACACAGAATCCCCCATATACATATATAGCTTATTGTTCAAATAAGCATAGTCTAAAAGGCCATACGTCCATGGGCGGAGCAAGACAGTTCCCGCTGTAGTGCCGTCCGAAATATATGTTCCTTGAAAGTTTACTGTATTTGCGCTGAAAATCAATTTACCATTTATCGCAACAAAATGGCTTGGGTTCATGGAGTAAGGGTAAGGAATCAAATCATAAACTAGTTGTGTACCCGGATCTGTTCCATCAGTAACCCAAAGCTCATTAAAATGTACACTATCATTTGCAACAAAATAGAGCTTATTGCCAATCGCAATTGTGGATCCTACAGATATATGCGCTTGGTCTGCTATCCCTCTTGTCGGTAATATGTTGATATCCTTAACCATCATGGTGCCTGCGTTTGTTCCATCGCTTTTCCAAAGTTCATAGCCATGAAGGCCATCATCAGCTATAAAATACAGGTTATTACCCATGACAGTCAATGTATTAGTTGGTTCGATAGTGAGTATAGTTCTATAGTTTGCTATTGTGGTTGAATTGATGTCCTTAACTATAAACGTTCCATTTGCAGTTCCATCTGTTTGCCAAAGCTCATAGCCATGAACGCTGTCATTTGCGACAAAGTATAACTTGCCATTCAAAACTTTAGCGCCTGGCTCAATATTCGACGTCTCGTTAATGTTGATTTTCTTTATTTCATACGTACCAACATCGCTACCGTCTGTACACCATAGTCCGCCCTTTATTCCGAAATAGAGTTTTCCGTTATATTCGACAGGTTGATGGTAATACATCCAATCTGGTATTTGTTTAACAAGTTGAGGTGTTTGAGCAATAGATATCCTGCAACAAAATAATATACTGAGTATTAAGTAGAATATAAATTTCATGAAATGAAAATAATAAATATTTTAAATATATCGGGCTAAATCTCAATTAATACGAAGGGTTACACTTGGGATTTGGTGTAATTTCAGAGACAAAACTATTAACCGCGTGCATAGTAGGGTATGTCCAAATTATATGCGTTCTACTGTCTTTATTTTTTACGCCTTGTTCTGCCAAATGTTAGCAAGAGGTTCAGTTCTGGGGAAAGCGCACTTATTTATCATGAATTCAACGGTGCGAATTATTTCTCCCGAGCTGATTTTAGACAAATAGAGGCCTGATTCCACGTCAAGTAAATTTATAGTTTCTAAAATCTTTCCATTTTATAATTTTCTTATTCCATGTGTTAATAATTTGGCTATAGAGTTAAGGGTTTTAAGTTCGCTTGTATTAGTCACCAAACCGCTTGCGAAAACTGTGAATGTACCATTGTCAGGATTTGGATATAGTGTTAGTTGATTTATATCGCTTATTTTTTTTCACGCCAGTCAATATACGCTGGCGGGCAGTGCACAAGTTGTGTTCTTGATCAGTTCGCAATTGAAAATATCTCCGTTTACGGGTGTGGTAATAGGATAGGTTGCCGTTGTGGCACCTGTGAAACTGCTGTTACAATACCATTTGTATTGAGAAGCGGTTCCTCCGTGCAGGCATGGCTACAAAGCGGCATCGGCACCATTGCATATTGTATCGTGGGGTTGGCCCTGGAAGGATTTGGATGTTGCAGAAAAACTTGCAGGTTGTTGTAGAAGTACCGTAAAGTCGTAAGGTATCGCCTGCAAACACAGGTGTGTTTTCCCGTTCATTAAGTTTTTCCTCCCGTTAGTTAGATTTATTTGGAGTACGCTTGCAGATGAAACTAAATTCATGGCAAACAACAATAATTGTTATGAAAAAGATTCAAATCTACACTATATGGCGCAATATTGCTGCCATATTCATAATGTTGCAACCCGTGTTGACGAAAGCTCAACCAAATCGTTTTAATCGCCTCTATGATTTTTACAGCTTGATGCAATATGTTGGGAACGGTATTGAAACACAAAAGGAACAGGGGCATTTGATGGCTGGCTGGAAAGCGTATAACCCTAATGCACCACAAGAGTATCAAACCACTGGACTGCCAGTGCAAACCGGGCATCTGAACCCGTGGATAATGCACACTGATATGGCCGGACTGTTTCCACCGTACGTACCCGGAGGCCCGCACGGTTTTAGTAACGTTTATAAATTTAAGCGCTTGAGTGATGAAGCTGAGATATCTGTTACCAGCGCGAAAATTGAAGAAGATGAGGTGAATGAGTATTATGGTTACATCGCTACATACCAAGATGAGTATAAGACAGTAGCACCTGAAATGATCTATATGGCAGTCAGGTATGACGGAACCCTTTTTTTACATAGAGAATATAGCTTTCCTTCAGGTACAACTGCAGCAGAAATAACATCAATAAAAAGATTTTACGGAAGTAATGTTAATGGCCGCTATATAGTAACCGGTACATTCACGCAAGCAGGTATTAAAAAAATGTTCGTAATGCTGATAGAATTGGATGGTAAGATTGTATGGAGGCAAAATTTCGACTTTACACCGGATCCCTCTAATTCTGACGCAGAAGAAAAACCTTTTAATACTATAACAGACCCCATAACAGGTAATGTAATTGTTGTAGGTACGGCAAGTTTTGGCTGGATGACTTATGATTATGACGCTTTTATATTGGAACTTGATGGTACAAACGGATCTGTTATACCAGGGGGTCAACATCGATTAAATATGCCAAGTGCCTATGGTGGAGTTGATGTAGGAAGTGTGCTTACCGGTATTTGTCAGGGAAATGTATCAGGCGGAGCAGAATATTTCTTATCAGGATATGTGTATGATGTACGCTACATGCCCTGGTTTTTACGTATAAGTAGAACAAATTTGAATACCATAAATGGAAGCTGGGTGTATGAGAATAGTGCAAATTATACCGGCCCAACTACCTGGTATAGCATGGCCATGGATGTTGAGCAAGTTTGGGATGCAGAAAAAAATGATTGGGCAACTATATTGGGTGGGAATTTTTATGATGTTAATCTCCCGTTTGATAAGAACTCAGTTTTTTATATGAATGTCGATGCATCAACAGGCGTTAGTACATTACAACACCGACCATCCGTAGCTCCGGCTGGACTTCCGGGTAATTACCTGTTCTTCAAAGGGTTTAGCCGTACACTAACAGGTTCTATAGGCGGGGCGTCTTTATATAGCACGCCAACTGTTTATCAATGGTGGAATACTCCTGTGGGAAGTTCATGGCCCGTTCACAGAGCATTGATTGATAATGGCCTAACGCCCGGCGGGTGTAATTATGATCATTTTGATGTATTTGATATGCCCGCAATTCCAACCCCTACAACTTTTAGTTGTAGTACTGTCTCTTACAATAATTATGTTATTTTAAATTATAAAGGGATGTATACGGAACAAGCATATGAAGAATGCGAGCAGGGCCCATATGACGGAACACCTGCTTTTAGAAATGGTTCCACGATGGCAGATGATAACCATGAATTTCATCAGCTTCAAAATACGATGGGAATATCTTATTTGAAAGATAACAAGGATACGAAACTATATCCCAATCCAACTACAAATAGTTTGACTATTGAGGTTACAGCTGAAAGTGATGCAGAGGTTTCAATCATGAATGTGCAAGGAATAAAGATGGGTTGTGCATCTTTGGGTACTGATAAACTTTATCATTATGATGCAACTGCATTGCTCCCGGGTGTATACCTAGTACAAATATCACAAGGTGACAGTAAAAAAATATTGCGCTTTACAAAACAATAGGATTGACAATATTGCGAGGCCGCGTAAAAAATCTTTTACCCTAATAGTTATGAGGTAAAGTTGAGATCCCCCGACATTAGTCGGGGGATTTACATTTCTAGGTATTTTTCGGAACCAGTATCTCGATTTAGTTCCAATTAGACTCCTTAGCAATGGCAATAAATTAAGGACTGAAATTCCTACGTATACAACCACATACTATCTTTCATCTTGCGGAGCAAACAAGAGATTTGTGGAAGCCATAATCGATAACGCTGGTAATTGTAAGTTAGATTCCATCTTATTTGATCTGCTTACATTGATATTATTATCCTCATCCAACTATTTTGCGCCGGCAGATAATGAGATACTGGTATTGATGAATCGTGAAAGCGAGTTAGATAAAAGTCAGGGAAATAGCGCCAAGACAAATTTTGCAAGTGCTGGTTGCTCCTCGTGGGGAGGAGTAGCTTAACGTTGTTTAGTGCATATGGCATATCTGTATAATTTTTACCTAAACAAGGTAACAGATGAACCTAATTACTCTTGGTATGTTTTTTTTTAGTGAGCATAGTTGGTTACATCTAACAACATTAACATGGACAATGCAAAATATTTAGCTGATTTCGATGCATTTATGAAGAAACGTCTTGCAGCCTCTACAGCTTTTGTTGAAGGAAATTTTGCACCGCTGAAGCAAATTTCAACAGAACGTTCTCCGGCGACTATTTTTGGCCCACAGGGTAATTGTATCCAAGGGCCTGAAAAAGTAAATGCCGCTAATGAGAAAGGAGCTAATTCTTTTGAATTACCGGCAGAAAACGATTTTGAGATAATGCATCAGGATGCGGACACTCGTTTGGCTTATTGGACAGGCATCCAACGTTCGGTGGTAAAGATAAAGGGAGAAGCAAATCCCATCTCGATGGAGTTACGTGTCACCGAAATATTCAGAAGAGAGGGTGAGGAATGGAAATTAATCCATCGCCATGCGGACAACTTACGTCAAACAAAATAGACGATACATAGCATGACGCCGCGTTTGTCGCTTTTGATCAGGATGGAACAAGAAGCAGCTTTGCATAATTGTACCGACATCTTGCAGGGAAAATGATTTATTACTAATGAAGCTTGAAATTCACCACGAAGTGCTTAAAAAGTGATTGATTCAAACAATATAAAACAAATTGAGAATGAATACTCCTCTTAGTGTTTATCATGAGTACCTGGAGTGTTTGAACAAACAGGCTTGGAATGAATTGGGGAATTTTGTTTGTGAAAACGTATGTTATAATGATCAGGAGATTGGGTTGGTTGGCTACCGTGGCTCGAAAAGAATTTCCTGGATATCCCGGACCTTTATTTCACGGCGCAATTGCTCGTGGCGGACTCATCTTTTGTCGCGTGCAGACTAATATTCGAATGCTCCCCATAGCAACATTTATGGGACTGCCTGTTAACGGCCGTAGAGTCCGGTTTGCAGAAAATGTATTTTATAAATTTATAAACAATAAATCAATCAAATTTGGTCTGTGATTGATAAGGTTGCAATTGAGCAACAACTTTCTTAAAGTAACTGGGCCATAACTTTCATTCTGTCGCCTTAATCTGTGGAAGAATATGTAAGCAGCACATTGGACTCAGAGCGTAAAATACGTAGATAAGAAAAGCAATGAAGACAATTCTTCGTTGCTTTTCCGCTTAGTGTCACAAGTGGAATATTATTAACCAGATTTGAAGAATTTGAAATTAAAGTGATCCTTTGCGCCTGCCCCAGATCACAAAGAGAGCAAGTAATAATATAAAGATATTAAAACCAATGTCTTTGGCTTCGCCTCTTGAAATATGAAAGATCATGGCAATGGTCATCAGCGTGATAATCCCGTAAGCGGCAAAATTGGTCAGTGCGGACCGACTGCGCAGTAATGTGGGCAATATAATGCCAAGTCCACCTAACAGGTCAACAATACCTGTGAAAATAACGAGGTTGGGATGGTCTTTTACCCAAGGGAACGGCAGGCTATCAGGTTTAAAGAGTTTCATTGATCCTGCCCATATAAACGTTAGAGCTAAAAGACCTTGTGCTATCCAGATGAAAACATTCATTGCTTTAGATATTGTTTGCTTAGCTGTCATTAATTGAAAATTTTGGCTGAAAGTAAATATATTCGCTATCCGATCTATAGTACTTTCCATTTGGAAAGCACTATCCAAAATGGAAGTAACGTCAAATAGCAGATATGTTGTCAAATGCTGGTTGCCCGAAAACAATGCTTTCTATTAAAGATGCGCTTGATGCTGTTGAAGGCAAATGGAAGCTGCTTGTTTTATTTGCATTGACGGAAAAACCCAAACGGTTCAAACAGATCGCCAAAGAAGTCAATGGGATTACTGATAAAACCCTGTCAAAAGAGTTAAAAAGCCTTGAGGCCAATAAACTTATTCGTAGGACTGTTTACGATACATTTCCTCCAACCGTTGAATATTCCATCACGCCACACGGTTTGTCACTTGAAAAAGTTTTGGATGAACTTCATTTTTGGGGCCTGGCTCATCGCAAAGAAGTCATTGGTAAGTGATATAGCCACTTGATAATATATAAATGAACAAATGTTTAGTTTATTTGTACATTTGTACAAATAACAAACAAACACGTGCATTCCAAGGCACTAAATAGCGATCTCATCCAATACCTGCAAAAAGAGGTATTGTCCTTACAGGGCCTAAACAAATCTGTTGGTGGGCAACATGTCAATACCGGTCTGGGGATAATTGAATCAGCTTTTCCAGCTCAAATATTTCCTACGGGTGCCGTACATGAATTTATCAGCCTTTCAGCAGAAAGCGCTGCTGCTACCAATGGATTTATTTCAGGATTGATAAGCAGTTTTATGCAGCAACGGGGTATGTGTCTTTGGGTCAGTACACGGCGTACTGTTTTTCCACCTGCCTTAAAAGTTTTTGGGATTGAGCCAGATAGAATAATATTTGCCGAAGTAGCTAAACCTAAAGATGCTTTGTGGGTTATAGAGGAGGCATTGAAATGTGAAGCATTAGCGGCAGTAGTTGGCGAAGTAAAAGATCTGAGCTTTACCGAATCAAGAAGGCTTCAGCTAGCAGTAGAGGCAAGTAAAGTGACTGGTTTTATACATCGGCACCAACCGCGCATTGAAAATACAGTAGCATGCGTTACCCGCTGGAAAATTGAACCTGTTGCAAGCATAACTGAAGATGGTATGCCCGGCCTTGGATTTCCGAGATGGAACGTACAGTTGCTGAAAGTAAGGAATGGTAAGCCGGGTACATGGCAGGTAGAATGGTCGGCCAATAGCTTTCAGCATACCGGCAGGAGAACACAACAGCTGCCGGCTATTCAAAAACTTAAAGCAGGGTAGTTATGCACAGGCGGTTTCTGGCTATATGGTTTCGTCATTTAACTACAGACTGGTGGGTGCGCAAGCATCCGGAATTAAAGGATACTGCTTTTTTGTTGGCTGCGCCGGAACGTGGCCGAATGATAGTTAAGGCTGTAAGCAGTGCCGCACAGGCAAAAGGTATTTATGCAAATATGGTTGTAGCTGATTGCCGCACCATATTTCCTGCACTGCAGGTGTTTGATCATATACCCGGGCTGGAAAGAAAGCTATTGCAAGCGCTTGCGGAATGGTGCATCCGGTATACGCCAGTAGCAGCTGTAGATATGCCGGATGGCCTAATGCTTGATATCAGTGGTTGCGCGCACCTGTGGGGCGGAGAGCATGCCTATCTGAAGGATATACTCAACAGGCTAAGAGCGTATGGGTATGATGTGCGGGCAGCAATAGCTGATACCATAGGCGCTGCATGGGGTATTGCCCGCTATGGGAAAATTACAGCTATTATTACACCCGGCACGCAGGCAACAGCATTGATGCCATTGCCTCCACATGCTTTACGCCTGGATGCAGCTATTATAGCACGACTTGAAAAACTGGGCTTATACCAGGTGCAGTGTTTTATGAACATGCCCCGGTCTGCTTTGCGCAGGCGCTTCGGACAGCAGTTATTGAGCAGGCTGGACCAGGCATTGGGGCAAGAAATAGAGGTATTAGAGCCTGTATGCCCAATAATACCATACCAGGAAAGGCTACCTGTTTTGGAGCCTATCTGTACTGCAACAGGAATTGAGATAGCGTTAAAAAAAATGCTGGATAAGCTTTGTACTCGTTTTACTGAAGAAGGTATTGGGCTGAGAACTTGTGTATTTAAAGGTTATCGTATAGATGGCAATATTCAACAGATACAAGTAGGAACCACCAGGCCATCGAGTAACGCAGCCCATTTATTTAAACTGTTTGAACTGAAAATCCCAATATTAGAACCTGGTCTTGGCTTTGAATTATTTATACTGGAAGCCACAAAAATTGAAGATATTCCCATAACACAAGATGCATTATGGAATGAATCAGCACATGATGATGTGATTGTTTCAGAATTATTGGACAAGATAACCGGCAAGGTTGGGGCAGATACGATACGCCGTTATTTGCCGGCAGAGCATTACTGGCCTGAACGCTCCGTTACTATAGCAGCATCTATCCAGGACAAGCCTGCTGCCGATTGGAGAACAGACATCCCCCGTCCTATTCATATTTTATATAAGCCCGAACCTATTGAAGTATCTGTACCCATTCCGGATTATCCGCCTATGCTGTTTATATACAAAGGGAAACTGCACCATGTAAGTAAAGCAGATGGTCCGGAGCGTATAGAACAGGAGTGGTGGATAGAAGAAGGATTATACCGGGATTATTACTGTGTGGAAGATGATAAAGGTAACCGATACTGGTTATTCAGATCAGGCCATTATAACAGCAGAGAGCCGAAATGGTTTATGCACGGATTTTTTGCTTAAACGGATATGATGTATACAGAATTACAAGTAACCACCAATTTTAGTTTCCTGCGCGGGGGCTCTCATCCCGAAGAGTTAGTGGAGCAAGCAGCTTTGCTTGGTTATAGCGCTATTGCCATCGCCGACCATAATACATTAGCAGGTATTGTACGTGCGCATGCAGCCGCTAAAAAGCGAGGTATACGAATCATAACTGCGTGCTGTCTTGACCTGCTGGATGGTCCCAGTCTCTTGGCCTATCCTACAGATAAAGAAGCCTATGCCCGCCTTTCTGCATTGCTTTCGGAAGGCAATCTACGTGCAGAGAAAGGACAATGTCATTTATATAAAGCAGACGTGTACAAATATGCAAAGGGGATGAAGTTTATTGCAGTACCTCCGCCGGGCCTTAATGCTGCTTTTGACTTTGATGCCGGCTTTAAAGCATCGCTAAATGAATACCGGGCAGTATTGGGTACGGATATTTACCTTGCAGCTATCCGTTCTTACCATGCTAATGATGCCAAGAGATTGTTTCGACTTGCTCAATTATCTCAACAGTTTGATATACCATTAGTAGCTACCAATGATGTGCATTATCATAACCTGCAACGCAGGGAATTGCAGGATATATTGACTTGCATCCGTGAAAAGTGTACCATTCATAGTGCGGGCTTTCGCCTGTACCAAAATGCGGAGCGATATTTGAAAGCCGGTAAAGAAATGCAACGCCTGTTTGCACAGTATCCCGATGCCATTCAACGAACACAGGAAATAGCCGAAGCATGCAGGTTTTCATTAGATAGCCTGACCTATGTATATCCTGAAGAGATAACCAGTGAGGGCAGAACACCACAGGAAGAATTGGTATACCTCACATGGCAGGGAGCGAAGGGAAAATTTAGTGAAAATATCCCGCAGCACATAGCTGAGACTATTCAGTACGAGCTGGATTTTATAGAGCGTAAGAATTATGCAGCCTATTTCCTGACCGTTTATGATTTGGTGCGATTTGCAAAAGAAAAAGGTATACTCTGCCAGGGCCGTGGCTCCGCAGCCAATTCTGTTGTGTGCTATTGTCTTGGTGTTACTTCTGTTGATCCTTCAAAATTCAAATTGTTATTTGCACGATTTATGTCTGATGCACGTGATGAGCCACCGGATATTGATGTAGACTTTGAGCACGAACGTCGTGAAGAAGTTATTCAATACATCTATGATAAATATGGGCGTGACAGAGCTGCTATAGTGGCTACCGTAACACAGGTACATTTTAGAGGAGCAGTGCGTGACGTAGGCAAGGCTATGGGCCTGTCTGTTGACGCTATTAATCGCCTTTCCAATTCAGGATGGGAGTTTACAGATGATTGGTTTAATGGTAAACACGTTTCATCGGAAGGATTTGATGC
This sequence comes from Flavipsychrobacter sp., assembly GCA_024508935.1. Classification (GTDB taxonomy): domain Bacteria; phylum Bacteroidota; class Bacteroidia; order Chitinophagales; family Chitinophagaceae; genus Polluticoccus. The sequence continues at coordinate 7,307 of JANINW010000018.1, read as the reverse complement.
CAATGATGCTCATCTTATAAAAGTATTAGACCTTACCAGCCAGTATATTGGCTTCCCTCGGCAGCTTGGGCAGCATACCGGGGGATTTGTGATCACACAAGGGAAAATAACAGATCTGTGTCCCATACTAAATGCGCGTATGGAAAAGCGCATAAATATAGAATGGAACAAAGATGATATTGAGGCATTGGGATTTCTGAAAGTCGATGTGCTGGCACTTGGTATGCTTACCTGTATTCGTAAGGCTTTTGATTTGGCTAGAAAGCATTACGGGCTGGATTTGACACTCGCTAATATTCCACAGGATGATACCGGAGTTTATGAAATGATAAGCCATGCTGATACGCTGGGTGTTTTCCAGATAGAGAGCCGGGCTCAAATGTCTATGCTGCCGAGGCTAAGACCTAAAACATTTTATGACCTGGTGATTGAAGTGGCTATTGTAAGGCCGGGGCCTATACAAGGAGATATGGTACACCCATATTTAAGGCGCCGCAATGGGTTAGAAGATCCAGAATACCCATCCGATGAATTGAGAGAAATACTAAAACGAACGATGGGTGTTCCTTTGTTCCAGGAACAGGCTATGGAGATAGCCATTGTGGCGGCTGGGTTTACACCTGCCGAGGCAGATGGTTTGCGTCGCAGTATGGCAACGTTTAAAGCAAAAGGACTAGTAAGCCAATATGAGAAGAAACTCATTGAAGGTATGGTAAGCAGGGGTTACAAGGAGGAATTTGCTAAACGTGTATTCCGACAACTGGAGGGATTTGGCAGTTATGGTTTCCCGGAAAGTCATGCAGCCAGTTTTGCACTACTGGTATATGTTTCATCATGGATAAAATGTTATTACCCCGATGTGTTTGCCACTGCTTTGCTAAATAGCATGCCCATGGGGTTTTATCAACCTGCGCAAATAGTGATAGATGCACAAAAGCATGGGGTTGAGGTGTTGTCTGTAGATATAAATTATTCTGACTGGGATAATCTTTTAGAAGAGAAAAAAGATAGGTTTTGTCCTATACGCCTTGGTTTCCGGCAGGTAAAAGGACTGCGTGAAGAAGATATGAAGCTGCTGGTTGCTGCCCGTTCAAAACCATTTGAAAGCATTCCTTCATTGCTGGATGCAGGTGTGCCATTGGCAGCGTTAGAAAGATTGGCAGATGCGGATGCCTTCAGGTCTATTGGACTTGACAGACGGCAGGCATTATGGGAAGTTGCCGCAGTGCATGACCGTCCGACAGGAATATATACCGGCCACCTTTCTGAAACAGCGTTTGAAAGTGGTACTGCTTTACCCGAAATGACTCTTTCTGAACATGTGGTGCAGGATTATGGCAGTACTTCATTATCATTGAAAGCACACCCTGTAAGCTTTGTAAGAGATAAATTAGCTGCACTTAATATTGTTTCCACAGTAGCGCTGAGTGATTTTAAAGATGGTTCAATAGTGAAGGTGGCTGGTTTGGTATTGGTAAGACAAAGACCGGGTACTGCGAGTGGTATTTGCTTTATCACTATTGAAGATGAGACAAGCTTTGCAAACCTGGTTGTTTTTCAAAAATTGTTTGATAAGTACAGGAAAGAAATACTTCAGTCTAAGCTGCTGATGGTAGAAGGGAGGCTGCAAAAAGAAGGCGAAGTAACGCATATTATTGTTAGCCGTTGTCATAACATGTCGGGTCTGTTGAGCGACCTCACTGCAATTGAAAATGAGCAGGTAGATGTACTTACATTGTCGCGTGCAGATGAAGATGGAAGTGATTTTAATTCAAAAGATAAAAGAGTAGAGGTGCGCAAAACAGTACAAGGGGAAATATTTCCTGCAGGTAGGAATTTTAAATAGATAAAGTGACGGATTAGCGCATGTGTGCACAAAATACCATCTAACAGGATATCGTAATGAGAAGCAAATATATTTTCATATTTCAAAATACACCTAAACAATATTGGCAGGTACTAAAAGTTCTATCCGTGTACCTTCTCCCGTATTTGTATCTACAGGCTCTATTTTGCAGTATATTTTCAAGCCGGTTAGTTTTTCTATTATATCCAGTCGTTGATTGATAATATCCATACCCATTGATTTGTCAGAACTCCCTTTTTTATTTAGTGAGTTTCCAATACCTACGCCATCGTCTGTAATGGTAATTTTCAATAAAGAGGTAGTTTCAATTTGTATATTTATGGCTACACAACCACCAGTTTTTTTAGGTGCTATGCCATGCCATATTGCATTTTCTACAAATGGCTGAATAAGCATAGTTGGTATGAAAGTATGCTCCTTATTTATCCTGCTATCAATAGCTATTGTATAGCTTAGCTTTTTCCCCATTCTTATCTCTTCCAACGACAGATATAGCTCTGTCATTTTAATTTCGTTGGCTACTGAAGTAGAGAAGTTTGTTGAATTTTCCATGGTGCCACGAATCAGGCGACCGAACTGAGACAGATATTTATTAGCAGAGTGAACATCGGCCTGATTAATGAAATGCTGTATTGAATTTAAAGAGTTGAAAATGAAGTGTGGATTTACCAGGGCATTCACGGCCTGTTGTTTATATAGAAGAAGTTTCCTGTAATTGATCGACCTTTGCCGTTCCCTCTTTTTAATTACCCTGATGCGATAGCGAACCCCCATCCATATGCCTATAGCTACAAGTAATGCAATTGTAGCCGTAAACCACCATTTTTTCCATACAGGTGTGGCAACAACTATATATACGCTTGATACCTCTGAGTTTAAATTGCTGCCCTGGTAATGACATCTAATGTCTAATCGGTATTCGCCGGAATTGAGAGATGAGAACTGCAAAGTCCTGTTGTCTGCTGTATGCCATGTAGTATCTGAGTTTTGAAGCTTATACTCATAAATAATGCTGCTGGGAGCATTATATTCTACTGAAGAAAAATTAAGACTAACTGCGTTATCGCGGTATGGTAGGTAAAATGTATCGGCCCAACTATGGTTAGGAGTATTTATAAAAACACGGGCTGGCTTTCCCAATGCAGGATTATTGTTCAGGTCCCATTGATAAAGGCCTTCATTGGTACCTATCCATAGATTATGGTGTATATCCTCCTCCAGTGCCGATATTTCTTCAAGGGGAATAACATCCAGGTATTGAAAGAATTTCCCACCCTTGAAAGAGCAAAGCCCACGCGCTGTACCGATCCAAAGCGTCCCATTATTATAAAGAAGGTGGGTACACTCATTATTTATCAAGCCATCTCTGGTAGTATAAATAGATTGTTGCCCACTAGGGCCTATTTTGATCAACCCTCCGTTAGTAGCCACCCATATATTGCCTTGGTCGTCTTTTGCCAACGCACGGTTTTCTTTAGATAACTTCCCTCCAAATGTAAATTCCTTTAATTCGCCATTTTTATTTATACGGAAAGTGCCGATTTTGGTCGCACCCCATGTTTCGCCGTCGAAAAAGAGGATATCTCTAATTCTTCTTTTTATCTTAGAATCATAGGGTAACATTTGAGCGGTAGTATTACTCAACCTGTATATTTCAGTGTAACTGCCCATTAATACAGAGGTGTCGGTTTCCTTAGCACAACTTACAGCTCCGCCCAGGTGCATAGTGACTTTATTGGTAGTAAGATCGTAACAAGAAATGTAGTAAGAAGATGCTATCCACAATTTTTTGCCTATCAGCACCATATCGTTTATACAATCGTCAGCGCGGGTACTAAGATTCAATTGTTTAAATTTTTTACCTTGCCACATAGCAATATGGCCGCCATACCCCCCAAAGAAAACAGTACCATCCGGCAATGTAAGTATTGAGGTTACACTTGTTGTGATGAACCCATCAATGCTGTTATACCTCTTTATGTATTTGTTATTGATGATAACCAACCCTTTGCTATAGCTGGCTATAAAGAGATTACCGGCATCATCGACGTGCAGGTCGTTTATGAAACTTTTCGACAGACCTAAGTTTTGAGAATAGTTAATTTCTATTCCGTCAATAATACAGGATAGTCCTGCAGCAGTATTGGAGAACCATATTTTGTCTTCGTCCTTTAAAGCAATGTTTAAGATCGGCAGGTCTTGTCCTGTTTTAATAATGCGTGCAGTGTCCCCCGTTTCTGTTATTATTTTCCCTTTTGCACCAAAGTAATAGCGATGGTTTTTATCTTCAGTGATAGAGTAGATGGGTTCCCGGGATATGCTCTTAGCGGAGGGAAATGCTTGCCCCGCCGCATTTACTTCATACAGCCCTTTGTCAGTGGCTAAGAGTACGGTATTGTTTTTGGTATAAACATCGTTTATTTTAAAATCGACCTTTAATGGATGGAAATGTCCATTTTTAACATAGCCACCATTATGATCAATATTTACCAGCCAGATACGCCCCAAGAAATCCACCCGCGTAATCATGTTGTAAAACGGCAGCGTATCATTTTTTATCTCGTATTTATGAATTTTACCTTTCTCAATGTAATTGAGAACTGAGTCTCCGGATACCCAAATACGATCCTGGTCATCACAATCTATAGAGAGCACATGCGTTCCGAATTGTGCAGGATAATAATTGGTAAAACCATATCCGTCAAATCGGCTAACGCCATTGTTTGTAGCCATCCACAATGCTCCTGATTTATCCTGGCATACACGGAATACCGTTGAGTTCGTAAGCCCGTCATTTGCCATAAACTGTCTATAGACAAAAGTCTGGCTGTTAGCTCTACTGGCCAGCAGTAAGGTAAAGAATAGTATGACAAGTTTTATGCTAGCGCCCATTGCTATTGTTTGAACCGGTTATAATGGTCGTCTAGGAATTGTTTAAACGAGATTCCCTTTCTTCTGGAAACTTCTATAGGAATGTTGTTTTTCATAATAACCTGGCTATCGGCTACTGAAAACTCTTCTACGTGCATAACATTCACAAGGAATGACTTGTGTACACGATAGAAGTGTTTTCCCGATAATATATTTTCAAAGTCCCTGAGTGCCCGGCTGGCTACAAATTTTTCTTCGCCAACTTCCGTAGTGATATGGATGATTGAATAGCTTCCTTCGGCCTCTATATAAAGTATATTTCTTGTCCTGATCAGTTTAACACCTTTGTTATGTTTGATACTTATCTTCTCGTCATTTGCTTCTATCTCGTTAGCTGTATCTTGTTTTTTGTCCAGTTTTGACAGCAGTTTTTGCTCACAAAGTTCCAGTTCACTTACATCTATAGGCTTTAGTATATAATCAAAGGCACCTGTTTTTATTGCCTGTATCGCATATTTGTCATAGGCAGTCACAAAAATTATAATGGGGAGATCGTCAATTTCAAAAGAATTGACCAGGTCAAAGCCGTTACCCCCGGGCATATTTATGTCCAGAAATACTACATCCGGTTTTTCTGCATCAATTATCTCCTTTGCCTGAAGAATATCTTCTGCAAGTGCAATTATTTTGATATTGGGACAGTACACGTTTATTAGTGTATGGAGGTTTGTCCTGCCCAATTCTTCGTCGTCAACTATAATTCCTTTGATAATCATGGCTTGAAACTAGGGTCAAAGTATTGTTTAATTCTATGTGTTTGGCCTGTATTTCACAAACGGTATGAACCAGCCTGTAAACGGTAATGCCGGCTCCAACATATGTTATAAAATTGCTTAATTAAAAATAGTAATTCTATAAACTATGAACATACATATATTTTCTGCCTGGCCCAATCCTAAAAAGTTGCTCTGGAGTTTGCTTGCCATTGTTTCCGGTTGTGTTTTTTCTGAAAAGTCGTTCGGCCAGGCTTGGCAGGCTGTGGGACCCAATGATCTGCAAGGGCAGCAGGGTTTTTCAGACAGCACTGTCAGAAATATTTGTATTAAGGTGGACCCATCAGGCATCCCTTATACCGCGTATGTGGACGCGAAAGATAGTAACAAGGTAACGGTAAAGAAATTTGTAAATGGGAGTTGGACTACCGTAGGATCAAGTGCATTTACCAAAAGATATGTCCGCGCACTTGACCTGGCAATAGATAAGAATGGGGTACCGTATGTTGCTTTTCAGCCGCATGAGGATTCTTTAAAGGTGACCGTGATGAAATATGTGAGCAGCAGTTGGACTGTTGTTGGTTCAGCAGGGTTTACAAGCCCCGCACCTTACCTGGGTACTTTAGCAGATATTGCCATTACCATTGATACAGGCGGAAATCCTTATGTAGTATATGCAGATGCAAGTTGGGCAACCAACGGTACTACCAGTATTACAGTAAAAAAGTATACTGGCAGTAGCTGGACAACCGTAGGCAGTCCCTATTTGTCGGTTGGTACTGCATCCATGGGCAGAATTGCTATCGGTAGTGATAATATTCCATACATCGCTTATAACGATGTGGGTGCTCCTGCTTACTATATTAACGGCTTCCCTTATTATGATGGACGGCTGGTAGTGAAAAAATTTACAGGTGGCTCGTGGGTTGACTTGGGTATTGTTTCATTTGGGCATCCGGGTTGTTTGAGCCTGGCCGTAAGTAAATCAAATATGCCGTATGTTGGTTATGTAGACGGCTATACATCATACTATTCCTCACAGCCCATACAAGTCAAATATTATAATTCTATAAACTGGCCTAATGTGGGTACTTGTTATTATCGCTCATCTGATGTTCGTATGGCATTGGATACCAGCGATAATCCTTATGTAATATTTAATGACAACTACCCATTGGGTACCAATACGGTTAGTGCTATTCGTTTTTTCAATAATACCTGGAGTTCATTAGGTACCAATATATCTTTTAATCGCCCCAACGAGTTATCTGTAGCTTTTGACCAAAGCAGTAATAGGTGTTATACAGCCTATAGCAGTCATATTTCTTCGACTAACGGACTGGATTCTATCTATGTGAAACGATATTCTTGTCAGCCGGTTATTAGTTCGCAGCCGGTTAGCAGCTCCGTTTGTGCGAATGCTAATACGAGCTTTACTGTAACAGCAGATACTGCACAATATTATCGCTGGCAGGTAAATACAGGCAGTGGCTGGTCGAATATAGCTAACAATACCACTTACGGTGGCTCCGCTACTAAAACACTTTCGATTACCGGAGCTGCTGCATCTATGAATGGTTACCAATACCGCTGCAGCCTCGCGGATGTATGCGATACTATATTTTCTACTGCTGCCACCTTAACCGTGAATGCCCCTGTGACCCCATCTGTGAGTGTAGGTGCCAACCCCGGCAGTACAATATGTTCGGGATCCTCTGTCACTTTCACTGCTACTCCTACAAATGGCGGCAGTAGCCCTTCTTACCAATGGAAGCTGAATGGCTCGAATGTGGGCA
>JANINW010000017.1:5378-30978 GCA_024508935.1 Flavipsychrobacter sp. | reverse complement strand
GGCTATCAATATCTATCCAAGTCCTAATGATACTATCTGCCAGGGCAGTAGTGTAACGCTTGTGGCTGTACCCATCAGTGCAGGCACAGGTCCTACCTTCCAGTGGTATAAGAACAGCAACCCCATAGGCGGTGCTACCAATACCAGCTACAGCACTACGCCCAATAATGGCGATGTATATTATTGCCAGATGACACCGGGCACAGGTACCAGTTGTACAGGTATCATCAGCAGCAACAGCATTACTATGACGGTATTGCCTGTAACCACACCATCTGTAAGCATCAGCGGGCCAACGGGTGCACAAAACCCATTCAACCTGCTGACTTTCCATGCCACAGGTACCGGTGGCGGCAGCAATCCCAAATACCAGTGGCTGCGCAGCGGGCACCAGTTGATACAGGGCGCTACCGGCGATACATGGAGCACACAGGGATTATACCTCAGCCAGCATGATACCATCTGCGTGATACTCACCAGCAGCGATATATGCGCGGTGCCAAAATCAGACACGGCTTGTATGGCAGTGAACATACTGACGGGTGTGGAGGACATCAACAAGCATACAACCATACAGCTATATCCCAATCCTAACGATGGCCGCTTTACCATAGAAGCAAAAGGCATCAGCAGCAGAGAAGTAACGATAGAAATAGTGAACGCAGTAGGACAAACCGTACATCAGCAAAAAGCAAGTACAGCCAAAGGCATACTGCACGAGACCATCAGCACCAATAACCTTTCCGCCGGCATCTACCTGCTAAAACTGCACGATGGCGATGTGGTAGCGACGCTGCGCTTAGTCGTTAGGTATTAGGCTTAGGCTTTAGTCAGTGAGAATATTTTAAAGCGCAGCAAAGCTGCGCTTTTTTTGTGTCTAAGATTTACCCCTGCAAAAACGGGTTATACATTTTTTCGTTGCCGATAGTAGTGGCAGGCCCGTGGCCGGAATAGACGGTGGTCTCTTCGGGCAGGGTGAACAGTTGGGTACGGATGGCGTTGATAAGTGTATCAAAATTACCGCCCGGCAGGTCGGTACGGCCTATACTGCCCTGGAAAAGCGCATCGCCCGATACTACCCATTTGCCCGGTGCATAATAGAAAGAAACACTGCCGGGTGAGTGCCCGGGCGTAAAGCGTACATCTATCTCGTCATCACCCAGCATCAGCGATTCTTCTTCTCTTACAAAAAAGGTAGGCTTAGGTGCTGCCCCCAGCTTAAAGCCAAACAGCATAGCAGCACCTACGGCACCGGCCAGTACAGGCTGGTCTTTCTCGTGTATGCCAAAGGGAATCTTATACTTATCCATCATGGCCTGTACGCCAAATATATGATCGATATGCGTATGTGTATTGATGACCGCCTGCGGCTGCAGGCAGTTATCGGCTATATACTGGTCCAGGTAGGCTGTTTCGGTAGCATCGTACATACCCGGGTCTATGATCCAGCATTGCTTTTTATTATTTACCAGCAGGTAAGTATTCTCGGCAAAGCCGTTGAACGTAAAAGATTGTATGGTAAGCATTGTTAGGTTAAATTTCAGTACTTTGGAGTGCAAACTTATCGTTTAAGGCTGTATCTTGTATAGCTAAATCAAACACATAGGCGTAAAAAGCCATTTGATATATTTATGAACATTCGCCCTAAGTATAAAGCTGCCCTGTTTACCGCGGCGGCAGCCCTGCTCTTAGTACCGAACAAGCTGTATGCCCAGACCAATGTGGAAACGTTTGGCCAGAACCGTGTGCAGTACCGCAACTTCGACTGGAAGTTTTTCGAGACCAAGCACTTTCGCATATACCATTATGATGCGGCAGGCCGCCAGCTGGCGCGCTATGTGTCTGAACAGGTGGAGAACGATATACGCATCGTGGAGAAGAAAATGGGTGGTGCATTCCCGCGCCGTTTCAGCATCATCGTTTACAATTCTTTTGATGAATACCGCCAGACCAATGTGAACCGTAAATTCGATTCGCAGCTGCGCGATATACCTGCCGGTACGGTAGATGTGGTGGGTGATAAGCTGGTAGTGTACTTCACCGGCGTGCATACCGACCTGCGCCGCCAGACACGCGAAGGCATGGCCAGGGTGGTGATGGAAAGATTATTATTCGGCGAGAATTTCCGCGAGATCGTAAAGAACTCAGTATTGCTGAACCTGCCCAGGTGGACACTCTACGGCTTTACTTCTTACCTGATAGATGGCTGGGATGCTAAAAGCAACAGCGACTGGAAGAACCTGCTGGATGCAAAACCTAAAGCCGGCTTCTTCGAGCTGGCAGAACAAAAGCCCGAACTGGCCGGTAAGGCCTTTTGGAAATACATAGCTGATAAATACGGCGACGGTACCATGCGTACCCTGCTGTATAATATGCAGATGAAAAGCAGCCTGAACCAGGGCATCAAAATGACCCTGAACCAGAATGTAAAAAAAGCATACGACTCGGCTATTGTGTACTACAAGGGTATGTATGCACAAGACCTGGCCAACCAGGAAGTACCGGATAGTGCATCTGCATTATTGTACGTAAATGTTCCAAAGGATAATTCCGTTATCACCAGCATAAAAGTGGCACCGAAGGGCAGGGACGTAGCCTATGTATCGTGGAAGAACGGTGAGTACCATGTGTACCTGCAAAATACCCAGGGCCCGCAAAGCCGCTCATCCATACTGGATGGCGGGCAGAAAAACTATGAAGAGCAAACACCCGACCCGAACTATCCTTTGCTGGCATGGTCTAATACGGGGTATAAGCTGGCCATACTGTACAAAAAAGGACCGCAGACCAGGTTGCGCATCTATAATTCCATCAAAGCACGTATTGAGAACTATGTGATACCTGCCAACCGTTTCGACCGTGCGCTAAGCATGACCTTTAACGAAGATGATGACAAGCTGGTATTCTCTGCCATAAAGAAAAGCCAGACCGACCTGTATGAATTTACGATACGCGGTTCGCGGATGACGAATATTACCAATGATGCCTGGGACGATGTAGACCCTTATTTTGTAAGCGGCGGTTCAAGGCGTGGTATACTGTTTTTGTCAAACAGGCCGAAGGCCAACCTGGATGTGCCTTTGCAGGTAAACCAGCTGCCTACGGGGCCTATGAACGTGTTTTTTTATAACACGCGCACCAAGCGTAAAGAACTACTGCAATTCTCGCATGTAACCACGGGCAATGTATCGCAGCCCATACAATACGGCAGCGATAACTATGCTTACCTGTACGATGCCAACGGTATTACCAACCAGTATGTGGTATTGCTGGCACGCGATAAAAACAATCTTGATAGCGGTTACGGTGTGCCGGTTACCAATTATTCCAGCAATGTCATCAGCCACCAGTACAATGCCGCCAGCAGGCAGGCAGCGCACGTGGTGCAGAAAGGCGGCCAGTATATTGTATACTTCCGCCCGCTGCAGATACCGGGAAAAAATAATGTAGTACCCAAAACACTTTCTCCAACCGTTTTATCACAAACAGAAGAAAGGGTAAAAGCAGAACAGCTGCAAAGCGGTAACAGCGGTACAGGAAATGATGCCGGGGGCCAGCCCGTGCTGAAAAGCGGCAATGTATTCCAGTCTGAATTTAAAGACCAGCCAGCCGATAAACCGATATTGAAATCGACTAAGGCGCCGGTAATGGACGAAGAGAATGCAGAAGACTCTGCCGGCATAGCAGAAGCAGACAGTGCCTACCTGAAAATGAAAGCGCAGCCGTACCGCCTGGCCTTCAGGCCCGATTTCTTCTCGGTAAAAATAGACAACAGTGTGCTTTTTAACCGATACCAGTCTGTAGCGCAAACAGGCGGTAAATGGACTAACCCATCGCTGGGCGCCATGCTTACCGTAAGCCTCGACGACCTGATGGAAAACTACAGGCTGACAGGTGGTGTGCGCCTGCCGGTAAACTTTTCCGGTCTTACTTACTTCCTGCAATACGAGAATGTAAAGAAGCGTGTAGACTGGAACATCCTATACCTGCGCTCGGAGACCTTTAATAGCTATATGGTGAACTATATAGACTCAGGCGGTACTTCTTTATTGAAGAACGAACAACTGGGCCGTACTACCACCAATTTGCTGCAGGGTACTGCCAGCTATCCGCTGGACCGTGTACGCAGCATACGTATGACCCTGGGCGCCCGTGCCGACAGGCTTTGGTTCAAATCGCAGGATACCCTGAGCCTTTCTTTCAAGCCGCAGGACGATAAGCAATACTGGGCCCTCAGCCGTGTAGAATATGTATTCGATAATACATCGCGCCCTACCATTAATATCTATAATGGTATGCGCTACAAGTTCTTTGCAGAATATATGTACCGTGTAAACGGGCAGACCAGCGGCTTCTATAATATAGGTACTGATGTACGGTATTATGCCAAGCTGTATAAGAACTTCATCTGGGCCTTCCGTTTTGCAGCTGCTACCTCTGGCGGAGACTCGAAGATATTGTACCACATGGGTGGAGTAGACAACTGGCTGAACGCGAAATACAGTGATTATGTGCCCGTGCGCCCTACCGAAAAATATGCATTCGAAACACTGGCTACCAATATGCGCGGCTACGAGCAGAATTCACGCAATGGTAACAGCTATGCATTGATCAATACAGAATTCCGCCTGCCGGTGCTTACTACTTTCCTGAAAAGGCCGATACAGTCCTCTATACTCCGCAACCTGCAATTGGTAACATTTGCCGACATGGGCTCTGCCTGGAATGGCTTCCTGCCCAATGCCGACAGGCTAAGGAACGACCGTATACTGCCTGACCCGAACGACCCGAATGCCGATCCGCAGGTTTCCCTGCGCATTACCGACGAGACCGGCGGTATAGGCCTGGGCTATGGTGCCGGTCTGCGTACTATGATATTTGGCTATTTTATGCGCTTCGATGCTGCTTGGAATGCCGAAGGACGCACCAAACCTATTTTATATTTCTCTATAGGCACAGATTTCTAAATCTGTGGCATGATATATGAATATATTCGGGCGGTAAGCAATTACTGCCCGTTTTTTGTTAGTGTCAATTTTTTAAAAAAATGGGATAAACACCCTTTTTACTACTTTTGCTAGTTATAACCGATACGAAGACCTTATGACATTTTCAAAAGAAATGAGGATTGGCCTGCTGGTGGCCATTGCAATGGCAGTGCTGTTTGTAGGATTTTATTTATTAAAAGGTGCTAATTTATTTTCTGGTGAAAATGAATACTATGCCTATTACGATAACGTGCAGGGCCTTACCCCATCGGCAGCGGTGCAGGTAAAGGGGCTGGCAGTAGGCCGCGTAGCAGCTATAGAGCTGAATGGCGGCAATAAAGTAAAAGTAACGTTAGCTACCAGCAAAAAAATACAGATACCAAAGGGTACAGTGGCAAAATTGATATCTGCCGACCTGCTGGGCTCAAAAGTCATAAGCCTGGAACTGGGTGCAGGCCCCGGCAACGAAGAAGATGGTGCTACTATTGCAGGCAAAGTAGAAGGTGGCATCATCGATAACTTATCGGTAGAGATAGCCCCGCTGATACAGGATATACGCCATGTAGTGGCTTCTTTAGATACAGTAGTAGCAGGGGTAAATAATATACTAGGCCCGGATACGCGCCAGCGCCTGTCTTCCAGCGTAGCCTCGCTGGATGTGACCATGCAGAATTTCTCGCAGCTATCGCAGAAGCTGAATGCGGAAAGCGCACAGATAGCAGCTATTATACATAACGCCAACAGCATTACTACCAACCTGGCCAACAGCAACCAGCAGGTGAGCAATATCCTGAAGAATGCAGATAATATATCCAGCCAGCTTTCTGGTGCACCACTGCAGCAAACCCTGCAAGACCTGCAGAATACCATGTCGCAGATACGCGGTATCATAGAAAAAGTAAATACCAACCAGGGCAGCCTGGGCATGATCGTGAACGATAAAGAATTTTATAATAACCTGCAGGTGACCCTGAAAACCCTCAATGCCCTGATGGCCGATGTAAATGCCCACCCGTCGCGCTATATAAACGTTACTATCTTTGGAAAGAAAAACAAGGATACGCACTAATTAAACGGAGATTTTGAAGTTTTCTAAACTCATTATAAAACGTGCTGCACAAACTGTAATTGCCGGTTTGTGCTTCATGCTTTTTATAGCCCATACCCGCGCGCAGAAGAAAGATGACGCGGCAAAGAAAGTACCTATAGAAATATTGAGTGCCGCTGTATTGCAGCACGTACTTACCGATAGCGGCGAGATAAATAAACTGATAGACTCGGTAGTGATGAAGCAGGGCGATAATATGATGTACTGCGACAGTGCCTACTTCGACCTGGCAAAGAATAATGTGGAAGCCTTTGGCGATGTACGCATAGTGCAGCCCGGCAGTGAGGCAAACAGCGACTATATGCGTTATGTAGGCAATACCAAAATGGCCTATATGCGCGGCAATGTAATGCTCACCGATGGTAAGAGCCACCTGTGGTCGGAAGAAGTGGAGTATAATACCGGCACTAAAATAGGCACCTATGCACAGGGCGGCACATTGCAGGATAGCACAACCACCTTGTCGAGCAACGCGGGCACCTATGATATGAACAGCAAGAATGCCCGCTTTACCGGCGAGGTGTACGTGACAGATCCGAAGTACAATATCATTTCAGACGACCTGGGCTATAATACCGAAAGCAAGCTGGTCACCTTTTTTGCACCCTCTGTTGTTACCAGCGATTCATCGGTACTGCGCACCAGCTGCGGTACTTACGATAGCAAAAATGAAATAGCACATTTCACCTGCCGCTCATCCATACTGAATAAAGAACAGTATGTAGAGGCCGATAAGATAGACCACAACCGTAAGACCGGTATAGGCATGGCTACCGGCAATGTGATAGCGATAGATACCGCGCAGCACAGCACACTGTATTGCGGCCGTGCCGATTTTAATGAGAAAAAGAAAACCACGCTGGCATCTATAAAACCGGTGCTGAAGCAGATGAATGGTAAGGACAGTCTCTTTATAAGAGCAGATACGTTCTTTACAGCGCCCATACCTATGAAAGGTGACACGCTGCAGCCCGTGAAGAAAACAGTAGGTAAAGGCAAAAAGAAAAAAGAGATACTGGTACCTGCTGAAGATACTACAGAAGCCGATTCATCACGCCCACGCTATGTAATAGGCTATCATCATGTGCTGATATTTTCAGACTCTATGCAGGGCAAGTGCGATAGTATCAGCTATATTCAGAAAGACTCTGTACTGAAGATGATGTATGACCCTGTGATGTGGTCGCGCAAAAGCCAGATAACTGGCGATACCATATTGCTGTATATGGACAGCAGCAGGCTGAAACGCATGTATGTACCCAACAATGGCCTTATGGTACAGCAATCGGGGCCGGAGAAGGCCAAGATTTGGGACCAGGTACAGGGCAAGACCATTACCGGCCTGTTTAAGAACAATGCGCTGGATAGCATGGTGATAGAACCCGAAGCACAGACCATCTATTATTCGAAAGATGATGACGGCGCTTACATGGGTGTTAACGAAGCATCGGGCGACAGGATGACCATCCTGTTCAAAGACGAGGCAATGGATAAGATACTGTTCATCAAAGACACCAAGCAAAAGCTGACGCCGATGGACAAGGCCAACCTGCCTGCTATGAAACTCAGCCGTTTTAAATGGCGCGAAGATGAGCGTCCGAAGAGCCTGGAAGAACTATTTAAATAAGTTTTTTTGGGCATTATGAAAAACTTTATAGTTTTGCCCCACTTTTTAAGGAAAATGATAACCAATAAGCTGTATAAGAAAACCAAACGTCTTGCCCCCAGGTAGGCCGGGATTGTATTATGTAGCTAAAAACATAGTAATTTCAAAGGGCTTACCAACATACGGTAAGCCTTTTTTGTTAGTTAAATAAAAACTTATGAGTAAGCTGAGCCACCTGGCAGAAACATTGATCGGATCGGAAATAGTTCGTTTAGGCAACGAAATTAGCGCCCGTATTAGCAGGGGCGAAAAAATATATAATTATACCATCGGTGATTTCGACCCGCAGATATTTTCTATTCCGCAGGAGTTGGAAGACGGCATAGTATCAGCTTACCGCAATAAATACACCAATTATCCTCCCGGCGATGGCCTGCTGGAATTGCGTACAGCCATTGCTTCTTTTATAGCAGACCAGGAAGGTATCACGTACCAGCCCAACGAAGTACTGGTAGCAGGCGGAGGCCGCCCGCTTATCTATTCGCTTTTCCGTGTGATAGTAGATGCAGGTGATAAAGTTATTTACGCTGTACCGTCCTGGAACAACAACCATTATACCCACATGACTGGCGGTGAACACTGCGTGATAGAGGCAACGCCTGAAAATGATTTTATGCCTACGGCTGCCGATATAGCGCCACATATAGCCGGCGCTACACTGCTGTGCCTGTGCACACCACAAAACCCCACCGGTACAAAACTGGCAAAAGAAGAATTGCAGAAGATATGTAAACTGGTGATAGACGAAAATACCCGCCGTGGTGCCGCCGAAAAGAAACTGTATGTGATGTTCGACCAGATGTATTTTACACTGGTATACGGTGAAGAAGGCCATTTCAACCCGGTATCGCTGTACCCTGAGATGAAAGAATACACTGTGTTCATTGATGGTATATCCAAAGCATTTGCGGCTACCGGCGTGCGCCTGGGCTGGTCTTTAGGCCCGGCACCTATCATTGCCAAAATGAAAGCCCTGCTGAGCCATATAGGTGCCTGGAGCCCGATGGCCGAGCAAAAAGCCACAGCAAACTACCTGCAGGATAAGGTTGCTATCAGCGCCTATCTTACCCACTTTAAAAAAGAACTGGAAGAACGCCTCTGGCGCATACACGATGGTTTTATAGCGCTGAAAGAAAAAGGCTATGAAGTAGATGCTGTAGCACCGCAGGCTGCCATATACCTTACCGTGAAGATAGACCTGAAAGGCAAACAGGTAGACGGCAATACGCTGGAGACACAGGTGCAGGTGACCGATTACCTCCTCAGCGAAGCAGGACTAGCCATAGTGCCTTTCTATGCATTTGGTGCCGACAGGCAAAGCCCCTGGTACCGCCTGAGCATAGGCACCTGTAAGAAAGAAGAGATTGATGAAATGCTGGGTAAGCTGGAAGCCGCCCTGCAAAAATGTGCGGCGCCGGTGCTCTCTTAATACGCTTACTTTTTATTGGAACATAATCATTATTAAATTTTAAAATGCAGGTTTACAAATTTGGCGGGGCTTCTATTGCAACCCCCGAACGCATGCAGGCATTACCGCCTATTATACAAGATGCAACGCAGCCGGTAGTGCTGGTAGTATCGGCATTGGGTAAGACCACCAATGCTTTGGAAGCAATTGTATCAGCAGCATGTAAGGATAAGAAGCAGGAAGCACATGAACTTTCGCACATCCTCGAAAACCAGCATTTGGAATATGCAAAGGCATTGCTCAATGATAGCTTTTTTGAAGAAGCCAAGAAAGCCCTCAACGTATTCTTTACCGAACTGCAATGGGCTATAGACGACGCAGCCGCCGATAAATATGATTATAGCTACGACCAGATAGTATGTATGGGCGAGCTGCTCTCTACCCGTATTTTCGCGTTCTACCTGCAGCAGCAGGGTATGCCTTTTGAATGGATAGACGCACGCGATATTATACGCACAGATGATACCTACCGCGATGCACGTGTAGACTGGGCCTATTCTGAAAAACGCGCCAATGATGTGATAGCACCGCTGCTGGCAGCAGGTACCAACATTATGACGCAGGGCTTCATAGGTGCTACGGCAGATAATGCTTCTGTTACCCTGGGCCGCGAGGGCTCTGACTATACTGCTGCTATGCTGGCCGCCATGCTGCATGCCGAAGGTGTAACAATATGGAAAGATGTGGAAGGATTGCAGAATGCCGACCCTAAGCTGTTTCCCAATACGGTGAAGATAGAAGCCATCACCTACCACGAGGTGATAGAAATGGCCTACTATGGTGCGCAGGTGATACACCCTAAGACCATCAAGCCGCTGCAAAACAATAATATTCCGCTATACGTAAAGTGCTTCCTCGACAAAGACCTGAAAGGCACGGTGATACAGAACGAGGTGAACAGTATCTTCTATCCGCCGCTAATAGTGCTGAAGAAAGACCAGATACTATTGCAGGTGACTACTAAAGATTTCTCTTTCATTACAGAAGATAACCTCAGCGACTTGTACAGCATCTTCCATGCGCTGAAGATAAAAGTGAACCTGATACAGAATGCAGCCATCAGCTTTGTGGCCTGTATAGATAATAAAGAGGATAAGGTAAAAGAACTGGTGAACCTGCTGGGTAAGGATTATAAAGTGTTCCGCAACGAGAACGTGGAATTGCTCACCATCCGTCACTATACACCGGAGATCTTATTCGACCTTACCAAGAGCCGTTACATACTGCTGGAACAAAAGACCCGCCAAACAGTGCAGGTGATCATGAAATAGCAGGCATTCAAAATGATAATTCAAATAATGGTAAGCCCCGGTTATTCCGGGGCTTACCATTTATTTATTCTTTTCTTCTTTTATATCAGACTTGTTTTCTTTTACGTCTGCTTTTATTTCTTTTTTCATTGCCTTGCGCTCGTTGCCATTCATTTTCTTCTTCTCGGCTTTCATTTCTTTTTTATCGGCCTTCATGTCCTTTTTGTCTTCCTTGGTAGGACCTGTACCTGTATTGGTTTGCGGTGTTGTATGCGTTTGTGTTTGTGCCCATACTGCATTGGTGGCTGTTATACCCAGCGCCAGTGATGCCATTAAGATGTACTTTTTCATACCCTGTATTTTTTAGTTAATAATCCTTCAAAAAAACTATGCCTTATCGGGGGCGGATATGTTAAAAAGTGCGTGGCGGGCAGCAAAAACATCTTTATTCTGTCTTCTTTTCATTCATGAACGAAGGAATAGACACATTGATATTGAAACCAAACACAAAATTATCTTTTACAAAATCGTTAGAAGCACTGCTGAATAGTTTCTTAAAGCGGACAAGCGGCTCTATCAGTACAGGCTTATCCTCTTTGGTACCTACGGGTACAAATATCCCTATCCGTCCACCTATGTTGTCATCATCTGGGTCGTTGATGCCTGCTTTGAAGGCAACCTCAAAACCCACGTTTGATTTAGGCCAGTAAAACATGAAAGGACATTCGAAATATACATTGTAAAGCCTGTCAGCGATCTTTTCATAAAACTCGAAAGACTTAATAGTCCTGTTGAGTGTATCAGCGCCAACAGCATAGGCTGCATTTTTCTCCGACTTTACCAGGTTGTCTTCATCAAACTTGCGGCTGTTGGCAAAATTGATAGTAGGCGATACATAAAATTTATATCCTGAACGGTATTTTGTATCCAGGTAGTTGAAGGAAAGAAATGCGCTGATGTATTCATCTTTAAAATCGTACGAATAGGTTTTAGCCGTATAATCCAATACCGGGTAGCTTGTCATGTTGTATTTTATGCCGCCGCTTATCCATTTTACGCTGAATGTATTCCACTTAGCTGCTTTTTGCAGTGCCTCTGTTTCCTTTAAAAATTGTGTTTCGGCAATGCCTGTAAACTGGCTGGTGGTCTTTGCATTATCTATTTCGCTTTGCTGATCTGTTATGCTTTTGCTACTGAAGTCTTTAGATAAAATACCGGTTTTAACAAGCGTATCTATATTCTTCAGGTATTGGTTGTATGCAGCAACTGCGCCGCAATCAACATGGCTGCGGCTTTGCGGGTTCAGGCTGTTTATATCCCTTACATATTCCCGGTTGTTGTCAATATATGCCTTTACATCGTCCACAGTCTTATCGAAGTATGCATTTATCCCCCTGTTGTTGTAGCATTGTTCCAGTGCCCGCAGTTTGTTATGCAGCATTACCCTGTTGGCAGACGAAAAGCCCCCGGAACTTTTATTGAAGAAAAACTGGAAGTTCATGCCACCTGTTAATGTCCTGCTGTATTTCTTTTCAGACACAATATCCGCAAACCCCTTTTTTGCAGTGGCCGCAATGGTAGGCTGCAGGTAAAAACGCTTGTATATAGGGTTGAAGGACAAGTTGACGGTGATACTCTTATCATCAATAGTAGCTGAGCTGGACGCATTCTTTCCTTCTTTTATTTCCGTACCGGTTATGCCCCGTTGCTTTTCATAGGCTATCTCATTGAATACATAATTCGTAATGAATTTCCCTTTATCATCATCACTGTTCACCAATACAAGACGGTCGAATTCGTCTTTCTTATCGCTTTGTGTTTTTTGCTGGGCAAATGCTGAAAATGCAAATGCGCTGAGCGCTGTAAGCAGGCAAATAGATTTCATAAGTTTAGGTTTTATGTCATAAACCTAAAACACAAAACATTATTAGAACACCGTTTTTTAACGGTATAAATAATACTTATAAGATGCCGCTTAAATAAAACACTGCACAATCAGCTCAGTTGAGAGCCAATTGTGCAGCAACAATATTTACTTCTTATTTACTTCTATGACGCCGGTATTGACCGACAACTCTTTTTTGCTGAGATACTTGTGCCAATAACCGGTATCACCATCTGTTGGCCTTATGTAATTATCGCCAATGGTGATCTTCTGATCTTTTGCCTCAAATGCTACCTGGAAATTACCGTTAGCATCTGTTATAAAGGGATAGTCAATATCCCTGCTCTTCCTTTCTTTGGAAAACGGGCTGCCTACAATAGAAACATAGAGGTAGAATTTCTGGTTGGCCAGGGGCTGTTTGCTGGTTGCATCTATCATGCTGCCGGAAGCTACACGGTCCCGGTATTTCTGGCAAGATGCAGACACAACTGCAATAGCGAGCAGTGCAAATACTGCTAAGGATATATGTTTTATAGGTTTCATGTTTGCAAGTAAAGCAAGTTTCGTACCAAATTGTCACTATTTCACACCGGAAGGCATGCCTAAGCGTATACCCAATCCAAGCTCCAGGGAGATATAGGCGAGATTACCGTCTATTGCATTGATATCGCGTGTTTTAAAGGGGTAAGGGTTCAGCGGCAGGTACATACGGTAGCTGAAAAAATACTTCTTGGTACCCAGCTTCAGGTTGTACATCAGGCCCAGGTCGGGGCTGAAAGAACTTACCGATGCCGATACCTTCTCAAATTCAGGGTTGTCCAGCGTCTCTTTGAAGGCAGTATATTTTACACCGGCCAGCAGGGCAAAAGTATGGGACATGTGTTTGGAATATACCGATGTGCCCACACCCAGCTTCTGCGATAGGGAATAGTTGTAATTGGTATGAATATTATTGAAGGTGCGCTTAAATGCATTGTTGAACGTGTAAGACGAGTAAGAAACTACGCTCAGTCTTTTTTTGATATTATACTGTACCACATTGCTCACCAGCATATCAGATATAGGCATGGGGTTGATGCCTATACCCGGCTCTATAGTCAACTGCTGTTGTGCCAGCTGTTTGGCGGTTGGCTTTGTAGTACGGTCTTGCGCATATGCAGTAACAGCACTCATCAGCAAAACGGCTAGGGGTAAATATTTGAGGAGTTTCATTGTAGTTATTTTTTAAAGTAATTGAAGTAATTAGTTCGATGCTTTGTTTTGAAAATAGAAACGCAGGCCTTTCAGTATGTTTGGATTTTTGGAGCCCATATGGTCGAGCTGGGATGCTATATGGCTGTCTATCTTCATACCGGGGTAATTCTGCTGCAGGCGCTGCAAAAATGCTGCATACGGTGCCTGCATACGGCCACTGTTCTCCAACTCGCCCAGGCCCATAAATACCAGTTGCGGGTTGGCTTGGTTAGCCTGCCTGTGTTCCTGTTCCAGCTTCAGCAGTATCTCGTTATCGTACCACAGCGATGGGCTGAGCATGATATAATTGCCAAACACGCTGTTGTAATTGGTAAACGCATAAGCAGCCAGCAGGCCGCCAAATGAATGGCCCAGTATCGTCCTGCTTTGCCTTTGTGTATCGGCACCATAGTCGTGCTCCATCTTAGGTACCAGTTCGTTTTTTATAAACTGCATAAATCCATCGGCACCACCATCGCCTTCTTTGGCATCAGTAGGTGTGTAGTCTACAGCACGGTCGTTGCCATAGCCTATACATACTACCAGCGCATTGGTCTTACCCAGCTCATTGCTGAGCTTCTTAGCATTGGCAGCCACGTAATCAAAATTATCCTTGCCGTCCAGCACATAGATAGTGGCATACTTCTTAGCAGCATCATAATCATCGGGCAGCGCTACTTTAATGGTATAATTGGCACCATTCGCAGCAGACTGTATACAAAATGTGCTGGTTTGTGCAGGGTTCACCTTCTCCTTTTTACAGGCGGCGATAAGCAGGAGCAGTAGTAGTGGGAATAATCTTTTCATTGCTTTTAATTTTTATAGTTGAATAATTGTTTTTGACGGTGCAAAAGTAGAACCCGCATCAGCCGCAGCTGTTACATTACTTTGGGAATGAATTATAAAACTTTGTGGCTTTGGGTATTGCAAGGTTAAAAGAACACTATGGAGATAAGCAGGCTGCTTTAAGCGCTATTAAAAATATTTTTCCCCTATTTTTATACCAGATATGCTTAGAGCATGTACATATAGAAGGATAATCTTTTTTTGCATTTTGATCTTATCTGCCTACCGGTCTATAGCGCAGGATACTGTTACTGCCGATGGCCTGTACGCAGCAGCAAGAGACCTGGCATTTAAAGACAAGAACTATATAGAAGCAATAAGGCTTTCAAAAAAAGCGTTGGCTATAAATCCGGCGTATACAGATATCGTGGTATTTACGGGGCGCCTGTATACCTGGAACAAACAACCAGACAGCGCAAGGGCATATTTTGAAAAAGCATTGCTGCAAAACCCGTCTTCAGCAGATGTATATGCGGCCTATGCAGACCTGGAATTCTGGAACGACAACAGGGAAAAAGCACTAGCACTGATACAGCAAGGCCTGGGGAACGATCCTAGTGCGGCAGAATTGCTCTTACGCAAGGCAAAAATATTGAACGCAAACCGGGATTACAGATCAGCTATACTTGTTGCCGATACCATACTGGCGCTGGATAAGAATAATACAGACGCACGGGCATTAGCATCACAAATACGCGATAACGTATCAAAAAACAGGATAGGCATAAAATATGATTATGTCTCTTTCGACAAGCAATTTGCCGACCCATGGCATTTAGCCAGTATTGACTATACACGCCAGACAAAAGCAGGTCCGATTACTGCACGGTTAAACTATGCCAACAGGTTCAAACAGCAGGGCCTGCAATATGAACTGGAATCATACCCCCGATTTTCGAGAACATTCTATGCTTATGTGAACGCAGCTTATTCTGACAAAGCAGGCGTTTTTCCAAAATGGAAACTGGGCTCATCACTATACGCCAATCTGCCGAACGCTTTCGAAGCAGAGCTGGGTATCCGGTATCTGTACTTTAGCACAGATGCATTCATCTATACACTCTATATTGGCAAATACTATAAAAGTTTCCTGTTTGGCGCGCGCACATACCTGACGCCTTCTAATGAGAATATATCGCAATCGTACAGCCTGTTGGCACGGTACTACTATGGCGGTATTGACGACTATATAGGGCTTCTAGCAGGTGCCGGATTATCTCCCGACGACAGGCGCGTAAATATACAGTTGAACAGTAATTATAAACTACAAACCTATATGGCAGAACTTACTTTAAGACACGCCGTACGAAAGATGAATATCATTACCGTTAACTTTTCCATATTGAACCAGGAGTATCTGCCAGGCATAAAGGGCAACCAGCTGCAGGCAGGCATCGGATACATACGCAGATTCTAAGCAATCATTTCTTTGCCGCAGCAGGGCCGAATCCCTGCCTGGTCATTTCTCCCCAGCTATTTTTCTTCCGAATGATGTCAACATATCCTTTGATGGCTGACCACACCACAAAAGGATGAAAATAAAATGGCTCTGACAGTGCAGTTATCAGAAGCTTCATCATGTCAGTTCGCCGGCGGTACATGTTGTAGGTGGTTACTTCCATATAAGCAGCAAAAGCGGAATAGAAATAGCCGAATGAGACAATAAATACCAGCAAGGCTGTAAACAGGTACCAATTGATGAGCCCGGATATTGCCATCAGTACGAACACGATCATACCGAAAAACTCTATAACAGGCGCCAGCATTTCAAAGAAAAACCAGTAAGGGTAACTCAGCATTCCCAATAGATGATACTTTGGGTTGAAGAACATGACCTTATGAAACTTTAATGTTTCTATAGTCCCTCGTGTCCAGCGGTTTCGCTGACGCCCGAGAATTTTCCGGGTGGTGGGTGCTTCGGTCCAGCAAAGCGGATCGGGGATGTAGGTTACTTTATAGGGTACTTTACGCTCCTCCATATACCGGCGCATACGTACCACAAGTTCCATATCTTCACCAACCGTTTTATGATCGTACCCGCCGGCACTAATAGCTACCTGTTTGTCAAAGGCCCCGAAAGCGCCGGAAATAAGTAATAAGCCATTCAGGCGCGCCCAGGCCATTCTTCCTAGTATAAATGCACGGATATATTCCAAAGATTGCATTCTTGCCCAGTAATTATCGGGCAGGTGAACTTTTACGAGGCGGCCATCTTTTATTTCGCACGAGTTTGCAATACGTACCACTCCACCCGATGCTATTACCCTGGCATCTGTCTCTTCAAGAAACGGCTTGACCATCTTCAGTATAGCATCCTGCTCCAGTATGCAATCTACATCTATACATACTATATAATCGTTGGCAGAAACGTTGATGCCCACATTCAGTGCATCTGCCTTGCCACCATTTACTTTATCTATTACCACCAGTTTTCTGAAGGCAGGATTACGGCTTTTATATATGCCTTTTACTTCCTTGGTAGGTATTTTATATTGTACATGATAATCAATCTTCTCCAACTGGTAACCATCTATCAGTTTTTGCAGGCTATCGTCTTTACTGCCGTCATTTATAATAATTACTTCCAGGTTACTATAATACAATGAAAGTAACGAGCGTACATTTTCTATAATAGTGGCGCCTTCGTTATATGCCGGGGCAAGTATGCTAACCGATGGCGCATGAGGCGAAGAAGCCAGCAAGCGGTAATCGGTGAGTGCATTCTTTTGCATATACTCTCTTGTTTCTCCTATAGAGAAAAGGCCGATAAAAATATAGGAAAGTAATAGCAGTACAGCATATAAAAAGAGGCCGTACGTTAAAAGGTCCATTGCTATTTGTGCTATACTCAAGCTGCGTTTTCGTATTTTACCTGTTTAATAATAGATAGCAGTACTGTGTTTCCCGGGCTTTTCTGCTCCAGGTCAGAAAATACAGTTTCATTTATGGCAGAAATAGCACGCACAGCTTCCAGCTTAAGATTATCATCGTCTTCCTGAAGCAGGCTATTCAGAAAATCTAAATCGCTCTCTGTGCCTATGCTGATAAGCTGTGTAAGAATCACTCTCCTATTGCCAGGTGTTTCCTTTTTATATTGTTCTTTTAATATATCAACTGTATTTTCTGCTGCAATGCTGCCAAGTGTTTTTATGGCCTGCTTTCTTATTTTATCATTTTCGTTTTGTAAACAAAGTACTACATCATCATGCACATGGAACTGCTGGTATATTTCTGCAAGTTTCAGCGCGAAATGTACCACGTAAGAGTTTTCAGACTTTAGCCATAAAGGAAGATGTGGCATATCGCCGGGATTTACAGCGTTTAATTGTTCCAGCAATTTTATCTGCTGCCACTCGTACAATGGATAAACCAGGCTATCGAGAAATACGAGTCCATCAAAACCGGAAAAACCTATAATTGCCGTTTGCGCTTCCATTCGCACAAACTCGTTATTGCTATTTGTGTATTCAAGTATATCCGCCAGTTCATTTCGTTGCTGCATCATATACAATTCATAGATGCCTTTCGCGCGCTTGTACCATACCAAAGACCGCAACTTGTGAACAGAATCTTCTTTTAGCTCCAATATTTCATATAGTTTTACCAGGTTGTCGCCTACACTGCCGGTTACATTTTTTTTAATATTGATCAGGCTATCTGTAACAAACTGTCGAATGGCAGGTTGTTTGAAATAACGCGCAATATTTTCCGGAATGACAATAGCCGGTAATTCATTTTCCGTCAATGCATCGCTTATCCATTCATTAAGTTGCCCCTCTACCAATAATTTAGTTCTGAAACGTTTTTTCTTCACATACAGGAATGCGTATATCATTATTACCATGATAATGGTACCAATACCAAATATCATTGCAGCGAAGTAGAGGTGGGCAGGTGCTATTAAACGGAAAAAAGCATCACTATTCATTGGCCAGACGGTTTAATTTCTGTTCAACTGTTTCCTGATGCGGATAGTCAGCTCGGTAAGACTGAACGGCTTAGTGACATAATCATCTGCACCTAATTCAAACGCCTCTTCTACTATTTTTTCCTGTCCCATAGTAGAGAGAACAATTGTGCGTATGTTCTTTTGCGCGATGTTTTTAACGGCACTCACAATTTCCAGGCCCGATATGTAGGGCAGCATTACATCTGTAATTACTATGTCGGGTAGTTCGGCGGTTATTTTTTCAACCCCTTCCTTACCATCGCTACAGCATGTAACATCAAAACCTTCTTTTTTGAGTTTTGAACAAACTGTTTTTTGAATCAAAACATCATCCTCTATAAGTAAAATCTTTGCCATGTGAATAGCCTATCCTTTTAAGTTTATTCACTCTCTTATGAGGTAAAAATACTGTGTTTTTACCATTTGTTGACTGACAACCTGGTTAAGAATGTACATAGGAGATATGTATTTTCGTTCCGCCCAAAGAGCAATATCAATCTTTAAGCTGAAACAAATATGCCATTCAGTATGTTTGTAAATGAAAAAAAGCTATTGCAGGTGCTATGATACATAAAGACAACTATCAACACATTAACCTTGAATACATATACGATATAGCAGATGGCGAAGATGATTTTGTTACAGAGATCGTGAACAACTGCCTTGACGCTATAGGTCCCAATTTAAAAAAATTATCTGCAGCTATTGCGGATGGTGACGAACAAACCACCATTTTCCTGGCGCATAAGCTAAATGGTTCTTTCAAATTTATAGGCTGCAATGAAGCTGGAGATATTGCCGCCCTTATTGAAGAGAAGATGAAAAACAATGCGCCTGTTTCAGCAGCATTAACGCTGAACAATGACCTCTGTGAAAGATATAAAGGTATTGAACGCGAATTGGTTTTATTTTTAAATGAACTAAAAGCCTGATACTGCTTGCGCGATATACATAAAAACAAAAAACAGGCTGACAATTATTGCCAGCCTGTTTATATCACCTTGATAATTACACTTACTTAGGTTCGCTAAAAGCAGGATTGGTTAAAAACTCCTGGTCTGAAAGCGATTTGAGAAATGCTACCAGGTCTGCTTTTTCCTGCGTGGTCAAATTCAGTCCTGAACCAAAGTCGGGCATGTGCTCGTCTATATTAGGGCTGCTTTGTTTTATATTGCCACTGTAAAAATCCACTACCTGTTCCAGGGTTGAAAACCGGCTATCGTGCATATACGGCGCCGATTGTGCAATGTTCCTGAGCGTAGGCACTTTAAACTTACCCCTGTCGCCTGCATCTGCGGTAAACTTCATTCTGCCCGGGTCAGCAGGATTCGCATCCAGGCCGTTGTTACGAAACTGGTTGTCTGTAAACTGGGTATTCATCAGGTGGCAGTTATTACACATAGCCTTGCTCTTAAATATCAGCAAGCCGTTTTTTTCCTGTGCCGTTAAAGCATTACTATCCCCTTTGTAGTAATACCTGTCGAAAGGAGAATTGTAAGATACCAGCGTACGTTCAAATTGCGCTATTGCCTTTACCACCAGGTTGCTGTCTACCGTACGGGTGCCAAAGGCCTTGTAGAACAGGTCGGGGTACACTGTACTGCTTTGCAGGCGTTTTACCACTTCGGGCCATGTATTGGCCATTTCTATGGGGTTGGTAACCGGGTCGTGTGCCTGCTGCTCCATAGTAGCCCTTCTGCCATCCCAGAAAAAAGCACTGTTCCAGCCGAGGTTTACAATAGCCATCGCATTCCTGTCGCCAAAAGTACCGTGCGTACCCTGGCTGAATGGCCTCGGGTCGTCAAAAGCATTCTCTTGTTTATGACAGCTGCCGCAGCTTATGGTGCTATTGTCGCTCAGCATCTTTTCATAAAACAATTTCCTTCCAAGCGCCACACCTTCTACCGTCAGCGCATTGTCGGCCGGTTGTTTCATATCACCTACATAGGTCTTCACAAAATCGGGCACCTGCACTGTTAGTGCGGTAGAATTGTAAGACACCGTACCTGCAGGTTGCTCCTTATCTTTTTTACAGGCATGCAGCGTAGCGATAAGCACCACGATACCTGCTGCCAATGCTATTTTCCTCATCCTTATTCCTTTACTATTTTTTGGATACCTGCATTGCCGTCCATGTCATATATCTTCACCATGAACACACCATTTGCCAGGCCGGTTAATTTTATCGTCGGGTTCATGGCGCCTTTTTCAAACACTTCTTTTTTCACCACGGTACCGTTCAGCGCGGTTACTTCTATTTTGCGGATGGGGTTATTGTAATTGACCGTAATCTTATCGCTTGCAGGATTTGGCAAAACAGTGAACACCGCATTACGCGCTACCGTATTTACATTGGTAGCAGTAATAGCCGCGCTGATAGCACTGGTTATGCCCGGCTGGTCGTTAGTAGCACCGTTCATTTTGTTGTAATAGATCTTATGGTCTGTACCACCCATTACCGTAACATGCGGCATGCCGGGGCCACCAAAATCGCTTTCTTTAATAACATTCCCCGCATTGCTGAACAGGGTCATATTGCCCAGTGAGCCTATGCTGTTGGTGTTTATCCAGTTAGTGAGGTCGGTACAGGTGGCATCACCTATGTCGTCGGCCAGGTAATACACCACCTTGCCGGGGTTGGTAGCCGCAAAACTCTGCGCAGCATTATAGGCTGCTTTTGCACCGTTGATGCAAGAGCCGCAAGGCATTACCCAAACCATTACCACTATCTTACCATTATCAAGGTTGGTAAACAAGGTATGGTTGGTACTGTTACAATCCGGGGCAGTCCAGTTGGTAGCGTTGGTTTGTGCAGTTATGGTGCTTAACGAGCCCAAAGCAAGGGCTGCAGTTGTAATTATCTGTTTCATTGCTTTATGTTTTTTTGTTGTTTTTATGTCGTTCCACTTCAATTTAGCAACATTTTTTAAACAAGACATTGTATTCCTGTCATTAAAAAAAAGCGGGCTATAGCTTTAAAATAACCGGGCTGTGCGGGGATGGCACAAACAGGTATAGCCATGCCCCGCAACGGAGGATGGCTGACAGTATAAGAAAGGTATCAGATACGGAAGACGGAATGGAGCATATACAGCGGACGGCCGCCCGTTCGTAAAGGAGGCGGGCGCAGTCGGAAATCACCGGCTGCATCGTACTGTGTATGAAAAACCTGCGCTGCCGCAACAGGTGCAGGCAGGCCTATATGATCGAAAGAAAAAGGCTGCAATACAAACTTGGTTATCGTTTGCTTATGCTCCTTTATTACCACCTTTACCTGCTTATCCTTGCAGCAGCGGTCGCTTTTCTTACCACAGCAAGACTCGCGGCAGCCTTTTTCATCAGCATGGTCCTGCGATACCAGCTCTGCATACATGAACGTATCGCCACAAAAATGGTAGGACACACTCAGGCCCGAAAGCCCCAGCGAGTACATACTCAGCACCAGTATGGCAAGTACCTTATTCACAAGTTCAAATATAGCGAAAAAATCACTGGTCTTATTTGCAGGGTACGTGCATTAGTTCTTCACCGTTACCATAGCGCGGTATATATTGTCGCTGCCCGGCAACTGTACCATATATACACCGCTTTCTATACTGCCGAGGTCTATTTCAATTTTCGTATCCGTATTTACATCTATTTGCCGTATCAGCCTGCCACTCATGTCTGCAACAGACACTGTTCCTGAGTGCACCGCTTCCGGTAGTTCTACTATAAACTTACCATTGTTAGGATTGGGATATACTTTCAGGGTATTGAACCTGTCGGCAACTGTTTGACCGGCGGCTTCTTCTATACCTTCCGGCGCATCGCCCCTGTTTTGCGATGAGCAAGGCCCCAGCAGATCGCCGTGGCCCAGGTGCGCAGCAACCAAACCAGCAGCCACCGAGGTAGAGGTACCGTTGTGGCAAACAATAACGCGGTTATTAGTGCCCCTTGCATCGATCACTTTGAGGTTGAAGCCGGCACTGCCAGTGCAGCCTTTGGTATCTGTAGCAGTTAAAGTATAAATGGTACTGACTACCGGTGCTACCATGGTTGACGGCAGTGTGGGGCTGGCCACTGCTGTTGCGGGTGTCCAGCTAAAGGTATAGCCCGGTGCACCGCCCGAGGCACCGCTGGTGAGCGTAACCGATGAAGGGCCATAGCCCAGGTAAATGGTATTCAGTGCCTGCCCTGCCACAGTTGGGTTAGGGCTCATGACAGGTGTAGTTACTACTACAGGTGTACTAACGGTGAGTGTAGCCGCCGCAGAGTTTACTGCCGGGGTACAAGTACCGCTCACCTGGCACCTGTATTTGTAACCGTTATTAGCAGCGGGGGCACCTGTAAGTACCAGGGTAGCAGAAGAGACACCACTGTATATACCCGAATTGGGCACATTGCCCCAGCCACTGCCCGTATTCATCTTCCACCTGTATTTCAAACCTGTGCCTGTAGCCGCTACATGAAATGAAGTATTGGCACCGGCACATATACTTTTATTTGCAGGCTGGCCGGTAATAGCCGGTGGTATATTTATAATCAACCCAACTGCTACTGTTGTGTCTTTTAGCGAACAGGTACCTGTAAGTACACACCTGTATTGGTTATTGTTATAGCTTGCTGCAGGTGCTGTTATGGTCAAAGAATCAGTCGTTGCTCCCTTATAAACACCGTTGTTAATTACGTCTGTAAAAGTAGTACCACCGCTTGTGCTTACCTGCCACTGGTAGCGGTAAGCGTTATTTGCAACCACCGTGTAGGCAGCATTGCCCCCGGCACAAACAGTATCAGGCACAGGTTGTGCTGTTACTGCCGGCTTAGGGTCTACAAGCTCTAACCGCTGAACAACCGCGTTATTACCCACCCTACCGTCTATGTAAGGAATACCTGTACCGTCCAGCACTATAGAAGGTGTATAACCGGCACTGTAAATATAAGGCGCATTACCAACCCGCACCCAGTTGGTACCATCGTATTTTATTATCTCTTGCCCGAAGTATAGGTAGGGGCTACCCACGTCATTTATCACTAGTTCCGCGAAGTCTGCCTGGTAGCCCATCAAAGGACCCGGATTAGCTACGTATTTCCATGATGTATCGTCAAATTTCATAACAAGAGCCACCTGAACACCTCCCCAGCCTGAGCCGGGTGGCACAACATACGCTAGGTATGGGGTGCCGGAGCCATCAATTGCCAGGCTGGCATAGTTTGCGGGCGTATTTTGCAAGGAGCTACCGCCAACTGTTTCCCAGGTGCTGCCGTTATACCTCCTTACCACAAGCTGTTTTCCAGCAACTGTTTGCTTGTTTTGACTAAGCTGTCCTTCCGAATAAACTACATAGGGCTGGCCTGCTTTATTGATAGCTATATCCATAAATGGTTCACCGAATGGCAATGACCCCGTTGAAAACCCGGGCGTACCAACTGCCACCCAGGTACTGCCATTATATTTCATAACGGTAGCTTTATAATCGCTGGCAACATCCCTGTACGCCACGTATGGCGTACCATCTCCATCAATAGCCAGTGCGGTATATTCAGCACGTGCAGCTGAAAAGCCCGCAGCACCTACCGTTACCCATGCAGTCCCATTAAATTTCTTTACCGTAGCCTTATAGCTATTGGTGCTATCTGCATACACCACATAAGGCGTACCTGCGGCTCCTATAGCTATTTGGTTGTACTTTGCCGCCCCTGCAGAAATCCCTGCGCTGCCTACCGTTAACCATGCGCTGCCGTTATATTTTTTTACGGTAGTCTTATTGCCGTTGGCCTTATCTGTGTATACCATGTACGGAGTACCTGCGCTATCTATCGCTATGTCGTTGTATGCAATGGTGCCGGCAGCATATCCGGCGGCACCCACTGTAACCCACTTGCTGCTATTAAAGACGGTATCATTACAATCCAGGTTGTTCTGTACATAACCGGCCGGCTGCATACAATCCTGCAGGCTTGCATAAGGGCTGCCCCAGCCATCGCCGTCACTGTCTTTATACCATGTACGTTTGCCTACCGATAATACACCGGCGTAGGTCGATACAGATGCGCCGCAGGTATTGCTCACCACGCAGCGGTACCGGTAGTTGTTTACGGCTGTTGTGGCTGCGCTGATAGATAAGGTAGCTGTTTTTGCCCCGCTGTACATACCTGCATTTGCTATATTGCTCCAGCTACTGCCGTTGTATGCCTGCCATTGATACGTGGTCATAGGCCCGGTAGCCGATATGCTAAAGCTGGTGCTGCCACCGGGGCAAATGGACCGGTAAGGGTTGATCAGCCTGGCCACCGGCGATGCGGTATCTACCTCTACCGACACATCATCTATGTATATCCTGCTAAGGCCGCCGGCACTGCTGATGCCGTTAAAAATTATATAGCTGGTGGCCGACTTAAATGATGCCGGTATGGCAAAGGAGTATTGGTACCATCCCCCGGCCGATACTGCGGGTGCCTTGGTGCTTTTAGGATATACCCGGCCCAGTAATACAGAGCCGCTTATTTGAATCTTCGAGTTTATCCTGACATCCAGCCTTTCTGTATTGAATGCCGAATCGCGGTAGATCCAGAAGGAAACAACTTTAGCGCAGATGGCTGTATCTGCCAGTGAAAAAGGCGGTGTTACCAATGCCGCCGATGAACCGGAAGTATTGCTGGTGAACCGCGCCATTCCGCCATTGTATACCTTCTTCACGGGATCGAATGTAGCGTTGTGCCCCCTTATATTCAGGTTCAGGTAGTTTTCCGAACCGTTCGACCGTACCCAGTCTGAACTGCTGCTGCTGCGCACTACTGCCCAATGCAAGGTGAGGTAGTTTACCCGGACAACGGGTGGGAAAGTTTGGCTATCAAAAGAAGCGCTCACCAGCACCTGGCCGTTTGACTGCGTGCCCCAAAAAAATAAGATGCAGAGCAGTAATGAAAAAGGTAACCGCATAAAATAGATTTGAATGAGAGAACGATTTGTTTATTCCAGATTACCATATAAAAATATATTATTCCTTTGAACAATTTATAAATCACAATAATGTTTTGAGAAAAGAGCGTGCTTGGTAACCCTAGATATACAGGAAGAAGTGGCACTATTTTGCAGCCGGCTGCTCTTATACATTACAGTTACCGACAAAAATAAATTGGCTGATTCCTTTGGTGATTATTGTACAAATGTCTAATTTTGTTGTACAAACGAGCAAACGCCATGAAGATGCAGATTTTAGCCTGT
>JANINW010000017.1:0-5368 GCA_024508935.1 Flavipsychrobacter sp. | reverse complement strand
CTGTTCGCGTAAAAATGATCAGTTCTTAGAGGGGAAGACACTTACCATTACCGGCGGCTACGTGACGGGCAGCGAGCATGTGGGCAAGCAGGATGCAGCAGCCGGGGTAATGGAAACGCCACTTGCGCAGGCCAGGTGGTACTTAGCCACAGACGGGCGGGACAATTTTAAATTTTGCGATATAAGGCAGGAGTTTGCAAAAGCGATAGCGGCAGGTACCACCGGCAAAATGGACATGCACCTGGCTATATCTATCCTCCACTCCGTAGGTACATCGTTTACAGACAGCATCAATATCCTTAGCTATGAATAAACCATACACCATGAGCGCACCCATAGTAAACACCGGCACAACAGGCCCCGGCCGTTTTATACAATACGAGCTACAATTCAGAACACCGGCTGAAACTTATTACCTGATAACCTGCGAAGATGGCAGCCAGTTTGAGTTCTCGCTCAATGATGATCTTTGCCGCCTTACCGCAAAAGGATTGGCCCAAACGCGGGAAAGAGAGGGGAGTTTGGTTAAGGGGATAGATTGAAGGGACTGGAAGAGGATTTTTTTACAAGCTGATATTTGCTAAGACAAGTTAATTAACTAGTGTATTCCGGAACACATGTTAGGGACTTACGTCAATTAAGGGCGAATTGTCTAGTTTTATTTATAATTTGCAGGATATACGATGAGCCAATTTGACTTTATAAAGGAAATAGCAAGATATGGTCTTGAAAATGATCGTGAAAAACTGCTGGATGCATTGAATGAATTGGTCAAATACTCAAAGAACACAAAAAAATTGAATTTTGCGTTACAGCTTCAATCAATCATAAAAGAGACTATTCGTATTCCTCAAAGCCCAAGCATTGTAAAGGCCGGTTCACCAATCCATCATCAACAAATTGATGACAAAGAATTAAGTGATTTAATTATTGAAAAGGTAACGTCAGATTATCGATTGTCAAACCTGGTAAGTAGTGAAAAAACAAAAGAACAGCTTAATTATTTTTTGCAAGAGCATAACTCAATAGAAATGCTTCGCAAATTTGACCTTCCCATATCCAACAAAATTTTGCTTCATGGCCCATCTGGATGTGGTAAAACGCTGGCGTCCTATGTGATTGCAGGGGAATTAAAAAAAATGATGGTTGTTGTCAACTTGGGTGCCGTTGTCTCCGCAAAATTAGGTGAGACAAGCAAAAATATTGCTAAAATTTTTAGAGCGGCTACCGCAGAGGATTGCATTATTTTCATTGATGAGTTTGATTCTTTAGGAAAAGTACGAGATTATAGTCAAGATCATGGCGAGATGAAACGTGTAGTTAACACAATACTGCAGCTGTTTGACTACCTTCCGCAGACCAGCTTACTGATTGCCGCGACTAATCAGGTCGACATGATTGATGACGCTCTTTTAAGGCGCTTTGACATCAATATCAATTTTGATTTACCAACGGAAGAACAAATAAAACAACTCATTGACCTTACCCTAAAAAACGGACAATTTAAGTTTGACAAAAAAATATCAAGTACAAAAGTAATTAAGGAGGCGGTTGGACTTTCCTACTATAGCGTTCAAAAAACGCTTATTACTGCTATGAAAAGAAGCATGTTCCTTCAAGGTGGCAAACACATTCCATTGACATCCCAAATCAATACTGAAATATGGAAAAGCCTACTAATTGAAGAAAAGGCTGCATTACGTAAAAACTAGACTTCTATCTCTATAGTTCCTTCCGCGTCTAGTTCATTAATGGCCTGCACGTTATTTAGCGCAACCAAATCTGCAAACAAGCTTCCAGATGCTTTTGCTTCTGGTATTTCGCTAATAGTAAGTGCTATTGAAAACCTATGGGACGCTTCTTCAAGCCTTCGCCTGTCTGTCTCTGGTATTTCTTTTTTTCCGGTACATCGTACTGCTAAGCCAACTACTTCTCCGATTTCTGCAACATTTTTTGCACTTAAATTAAATTCCTGTTTTTGCGTATTAGCAAATTGCCTATTCTCAACTCCAAAAAAATCGTCAGACCAAGATAATCCACCCTTTATACGCAATGCTTCCGCGTTACTATTGGCTATTTTCTCAGCATCTAAAGTAGCAAATGCTCCAAATGCAATTTGGAGTGGCAAATATGCTAACTGATTGCTATAGACTGGAGAAAAACTATAGCATAAGGTAATAGAAAAATGATACTTATCTCCTCCGCGATGAACGAGTGGAGGCAATTTGATTGGGATTACCTTGACCTCATCAATTTCTATTGAGTCCTCAATTATGAATGTGGCGGTATAGTCATCAGTGCTTATTAAATTGGTTAACGAAGGTTTCCCATGACCGACAAGTTTTTTATAAAGATTTATTTTTGAGCTTCTGAATATATGAGGATCTTTCCCAGCTGGCAATGTTGCATTATTTATGATTAGTGCCTTAATGGACTGCATTCGTAACGTCGGATAAGATCGCATTAGACGCGCAGCGTAGTTAGCAACCAATGGCGCTGCTAAGCTGGTTCCTGCAGTTCTTCCAAAAAAATGACCAACAGTTGCCATGGGTGCGCTGATTATTTCTATGCCTGCTAAATCTGAATATAAATCCCCACCATCAAATACTAAATCTGGCTTGTTAAGATGCTTGCTATGTTGTCTAGAAGACTGTGGTGTACCGTTTAAGTCTTGGGAAATATCATAATGAAATTTACGTGTATAATATGCTGGCAGTTCGGCTAACGGGGATATATCTGTATGATCATCACTTTCAATATTCCCAGCTAAAGCTCCTACCGATATGTTATTTAAAGATTCTGCAGGCTCCTTGATATTAGTATGCCAACAACTATGGTTTTGGCTAGTAGAATTAAGGTCATAAAAAAAATTGGGGTAATCATGAGAAGGATGATACTGCGATCCGCCGCTTACTAATTCCCGCAAATCATCTGAGTTGAAATTACCTGCAGAGATAATAATAAGCAAATCCAAATCATGTGCTAGCATATCAAGCTCGAAGGCGAAGTCCGAAAAGGATTGATTGTATCTTTTTGCTGTGCCAAGATTTAGGGACATATTAAAAAGTCGAACACCGTATTTTACATTGGCGTCTTTTATGTCAGTCAGCAGTTTCGGTAAATCTAGTCCATCTCCATCAAAATGGAGTGTTTTAATAATAGAAATTTTTGCGTGTGCTGTATAACTTTCCAACACACTCGCGGGCAGTTCCTCACCAAAGACCACTAGACCAGCAACCATTGTACCATGTCCCAGTTCGTCATAATTTATACCATAAGGTGTATGGTCATAGTATGGCCCCACTAATAATTCTCTTAGCGGCTCGATATTGTTTACGCCGCTGTCAATAATGCACACAGTCGGTAAATTCTCAGGAATATTGACAGTAAATCCCCAATCTCGCCGCACCGTTCCATAAATTCCCGGCCTTAACCTAATTTGATGTGAGCTTGTAATCAATCTAATGACATCGAAGTTATTCGCCAGTTCGCGAATATCAGCGAAATTTAATGACCGTATTTCTATAAGATCTGGGAATTCGCTGGAGTAGCTATAGTCTACACCTCGCGCAAATAGATACTCTTTCAGAAAATTGATTTGTGCTACTGACGCTTCAGTAACTGAAGGTACCAGAGAAACAATACATCCCTCACCAGCAAGTACATCAATTCTTGATCTAGATGTATAGAACTCGAAAGTATTAATTAGAGAGATAAGATTGTAAGATTTCCCTTTATACTCCTGGCCATCTGGACTTTCGATCACCGCCACAATGTGCGCAACAAAAACGCGGAATAAATTCTCATCTACAATTTCAAATAAGACGGTCTTGTTAAAATTCCGATAGCTTATTACTTCTAACCCGTATAATCTAAAAAACTTCTTTTGTAGATCAAGTGTAAATCTTGTAAAAAAATGTATTTCAACAAAATCCACTGTGGTCGGGAGATCTATTGATTTCTGCTCAAGTCTAGCACGCCTGTGTGTAAAAAAAACTGCGTTCGCAGTCCGTAGCTTATCCTTTTGGAAATCGCGGATGAATTTTGGCTCTTCGTTTTGTTCGTCCTCTTGATTTGGCCTACCTCTGGTCTTTCTAAAACCCTCTTTATTAACTGGTAGATTTGTCAGTCGGTGAATCGGATTGTTTGGCATTCTGTCTCAAGATTAACACAGACAAAAGTATTTATAATATTTAAAGCCTGTACTAAGTAAATAAGTTAAACAATAATTTGTCGGATTCCGGGAAAATTTCGAGGATTATTAGACCAATTACAGCCATCCTGCCGCTGAAGTGTGCGACGCAACGATGCTTAATAGATAGATACAAGCCAGCTGCAAAAGGAAATAATAAGTAGCTCCAAGAGGCTAAAATTTATCACCCAGCAGTATCATATCAAAATTCAATGCGGCACCTATAAAGGCCATCAGTTCTATATGCCATTTTTCCAGGTAGGTAGCGGGTGTGCTTACATCGTTAACGCAATCTATATATATACCACACGATATTTCGCAGGCATATTTCCGGCCAAGGGGCTGCAATATGTGTTTCTTGTTTTCCAACACTTCGAAAAGGGCCGCTAATTGTTCTTCAAACAGGGCATCGGGATTACCGGCTAATACGGGCGATTTATACATCCAGGCATTATGTCTTGACAGCCTGGGCACGTTGGGTCTTATGGGTAGTCCTATACGAAACACCGTCGATGGCGTAAGGCCGATGAGTTCGGTCAATTCTTCGGCAGTAATATCTTCATATTCCCAGATATTGTATGACAGTTCTACTTGCATGGCGTAAAAGTATTAAAACAAAAAAAACACACGATGTGGCTCGCCTGCAAAAGAATATGTGCTATTCTGCACCCACCTGCACAAAGCCCGCATTGATGCTGATCTCTTTTTTCTTTGGTGTGGCGGTCCAGTAACTGGGGCCGCCCTGGGCGGGCGGTGTGCTGTTGCCTATCACTATTTTTTGGTCTTTAGATTCAAACACCAGCTTGAAATAACCGTGTTCATCGGTTTTAAAATAATAACGCTGATCCATTGTTTTGCGGTGGCTGGAAAGCGGGCTGCCTATAATAGTTACGTAGAGGTAGTAGGTTTTATTTACTACGGGTTGCTGCGAGGCAGAATCCAGCAATGTGCCAAACACCTGCCTTTGCCTGTACTTATTGCAGGAGGTGGCAGAGAACAATACAATGAGCAGCAGCGCCGTCAGCGCAAACGATAGTTGTTTTAGGGGTATCATAGTTGCATTACGGCAATTACTATACCAAATTAAAAAGGGTTACACTTTGTGTAACCCTTCAGTTTCTTGCTCCCCCTTCAGGACTTGAACCTGAGACCCCCTGATTAACAGTCAGGTGCTCT
>JANINW010000016.1:4319-5124 GCA_024508935.1 Flavipsychrobacter sp. | reverse complement strand
CGCCACAGTTAACATTTATCAGCTTTAATTTATCGACCTTTCGCAACATCCAGCATAGCGACGTGCTATTTATAACTTTACGAGCATGGAGGTATACGTGTCGAAATCAGAAACTTGCCCAATGGAAAAGCTTGAACAAGCCTATAGCTTGATGGCGGTAGTGATTCGAGATTACGGTGTGAAATATCTACCCATTTTCAAACGGCTACACGAAGAGATGGAAGCTGTGAAGGCTCGGCGAGATTTACAAAGTATTGCTTTACAAATTGCCAAAGACGTGTCATAGTTATTGAGATTACAGCATGTAATACATTTCAACTGAAAAAGTGAGATACAGCGTTTTTCGCCAGGCTGAAAAGTACTTGATATGTTGTAATTATCTGGCGTTTGAGTGTAAAGTTGTGACCACACCCCTTCCGCCAAACTGCTTCACTTTAACGGGCATTTATGCCTTTTAAAATAAACACGATTTTCAGTTTGTTGAGTATCGAGGTTTAAAAGCATCTATCCCAAGTGTCACACGTTTTGCAATACGAGGTGACACATGCCCTATCTTCTCAAACGCAATGGAAACTACTACTACAATCGCCGAACTCCTGAGCAGTACCGCGATTACGACCCTCGCCCTTACGTCCGTGTTTCACTAAAGACTGACAGCAGACAGTTGGCATGGCGCAAGGCTATTCTATATAACGACCAAGTTGAAGCTTACTGGCAAAGTCTAGTTGCCGCTAATCTCTCCCACGATCATAGCCGTTTTGGAAAAGCAGTTAATATCGCCCGGCGATTGGGATTCTGTTACCAG
>JANINW010000016.1:914-4309 GCA_024508935.1 Flavipsychrobacter sp. | reverse complement strand
TTGAGTACGGTGGCGGCATTGCCTATCGAAGATTTGGTCGAACGGATACTTGCCACCAAGGATGCCACCCCCAGCCAGGTTGAGGCGGTGTTAGGGGGTAAGAAGCAATCCGAGATGCTACTCAGCAAAATAACTGAAGCCTATTGGAAACTGACTAAGGATAAAACGATTAATAAATCCGTAGCGCAAGTCCGTAAATGGCGCAACCCGAGAACAAAAGCGGTTCTAAATTTTATTGCGATCGTTGGAGACAAGCCGGTGAGCAAGATAACCAGGAACGACACAGTCGCATTTCGTGACTGGTGGATTGATCGTATAAAGGAGAAGAATATGAATGCCGGCACTGCAAACAAGGATCTGATACATTTAAAAGGAGTCCTTGAAGCTGTTTCCGAACATTATCAGTGCGGACTTAACATATCCCATTTGTTTAAGAAATTGATGATGGAGACAAGGTTTAAGCAAACGCGACTGCCATTCACCTCGCCGCAAATTGTCGCGCTGTTATCCAGCCCTCGACTTCTCAAAATGAATTCCGAAGCAAGGTGGTTTCTTCATGCAGCCGCAGAAACTGGTGCGCGGCCTTCAGAGATTGTTGGACTGCTACCGGAAGATATTATCTTGAATGATCCCATCCCGCATATTTGGATTAGAGATCGTAAGGGTAGACCATTGAAGACAAAGCACAGTGAACGCCAGATACCGCTTGTCGGATACGCCCTTGACGCGTTCAAAGCTATGCCAAACGGATTTCCAAAATATCGCGATAGGACTGACAATCTAACCGCAGCAGTAAACAAGTTTCTTCGGGGAAATAAACTTTTGCCTTCGGAGCAACATTCAATTTACTCACTCCGTCATAGCTTTCAAGATCGCATCCTAAGCGTCAATGCTCCTGATAGAATTCAAGCTGAGTTGATGGGCCACAAATTTAATAGACCCAAGTACGGTGACGGAGGATCTCTCCAGCAAAAACTCGATTACATGCAGATGATACAGTTGAAATAAAGTGGGTATAATTATACTGCCTGTCTTGCCCAGTTGCCAGACCAACTTTATCCGCTACAGCAGCGTTAGTGGGTGATATTTTAATTGCAATCGATACCAAGTCAGAAAATGTTTCTGTTTGATCTACCTGATATCCTACCACGCTTTTAACTTCAATTTTTGATGGAGGATTTTGGCCGACGCTTATCTTTCCAATCCATTTACAAAGAGCTACCATAAATATGTCTGCGACTCCCTTTGATGTCGCACACCGTTCGTTGAGCGTACCTATATCCTCAACATTCAATTTTGATTTTGATGCTTGAAGAAATGCTTCGCAGTCAATCAAATTTTGATTATAAAGACCTTTAAGTATGTCCAAAACTTTCGCTTCAGTGTGATCTGTTCCGGTTCTTGTTGTCAATAGCAACAACCACGGTGTCGATCTGCGCGCCTGAAACGTCATCAAATTATACAGGGTATTGTAATGTGTTTCTAAGAATTTGTCATGAGGATGCTTTCCCAATCCATCGCACAAGTCTATGTTGATCACGTCATATGGCCCCATAACTCGTGATTTTTCCCATGCTACCGAGTTTGCGTTCGCAATCTGACAAATATCATCCCCCAAAATGTCAGACGTTTTGTC
The DNA here is from genome assembly GCA_024508935.1 of Flavipsychrobacter sp. Classification (GTDB taxonomy): domain Bacteria; phylum Bacteroidota; class Bacteroidia; order Chitinophagales; family Chitinophagaceae; genus Polluticoccus. The sequence goes on along the minus strand of JANINW010000016.1, from coordinate 2,673 downwards.
AACTAAAGGCAACTTGAATACTTCATCGAGTGATATATTCAGTTCGGTGCCAGATTGGTTTACGCCAGCTCCGTGATTAAATCCCAGAAACTTCAGCCCTAAGTTCTTTGGCTCGCATACTAGCTTATGAAAGTATCGAAGATCCAAAAGATCATCTCCAGGAAGCCCAAGATATTTTAGAATGTTGTTTTCCGGTATAACCTCATCAACTAGTTTCAGTATCTGTTCACACCATTGCTTTTTGCGAACGAACTGCTTTCTTGGTTTGTGCCAAGGCAGGAAACTTTTTACTGTTGGCTTCTCGGGAGCATATTGGGTCACACCGATTATATCTTCTGCATGACTGTCATCAGGTTGGGGGGTAGTCGTCATTATTCAGTTGTTTCCAGTATTTCAAAAATTGCCTTAAGCAGTCGTTCTTGTTGCGTTTTACTTAAGTTTTCCAAAAGTCCGAAGGACGCAAGCACTTGGGCGATTGCTTTGATTTTCTCATCTAAAATTTGATATTGAACCTTAGCACCTGCTGAATTTCGTTTTGCCTTTTCCGATACGATCGCTGAACGGTTATATGCAATGTCAGCGCTAGGAATGAGTGTCGACTGCGCGGATGTATCTTCGATAGTCACTGATGGAGGTGTTGAGTCAGCATCCTTGGTTTGCTCTTGCCAAACATCCAATGCAATTTTTTGAATTTGATTGAGTTGTTGGTTTTTTGTGTCTGCCCTGTTTGTACCTCGGAAATCGCTAGCTACCCGTTTTTGCGCTGTTGCTAATTGTCTTAACGCGCTATGCAGCCAGCGAGTCAGATAAACAGCGTGCGGATGTGAATAGTTGAAAGATTCGCGGTCAATGTTTAGCGCACTGTCAAAACCTTGCCTGATAAATATTTCACAGGTAATTTGCCTCAATCTTGTCTGCTCCGAAACTTGGTATTTTAAAAAAGAGGAGTCGAATAGGGTGCCGCTAGCACCATTAATCCGAATCAAACTACCGCGATGTTCGGCAGGGGCAATTTTAGGATTCCAAAATAGATATGCTTCGAATTCTAAAGGCCCCCCGCTTAAATCATAGGAATAGCTTTTAAACTCTTCTCTACATTTCCCAAAGAAAACCAAGGGTGTTTTAATCGCATGACCTGAATTGGGAAGATCACGATATTTGATTGGTCGCGATAATTTCAATTCGTCAATAAAGACATCAAACTTATCTTGTTCTAGCCCGTCATGCAAATTCAAGATTTCTCTAATGGGCTTATTCCCTTTCAGCGAAAGATGCTTGGCTGCACCCTTTGGCTCATTTGCGATCTGGAAGCTTTCAGCCCACCCAGATAAATCCATGTCAAATAGGTGGCCTTCAACGTACTCGAGCGGTATAGACAGACTTATTTGCCAAATCATCTGAAGGTAGTAGTCAAAAAGCTTCTCCAATCTTGGATTAGGATTGGAGTTGCTCAACTCATCCCATACACAGTTAACAAGTTTCCTGAATGCTGTGTTCGGATCATCCGTTGCATCCCAAGGTAAACTGTTTACAGATTCGCCCTTAGTTTTTTTCAGCATCTTGCCAGTCGGATCTACCTGTCCAATATGAAACTTTGGTGGTTCAATTGATTGATGCTCGTCAACGATTGCAGTATTTTGACTTTGATCGATTGCTGCCCAAGTCTCACGACTTCTTAACGTATCCCGCGCTTGCGGCTTGATATTTGTGAGTATGATTGTCGTTCCCTGGCTATCGACATCCGATGCCTTTTCACGCC
>JANINW010000016.1:0-904 GCA_024508935.1 Flavipsychrobacter sp. | reverse complement strand
GTTTTCGTGATGATCTGAAACGTGTGCGTTAGCTGAGCGACCGAAAAGATGCCTATCCCTATTTTACCAATTAGTTTGCGACCAGAGGGACTAAGAGTTGAATTGGCATTGCTTGTAACGCCCAATTCCTTACCTAGATTTTGTCGTTTGGCACTACCGCCGATATGATGAAGCATATGTGCAAGCACCTCTGGTGACATTCCCAAGCCGTCATCTTCTATCATTATTCGGTCGAACCGTGGTGCATCAGTCTTTATTACAACGCGGGTTGCATCAGCATCATACGCGTTCGCAATCAACTCACGCAATGCAGAAACTGGTTGACGATAAATTCCATCTGTAACACGTGCGATTACCCGCTCGTCCGTTTTGATTGTGGTTTCAATTACGTTCGCGTTGCTGACACTTTTCTGTATTAGACTTGCGAGCTGCTCACCATTCTGAATTTCGATTTTTGCCATAGCAAATTAGTTTCCAGACATTGATTGTTTAACTGCTGCCGCTATACTTTTCGCTAGCGGCGGTGGAACGGCATTTGAAATTTGTGTGACCTGTTGAGATAAATTCCCTTCCAGGACAAATGATTTTGGGAAGCCTTGGAGTAACATGGCTTCGTAGATGCTTAATCTACGCTTTCCTTCTGGGTGAACATGTATTTCTCTGTTGCCGAACGCAATCGTTGGAGATGCTTTATCCCAGCTTAACCTTCTAAAGCTCCGGGCAGCCGCATTTTGCTTACTTGTCGGTTGTGCAAATCTTTTTGATTTTGGCATCATGGTCCAATGATTTGGATGAACCGGTATATCCTCTCGAGCCAACGTTCTACTGAAAAATGCAGGCGGAGCCAAATTACCAATTGCTTCTTTCACCGTGGTTTTACCTTTTTTATGCCTTGGCACAACCG
>JANINW010000015.1 GCA_024508935.1 Flavipsychrobacter sp. | reverse complement strand
CTACAAAAAAGGAAACACATTAATACGGTGTTTCCTTTTTTTTGCGCTTATGGTAACGATTTTTGGCGTCAAGTAGCATACTGCCTTACCTATGGAGAAAGATAACCCTGTCTTAAAAATATCTCACGATTTAATATAGCTGTTGAAGACGTGTGTAAGCAATGAACACGCAGATTAGGAAGGTTGTCAGGTTAACCCCAAATACAGACTTATACTCTTTCCTTTTGTAATGAATTGGGGCAGCGAGCAGCATGATCAGGGCAAAACCAATGGCTGATATCGGCGTCAGGACAGGCAATATCCATATTGCCCATGGTAAGATCAATCCCAAGGCGCCTAAAAGTTCAATAACGGCTATACTGCGTATCACCCTGTATGGCAGGTTGGCTACGCCCGTCTGCCCGATACGTACAAGGTACTCACGTCTTTGTGTGCCTTTCATAATACCGGAATAGGCAAAGAGAGCAGCAAGATAAATCTGCAAGATCCAAACTATAGTGTTCATTACTTCGATCATTTAATAAGATGCGAAGCTCGGAACGGCAGGAAAAATTTCCTTTGATATTTGTCAAATAAGCTCACAGCTGAAGCAAAAAAATTGCCGTAGTAGTTGGTCAGGCATGAGAACAAACCCGTAGGCTATTCTTTCCTTCGGGTATGTTGTGCCCGTATACGACTTAATGTCTCCTGTGTAATCCCCAGGAACGAAGCAATCATACCTAACGGCACGCGTTGAATTACACTCGGATTTGTGTCCAGCAGTTTATTATAGCGTTCAGCGGCGGTGGCGAAGTGCAGATCATCAAATCGTTGTTGCAGCTTAACCAATCCATCGCTAACCACAAGCCTCCCAAAGCGTTCAATATCATGATATTTTTGATAAAGCTGTTCAATATCATTATAATGAATGCCCCATAACACACTATCCTCCAGCAATTCAATATTGCGGATATCAGGGCGTCGCGTGATGTAGCTGACTACTGAACAGGCAAATGTCTTTTCCAGGCTGATCCAATCGGTAACGTCCTTGCCATCTTTATAATAAAAGGTCCTGGTAAGTCCTTTTTCAATGTAGTATATATAATTACAAGTAGTATCTTCTTTCAGCAACAGGTATCCCCTGGGTAAGCTAAACGGCTTGAGGATAGCACTCAGTGCTGCTTCGCTTTCAGGAGTAAGTCTTACGAATTGATTTAGCGTTTGAAAGAAATCGGTCATCGGTTCGTTTACAACGTAATGTCTGGCAATTATGGCATGCACAAATTTACGTGATGTCGTCTACAGTAGCTATTTACTTAACCGATCATTTTTTGTCAACTGCCGTAGTTTCAACGCATTGAATGCCGCATACCCGGCCTGGTCATTATCGAAATAGATGTATACATCCTTACCTGCTACCTGCCATGCTTTACATTTTGTTGCCCATTTTTTAAGTTGGTAGAGGGAGTAGCTGCCCTGGTATTTGCCGCCCGGGCCATGCAACCGTATATATACAAAATCAGCTGTCACCATTTCCGGCGACCGGTGCCCTGCCAGCTCGTAGATGCAAAAAGCACAATTGTACTGCCGCAGTAATGCATACACACCTTCATCATACCATGTCTCATTCCTGAATTCAAATACATACCGGTATTGTGTATCCAACCGCGATAAAAATTTTGAAAAACGTTCGAGGTTCAGTTTCCACCCCGGTGGTAATTGAAACAATATAGGACCGGCCTTACTATCCAGCTTGCTCACGCGGTTGAGAAAACGGTTTATCTCGGTTTTCAGCACATGCAGTTTCTTCATATGGCTGATATACCTGCTGCCTTTTATTGAAAATACAAAATTGTCCGGCGTAGCCTCTGCCCAGTGTTTGAATGACTTAGCCGTTGGCAAATGATAGAATGAATTATTAAGCTCTACCGTATTGAAATCGTTTGTGTATAATGATAACTGGTCCTGTTCTTTAGTATCAGCAGGATAATAGGTGCCTATCCAATGCTTATAGTGCCAACCCGATGTACCGATATATAATGCACCCCGCTTCATCACTTATACAATTGCTGCTCATATGCCTACATACTCTTAGCAAACAACAAATCTCTTGCCAGTAGCCGCATTTTTTTGCAACCCTTTATATCGGGGGGCATACACTCAATTGGATTTTTCAAACTTCATTTGACGTAGATTTGATTCTACAGATAAATTCGCGTCACAATCATATATAAGTGCATGGACATTCAAAACAGTATTCAGGAGATATTTATAAAATTCATATCAGAACTTCGGTTTGATGAAAATGACCTTGATCAATCAGTTATCCCTAAACATATTCGATCATTACAGTTGATTTCTGAAATTAGCAATTCAGGTGTGCATGTATTTGATCTCGATAAAAAACAGAGTATATTTTATTCATCCAATTTTGGGAAACTACTGGGCTACGCCCCCTCTGACTATGAACATCTAAATTACCAGTTCTTTCAAAATTTAATTCATCCGGAAGAAAGTATGCAGCTGGCTACAAACGGAATTTCACTGTTGAAAATATTCAATGCTTTTTCTCCTGATGAAAAACTGAATAATAAGGTAATTTATGAATACCGTATGCTGAATGCCGAGCATAAATATGTTCGAATGATTGAGCAGTACCAGGTTCTGGAATTAGATAAAAAAGGACAAATATGGCTGATGTTCAGCATTGTTGATATTTCTCCGAACCAGGAAGGCAACAGCCCCATCAAATGCCAGTTGTTAAATTTCAGAACAGGTAACTTTATCCCTGTTGAAATGCCTCAAAGAGCAGAACTGGAATTAACCAAACGGGAATTGGAAATCCTTAAACTGGTAAAACAAGGTTTTTTGAGCAAAGAAATTTCAGACAAACTATCCATAAGTATACATACGGTTAATACACATCGCCAACGTGTATTGGAAAAACTACAGGCAAACAATTCGTTTGAAGCGATCATTCTGGCTTCCAGGTTAGGACTTCTTGATTAAAAGTTACTGATAAATCAGTATTGCTGGCCGATAAGATTAGGAGCATTTTTGCTGTTAATCAGTAATTTAATGCTAAGGCTATACTTTATTTCTATTCTGCTAATTCTTGCTACTCCCATACATGCACAACTGTTTCAAACCATTCGGGGAAATATAGTAGACAATGCCTCAAATACCCCGGTAAGCTTTGCTACGGTTGAAGTTCTGCACAAAAAACCTTCTATTGTTACAGCGTCTGACAGCCTGGGAAACTTTACACTCAAAGTACCCGTAGGCAGGTATGATCTACAAGTCAGCCGCACAGGCTATGCACCGGTTATTATTCGTGAAATATTAGCAGGCTCTGCCAAAGAAACTTTCGTAAGCATCGGCCTTAATCAACACATAACAGCGCTACACGAAACAACCGTAAAACCGGATATTAACAAAGCCAAACCTCTAAACCCAATGGCAACAGTTAGTGCCAGGATGTTTAGCGTAGAAGAAACCAAGCGGTATGCCGGCGGCTATGACGATCCTGCCAGGTTAGCTTCTTCATTTGCCGGGGTAGCCGGAAATACAGATGCCAATGGAATAATAATAAGGGGCAATGCACCAAAATTTGTGCAATGGAAAATGGAAGGTATTGAGATTCCAAGTCCTAATCATTTTGAAGACCTGAAAACCTTTGGAGGAGGAACGCTCACTGCATTAAGCAGCCAGATGCTCTCTAATTCTGATTTTTATACAGGGGCCTTCCCAGCTGAGTATAGCAATGCTTTATCCGGTGTATTTGACCTTTCTATGAAAAAGGGGAACAATCAGAAAAGAGAAAATACATTTCAGATAGGCATTATAGGAATTGATGCTGCTTCTGAAGGCCCTTTCAAAAAAGGGGGCAGATCATCATATCTTTTTAACTATAGATATTCAACACTATCCTTGCTGGCACCACTGTTGCCGGAGAATGCCAATAGCCTGAAATACCAGGACCTTTCCTTTAAACTGAATTTCCCAACATTAAAAGCCGGGATATTTTCCATTTGGGGCTTTGGACTTATAGATGGTGCAGGCGCAAAAGCGAAAGCTGACAGCCTGGAGTGGATATATAAGAACGATAGAAATGAGGATGCTATCAAACAATACACATCAGCATCTGGCATAAACCATGTATATTTTCTCAGGCATAACGCATTTATAAAAACAACCTTAGCAGCTACATTTAATAAGTTAGAATGGAACACCAAAAGACTAGACAATCAGAAAGACCTGCAACCTTTTAGCCAAATAGACAATACCAATTGGAACTTTGTATTGTCTTCTTTAATCAATAAAAAATTCAATGCTTTTCATACCAATAAAACCGGGATAACGGTAACCGGAATGAAGTATAGGCTCTACCTTAATAATTCTATAAACAACAGTACACCACAAGACATAATAAATACAAGCGGAAGGAGTGTTTTAATTTCAGCATATACAAGTTCGTCTATAAACCTGACCAACAGGTTAAAAATAAATATGGGGGTTAACGGGCAGATCTTTACCCTGAACAATCATTATACCATTGAGCCACGGATCGGTGCCAGGCAACAATTAAACAGCAGACAATCTTTGGGATTTGCCTACGGCTTGCACAGCCGTTTAGAGCGATTAAATTTTTATTTCAACAACTCGCAGCAAACCGGGGAGAAAGCTGTAAACAAAAACCTCGATTTTACTAAGGCACATCATTTTGTATTTAGTTACGATTATAAGATCAGCGATGTGGTACACCTCGTTATTGAACCTTATTTCCAGCAACTCTTTAACGTGCCGGTTATTGCAGACAGTTCATTCTCTTTACTTAACCTGCAGGGAGATTGGTTCTTTGCACATACGCTGCAAAATACAGGGTATGGACGAAACTATGGTATTGATATTACCATTGAAAAATCCCTTTCCCAGGGTTATTACTGTCTTTTTACTGCATCAGTTTTCCAGGCTAAATATAAAGGAGGGGATAATATCTGGCGAGATACAAGGTATAACAGGAATTATGTGTTCAATTTCCTGGCAGGTAAAGAATGGCAAACCGGCAAATTCAAACAAAACCTGGCCAGCCTGAATGCGCGAATTACTTACCAGGGTGGCAACCGTTATTCACCACCCAACCCTACCGCATCGCATTTGGCCGGTGATATTGTATATGATGAGCAAAATGCTTTTGTAATGCAGGTCTCACCTTCACTGAATGTACATTTTACAGGCAGCTACAGAATTAACAAAAAGAACGCTTCACATGAATTTGCTTTAAAAATATTAAATGCAACTGCGCAGCCGGATTTCTATGGTTACAAATACAATCTTATAAATAAAACGATTGATAAGGATGTTTCATCTGTTATCATCCCCAACCTGAGTTATAAAATAGAATTTTAGCTTCTTAACCACGGTACACTATACTAATTCATTAATACCTAAATCCATTTTATGAAAAAACCAATAACCACATTCCTTTT
>JANINW010000014.1:349636-363661 GCA_024508935.1 Flavipsychrobacter sp. | reverse complement strand
GCTATACCTATGTCATTAAACTGGGCTACCCTGACGGACTGGTGGAAACCTACAAAGGTGATGTAAGTATAATTAGATAATAATCACATAAATTTTCTTTCAATAAGCCGCTAAATTAGCGGCTTATTAATTTTAAGTTACAGAAGAATATGGCTAAATACCCAACATTATTGAAAGAAAGGCTGTCTTTTTAATAGGCTGAGTAAAGAAAAAATCATATTTTTAAAAACATTTATTTAGCGGTTATATAAGTAATAATTCAACCTGTTTACAATGAGAAAATCCAGAGCATTTTTATTCGCAAGTATAGTAATGCTGTTTTTTGCTATCAAACCCAATATTGCAAAAGCAGACCACTGCGCAGGCGGTGAGGTCATTTACGAATGGATCAGCGATTCTACTTATCGCTTCTTCTTTAAATTTTACCGCGACTGTACCGGTATTGATGCTTATGGTACGCAGGACCTTTGTTGCTATAATAGCTGTACAAACTCTACTTTCAGTGTTACGATGAACAGGTGGTTAGGTACTATACCTCCGGGTGTGCCGAATGGCTCTGCTGTTTCTGCGGGTTGCTCGCTGTACCCCACCAAGTGTACTACGCCTGCATCCAATATTCCGGGCTACCAGGAGTTTTGGTTTTCCTGTATTGTGACACTACCGCTTAAATGTAATTACTGGAAATTTTCCGTCTCGGTCAGTGCGCGGAATACAAGTACAAACGTCTCGGGAGGTGGATATCTATACCTCGAGACCACGTTTAATAATACACTACCAGGGGCAGATAGTAATTCCTCGCCCTATTTCTCAATAAAACCCGTCCCCTATTGTTGCGTCAACCAGCCATACTCATTTAATAATGGGGCCGTCGACCCGAATGGAGACTCACTCGTCACGGATGTCATGTTCCCGCAAACTACCTCAACGACTTGTCCGGCTGCACCCTTTAATGTCACGATGCAAGGGGCCAGCCCCCCATACAGTATACCTGGTAATCCCATACAAACTAATGGTAGCTTTAACGTAGCAGCAACAAGCGGGCAGCTAACGTTCACCCCAACCTTAACGGGTAACCCTACGCTAACGGTGCGAGTCAGGGAATACCGGAATGGTGTGCTCATGGGCTCCATCATGCGCGATGTGCAGGTGCAGGTACTGGTATGCAGTACGCAGCCGGTTAGCGTAAACACCATTGCTACAACCGTTACTAATGGCGCTAAAGTAGGTAACGAGGTACGGGGTTGTACGAATCTTCCGTTAAGCTTCTGTTTCGATATTAAATCGGCAGATACTTCTGCCGTACTGGTAGTGGAAGATAATCACAATTTCGTAGTACCTAACGCGTCTATTACCTATACCCACCAGGCAGATGATTCTGTACGCGGTTGCTTCAACTGGACACCGGGTATTAAGGATACAGGTGTAAAGAATATTATCGTTACGGTAAAAGATTCCACCTGCCGCCCGCCGGGTATCATGGTGTATCAATCATTCGTGGTGCCTATATATATATGGCCTCCAACAAGGGGTTTGGGTGATACGACTATCTGTCCCGGAGGCCCGGCTTACCTGAGTGCCAAAGGCGGTGCAGGATTCCAATGGTCTGTGCTGCCCGGCGGAGACCCGATAACCAGCTTAGGATGTACAAACTGTACTGCGCCGGTTGCTAAGCCATTTGATACAACTTATTATGTGGTAACATCTACCGCCAATCCATATTGTGGTAATTCATCAAAAGATACGGTAAGGGTAACGGTATTACCTGGCCCTTCTTACACCAAGCAGCCAGATCCTGTAACCTGTCCTCATAATCCTGTACAGTTGGATATACAACCTAATCCACCGGCAGGAGTTACTTACAGTTACAAATGGAAACCATCTACTTACCTCAGCAATGACACGATTTACAACCCAATATCTAACCCTAATAGTGATGTAACTTATATTGTTGAGATAAGGAGTTCTAACACTATATGTAAAGGTTATGATACCATCAGTGTAGATGTGCTGGATGGTTTTAAGATACTGACGCCTGATACTGCAATATGTGAAGGGGGCAGTGTAAATGTGAATATTGTGGGAGACCCACGTTATACATTCTCATGGAGTACTCCGTCTCCCGCAGGCGGTATTAATAATCCGAATATTATCAACCCTACCATTACGCCGGGTATAACAGGTAAATATAAATACACGCTTACTGCTACGTATGCATTATGTGCTACAGATAGTGTTTCATCCTTTTATATAGACAACCAGCCTATTCCTTCTGTAACAGTAGATGAAGATGCGATCATATGTTTTGGGGATACGATGAAACTACATGGTGTTATTAAACCTGACACATATCCATATTCGCTTAACTGGACACCGGGCGTATCGCTAGATAAAACAAATGTCGCCGACCCGATATTCACGGCTAACGTTATTGGTAATAATACACTGACACTCACAGCCTCTTCATCTGCAGGTTGTGCCGATTCAGATGCAGTAACGCTCACGGTGTTTAAAGCAGACTTCCTGCGCCTGACCAATAATGACACAGCGTTGTGTAGCGGAGATTCATTGCAACTGCATTTAGATCCTACTACCGCCAAAACATTTGGATGGTATCCTACTACATACATCAGCAATGCTGTAGGAACTAATCCATATGTATGGCCGCCATCAACACAAACCTATTATGCTTATGGTATAGACTCTAATAACTGTACAGATACAGCCTCAGTGAAGGTTAGCATTAAACCAACAGGTATTGTTTCGCTGCCTGACTCTGTACGCCTATACCCGGGAGAATCTTACCAGATGAATCCTGAAGGCAACTGCCTGTACTTTAGCTGGTTCCCTACTGTAGGCCTTGACAAATCAAACATCTCAAACCCTGTAGCAAAACCGGATGTAAATACAAAATACATAGTAAGGGCTACTACAGAATATGGTTGTACTGCAACGGATGAGATAACCATACTGGTAATGCCGGATAGCTATCTTGAATTCCCGAATGCGTTTACACCAGGCAGCGGTACTAATGGAACATTTAAGGCCATCACACTGGGCAATTCAAAACTGAAAAGCTTTATCATCTACAACAGGTGGGGCACTAAAGTTTTTGAAACCAGCGACATCAATAAAGGATGGGATGGTAAATACAACAATGAACTGCAACCAATGGGTGTATATATCTACACTGTTGAAGCTGTTACTGCTTCAGGCCGTACAGTTACCAAACAAGGTAATATGACCTTGGTGAGATAAGCTTACCGCACTGTTTTGTTAAAGAGGGGCATAATTGTCCCTCTTTTTTTTCGTCACCAAAAAGTTATAATACCATCATGATTTTGTCAAAGACGTTTTAAGTATTGTTATAGGTTCATAGGACGGGTAACTTTATACTACAGGTATAATCCTGGAACAATTAAACCGATACTTATGAAACTCAAAACTTATCAAACTCTTTTCTGGGCCTTATTTTCTGTTCAGGCATTTGGGCAAACTCCCTTTACCGCATCTGAAACAATAGATATAAATAATATTAAGGCTCCAATACTTGTGCATGGCGATATGTGGTGGAACCCGGCCACAGCTGAAAGGTCCATCGAATACCCGAAAACCAGCGGACATCGCGCAGGCGGGCCATCAGGAATTTGGATGAGTGCATATGACCAGCAATCGCAGTTATATACTTCAACAACCCTGTACAGGCAGGATGGTGTAGACTACTGGCCCGGGCCGCTATCTTCAAGTACACCACTTGATTATGCTACATCTGCTCAATGGGCTAAAGTGTGGAAAGTAAACCGTGCAGATATTGAGAACTTTAAAAAACTCGCATCCCGTACCACAGCTAATGTACCAGCACAGATACTTGAATGGCCTGCCAGGGGGAATGCAAATGCAAAAGGGGCTAATGGCATTAACCTTACCATTAATACAGATATGGCGCCTTATGTAGATGTTAATCATGACCAGAAATACAATGCGCTGGATGGTGACTATCCCGATATACACGGAGACCAGATGCTATGGTGGGTAATGAATGATGAGGGCCCTGCTCACAGCACCATGAAATCAATAGGCCAGGGTTTAAGAACAGAGATACATGCCTGCGCCTATGCTTATGCTAATGGCACGAACCTGGACAATATTGTATTTTACGAATACGAGGTAACAAACAAGTCTGCATTAGATTATAAAGATTTTCGTTTTAGTATTTTCAGCGATGGTGACCTGGGATATTTTAACGATGATTATATAGGATTTGACAGTACGCTGCGTATGGGTATAGAATATAATGCTGCGCCTGATGACGGTGCTACTATTGCTACCTCCGACGTATACCGTACTATGATACCTATTATGGGCGTTACACTTATAGAAACACCGGGCGATAAGAACAAAACATTTGTTCCTGCGGGTAGTTTCATGTACTATAATAATGATTTCAGTTCGTTCGGTAATCCGTCAGATGGATTGCAATGCAGTTATTATATGCGGTCCCAGTTCCGCAACGGGCAGCACCTGCGCAACGATTTTGTCGGGCCGAACTTGCCTGCTTACGGTGGCGGGGCCGGCCCGGATGCCAACTATGCATTTCCCGGAGACGTAGCGGATAAAACACAATGGTCTGAATGTAATTCGGTAAACACAACTGGTGACAGGAGGTTTATTGTTACAACTGCAGGATATGATTTTAACAAGGGTACTACGACTAAAATAGCCTGGGCTTTGGTTTTTACTCCACCGGCATTAAATCTTGGCTGTAGTGGCAATCTTACTTTTACCGGCATTAAATCAGTAGGTAAGCTGGCATGGGATACTTATTATTCACAATCAAGCCTGGGAGTTAATGAGATCAGAAATAAAACTAACCTCAAGGTCTACCCCAACCCGGCCCAAAGCGAACTTTTCTTAAAAGGAGATAACTTAAACAATACCTCAGAAGCTATTATTATAAATAGTTTAGGACAAAAACTGGATGCTCAAAAATTAAACCCAGTGAATGGTACTTATAAAATGGACATCAGTGCACTAGCACCAGGTATATATTACCTTGTGCTGAATAACGATGGCAATATTATCACAGAATGCTTCTCGAAGCAGTAAGCAATCAACAATATGACAAAAAGGGCTACCAGATGGTAGCCCTTTTGCTTTCGTGGAGGAAAATATTTTAATAAATTGCCCTGATATTATGCTCCGTAATTCTTCACACCAACTTATATATCTATCAGCGGCACTGGTGATTTTTACCATACTGGCAGTTTCCTGTAAGAAAGACAAACTGCATTGGCAAAATGTGGAACAATTAGAAAGCCATACGACAGACAGGCTTTGCAATATCCTGTTCACTGATAATAATAATGGTTTTATAGTCGGAGGTGATCGCTTTTACAAAGCAAGCATACTATCTACAACAGACGGTGGTAATACATGGCAGTATAAAGACATGCCGGAAGCAGGCAAATGCCTGTATGGACTGGCGAAATCGCCTTGGGGCAGTATTTATATATGCGGTTTTGAAAGCAAACTATTACACAGCACAGATGGTGGCAACAACTGGATATTTAACCAGCTACCTAATTGGCAGCCTAGTAAAGACATGGCTTTTAATAGTGATAACATAGGCATCGTTATTGGCGGTGCCAGTTTCAACTACGGCAGTCTTACCTATATCGATTCTGCCTGCAATATTACCCGGTTTGATACCCTTGCCTTTGAATTGAATGATATAGAAATGCTGGATGGGAAGACCGGTTTTATCAGCGGTTTTGGTGCTATTATGAAAACAACCGATGGCGGTTATACATGGGATATACAGGATGCCATAAATGATGATTTCATGGCTATTACTGCCCTAAACGAAAACGAACTGTGGGCCTGCGGTATCAACGGTAGCATCATGCATACATCTAACGGTGGGCTGCATTGGGAAAAACAACGGAATGGCAATGACATAACCATCTCCCGGTACCGCCTGTTGGATATTCTTTTTAAAGATGCAATGCATGGATATGCCGTGGGTGAAAATGGCATTGTTATTTATACAGATGACGGTGGTAACCACTGGATGGAATACGACAAATTCACCGGCCAAGCCCTGCGGACCATAGCCTTGATGCCGTCCGGAGACTTGCTGGTGGCAGGTGATGGAGGTGCGTTGTATAAACTGCAGACCAAATAGGAGAACTTATTTAGCTAATCAACCTATTAGCTTATCTTTGCACCCATTTAATTCTCATTTTACATTCATTTTTGTGATAATGCAAGCAACACTCAGCGAACAGGAAATAGTACGCCGCGAGAAACTGAAAGAACTGGAAGCCTTGGGTATAAATCCCTACCCTGCCCCGCTTTTTGAAATTACCCATACCGCCAAACAAATAAAAGACGAGTATAGCGAAGAAAAGCAGGAGCAATTCAAGTCTGTGTCTATCGCCGGACGTATAATGAGTGTGCGCGATATGGGTAAAGCAAACTTTGCCGTATTGCAAGACAGTACAGGACGTATACAGCTGTATGTGAAACGGGATGATATATGCCCGGATGAGGACAAAACCTTGTACAACACCGTTTGGAAAAAACTATTGGACATAGGAGACATCATTGGCATAAAAGGCTATGTGTTTACCACTAAAACTGGTGAAACATCTATTCACGTAGAGCAGTTTACCCTGCTTACCAAAGCATTGCGCCCATTGCCGGTAGTAAAGGAAAAAGACGGGGAGGTGTACGATGCTGTTACAGACCTTGAATTCAAATACCGCCAGCGCTATGCCGACCTGATAGTAAACCCCGGTGTACGTGATACATTCGTGAAGATCACGAAAATGAAGAATGCTATCCGCACATTCCTGAATGAACGCGGAGCGCTGGAAGTAGATACTCCCGTATTGCAAAGCATACCCGGCGGCGCCATCGCCCGCCCGTTCACTACCCATCACAATGCCCTGGATATTCCATTATACCTGCGTATAGCCAATGAGCTGTACCTGAAACGCCTGATAGTAGGCGGGTTTGACTGGGTATATGAATTCAGCCGCAACTTCCGCAATGAAGGTATGGACCGTACACACAATCCTGAATTCACCATCCTGGAATTCTATACTGCCTACAAGGATTACCTGTGGATGATGGAAACCACCGAACAAATGCTGGAACAAACAGCTATTGCTACCAATGGTACCACCGTAGCAGAAGTAAATGGCGTGCAAATAGATTTCAAAGCTCCATACAGGCGCGTAAGCATTTACGATGCCATTAAAGAGCATACAGGCATCGACATCAGCGAAATGAATGAAAGCCAGCTGGTAGATGTTTGTAAGCAACTGAAAATAGAAACAGACCCGTCAATGGGTAAAGGCAAGCTGATAGATGAGATATTCGGCGGCAAATGCGAGAAGCATTATATACAGCCTACATTCATTATAGATTACCCTATTGAAATGAGCCCGCTGACCAAGAAGCACCGCGAAAAAAGCGGACTGGTAGAGCGCTTTGAGCTGATCATAAACGGTAAAGAAATAGCCAATGCCTATAGTGAACTGAATGACCCTATCGATCAGCGCGAGCGTTTTGAAGACCAGGTAAGGCTGATGGAACGTGGAGATGATGAAGCCATGTATATAGATTACGATTTTCTCCGTGCCCTGGAATATGGTATGCCACCTACAGCAGGTATAGGTTTTGGCATAGAAAGGCTGGCCATGTTGCTCACGGGCAATGTATCTATCCAGGATGTACTGCTCTTTCCGCAAATGAGACCTGAAAAAACAAATGACTAATACAAAGCCCGTTTTTAGAAACGGGCTTTTTTATTTTTACAGTATGAAAAAGCTGTTGCTCGCCGGATTTGTTTGCCTGACAAACTGTACGTATGCCCAATCCTATGCAGATAGCATAAGCACACACAGGCAGCATTATAAAGAAGAATTCATCACTGAAGAGCGGAGCCCGCTGAAGGGAAATGATACAGCTTTCCTGCTGTTTTATGCGCCAGATATGCGATATAGGGTATCAGCCTCTATACAGCTAACACCCGGTGCCAAACCATTTGAAATGCCAACCCATAGCGGCAAGACAAAAACTTTCAGGCAATATGGATTGCTCACCTTTAGTATCCACGACACAGTGCTGACATTACAAGTATTTCAGAATATGGGTTTGCTAAAAGACCCTAAATACAAAGACCACCTGTTCATACCTTTTACAGACGGCACTACTTATACCGAAACTTATGGTGGCGGCCGTTATATAGACTTATCTGTAAACGATATAAAAAATGGGAAAATAGTACTGGATTTTAACAAGTGCTATAATCCTTATTGTGCGTATGCGGGTGGCTTTAATTGTCCCATACCACCGGTAGAGAACCGGCTACCTGTAGCCATCAAAGCGGGTGAAAAGCTATATGGCAAGGCTGTAAAGTAATAAAAAAAGGCGCTCAATGAGCGCCCTTTAAAATTTATCCTTTCAAAGATTATTTAATACCCAGTTTAGCTTTCACCAACGGCAGTATGTTATCCGAATCTTTAGCATACAGCAAAGAGCCTACACTTGAATCAAATACATAATCATAAGCCTTTTCTTTAGCTACATCTTTAATAGCCTTGTCAGCCTTGTCCAGCACCGGTTTCAGCAGTTCTTCCCTTTTCTTGTCTACTTTTTCCTGTGCACTCTGGTTGAATGCTTCCATGCGCCCCTGCAGGTCTTGTATCTCTTTCACCTTTACTTCTTTAATAGCATCGGTCATAGTCTTTTCACCGGCCTGGTAATCCTGCACCTTCTTCTCATACTCTTTACTCATGCTTTGCAGCTGGTCCTGGAAGGTTTTGGTATATGCCTGGATATTGCTATCAGCTTTTTTAGCTTCGGGCATCATTTTGAGCAGTTCAGCAGAATTGATATACCCGAGTTTTGTTTGGGCAAAAGCCATGTTTCCAAACACTAAGCCGCAAGCAAGGAACAATACGATTTTTTTCATTTTAATTATTATATATTCTTTTAGATTTTAAGCTGTGCAAAGTAAATGCCATTATTTGTTTATTCCAAGTAATTTTAACACATCATCAGTGCGGTCAATTTTAGGGTCGGCATAAAATACGGTCACCCCACCCGCTTTGTCATACACCATATCATATCCCTTGGTAGTAGCCATTTTTTGAACGGCATTATATACACGGTCCTGTATAGGCTTTACCAGTTTCTGGCGTTCTTTGAACAGATCTCCTTCATAACCAAAGCGTTGCTTCTGCAGGTCTTTAGCCATTTTTTCTTTCTGTACTATCTCATCTTCGCGTTTTTTGCGCATATCGTCCGATAGCATAGCCCGCTCTGCCTGGTAGGCTTTGTACATGCGGTCTACTTCCTGCATACGGTTGTCTATTTCTGTCTGCCAGCTTTGCGATAGTTTATCTAGCTTGGTTTGGGCATCTTTATAGTCAACTACCTTATCCAGTATTGCTTTCGAATCAATAACACAATAACGCTGTGCCTGTGCACTTATGGAGAAGGCTGAAACAAATAAAAGTCCAAAAAATATCTTTTTCATAATTGAGGCGTTTATTTTTTACACAATTTAATATTAAACATCAATCCGGTTCAAAGCCTAACATAAAGGTAAAGCTGGCTATATTAGACAGTTTGGTATTACCTGTTTGTTTATTATACCTGTCGAAGCCAACACCATAATCTAGCCCCAGCAAACCGAACATAGGCAGGAAGATACGAACACCCAGACCAGCCGAACGGCGCAGTTCGAATGGGTTGTAATCTTTAAAGCTATTCCATGCATTAGCCGCTTCCACAAACATCAGACCATAGATGGTAGATGATGGATTGAGTGAGAACGGATAACGCAGTTCTGCTGTATACTTGTTGAACATGATGGCATTAGATGCATATACATCTTTATAACCCCGGTGTGCAATGATGTCTTTACCAATGAAGAAATTATAACCACCAAGACCATCGCCACCCACCTGGAAGCGCTCGAACGGAGATGAACCGATGTCTGAATTGTAATAACCCAGGAAGCCGTATTTAGTAGCCAGTTTGAATATCAGGTTACCACTTACCTTCTGGTACCATTCTGCCGTAAAGCGGTACCTGTGGTATTCTATCCATTTATATTTTTGGGCAGGGCTTTCATTCAGGTAGTTCTGCCCGCTAAATAAGCTATATGGCGGCGTAAACTGGAAAGTGAAATTGATATTAGAACCACTGCGCGGATACAATGGCTGGTCTATACTATAACGGGCCAATGTAAGTTTGAAAAACAGGTTGTGACTGGTACCATTACTAAAAGGATTGTTATTGGCATCTGTAACCAGGGCGTAATCCTTCAATTTATAGTTCTGGTAGTTGATACCATAAGTAAATACAAAGTTGTCATCCGGCCATTTCAGGCGCTTGCTCAGTGACAAACCGCCACCAATTACGCGGAGATAAGAAGAATCGGCCGGCAGAGGATAACTAACACCGGAGTAGCGGCTGTATAGGAGGTTTGTTGTCAGTGCATTCGGTTTACGGCCACCCAGCCATGGTTCTGTAAACGAGAAATTGAGCGAGTTGTAATAAGCACCATTTGATTGATAGTTAACAGACAAACGCTGTCCGTCGCCCACAGGCAGGGGGTCCCAGAATTTAGGTTTGAAAATATTGCGCAGGGAGAAGTTAGTGAATGTAATACCTATGTTACCATAGAATTTCACACCACCACCGAAACCGGCAGATAACTGCAACTGGTCGCTTGATTTTTCTACCAGGCTATATTCAATATCAACCGTACCATCTTCAGGGTTTGGTTTAGGCTGTATACCTATTTTCTCACCATCGAAAAAGCCCAGGTTAGCTATCTGGCGTTGTGAGCGGACCAGATCGGTACGGCTGAATTTATTGCCCGGCAGGGTATATAATTCACGGCGTATCACATGCTCGTTGGTACGGTCATTACCTACTATACTCACATTACGGATAGTAGCTTGCGGCCCTTCGGTAATATGCATTTCGTAGTTGATGGTATCTCCCACAATAGAAGATTCTACCGGGTCTATATTAAAGAACAGGTAACCATCATCCATGTACAGGCTGCTCACGTCGCCACCTTCAGGGCTCAGCTGGCGGCCAAGGCGTTTCTCCAGCAGTTCCTGGTTATATACATCGCCTTTTTTAATACCCAATACTTTAGTCAGATATTCATTAGAATATTTGGTATTGCCTTTCCATTCAATATTGCCGAAATAATATTTATGTCCTTCCTTTACTTTAATATCAACATTTATATTGCCATTCTCAACCTTGTAAACTGTATCTGCTGCAATAGATGCATCGCGGTAGCCCAAAGAGTTGTAATAAGCAACCAGCGATTGCTTATCATCTTCATATTTCTTGGGATTGAATTTGGATGAGCTGAAAATATTGAACCTGAAATAAGGATCTAAAGCCTGCAGGGTTTTAGAGGGTGACAGGAAATCTTTGTTTACCAGGTAGCGGCCAAATGAACTTTCATTAGGTTCATACACGCTTATCTCATCTGCCCTGTGGAAAGAGATACGCGCCATCTCTTTCGTAGAACGCAGGGTACGTTTCAGGCGCAGATCAGTAGCATGGGTGTTACCGGCAATATTCACCTGGTTGATATGGGTTTTATTGCCTTTATCAATATCAAATGTCAACACTACCCCATTTACAGATACAGTATCTATCTTTTCTTTTACACTAACCTTCACATCACCATACCCTTTTTCTGAAAAGTATTTCTGTATACGTACAATGGTTTCTTTTTGTGTAGCTTCTGTAACAACACGACCTTTTACCAATCCTGTTTTTTCTCTTAACTCCTGTGCTTCACTTTTTCGTATACCCCTGAAGTTATATTTACTCAGGCGTGGCCGCTCTTCCACTTTTATGTCAAGAAATATCTTGTTACCAACTATTTTAGTAACGCTTACGCTTACGTCAGAAAACAATTCCTGTTTCCATAAATTACGTATTGCCTTAGCAATACTCTCATCATTCGGAAGCCTTACTTTATTTCCTACAGACAGGCCGGTTACGGCTATCAATAAGTCTTCATCAAGATAATGGATACCACTTACCGTGATACCGGCAATATCATATTCTTTAGGTTTATCATCGTCAGCGGACAGACTTTTGCCCATGCCTGTTTTAGGCTTGCTGTCCGGCATAGCCAGCTGCGCCTTTACTACAGCAGTAGAACATATAATGCAACAAAAGAAAAAGGAAAAACGCAAAAATGCTTTATACATGCTGGGGATTATTCGTTTGAATTTGTTCACTGGTTTTTCCAAAACGGCGTTCGCGCTGCTGGTAGTTCAGCAAGGCTTCATACAATTGCGGTTTGCGGAATTCAGGCCAATGTACGGGTGTAAAATACAACTCGGCATAAGCGAGCTGGTATAACAGGTAGTTACTGATCCTATGTTCCCCACTGGTTCGTATCATCAACTCCGGATCAGGAAAAGAAGCTGTATTTAAATAAGATTGAAAAACAGTATCATTAATATCCTCCGGCTTCAGTATGCCTTTGGCTGCATCCTGTGCTATCTTCTTCGCCGCTTCAGTTATCTCCCAGCGCGAGCTATAGCTCAACGCTAATATGAGGTTCAATCCCGTGTTCGATGCCGTCAGTTCCTTTGCTTCATTCAGTTCTTTCTGGCATATCTCGGGCAGGCTTGCAAAATCACCTATCACATGCAGGCGTACATTATTCTTCTTCAGTTCATCTACTTCTTTACGGATCGTGTTCACCAGCAATTCCATCAACGCATTTACTTCTTCTTTCGGGCGGTTCCAGTTTTCTGTAGAGAACGCATAGAGGGTCAGATAAGAGATACCCAGCTCTGCACAACCATTCACAATTTCACGCACGCTTAGCACACCTTCATGGTGGCCATACACACGGTCTTTACCACGCTCTTTAGCCCAGCGGCCATTGCCATCCATAATAATGGCAATATGCTTTGGCAGTTTGTTACGGTCAATAGATTGTAAAATATCCATGTATTTGAGATGGAGCTATTTGCAAAAGGTGTGCAAAGGTACAAAAATAGCTGGTTGCTCTATGTATCAAAATACCCCCATACCAGTTTAACGCCACTTTAACTGCAAAACCGCGTTTAGCGCGGCTGTTTAAACAATCCATTAACAGGCAGTACAGTTTTTACAGAGTTTACAATTTCCACATAGGTTTTATTACTTTTATTACCTACAAAACACAGCTCTATGGTTACTAATTTAAGTGCCCAAAACTCACTGCTTGGAGAATGGATGAAAGAAATTCGCGATGTGAGTATGCAGGCTGACCGGATGCGGTTCAGGAGAAACCTGGAGCGAATAGGTGAAATAGCGGCGTATGAGATCAGTAAACACATGATTTACAATGAGATACCGGTACAAACCCCTATGGGCGAATCGGTATGCGCCGGCCTTGCACAGCAGCCTGTATTGGCTACCATTCTCAGGGCTGGTGTGCCCCTGCACCAAGGCGTGCTGAATTATTTTGACAAAGCTGACAATGCATTTGTGGCAGCCTACCGTAAGCATCACCGCGATGGCAGTTTTGAAATAGAACAGCACTACTTCACCAGCCCTGACATTGACGGCAGGCCGCTTATCATTGCCGACCCAATGCTGGCCACCGGCTCATCGCTGGTAGTAGCGCTCGAGGCCCTGACAGAAAACAATACCCCGTCACAAATACACATAGTGACAGTGATAGCCTGTACAGTTGGTATTGACTATATATTAAGAAAATTTCCACAAGCTTATATTTGGGCCGGGGACGTAGATGACGAACTTACGGCAAGGGGCTATATCGTGCCCGGGCTGGGAGATGCCGGAGATTTGGCCTATGGCCCAAAAAGGCAATCCTGAACCCAACCAAAATATTATTGGCCCCTGTCTTGCATAGTATAAGAAATTGGCTTATTTTGGCTTTCAGAATCATTAACTAACTCTAATTTAAACGTTACCCAGATGAAGAAAATATTACTAGGAGTGGGTGCA
>JANINW010000014.1:255549-349626 GCA_024508935.1 Flavipsychrobacter sp. | reverse complement strand
AGCAATGGTGTTGTCGACTTCAGCAATGGCTCAAGATCCGCACTTTACTCAGTATTTTGCATCACCTCTGACACTAAACCCTGCACTTACAGGTCTTACCCAGTGCGATCTGCGTCTCGCAGCCAACTATCGCTCTCAATGGGCTTCCGTTTCTCCTAATCCATATATTACAGGTACCATTTCTTACGATATGGCTACTATGAAAGGTAAACTGGACAACGGTGATGCCGTAGGTGTTGGATTGTTAGGCATGTTCGACCGTTCCGGTTCTGGCGGACTGCAAAATATTACCGTAGGTTTATCAGTTGCTTATCACAAAGCTTTTGGTGCCGAAAAACAACATACTTTGTCTTTGGGTATCCAGGGTGCTTTGGTTCAGAAAAGCATAGATTTTACAAAACTTACTTTTGAAGATCAATATGATCCGGGATCAGGAAAAACAATAAACCAAACCGGTGAGAACGTAGGTAACGCGGATCTTACTTATCCTGATTTCAACGTTGGTTTAATGTATTCAGGCCGCATCAATGAGCATGGAACTGCTTATATCGGTGCTTCTTACTACCACCTGACTACCCCAACTGAAACTTTCCTGAACGATCAGCATAAAATACACTCTCGTTTCACAGGTTACCTGGGTGGCTCTTTCGACCTGAACGAAGACATCGTTTTATATGCCAGCGGTTTAATGCAAACACAGGCTTCAGCTACCGAAGTACTGGTAGGTGCGGCTGTAGGTTTCGTACTGAATCCTGGTCATGATGTAGAATTTAAAAAGAATACCGTTTTATACCTGGGCGGCTGGTACCGTTACGGAGATGCTTTAGCTCCTTATATCGGTTTCGAATGGTCTAAAATGAAATTAGGTGTTAGCTACGACGTTAACATGTCTAGCTTCTCAACTGCTACTAAAAGCAATGGTGGTTATGAAGTATCCCTCATTTTCAATGGCTGCATCAACAAGCGCCAGGCAGGGCCTACTTACAACTTCTCTTGTCCTAAATTCTAAACTGGGTTAGATTAATGATAAAGATAAAACCGGCTTAGTGCCGGTTTTTCTTATTATAGCCCTTTCCCTTTACTTACATATTTATTGTCGCGTATATAGAACCTGTATGGTAAATAGGCATCTTCAGCAGCATAAGCAACCCCTACCCTGGTAGCTGCCACTATATTCTTTGCGGCGACCTTGATACCCCTGTCTTCTATATATATTTCCGTACCAGACAATGGCACACCTGTGTGCCGGGTATGAATACCCAATGCCATACTTAATGCACCAGGCCCCGCGGTCAGGGTGCTATCTAATTTTTCTTTCCTTCTGCGTGCCAGCATATGTTCTATACCTTCCAGCGGCTCTACCCCACGTACCAGCACAGCGTGGGGTACATCCTGCACATTGGTTACCACGTTGAATAAATGATGTATACCATAGCACAAGTACACATAAGAGGTACCGCCCTTACCATACATTACTTCTGTCCGTGCGGTACGCCGGTTGTTATAGGCGTGAGATGCTTTATCAGCCGCTCCTGCATACGCCTCCGTCTCTACGATCATTCCCGAAGTATATATACCACCGATATGGGTCACCAGCACTTTGCCCAATAGCTGCTTCGCTATCTTCACTACATCCTTGCCCTGGTAAAAAGAATCTTCCAATATCATAAAACAAAAATAAACACAAGCGCCATTGCAGAACAAAACAGTATTTTTATTGCCGGATGAGCACGGGCAAACTATACATGATACCTGTTCCTATTGCAGACGGGGCATTACAAACATTATCTCCCGAGGTGGGCGAATGCACACTAAGGATACAACACTATTTTGCAGAAAATGTTAGAACAGCACGCCGCTTTCTCAAATCGCTGCATCCCTCCTTGGTTATAGAGCCTATCCAGTTTTCAGAAATAGACAAACATACAGGTGCAGATACTGTCCTGCTAAAGCAATGGCTAAAAGATGGGAAAGAAGTGGGCGTACTGAGTGAAGCAGGCTGCCCAGGCATAGCCGACCCCGGTGCGCTCCTGGCAAAAATAGCCCATGAAACAGGTGCAGCTGTCATTCCGCTCACCGGCCCCAGTTCACTGCTACTGGCCTTGATGGCATCGGGCTTAAATGGGCAAAGCTTTGCATTCAATGGTTACCTGCCACTGAAAGAACCGGCAAGAAGTCAGCGTATAAAAGCATTGGAGGCTTTATCGAGAAAAGAGCACCAGACACAATTATTCATAGAAACACCGTATAGAAATAATGCACTGCTGGATGAGTTATTGAAGCATTGCAGCGCAAACACACAATTATGTATAGCCCAAAATATAAGTGCTCCAAATGCCTATATTAAAACCCATAATGTGGCGGACTGGAAAAAATATAAACCCACACTAGAAAAAGCACCTGCTGTTTTCCTCATATTAGCGGGTTAATAACTGGCATTCCTCACTTCAGCAATGCCATCAACCATGTACTGTCCTTTGTCGGCATTGGTCTTATCGTAGTTCTCCCCGCGCCAGGGCAGCGAACGGCGGTATTGTGTATAATGCAGCTTTACAATCTTACCCAGGCAATGCTCCAGCGAATCAGCAAGCTGCTCATCGGATACACTAAAGAAATAATACTGCGAATTGATAGCAGCACCGCGCTGGCCAAAACCCAGCTGTATCATCTCCCCTTCATAAGTTTTAAACACGTTGCCCTTACGGGAGAATTTTTGCAGCACACCTTCACGGTAGCCATCGCTGTATGGATTGTAATAATACCAGTAAACATAACCGGTAACCCCCAGGAGTATTATAAATATAGCAATGAAGATCGTCTTAAGCATAACATCTCTTATCTATTGTAAATTACTATTTCTACAGCAATAAATATTTATTTTACCGTACGGCCTTTCCATTTATATACACCTGCAAAACCTAAAAACCCGGCAACGATAATATAGGCTATATGCAATGGCTGCAGGAAGGGGAATATGAGTAATTGCCGTCTCTTTTTAAAAAAAGCTGCCACGGGGTACAGATAGTAAAGCTCGGCTTCCGTTTTTAGCAGTAATAAAGCAAGCAATGCCAACCACAAGACAGGATAAAAGCAAGCAATAACAGCTAATACCAAAAACGAGAGATTGAAAAGATATACCAGTAGCAATATAGCTGTAAGGCGTTTATCATCGTACTTACCAGATTTGGATGCCCACCTGATACGTTGTTGCAGGAAACTTGCCCAATTGGGCTGTGGTGTTGTTTGCACAATTGCCTGTTGTGCTTTCAGGTAGCTAATGCGGGTAGGAAATGCCTGCTGCAATTTCATCATCAGGAGGTAATCGTCTCCTGATGCGAGATGCTCCACGCCTTCATAACCATTAACTGCCTGGTAGGCTGCTTTTGAAAAAGCGAGATTTGCACCATTACTCATATTACCTAAGCCCATTTGATGAGCCGCCCCGGTTATGCCCTGCATACTCATAAAATCGAGCGACTGAAATATTTCTACAATAGTTCCATTATTGGTGAAGTCTACGGGCGCTATTATCATGACGGGATCTTCAACCTGGTAAACAGCTGCAATATATTTCAGCCATTCAGGCGGAGCGGTGCAATCAGCATCCGTTGTAATTATAAGCGCGCCTTTGCTCACCGAAATACCTGCAGCTATTGCTTTCTTTTTATAGGCTATTGTTTTTTTGCCTGTAAGAAAGTCTTGTAAAGCAATACAGCGTACACCTTGTGTGTTGAACTTATTAACGACATCAGTTGTACTATCTGTAGAATGATCATCCACCACTATTATTTCGAACAGGTGCATAGGATAATCCTGCTCAAGAATAGAAGAAATGCATTTCGCTATATTATCTTCCTCATTGCGTGCCGGAATTATAATACTGATGAATGTTGAAGGTTCAAATAACTCCGGCAAAATGAATGTATGCTGCAGCTGCCATCCTTTCCGGTATACCAGCATGAGTGCTATGTATAGCAGCGCCAGTAAAGTGCATATGACAAGGATGACGATCATATTAGTTGTCTAACGCTTGAGCTATTTGAGGCAAAGTCTCTGCATCCAGCACATGGTGCCCCTTATCCAAAACAACCAGATTAGCAGTGTTAAGACCTGCGCAAAAAGAATAACCCAGCTTAAGGGGTATAATACTATCTTGCTTACCCATAAAAATAGTGACAGGTATTTTGTATTTGTTTAAGACTATTTTCAATTCTTTCTCATCAGGAACCATCAGCTTTAGGCATGGCCATACCTTAAGTAAAAAGCTGCGGCTATGTGTTGTTTGTATATAGCGTGTGGAGAATTTATATCTCGATGCGCTAACTATTTTCATGTCTCGTGCAATATTCAACAACCAGGTATACCTGCCGGGATACGTAAGAAAATCTTTGAACAATCTCCTACCAAACGTATTCATGGTAAGGAAATGATAGAAACGATTGAAACGTAAACCATCAGGTGCCAGTAATACTATTTTTTCTATCCTACAGGGTATGGTTTCTGCTATTTTCAAAACTATCCTGCCACCAATACTATACCCTAGTAAGCTAATTTGCTTTGTATTGAAACGTACACACAATGTATCAATAAGCTGTACTACATCATTAGGGTGCAGCACACTATTTTCTTCCCAATGGCTGTTACCATAGTGCGGCAGGTTGATAGCAATAGTGGTATAAACATCTGCCAGCCTTGCTGCCAGAGATAAGAATTGTTTTGCCTCGCTGCCATAACCATGAAATGCCAGCAACAGCTTATTGCCCTGCCCCACCTGCAGGTAATGCAGGCGATTATCTCCGGCTTGTATATATCCTTCTGTATGAGCGGGCATGCGGTTTCAAAAATAATTAAGAAAATCGGTAGTCTTGTTGCAGTATTAAATGACTGATAATTATATTTAACCCCAATGCTGCCTGAAGAACTATTGCAATTATTGAGCAATGGGGACAATAAAGCCCTGGCGCAATTGTATGAACTGTTTAAAGACAGGGTGTTCAATACCTGCCTGGCACATTTGCAGCACCAGGAGGAAGCAGAAGAAGCTACGCAGGATGTGTTTGTAGAAATATACCGCTCGGCTGCGGGGTTTCAAAACAGATCTTCTGCAGCTACATGGGTATACCGTATAACTGTAAATAAATGCCTGGACCGCATTCGCAGCCGCAATCGCCAGAAAAGGTTTGGGTTCATGAGCAGCCTGTTTAATAACCAAACAGGTAAACTCATACACGACCCACCCTCGTTTCATCACCCGGGTATACAACTGGAGCAAAAAGAACATGCTGCTTTATTATTTAAAGCCATAAAACAGTTGCCGGAAAACCAGCAATCTGCATTTATACTGAAGTATATAGAAGGATTGAATCAAAGAGAAATAGCACAAATAATGGATATGACAGAAAAGGCTATAGAATCGCTGCTGCAGCGGGCAAAAAACAATCTAAAAAAACTATTGACAGGTAACGAAGGATTTTAACCTTGTTAACGTCTAAATAAGCGTGAAGTATGAAAAATATTGATCAGCACGATAGATTTGAAAATACACTGGCCAGCCTGCAGAGTATGCAACGCGCCACTGCACCAGCGGGGCTATTGGAACAGATACAAAATCGTATAAGCCAAACAGGCAAACAAATACAGCTGATACCTGCTTATAAAGTTTCGCTGGCGGCCGCAAGCCTCCTGCTGTTACTTGCTCTGAATGTGTACCTGCTTATCCATAACAATAAACAAGAGGCTGCGACAGAGGATGCAGTAGCACATGCTGCAGATTATTATGGTTTAACCGACAATAATAGCTGGGGCTTATGAAAACAATTAATTTTTATAAGATAGTTATTGTAACCCTGCTGCTGATAAACACCGGCACACTGGCATACCTATTCATAGGCCGTAATGAGCGCTCCGGCATGCCACCGCACGGAAACCCTGTAGATCACCTTATCATAGAACGATTGCAACTTACAACAGCACAGCAGCAGCAATTTAATATGCTGAAACACGAGCACCATGAGCGTATGCTGGAATGGCAGGAACAATCGTCCAGGCTACATGGCGGTCTCTTCACCCTATTGAAGAACCAGGAAAAAGATACAATTGCTATTGACAGCTTTATGCAACTGATAGCTGCGAACGACCGTAAAAAAGAAATGGCTACTTATGAGCACTTTGAGCAACTGCGTGACATACTAACTCCTGCGCAGCAACCTTCATTTGACGGACTGGTAGAAGAGATAAGTCAAAAAATAATGAACCCCGGCCGTCCCGGCAGGCCAGAATAATTTTTCAAAATGACCGAAGGATATTCTAAATGCTGGCGTCTATATCAGTACATACCAAAATGATCTTATTATGAGAAAGTCTTTGTTTATCAGCAGCACCTTGCTTATTGCAGCTGCAACCTGCTTTACCGCCTGTAAAAAAGACGATGACAGCACTTCTGCCCCTTCAACCAATAACAATACAACCACTACTACCATACCCGATGTATACAAGAAAGTGTATGGCAATACGGATATGTATATTGACGGAGACTTCCTGGTAATAAAAACCAACAGCCTGCCCGACCACAAGAGTCCTTATTATAAAGGCACGCAATGGGAATCAGCCAAATATGAAGCGTATAATGGCACAGGCACGTTTAACCAAAACCCTAATAAAATAGCCCAGTCTAATCTTACGTTCCACATACCCATGAAGCCTGCGGTAGCAAGCAATCATAGCGCTACCCCAATGGGGCCAATTGGTGTTGGTATAAATGGTGTGCCCTTATTTAACCAATATGCAGCCGGTGGCAGCCCGCTTACCAACGAGATTGTAAGCTTTGACCAATATGGTGGCCACCCACAGCAGCAGGGTCAATACCATTACCATGTGGAACCGATCTACCTGACTAAGAACAAAGGGAAAGATGCCTTATTGGGTTTTCTATTAGATGGCTTCCCTGTATATGGCCCCGAAGAGAACGGCAAGACCATCACCAATAGTGACCTGGACGTGTACCACGGTCATACATCTGTTACGGCAGATTATCCTAACGGTATATATCACTACCATTTTACAGCAGAAGCACCTTATTTGAACGGACAAGGCTTTTATGGCACAGCAGGTACAGTTAGCCAGTAAGCTATTATCTATAGTATGCATAGTAGCCATGCTGGCTGCATGTAACCCCACCGCTAATGCCCCCGTTATACCTGCAATATGGCTGGATACTGTCGGGCAGGATATAGTTACCAGGGGCGGCATTACCTATCATCATGAACACATTTTTTCAGGTACCCTTTTCAACCTGTATGCCAACGGTGATACAGCCTTTACAAGCACTTACCTAAACGGTAAACAAGAAGGCTATTACCGCGAATGGTATATACGCAGCCGACAAAAAGAGATGCGGTATTTTATAGCCGGGCGCAAAGAAGGTGAACATATAGGCTGGTTTGAAAATGGCAGGCCTAAGTTTATTTACCACTACCATAACGATATATATGAGGGTAATGTGAAAGAATGGTTTGAAAATGGATTACTCTTTAAGAATTTCAACTATAAAAACGGCCAGGAAGATGGAATGCAGCAAATGTATTGGGACAACGGGAAACTACGCGCCAATTACCAGGTACTTAATGGGCGGCAATATGGACTTACAGGTGTTAAAAACTGTGTTTCGGTATGGGTCGATAGCAGCAGCCATTAGTTTTTTGCTTACGTCGTGCAGGCCCGCCTCTCCTAAGGTACCGTATTACAATAGCGCAGACCTTACCCCACTCTGGCTGACAGATGTGCCGGATACATTGCATACCATAGCACCGTTCAAGGTAACAGACCAGTCCGGCGCCACCGTCACCAACCGGTCTTTTGACAATAAATTATATGTAGCCAATTTCTTTTTCACCTCTTGCCCTTCTATATGCCCTAAAATGACCAAGCATATGAAACTGGTAGCTGATAGTTTTCGGCATAATGAACAGGTTAAATTCATTTCTTATTCCGTTACCCCCGAAATAGACAGCGTTGCACGCCTGGCTGCTTATGCAAAACGTTTTGAAATAGATGTAAATCAATGGAAACTGGTTACAGGCAACAAGAACGATATATACAGGCTGGCAAGACAATCCTATTTTGCAGAAGAGGAAAGCGGTGTCAATGCCGATTCTACAGAGTTTTTGCATACCGAGCATTTATTGCTGGTAGATGGTAATGGACACATACGTGGGGTATATAATGGTACCGTAGCACTTGATATGGAAAAACTGGAAACGGATATTCATAACCTGCTACAGGAGTAAATGTTATAATCCTCTTAATATCATACGGTTAATAAGATTTTGTGCTAACTTTCCTTTTTTAAAAGCACAAATATTTATGGAAAACCAGGATTCCCAAATGCAGTTCAGTAATTACACTGTAATTGGAAATGAACCAAAAGTCTTATCAAAAACCTTTATGGCAAATGTATTCATGTGGATGTTTGCCGCATTGGCAATTTCTGCGTCATTTGCCTACCTGTTCAGCGTAAACCTGCAATGGCTCAGCTACCTCCTTAAAGCAGATGGCACAGGGCTCAACCTTTTAGGCTGGGCAGTATTACTGGCGCCGCTTGGGTTTGTAATGCTTATTTCATTCGGGTTTCAGCGCTTATCAGCCCCGGCCATGACTGCACTTTTCCTTTTATATTCAGCTATCAATGGTATCAGCTTCAGCTTTATACTACTCGCGTATACGGCAGGCTCTGTCATTAGTTGTTTTGCCTCTGCTTCAGCCATGTTCGGCATTATGGCCGTATTGGGCTATGTAACGGATAAAGACCTGACAAAATTTGGTAGCCTGATGATGATGGGCTTACTGGGCATCATCATTGCAATGGTCATCAACTGGTTTCTGAAAAGCTCCGCTATGGATACCATCATTAGCATTGTAGGTGTTATGGTATTTACCGGCCTTACGGCTTATGATGTACAAAAACTAAAACACATAGGCGCGGGCATTGAAGTAGAAGGTATTGGTGTAGCAGAAGGGAAGAAAATGTCTATCATGGGTGCGCTTACACTGTATCTCGATTTCATCAACCTGTTCCTGATGCTACTGCGCCTGTTCGGCAGAAGGAAATAAGTTATTGGCAGATAATAATATTGAGCCACCTTAACAGGTGGCTTTTTTATTTGTACTGCTTATATTGTAATCTCTTTATGAAACAACTGCTTCAACAACGTTGGTTCCTCTTTCTGGTACTAATAGTATTCATCGCGTTAAAAATACCGCACCTATATTATCCATTCTGGTGGGATGAAAGCTGGCCTTATGCATCGGGAGTTAACCAAATGTATATTCATGGACCAAGCCTTATGCCCGGTGCCATTTCCGGGGAAGTTGCGCGTGGGCACCCGCTTATGTTTCATTTCCTGGCTGCCTGCTGGATGAAACTTTTCGGCACTTCCAATTTTGTAATACACGCGTTCCCCCTGTTTATTTCAGTAGTGTTCCTTGCATTTATTTATGAAACTGGGTTGCGTTTGTTTGATAAGCAGGTTGCGGCAACCGCTCTCATACTGGTAGCTTTCCAAAGAATATTTTTTATGGAATCGGCGTTTCTCCTGCTCGAGATAATGCTGGCATTCCTGGCGTTCGCCAGTATATATTTTTATACAAAAGGAAAACACTTCCTAACAGCCTTATCACTGACATTGCTGTTCTATACAAAAGAAAGCGGCATGGTTGTAGGACTGGTACTGGGGGTAGACGCTTTTATACAACTTTTCAATAAAAAAGAAACTCTTAAAGAACGCTGGTATAGAATAATATGGCTGGCAGTGCCAGTACTTTTTACAGCTATATTTTTTGTAGTGCAAAAAAGTGTAAGCGGATGGTATGTATTACCCATGTATTCAAACCTTGAAAACAGCTGGGACGGCTTTGTAAATAAATTCAGGGTAAGCCTGGACATCCTGTTTATCGACCATCACAGGGTGTATTATTTCTTGCTGTTGGGTTTACTCTCTGTTGTAGTAGCTGCAAAGCTCCGGAAGGCTGTATATCTTTTGCTATTACTACCTATATTATTACTGGGCCTTTTCGACGTTAATACCAACAGTACATTGGCCTGGTTTTTCGTTCCCGCATGTACTATCGCTATATACTACTGCACGTTTAAGGTTATTTCTGTTACCTCCTACAATGGCTACCTGCAAAAAAGGTTAGTAGCATTAAGTCTCATTGCCGTTCTGGCCTTTTGCATTTTCACTGCAATAAACCTGTTTGTAATTGTGCGTTATCTTACGCTGGCCCTTATACCCGCCCTATTTGTAAGTGCAGTACTTTTCGTCTCATTTACAAATGCTATTTCAAAACACCTCTTCATTCCCCTGCTTGCACTTGTTTTACTGGTAGAGATATACAGCAACCTCCCATCTGTGTATGAAAAGGAAAAATACGTGAACCCTTTCGATGGCATGTATGTTCAAAAGCAAATGGTCGTTTACCTGGAACAACACCATTTGTATGATAAAACAATAGCCAGCCATTCTTTTTTAAGCAGAACGCACCTGGAAGATAAACTCAGCGGATTTGCAGGTACCAGGGATACCTTTAAAAATGTGAATTGGAATTACGATTGGGGACCGGATATTATTTTGGTCAACAATATTGAACCGGATAAAGACTATGAAGCGGTAAAAGCCGATACATTGTTCAAACGAATTTACCGTGTACAGAAAGGCACCATGTGGGGAGAGATATACGCTCGAAAACAAACCGTAGATATAAAGTAAAAGGCCGGGATATCCCGGCCTTTTACTTTATATGATCTTCTATTTTTTATTCGTCCAGTTTTAAGACTGCCAGGAATGCTTCCTGCGGTATATCTACGCTACCTATCTGGCGCATACGCTTCTTACCTTCTTTCTGCTTCTCAAGTAGTTTACGTTTACGGCTGATATCACCACCATAACATTTTGCAGTAACGTCCTTACGCATTGCCGAAATTGTCTCACGGGCAATGATCTTGGCGCCAACAGCAGCCTGAATGGCTATCATGAATTGCTGGCGTGGAAGCAGTTCTTTCAGTTTAGCGCACAACTTACGGCCGAAGTCCTGCGCACGGCTGCGGTGTATAAGTGCACTCAAAGCGTCCACTTTGTCGCCGTTCAGCAGTATGTCCATTTTGATGATATCGCTCTCACGATAATCCAGCGGCTGGTAGTCGAAGGAAGCGTAACCTCGTGTAGAAGATTTCAGTTTATCATAGAAGTCGAATACGATCTCTGCAAGCGGTAATTCAAATATTAGCTCTACACGCGTTGGCGTAAGATAGTGTTGGTTGATAAGCAAACCACGCTTACCCAGGCAAAGGCTCATGATATTACCTATATAGTCAGGCAATGTAATGATCTGCGCACGAATGAATGGCTCTTCTATCCTGTCCAGCCTGCTCGGGTCAGGCATTTCTGTAGGGTTATTTACTACCATTGCCACATCCGGTTCCCTGGTGCTGTAGGCTTTAAAACTTACGTTGGGAACAGTAGTAATCACGGTCTGGTTGAATTCCCGCTCCAGGCGTTCCTGGATGATCTCCATATGCAGCATGCCAAGGAAACCGCATCGGAAACCAAAACCCAGCGCCTGTGATGTTTCCGGCTCGAAGGTGAGTGAGGCATCGTTCAGCTGCAGCTTTTCCATACAATCTCGCAACTCTTCAAAATCATCCGTCTCTACCGGGAAGATACCGGCAAATACCATTGGTTTTACTTCTTCAAAGCCCTTTACTATTTCCTGGGTAGGATTGTTCACCAAAGTGAGCGTATCACCAACCTTTACTTCTTTAGCATTTTTAATACCGGTGATGATATAACCTACATCGCCTGCAGATATACTGTTTTGCGGCGAGAGGCCAAGCTTCAATACGCCTACCTCATCTGCAAAATATTCGCCGCCGGTGTGATAAAATTTTACTTTATCCCCTTTCCTCATCGTACCATTTACAATACGGAAGTAGGCTATAATTCCCCTGAATGAATTAAATACACTATCAAATATCAGGGCCTGCAGCGGCGCTTCGGGGTCTCCTTTAGGAGCCGGAATGCGTTCTACTATAGCCGCCATAATATCTTCAATACCTATACCACTTTTGCCACTGGCCAGAATAATATCTTCCGGTTTGCACCCTATCAGGTCTACTATCTGATCGGTTACTTCCGGTATCATGGCGCCATCCATATCTATCTTGTTGATGACCGGTATTATTTCCAGGTCATTGCCCAAAGCCAGGTAAAGATTGGATATGGTTTGGGCTTGTATACCCTGCGATGCATCTACCAGCAGCAGGGCGCCTTCACAAGCCGCCAGTGCGCGAGACACTTCATAAGAAAAGTCTACGTGGCCGGGAGTATCTATCAGGTTCAGTTTATATTTTTCCCCCTTATACACATAATCCATTTGTATAGCGTGGCTCTTGATGGTGATCCCTTTTTCACGCTCCAGGTCCATATCATCCAATACCTGGGCCTGCATATCCCTGTCAGATATTGTCTTGGTAAATTCCAGCAGGCGGTCAGCCAGGGTACTTTTACCGTGGTCAATATGGGCTATTATACAAAAATTACGAATATTCTTCATGCTATTAAAAACGAGGTGCAAAGGTACGCAAAGTATTGGCTATTTCCTGATGTGTATGCCACTATTATGCCATAAAAGATACGGCCTGCTGTGATGCAGGCCGTATTGGCGTAAAACATAGGAAAATCAGGTTATTGCAGTACCAGCTTGAACGTGTTTTTAGTAACGCCGGCCGACATGAGTTTCAACACATACAAGCCTTTAGGCATAGCCGATAAGTTAATATCTAAAAGACCGGAGGTACCCAGTTTATTCTCGTACACTTTAGTTCCGGTGATATTGTACACTTCCACCGAAGCATGCTCGCCTATGTGGTCGTAGTTGAGTTTGAATACACCATCAGAAGGGTTAGGGAATACACTCACTTCGCTGAAGTCCTGGTTGATATTCTTGACATCAAGGCTAAATCCTACCGTGAACTGATAGATAAATTTAGTTCCGAAATCGGGGTTGAATGTTTTGAACGGCACGATCAGCCCGGGCCTGTTCAGGCTTACCGAACCGGTACCATCGCCTGTATTTGCCCACCAGTATAGTCCGTCTTTATTCAGATCAGTAAGACCGGAAGGTGTAGGGCCATCATCATATACTTCAAAAGAGTAACAGTTACCCATATACAGGTCTACCGTATCACGATAGTTTGTTTGGGCAGCCAGGTTGTTTTTGTCCAATACGGTAGTACCGTTTGTCAGGTTACGCAGCTTATAGTAAGTCTCGCTGCCGGCTTTATTGGTAGAAAGTTTTACAATAAGCCTTGATTCAGGATATACAGGCGGCGTGTCATAAACACTTGCACCTTTATTGTTTTCAGCATATTCATCTGTACCGCCGTTAGGATTATTCACTTCTACCTCAAACACATTACTATTTGGGCCCCAATTGAGGGGTGTAGTTAGCGCAACAGTATCTGTCTGCAAAAACGCAAGATTACCATTCCAGTTATATACTGCTTTTGTTCCACCGGGTACGCCGTAGGTAATTTTTGCAGAGGTCATAGCGTTTGTACCGTTATTCCTGATAACCACTACAGGGTTACTGCAAATAGGGTTAATACGATTGTATTCATATTCCTTGCTTGGAGCCAGTATAGCCTCCAGCGATACATCGTTTCCAAATGCAGGCTGCCCGTACTCTATCATATAAGCGGTCACTGCCTGGTTCCCATGGTCTCCAGCAGTTACAGCTTCCATATCTATATCAAAATCGTGGGTAGTACCGGCAGCGACGTTATGAAAATCAATGTTATCGTAGCTAACACTGGCACCCGGGCACCAATTACCACGGTCGTACAGCCAGGTACCGGCCTGAGGGAAGAGCGAGTTGAAACCGCATTCGCGCCATAGCAATCGCTGATTTACTGTATTGCCATCATATTTTACAGTCCTCGTCTTAGCACAAAATTCAGAACAGCCATCCGATGCGCCTGCCCCATGCCCTGTTTGCATGATCTTTAACCTGGCCTCTTTGGTTTGCCCGGTATAAGTATAGGTCTTAGGTGTGAGAAATTTAATGTCTATACTGTCATCATATTTGAAACCGCCTGCCCATGGTTGGGATATTTTTTCTACAGGCCTTACCGGGGTGCCTTCAATAAAAACAAAGGAGATGTTTATTTTCCAGCCTTTGGTATTAGCCTCGTATCCCGAGTGGTTATACCTTACCTCAATGGAATCGTGCAGCAGTGTAGCAAAATCGGTAATATCGTAGTACCAGCCATGTTTCCATCCGCTACCCTTTGTCCAGTACAGGCCGTATGGGGTAATAAAGCGAGCGATTTCCCAGTTAAGCAGAGGGCCGCCTACCCCACCTGTATGCTGTATGGATATAGCATCTAAATAATCCCATTCAGCACAGTCCATATTATCCGGACATTCAAAGGTCATATATATTAACGCCTTATGATATTGCTTACCCGCCGGAAATTGTACCCAGGCATTGTACGGATTATTACCGGTTGAAGGATTTGTGACAACCACACTATCTACAAAAGCTTTTACAACGGTAGTATCTCCATTATTGGCCCACGTAGCATAGGCAAACAGGCAAAACAGCACCAGGCTTAACAATTTCTTCATAGAAATATATTGATTAGTATGCAAATATACTCCTTTAGCTATAAGGCAGCGAGACATAGGTAATTATTGTTAATAACAACTGTATATCATGGCACGGATTTTTAAACATTACTAAAAACAACCTATTGGATATATGAAAAAGCTCAGTTTAGTATTGGTAGCTGGTTTGTTACTCTCATTAAGCAGTTGCCAGGTAATTGGAGATATTTTTAAAGCAGGTGTGTGGTCGGGCATAATTTTAGTGGTAGTAATAATAGCCCTGGTAATATTTGTTATCGGTAAGATATTTGGCGGTGGCCGCTCTTAAATACATTGTTCATCATCAAAAAAACTAACAACATGAATCGTTTTCTTGCAGGTGCATTAATAGGTGTTGCAATTGGCCTTCTTTTGGCACCGGAAAAAGGTGAAGACCTTCGTACAGATATCACTGATACCGCAATCAGGTGGAAAAAAAGAGTTAGCAAACTGATAGGTAAAGCCAATGCGAATGTCGACGACCTGAAAACGTTTTTAGACAGGAATATTGACGGGCTGACAGACGATGTAAGACGCAAAATTCTTTCGCTTATAGATGAAGCAAAAGAAATGGCATATAATTAAACGCAGTGTGTGAACCCGCTATGGGTGTGTGTTTGAAAGAAGCCTGCCGGTGTATACTGGCAGGCTTCACTTTTATATGTCCTGTAATACAATTATTGTTTTTGTAACAGCACATTAGCAGTAGCCACTACCCCTTCTTCCCTGCCTATAAAGCTGAGATGTTCCGTAGTAGTAGCCTTGATAGATATATCATCAACCGACATATCCAATATTTGGGCCATAGCTACCTGCATTTGGGTGATATAGGGCTTTATTTTAGGGGCCTGTAATAACAAGGTACTATCTATATTCACCAGCCCGTATCCTTTACTGCGCACCAGTTCATATGTACGCTGGAGGAGAATTTTACTGTCTATGCCTTTATAAGCCATGTCCGTATCGGGAAAATGCAGGCCAATATCGCCCAGGCAAAGCGCCCCAAGCATGGCATCGCATATAGCATGCAGCAATACATCAGCGTCAGAATGCCCTACAGCACCTTTTGAATGAGGTATCAATACCCCGCCCAGCCATAATTCCCGGCCTTCTGCCAATTGGTGAAAATCTATTCCCTGCCCTATACGGTATGACATATGCAACTTGTTTGAGCCGCAAAACTAAACTATTTGCGAGATGGAGATACCGGTAAGGCTTGTTTTCATTTTGAGGTCTTAATTAGTATCTTTACGCGCCGTTTTGGCGAAAAGACATTAAACAATTACAAATACTATATAATTCATGCGTACCATAGCATTCAGACAGGCATTAAGAGAAGCTTTGCAGGAAGAAATGCGCCGCGACGAAAGCGTATTCCTGATGGGCGAAGAGGTAGCACAATATAACGGCGCCTACAAAGTAAGCCAGGGTTTGCTGGATGAGTTTGGTGCCCGCCGTGTAATAGATACGCCAATTGCCGAACTTGGCTTTGCAGCTATAGGGGTAGGAGCTTCTACAAACGGTACACGCCCGGTTGTAGAATTCATGACCTGGAACTTTGCCGTACTGGCGCTCGACCAGATACTGAACCACGCTGCTAAAATGGTATCCATGAGCGCAGGACAATTCAGTTGCCCTATTGTTTTCCGCGGGCCAAATGGTTCTGCGGGCCAGTTAGGTGCACAGCACTCACAGGCTTTCGAAAGCTGGTATGCCAACATCCCCGGTCTTAAAGTTATCTCTGTTTCTAATCCTTATGATGCGAAAGGCCTGCTGAAATCTGCCATCCGCGATAATGACCCTGTGGTGTTTATGGAAAGTGAAGTAATGTATGGCGATGAAGGTGAAGTACCTGAAGAAGAATACCTGATACCTATAGGTAAGGCCGACATTAAACGTGCCGGTAAGGATGTGACTATCGTTTCTTATAACAAGATGATGAAGGTAGCGCTGGGCGCTGCTGAAGAACTGGCAAAAGAAGGAATAGAAGCAGAAGTAATAGACCTGCGTACTATACGCCCGCTCGACTGGCAAACAA
The DNA here is from genome assembly GCA_024508935.1 of Flavipsychrobacter sp. Taxonomy (GTDB): domain Bacteria; phylum Bacteroidota; class Bacteroidia; order Chitinophagales; family Chitinophagaceae; genus Polluticoccus. The sequence continues at coordinate 332,889 of JANINW010000014.1, read as the reverse complement.
TTGTTGAATCGGTAAAGAAGACCAACCGGTTGGTGATAGTAGAAGAACAATGGCCTTTCAGCAGCGTATCGTCTGAAATTAGCTACCGCGTACAAAAAGAGGCATTCGATTACCTGGATGCTCCTATACGCCGTATCACTTCGGCCGATGCAAATATGCACTATGCGCCCAACCTGGTAGCAGCCTACCTGCCTGACGTACCACGTACTGTGAAGTTGGTAAAGGAAGTAATGTATATGGTAAAATAAACTGCAAATAAAATTTATAGAATAAAGCCCCGAAAAGGGGCTTTATTTGTAATACGCAAGATGAAAACTACCCAACTGGAAACTAAAGCCATCATAATAGGTGCAGGTCCTGCAGGAGCCGGCACATCTATTTATCTTACACAGGCCGGCATACCGCATATTATTATAGAAAAGGAAACCTTTCCGCGTGATAAGGTTTGCGGAGACGCATGTAGCGGCAAAACAGCTTTTGTGCTGCGGAAGGCTAATCCCCAATGGCTGCAGGAGATATTCAGCCAGCCCGAAAATTATACCCCAAGTCACGGTATCATCTTCGTAGCGCCCAATGGCAAATCACTGAATATACCTTACAATCCCAATCGTGTACCGGGCGAACAGGCACCGGGCTTTACTACCCCACGCATGGTATTCGATAATTTTCTTTTTCAGAAATTACCTTCGCCTTATGCTACCATTTTTCAGCAAGCTGCTGTAAAAAGCATAGAACGCCTGGATGATGGAAAAGTAAAAGTGGTGTTTACTAAAGACAATGAGACTTATGAAGTAATAGCACCATTGATAGTAGGTGCCGATGGGGATAAAAGTGCGGTACGCAAAACTTTTCTGAACGACCATACATCACCAAAAGCTTATGCTGTAGGGTTGAGGGCGTACTATAAAGATGTTACAGAACTGAATAAGGATAATTTTATAGAACTGCATTTTCTGCCCGAAATGCTGCCTGGATATTTCTGGATATTTCCTTTACCTAATGGCATAGTAAACGTAGGCGTAGGTATTTTGTCTGAACGCATACGCAGCAAAAAGATAAACCTGCGCGAGCAGATGCTGAATGCCATCAAGAACAATCCGAATATAAAACACCGCTTTGCCAATGCAGAGCTGGTAGATAAGATACAGGGCTGGGGATTGCCCATGGGCATGGAACAGCACCCTATTTCAGGCGACAACTTCCTGCTGACAGGTGATGCCGCCAGCCTTATAGACCCGTTTAGCGGAGAAGGTATAGGCAATGCATTATATAGCGGCATGCTTTGCGCTTATGCCATAGAAAAAGCACTGGCAGAAAAACAATACAGCAGGGCCTTTTTAAAGCAAGCCTATGATGATGTGCTGTATAAACGTATAGGAGACGAATTGAAGATCAGTGCTACCTTGCAAAAGCTTTGCCGTTACCCTTGGCTCTTCAATTTTGTAGTGAACAAAGCCAACAAAAGCCCTTCTCTTAGCAAAACCATCAGCTGTATGTTTACAGATCTTGATTTGCGCGAACAACTGAGAAAGCCTTCTTTCTATGCTAAAATATTACTGAACAGGTAATACTATAGGTACACTATCTTATATTCAAATTTCCGCTCTCCTACTATAATAGTCATAAGATAAACACCACTTGAAAAATGAGGTGTTTGAATAAAGCTCTTGGAATAATAATCTGCAGCAGTTTCTGTGTAATGATACACTTCCCTGCCACTCATATCAGCCACAGACAATTTAAATTCCGTTTGAGGGTTTGCCATCCATTCTATAGTAAACCGGCCATCTTTGGTAGGATTAGGGCTTAGGCTCAGTATGGCGTTATCATAACCTTGTATATTCTTATCATATACCTGTACATCATCTATAGCTATACCCTCACGCGACAGACCGGGATCTGATGCCATTACAAAACGCATACGTATAGTGGCAGCCTGCCTGGGGAGGTTAACAGATGCATCATGCCAGCTTGTATTATTTTCCTGTGTCCAAACATTATAATTGCTGTCATTGTACCAGTTCATGCCCTCACCGGCATGTCCAAGCCTGGTCCAGTTTTTGCCATCTGCACTCCACTCTACATAAGCGGCATCGCAAAGTGCAGCTCCACAATTTTCAATATCGATCGCAGTTTTAAACTGAAGCGCCGGTACATAGAGTTTTGAAATATCAAAACACGGAGAATAGAGATACGAAGTTTCGAGATCGTTATAGGTGCCATCTATTCCGGTCTTCCATGCTTTAGTACCGCTTGCTGCTTTATTTATTTGCTTTGCAGCAGGTGTACCATAACCCCATGAACTGTTTTGCCCTTCGCTATACCAATATCCATCGTTATTTTCGAAATTCTCGAAATAAGGGAAAGTAGATATCAGCGGTTGGTTGTGAATCGCATAATTCAGGATACTATCATTCTTATGATAAGTATCGCCATTATTTATTACCCATACATTCAAACGATGCTGACCCATTTGTGCCAGGTTGAGTTTCTGGCCAAATGTATAATACACCGTATCCTTACTGTTAATATAATTAATATGCTCGCTGACAATGCTGCCACTATCTAACTGATAATAGACACCAATATTATTCTGCGCCTGTTTCACACTATTATACACCTTTATAGTCAATGGCACCTGGCCTATCAGGCCGCATTCTGTTTTCAAAGGGTTGACAATACCTGCAAGCTGTATATCATTTTGTACAGTGTATATTTTTACATTATCAATTGTCAGTCCGTTCCCGTATTCACGTGTTGCTATAACAGATGTATCGCGCTGGGAGATCCAAACTTGGGTAGAGGGCGAAAAATTCTGCACGTTTTTTTCCAAAACATCAGACAACGAAAGACTACCGGAATTATGCACCTCACCAATTGCTATGAGTGAAGTATCATACACAAATATCCTTCCCCATGCTTCTTTATCACTACCCCTTGCCCATACTTCATTGCCGCTTGAAAATTTTGGCCGGCCATGCAATACATAATCAAATTCAAAACGAAGTTCGTCTGTATTCACATTATAAGCACCCAGGTTGAATGTACCTGTAAGATCATTTTCATTGCCGGACATATTCTGTATGGCATCAAGACTGATAGACCGGTTGCCACCGATAGTTATAGCCGAGTTGGCAAAACTTCTTAAACGCCCGGTATCCGTAGTAGCAGCATAGTCCCACCTGCGGCCTAATGAAAAACCAAAACTATCTGTCACAGCCTGGAATGCTCCCATACTTTCGAAATCGTCTGTATAATCTGCAGAAAGATCTATGGGCGGATTGCTTAATGAGGATATATACTTAGTCAATGTATCATTTGTCTTCACAGGATCTGTAGCAGATAAGTTCTCAATACCTACCTTTAGTATATGGTCGCCAGGCGCTGATAGATCAAGACCTGGTATGCTTACTGTTAATGTATCTGTAGCCGGAATAACAGTAGAAAAAGTTTGAGCTATCCACGGCTGCGTATCTAAACGATAGGATACTTTATAGCTATTATAGGCTACATCATCCAGGTTTTGCATTACCAATCGCAATGTTTCGTTGCCGGTAAGCGCCGAACCTGTGAATTGTCTTCCATTATTGGGTGCACGGATAAGCCATGCCATCAGGTCTCCATCAGAAATATTACCTGCACAAGTACCATCATTCGGCTGGCGTTTTATAGCTATACTCCTGTATCCTCCCCACCCGTCTATTACAGGCCTTACAGCCACGTAATAAAGACTGTCAGGCGATAGGCCTGAGAACGTATAAGTAGTGCCGGTAATGGTATCTACAGGTACTATATACGGGCCTTTCTTACGCAATATTTCATAAGTAATCGTGTTAGGTATGCCCAGCCAGCTGATACGGATATATCCGGGGCATTGCACTGCATCTAATTGTATTACCGGCTGCCGGTTGATGGCAAAAGGCCCGGTAGACGAAACCTGGGCTGTATTATTTCTCGATACCCGCATACGGCATAAACCCGAATTGATCGTATCGGGTACATACCATACAAAATATCGTTGTTGTGCAGGCACATTAGCTGTTATTGTATTCCAGTTGCTGCCATTATCGGCAGAAAATTCTATTTTAAAACTGTTTGCATCACCTGATGCATCCCAATAAATAAATAATGAATCCTGGCTTTTTACCTGTGCGCCGGTTGTAGGAAACGTTAGCTGCACACCGGTAGGAATAATATCATAAGCCACTACATAATCCTGGCTGAATGATGGAATATTAAAGCCTTTCACAGTTAAAACATAGCTGCCGGCTGCAGGATTGTCAATCACTACCTGCTCACAATTATTTTTCCGGTCTATTCCTTCCACAGCCGGGTTATTTACCCCTGCAGGGGTTGCATCCAATATCAAAGGCGTATGAACACCTGCAGAACCTTGTACCTCTACATCCAGGTCGTTTATCAGCTGGTTGGCCGATACCGGGCTGGCAGCTTCATCGTGCCAGTACAGCATCACTTTCAATTGCGCTGTATTTGGTGGCACCATGATTGTTTTCTGTTGTACAGCACCATTCGTTATATTATCTGTATAATAATGACCACTGTCCAATATCTGCAATGAACGGCCGAGATTCAACGCTCCAAAGCCATTCTTAAAATCAGGGCCCGGATTGCCTACATCTGTGGCGCCATTCATTACCAGGACTTTCATCACATCAGACCGTGGATTGGTATTTCCTTTCAGTTGCTTATAGCGCTCAGTAAGTAATGCTAACGCACCGGCTACCTGTGGTGCTGCCATGCTGGTGCCGAGCGTTATTAAATATTCATCCGTATTAGTTGTAGAATTTACATCAGCCCCTACTGCCGATATCTCAGGTTTCAGCCTGCCATCTGTAACAGGCCCCTGCGAACCGGTAACTTTTACATTCTCAAAATGTTTATCAACGCTGGCTACCACCAGGTTGTTTTTAGCGGGCTGGTATCCCCCGGAAATCGTGGCAAAACCCGGCGGAAAAGGAGAACAGGTCAACCCACCATCATTGCCTGCGGCAAAAACATGCAATACGTCCTTATGTTTTAATGCCATACGGTCTACTGCCTGCGAGTACACATTATAAACGCCTGCATTATCACATTTACCTATCGAAGCCGCATAAGAATTATTGGTGATGGTCATGTTGTGCGCGTCATGCAGCGCTGTGGTCTGTTCCCATATAGCTGTATATAGCTGGTTTACTATTGTAGAATGAGGGGCTACACCCTGTCCCTTTACATCTACTATACCTGCCGCCCCTACTATACCACTGGTGTGCACACCGTGATAATTATAAGACGCCGGGTTATAGTTAATGCACCGGTCCTTAATATCAATATGAAAATTACCGGAAGTATTATCACCAACACCTACCGTTACGTTATTACCCGCTAAGCCGTAGCCTCCGTACATAGGGGCTAGCGTAGCCGTATTTGTCTTTTGGGTATTATTGGCTTCCGCATCAAGCGGTACATTTTCAGCAACAGGATTAATATAAGAAGTGCCATACCATGCTGCCAACGCTTTTATTTTATCCGGTGCGAGCTGTACATAATATATCCCTGTAGCTTCTACTGCCGAATGCAATATGGTTGCTCCTGTAGCCTTAATTGCCGCTTCTATTTCATTGCTGTTAACCTGCCTTAAAAAAGAAATAATGATATCTACCTTACCTTCCCTGCCTGCAAGTGTTTTCATGAACTGCTCGTCGATCTTCCATTCCGGCAACATCTCTGTAACACCGCTAATGCCTGGAGGAATAGACTTACCGGCTTTTGAAGTATTTATTACAGCTACGTAAGTATTTTGAGATATATAGTCACACAAGACAATGCCATTCCGGTCCAGCTCATTACGCATGGCTGCCCCCGGCAAATTTTCAAAATTTAGTAATACCTGTACATAAGCATCCTTATGTTCGGCATGCAGCCATTGGGCATAATCTTTCATATCCCTGACAGTGGCATTGCGCAGATAAACCGTTTTATAATTCCTGCTTTGCGAAAAGGAGATAGAGGGAACAAGTACCAGCCAGAGACACAAATACAACGCCCGGAAAGATATTTTGCAAGCAATACGCCTGTATACATCTACTAAATAAATGCCATTCATTACTATACAAGTTACTGCATTAGTGCTTTTTGTACTAATGTTTATTGTCAAATATTAAAAACAGCCGATAATCCTATTTAAACACATTTTTTTCAGTATATTTATTGGTATGGCGCTACGTGCATAAGCCTTATTAGTTACCGATAAAACCAAGTTTATGAAATTAAAAAAACTACTCATCACATCCCTGTCTTTATTCGGGTTGTCTATTGCCCAGGCACAAATCATAGACATCCAGTTTATTAACAACTGCCCGGACCCTGCAGTGCCTGATGTAGACCTCTATATAAACGGTCAGCTTACATTCGACAATATACATTTCAGGGAAGCATCTCAATTTACATCTGTAAGTATATTGGGTAGCACACATAATATTGCCCTGGCGCCTGGTACCAGTACCAGTATCAATGATACATTCTTCAGTATCAATACTACGCTGATACCTACCAGCAAATACCTGATCGTTTCCAATGGTATGAAAAGCAATGTTGGATTTACCCCATACAAGAAATTTTCGCTGGATATATACAGCAATGCCAAGAACCATGCTCAAAACCCGTCCAATATTGATGTACTGTTTTTCCACGGCTGTACAGACGGCACTATTCTTGACGCACGCCTGGGCATTAAAACATTTGCAGACGATGTAAATTATGGCCAGTTCAGCAATGGCTATACCGCATTCCCTGCCGTAGATGGAAAAGTAAGACTGACAAATACTACAGGTAAAATAAACCTCTATAATTTCAGCCTTGCCTTTAACAGCCTTGGATTAACATCAAAAGCGATAACTGTTGTAAGCTCAGGTTTTATTAATCCTGCAGCTAATAATAACGGCCCTGCGTTTGGTCTTTATTTTGCTACAGAAGCAGGCGGCCCCCTGCAGCCATTACCTCCTACTACAGCGGAAGCAATAGCCAGGCTACAGCTTATTCAAAACAGTGCAGACAGTGCTGCCGATTTCTTAGACGTATATGTAGGCAATGATTTGTTTGTAGACAACCTGCCTTTCCGAAACTCAACTACTTTCCTGGATGTAATTGCTTCCATACCTTCTTCTGTTGGTATTGCACCTAAAAATAGTACATCTGTAGCAGATGTTTTACATACTGCTGCTATTGCTTTCGATTCCGGCGCCAACTACATAGGCGTTATCAATGGTATTATTAGTCCAGCAGGTTATACGCCGTCTCCGGGTATAAATACTATTTTGTATAAAGGCGGTAAAGAAGCCGCATCAACACCTGCTAATACCGATATGCTGTTGGTACACGGCAGCACAGATGCGCCATCCATCTCTATTACAGAAAGCAGTAACACCATTGTAACCGGCCTTTCTTATGGCAATTACAATAGTGCTGGTTACACTTCAATGGCTACATCCAATGTAATTTTCGATGTTAAAAACAGTACTAATTCTTCTATGCTGCAGCAATGCACAGCACCACTTATGTCTGGCGGACTGCAAGGCCAGGCAACTGTTATTGTAGCATCAGGCTTTGTTACCCCATCCAACAATAAGAATGGACCTGATTTTAAACTATACGCTACGGCCCCGGCCGGAGGTCCAATGATATTATTGCCTCCTGTTACAGCTGTACAAAATATTGAGAATAGCAGTAGCTTCATAGTAGTACCTAATCCTGCCACAAACGAATTGCAAATAAATACGCAGGAAGACCTGGCCAGGTACATGATCAGCGTTTATGACATATCAGGTCGCCAGCTTGCTATAAAAAGCCTGAATGCCGGTAAAAAGATAGATATTGCTTCGTTGCAAGCCGGCACGTATTTCCTGCACTTGCAGAAAGAAGGACAGGCTGCAGCAACAATCAAGTTTGTAAAGGAATAACAGTCTTTTTATACTAATCAATAAGGCATGGCAAAGGCTATGCCTTATTCATTTATGATCAATTTGAACCCGATGCCGTAAGCATTCAGTATTTCTATATCGGTATCGCTTTTCAGCATCTTTCTTATTTTACTGATATACACATCCATACTCTTAGCTGAAAAGTAATCATCATTGCCCCATACTTTTTCCAGGATGGTATTGCGCGGCACCAGTTCATTTTTGTTGATACCCAGTATATACAGCAGTTCCGATTCTTTGGAGCTAAGCTTGGTAGATTCATCAGCCATCTGCAAAAGCATTTTGGAATAATCGAAAGTAAATTTACCTAATGACAGCACTTTTGCCTTGGTAACCGGTTTAGACTGCACTCTTTTTAGTATGGCATTCATACGCATACACAGTTCTTGCGTACTAAAGGGTTTGGTGATGTAATCATCACAACCTATCTCAAATCCTTTCATTTTATCTTCGTGCATGCTCCTGGCTGTAAGAAAAATGATCGGCACATGTTCATCCATATTCCTTACCAGCTTCGCCAATTCAAAGCCATCAGTATTGGGCAGCATTACATCAAAAATGCACAAATTGAACTTTTCTGCTGCAAACATTTCTGCACCGCTGCTACCGTCTTTACACCAAACAACATCATAACCCTTGTTCACGAGGTTTTCTTTCAGCAATAAGCCCAGATTAGGGTCATCTTCAACGAATAATACCTTTGTCATATCGTTCATTTAAATTTTTAGGTAAATAAATGGTGATCTTAGTTCCTGCGCCAGGCCTGCTTTTCACCTGTATCTCACCATCATGCACTTCTATTATATGCTTTACATAACTAAGGCCTAATCCAAAACCTTTCACATCGTGCCTGTCACCCGTATTGGCCCTGTAAAAACGGTTAAAAATGTATTTCTGTGTATCCTTGTCCATGCCAATACCTTTATCTGCCACTTGTATGGCAAACCTGCTGCCTGAATCGAAGGTAGAGATGGTAATATCGGGTGAAGCAGGTGAGTATTTAATTGCATTATCTACCAGGTTGCAGATCAGTATTTGCAGTTGCTCTTTATCGGCATACAGGAAGGGGCTTTGTGCATCATATTTACAAACGATCCTTCCTTTTAAATTTTCCAATTGTATCTGGAAGTAGCTTACCGTATTGCTGATAAGTTCTTCAACATTTACCTTAGACAATGCTATGTGCATGGTTGTATCTTCCATCATGGCCAGTTGCAGTATATACTGCACATTACGCGCCATCAATTTGTTCTCTGCTTCAATAATATCCAGGTAGCGGTCATTCGATCTGTTCAGTTCCCTGCTGTTTTCAATGGCCAGGTTGATATTAGTTATCGGTGTCCTGAATTCGTGCGTAATATTATTGATGAAGGTATTCTTCATCTCCGACAGCTTATTCTGCTTTAAAATGGTTCTTACAAAAAACAGGTAAGACACGATGAGTATAAGGATAATGAGCAATGACGAACCTATCATCAGCGATAAAGACTGTATCACCCTGCTATAGGAATCCGGCACATACAATATCAATTCATAAGGTTTGTTAAAGCGGTTATTATCCAGGAACACTGCCTTTATGGTACCTTTTTCAATATTGATTTTGCTGCTGCCGGGAAACAGGTATTCATAATCTTTCTTTCCTACCCTGCGTATACCTGCTTCAAATACATTATCGAGTTTATTCTTCTTCAGCACGTCTTTTATAAGACTGTCCATATAACTCATATCTACCGCCTCGTCTACTTTTATTTTATCCGCCAGCAAGTCTTTGAAATTGGCATTGTTAAGACCTACAAGATTATAAGAACTGCTATCCCTGCGCTTTATGTGGGGGTTCATGCCGAAAAGGGTAAATTTCATTGAGATATCTACCGTAGCTTCATAATTGCTGAACGTAACCGTTTTGCCATTTTCAAATGTTGTATCCTGTTTATAATAAAACACATTATACAAGTCCAGCGTATCTATATAGCCGCCATTCTCCGGCCCTTTGAACCTATCATTTTCCCATTTCTGCTTAACGATATAAAGCCCTTCTCCTTTCTTTATAAATGCTTTTGAATTATAACTAAAACAATAGGCGTCTTCTTCTACCTCCTTTACCACATTACCTATATCCTCTTTCAGCCTCCGCTCCAGGTCGGTTTTCTGCAGGCTGATGTTATTGGTTATCCAATATAGCTGTATGCCTGTAATGCCCAGTATAATAAGACCGGCCAGGTAATACAGGTATTTTGGCTTGAGACGTTTCACTTATCAAAGATATTCGGGGCTTGCATGGCCTGTTAACACAGGATTGTCATTTAGCTTTTTTTAAGAGTTATTAGCTTTATTTGGCATTTAACTTGTTGAATGCAGCTTCTTTGAATAGACGGGATTTTTCGGCAAATGGATAGTATATAAATGCAAGAAGCCCCGCAATGCGGGGCTTCTGTAAAATCTATAAAGAGTAACCAGGAGATTAATTTTCGTTATCTTCTGCTTTCTTCATTTTGTCTTTCAGTGCAGCCAGTGCGCCAAGATCACCAAGTGTTGGTTTTTCTACTTTGCTCTGGATGTTCTTAACCGCTTTCTTGGTTTTTTCACCTTCAGCAGCAGCATCTTTCTTAGCTGCTTCTTTCTCTTCTATTTTACCTTGTTCCCAAACTTTAGTGTGAGAAACCATGATGCGTTTGTCATTGCGATCGAATTCGATGATAACGAAAGGCAGTGTTTCTTCTGCTTCTACGTTAGTACCGTCTTCTTTCTTCAGGTGGCGTGCAGGAGCGTATGCTTCCAGGCCATACTGCAATTGTACAGTAGCACCTTTATCATCTTTCCTTGTCACGTTACCTTCGTGTACAGAACCTATAGGGAATACTGTTTCAAATGTATTCCAAGGATCTTCTTCCAGTTGTTTGTGGCCCAGTGCCAGTTTGCGGTTTTCTTTGTCGATGCTGAGGATAGCAACTTCAATTTCATCGCCTACTTTAGTGAACTCACTTGGATGGTTGTAACGTTTGATCCAGCTCAGGTCGCTGATATGGATCATACCGCCGATACCAGATTCCAGTTCAACGAATACACCATAAGGAGTGATGTTTTTCACAACACCTTTATGACGGCTGTCTATAGGGAATTTGTCTTCGATATGCTCCCAAGGATCTTCAGTAAGTTGCTTAATAGACAAGCTCATCTTACGTTCTTCCCTGTCAAGGGTTACCACTTTTGCTTCGTATTCATCGCCCATTTTGAAGAATTCCTTCGCATTGATAGGCTGAGAAGACCATGTGATCTCTGAAACGTGTACCAGGCCTTCTACGCCAGGCATAATTTCCAGGAATGCACCGTAATCTTCGATGTTTACTACTTTACCTTTTACTACAGAGCCTTCATGCAGGTCGGCAGTCAGGTTATCCCAAGGATGTGCAGTCAGTTGTTTCAGACCCAGGCTGATACGTTTCTTCTCGTCATCGAAGTCAAGCACAACCACGTTCAGTTTCTGACCGTTTTCCAGTACTTCGCTCGGGTGCGTTACGCGGCCCCAGCTGATATCTGTAATATAAAGGAGACCATCTACGCCGCCCAGGTCGATGAACGCACCGAAATCGGTAACATTCTTAACAGTACCTTCCAGTACCTGTCCTTTTTCAAGCTGAGAGATGATAACACTGCGTTGTTGTTCGATATCGCTTTCGATAAGCGCTTTGTGAGAAACGACAGCGTTGCGGATGGTTTCGTTGATTTTAACAACTTTGAAGTCCATTGTTTTACCAACATACTGGTCGTAGTCAGTAACAGGCTTCACATCTATTTGAGAACCAGGCAGGAAGGTTTCCAGGCCGTAAACATCCACAATAAGACCGCCTTTGGTCTTGCTGGTGATGGTACCTGTAACCACTTCGCCGGTTTTGTAGAAGTCAACAATTTTCTGCCATGCACGTGCTGCGCGCGCCATTTTGCGGCTCAGGTGCAGGTGACCATTGCGGTCTTCTTTTTCAACTACCATTACCTCGATATCATCGCCGATCTTTACATCAGGCATATCGCGGAATTCGTTGAGAGATACCAAACCATCCGATTTGAAACCGATGTTGATAATGGCATCTGTTTTAGTGAGGCCTACAACTGTGCCGTGCAGCAGTTCAGCTTCATCAATAGTTTTGAAAGTGCTGTCATACACTTTTTCTAATTGTTCACGTTTGTCCTGAGAATAGGATGCAACGTTTCTTTTGTCCACGCTCCAATCGAAATCGTCGTGCGCGGTTTGACTTTGGTTAATAATTTGATTTTCTTCCAAGTTTTTGTTCCTCCTTTTTAAGTAGAATTTTGGGAGTGCAAAGATAGGGCAAACCACTTATATCCAAAAAATAATTTATGATTTAGATAAATCATTGAGATTCAATGCGAAAAGCGATTAGAAGATCTGCAATAGCCATATAAGATAGTTTCGTTATAAATCTTATCTTTAAGTATATTCTTTAACACACCTAACCAACCTTATGAAACACTACTTATACATTTTGACACTTATAGTGCTGACCCAGTCTGTTTGGGGGCAGCAAAACATGGTGCCCAATGGCAATTTTGAATATTATAGCTATTGTCCCAATGCATATAGCCAAACATATTTATGTACAGGCTGGAGCCAATTTAACTATGGAACAAGCGATTATTTCAACATATGTGGCACAAACGGAGTAGGTATACCCTTTAATTTCTTCGGATACCAGGAGCCCGCCAGCGGACAAGGTTACATGGGTGGATATATATATACTGGCAAGGAATATTTGTATCGCCATATCCTACCTTTACAGGTTGGCGTTACATACGAAGTATCACTTTCTGTAAACCTTGCCAATTATTCAAGATGGGGTGTGGATGATATAAGTATATTTTTTTACGATACTACAAGCCTGGGGACGCCACCAATTTCTAATGCATCCTTAATCCCCCCTGGTATTATACCGCAAGTAAGTTTCAAAAATTATGGCCCTATATCAGATACTTCCAATTGGGTGAGGCTGGTTGCTTCTTTTTATGCGGACTCTGCTTACGACAATATTGTAATCGGAAGTTTCAATCAATGGGCTAATATAGATACAGCACATGTTGGGGGCGGTTCATCTTATTGCTATTACTACTATGATTCGGTTGTAGTAAAAGTAGCAAATAGCATTACGTTAAACTTGAAAGACAGCCTGTTTTGTGCCGGTGATACCATTAAAGTGCCCTATACTGTTAACCTCTTGAACTATTTTAATAACAACAATATTTTTTCGGTACAACTGTCGGACCCAAATGGAAATTTTGCAGCACCTGTCGTAATCGGTAGCCACACAGGCAATACAAATGACACAATTACCTGTGTAATACCCTCATCCATTTCTGCCGGAGGAAATTACAGAATGCGTATTATATCAAGCAGCCCGGTTGACTATTCAAACATTACAAAAACGATTGGAATAGGTACAACTGTTGCAAAACCAGATGCAACAAGTAATTCACCCATATGTCCTGGAGCGAATATAACTCTGGCTGCAACCACTACAACCGGCAATACCGCACTTAGGTGGAAATGGACCGGGCCCGGAGGGTTTTCTTCAAACCTCCAGAGCCCGGTTATAAGTTCCGCCAATAGCATTAATACCGGGGATTATGTTATAACCGCCAGTGTATATGGATGCAAATCAAAAGACACAATTAACGTGACTGTGCTTTCGGCGCTTGGACCCTCAGGTGCGTTTGCAGGCAGTAATGCACCAGCATGCACAAATGACACTTTGAAACTCTTTGCTACAACAATGTATCCTGGAGTTGTATACCAATGGATAGGACCTAACAATTTTATTAGCAATTTACAAAACCCTGCCATCAGCAACCCCACATTTGCTGCTGCAGGTGATTATATCGTTGACGCAACTTACTTAAACTGCCTTGTAAAAGATACTGTATCAGTTTCCATATTAACACCGTCTTTTACGGTATCTGCTTCGGGAAACAATCCCGTATGTAATGGAGGCACTTTCGTTATGACTTCATCGGGATCTGCTTCTGGCATTAGTTATACTTGGTCAGGTCCATTTGGCTTTTCGGCTTCGGGAAGCAATACAAACCTATCTAATGTCACTACCGCAAATGCTGGGGATTATGTTGTTACAGGGTCATTTAACGGTTGTTCTGTAAAAGACACTTTAACTCTGGTAGTTAATCCTTTACCAGCTAAACCCCAGGCTTCCAGCAATACGCCCATATGTTCAGGTTCCACTCTCAACCTTACAGGCTCTACAACCGGCGTTACTTACAACTGGACAGGCCCTAATAGCTTTACCTCTTCCGCGCAAAATCCATCTATAACCAATACAACAACGGCTGCCAGCGGTGATTATATTGTAACTGTTACTCTTACTTCAACAGGATGCTCTGCAAAAGATACAGAAACTGTATTGGTAAAGCCTACGCCTGTAGTCTTCGCAACAAGTAATTCACCTGCCTGTGAAGGCAGTGCTTTAAATATTAGTTCTACTGCTACCCCAACTGGAACTATTTCATGGGCAGGCCCTAATAGCTTTTCATCTTCCACACAAAACCCAACCATCACCAATGCCAATCCCAATGCATCGGGAGATTATATTATTTCTGTAACGCTTAACGGCTGTACCGGTAAAGACACCACAACTGTTATTGTGAACCCGCAACCTATTATACCGCTTACAGGCAGCAATACACCTGTTTGTGTGGGTATGGGCCTGAACCTGACAGCTGCATCTAATGCAGGCGCAAGCTATAGCTGGACAGGGCCCAATAGTTTTAGTTCTGCTTTGCAGACCCCAACACGAAATAATGTTGTACTAGCTGATGCAGGAACGTATTCTGTAACGGCAACGCTGAATGGCTGTACCTCCGTTGCAGGCACAACGACTGTGATGGTGAACCCCGCTCCTTTTGTTACTATCTATTCCAATCCTGCTGACAGTATATGCCAGGGTAGCAGCGTAACATTCGTGGCACTGCCTGCCAATACCGGTACGCCCGCTTATAAATGGACTAAAAATAGCAGTCCTTCAGTATTAAGCACCAACAATACTTTTATTACCAGCTCATTGAATAACAATGATATCATCCGCTGCGAGATGACAGACCCCGGCAAATGCGGAACGGCATTCAGCGATACCAGCAACGAGTTAAAAATGACAGTATTGCCATTGTTGGCTCCTTCTGTAAGCATCAGCTCAAACCCTACCACCCCACTTTCGCCATACGAGCTGGTAACTTTTACTGCCATACCTGTTAACGCAGGCAACCATCCTAAATACCAATGGCAGCGTAACAGCAGTGATGTAATAGGCGCCACCAGCAATGTATGGGCCACACAGCAGCTTTCTAACAACGACAGCGTTAGTGTGCTGCTTACCAGCGATTACAAATGCCCGCAACCCAAAACTGCCGGCAGCAATAAAATAAAAGTAACTGTGCTAACGGGAATTAAAAATGTAAAGGGAATAAGCTACCTTGCTTTATACCCCAATCCTAACAATGGCAGCTTTATCATAAAAGGAAGTGTAAACAGTAATGAAACGGTAACACTGCAAATATTGAACGCTTCCGGCCAATTAGTTTACGAGAATAAAACGGCGACAAAAAACAAGGAATTGTTTGAACAAGTAGATGTACAACATCTGCCAGGCGGCCTCTACATGTTAAGACTGAATAGCAAAGACAATATCAGGTTTACCATTGAGCGATAAATAATATCATTAGTATGATAAATGCAGTTAAATTACTTCTTCCTTTCCAGGTTGGGCAGAAAAACGGTTAGTAACCCTATTAACGGCAGGAAGGCACATACTTTGTATACGAATTCAATGCTGGTAGCATCGGCCAATCGCCCCAATACGGCAGAACCAATGCCTGCAATACCAAATGCAAAACCGAAGAACAAACCTGAAACGGCCCCCACCTTACCGGGAATAAGCTCTTGTGCATATACCAGGATGGCAGAAAACGCCGATGCTAGTATTACACCAATAAATACGATCAATATACCCGTCCAGAAAAGGTTGGCATAAGGCAGCAGCATGGTGAAAGGCGCCACACCCAATATAGAGCCCCAGATAACATATTTACGGCCAAACCTATCTCCCAATGGCCCACCCAGTAATGTGCCTGCGGCTATGGATAGTAAAAACGTAAAGAGATAATATTGTGCGTGCTGTACTGATAAATGGAATTTATCCATCAGGTAGAAAGTAAAGTAATTGGTCATACTGGCCATGTAGAAGTATTTTGAAAATATCAGTACCAATAGAACTATAACTGAAAATACAATTTGGCGCCGCGTAAGCGCTTTATTATGCTTTAAACCTTTTGCTGCTTTTTTCTTCTTTGTGTGCGGTTTGTACCAGTTGCCAATACGCCATAGCACCATAATGGCTATTAAGGCAATAATAGAAAACCAGGCAGCACTGCTACGCCCGTACGGCACCAGGATAATTGCCGCCAGCAAAGGGCCTAATGAGCTACCTGCATTGCCCCCCAACTGGAAAATAGACTGTGCCAGCCCTTTTCGTCCCCCGGCAGCAAGGTGCGCCATGCGCGAAGCCTCGGGGTGAAAGATAGATGAACCTATACCTATGCATGCCACCGAAAATAGTATCATAGGATAACTGCCTACTGAAGACAATAGTAACAGCCCTGTAAGCGAAAAGCCCATGCCTATAGCCAGTGAATAAGGTTGCGGCTTACGATCGGTATAAATGCCTACAAAAGGTTGTAATAAAGAAGCCGAAAGCTGGAAGGTAAATGTAATAAGCCCTATCTGGGCAAATGACAGGCGGAAAGAATCTTTAATTATGGGATATATAGCCGGTATCAGCGACTGGATAGTGTCATTCAGCATATGGGAGAAGCTGATGGCGAAGAGTATGTTGAAAATTGTCTGCTCTGCTTTTTGATCTATGACGATAGTGGATTCTTGTGTTTCGGGGGTAGGTGTTTGCTCCATTTGCACAAAACTAAAACAAAACAAAAGTGCCGTATAGTACTTTAAATAAGTTTTAACTAGTTTCCATTTAAAACATAGTTATCAACTACAGGTTAAATACCTGCATATAATGATGATGGTTTTACACAATTCACTTGCTTATTTTGTTGCAGAAGTCTATTTTAGCCCATAAATTTCACAAAATGAAAAAATCGCATCTTTTTATTGCAACCCTTGCAGCCGCTATTGGTATTTATGGCTGTACTAAATCTACAACCGAATATTATACTACAAACAAAGCCAGCGACCTTGATTCTATTTACATAGTAAATGGCGTAACCGATGTTACCATGTACAGAAACAGCATGGATTCGCTGATGATAAGCGTAAACAAACCCGTAAACAAACAAGATCGTATTACGCTGGCCATTACAGGTGTTCCTCAAGGCATTACTGCCGAAATTAAACCGGCTGCCGGCTACCCTCCGTTCGATTCTAAAATTATATTTACAAGCGGTGCTGTT
Source organism: Flavipsychrobacter sp. (assembly GCA_024508935.1). Taxonomy (GTDB): domain Bacteria; phylum Bacteroidota; class Bacteroidia; order Chitinophagales; family Chitinophagaceae; genus Polluticoccus. Next base: position 315,424 of record JANINW010000014.1, on the reverse strand, counting down.
GCAGTAGGCAACTATCCTATAACTATTACTGCAAGTACAGATGAAGGCGTTATCAAAACCTTTAATGTTACCTTGAAAGTGGCAGTGAAAACCGATTGTTCTGATGAAGTGGTAGGTACTTATACAGCTACCAGCCTTTGTACTGCTTCAGGCAACCAGACCGGCAGCGTATTTATCAGCATGACAGGTACTAAAAACAAAGTACAAATTAACAATCTGTGGCCTGTATTCAATGCCGTAAGTGCTACTGTAGACTGCAGCAATTCATCTATTACTGTTCCTACGCAAATCCTGCAATTCAGCGGCCAGGAAATATCAGGTACAGGTACATATAATACAGACAGTGTTGTCATCAACTATACTATAACAACCGGTGGTAGTTCTGAAACTTGTACTACTGTACTGAAACATTAATTTTAAGATGTTTGAATGAAAAGCCGCTATCAATTGATAGCGGCTTTTTTGTGTACCTAAAACTTCGTGAGTTTAGTTGTTTTGTTTAATGTTTTATCTGAATTTGTCACAACCAACAGATAGGAACCGGGTATAAGGCTTGTAACATCAAACGAAAAATGATTTTTTCCGTTAGATGCTTCAAGCGTTCTGCCAAGTAACGATCTTCCATCTATACCTACCAGCGTAACGTATATTTTACCGCTATGATTCGTAACAATATCCATATTTATCTCCCTTTCGGCATTCAATAAAGTTGGATATACCGTCACGTCCTCGGAGTAACCTTGTTCTGCCACACCAGTAGGACGATAATAATCTGCCGGCGATGTGCAAATATTCATACCAGACAATGTTTGCCTGCTAGTACTATAAGATGTTCTCATGTTTGTAAGCATGTATGTTTGATAGGTAGAGTTAGCTGTTAGAGGATTATAGTTTGCATAATCATACAGCAATGCGTGGCGGCCACAGACGCTGCCTGGAAGCCTATCTTCGCCGATGAGACGCATACCGGCAGAAGTGCTCCCTGCATTAATAGGTGTTCCAGTCATTACATAATGTTCTGTGCCACCTGAAACCAAGTCTATTATACCCTTCGCGTGAGACTCCCTCTGATAATTATAATCATTGAAATAAGTGGCTGTGCCGGAGCTTTTATCAATTTCCATAATACCCATTGAGCTCGGCTTTGACGGTACTCCATCATAGATATCGCAGGCCACAACATACTTACTGGAAGCGGCATCTTCTACCAGCCCTCGTTCATCAGTTTCACTTGCGAATGAGGCTGAATAGAAATCTGACTGGTACAAAGACAAACCACTCGCAGTATTCACACGCGATAAGCCAATACAACTACCACTAGTACCTCCCGTAAAACCGTTGCTGCAGGTAAAGGAGTATACCACGTCCGGGTTATCAAATATGGCGTTGCAGTTACGGGGAGTAGGTAACGCCACCCGCTGATATGGATCGACAATCATACCCGTGTTATCTATACCCATGAAAAAGCCGTAGTAAGTAGTACCGGTCATTAATAAATAAGATGACACACCCGCAATAAAATAACGTGATGTTCCTCCTGTTGGATTCGCATAAACTATTGTTTCAGGGTTTTCCCTAATATCGTCATTAGGCGTGTTGAAGGCTATAGGCGGATAATACTTATTATTCCACATTACAGCACCTGAACTGCTGATCCTTAAAACGTTAATAAAATCATCAGACCCCCATGCGCCTCCGGTACTAAAAGGATTAGTACCTGTAGCTGTTATCATATAAGTATTAGGGCTACCTGGATCATCCATCACCTCACAAATATTTACCCGCTTGCTTAAGCCACCCAAATCAAAAGGTGGTGTTAATACAGTTTGATTCGACGCATACGTGTACATCCATTGAAATACACCTAAATTATTAAACTTGGCGGCAAAAGGATTATAGGTAAAATTATCATTTGCTATTCCCACTACTATAAAATCGCCGCTTGATGTGCGCAATAGTTTGGTCGGCCTTATAGTCAATTGACTATTACTGAAACTATACCCATAATCCCAGGTAGGCGGGTTACCAAAAAAGTCTACTTTTTTTAAGATTATTGGATATGTTGAACTTGTCCCTAACATAACAGAATAAGCGGTACCACCACTTGTTGCATTCACTACATCAACACTTTCCCCGCCTCCGCCGGTATAGGTATTATTATATTGCGCTGAAAGCGTATTGCAATAACAAGCACCTGTTATTGTTAACAGAAACAACTTTAATAATTTCGTTTTCATACAGTATGTTTTAAGGTTAAAAATGAACTTATGTAAGACGACTACAACCGGGAAAGTTTGAATATTTTATTTATTGCGCCGTCACTTGTTGAAAGCCGGAGCAGGTATGTGCCCGTAGTAAACTCATTCATGTCTACCGCAAGATGGTTAGCGCCTGTAATTGAATGCAATACCTGCCGGGATATAACTTTCCCGTCCAGTGATAGTATACAGGCATCAAGCGTGCATGCAACATCAACATTAAAATCAATCGATACCTGCTTTTCTGCAAACAATACGGTTGGATAAACACGGAGACTATTAAGGTTTGCAACGTCATTTACATCAGATGGTGCTGTGCGGTAAGAACCTCCTGAAGGGGTGCAGAATGTATAATTACCCGGAAAAAATACATCTACACCTGTATAGGGTGTTTCACCGAACTGGTCTGTGATCGAATATGTTACAGGTGTTACAGTAAATGAAGGATTAGTATGCACCCAGGGTACAGCTGTCCAACCACACGCTTGTCCGTTTACAACCTCTGTGCTTATCACACGCATGGCATCATTTCCGCCTGCTACAGCGGGAGGAATAGACCCTGCTATCACATAGTTTTCCCTGGGCCCATCTACAAGGTCTATCATACTGGCCGTGTAAGATTCGCGCTGAATGTTGAACCTGTTAAAAAAAGATACATTATTGGGATTTGTTTTGTCTACCCTGAAATTGGCCATATTCCAATAGGCTTTCGCATCATTAAAGCTGTATGGATAAACCGCCGCCCCTACTACATAATAACGATGGGTAGCATCTTCCTGCATACCCATTGGGTATGTTTCTATACAAGGATTCATAGCGTAAAAATCAGATCGTACATGAGTAAGTCCGCCTGCAGTATTAAACTTCGAAATACCTATTGCTGAGGCTGAAACGGTTATTCCCGCACATACGTTGCCTGCCAGGTAACACAGTACTATTTGCTGGGTAGCATTATCATACAATGCATCTTCATACCAGTGCACTGTTGTGCCTATATAGTTATACCCATCTACTATTCCGCCATTTTTATCAATACTCATAAAAAAGCTGCCTGTACCGGTAAGAGGCGTTGTCGCCCAGGTTTCTGTAGACCCGCCGATAAAATACCTTGGATTATTATCATTGATAAAGCACACCGACCTTGTCAGTTCTCTTACATCATAAGCCCAGTCATTTGCCGGTGCGCCTGTTCTGCTATACACCTTATTCCATGTGGCGGTACCGGTTGCGCCGTCAAAACGCAGGGCCATTGGGTAATAATCCAGCCCCGAACCATATTGCCCGGGGATTCGATAGGGATCTATTGCAGTACACACCAAAATATATGATTCATCCGGGCCATCATCCTCTACACGGCATATTTTGATATTTGGGGTATTGCTTTCCATAATTCCGGAAATTGTATTGTAACACTTAAACCAAAGCATATTGCCTGTTGAATTGAACCTTGCTGCAAATGGATATATTATAGAACCCGTATTAAGAGACCCCACCACTATATATTCATCATTTGGCGTATACAACAATGCCGATGGGTGGACTGTATTAGCCATAGTGATGCCATGATCAAATACCACGTTACCATTGAAATCCAACTTTTTCAATATGATTGGATAAGTAGCACTTGTGCCTAATACGCAAGAATAACCGATGCCTGCATTAGAGGCATTTACTATATCTACGCTCCTCCCCCCTCCATCAGTATAAGTTCTGTTGAAGGAAGGTATTTGAGCGTAGCCATTTTGAAAGCCATATAAACTGCTCAACACAAGCAGCCATAACAATTTTGATTTCATAATATAAGTTTTAAGGTTAAAAAATGGATATCGGGATTTAGACTTGATTTATTTATAGCAGATGAGACAATAAGGGATACTAGTATATAGAAATCGGCTCTATAAGCGCACGAACATTCAGCCTTCGATCAAATACGAAATCAATGCTAAGTCGCTTTTGAAAATAATTTGAAGCCCCTCTTTATCATGGCAGTTTCCAGTTTAGTGATGAATAATATGGGAATGCAAAAAGTATACGCAACTATACAATCTACATCCCCATAGAAGGCGAATCCAAAAAAACCTAATGAACGGGCGGAAAAACCTAATAAACGGAGCAACTACCTGTTATTGATGGGTTGAACCACCCCTCGCACCCTGTTTTATCTTTATTTAATCTCCCCTACCTTCATTATCTTGCAGCCTGAAATATCAGGATATATTAGAATGGATTATAACAGGTTATTAATAACAGCTGCCCTGCCCTATGCAAACGGGCCGGTGCATATTGGCCACCTGGCTGGCTGTTTTTTACCGGCAGATATATACGCACGTTACCAGCGTGCGCAAAAACGCGATATAAAATTCGTTTGCGGCAGTGATGAACATGGTGTTCCTATCACTATCCGCGCTATGAAAGAAGGTATTACCCCGCAGCAGGTTGTAGATAAATACCATGCGCTGATAAAAGAAAGCTTCGAAGCTATGGGTATATCTTTCGATATATATTCCCGCACCAGCAATAAAGTACACCACGAAACATCACAGGCTTTCTTTAAAAAGCTATATGACGATAACCTGTTCGAAGAGCGGGAAAGTGAGCAATATTATGATGAAGAAAAACAGGTATTCCTGGCAGACCGCTATATAGTTGGCACCTGCCCGGTATGTGGCAATGAGAATGCTTACGGAGACCAATGCGAAAAATGCGGCTCCAGCCTTTCACCTGAACAATTGATAAATCCACATAGCGCCCTCAGCAATTCCAAACCTGTTAAACGCAAAACTACCCACTGGTATTTCCCGCTAAACAAGTACGAGCAATGGCTGAAGGAATGGATAGTAGACGGCAAGAAGGATGAATGGAAGGCCAATGTGTATGGACAGTGTAAAAGCTGGCTGGATAGCGGCCTGCAGCCACGCGCAATGACCCGCGACAGCAACTGGGGTGTACCTGTACCTTTGCCGGGTGCCGAAGGGAAAGTACTCTACGTATGGTTTGATGCGCCGATTGGCTATATCAGCGCTACCAAAGAACTGACCCCGATGTGGGCCGATTACTGGCAAAAAGAAGATACTAAGCTGGTGCACTTTATTGGTAAAGACAATATCGTATTCCATTGCATCATATTCCCCGCTATGCTGAAAGCACATGGCGGCTATGTATTGCCCGACAATGTTCCTGCCAATGAATTCCTGAATATTGAAGGCGATAAAGTATCTACATCGCGCAACTGGGCGGTGTGGGTGCATGAATATATAAAAGACTTCCCTGAGCAACAGGATGTATTGCGCTATGTACTATGCGCAAATGCACCCGAGACCAAGGATAACGATTTTACCTGGAAAGATTTCCAGGACCGCACCAACAGTGAACTGGTAAGCATATTCGGCAATTTTGTGAACCGTGCATTTGTACTCATGCACAAACTATGCAACGGTAAGGTTCCGAAGCTGCATGAGGGGATTATGGATGATGCTGACAGAGCTTTGATAGAAGATATTAAGAATGCCAAGACCTTAGTGGAATCGGATATTGAGAATTATAAGTTCCGTGATGGCCTTTTTGAAGTAATAGACCTGGCCCGCAAAGGTAACAAATACATGCAGGACAAGCAGCCATGGATAGTGGCCAAAAGCCTGGAAGAAAACCCGGAAGCACAGAAGCAGATAGACAATTGCCTGCACCTATGCCTGCAGCTTAGTGCCAACCTGGCCATACTGGCAAATCCTTTCCTGCCTTTTACGGCAAGGAAAATGTGCCATATGATGAAAGTGGTAGACCGTATGCTGGAATGGGAAAATGCCGGTAAAATAAACCTGCTGAATGTAGGTTATCCTTTACGCGCCCCTGAATTGTTATTCAGGAAAATAGAAGATGAGGAAGTAAAAGCTCAGGTTGAAAAACTGCATGCTAACCTAGTAAAAAGCCAGGCAGAACAGGCAGCGGCAAAACCGGCAGCGGCAAAACCGGCAGCCGATGCCAATGCAAAACCGGCACCGGTTGCAAATGACAAGAACGAGATTGTTTACGACGATTTTGCAAAAGTAGACCTGCGTGTAGCAACCATACTACAGGCAGAAAAAGTAGAGAAAGCAGACAAACTGCTGAAACTGGAACTGGATCTTGGCTTTGAAAAACGTACCGTAGTTTCAGGTATCGCCATGCATTACAAACCGGAAGATATTGTAGGCAAGCAAGTAGTGGTAGTAGCTAATCTTGCCCCGCGTAAGATGAGGGGTATTGAAAGCAAAGGCATGATATTGATGGCTGATAATAGCGATGGCAAACTGGTATTTGTATCTCCGGCTGATAATACTGCACCCGGAAGCGAAGTGAAATAGTATAAACACATTCAATCATACGCACACATGAACAAGAAAAGACTCTGGTGGCTCATTGGCGGCGGTGTAGCTTTACTGATAATTTTGATCATTATCGGTAAGTCGCGCGGAGACAAGGGTACAAAAGTAGCCATAGAAAAAGCGGCAATGCATACCATTACCGAAACGGTAACCGCCAGCGGTAAAATATACCCTGAAACAGAAGTAAAAATAAGCCCCGAAGTAAGTGGTGAGATCATTGAGTTGCCTGTAGAAGAAGGCGACAGTGTGCATAGGGGCGAATTGCTTGTAAAGATCAATCCTGCTATATACAGTTCAGTGGTAACACAGGCTGCCGCTTCGGTAGAAGAATCACGTGCCCGTGCCAATAACTCACGTGAAATGGCGCAGCAGTCCAAAGCCCAGTTCGACCAGGCCCAGGCTAATTACGAACGCAACCAGAAACTCTATAAGGACAAGGTCATTTCTGCTATGGAATTTGAACAGGCCAGGGCTACTTACCTGAGTGCAAAAGCCACCTATGAAGCATCAAGGGCCAGCGTATCAGGCGGGCAGTTTGGGGTACAGGGCGCATCAGCCAGCCTCAACCAGGCCAGGGAAAACCTGAAGAAAACAACCATACTGGCACCTACTACAGGTATCATATCGCAGCTGAATGTAAAATTGGGTGAACGTGTTGTGGGAACGGCACAAATGGCGGGTACGGTAATGCTGTCCATTGCAGATATGTCGCGCATAGAAGTACGTGTAGATGTAAGCGAGACAGATATTGCAAAAGTAAAAATAGGTGATACCACTGTTATTGAGGCTGATGCTTACCGCAACCGTAAGTTCACCGGCATTGTATCTAAAGTAGGTGTTTCGAGCACGGCTAGTGTCAACGGGCTTACCGCTTCTACAGACCAGGTAACTAATTACACCGTTCATATCCTGATATTGCCGTCCAGCTACCAGGATATTGCTGAAAGTCTTGCCAGAGGCAAATTCGTTTTCAAACCAGGCATGTCTTCCAGTGTTGAGATACAAACCCGCCGCGAAAGGAATATTTTATCGGTACCGGTTAATGCCGTAACAACGCGCGACTGGCCTGATAGTGTTAAAAATAAGAACCACAATTCTAATAGCCTTGAGAATAATGATATCAGGCAGGTGGTATTTGTATATGATGCCAAAACAAAACAGGTAGCCCTGCGCGACGTTAAGACCGGCATACAGGACAACGAGTATATACAAATAACAGCCGGGTTAAAAAAAGGTGAAGAAGTGGTGGTAGCCCCTTACGGTGCAATTGCACGTACCTTAAAAGATAAATCGCACGTAACGGTTACCGACAAGGAAAAGCTGTTTGAAGCGAAGAAAGAAGACTAAACTATTTTGATTGATGGTGATCGTTCAGGCAAACGGTCGCGATTCAAACCATTACAACATTGAACGAAAATATTCTTGGGCAAATAGGCATTATCGGTAATGGCAGCTGGGGCACGGCCCTTGCCAAAATACTTACAGATAATGGCCGGCATATATACTGGTGGGTTAGAAATGGAGAATCTGTAAGCTATTTACAGAGCAGGCATCACAACCCGCACTACCTCACTTCAGTACGCTTTTTGCCTGAAACTATTACGCCTACTGACAACCTGCAGCAGGTATTGCAGGCATGCGACACACTTATCATATCGGTTCCATCGGCTTATGCGCAGGGGGTGATAGAAAGTGTTGATGCCAAGCTATGGGGAGGCAAAAAGATCGTTTCTGCCATAAAAGGTATTCTTCCTGATAGTAATTTATTGTTGAATGATTATCTCAGCCGGCAGCATCCGGCTTTCAGGCTGGAGAATTATGTATCTATTACAGGACCATGCCATGCCGAAGAAGTAGCTGATGAACGTCTCTCCTACCTCACTTTTTCAGGCCTGGACGATGCACTGACTGGTGCCGTTGCAAAAGCCTGCGACAATGCTTATATCAATACCACCGGCAATCACGATATATGGGGCGCCCAGTTTGCTGCCGTGCTGAAAAATATATACGCTATTGGTGCCGGTATGGCACATGCGCTGGACTATGGCGATAATTTTTTGAGTGTTTATATCACCAATTGCTATCGCGAAATGTACAGGTTTCTTGAGGCGCATTTTGAAAAAGTACACCCTTCCAAAGAACGCCCCGATTTTCATACGAGTGCTTACCTGGGCGACTTGCTTGTTACGGGTTATTCATTACATAGCCGCAACCGCCTGTTTGGCACCATGCTGGGCAAAGGCTATTCTGTAAAAAATGCCATTCTCGAAATGAAAATGGTGGCAGAAGGTTACTATGCTGCTCGGGGCATGCAGTCTATCTCTAAAGCCTATAACATCAGCATACCTATTGCTGATAAGATATACCAGGTACTCTGGGAAGAGCTGCCCCCGGCTGAAGCATTTAAAGCACTTGAAGGCATGCTGTCTTAATGTGCAGGCATTCTTGAAAAGAACACAAATCCATTTTTGCTGCCCGTTTCTTTTAATTGAGGAAGCGCCCTGTATTTATCCGCATCCATTATTTTGCAGATAAAATAGGTGGGCTTGTCAATGTCACCGGTAAGCAGCCATTCTTCATTATAATAATTCTTATTAGCAGGCGGCAGCTTTTTAGTGTAGAACAAATGGGCATAGCTTTTATAACCCAATACACGCACATACACATCCTTACCCTCAAAACTTTTGAAATATTCAATAGCTGCCCGCTGCGAAAAGGCTTCTATTTTAGGTGTAAAATGCAGTACTGTGACCTGTATAATAACTAATTGGGTAATGCATAAAGCTATCATTCCCTTCCTGAAATGTTTCTTCATCATCAGCACACTTACCCATATACCCACCAGGTATAGCAGCCCCCATGTACATTCGGTATAGCTCCACGTAATATTTGCCTGCAGGTTGCCAACAGCGAATGGGTCATCGATCAGTGGTATAAGCTTGTCCTTATTCAAACCTACCAAAGGCAAGGCTGTAATAGCTATAGCCAATACTGTCCCCAGGAACAGTAATCCACCCTTCACCCAGCCCTTTATTTTTACATCTTCTGTACTCAGCCTGTATAATTGAAGTGCGGCAAGGTAAGTAAGGGGGAAATAGCATAACGAAGAATAATGGACGATCTTGGTTTTTACGATGGAGAACAGCAAAAGCACAACCCAAAACAATATCCACATCCAGCGGGTAAAATCGCGGGCAGGTTCATTGTCTGTCACTCTCTTTCTATTGTATTGAAACAGGAACAGGGATGCGGGGAAACACCCGGCCAGCAACACTATGAAGTGATAGAAAAAAGGTCCGCCATGGCCAGCATCTTCTGTATTGAACAAGCGCACCTGGTAGGTAATGAATTCCTGCATGAACCACCATCCATGGGCTATGATCTCTACGCCGAACCATATAGAAGTAGTAACCAATGCACTGAATGCCACGAGCAGGATATGGGATATTTTATAACCCCAAAGGCCTTTGTTCACTATTACATAAACAATGAACGATAGTAAAGCCACTAATATAGCAACCGGGCCTTTGGTAAGCACGGCAAGCCCCAGGAACATACCCGCCAATACACTATGTAACCATTTCCTTTCGCCGTTACGTACCAGGTATATCTGCAGGAAGGCAAGGAAGATGAACAAATTGAATGTGGGGTCTATAATGCCCGACTTGAAATAAAAATGTGGTAGCCAGGTAGCAGCATATAGCAATACCCACCACGAGGCCATCTTCTCATTTACCACACGCTTACCTGCATAGTACAGGCTCAAAAGCGTTATAATACCTATAAAGGCATTGGGGAAACGTGCCGCGTATTCGTTGATACCAAACAGTTTCATAGACAACACCTGCATCCAGATAAATAAAGGTGGCTTTTCCCAGAACGGTTGGAAATCTATCTGTACACGCAGGTAATCTTTCGATACGATCATCTCACGCGCACATTCTGCAAAATTTATTTCATCCCAATCAAACAAATGTACCTGGCCTAAAAAAGGCAGGAAAAGCAAAGCAGCGAATACCGCCACTATACTATATCGTACAGTATTGCTCATATGGTTTTCTCTTTAAAAAATCTATCCTGGTAACGACGCATGATCGCCATTATTACCAGTATAAACAGTGTACCTATAATACTGCCGGCATATACATCTGCAAAAAAATGGGCTGCCAGGTACATACGCGAATATCCTACTAAAATAGCCAGCACAAAAAGAACTGTTCCCCACACTCTGTGTTTTGCCGGCAGCAATATGGCCAGGAAGCTGAACAGGCAAAAAGCAGCACAAGTATGCCCTGAAGGGAAACTGCGTTCCATGAGCCTGGGCCATACGGGTACTATATGTATCCAGTCTGCCTCATTAAAATACTTGAGCGGGCGTGGCGCGCCTACATTTGTTTTTATAGCCTGTATGAATAAAGGAGGCAGGCCGTTAGTAAGTACTGCGGCTAAAAAATACCACCAGTTGCGGAGTGCAGAAACACCGAGCAACAATAACAAAACAACTGCTGAAAAAATACCTTCTCCCAGCCATGTTGTGTATAACATAATAACATCTCCCGCCTCGGAATAATGGGTATTGAATGCGGCAAACAGTGTCTTATTATCGAACATTGCTAATGCAATGCCCCCGCCTATCACCCATATAATAAAAGGGATGAAGAAAAACGGATTGTATGAGGTATAAGGTTTCTGCAATTATTTACCCGATTTTGAGAATGCTCCTGATATATGGTTCCACAAGCGTGTATACCATTCCTTGCTAAATATCTGTGAATCGTTGCGCGCCTGTATAATGAGCACAAAGGCTATAGGCAGTAGCATGGCAGTAGCCATCCACATACCTATCCAGGGTGCTATTGTGCCGCTCTTTGACAATTTTTCTCCCGTCATCGACATGATATGGAATACCACAAAGAAGGCAATAGCTATAACCAACGGCATACCCAGTCCGCCCTTCCGTATAATAGCACCCAGGGGTGCGCCTACCAAAAACAATAATATACAGGCGAAAGACAAGGTTAGTTTTCTATGCCATTCTATTGTGAACTTGAGAAAGTTATCCTGCCTGATACTTTTATCAAATGCGGTAATGTCAAGCATACCTTTGGCAGTGCGCAGCTGGCTGGACGCAAGCTGCATAACACGCAACCTTAAGCTATCATTCACCACCTGCAGGAAAGAAGAATCGTAGGTATGTACAGGTGCTTTGACATTGGCCAGTTTACTGCGCAAGGCCTTGTTATCCTCTTTGTTTACAGACATAACCGTTAGGTAAGGCCCTATATAAGACCCGACATTAGCAGCCAGGTGCTTATTATACCTCGACAGGCTATCTATCATCTCGTTCAGTTGCACAATATCCATCATCTGGTAAGAATCTTTAAATAATTCCTCCTTTGTGCGGGTAAGCCTGAGCGATGAAAGGTCAAATATCTTGTCCCAGCTTTTAAAATACATTCTCGATTGCCGGTACACTTTACCATTGGTACCATTCTCCGTTTCATCATAGCGCCATCCATCCTTCAGCCGGAATATCATGTACTGTTTATCGGCAGAAGGTATCATCTCCCCTTCTTTTGCCATCACCACATTCATATTGCCCAGGCCCGCTGTCTGGTCATATATCATCACGTTACGGATGGTGCGGCCGTCCTTGTCCTTTTCACCTACCCTTATAGCAAAGCCCTGAATGCCTTTGTTGAATTGGCCGGCGCGGATATTAAAAGCAGGTTTGGAATTTCGCAGATCGTACAGCAGTGACAATGCCTTCAGGTTGGCATACGGTATCACATTATTATTGAACAGGAAAGCCAGTCCGCCTACAAATATGATAAACATAAGCAGGGGACGCATAAAGCGCAGCAAGGAGATGCCGGCTGATTTTATGGCTACCAGCTCAAAGTTCTCTCCCATATTACCAAACGTCATGATCGAGGCCAGCAAGGTCCCCAGCGGCAAAGCCATAGGCACCATCGTGGTAGACATGAAGAATAACAGTTGCAGTATCATCCATATACCTAGCCCTTTACCTATCAGCTCGTCCATATACAGCCAGAAGAACTGCATGACCAGCACAAAAAGGGTAATGAAGAAAGTAACGATGAAAGGCCCTATAAAACTGCGGAGTAAGAATATGTCTAATTTCTTTATCAAATGTAGCCGGGCTGATTTAGTGCAAAACTATATAAAACAAGCGCTATTTACTATTTACAGCGCTCAACATTAACCTTGCTTAAACATACAAAAAAGCCTGCCGCCCAAAGGCAGCAAGCTTTTTCATATAGAAGACGGTATTTAACTACCTATACGGTGCTTCAGATCGCTTACCTGCGTATTCCAAAGCCTTTCCTGGTCTTTAATATCAAATTTATCTGCAAAATCCGTGATCTTAAGGATCGTCTCATTGGTAATGGGACTTTGCTCAATACGGAATTCAAAAAACTCATCGGGATTGTAATAATCCCAGCGGTATTTCACAAATTCATTTTCCGCCTGCTCTACAATCTCTGCAGTGTCGGTTGCACCATTCCAGCTGAAATAGAAAGTATGGTCGCGCTGATCAACTTTATCTGCAAACCACTCCTGTAAACCTACAGGCGTGCTTAGGAATTCGTATAATATGGAAGGAGAACATCTTACAGGGAACTCCAGGCTATACATTGCTTTTTTCTTACTCATCTTTAGTCTTAACTAAGTGCAATAATAAAAAATTGACTGAACAATCAAAATTTTAAAAAGAATTTACTTATAATTTGTGAGAAAACCAATTAAAAAACGTTGGTTTCAGGCTGTTAAGAATTTCTTAATTTTTTTTGGGTTGAATTGAGTTGACCCTTAGATTTGCCATAGTAATGTCAGCAATAAGGGAAACATTACTTGATTACCTCTTCTATTTTCTAACCAAACCAACGCTTTGCCTATGTCTATGCGTCAGCTTAAAATCACGAAGTCCATTACCAATCGTGAGAGCCAGTCTCTTGAAAAATATCTGCAGGAGATCGGTAAAGTAGATCTGATCACGCCCGAGGAAGAAGTACAGCTGGCCATCCGTATCAAACAAGGAGACCAACGTGCTTTGGAAAAACTCACAAAAGCCAACCTGCGTTTCGTGGTATCCGTAGCAAAACAATACCAAAACCAGGGCCTATCGCTGAGCGACCTTATCAATGAAGGTAATCTTGGCCTTATCAAAGCTGCACAACGTTTTGATGAAACAAGAGGTTTCAAATTCATCTCTTACGCCGTATGGTGGATCCGTCAATCTATCTTACAAGCTTTGGCAGAACAATCCCGTATTGTGCGCCTGCCGCTCAACAAAGTAGGCTTGTCTAACAAAATAAGCAAAGCCTATTCTCAACTGGAACAGGAATACGAACGTGAACCAAGTACTGAAGAACTGGCCGAATTGCTAGACATAGGTACGGAAGAAGTGGAAACTACCCTTGGGGTAGCTGCCCGCCACGTGTCTGTTGATGCACCGTTTGTAGACAGCGAAGACAACACTTTGCTGGATGTACTGGAAAATCCGAATTCAGAATCAGCAGACTCTGAACTGGAACATTATGATTCTCTTCGCTGCGAAATTGAGCGCTCCCTGAGTACGCTTACAGACCGTCAGCGCGACGTGATAAAATTGTATTTCGGCATCAGTGTAGAACACCCGATGAGCCTGGAAGATATAGGCGAAAAATTCTCGCTTACCCGCGAGCGTGTACGCCAGATCAAAGATAAGGCCATTACCAAACTCCGCACTGCCAGCCGTTGCCAGCTATTAAAATCGTATCTCGGCAACTAAGACATCTACTCATTACACAAAATAATAACCCCGCAATTGCGGGGTTATTTATTATAGCATTTTCTATTAACCTTACCAGATATCCAGGCCGAATTTCTTAGCATTCTCTTCGGCTATTTCATACCCAGCATCCGCATGGCGCAGTACACCCATAGCCGGATCGTTGTATAATACACGTTTCAGGCGCTCTGCAGCATCGTCAGTACCATCGGCCACTATTACCATGCCTGCATGCAGCGAATAACCCATACCTACCCCACCGCCATGATGGAAAGAAACCCAACTGGCACCGCCGGCTGTATTTATCAGTGCGTTCAATATAGGCCAGTCAGCTACGGCATCGCTGCCATCCTTCATTGCTTCGGTTTCCCTGTTGGGAGATGCAACCGAACCACAGTCCAGGTGGTCGCGACCAATCACTATCGGTGCTTTTACCTTGCCGGTGCGTACCAATTCATTAAACAACAAACCTGCCTTTTCACGCTCACCCATGCCCAGCCAGCAAATACGTGCCGGCAGGCCCTGGAAGGCGATACGGTCTTTTGCCATGTGTAGCCAGCGATGCAAGCCTTTATTGTCCGGGAACAGCTCCATAAGGGCCTTATCGGTAATATAGATATCTTCGGGGTCACCACTCAATGCTACCCAGCGGAAAGGCCCTTTACCTTCGCAAAACAGCGGACGTATATATGCCGGCACAAAACCCGGGAAATCAAAAGCATTCGTTACGCCACGCTTATCGTGTGCCTGTCCACGCAGGTTATTGCCATAGTCGAAAGTAATAGCGCCGCGTTTTTGCAGCTCCAGCATTTGGCGGACATGCCTGGCCATCGTATCCAGCGAACGGCTGATATATTCCTCTGGGTTGGCAGTACGCAAAGCATTCGCTTCTTCTACACTCAATCCTTCAGGGAAATAGCCTACCAGTTCATCATGTGCCGATGTTTGATCTGTAAGCGTATCAGGCACTATGTTACGGTCTATCAAACGCTGCAGCAGGTCTACCACATTGCAGCATACACCTATAGACACAGCTTCACCATTCTTTTTGGCTTCCAGCGCCCAGTCTATTGCTTCATCTATATTATGACTGTATTTGTCCAGGTAGCGTGTTTCCACGCGTTTCTGCATACGCCATTCTTCCATTTCAGCAGCCAGGCATACGCCTTCATTCATGGTAATAGCCAGCGGCTGAGCGCCGCCCATACCACCAAGGCCGGCAGTAACGTTCAATGTGCCTTTCAGCGTGCCATTATAATGCTGGCTGGCCAAAGACAAATAGGTTTCATAAGTGCCTTGCACAATGCCCTGCGAGCCTATATATATCCAGCTACCGGCTGTCATCTGGCCATACATCATCAGGCCTTTGGCTTCCAGCTCGCGGAAATGCTCCCAGGTAGCCCAGCGGCCCACCAGGTTCGAGTTGGCAATCAACACACGAGGTACATTTTTATGAGACCTCAGCACACCTACCGGCTTGCCCGATTGCACCATCAGCGTTTCATCCTCGTTCAAATTGCGCAGCTCTTCCAGTATCTTGTCAAAGCTTTCCCAGTTACGCGCTGCTTTACCTATACCACCATATACAACCAGGTCTTCAGGGCGCTCGGCCACTTCAGGGTCCAGGTTGTTCTGTATCATGCGGTAAGCGGCTTCCGTTACCCAGTTTTTGCAATTCAGTTCTGCGCCTCTTGGTGCGCGTATCACGCGGTGTGTTGTTGACATAAGTATAATTTAACCCCAAACCCCTGAAGGGGCTTAAAAATTTATCCCAGTTTAGCTATTTCAGCTTCAATACGTTTTTCCATATCAGCCTGGCTTACTTCTTCCTTCACAAATTTCTTACCGGTCACATGCTCATACAGCTCTATATAACGCTCAGAGATACCATTTATCACGTCATCTGTCATTTCTGGCACCTGCTGGCCGTCTTTACCCTGGAAACCATTTTCCATCAGCCATTCGCGTACAAATTCTTTCGACAGTTGTTTTTGTGCTTCGCCTTTAGCCTGGCGCTCTTCATAGCCTTCTGAATAAAAATAACGAGACGAATCCGGTGTATGTATCTCATCTATCAAATAGATCGTATCACCTTTTTTACCGAATTCATATTTAGTATCTACCAGTATCAGCCCGCGTTCTTTTGCTATCTGCGTGCCGCGTTCAAACAAAGCGAGGGTATATTTTTCCAGTTGCTCGTATTCTTCTTTCGATACAAGGCCTTGTTTTATTATTTCATCACGGCTTATGTCCTCATCATGACCTTCTTGCGCTTTGGTGGTAGGTGTAAGGATAGGTGTTGGGAATTTATCATTTTCCTTCAGTCCTTCCGGCAGCGGCACACCGCACAGTTCCCTTTTCCCGCTTTTATAAGTACGCCATGCATGACCTGTCAGGTACCCGCGCACCACCATTTCAACCGGGTAAGTTTCGCACTTATGGCCTATGGTCACATTCGGCAAAGGCACACTTATCATCCAGTTAGGAACAATGTCTTTAGTAGCTTCCAGGAACTGGGCAGCTATCTGGTTCAACACTTGTCCTTTGTAAGGAATAGGACGGGGTAATACTACGTCAAATGCAGAGATACGGTCGCTCACCAGCATCACCATATACTTGTCTGCAATGGTGTAAACATCACGTACTTTTCCTTTGTAGAAATTGGTCTGATTTGAAAGTTGGAGTGTAGACATAATTATGATTATATAACTGTTTTTCGGAATGGAGTGCAAAGATATTATGTCAAAGCCAAACCCCGATATAAATCCTTTTACCGTTTATCCACGCCGAACTAAAAAAATAGTTTAAAATATTTGTTCGACTAAAAAAATAGTTTTACGTTTGGACTAATATTTTAGTTTTAAAGAATGAAGACACTGACTAAAGCAGAGGAACAGGTAATGATAGTGCTATGGAAAATGGGCGGTGGCCTGCTGATGGAAATAGTAAAGCAGATGCCGGAACCAATTCCGCATAAGAATACAGTAGCCACTATCTTAAAAATATTAGTGGAAAAAGAATTTGTAGCCATAGAGAACATAGGCCGTATACATAAATACCTGCCGCTGGTATCGAAAGAGATGTATTCTAAAAGTACGCTTACCAATGTAGCAAAAGGCTATTTTGACGGGTCGTTCAGCAACGTGGTCTCTTTCCTGGTAGATGAAAAGAAACTATCGGTACAAGACCTTGAACTATTGCTTAAACAACTAAAAAAGAAATAATGCTATTAACACCGGCTATTGCTTTTTTGTTCAAATCATTTGTTTGCAGCGCCCTGATGCTGGGTTATTACTGGCTTTTCCTGCGCAACCGCAGGATGCATGTATATAACAGGATCTATTTACTTGCTGCTACAGTGCTCAGTATACTGATACCCTTACTGCATTTCGAATGGCATGCCCCATCGCAACAGGTACCTGCTGCTTTTAAATTATTGCAGGTATTGCCCGGCAATGGCACCGAACAGGAAGTGGCCCAGGCAAGCTCGTGGCTGGCATATAAAGACCTTATAGCGCTTGGTGCATACACCTTAGTGAGCCTGTTCATACTGGGTACATTAGTGGCAAGAGTTGCCTGGGTGTACCGACTAAAGCATAAAAGTATAACAACAAAAATGCAAGGGTTCCATTTTGTATATACACAAAACAGCCGCGCGCCGTTCTCCTTTCTCAATAACCTTTTCTGGCGGGGGGATATAGATATTCAGAGCCATGCCGGCCGGCTCATTTTACAGCACGAACTGGCCCATATACGGCAAGGCCACACATGGGATAAACTGTTTATGCAGCTTACCGTTGCCTTGTGCTGGCTCAATCCCTGCTACTGGATCATACAAAAAGAATTGTCACTGGTACACGAGTTCCTGGCCGACGAAAACGCCATAACCGATAACAATACTGAAGCCTTTGCCCATATGCTGCTGCAGACGCATTATGGCAATAAATTCCCGGATATCATACATCCGTTTTTCTATTCATCCACAAAAAGAAGATTAATTATGCTCAATCAATTAAAACATACAGGCTACCTATCCATGCGCAAGCTAATGGTACTACCTGTTATAGCTGCTAGCGTTTTGCTGTTTTCGTTCAAGGTAAATAGCGAAAAGGTTACCCGTGCCAATAAAACCATAGTACTGGCGCTCGACGCAGGCCATGGAGGTGCCGACGATGGCGCATTGGGCGCAAAAGGACTAAAAGAAAAGGACCTTACATTGAAAATCGCTAACCGTATTTTACAATTAGGCGCCGCTTACAATGTAAAAGTGATAACCATACGCTCCCAAGACCAGGATCTAAACCCGGAAGAAAGAGTGACCAGGGCCAATAATAACGCCGCAGATATGCTGGTATCTGTCCATGTCAATTCAAAAGATGCTGAATCAAAATTTGACGGTTTCGATATAATGGTAGAGAAACGCAGCAGCCACTACGAACAAAGCAAGGTGCTGGGTTCTGCTATTGCTGCCCAACTACGTACCATGCAAATACAATCGCGCTTGTTAGACAAAGGGATACATGTGTTGCGCAATGCAGATATGCCTGCGGTGCTGATAGAATGTGGCTATATGGATAATACTGCCGATATAACACGTATCGATAACGATGAACAGCTTGATCAACTATGTCGCAATATATTGAGCGGCCTGGTAGCTTATCAAAATACCATAACCAAATAGTGCATAGCATCTCGTTTCATTATCATATTCCAACCAATAAAAAAAAGCCTCAGCAAATGCTGAGGCTTTTTCAGTATAAAAATATTGTATTACAATCTTGCTTTAACATTCGCAATATCCTGCAGGCGTTTTTCGGCCAGCTTTATAGCTGCAGCCTGGGTATGAATGTTCTCTTGCTCGCTCAGGTCATAAATTTCCAGTGTACGGCCATATATTTTCTCTACATTACCCATTACACGTTCGCGGTTGTAGCCATCCAGTTCAGCGCTTACATTTATAAGACCACCAGCATTTATCAGGAAATCCGGTGCATAAACAATGCCTTTTTCTACCAGCATAGGGCCATGCACATTCTCATCAGCCAGCTGGTTATTAGCAGCGCCGGCAATGATCGGGCATTTCATTTTAGCAATGCTTTCGCTGTTTACGGTAGCGCCTAAGGCACAAGGCGCATAGATATCCATTTCCATATCAAATATCTTAGCACCATCTACCACTTCTACACTGCGGAATTTATCTACCGTCTGTTTTATTTTATCCTGGTTGATATCGGTAATATACACTTTAGCACCTTCCTCTATCAGGTGGCCTACCAGGTACTGGCCTACATGGCCTACGCCCTGTACCAATACTTTTTTGCCGGAAAGGCTATCATTGCCCCATACTTTTTTAGCAGAAGCTTTCATACCTACAAATACACCATAGGCTGTAAACGGAGAAGGATCGCCACTGCCGCCCATATATTCGGGCACCCCTGTTACAGACTGTGTTTCCAGTGCTATATACTCCATATCGCGGGCAGATGTATTTACATCCTCAGCAGTAATATACTTGCCGTTCAGGCTGTCTACAAACTTGCCGTAACGACGCCATAAAGCTTCCGATTTAACCTTAGCTGCATCGCCAATGATCACAGCTTTACCACCACCTAAATTCAGACCACTGATGGCTGCTTTATAGGTCATGCCACGGCTAAGACGCAAGGCATCAATGATACCTTCTTCATGGGTATTATAATTCCATAAACGGGTACCACCCAGTGCCGGGCCAAGGGTTGTGTTATGAATAGCTATGATAGCGTTGAGGCCTGAATGAGGATCGTGGCAGAACACCACTTGTTCGTGCCCCATTTGCTGCATCAGGTCAAATACAGATTGCTGCATGAAGTTAAAAATTAGGGTGCAAAACTAATCAAAAACCACATTGGTAGTTTACAGATTAAAGAAAGCTGAATTTATACTTAGAAGACTTCACCCAGGTTCACAAAAAATCCGCGCGAACCATTCAGGCCAAATGAATAATCAATAGCAATATTGGTATTGGAAAACTTATTCAGTCTTATCCGCAGGCCACCGCCCCAACCAGGTGCTACGGTCTCAAAACGATTTGTAACAGGTTCGCTTACCGATTCTCCGTTAGCATACACCACACCGCCCAGCAAACCATTTCGCGTGATGCGGAAACGGTATTCCCCTTCCAGGTACAGCATATTGCGCCCCCGGTACCTTCCTTGTATATAGCCCCTGCCGGTATTACTGTAAGGATCCCATCCTGTTCCCGGCAGCATCAGGTAAGGAGGGGTGCCACCGGTGGTGAACCAATCATAACTCCATATCGCCAGCACATTGTGCGAACGGGAAGGGAATTTGAAATAATGCCTGAGGTCAAAAATCAGTGATTGCCAATTGGCATCACTGCCCATCCAGGTGAAGTTGGGCCGGTAGGTAACTCTTGCAAAACTACCTTGCGTTGCATTGATGGGGTTTTTACGGCTATCATATAAACCATTCAGGGTAATACCCGATGCTACTACTTTATCACTCAGTCCATACGATTGAAAATCGGTTACTTTACCCACCGGCGGACTTAATTCTTTCACATTCCAGTAATAATCGAAATTATATCCCAGGCCTGCATATATATATGGCGCCACATAACGCATCAGTGTCTGGTACAAATGAATATTAGAATAGTCGATCCGGTATCCGTCTGTTGCTTTTGTATACCCCCCCAAACCATAAGTATATTGAGGGTACTTCATAAACCGCCAGTCTACAATGATATTGTATTTATTATCCCTGGTCCAGATATAGCCTTGCAATGGTAAAATAACCTGCCTGTATTCAGAATAAGTAATATTGGTGAGTATCGCAGAAATATTATCAGCCGAATCTCTGCCGGTACGGAAAATAGCATTGGCCGAAAGGACACCTGCAAAGCCGGTCTGCAATGTGTAACCTGCAGCGGGTAATACAGACAGCCTCAATTTGTCTTGCTGCACTGCATCGCCTGTACGGGCAGGTTTACGGGCAAATATTTGCCTGCCTAAGTCTATAATATCTCTTTCTCTACCTAGGCTATCGGTTTGGGCAAATGTCATAAACGGCAATAAGCTGATTATAACAGTATATATGAGGGGTATGATCTTCACTACGGCAAACAATTAAGCTATACTATAACCCAATTTGCGTGCAAAGGTTAAAAACAACCGCGTGAAATAAAAGCAAATATTCAACTACAGGTTAAAATACAGCTACCTAAGCAGGGTTATATTGCCCTGTTTAAATATCTTATTACCCTTATAAGTAATAGCCTCTAAGGTGTAAATGTATACTTCTGTCGGTTGCTTTTCGCCATTATAGGTGCCGTCCCAACCATTGTTCAGGTCATTGGTCTCAAACACCTTCTTGCCCCAGCGGTTGTATATGGCAAAACTTTTGAGCACCACTTTCCCCCGGTACACAGGGCTTATTACTGGGTTTATCTTTTCAGTAGGCGTAAAGGCATTGGGTACATCTATAATACTTTCGGGCAGCAGGAACACATCTATAGTGTCTGATGCCGCACAGCCAAATTCTGTATGGGCATTCACTGTATATCGTATGCTTTTCTCCGGCGTTACCACGGGGTTCTGTATACCGCTGTTGCTGATCCAGAAGCCGGGACTCCAGGTAAAGAACAAGCAATTGGTTTCAGGACTCATTTCGTAAGATTCCCCGGGGTATATATGCACTGAGTCGGGCAGGTTTATAATAGCTTCCGGTTTCACCGTAATTTTTACATACTGGGAATCAAGGCAACCGCTTGTATCTGTAGCCCTTACCTTATAGTTGGTGGTTGCACCGGGATAAACATCCGGTGTATAGGAAGAATCATCACTGATTGTAAAGGCTGGTTGCCACACTACCCCGCTCAGGCCATTTGGATTCACATTCAGCCTCACCGTATCTCCGCCGCATATAGTAGTGTCTTTCGACATAAGGTTCAATGCCAGCGTAGGTTTACCCACAATTACGGTAACAAAATTAGAATCTGCACAACCTGCCGATGTGGAAGCCGTAAGTTTCAATTTAAATATACCTGTTTGCCCTCCGTAATAAACAGGGTTCAATACGGTAGAGTCTGAAAAACCTTTACCCGGCGACCAGCGCAGTTTGAAAGTATAGCCTGACGGCGTTACAGTATCAACCAGGTGCATGGTATCTCCAAAACACAGGCGCCTGTCATCACTCACCTTTACATCGGGCACGGGCTGTGCCTCTATCATTATGGTATCGGTAGTATCTGCGCATCCCGGGAAAGAGGCCGTGAGCACATACATATATTTACCCAAAACATTCGGTTGAATACTTGGACTGGCAAAATTTGGAAAACTTATGGTACTGGATGGTGAATTGGTTGTCCAGTTAAAAGAATATCTTGAATCGTGGGTAACAGTTGGCTTTATCACCTGCCCGTAACAAATAGTAGTATCTGTCGAGTGGATATTCGCACCATTGAGGATATCTACCAGTATTGTATCATAGGCTTTACAATTCTTCTCAGTAGTAATGGTAGCAATGTAGGTTACATCATTATAAGGCGTGGTTACAGGGTTATATATGGTATCGTTGGAAAGATAAGTGGGTGGTGTCCATTTATAACGATAGGTGCTGCCAGTGGGTGGTACCGGCTGCAGGTCCAGTTGCCGCGGACTGCGCGGGCAAGCCACTATAGTGCTAAGGGGTGTGAACGCCGGCGGGGGGAAAACAGTGATGAGAACGGAAGCTGTGTTGTTAGAACAATAGCTATTAACATTTGAAACAACTACATAAGAAGTAGTAATATTAGGAGTAGCTACAGGACTAGGACAAGCCGTGCAACTGAGACTGCTGTTGCCTGCGCCGCCTGCCACAGCGTACCACACATAGCTGCCGCCGTTAACCGCAGCAAGCTGCACAGATGCCCCGGGACAAATACTGGTATCTTTATACGCACGTGTGGGTGGCCAGATATATATAGGTATGGTATAGTGGTAATAATTGATAATACCGGGACTGGTACAAGATGAATCACGGACAACAATAACAAAAGTCCTTAACCCGGTATCATTGATGGTAGGCGCCCATTGATAGCACCCCCTTATAGAATCGTGCGCAACATTAGTGTAGGTTACCGCCGATAAAGGAAATACCGTTGCATGGTTATCTGTTGCTAACAAAACCGATGCAGCATTGGAAGATTTAATATCAAAACAAAAATTCAATGGCTGCTCGGGGCAACCGCTCACCTGCCCTGCTGCATAGGCCCCACCTATAATGCTGCTACCCGAAACGGTAAGTATTGGTGGAATGTTGGAACAGGCACTCAGCACATTCAATTGAACATCGCGCATCACCGTGCCGATAAAACGGCCATTGCGGTATTCTTTTACCCGCAACGCTATAGTGGACGGCCCGCTCAATGTGGGTGTAAAATTCATATTGCCGGTCTTGGAGACAAGTGAAAATGTATTACCCGTTTGTATAGGATTGGTAAACATATTGTATGCTGGCGTGCCGGGGGCAAACATAAGTGTAGCCACAGAAGTACTGCACCCGGCCGAGCTCCTGGGCTGTATAAGTTCCGTCACCAGAGAATCCTGGTTTTTATCTGCTGCACCAAAATTGTAATTGATATTTTGATTTAAACAGGTGTATGGTATAGGCGGTGTATTGAAAACAGGAGAAGAATTGCCCTGGAAATTAAGATTGTCAAATGTAGCATCGATATAAAAATTTCCGGTACCTATATTATTGCTTGCCAGCCTGGGACTAACAAATACAGAAAACGTCCACCCGGTGCAACGTATAGGCAGCGTGGCCTGACCGGTATACCACCATTCCTCATAGCCCGGTATGGCAGACGATGGATTCTGGCACTTGCCGGGATAAGAAGAGCATACACTATTAAGTGGTGTACCATTCGGATTGCCATAGCTCACCGGCGATGCCGATTTAGATAAAGTGATACTAAAATTCAGGGATGGGGCACAGGAATTGACAAGGCACATTTCCTGCGTTGCAGGCGCAGCTGCTGCCCCGCAATCGCGGTAACACTTAAAATAAAACCTGTAAGTAGAATCACTCACCCATTGGTACACAAGCTCTCCCCCTGCACAATGGTTTGCATAAACTGCCCGCGGTAAAAAAATAACAGATAGAATAATAAGGTGTACAAAAAGGAAAGCACGGGTCCTGGTCATCCGGGGCTGAAATTAAATTAAGCCTTGAAATTAAGAAAAAAATGCCAGTGTACAGGTTCGGTTAAGGCATCTCTTTATAAGTAAACACCGAATTATTGACAATATGTTCCAGCCCCGAAATATCATCTTTTGACGGGAGTGTTACATCTATATCAAGATTCCATCGGTCTTCACTCAGCTTTGTACCGGAAATACGGCCTTTTGTCACCAGCGTATCACCATAACCACCCCAGGCTCCGGCACCCCGGTAAATAGTGAAGTGCTGCGGCATTTCTTCGTTAGTATAAGAGAAGGAGCTTGCTGCCGAATCAACCTGTATATACAAACTACCGGAATATTCATTGTCCCATATATTATCATTCTCTCCGGCATTGCGGCTCCACACAAATACGGTGTTGCCACCGTTGGGATGTACACTGAAACCAAGTCGTCCATCAGCCCGATGAACAGAATCAACAGCCCAGTTTTTATAAAATACCGCAGAAGTGGACCAACCCGATGACCGGGGTTCTGCATAGCGTTGTTTGCAGCTTATTAAAATAAGAAGACATGCTACAGTGATAAGGATTTTTTGCATGATAGGTTACTTTATTTATAGATATTAACCGAGAAACCTGCCTGGTACTGGCCATTAATATCAAAGCCATCCGGTTCGCGGTTTGTTTCTTTTTTGAAAGCGCATTTTTTACAGGTCACTTCCTTCCACCTGAAATTATTGATCTTATAGGTACGGTAAAGCCGCGGTAAAAATATTTTAGTGTCAGCATTTGGAGATGGCGTATACCGCAGTTTAAAACGGTTAGCTTCCAGGCTATCTAGCTCTTCTTTTAAAATTGTTACACTATCGTACGGGTTTGTAAAACCGGAATTGATTGCATACATGGTTATTTGCATGCTATCCAGCTCTTCACCGGAGAAATTATTAAAATAGGTACCATCCTGTACCAGGTAGGGTTCTGCACAATCTTTTTTATACATGCAATTGCAGGAAGCGGCAAATAATAAACTCAAAATTAATAAGCCGTTGATAGCAGGTCTCATAGCATTAATAATACCCCAAACTCTATGCCAAATTCATTTCTTTTCGAATATATTCCCTGGCTTCATCTTGTGTCATATAGCTAAAATTACGGTACCGGTAATGCACATCTATTATCTCATCCAGCGCAGCAGTTACAATGTCTTTATTCTCCCAGGTTTTAAGATGGGTTACCACTGTTTGCAGGCAGCCTTTTTTGTAAGCTATCTGTCCCAGCACGTGTACAAGGGTGTTTCTTACCCGGGCTGTTTTATCATGTTCCAGTTCTTTAAGCATGGGCAAAATATCTTCGGGGTATTTACGGCCCCTTAGCTCTATGCCATGGCATATTTCGCGGCGCACTTCCTTATCTGTATGATGCAGGTATTTGCGGGCCCATTCCAGCACTGGGCCGGGATTCACCTCGCCCATCTTTTTTACTGAACCGATCACTGCATTGCGCACCGTATGGTGCTTATCAAACAAACCTGTATCAAGAAAATACTGTACGGGTTCAAATTGCTTTTTGCCTATTTCTCCTGCGGCATTCACAACTGTTTGCCGTATATGGTAGTGTGCATCCTTGAATAAATGGTCCAGCAATTTCAATACAGCCTTCTGCAGCGCTTTTTCTGCAAAATATATTTTGCCCACATTGATATAAGCAGCCTTTCGGATATAGGTATCTGCGTCACCAAAATACGCAATGGTCTTATCGGCCCGCTGGGTTTCCAATTCAGCCAATATGATGCCCTGCATTTCTGCTACTAATGTTTCCCGCTCTTTCTTTGACAGATCATAAAAAGCCATCCACAATGATAAAGCTTATTCTTATTTTACCATCAAATCTATTTCCCTTGCCTTTACGGAACAATGTAACCAACCGATACGCCGGATTAGACCACCTGCGTGCATTAGCTATCATTATTGTTTTTTTCTGGCACTACCGGCAGGGAGATTGCCCTGCATGGGTAGATACCATAGGCCTGTTTGGCTGGACGGGGGTAGACCTTTTTTTCGTACTGAGTGGCTACCTGATAGGCACTCAAATACTAAAACCCATAGCCAGGGGTGGTTCATTTTCGTACAAAGAATTTTATTTTAAGCGTTCTCTGCGTGTTTTCCCAGCCTACTTCACTGTTTTATTACTGTACCTATTCATCCCGGCTTTTCATGAACGCGACGGCATGGCGCCCCTGTGGAAGTTTATCACATTTACGCAAAACCTGGGGCTTGATTTTGGAGCCTTTTCTCACGCCTGGTCTTTATGCATCGAGGAGCAGTTTTATTTATGCCTGCCGCTCATCGTTAGCTTGCTGCTGTATTTCAAATTGGGAAGTAAAACCATCTGGGTATTTCTCGGTATATTTTTGTTAGGGTTTGTATTAAGATATTTTAGCTGGCAATATTTGGTAGCGCCATTTTATAATGCCCCGGAACAGGAAGGTTTTGGCATAGCCTATTTCAAATGGATATACTACCCAACCTATACCCGGTTAGATGCGTTGCTGTGCGGCGTGGCTATTGCAAGTTTATTTTTGTTCAAACCTGAGATTAAAGACAGGCTTATGCAGTATGGCAATCGGCTTTTGCTTTTATCCGTTGCACTCATTGGCTTCGCTGTATTCATTTGCTATCCTTTAATGTCTTTCAGAACAGCTATCTGGGGCTACCCTTTGGTGGCTGTAAGCTACGGCCTGATGGTTTTATCTGCTTTATGTACAAGCAGTTTCTTATATAAGTATAGCTGGAAAGTGTCAAGGGTTATCGCTATGCTCTCCTACTCCATATACCTTACACACAAACAAATGATACACCTTACCAGGGAATGGCTTTCCGGTACATCTGTTGCGCCCGATAGCAATATGATGTTTTATATTTGCGCGCTGACCTGTTTCTTTGCCGGGTTAATATTATATCTCGCTATTGAAAAACCTTTTTTAAAACTGAGAGATAAATACCTCGCAAACAACAAACAGTTATCATTAGCATCTGAACAATGAGAAACAACAAACTCGTTAAATACTTACTGATGCCGGGCTTGCTGCTGGGTGCGGCTATACTCATCAGCATGGACCTTGATGGCAAAAATGAAATAGCGCTTGTTGCCGGCATGGCGCTGCTGGCAACGGCTGCATTAATATTCTTTTGGCGCACCAAACCTTATTTTGAGATAGCGGACGATATGCTTCATATAAACGGCATGTTCTCTGCGCGCATACCTTTCAGATCGATCACTGAAATAAGGCGTATCCCGCAAAACGAATTAGGAAAAGGTACCCGTTTGTTTGGAATGAGCGGCAGCTATTATGGGCTTTATAATTACAAATCAATAGGCTATGTGGTAATGAACTGCAGCGATGCGGATAAAATGGTATTGATAAAAACAGAACATAAGCAGTTTATCATCTCCCCCGATGATCCGGATGCTTTTATCAGGCAATTTTCAAAAAGATAACAGAAATGAAAAACGCCACTCAAGGGTGGCGTTTTATTATACTTTAAGAAACCTTGTAATTACAGTTTCCAGCTTTTGTCTTTAAAGCGCTCACTGATAACCAGTTCTTTACTGCCGGCTGTGTACTTGTAAAAACCTTCACCGCTCTTCACACCCAGGAAACCTGCCTGTACCATATTTGCCAGCAATGTAGCCGGTGCATATTTCTGGTTGCCGAAGCCCATGTGCAGCACGTTCATGATAGAATAACAAGTGTCCAGGCCAATAAAGTCTGCCAGTTGCAATGGCCCCATCGGGTGTGCCATACCCAACTTCATGATCGTATCAATTTCTTCCACACCAGCCACACCTTCCTGCAATGCCAGTATAGCTTCATTGATCAGCGGCATCAGGATACGGTTGGAGATAAAGCCCGGGTAGTCGTTAACGATACATGGTACTTTGCCCAGGTATTGCGAAAGGCTATAAACAGTATTTGAAACTTCTTTATCAGTAGCATAACCGTTGATGATCTCTACCAGTTTCATTACAGGCACAGGGTTCATAAAGTGCATGCCGATCACTTTGCCCGGGCGCTTTGTATGCGAACCAATACGGGTAATAGAAATAGAAGAAGTATTGGTAGCCAGTATACAATGCTCAGGACATAATTCGTCCAGTTGCTTGAATATTTTGATCTTCAGATCAATATTTTCAGTAGCAGCTTCAATAACTATATCTGCATCTTTTACTGCTGCAGCCATGTCAGTGTAAGTAGTGATACGTCCTAATGCAGCACTTTTATCATCTTCAGTCAGCGCATTCTTTGCTATCTGGCGGTCCATGTTTTTACCAATGGTTGCCAGCGCCTTATCCATAGCAGCCTGGTTGATGTCCATCATGTGTACATTAAAACCGCTTTGAGCGAAAACATGGCAGATACCGTTGCCCATAGTACCTGAGCCAATTACGGTAACGATCTTTAGTTTCTGTAACATAGCTTTTGTGTGTTCGTCAAGCCCGGCTTGTTCTAGCTTTACCGCGCCCGTCTTTTCTTGTATCATGTTAATAAATATTTTTTAAACGTGCCCAAGGTAACATTTTCTTAATTATAAAAAATCTTAAAAAAACAAGAAGATATTAACGCCATGTGCATATGTAGCATTTTAACAATACCACTAAAGATTTTTTTATAACTTAGATACATAAACTATCCAATATGACACAGGTATTAGTAGTGCCTGAAACTGAAAATTTCAAATTAGATGTAACATATAACGAAGTCGTTTACATCAATATTAATCTAGGGGTTCCCCAACTGATTCAGCGAAATGCAAAATACCTTGGCATTTATTGGCTAACAGACGATTTTGAAGGTGTAAATAGAATATATCAAATACTTGATAGCCCATCGATTTTTGATAAGTGCACTGAAATTCGTTTAGGTAACTCTTATATACTTGCGAATACATGGCATAATATGAGTCAGCATAGAAGATTCGAATATCATAATCTTGAAGAATTTGGTTTAAAAGAAGTGGCTAATGGAATACTTCTTCCATTTACATCTAAAAAAAATAATCTAATGACTGATTATTGGAACGTCATTTCCGACAAGACAAGAGATCTTCTCCATCAAAGTGTTGACCAAAGCAGAAATGAATGGGATTAACACATTTAATTGATACGAATGCCGTAATTGATTATTTAGGAGGATGCCTTCCTGCAAAAGGAAAAGAATTGATGGATAATATTCGTCCAGCTATATCTGTTATCACCAAAATAGAATTATTAAGTGGTCGCCATATCCCTCCGACAGATATGGAGAAAATAAAAAGATTTATCTCTAATGCGGATGTTTACGAAGTATTAGATGATACAATTGTTCAGCAAACAGCAGAAATTAGACAGAAATACAAAACAAAAACTCCAGATGCCATCATCGCATCTACTGCTATCGTCAACAATCTCACTCTAATCACAAGAAATACTTCAGATTTCATTTCAATTCCGGGTTTAACGATTTTAGATCCACATATACCATAGCATTTTAACAATACCACTAAAGATTTTCAATTAATTTACGCTTGTAAGTTTATGAACATACAACGCGCCACGCCGGTCAACGAATTACTGGCAAAACTTATATTTCTTATTCTGCCTACGGCGCTTATTGGCTATTTCGTACTGCAGAACATTAACCTGTACTTCACCATCCTGAACAACAGTGCATGGCAGCAGGCATTATACTTTGCGGGTGGCATGGCAGCAGGTGCACTATTCTATGCTTTCCGCTTCAGGTTCCTGCCTACATTCTTATTACTGTTATTTGGCCTGTATACTATTTTCAAAGGACTTGACCGGCTTGCCGTTGGCGAGTTTGATTCTTTCTTTATATCGGTGCGGTTCCAGGTATTTGCCGTGTTGCTTACCTCGGGTTGGATCATTGGCTGGGGATTTATACGGCTCAGGTATTGGTCTGTATTTATGGCGGCATCCCTGTTATGCGCCTGTATATTGCTTATAGCCAAAGCCAATGCAGCTACAGTTTACGGATTGCTGCAGGCTTTTGCACCTGCCCTACTCTATGCAGTGTATATCATTTTCACTGCAGAGCAGATATATAGTTATAAAGACAAATCACAAAAATTCTGGTGGTTCCTCACCCGCAGGCTCGTGTTTTTCGGTGCACTTGCTGCATTGTTGCTGGGCAGCGTAGTATACCTGATGCGCGCCGAGATAAAAGAAACCGTAGCGAACTATGGCGGCGGCGGACAACAAGGAGAGAACAGCATGCTGAAGCAGAATAAGGATGGCACCTTTGACCTGAAAAATTATTCGCGCCTGCGCAGCAACCTGGGACGTAGTAACGAATTATTATTCTGTGCACATATAGACAATTTCTTTCCTAATACAGAGATACCCAATCCACTTTATCTTACAGCATTCTACTATACCAAATTCGATACGCTTACCGAAACATTTGAAAGAGATTCTACCATCCCTTACAACGACCTGTTTGAACCGAACCCTGCGGCCTTGCCCATGTTCTTTATCCAGTCTGATACTTCTGTTATAAAGAACAGCCTGGCGACTAAATTGCGTAAAACAGTAGAGATAGAAGTCTATAGTAAAAAGCTTTCTCCCAATACTTATGTAGCACCCAATGTGGGTTATTTTGTACAGCCTATAACGGTAGAAAAAGATTTCAGGGATGAATTTAAAACAGCATTCCGGGCTAAGGGTTATGTTTCTGAATTGAACAGTGCTTATTTCGTTTACAACTCCCCGGACCCTGGTGTGAGAAAATTCCAGGAACAAAGGTTTGAAGTGCTGCGTAAGGCTGGTGGCTATGAAGGCATAGACCGGAAATTCATGCAGTATTATACCTATATGCCTTCCGATGCAAAGTTCAAAAACATCTCGGACCTGGCACATAAAATAACTGCAAATGCTGCTACACCTGTAGATAAAGTATTGGCTATACGCGACTATTTTCTTGCTAAGGATGAAAATGGCGAACAGATATATAAGTACACCGATAACCCTGGCGTACCGGATATACCAAATGCTTCTAAACTCACTTACTTCCTTTTCGAAAACAAAAAAGGATACTGCGCCTACTATGCCGGTGCCACATTATTCATGCTCCGTTCTTTAGGGATACCTTCACGTATCACTGTCGGCTTTCTTACCATGGACCGCAGTGATAAAAACAAAGGATGGTACTGGTATTATGCCGACCAGGCGCATGCATGGGTGCAGGTATATTTCCCGGGCTATGGCTGGCTCGATTTTGATACAACCGTGGGCAACAGCGATGCGCAGGAAAGCCCCAAACCCGATGGCACACCGCCTATGCAGCCCCCGCGTGCCTGGCTGGCTGCCGATGGTATTATTGAGAATGTAGACACATTGAAAAAGACGATGGTAATGAAAGTGCGCCATTTCATTTTTCATGATAAAGAATATAACCCCGCCACGCCTGCCGCAGTTAATATGGATATGAAAATTGCGGCTATTTATAAAGACAGTATTAGCGTGCCTTTAGCCAGTGTACGAAAAGGAGACGAAGCTACTGCTGTGTCTTATGCCGAAGCTTTTAAAGGGATGGAACCACGTCCTATGGAAAAAGCAGAGGCACTATTAAGTCGTTTCCCCGATCCGGCACCTGTTGATGAAGTGTACCTGAAACATAAAGATGTTGCCAAACCCGAACAAAAACCACAGGCTGCCAAACAGGATAAAACCATTTCTGCAAAAACAATAATATGGACAGCCGCCATTATTGTACTCGGCATTGCACTTATTTTATTGCTGGTTCCTTCTGTTATATACTTGTATTACCGGCTAAGGCATGCCAATGCTAAACCGGGAACCAAAGCGTACTGGGCCTATCGCACTGCTGATTATTATTTACATATGATTGGCTTATATCGTGGCCCACGCACCCCTATGCAATATGCCGCACAGGTAATAGACCCTGCTTACGGCACTTCGTTTACCCGGTTTATGAATGTTTACCTGAAACAGAAATATGCGAAGCAGCCATTAACTGCAGCCGAGCAGCAAATAGCAGATACATTCTTAATACCATTCCTGGGAACGGTTAAACAAAGAACGCCGCTGAAAAAACGCCTTGCCGGTTTCCTGAACCCTTCGCGTGCTTTGGCCTTCTTTGTACAGATTAATGAGGAAAATGAAGATTGATAGCTGACTTATTATATTATTTATCCTATTTAACTAAATAAGCCCAATTTTATAGCTTTGCTAACTATTTTAAAGGAGAGTTTTGCAGGAAAAGAAAAACAACAATAGCAGCAGTCCGGCAGTACGGCTTTTATGGCGTGTATTCTGGATAGGTATTATCGCGTTCAACCTATTGATCATCATGGTGAACCTGGGTATACTGGGTTATATGCCATCTATGAAAGAACTGGAAAATCCCAGCAGTTCTCTTTCATCTGAATTGTATGCCTCTGACGGTACATTGATGGACCGTTATTATGTGCAAGACCGCTCCACCTGCAAATACGAAGACATTTCGCCCAATATATTCAATGCCCTGCTGGCAACTGAAGATTCCCGCTTTTACGACCACTCGGGCATCGACCCTATAGGCACTGTAGCCATACCTTTTTACGTGATAACCGGTAAAAAAAGGGGGTCATCCACAATCACCCAGCAATTGGCCAAAAACCTCTTCCCGCGTGAGAACCAGAATATGCTGACGCTGCCTTTCATAAAACTGAAAGAATGGGTGATGGCCGTAAAACTGGAGCGCAACCTTACTAAAAATGAGATCATCACCCTTTACCTGAATACGGTACCTTTTGGAGATAATGTTTATGGCATACGTAACGCATCCCTTACGTTCTTCAACAGGCTGCCCGATAGTGTTAGTGTAGAAGAGGCCGCCATGCTGATAGGCATGCTGAAAGGAAACACGATCTATAACCCGCGTCGCAACCCGGTACGCGCACTGGAACGCCGCAACGTGGTAATAGACCAGATGGCCAAGTATGGTTTCATTTCTGAAGAAGAGGCACAGAAACACCAGAAAAACCCGATACTGCTCGATTATCATAAAATGGATAACCACGATGGTGTGGCTCCTTATTTCCGCCAGATAGTAGAAGCAGAGGTAAAACGAGTGGTAAAAGACCTGAAGAAATCTGACGGTACACCTTATAATATCTATAAAGACGGACTGAGGATATACAGCACGATAGACATGCGTATGCAACGCTATGCCGAAGCGGCTGTTGAAGAACATATCAGCGATATACAAAAACTGTTTGTAGCACAACGCAAATATAAAGATGGTACCATCTGGAATGAATATGCCAAATACCTGATGGAATCCATCAAGTCGTCTGACCGCTATGTAGCCCTCAAGGAAGATGGCAAAAGCCATGAAGAGATCATGCGGGAATTGGCCAAACCTGTAAAAATGAAAGTGTTTGCCTGGAATAAAAAGCGCGAAGTGGATACAACCATGAGCCCTATAGATTCCATCAAATACATGAAGATGTTCCTGCAGGCAGGCTTTATGGCCATGGACCCTTATACCGGCGAAGTAAAAGCATGGGTAGGCGGTATTAACCATACTTATTTCCAGTACGACCACGTAAATATCAACACCAAACGCCAGGTAGGTTCAACGATCAAGCCGCTACTCTATTGCCTGGCCATAGATAATGGCTTCTCACCTTGCGGCAGCGTTTCTACCATGCCACAGGATTTTCCTACCAAGAAGGGTTATGATGCAGGCGGTTCGCAATACGGGCAATTGCCTATGTCCATGGCCCTTGCCAAATCAGTGAACAATGCTGCGTTATACCTTATCAAGCAAGTAGGCATAAATGCATTTGTAGACTTTGTGCATAAGTGCGGCATCACCAGCAATATAGATGCGGTACCTGCTATAGCATTGGGTGCCGGCGATATTTCCTTGTTTGAAATGCTGGGCGCTTATACCATGTTCCCTAACGGCGGTATCAATGTGCAGCCCATGTTCATTACCAAGATAGAAGATAAGAATGGTGCACTGATAAAGAATTTTGTGCCGGCACAGAAAGAATTAATCAACGCCAATACGGCTTATAAAATGGTAAAACTGATGCGCGGTGTAGTTGATATGGGTACTGCCCGGAGACTGCGTTACCGTTACGGTTTTACCAGCGATATTGCCGGTAAGACCGGTACTACCAACAGCCAGGCCGATGCCTGGTTTATAGGATATACCCCGCAGATACTGGCCGGTGCATGGGTAGGTTGCGATGACCGCTACCTGCGTTTTGGCAGCGAGGCGCTGGGACAAGGTGCCGCCGCCGCATTGCCTATATGGGGCAATTTCATGAAACGTGTTTACGCAGATAAATCACTGGATATACGTACAGATGTAAAATTCAAAGAACCGGATAATTTTGATGATTGCGGCTCTTTCGATCCTACCAGCCTGCAACGCAGCTCTACCTACGGTACCAGTGGCTATATGCAGGGCAATGATACATCGGACCCGGTAGAAGAGATACCACAGACAGATTGGCAATAAGATTATTATGAATGTTAAAGGCAAGATCATCAATGACCCGGTATACGGCTTCCTCCGTTTCCCCGAGCCCGAACTGATACAGCTTATAGATCACCCCTGGTTTCAACGGCTACGTCATATCAAACAGATGGGCACGGCGCAACTGGTATATCCCGGCGCTACACATACACGGCTGCACCATTCGCTGGGTGCCTGCCATCTTATGGGCATGGCACTGGACGAGCTTAAGGCAAAAGGCATAGCCATTACTAAAGAAGAATGCCTGGCCGCCAGGATAGCGATCCTGCTGCACGATATAGGTCATGGCCCGTTTTCTCATGCACTGGAGCATACATTGGTAGACGGCCTTTCGCATGAGACCGTCTCAAAACTCATCATGCAAAGGCTGAATAGGGAATTTGATGGTATGCTGGATATGGCTATAGAAATATTCTCCGGTACATACCCTAAAAAATTCCTGCACCAGTTGGTATCCAGCCAGCTGGATGCCGATCGCATGGATTACCTGAACCGGGATAGTTTCTATACCGGTGTTTCAGAAGGTGTTATCGGCTACGATCGTATACTACAAATGCTCACCGTACAGAACGATGACCTGATGGTAGAAGAAAAAGGGGTACACTCTGTAGAGAAATTTATCATTGCCCGCAGGCTTATGTACTGGCAGGTTTACCTGCATAAAACGGTGCTATCATCAGAAGTATTACTTATAAATATACTTACCCGTGCTAAAGAACTTTCTTTGACAGGTGTAGCGCTTTTTGCCACCCCTGCCCTGGGCTATTTCCTTACCCGGCAGGTAGCATCTGCCGATTTTGAACTGGACCCCGAAACCTTTGAGCTGTTTTGCCAGCTCGACGATACAGATATTATGGCATCGGTAAAAGTATGGCAGCGTCATGAAGACCCTGTTTTATCCCTTTTATGCCAAATGCTGCTGGAAAGAAAGCTGTTCAAGGTTATTATGAGTTCCGAACCGGTTGACTACCTCGTAGCAGAAAAGAGAAAACTGGCAAAGTCATTGCTGGAAATAGATGATGACCTGCTGCATTATTTTGTTTCTACCGGTACAACCTCCAACTATACCTATAATATAGCCGACGAGCGCATACAGATAGCTATGAAAAACGGTACGGTTAAAGACATATCGGAAATTGATAACCCTATAGTTAATAAAGCCCTTGCTACACAGGTGCATAAAAACTATATTTGTTATATACATAGTGGAAAATAAAATAATTAGAGCAATAAAACCTTGTTATTATTGTTAATGTAACTTAGCACCCCAATAGAGAAACCAGAATGCAGTTTACAGCACAACAAGTAGCTACGCTTATAAAGGGTAAGATAGAAGGGAATCCTGATGCAAAGGTGAGCCGTGTGGCCAAAATAGAAGAGGCCGGCGAAGGCTCCCTGAGCTTTGTAGCTAATCCCAAATACGAAGAATACTTATATACAACACATGCTTCCATTATAATTGTAAACGATAACCTGGAAAT
Source organism: Flavipsychrobacter sp. (assembly GCA_024508935.1). Lineage (GTDB taxonomy): Bacteria > Bacteroidota > Bacteroidia > Chitinophagales > Chitinophagaceae > Polluticoccus. The sequence continues at coordinate 278,815 of JANINW010000014.1, read as the reverse complement.
TACCCAGCCCATTACCCCTACTATTATACGTGTGCCCGATGCCTACAGCGGTTTTGCCTACCTGCTGGAAAAATATAATGAGATGATATCTCAAACAGGCAAAAAAGGTATAGAAGAACCCTCTTACATAGCTAAAACAGCCAACATTGGCAAGGATGCGTATATAGGTGCGTTCAGCTATATTGGCGAAAATGCTAAGATTGGTGACAATGTGAAGATATACCCCGGCTGCTATATAGGAGACAATGTGGTGATAGGCAATAACACCAAGCTGTTTGCCGGAGTGAAAATATATGACGATTGTGTGCTGGGCAACCAGGTGATCATACATTCAGGTACTATTGTGGGTGGCGATGGTTTCGGCTTCGCCCCGCAAAGCGACGGCAGCTACCGCAAAGTGCCGCAAATAGGCAATGTCATTATTGAAGATGATGTAGAAGTGGGCGCCAATACCACGCTTGACCGTGCTACTATGGGCTCTACCATTATTAAAAAAGGTGTAAAACTGGATAACCTGATACAAATAGCCCACAATGTAGAAATTGGAGAAAACACTGTAATAGCCGCGCAAAGCGGGATATCGGGCAGTACCAAGGTGGGCAAAAATGTAATTGTGGGTGGGCAGGTAGGTATGGTAGGCCATATACAGGTAGCAGACGGTACGCGCATCAATGCGCAAAGCGGTTTGTCAAAGTCTGTAGCCGATCCGAATACAGCGTTAACAGGCTCTCCGGCCTATGATTATAAAAGTTCCTTAAAAAGTCAGGCAATTTTTAGAAATTTGCCCGAATTACAACAACGCCTCCTTAAATTAGAAGAAATGGTGGAGGAATTGAAATCGTTATTGAATCATCAAATCCGGTAAGTAGTGAGTGCAGAGTCATTAATTAAAGAGGCCAGAAAAAAAACAGATAAAGTGCAGGATACAATCTCCTCCCAATACCAGCATACATTGAAGGGTTCAGTAACCTTACCGGGTGTAGGATTACATACCGGCGAACAGGTAAATATGACCCTTAAACCGGCCAACCCGGGTTACGGCATTCGTTTTCAACGTATAGACCTTCCGGAAAAACCGATAGTAAAAGCCGATGTAGACTATGTTGTAGATACATCGCGCGGTACAACACTGGAGCATAATGGTGCCCGTGTAAGTACCGTAGAACATACCCTGGCTGCCCTGGTAGGTATGGGTGTAGACAATGTGCTGATAGAACTGGACGGCCCTGAAGTACCTATACTGGACGGCAGTGCCCGCGAGGTGATAGAGGCTATTGAAAGTGTAGGCGTACTGGAACAGGAAGCTAAACGCATAGTATATGCCATTGATACCAATATCCATTTTTACGACCCTGTAAAGAATGTGGATATGCTGGCTGTGCCTTCTAATGAATACCAAATAACTACGCTGATAGATTTCAATTCTCCCGTATTAGGTACGCAGCACGCTACGCTGAAGCATATTACCGAGTTTAAAGACGAAGTAGGGCCATGCCGTACTTTCTGCTTTTTGCATGAGCTGGAGTACCTGCTGGATAACAACCTTATAAAAGGCGGTGACCTGAGCAATGCCATAGTGGTGGTAGATAAGGTAGTAAGCCAGGGAGAGCTGGACAGACTGGCCAAAGTATTTAACAAAGCGAATATAGAAGTTAAGCAGGAAGGCATCCTGAACAATATACAAATGCACTTCCCCAACGAACCGGCCAGGCACAAACTGCTGGACGTTGTGGGCGACCTGGCACTGGTGGGCCATCCCATCCGTGCACACATCATAGCCAGCCGTCCAGGCCATGCTTCGAATGTAGAGTTTGCCAAGAAGATCAAACAGTTCATTAAAAAGAACAAGCATCTTTCAGACATCCCGCATTACGATCCTAACCAACAGGCTATCTATGACATTACACAGATAGAAAAAGCACTGCCGCATAAATTCCCATTCCTGCTCGTGGACAAGATCATTGAGCTGAGCGATAACCATGTGGTAGGCATCAAAAATGCTACTTATAACGAACATTTTTTCCAGGGCCACTTCCCGGGCAACCCTGTTATGCCGGGCGTATTGCAAATAGAAGCACTGGCACAAACCGGAGGCATACTGGCGCTGAACAATTACAGCGACCCGGAGAATTATGATACTTATTTCCTGAAAATAGATAAGGTACGTTTTAAGAACCGCGTACTGCCGGGAGATACACTGATACTAAAACTAGAGTTGCTGAACCCTATACGTCGCGGCATCTGCGAAATGAGGGGCACTGTTTATGTAGGTAATAAACTGGTGACGGAGGCCGAACTGGTAGCACAAATAATAAGAAAAGACAAAAAATGATCCACCCGCTTACCTACATCCACCCGGATGCTAAAATAGGGCCGAATGTGAAAATAGATCCTTTCACTACTATTCATAAGAATGTAGAGATAGGAGAAGGTACATGGATCGGTTCAAATGTTACCATTATGGAAGGTGCGCGCATTGGTAAAAACTGCCGCATATTCCCAAGCTCGGTTATCTCAGCTATCCCCCAGGACCTGAAATACCGTGGAGAAGATACCCTCACCATGATAGGTGATAATACAACTATCCGCGAATGTGTTACTATCAACAGGGGTACTTCAGACAGGAATGCGACCAAGATAGGCAACAACTGCCTTATCATGGCTTATTCGCACATTGCACACGATTGCGAAATAGGTAACTACTGTATATTCTCTAACAATACTACCCTCGCCGGCCACATCATAGTAGGCGACCACGTAGTACTGGCCGGCCTTACTGCGGTACAGCAGTTTGTACGTATCGGTTCCCATGCTTTCGTTACCGGCGGTTCGCTGGTGCGTAAAGATGTGCCGCCTTATGTAAAAGCTGCCCGTGAGCCCCTTTCTTATGTGGGTGTAAACTCTGTAGGCCTGAAACGCCGCGGTTACAGCATCGAAAAGATCAACCATATACTGGATATATACCGTATACTGTTTGTACGTGGCTATAATGTATCTAAGGCGCTTAGCATCATAGAGACCGAGATACCGGTTTCTGATGAACGAGATGAGATCATCAGCTTTGTGCGCGATACAGGTCGCGGCATCATGAAGGGCTATATCCGCAGGCACAATGAAGATATCCCTTGATCAAATAAGCAAACGCTTTCAACGCCATTGGATATTTAAGGATGTAACTACTTCCTTCAGCACTCCCGGTGCCTATGCTATACTGGGGCCTAACGGCAGTGGAAAATCTACCCTGCTGCGGGTTATAGCCGGCATGCAATCGCCCAGCAAAGGAAAAGTAAATTATGAACTGCCCGGCAAATCACTGGCAGCCACTACTATTTACCCTTATATAAGCTACTGCGCACCCGGGCAGGAAATTGTAGAAGAATTGACCATGCGGGAATTTCTTGAATTTCATTTCACCTTCAAGAAGCCGGTGGGCAACCTGGATATTCAACGCATTATTGAGATCACCGGTTTGCAAAAAGCAGCCGATAAACTTATCGGCGACTATTCATCGGGTATGAAACAACGGGTAAAACTGGCCCAGGCAATATTTGCCGATACACCTATACTGCTGCTGGATGAACCTTGTTCCAACCTTGACCAGCAAGGTGTAGACCAATACAAAGAATGGATTGAGACCTACGGCAAAGACCGCCTGGTTATTGTTGCCTCCAACGATGTACGTGAATATTATTTCTGCCGTGAGCAATTGGTTATAGAAGATTATAAATAGTCGGATATTTTTCTATCTAATTATTTCATTTTCAGCATCCGTCGGTTATACCTTATTTTTGTTGCACACCTGTGCACAAATTCATCACCTTATACAAGAATGCCTACGGAGGATTAACGCCATCTACCTGGTGGCTGTCGCTGGTTATGCTTATTAACCGCAGCGGCACTATGGTGGTGCCTTTTATGACACTGTATCTTACCCAAAGCATGGGTGTGAGCATTGCCAAAGCCGGATTGGTAATGAGCCTTTTCGGCGCGGGGTCTATTTGCGGCGGCCTTATCGGCGGACGAATTACGGATAAAATAGGTTTCTATTACCTGCAAATGTTTGCCCTGCTGGGCGGAGGTATTTTGTTCATACTCTTAGGGCAAATGACAAGCTACCCGGCGATTTGTATTTGTACTTTTTTCCTGGCACTGGTTAATGAATCTTTCAGGCCGGCCAATTCTGCGGCAATAGCACATTACAGCAAAGAAGAAAACCGCACCCGCTCCTACTCGCTCAACAGGCTTGCTATAAACCTGGGATGGGCTGCAGGTGGTGCACTGGGCGGTTTCATTGCTTCGAAAAACTATACACTGCTGTTCTGGATAGACGGCCTGACCAATATCAGCGCAGCATGCCTGCTTTGGCTGGTACTGGCACCATCAAAAAATGCCGCTACGCTGAAAAGACCGGCAGATAAGACCGTTGGTGCTTTATCTGCCTACCGGGATAAACCTTACCTGGCTTTTGTAGTTTTATCTATCCTCTTCTTTTATTGCTTCTTCCAGTTGTTCACTACGCTGCCTGTATATTACCGCGAGCAGCTGAGCATGTCGGAGCAGGACATAGGCATAGTAATGGCTATGAATGGCATTTTAATAGCATTGATAGAAATGGTGATCGTTCACCAACTGGAAGGCAAAAGGAGCAATTTGCAATATGTGGTTGTTGGTGTGATAATGGTAGCAGCATCCTTTATGGTATTCAATATAATTCCGGGTGGTTTCTGGCTGGCAGTTTTAGCAATGCTCATCGTTACTTTCGGCGAAATGCTGTCAATGCCTTTTATGAACTCCTTCTGGATAAGCCGCAGTACAGAAAGCAACCGTGGACAGTATGCGGGACTTTATACCATCTGCTGGTCTACCGCGCAAGTGCTGGGCCCTGCCACCGGCGGACAAATTGTGCAGCATTTCGGGTTTGATACACTTTGGTGGTTTATGGGTGGGCTTTGTATCGTAGCGTCTTTAGGCTTCAGGCAATTGCATTTACGCATTCAATCGGCGCAAGATCATTTGGCATAGTTCCGTTCACCAAAAAGCATACTGCCAATACGCACCATTGTACTACCCTCTTCTATTGCAATCTGGTAATCACCACTCATGCCCATAGAGCAGGTATTAAAATATGGTTCGTATAGGAAATAAGAATCTTTCAGGAACTTAAATACATTATGCAGCCTTGCAAATTCTGCTCTCACTTTTTCTTTATCATCACTAAAACTGGCCATACCCATTAGGCCGCATATCTGTATATGCTGCAGGGTATCTTTTTGTGCCGTATAATACTCCAACAAGGTAGTCAGTTCATTTTCATCCATGCCGAATTTGGTTGCTTCATCGGCTATATGCATTTGCAGCAGTACCTTAATAACACGGTTATTCTTTGCTGCCTGTTTGTTTATTTCCTGCAGCAGTTTAAAACTATCCACTGCATGTATAAGATGTACAAAAGGGGCAATGAATTTCACTTTATTGCTTTGCAGGTGGCCTATATAGTGCCATTCTATATCGGCAGGCAATACAGCTTGTTTCTCAACCAGTTCCTGCACGTAATTCTCACCAAACTGGCGCTGGCCAAGGTCGTACAGCTCTTGTATATCACCGGCCGGCTTTGTTTTAGAAACGGCTACCAGTGTTACCTGCTTTTTATCCAGTTCAGTGCGCAGCGCCTTCCACACTTCGGCATTCACCATATTAATATTGCTCCTGTTCGTTAGGGAAATCTTTACTCTTTACATCGCTTATATAGCGTTGGGTAGCTTCTTTTACCTGGTCGTACATATTCAGGTAACGGCGCAGGAAACGCGGAGAGAAATCTTTATTAATGCCCAGCATATCATGCATTACCAATACCTGTCCATCCACATGCATACCTGCCCCTATACCAATGATGGGTATTTTCAGTTCTTCAGATACGCGCCTGCCCAATGCAGCAGGTATTTTTTCCAGCACTATAGCAAAGCAGCCTGCTTCCTGCAAAGCATGTGCATTGCTTACCAGCAATTCTGCTTCTTCATCTTCTTTGGCACGAACCGCATAAGTACCGAATTTATAAATAGACTGAGGTGTAAGGCCCAGGTGCCCCATAACCGGTACGCCGGCACTGATGATACGTTTAATAGACTCCACTACTTCTGCACCGCCTTCCAGCTTTATAGCATGAGCACCCGATTCCTTCATTACACGAATAGCAGAGTTAAGTGCTTCCTTACTATTTCCCTGGTAACTGCCGAATGGCAGATCTACTACTACCAGGCAGCGGTCTACAGCCCTTACTACGCTTTGCGCATGGTATATCATCTGGTCGAGGGTAATTGGCAAGGTAGTTTCATGTCCCGCCATCACGTTCGACGCAGAATCGCCTACGAGTAATACATCAATACCTGCATCGTCTAATATGCGGGCCATAGAAAAATCATACGCTGTAAGCATAGATATTTTCTCACCTTGCTGCTTCATGCGTTGCAGTGTATTGGTGGTTACCTTGGTTATTTCTTTATGAGTAGACATAAGCGTATTTTAGAATGTAATACCGTTCAAAGATAGGTCTCTTAACCGGATAGGTACTATATGAATATCTCCGCAGCTATGTTCAGCGATTGGAAGAAAGCATCCTGGTCTATACGCAGTGGTATATTTTTCCGCATAGCCCAGCCTACTATATTCTCTGTTGCAATATTACCTACCAGGTCGTCATCGGCCATCGGGCAGCCGCCAATACCTTTCATAGCGCTGTCAAAACGCAGGCAACCGTTGTCATAAGCAGCCCGTATCTTTTCTTCCCATGTTGTAGCTGTAGAATGGAAGTGTGCCCCAATATGCACATCCTTAAATTCCGGCACCAGGTGTTTGAAGATGTAAGATATGGTATCCGGTTTCGCCACACCTACTGTATCAGACATAGCAATAGTGCTTATACCCAATTTAGCAAGCTGCCCCACCCAGTTGATGGCTATTTCAGCGTTATACTCATCGCCATACGGGTTTCCAAACCCCATGGATATATATACTACCAACTCCTTACCATGCTGTACACACAGCTTTTGTATCTCTTCAACCTGTACAAGCGATTGTGCAATGGTTTTATTCGTATTCCTCAGCTGGAACGTTTCGGATATGGAAAAAGGAAAGCCAAGATATTTTATCTCATCATACACTACTGCCTCTTCGGCACCACGCGTATTAGCTATAATGGCCAGCAATTTCGTGTTGGTATTGCTAAGGTCTAACTGTGCAATAACTTCTTTAGTATCGGCCAGTTGCGGAATGGCTTTTGCAGATACGAAAGAACCAAAGTCCAGTACATCAAACCCCACCTTCAAAAGTGAATTGAGATAAGCCACTTTCTTTTCTGTAGGTATAAAATGTTTCCAGCCCTGCATCGCATCGCGCGGACATTCTACCAGAGTTATGCCTTTTTCCATAAGATAACGCAAAGATATTACGACTTGTTGAAATACTATTATCAGCGACGGCTATGAGGCTATATAAGCCCCTGATACTATTTTATCAATTCCAGGAACTTGTTCAATCCTGCCTTCTTTTCTTCCGTTAGCAGGTAATGAATATTTTTTGTGTAGTAGGTATGCAAATCGTAGTAAGGAAACGGGTTTTCAGCCACTACTTCGTCAATATGTTTCAAGCCTTCTGCATTTGCATCATTAAATGCTTTCAAAAAATCTTGTGGCAAGTCTTTATTGGCTATCCAGGCTGCAAATACAAATGGTAACCCTGTAAATGCTTTCCATTCAGCGGCCAGATCGTAGACATATTCAAAATTGGCCAGTTGCTTTAGTGCCCTGTCTCCTATAATTACCCCTGCTGTAGTGCCATTTATATATTCAATATAGTTTTCAGGTGCTGGTTTGAATACCACATTTTTTTTCCAGTACTGCTCCAGCAACAGCTGGGCCAGCCTTACAGAGGTGCGGGACTGATAATCGAGATAAACAGTTTCTATCTCTTCCATAGGCACCTGGCTGAAAATACAAACTGAAGCAACATCTCCATCGGCAGCAATGCCATAATCACTTACTATACGCGCACCTGGTATACCGGGCATAGCAGCTACAGGCATCAAGGCCATATCTATATCCCCTTTTTGCAGGCTTTGTGCCAGGTTAGATGGGTAGTCCAGCAACAGTTCCATTTCATTTAGTACCAGGCTGCGTTCTATTCCATACAATAATGGCTTAGTATTCAAATAACTTACACCTGCAACTTTTATTTTGACCCTCAAGGCTCTATTTTTGGGCGCAAAGATACGGTTAAGGCCAGCAATTCATGTCGAAACAATTAATTATTTATACGGATGGTGCAGCCCGCGGCAACCCGGGACCGGGAGGTTATGGCATCATAATGCAATGGGGTAATACGGTAAAAGAACTATCGCAGGGATTCAGGATGACGACTAACAACCGCATGGAATTGATGGCTGTAATTGTAGCCCTGCAATCGCTGACAAGAGACGGGCTTGACGTAACCATATTTACCGATTCTTCTTACGTGGTCAACTCTGTTGAAAAGAAATGGGTATTTGGCTGGGTAAAAACGGGCTTTAAAGACAAAAAGAATGCCGACCTTTGGATGCAATATCTTGACCAGCACAAGAAGCACCGCATCAAATTTGTATGGGTAAAAGGCCATGCTGATAACCCTATGAATAACCGTTGTGATGCATTAGCCACAGCTGCTGCCGATAGCGGCAAATGGCTCATAGACCATGCTTACGAAAACACAACAGGGCATTTCAAATAGCCGGTGCATGGTTACTGTTTGCCATGCTTGGCATCGCTCCATACATTCTCTAAAGTCCACTGCTGCTGCGCTTTGAAATCTTCCTGCCGTACAGGGCATTTTATCAGTGCGCAAAGTTTGCATTGGTAAGGCATGCATGCGTCGATATGGATGAACAGTTCCACCTTATCACCAAAATGAACCTTTATAAGGTCTTCCACGGCATGTATCTCCATTTCAGCATCGCGCACCTCGTAATACCAGGGCAGCGTCATGTGCGCATCTATATGCAGTACATCGCCATATTGTATAACACGTAAATTATGCAGGTCTATCCATTGAGGCTTCCGGTTTTGCTGCATCACAGTTATTACTTCCTTCAATAGTTTTTCATCTGCCTCGTCCATGATACCTGCCAGGGAGCGCCTGATGACTTTATACCCCGTAACAATAATGAATACCGCAAAGAGCAGCGCCACCACACTATCCAGCCACTGCCAGCCGGTAAACAGCAGTAAGATAAGACCTACTACAATAGCAAAAGTTGAATAGGCATCGGTCATCAAGTGCCTGCCTGCAGATTCCACTATCAGCGAACGGTGCTTTTTACCTGTCTTTATTGCATATAAGCCTACAAACAAATTCAGTATGCCGGTTATTACTGTTATGTATATACCAACGTCCAGCTTATGTAAAGGGCGCGGCTCCAGCAACTGGTTGACAGCCTCATATATGATCATGAGGCCGGCAATAAATATCAACGCACCTTCTACTGCTGAGGAAACAAACTCTGCTTTACCATGCCCGTAAGGATGGTTCAGGTCCCGCGGTTTGGCAGCAAGTATCACACTATACAAACCAATAAAGCCGGCTATAACGTTGGCAGTGCTTTCCAGTGCATCGGTAAGTATTGTAACGGAATGTGTAAGGTACCATGCCCATAATTTCCCAATAAACAGAATGACGGATAATATGGCTATATAACGCTGTAAACGGATTGGCATGCAGCAGCAAAAATACAATAAAATGCCATTGTTACTTCCGGAAGTATTTGAACATCACTCCCCCGCTCCAGCCTGCCAGGCCGCCCACAAGACCGCCTAACAAAATATTTACAAGAATGAATAAACCCGAATTAGGCAAGCCGAAAACTTTTGCCATCCTCGCAGAAAGAATATGTTCATTGGGCAGGTCCCTGCACAAAATAACGATGAGCCATAATAATGCTATACCCGCAAAACCTGCACGAAACCCTTGTCCCGGTCTCTGCCGCATGGTTACCACTACCAGGAAAGTACATACAGCTACCATCCACCACGGCAGAAAAAAGGTGGTAATACCGGAAAGTATCGCAATAAATAATATGGTAATTAAGGAACGCATAGTCTATTAAGGTTGAATATTCCAGGTGAATCTTGACGTAGCCTTGCCAGACCTGGGCACAAAGCTGAGTTTATTATATTCACCTTTCACCCATTTATCCAGGAAAGTTGCATAATATTTACTGCCGGGGTTGCCCGACTGTCCACCGGGGTACACACCGTAAGCCTCTATCTGCCTGCCCATCTGTACCACCATCCTCCAGGACGGACCATGTACACTTTTAGCTGCGTTAACGGTATTACCCCATCCGCCTATTTTCAAATCGGGGTAACTAAACGCAGGTAATTTGGTCAGGTGGTTGACAGATGTATTTTTAGCTTTACTCCATTCCAATTTTCCAGCTTTCTCCAGTTTTGCCAGGCTATCAGTAGCGTTTCTCAAACTATATACCGCAAGGTCGTTGAGGTTTCCGATAGCCGGGTTATTGTCAATCATCAACTGCATGGTACGCTCCGGTGATGGATATATTTTATCTGGTACTTTAGAAAAACGGTTTTTCCATATTACCTCGTATAGTTCTGTCCACCATACCTGGAAGACTGTGGCTGCTTTACTATCAGGCGTAAGCCGGTAGTCCCAACCACCCAGGAAATCGAGATATTTTCTCTCCTTCAGTTTCAGCACATCTACATTAATATGCTGCAGCATAACCGGCAATACTTTTGATGCCAATATGGAATACACATCATTTTGCAGTTTGAACATATCTTCTACAGTAGCACTATGCAGCGAACGCAATACCTGGTTGATACGCCATGAACGGAACTCATTGAAATAGCCATTGTACCAATAAGGATAAGTACTATCGGTAACTGTTTGGTTGGCTGAAGCAAGGTAACCTTGTGCCGGGTTGAAAGCATGCGGGTTCTCTGCCACCGGTATCAACTCTTTCCAAAGTGTGCTGCTGTCGGCACCATTCATTACATATTTACCCTGGTCTTTCCATTTGTTGATGAACTGGCCCTGTCCCCATAAAGCAATATTCCCTGCCCTATCGGCATAGAGCATATTCTGACCGGGACAATTAAAGTGATGTATAGCGTCTACGAATTGAACATAGTTATTGCTATGGTTTAAAAGATATAAAGACAGTATCTCATTGGAAGGCTTATGTGCCATCCAGGTGACGGCCAATGGCTTTATCAAACCTCCCGGGCCATGAAAACTTTGGTCGTATATAACCGGGCCATGTATGGTGTAGTGCACAGTGTCTTTAAAATCGGGGCGGCCTTTGATCTTTATCACTTCTACCCTGTCATTATATCTCAATTCCTTACCGCTGAAGCGATAGGTATTTGCAGACATAGGCTCTATAGCATAAAAGTCTTTTACATCGCGGTAATTATTTGTAAAGCCCCAGCTTATACTATCATTAAAACCAATGACCACACCGGGTGCCCCGGGTAGTGATACACCATACACATTCATAGATGGCGTTTGCAGCTGCACCTCGTACCATAGTGAAGGCAGGTTGAGACCCAGGTGAGGGTCGTTGCACAATATGGGTGCACGGCTTAAAGTACGGCTTCCGCTCAACGCCCAGTTATTGCTGCCTTTGCCATCTGTTTCATCCTGTATGAAATCTGTTGTTTGTAAATGCGTCCAGGCTATACTATCGGGCGGTGCTGCCAACGTCTTTAAAGATGGATGCTGAATAACGGTATCAGATGGTATTACCGTAGCACTGCCTTCCATTCGTGATGGATACAGCAGGTCAAATTCAGCAGGAGATAACATATCCCTGAGCACCGTCATTGCTATATCCTCTGTATAGCCGGTCAGGTCATCCGCCATGTATTTCAACAACAATGCTGTTTTGATATTGGTCCATGCCTCCGGCTTAAAGCCCATTAATTTATACTCGAGGGGATACGCACGGTAGTTGAGCTGGCTGATGTAATAATTAATACCTGCGCTATAGGCATCCAGCATGTCTTTGCTGCGCGGATCCGCTTCCATTGCCTTTAATGACTGCTCTGCGCCATACACCATGCCTTTCCTGCGTTGGCCACGATCAAATTTTAAAGCCTTCTCTCCTGCTACTTCACATATCCTACCTGCAGCAGCACGCGTTTGCATATCCATTTGCCATAGCCTGAAATAAGCGTGAATATAACCCTGCACGTAATAGATATCGTGTTCGGTTGCGGCTTTGATATGCGGCACCAGCCTGTCATCAAATCTTACCTCTGCGGCTTGTTTTAAACCCGGTAATTGAAGCTGCAGATCAAAAGATTTATTGACGGGGTCAGCACTGGCCCAGCAGCCATTAACAGGATCAAGCAGCCGGCCTATAGCAGGCAGCTTGCCTAATGGCTTATCCAGCAAATAAACGAATATGGTAGTAAGTACCAGTGGTAATATGGCCACAAGCTTACGCATGCATCATTGTTTACTTAAAGCTACAGATTGCAGCTGACAAATACTATAGCCTATTCCTGTGTCATAACAGGTGGTAATTCTATCTCGTACGCTTTGCCCGGCTTTACTGTGAGCTTACGCGCTCTGAGCCACGGGTTATATAGCTTTAATATTTTGTAATTCGAATTATTTGTTTTTGCAAAGTCTGACAGGTTTTTGATCGTGGTATCAACTATTAATGTCCTGCCGGCATACGGCTTGTAACTCTCATTGGAAGGCATGATATAACCGTACCTGCTGGCTTCGCTTATCAATGTTTTCAACGCTATAATCCTAAAAATATACCTTGCTGTTTCTTCCGGCAGGGCTATATCATAATAATTGTATGAGCCCTGGAAGGAAGCAAAATCCTCATACCCGGCAAGGCCGCAATTAAAAGATGCGGCAGCAGCTGTCCAGGAACCAAACTTGGCATACGCTTCCTTGAAATAAACGCAAGCAGCATCGGTAGCTTTCTTCACATTATACCGTTCATCTACTTCATCGTTTACTTCAAGACCATATCTTGGCGCCGTGCCCTTCAGGAATTGCCAGAAACTTGCAGCGCCTGCAGGTGAGGTAAGATGCTGCAAAGAGCTTTCTGCCACGCATAAATATTTAAAATCGTCCGGAACACCATTTGCCTTCAAACGCTCTTCAATAAGCGGAAAATATCTTGTACTGAGTTTAAGTATATATAAGGTACTGCCGTGCAGGTAATAATTTACCAGCAGTTCACGGTCCATTCTTTCTTTCACTTCCCATTTATTCAACGGCACCCTTTCACCTGCAAAGCTGAGGTTGCGCGGCATCTCCACCGGGTACCATTTATACTGCAGCCGTCCTTCTTCTTTTACTTCTACCATAGCCTCGCCTTTTACAGGCTCACGAAATGCCACGCCAAAGAATGTAGCACCTGCTACAGCGGCACCGGAAAAAAAATACAGAAAAGGCCTTAGCTTCACTCTCATATCAAGGATGGTTTCTACTAATGATAAATATAACGATAAAGTTCTGATAAGGATTGTGTGCTTTGGCAAATATTTTGAAGTATAAACTTTCAGGTTTTAATAATGTCTTAATTGTAGATGAGACCGTTTCTGAAGCTTATTGGATATATAGTATGTTTTACATTTTCTCTAACTGGCTACGCACAGGACAGCCTGGTGCAGCGGGTAAGAGGTTATGTACTGGATGCGGAATCTAATAAGCCGCTGGAAATGGTAACTGTAGTACTGCTATCTAACCAGCAGTTAAGTATTTATACAGACAGTACCGGGTACTTTATTTTAGACAATGTACCCCTGGGCAGGCAGGGTTTCCAGTTCAGTCTCGTAGGCTACCAACCCAAAACGGTAGTTGAAATACTGGTAACATCGGGCAAGGCCACAGAACTGAATATATCCTTAACTGAAAGCCTACATAAACTGGATGAAGTGACCGTAAGTGTGCGCCGCAACAAAACACAGGCGCTCAATGAATTTGCCACGGTCAGCGCCCGTTCATTTTCGGTTGAAGAAACCCGCCGTTATGCCGCTTCCATATCCGACCCGGCACGTATGGCTATGAACTTTGCCGGTGTGGCCAACAATGGCGATCTTGATAACGATATAGTGGTACACGGTAATTCGCCACGCGGTGTTTTGTGGCGGCTGGAGGGTATAGAAATACCTAATCCCAACCACTTTAGTGAACTGGGCAGCAGTGGCGGCGGCATCAGTATGCTTAACGCCAATACACTCGGCACTTCTGATTTTTATACAGGAGCATTCCCTCCCGAATATGGCAATGCTTTATCCGGTGTTTTCGACCTGAACCTGCGTAATGGCAATAAAGATAATTATGAGCATATATTTCAAATTGGCCTGCTTGGTACAGAAATAGCTACGGAAGGCCCGTTTAAAAAAGGCGGCAAGGCATCTTATCTCATTGACTATCGCTACTCTACCCTGGCGCTTATACAGGACTATGTAAAACTCAATGGCCTCATTCCCGATTACCAGGATGTATCGCTAAAGCTCAATTTCCCCACTGCTAAGGCGGGCACTTTTTCTGTTTGGGGAATAGCCGGAGCTAATAAATTACTTACAGCGCCTGCAAAAGACAGTACCGAATGGACGGATGATGACCCTAACCTGAAATTGAACAATCACAGTATGATGACTTTCGGGGGCGTTACACACCAATATTTTATCAATACACGTACCTATATCAAAACCATTCTATCCGGTTCATACGATAAAAGTACCCGCCGGTCAGACACGCTGAATACTACCGATAATTATAACCCGGTAGAAGTAGACAATGGCAGACCTGAAAACATTGCCTTCCGGGCATCGGTTTTACTAAACAGCAAACTGGATAACCGTAATACGATACGCACCGGCATTATATTCCAGCAACTGGGTTATAACCTGCAACAGAATTACTACGATTTTGGCGCCAGGCAATGGACTAACCTGCTGGACGGTAGCGGCAGCACTCAATTTTACCAGGCCTATGTACAATGGAAGAACAGGGTATCTGAACACATAACCCTGACAGGCGGCCTGCACGGCTCGTACTATGAATTGAGTCAACAATACAGTATAGAGCCCCGTGCAGCTATGAGCTATAGTTTTAAGAACCATAAGCTAAGCCTTGCTGCCGGCATGCATAGCAAGCCAGACCATATCTCCACTTACTTATACAGGTCCAATGTATATACCGGCACCGGTATATACCCTAATCAATATCTTGATCTGCAGCGCGCCGTACATACGGTACTGGGCTACGAAGTTTTCCTGCCATATAAAATGCACCTTAAGGCCGAATTGTACTACCAATACCTTTATCACCTGCCGGTAGAGGCAGACAGCAACAGCGGCTTTTCTATCATCAATAGCGAAAGTGTTTTTGCATTAGCAGGCACAAAACCTTTAGCCAGCAAAGGCAAAGGAGAGAATTATGGCATTGATATTACGTTTGAGCGGCCTTTTGCAGACAATTACTATTTTCTGCTTACAGGTTCTCTTTACCGCTCCACGTACACAACTTTCGGAGGCATCAGTTACGATGGTCATTTCAACCGTGGGTACCAGCTAAACCTTGTGACAGGAAAAGAATTCTATTTTTCGAACAGCAAACGCAGTCTTATAGGATTAAATGGCAAGCTCATGTACACTGGCGGCCAGCGGGAAACGCCTATAGATCTTCCCCAATCCATTGCTGCGCGTAAAACGGTTTATGTAGCAAACGCTTATTATACATTTCAAGACCCATATTACTTACGTATAGACGGCAGTCTTTACTATAAACGCAACAACAGGAAGGCCACACATACCCTATCGCTAGACATACAGAATGTTACCAACCGCCGCAATTATTCCTATAATTATTTTGATGTACGCAGCGGTTCTACCAGGTATATAAAAGAAGCCGGCTTAATACCGGCTTTCAGTTATAGAATTGAATTTCACAGATAACATCATTATTTTTTGGTCTGCACAACCGGCACACCCCTTATCAGGTACATCAGTTCGTCCAGTTTAGGTTCCAGTATTATTTCGGTACGGCGGTTTTGGGCACGGCCGGCCTCATTATCGTTCGATGCTACAGGGTCGTATTGGCTGCGGCCACTGGCTTTGATGCGCGTAGCAGGTACAGAATAGTCGTTTATCAACACCCGGCTGATAGATGTGGCACGCGCTACACTCAACGCCCAGTTATCAGGATATAATGTTGTTTTAATAGGGATGCTATCAGTATGTCCTTCCACTTCTACATTTATATCGGGGTTGGTGTTCAATACACCTGCTACCTTAGCCAGGGCATCTTTACCTTTCTTATTCACTACAGCACTACCCGATGGGAACAACAGGCTTTCCTGCATACTTACATACACCTTGCCATTCTTCATGCTAACGCTTAGTTCATTTGTATTGAACCCTACCAGGGCATCCGCTATTTTCTTACGCAAAGCCTCTGTATTACGCTGCTGCTGGCCTATAAGCTCCTGCAATTGCATAAGGCGCTTTTGTTGTTCAGCAATCTGCTCTTTGCTCATGTTCAATTCTGCATTGGTAGAATTGTACACGTCATTAAGCACGCTTACATTTCCCCGCAGGCGGGAAATGCTGTCCTTTGCTGCTGAAAGGTCTTGTGTCAATCCCTGGTTCCGTCTTGAAAGGTCTGCATTCGCCGATTGAGCCGCCAGGTACTTCTTTTTAGCTACGCAAGATGGGAAGATGATCGTGCCCATCGTTAATGCAGTAGCTAATAGTAATAACTTTCTCATAGTATTTGATCTTGGTTCTTAAACCTGTTAATAAAAACCATACCCATAACATCAAAACAAACGGGAAAACCAAAAACCCATATACTTCGTTTATATACCAGTACACACAAATACAAAGACTTATGAAACTTGTTAAAATCTTATTAGCATTAGTAACTGTTCTAACCGCATATGCCGGCTATGCGCAGGCAGACCCTGATCTTAAGGAAAAACAAAAGAAAAATCCCTATTACTCGCATACCAACCACAGCTCTGTAAACATCAGCAATGCCGAATGGAGAAAGTATTTATCTGCCGGTGAATACCAAGTGGCAAGAGAAGCCGCTACTGAAAGGGCCTATACCGGTGAATACTGGGATAACCATAAGAACGGGGTCTATTATTGCGTAGCATGCGGCAACCTTTTGTTCACTTCAGCCACCAAATTTGACAGCCAAACAGGCTGGCCCAGCTTTTACAAACCTGCCTCGTCCAACAGTGTAAAGGAAAAAACTGACCCTGACGGGCAAAGAACCGAAGTTGAATGTAAACGCTGCGGAGCCCATCTGGGCCATGTATTTACAGACGGGCCAAAGCCCACAGGCTTACGATACTGCATGAATTCTGCCGTACTGGATTTTGTAAAAACTAAATAATGTCCGCAAATAAATATCGGCACAATAAGGCGGTACTATTTCTTAATGCATGAACCAATACAGTTGTCCAGAAGGCTTTTGAATAATTATACTTGTAGAAATAGAGTATGTACGCCAGAACCAAGCCCTCTAAAAGCGCAAAATACATATACGCGAAACTATAGCTGTGGTTAAGGCCAAACCCTATAGCCGATATACCTACAATCAACAGCGGATTATTTTCAAAAAGCCTTATCATCCTCAATACCCTAAATACCAGGTATTGAAATATAAATGTTTCTATTATAGGGGCCAGGGCAACTACCTTTACAATGTCTCCCGGCCTATTTATTTTGATATCCGGTCCACCTATATCATCAGGAATAAATGGAATCACAGGCAGCATAAAAATGATTACCCCCAAGGACAAGCAGTAGAACAAGAATACCTGCAAAGGATATGGTTTATTTGAAACAAACTCATTTAATGCTTTAATAGATAGAGTGAGCATATTTATAGGCTTTGCAGGCTCTTTTCTACTTCTTTCAAAGCTGTTTCTACATTGCGCTGTAATCGTGCATTATCCCGTTCATCAAACGATTTTTGCTGGTTGATCGTCCTCGCTTCTTCTTTCTTACGCTCTTCTTCGGCAATTTCCATTTTATCAACGATCTCTGTTTCCCTTTTGTAGACGGATGAAATATGTTCAAATATTTTATAGTTGGCCTGCTGGTATTCTATATTATCTGAAAGCACTTCGCTAAAACGGCCTATACCAAAATTATAATCGAGCACCAATTTACTATAGTCTCCCAGGATACCCGTTGCAGTGCTGTCTATCTTTTTATAGCGCTCTATATCCCTGATATTGTTTTTGTAAATATCGAGGATAGCAAGATGCAGCCTGTTTACCCTATCCTGTAAAGCGGTGATGGAATCATAATTAGACATATAATTGACCTGCAGGGTATCGGCCTTACTGAATTTAGCTATACGATAATTTTTATTGCAGGCTATTACTTCATCATCATAATCATCTCTCAACATGATCCGGTGATTTGCCTCTGAAGTAATAAAACTATCTGCATCGTTCAAAGCGCTGAATAATTCTTCCCAGTACACCTGGCTGTTCATCACATACATGGATATATGTCCCTGCAAAGCAGTAATGCTATCAGTAAGCGGGCCTATTAGTTCATTCCTTTTACTAATAGAATCGGTAAGTTGTGCTAGGGCAGCGGCATCATTCGGCTTTGGCTTTCTTGAAGTAGCTATCGCCGCCAGCTTCTCAGGATGCAAACCTTCTTTTCGTTTCTGTACTTCCTCATAAGTTTTGCGCAGATCATCTATTTCTTTGTCAACACTATTTGTATAGCGTTTGCATTTAGCTATCAGCAGTTTATCATCTGTTTTTATGGTACGTATATATTCTTTAGCTTTTATATTTTTAGCCGCATTCTTTTTCTGCAGCTCAGCATAATGCGGGGGGAATGCTTTTTTCTGTTCTTTCAGATAACTGTCTGATCTTTTTAGTTTATCGCGGCTCTCCTGCAGCACTGCTATAGTTTCGCGGTTTTTCTTCTTATTATTAATTTGCTGCAATCCCCTATCTGCTTCTATAAATTCTTTTTCATACAGCACTGTTTTAAACCGTTTATTACAATCGTATACTCTTTTTGCATAATCCAGTATCTTTTCTCTTTCGTCGAGACGGGCTATGTGTAACAATCCCGCATTATCCTGCTGCACATCCCTGTGAGTTTCGTTGAATGCCAGTATAGCGCTATCACCCAGCTCAAAAACATTGAGCGACATAGGTGTTTGCGCTAGCTGCCACACAGGGTCTGCAGGCAAATGGGTATGCCGGAATGCCAGCGGGTCATACATAAAGTAGGCAGGATTATATTGCATTTTAAAACGCTCCTTAGTACCGTATTCCAGCTTAGGCTTTGACAGTTTATCTACCTGCGATTGAAACCAGGTTTTATATTTTTCAATATACCCCGCTCCGTATAAAGGGTCTACCAGTTCCCATTTATCATCTATAAGCACCGCACACCAGCTATGGCGTGGCAAAAGAAATTCATCCCTGTTATCAAATATCCAGTCCTTGGCATAGCCTCTTACCACCACCACATCAAGGCCCATTTCCTGGCACATGCTCGAATATAGCAGTGTGTAGCCATCGTTGGCGGCCATACCTGTTTTAAGTATCTTACTTATCTCAGGCGGGTCGCGGTCAGGGTCCATATTGGCTTCAATATCCAGGGCTATATTGTGCGTTACCCAGTTGTATATAGCATTGGCCTTCTCTTTATCTGTTTTTGCCGTTTTACATATATTGTAAGTAAGCTGCCGGTAATCTTTTGCAGGCTCGGCTTTCAGCCCGATGAGTGTATCCGCCTTGCCGGCGTAAGCAGTAGCAGCAGTAAGAAAAAATAAAAGGAACGATGTAATGGATTTCATAGAAGTTAAAATAATAAATATTTTCTTCTATGCATAGTATACACTTTTTTACTTCCTTATCTCGTAAACGAAACTTCTTTCCGGCGTATGATCTGAAGTATCTATTACCACAGTTCCATCCGGGTGTTTCTGTATAGGCCGTTGCGTCATATATACCACTTTAAAACTATAATATAGTTCCCTGTGCTCCATTACCGCTCCAAAATCGTGGAAAATATTATCGCTTAGGTCTTTCAATTCCTTTTCCGGCAGCTGTCTGAAATCGATCACAGCAGAATCCGCCTCATAAAGCACTTTATATACCCCATGACCATAATGCTGCCCGTATTTACCAGACTCAGCCATCATGTCTTCAATGAAAGACACATGTGCCCCCGGAAAACGGTTTTGATATTGTTTTATGACGTTTTTTTCTCGCAGCGTGAATTCTTCATAACGCCAATTAAGCCTTATACAAATGGCTGCAATTACTAAAAATGTTACAACAACAATTATCAAAACAGGCAGTCTCATATAACGCTGTTGAAAGCTTTTACATACTTATCAATATACTGCTCTTTTGTCTTTGCCTTATACTGCATGATAAACCGCGGGTGCTCTAATGCTATAATATTACCGAAAAACGTCTCTTCTTCATTCAGCTTTCGCAGGAAGGCTTCGTTCTTACCTGTACCAAAACAAAAGCAAGTATCTGTTTCCATACCCAGGGCTATCTGCTTTTTAATATTATCAATAATAAAATCGTACACAGCAGCGGTGAGTTCTTTGCTGTCGTAGTAATTATAGTTCACTTCTTTACCGGGACCCGTGGCCTTGGTAAAACCCAGCGGGCAAATGGAATGGATGTAGAATGAACCATAAAATTTTTCTACCCCGCCAAATGCATGTATCATATCATAAATGAAAACCGAAGAGGGCTCATGCGTTTCCTTGCCGGTATACGCTATATGGCATTCAGATCTTAACCTTTTGGTATCGGTAAATGGTACGCCCGTAACCGCAGCACCAAACCTGCCGGGGTTGATACCCAGTATCAAATGACGTGGTTTATTATCGTTGTAATACTTCTTATAGAACTCTTCTGAGATAGCAGGGGCATGAGGTTCTTCCTTAAAAGGATTCATGATGCGTATGCCTTCAGGCAGCTTTCCTTTAAATTCAAGCTGCTTATTGAAGGCTATTATTCTATCAGCTAAGGTTTTCATCTGGCTACAAATTTCATGAAACTAAAAGCAAAAAGGCTGCCAGTAGCAGCCTTTTTAAATTCTATTTTAAACAATATTAGATGTGGATAGCTTCGCCCAGGGCTACTTCTATAGCATCTTTTACCGCCTCGCTCATTGTCGGGTGCGGGAAGATAGTATCCAGTTGCTCCTGCCATGTAGTTTCCAGTTTACGGGCGGTTACTGTCTCTGCAATGATCTCGGTAACATTGGCACCTATCATGTGTGTACCCAGCCATTCGCCGTATTTAGCGTCAAATATCACCTTTACAAAACCTTCATTAGCACCTGCAGCACTTGCTTTACCCGAAGCTGAGAATGGGAATTTGCCCACTTTTACTTCATAGCCAGCTTCCTTGGCTTGCTTTTCCGTCATACCAACAGATGCAATTTCAGGTGAGCAATAAGTACAACCCGGTACATTGCCATAATCCAGTGGCTCCGGCGTATGATGGTATTTACCTTCTTTCTGGCCTATGGCTTCTACACATATCACAGCTTCTTTCATGGCTACGTGCGCCAGCGCCTGGCCGGGAACGATATCACCTATAGCATAGATGCCTTCTACATTGGTCTTGTAGTATTTATCTACTGTTACTTTGTCTTTTTCAGTTTTTATACCTAATGCTTCAAGGCCTATGTTCTCGATATTGGCAGATATACCCACTGCGCTCAATACGATGTCTGCCTCGAGTGAAATGTTGCCCGTAGCTGTTTTTACTGTGGCTACTACACCATTACCCTTGGCTTCTACTTTTTCTACAGAAGCGTTGGTCATGATCTCCAGGCCTTTCTTCTTGTATATCTTTTCCAGTTCTTTAGAAATATCTTCATCTTCAACCGGCACAATGCGCGGCATAAATTCCACTATAGTCACTTTAGTGCCCATAGCATGGTAGAAATAGGCAAACTCTACGCCAATTGCGCCGGAGCCCACAACTATCATCGATTTTGGTTGTGCAGGCAGGTTCATAGCCTCGCGGTAGCCTATGATCTTTTTACCATCTATAGGCAGGTTAGGTAACTGGCGCGAACGGGCACCGGTAGCCAATATTACGTGCTTAGCCGGGTGTGCAGTTACTTTACCATCTGTACCTGTAACCTCTACTTCTTTCTTAGCATTCAGCTTACCCATTCCCATCAGCACATCTATCTTGTTCTTTCTCATCAGGAACTGTATGCCTTTGCTCATTTTATCAGCTACGCCACGGCTGCGTTTGATAACAGCGGGGAAATCGGCTTTAGATTCACCTGCAATAATGCCGTAATCCTGCGCATGATGGAGATATTCTAATACCTGTGCAGATTTCAGCAAAGCTTTGGTAGGTATGCAACCCCAGTTGAGGCAGATACCGCCCAGGCTTTCGCGTTCTACGATGGCTGTTTTAAAACCTAATTGAGATGCACGGATGGCTGCCACGTATCCGCCGGGGCCGCTTCCTACTACGATCACATCGTATGCCATAAAGAAGGAATAATTTTGTTTATAAATGTTAGAAAACCGGACAAATGTAGCCAAATTATCGGATAGATAGTAGCGGTTTTGCATAAGGCATCATAGAGTATAAGAATAAAAAAGCCGGCATTAAGCCGGCTTATATAATAGGATCGATATACTGTTATTGAATAACCTTGGTGCCTTTTTTCATAGCAGCCAGGTAAATGAACAGATGCAGCACCGCAAAACCTAATGAGAAATAATATAATATGGTATCGTCGGCTGTTGGGCTGGCGTGGTGTAGCATGGCCACCATAACCAGCAATATAACCATACCTATGCCGGTAAAAGACACTGTCTTATAACTCTTATTGTCAAATACACCACTGTTTTGTTTGCTGCGTTGCATACCATAGAACAGGTACACATCAAAGCCTATCATCATCCATACCACCAGGCGTATCCAGGTGTCTAAAGGCAGGAATACCATCATGAACAGGCAGGTAGCTACCCCTAAAATAGGTATCAGCGGCACAAGAGGAGTGCGGAATGCACGTGGTGCTTCAGGCATCTTATTGCGCATCACTATCACGCCTATACATACCAGTATAAATGCAAATAAAGTACCGATGCTGGTCATTTCACCCACTACGTTTGCAGGAACAAAAGCTGCGAAAACGCTTACGAACAGCATGAAAAGGAAGTTGTTACGGGCCGGGGTGCGGTATTT
>JANINW010000014.1:19919-255539 GCA_024508935.1 Flavipsychrobacter sp. | reverse complement strand
TCTGAGAAGACTTTAGGTATCAGTCCATCGCGGCTCATAGAGAAGAATACGCGCGATTGCCCCATCAGCATCACCATGATAACTGAAGAATAACCGGCCAATATCGCAATAATGATAGCCTTGTTCAGCCACGGATAGTCAGGGACAATAACCCCGTCTGCCCCGGCTTTACCCATATGGTCAATGGCTACGGCTACCGGAGCAATACCATCTTTACCCCTGAAGGATTCGACGCTGGCTACACCTGTCATAACATGTGCAAAGGCTATATATAACAAGGTACAAATACCCAGGGATAATAAGATACCGATAGGCATGTCACGTTTCGGATTTTTTGCTTCCTGCGCGGCAGTTGAAACAGCATCGAAACCTATATAGGCAAAGAATACAATGGCGGCTGCGCGTATAATACCGCTGAACCCGAACTCACCGAATGTACCTGTGTTTTCAGGTATATAAGGTGTGTAGTTGGAAGGATTGATGTACTGCCACCCCAGCGCTATGAATATCAATACCACAGACACTTTAAGGGCTACAATAATACCATTGACAAATGCCGATTCTTTGGTCCCCTTCATCAGCAGCAGCGACATGAGTATAACTATAAATACAGCGGGGATATTTATTATTCCGCCATCAGCCGGCGACGATGTAAAGGCCGGATTGATATGTATATTATAATAGTCCAGGAACTTGACCAGGTAGCGCGACCAGCTAATGGACACCGTTGCCGCACCTACGGCATATTCCAGCACAAGGTCCCAGCCTATTATCCAGGCAATGAATTCGCCCATAGTTGCATAGCTATATGTGTATGCACTGCCTGCTACCGGTATCATAGAAGCAAATTCCGCATAACATAGTCCTGCAAAAGCACAACCAAATGCAGCCACAATAAATGATATGGTAATGGCAGGGCCGGCATTATTGGCGGCAGCCAGGCCCGTAATAGAAAATAAACCCGCCCCGATGATAGCACCTATACCCAGTGCCACCAGTGCGCTGGCAGACAAAGTTTTTTTGAGCCCCTTTTCTGTTTCTGATGCTTCAGCAAAAAGCAGCTCTAACGGTTTCCGTTTGAATAAACCCATAAATGATGATATATAGCGTTCAAACCTAAAGATAAATTGCCGATTGTACAAGTTGGGAAATACAGCGGGGGAAAACAAGGGTAAATGTTATGGAAATTAAAATCTTAACAGGCACAGTTCACCAACTTCTTTTTTTAGCGTAGGTTTGGCGATATTTTTTACGCCAGTGACACGTCTTCTTCTTTTATTATTTGTTGTAGTTTCTATTTCTGCCAACGCACAACCCATCCTGCCCGACATAGTAGGTGCTTCTGAAAAAGGAATAAATGTATTGAGCTGGACCAGCCAGTATGACGGGTTGAAATCAATTGCAGTTCAAAGATCGAACGACAGTGTTTTCAATTATAAGACCATTGGCTATGTAAAAAACCTGAAGAAAGGCCCACAGGCATTTATAGACGGCCACCCCGAAGCCGGTAAAAACTGGTACCGCCTGTATATCGTTTTCGGTTCAGACCTTACCTGGTATAGTAACCGCTTCAAGCTGTATGTAGACAGTGCTACCATTATGAGCAAAGGCGTACTGCCCCCCAACGATTCGCTGCAGAAGCTGGCTACAAAAGTAAAAATTGAAACTACTACCAGCCCAGCGCCGGCCACACCCGGAGATACTGCTAACATCGGCACCTCTACTATACCTATCCCTAAGATAGTAATAGACATACCTGCACCGGAAGACATCAATGCCTTTTCTTACATGAAATCGCAGTATGTATTTACCAACCCTTTTACCGGGCATGTAAACCTCGAATTACCGGATTATGGCGAGCATAATTACTCTGTACGCTTTTTCGATCAGAACAACAGGGAGGTATTAGAGATACCCGGTGTTACCGAGCCGCAGGTAATTATTGATAAAAGAAATTTCAAGAAGAAAGGCTTGTACAAATTTATTTTAAGGCAAGACCGTAAGGATATAGAAACAGGTTACATTACCATCTACTAGGCATCATCCCATTCCTGCTGCTGCAGCATCCTGTGCCATTCGGGGCCCAGTCGGAGTGTGCCGCCGGCATATATCTTCATCATTCGTACCATTTCCTCGGCATCCCATGAATAAACGCCTTTGGCAAAGCGTACAGGGAACCCTTCATAGTTGAAGTACATATTGCCATCGTGATGCAGGTTCTGTATCAGGTGTTCCTGCGTTTCAAAGCCAAAATAGTCATAGCATTTACCTTTTAGCGGATGGTCGGTCTTATGGGCACGGCCTGTATAATGCAGCGGGCCTATATTATGCCAGTCGTAATGCACTGTTTTCTGAGAAAAAGGGGTGCGGTTGACAATGGTCAGGTATTCAGGATCTAACAGGATGCGCTCTTCGCAAAACATACGGGTAAAAAAACGGTAAGCTGCCAGCAGATAAATGCCTGCCGCACCAAGCGCTGATACTATATGCGTAAACCCTGAAGTAAACGGAATGGCACTTAAGAGGAAAACGGTAGCCATACCTGTTGTAAGAATAAATTCTGCCCAAAAAAGCATGCGTATACGCGGAAGGGTCCTGTTACCGAGCATGATCAGGAGGTGATCGCTGCCCCAGTGATAGGATATACCTGGTTTTGTCTCCGCTGTTTTTAACGTTACGGGCATGTCTTTTAGAAAAGGGAATAAAAGTTACAAAACTTTCTCCTCTTCTCCAAATGCAACAATCGAAGAATTGAAAATGTTTGCAAATTCTTCCTTTAATATCTTTTTTACCTCAATTTCGTCCACTTCTTGCCCCAGTTCCTGCTGCATAGAAGTTACCCGCTTATCGCTGATGCCGCAAGGCACTATATAATCAAAATATTTAAGGTTGGTATTTACGTTCAGTGCAAAACCATGCATAGTTATCCAGCGGCTGCTGCGTACACCCATGGCGCATATTTTACGTGCTTTCGACGGCACATCGGGGTCCAGCCACACGCCGGTAGACCCCGGCAACCTGTCGCCGATGATACCATAATGCCCTATAGTGCGGATAATAACCTCCTCCAGGTTGCGCATGTATTTGCCCAGGTCGGTATAATATTGCTCCAGGTCCAGTATTGGGTAGCCAACTATTTGACCGGGTCCGTGATAGGTTATATCCCCTCCCCTGTTGGTTTTATAAAAAGACACTTCCAGTTCCTGCAAACGCTGATCATTCACCAATAGGTTCTCCATATGACCGCTTTTACCCAGTGTGTATACATGGGGGTGCTCACAAAACAGCAGGTAATTATCAATAGGTGCATCATTTATCGCATCATCCGCCACTGCATTGTACCGGAGTGCTTTTACCTTCAGGCCTTTTTGCATGAGCTCTTCCTGCAACTGCCAGGCTGCCCCGTATTCTATTTTCCCAAGATCGCGAAAGAAGATGTTTTGCATATAGAAATTGAACTGCAAGTTACAGATTTTCCTCCCCTTAAAATCACCCTCAAAGCCCGTCGTATAAACATTATCGATTAGCTTTTTGTTAACAGCAAATCAGTTACATTTGTTATAATACGCTATATTTAATTATATAAGATTATGTTGAGATTCATGAAGAATAAGATTTTGATACCGTTGTTAGTTTTGGGGGCCCTGGCCGCTTTTTTTTCGTTCAGGTATACCAATGATGACAGCACAACAGATGATCGCAAGAAACTAGTACTGGAAACTGTAATGAAGGCTATAAACCAGGGACATTTTTCTCCGCGCCCGGTAGACGATTCCCTGTCTGCTAATATTTACAAAAAAGCACTGGAAATAGATTATGATAAAAGGCTTTTTACCCAACAGGATATTGACCAGCTGAAGCCATACCAGTACAAAATAGATGACGAGATCAACCAGGGTTCATTGGAGTTTTTCGATAAGATGAATGAAATGTTTGTAAAACGCCTGGATAATGCCGAAGGCTATTACAAAGAGATACTGGACAAGCCTTTCTCCTTCAATACCGATGAACAAATTGAAATGAGCGGCGAGAAAATAGCTTACGCTGCCGATGAAAATGCGCTGAAAGACCGCTGGCGCAAATACCTGAAGTATCGTACACTGGCCAAGTATGTAGACCTGAAGAACGACCAGCAGAAGAAAAAAGAAAATAAGGATAGTGCGAACGCGAAATTTAAAACTGATGCAGAACTGGAAGCCGATGCACGCGTAGCCGTACGCAAAAGCATGGACTATTATTTCAAACGTATGCATAAGCTGAAGGATGACGAACGCTTTGCTTTATTTATTAATAATATTACCAATAGCGAAGACCCGCATACCGATTACCTGCCGCCTGTAGACAAAGCAAGGTTTGACGAGGCTATGTCAGGTACCTTCTTTGGTATTGGCGCACAGCTGCGCGACGAAGAAGGCAAGGTAAAAATAGTGGCCATTATACCCGGCAGCCCGAGCTGGAAACAAGGACAACTGAAAGCCGGCGACGAGATAACGAAAGTAGGACAAGGTGCTGCTGAACCGGTAGACGTGCAGGGATATGATATAGATGATGTGGTGAAACTTATACGTGGTAAAAAAGGTACGGAAGTACGCCTTACTGTAAAAAAAGTAAATGGTGCCACACAGGTTATACCTATTATACGTGGCGAGGTATTGCTGGAAGAGGTATTTGCCAAATCAGCCATTATACAGAGCAAAGAAGGGCCTGTTGGCTATATATACCTGCCTGAATTCTATTCTGATTTCCAACATATAGATGGACGCCGTTGCTCTGAAGATGTAGCGCTGGAAGTCATTAAACTGAAAAAAGCCGGTGTAAAAGGTATTATTCTTGATCTACGTTATAATGGCGGGGGTTCACTGAATGATGTGGTAGATATGACCGGCCAGTTTATAGACCAGGGTCCTGTGGTACAGGTTAAAACCAACAAATCAGCCCCGGTAACACTTGGCGACAATCAGGCAGGTATGTTATATGACGGCCCTATGGTTGTAATGGTAAACCAGAGCAGTGCATCTGCATCTGAGATCATGGCGGCTGCTTTACAGGATTATAAACGCGCTGTAATAGTTGGTACTACCACCTTTGGCAAAGGCACCGTACAGCAATTGAAATCTTTGGATGATTACCTGAACTGGAGCAATAAACTGGGATTGGCTTCCAACAGCCATTCTTCATCAAGCGAGCCTATCGGTTCTATTAAAATGACTATTCAAAAATTCTACCGTGTAAATGGCGGGTCTACCCAGTTGAAAGGTGTAACACCAGATATACAACTCCCTAACCCGTATGAAATGATAGATATGGGCGAACGCCGCGAAGCATCTGCCCTGAAATGGGATGAAATACCCGCAGCACCTTATACCCCGGCCAGCAATATGAAAACGGCTGACCTGGTGGCATTGAGTAACAAACGTGTTGCTGCCAACCCTACCTTTAAGCTGATACAGGAAAATGCTGCCCGCATAAAAAAACAACAGGAAGACAATACTTATTCACTTTCAGAAACAGGCTATCGTAAAGAACTTGAAGAAGCTAATGCTACTTCTAAAAAACTGGAAGAACTGGAAAAGAAAGCTACCCCGCTGGCAATTGTCAACCCCAAGGAAGACCTGGCCAAAATAAACATGGACAGCACCAACATCAATAAGAACAATGAATGGCTGAAAGCACTGAAAAAAGACATTTACCTTTCAGAGACCGTGAACATTGTGAATGACATGGTGCATATGAATATGAAGGTGAATATGGGTACCGGGATGAAATAATAGCCTATAATTGAATAATAGCAAATGCCGTGTATAAGCACGGCATTTCTTTTTATACCTTTGCTGCGTTTTACCATGCGCCGGATAGCTTTTTTATTTATACTGATATTTCTTAATTGCTGTGCCAATGCCCAGCAAACAGGAGATTCTATTACAAGAGCAATACCCCCGGATACTGCCATTATTGTACAATCGCTGCCTGATACCAATACTAAGGTAGTAGTGGATACCAACAGCCAGTTGCGCAACGAAGACCTGAGAATAGCAGCCAACGATACTGTACTTAAAAAGCATGATACAGTAAACAGGTTTAAACCCAGGTTTGAACCTAATCCCAAGAAAGCAGGTTTGTATTCTGCCATCGTGCCCGGCATGGGACAGTTGTATAACCGTCAATACTGGAAAATACCGTTGGTGTATGCTATAGGTGCCGCAGCCGGGTATTTTATCAATTACAACCTCACCAATTACCGCAAGTACCGCAAGGCCTATATAGCACGTATAGATGGCGACCCGAAAACGACGGATGAGTATGTAGACAAATACCCTGACCCGGGTACTTTGAAACAATTGCAGGACGAATCGAGAAAATACCTGGATATAACTGTGCTGCTAAGCGCTGTAGGATATAGCCTGCAGGTAATGGATGCTATTGTATCTGCCCACCTGAAAAACTTTGATGTATCGCGCGATATTTCTATGCAGATGCGCCCGGTATTTCAAAACAACTACATTGGGTTTGGCATTGTGATGACGCTAAAATAATATACCACTAACTTAATTAGTTTAATAACTTTTATTTGCCCATACTGCGTTATAACTTTGCAGTATGTTACATAGTAAGCCCAGGGAAGACAATTATTTACACAAAGGACTAAGAAAACAGCTTGTAGAAACCGTACGGGAGAAAGGGATTACTAATGAGCAAGTACTAACTGCAATAGAAAACATTCCGCGCCATTTTTTCCTTGATCCTGCATTTGAACGCATAGCCTACGAAGACCGTGCATTTCCTATTACTGCGGGACAAACCATATCACAACCTTATACGGTAGCCTACCAGACACAATTACTGGAGATAAAGAAATTTGATAAAGTGCTGGAAATAGGCACCGGCAGTGCTTACCAGGCTTGTGTATTGGCCGAAATGGGTGCCATGATATATACTATTGAAAGACAACGTGCCTTATTTGATTTTGTGGGCCAGTTCTTCTTCATTAATAAATACCCCAATATAAAACGCTTTTACGGTGATGGCTATGAGGGGCTCCCTTCTTACGCACCTTTTGATAAAGTTATTGTTACAGCCGCGGCTCCGTTTATACCACCCAAACTGATACAGCAGTTGAAGCCGGGTGGCATCGCTGTGATACCTGTAGGCGATGATAACGGCCAAAAGATGATGCGCATTACTAAAGACAAGGATGGTAATGTACACGAAGAAACATTGGGAGATTTTAGCTTTGTGCCTATGCTGGGAGGCAAAAACAGGTAATTTAATTATTATACTGCCCTTATTGCCTTAATATTCCTTTGCATGCCCTTCCACTTGGTGCGCGACAAAGGCGAATTCTTAAATAATTTTCGAAAGGCTTCTTCGGTCATGGCTTCCCATTCGCCCAGCGACAAGTTTAATATCTCAGGAATCGGGCTAAAAGCTGTTTCATGGTTTGGTTTAGAAAACCGGTTCCACGGACATACATCCTGGCAAACATCGCAACCAAATATCCAGTTATCATTTCTTTGCTCAAAACCCTGGGGCATTAATGCATCTTTCAATTCAATAGTCAGGTAAGAAATACATTTGCTTCCGTCGATCTCTGTGGGCGAAACAATAGCTTGCGTAGGACAGGCTTCTATACATTTATTGCAGGTACCGCAATAGTCACCGGCAAAAGGGGCATCAGGTGCCAGGTCAAGATCGGTAATGAGTGTGGCTATGAAAAAGAAAGAACCCGAATGGCGGGTAAGCATATTACCATTCTTACCTATCCAGCCAAGGCCGCTTTTTACTGCCCAGCTCCGTTCCAGTACAGGGGCACTGTCTACAAAGCCGCGGCCATCTACATTACCAATATTCTCTTTTACAAAAGCCAGCAAAGCATTCAGCTTATCTCGTATTACATAGTGATAATCTATACCCCACGCATATTTAGCGATCAAAGGGGCATGGTCCTGCTGCTTTTGCGATGGATAGTAATTCAACAATAAAGTAATGACGGACTTAGCGCCCGGCACCAGCTTTGATGGATCGATACGCATATCGAAATAGCGCTCCATGTATTGCATGCCGCCATTGTAGCCCTTATTCAACCATTGTTCCAGCCTGCGGGCATCCTCATCAAGCGGCTGAGCCTTCGCTATACCACATACACCAAACCCAAGGCGCAGTGCCTCTTGTTTTATTAAACTTGTATTTTTTTGTCGGTTTTGCAATCGATCTTATTTACCCAGTCTTCACATATTCCCATGCTTCTTTAGCCAGGGCTTCCCATTTTGCTTTATGTGCATAAGGCACCTGCACCCATTCTTTCATAGGCCTGCCCTTACCAGATGGGTCGAATAACTGTGCACCTTTCAGAGATAAGGCCAGGATATGTGCGTTCCCTTTCAATTTGAATACCATTTCATTTTGAAACAGGCAGATGAACGCTTTACCATTAATTTTAAAACATGGCTTGCCAAACATCTGGCTTTCTTCGGCATCATCCAAACCTTGCCCGATATTGGTATATAAGCTTTCTTCTTTTGCCATATCAAATTTTTACAGGCGTTATCTCAACTCCCCTAATTTCCGAAATCTTCTTTATATATGCTGCAGCATGCTTTTTAGGAATGCCGGCTTCTACTACGCAAAACAATTGCAGGTCTTGTTTATAAATCGTTGCCTCGCTTTGACGCAGCAGGTACATTACCTCGCCCATCACAGGGTAGTCAAAATTTATTTTCACCCTGTCTTCTATCCACTTTTCAATAACGGGCAAATTTTTTAGTGCATCGGCTGTAGCTGTTTTATAGGCATTGATCAGCCCCGGCACACCCAGCAGGGTGCCGCCGAAATAGCGTACCACCACCACCAGCACATTCACCAACCCCGCGCTGTCTATTTGCCCTAATATAGGCCTGCCTGCACTACCTGATGGCTCGCCATCATCATTTGCCCGGTAATTAGTACCGTCTATGCCTATGCGGTAAGCATAGCAGTGGTGCACGCCCTTTGGATGTTCTTTCTTTAGCAGTTGTAGTTTTTCTTTTACATCTTCTACTGAACCGAGGGGGTATGCATAGGCAATAAATTTGCTGCCACGGTCTTTAAATTCAGCAGTGCCTTCTCCACCTAATGTCCTGTATTTATATAATTCATCCATGCCAGTCTGCCAATGCTATTAATAATATAGAAACTATAGAAAGTAACAATCCTGCTACGCGGTAGGTTGTTAGTTTTTCACTAAAGAAGAATAATGCCGTAAGCGCAGAAGCGACAACAATACCAATATTATTTACAGGAATGGCCGCTGAACTCTGCATATAATTACCATTCAGGAATTTCATAAAATAGAATATAGAGAAGTAATTAGGTACACCCAATAATATACCGGCTATTATATTCCTGTAATGCAGTTGCATCTTTCCTCTTATGGTTTGTACGGTTATAGCCATTAAGCCTATACTACCAGCCACTGCAAATACATGCACGGTAAACACGGCCATATCTGCATTGCTATCCAGGAAACGCTGTTCTGTATACTTAACCAATGTATCGAGCAAACCACTGCCGAGAAACAGTATAACAGGTAACCAGAAATGTGTACCGGCGGCAGTTTTCTTTTCATCCACCTTTGCCGTAAAATATACGGCAGGAAACGCCAGTGCTATACCTGCACCTTTCAGCCAGTTCATTTTCTCATTGTATAAAAAAAGAGAAAATAATACCGGGATAACTAAGGATAACTTATTGGCAATAGTTGTAGTGGTGATGCCATCTTTAACAGTACTGTAGCCAAGCAGGTTGAAAATACTGATAAATAACCCACCCATCAGCAAGGCCCAGGGCAGCCAAGTATAATGTATACTATCAGCCCCTATCGGGAAGCCTCCCATAAAAATGCTACCCGTAACCACACAGGTCCAATAGTTTACTACAATAGCCTGCAGGGTATCTACTTTGTATTTGGGAAATATCTTGAAGAATACAAACAGTATCGTATTAAGCAAGATAGTGGCGACGAGGTAAAACATAAGTTATAATTCCATTCCGCCCACGTACGGATAATTGCTTTTATCGTTAACGTATAGCTTAAGCGCATCTTCACCAATAGCCGTTTTAAAAACTGCATTAGTGTTAAATACAGGAGCATGTATACCATTACCTAACTGAACAGGAGCTGTAAAGACCCTTGCTTCATCCCAAAGACCTATTTCAATAAAACTATTAAGCAAGCGCGCCCCACCTTCTACTATTACAGACTGGATACCGGCGTTATACAGCCTGTGCATCAGTTGCTCCAGCAGCATATTATTAAAATCTAGCTTTATAAAAGAAACATGCCCTTCAACTGTTTCTTTCCCTTCATTTACTATCCACGTGGGAGCATCATTGGCATAAATATTCAAATTTGCAGGTAAGGTGAGTTGCCTATCGAGCACTATGCGCAAAGGTTGTGCACCTTGTACTAACCTTGCCGTAAGCTGCGGGTTATCATTGCGGGCGGTAGTGGTACCTACCATAATAGCAGCTTCTTCGGCGCGCCACTTATGTACCAATTCCTGCGCAGGCTTACCTGTTAGTTGCATCCTGCTGCTATCGGCGGGTGCTAAAAAACCATTATTGGTTTTTGCCCATTTTAAAATGATATATGGACGCTGTTGTTCGTGAAAACAAAAAAACCTCCGGTTCAGCCATTTACCTTCCGGGGCAAGCAAACCTGATGTTACCGGTATGCCGGCTTGTTTTAATATCTCCATGCCCCTGCCCGCAACTTTATCAAAAGGATCATCGTTACAGATGATCACCTCTTTTACATGCTCCTGTACCAGCCTGGTAGCACATGGTGGTGTTTTGCCATAATGTGCACAAGGCTCCAGGCTTACATACATAACACTTTCCGGTATCAGTTGCCAGTCCGTTTCCGCTACATTTTGCAGGCAGTTCACTTCTGCATGAGCCTGGCCATAGTGCTTATGCCAGCCTTCGCCTATAATGCGGCCATTATGCACCAGTACAGCGCCTACCATGGGGTTGGGCGCTACATGCCCTTTACCCATAGCTGCCAGTTCCAGGCAACGTTGCATATATATTGTATAGCTGCTCATAAATACGCCTGCAAAAGTAAACTAATAGGCCGTAACAGTATATATTCGCTCATGCTTTCATACAGCACCGCCTTTTACAGTTTATTAGACATACTAAAACCATTGTATGATAATGGTGAAGCGAATGCAATAGCCCATGAGATAATGGAGCATATTACAGGATTTACACGGCTGAAAAGGCTTGACAGAAAAGACGAATTACTTTCTACCGCACAACAAGCACAATTAGATACCGCCATAGCAGAACTGAAAGCAGCCCGGCCATTGCAATATATTACCGGTACCGCATGGTTTATGGGCATGCCATTTAAGGTAAATGAGCATGTACTGATACCCCGCCCTGAAACGGAAGAACTGGTGCAATGGATAGTGAATGACAATAAAGCAAGTGTAAAAGAGATAAACATATTAGATATAGGTACTGGCAGCGGCTGTATACCTGTTTCACTAAAACGCCTGTTACCCAACGCTGCAATAACCAGTTGCGATGTGAGCAGTGATGCTATAGCTGTGGCAAAAGAAAATGCCCGAAACCTGGATGCAGATATCACAATCATTAACGCCGACTTTCTCGACGAAAGCCAATGGAAAAACTTTACGCAGTATGATGTGGTAGTATCTAACCCGCCTTATATACCCTTTGCTGAAAAAGATACCTTACACGCTAATGTACTGGAGCACGAGCCACACCTGGCGCTATTTGTGCCTGATGATGATGCACTGCTATTCTACAGGAAGATAGCAACATTCGGGAAAACGCATTTAGCAGAAGGCGGAGCTATTTATTGCGAATTGCATCGTGATTATGCCATAGCAACAGCAGTGTTATTTGAACAAGCCGGCTATGCACAGGTACAAATGATAAAAGATATGCACGGTAACGACCGGATGCTGAAAGCCATAAAATAAATAAGGGCTGCGTTTGCAGCCCTTATTCTATTCATTAATAAGCCAATAATTATGCTTTCTTAGCACGGCGGGTAGATTTCTCTTCACCTTCTTCTTCTGTGCTATCATTTGCCTTCTCCAGTTCACGAACTTGTTTTTTCAGTTCATAAATGGTCTTGTACAGTTCGTCCATTTCGCTGCGTGTAGCTACCGGTATACCAACCATGAATTTTTCAAGCTGGCCTTCTACATCTTTACGCAGTTTCAGTTGCATAGCGCTTACTTCAGCCATCAGTTTGCTGTATTCATCGCTTTCAAACAATGATACATACACTTTATCGCTGATGTTCAGCCATTCCTGGTACAGGGCCATCATGCTGTTCACTTCTTCGCCTTTTTGCAGTTTGCTGATAACGTTCTCAGCCAGGCTGTCCATTACTTTAACGCCCTGGTTGTAGATCATATACTGCATTTCTGCATTTTTGATATTGTAAACTGCAGTACGGTTGGCTATATCACTCCATTCCATCATTGTTTTAGTATGCTGGTTTGGCGTCATCATTTTTGTAAGCGGAGATACGGCATTGTTCATCATGTTGTACCATGTGTTGTAGCCGTTCATCATTTGGCCAAATACTTCTGATGAAGCGGGCATCATGTTGTTCATCATACCGCGCATTTGCTGGTATTGGTTCAGACCGGCCTGGTTTGCCTGGCCCATACCGTTCTGCATCATGCTGCTCATTTGCTGCATGTACTGGCGGCTTTGCTCTGGCATGAAACCGAAGAATTTATCCATCAGGTCTTTGTACATAGATGGGTTCATCCATTGCTTGTACATTTCTGAATTAAATGTTTTTTCCTGTATAGATTTCCAGAAAGGCATCCACATTTCAGAGAAACGGGTAAAACCGTCTGTTACATTTACCATATTACGGTAAGCGTCTTGTGCAGTTCCGTTCTGTACATTCTTCTGCCAGTCAGCAAAGTTATTGTTCAGCAGTTCGTAGTATTGATTGAATATGCTGGTGATATTCTCAGAAGATTTCTTCCATGTATCCATATTGAAAGGATTCATGCTGTTCCACTGGTTCATCATGTTCATCCAGTTATTGGCCTGGTTCATGTTGTTGGTCCAGCTGTTCATATTTGCAGTAGCGTTGTTCCACATATTGGTCCACTGGGCCATAGGGTCGTTAGACACTGTGTTCTGCTGAGTAGCTTTCTTCATGTAGTCAGCATTCATTTCCCACATTTGCTTAGCCCATCCCATTTGCATATTGAACCAGTTTTGATAAAACTCGTTCATTTTAGACATATTGTCCTGCACGTTATTACCTGCAGTAGTTGCCTTATCAGTGGTTTGTGAAAAGAAATTCTTTTGATTGTCCAACCAGTTTTTATACCATTCACTGCCTTTCTGCACAGTTTCATTCACCATAGCGTTGCCATTGGCAAATTTCTTAGTGTTTTCCACCATTGTATCAACTGCATCCTTTTGTGCATCCAATATATTGGTCACAAAATTTTTGTTGTCTTGGTTAGCCATCGTATTGTTTTTTATAAAGTAAAAATTCGTTTTCCGGTATCGTCACAAAAGAAATTCATCCGTATTAGCCCTGCATTTCCAACCTGTTAACCTAATATTATTTTAAAGCGCTGTTTTTCCAAGCTTCCTTTTGGCGGCGCAAAGGTAGCGATTTCTTATTATAAAATGTCAAATTCTTTTATCCACATTAAGTTTTTTTGATTTTTTTGACAATACTGATACAATACCTAACTATATGCAATATATTTATATCCCTGATTGCCGGTACCCTCTTCACAATCCTTCTGTTATGGATTTTTTAACCGGTAATAGGTTGTTACGTGATTATCAGCCAGCACCCTTCAACGGGAGTAGTTGATATGTTCGAATTTGCCACCATCTAAAATCCATACATATGAAAAGAACAATCGTATTGAGCTTTACGCTCTTGTTTGTAACCAGCTACATCAGGGGACAAAGCATCAGTCCATCTACACTTAACGGCACGGGAGGGTCAAAAGTTATCGGCACAGACACTTATGAATGGTCTGTAGCAGAGATGACCCTTGTAAACACAGCTTCGGCATCCAACATCATTGTTACACAAGGTGTACTGCAGCCTGCTCCCCCACCCACAGGTATAAAGACGGAAAACATGCTCACCAGGTCTTTGCAGGTGTATCCTAATCCTGCATCGCACATCGTGTACCTGCAATACAATTTTCCTACAACGGGCAAACTGAATTATGTACTGCAAGACATAACCGGCAAGCTGATCAGCCGGAAAGAAATTGCAACTGCAGCAGGCCAAAACAAAGAAGAACTGAACCTTGGTGGACTGGCGAATGCCAGCTATATGCTGTATATCAGCTATGAGCCAACCAATGGCACTGTTGAAAGAACTTCCTTTAAACTTGATAAGATCAATTAATCACCTAACCACAAAAACATCCAATCTATATGAAGAAAATACTTTTATCAATAGCTGCTTTCCTTCTCGCAACGTCGATATGGGCGCAGGCTCCAATGAAATTCAACTACCAGGGCGTAGCAAGAGACAATACCGGCAAAGCGCTGGACAATAAAAATATCTCTATGCGCATAAGCATACTGGACGGTTCGGCTGTGGGTACAGCTCAATATGTAGAAACACAATCTGCAACAACCAACCAGTTTGGTTTGTATACGGTACAAATTGGTAATGGCACGGCTGTTACAGGCACTATGGGTGCCGTTACCTGGGCCACCGGTGATAAGTATATGAAAGTAGAAATAGACCCTGCGGGCGGTACTACTTACACCGACCTGGGCGCTACTCAATTATTAAGTGTGCCCTATGCAATGTATGCCGCTACACCGGCTGGGCCAGCAGGCCCAGCGGGACCTGCAGGACCGGCAGGTGCTACCGGCGCAACCGGTGCAACCGGCCCTGCCGGTAGTGCCAACATCACCGGTACTGCCAACTATCATGTGAAATTTACAGGTACTACAGCCGGCGGCAACTCTCTTTTATACGATGATGGCACCAGCATGGCTGTTGGTACGGCCTCGCCATCACCCAACATTAAATTCCAGGTTATTGCAGGCTCTATAGGCAATGCAATGCGGGCCACTTTAATAGGTGCCCCGGCCACAGCTATAGCTACAGCAGGTTCTATATATGGAGAATCAACAACCGGCATTGGTGTTATTGGTGTCAGCAGTTCTCAAAATGGCGTTTATGGTTTGTCAACCGGTACACTTGGTGGTACTGTGGGCGTAGCAACCAGTACCGGTAATGGTATATGGGGTGTGGCCACAGGTGCAGGTGTTGCAGGTTACTTCGATGGCGGTACTACAGGTCGCGGTATAATAGTTTCTGCCGGAGCCAGCGGTTACGGAACATCTACACCAACCAGCAGGCTTACGGTTATGCAACCGGCTACCCCTGTTCCTGCTATAGATACATTCCCTGCAATTACAGGCTATTCTTATACAACCCAGGGTTGTGTAAAAGGTGGCGTATATGGTAATTATAATGGCAGCAACTATGGCGTAGGCGTTCAGGGTACCGGTTACAACGGCGTTAACAACCAGGATGCCAATTCAATTTTTGGAGTAGGCAACCAGGATCTGGGTGTTTATGGCTCTGCTAACACTGCAGGTGTTATGGGTGCATCTGTGGGTGGTATAGGTGTTGTAGGCTATAACAAGAACGCAAGCTTTGCTGCAACAACCGGTATCGGTAATACGTACGGTGTTTATGGTAATTCACAAACTGTAGGCGGCGCTACAGTACCAACTACAAGATATGGTGTGTACGGCTTTGCGTCAGGTGCAACTACAAACTATGCAGGCTATTTCAGCGGGAATGTTCAAATTACCGGTAGCATAGCTAAAGGTAGTGGTACATTTAAAATTGACCACCCGCTGGACCCTGAAAACAAATACCTGTACCACAGTTTTGTTGAAAGCCCTGATATGATGAATGTGTATAATGGCAATATTATCACTGATGCAAATGGCTATGCTACTGTAACACTTCCAGGCTATTTCGAAGCATTGAACAAGGACTTCCGCTACCAGCTTACCGTTATCGGCACCTTTGCACAGGCTATCGTTTCCGAAAAAGTGAACGGCAACAAATTCGTTATCCAAACCAACCAGCCCAATGTAGAAGTGAGCTGGCAGGTAACGGGTATACGCCACGATAAATATGCTGATGCACACCGCGTGGTAGCAGAAGTAGAAAAAGAACCTGAAATGAAAGGCCATTACCTGCACGCAGCAGAATGGAACCAGCCGCAGAGCAAGAGCATAGATGCCATTACACTGCCTAAAACAACTTCTCCTGAAAAGACGACGGCAGCATCTCAAACTAATCGCACGCCGGAAAAACAAACCATACCTGCCGGGGCTAAAAATGCTATAGGCGGGGCAGAAATAAAAAACAAATAGTTGGTTATTTATTTAATGTGAAAACGGCCGCACCAGGTGCGGCCGTTTTACGTACAGCTAAAATATTTTGTTATTATAATATCTTGACTATTTTAGAGGAGTACTAAAAACATTAAACCATTATGCTAAAAGTAGGAGACGAATTCCGCCACAAGTTCAGCTATACACAAGATGATGTAGATACTTACGCACGTGTAAGCGGCGATGTAAACCCATTGCATATTGATGCTGCTGCGGGTAAGACAAGTATGTTTGGCCGCAATATCATCCATGGTTTTTTGGGAGCCAGCGTATTCACTAAAATATTTGGAGCACTATGGTATGCAGATGGGCATGTATATATGAGCCAAAGCATGAAATGGTTGAAACCAATGTTTGTCAATACAGAATATGAAGCGGTGGTGACTGTAAAAGAAATTTACCCGGACAAAAACCGCATACTGTATGACTGCGCTGTCTATGAAGTCAGCACAGGTGATAAAACAATTGCCGGAGAAGCGCTCCTGCTGAATAAGAAACAATATGTGTGGTAAGATTGCTACTCTTATTAAATAATAAAAGCACCTGAAAACAGGTGCTTTTATTATTTGCATCGTCGTTGAAATTTATTTCAGTTCACCAACCATTTCCTCCGGCTTTACCCATTCATCAAATTGTTCTGCGGTAACATAGCCCAGATCAATAGCAGTCTGTTTCAAAGTTTTACCTTGTTTGTGAGCTGTTTGTGCTATTTCTGCTGCTTTGTAATAACCGATCTTAGTATTTAAAGCTGTAACCAGCATCAGCGAATTGTGCAGGTTATTGTCAATATTAGCTTGTATCGGTTCTATACCTTCAGCACATTTGTCGTTGAATGACACACAGCCATCTCCTATCAGCCTGGCGCTGTGCAGGAAGTTGTAGATCATTACCGGCTTGAACACGTTCAGCTCAAAATGGCCGGTAGCACCACCAATATTTATAGCTACGTCGTTACCCATCACCTGCGCAGCTATCATAGTCAAGGCTTCGCACTGCGTAGGGTTTACTTTACCCGGCATGATTGATGAACCCGGTTCATTATCAGGAATAAATATTTCACCTATACCGCAACGTGGGCCAGAGCTCAGCATACGGATGTCGTTAGCAATCTTCATCAGGCTTACGGCTACTGTTTTCAATGCGCCATGCGCTTCAACAATAGCATCGTGGGCAGCCAGGCTTTCAAATTTGTTTTCTGCAGTTACAAATGGTAAACCTGTTAGTTT
Source organism: Flavipsychrobacter sp. (assembly GCA_024508935.1). Lineage (GTDB taxonomy): Bacteria > Bacteroidota > Bacteroidia > Chitinophagales > Chitinophagaceae > Polluticoccus. Next base: position 237,858 of record JANINW010000014.1, on the reverse strand, counting down.
AGCAATATTGCCTGCAACATGTTCTGCGTATCCTTTTGGTGTGTTGATACCTGTGCCTACTGCCGTACCACCCAAAGCCAGTTCGCTAAGGTGGGCCAGTGTATTATTGATAGCGCGAAGGCCATGATCCAGTTGAGATACATAGCCGCTTATTTCCTGTCCCAGTGTCAAAGGCGTAGCATCCATAAAGTGGGTACGCCCTATCTTCACGATATGCATAAAGGCTTTCGCTTTTTTATCTAAAGTATCGCGCAGCTTTTTAATGCCCGGTATGGTTACATCTACCAGCATTTTATATGCAGCAATGTGCATGGCTGTAGGGAAAGTATCGTTTGAAGACTGTGATTTGTTCACATCATCATTCGGGTGTATGAATTTATCTTTATCAGTCAGCTGGCCACCATTAATAACATGGGCACGGTAAGCAACCACTTCATTCACGTTCATATTAGACTGTGTGCCTGATCCTGTTTGCCAAACTACCAGCGGAAATTCGTTATCCAGTTTGCCTTCCAATATCTCATCACACACCTGCCCTATCAGTTTCGATTTTTCAGCAGGCAATACACCCAGGTCTGTATTGGTAAGTGCAGCAGCTTTTTTCAGGTATGCAAATGCCTTGATGATCTCTTTGGGCATTTTGTTTATGTCCTGAGCTATCTTGAAGTTTTCGATAGAACGCTGCGTTTGTGCACCATAATAAGCATTAACAGGTACTTTCACTTCACCCATTGTGTCTTTCTCAATACGGAAATCCATGTTGTATGTAATTTGAAAATTTGAAATATTTATTTTGCGGGGCAAAGTTATTAAATGCTGCGGTAAGCGCTAACAATATATTATTCTTTTTAATTTTGGCGGGTGAAGCGCAGCATCGTCTTATTATCCCTGTTTGGATTTATAGTATTATCCAGTTCGTTTAGCAGTCATGCTCCCAGGCCTACTAAAGAAAGCCTGGGTAAAATGCTGTTCTTCGATCCTATCTTGTCTGAAGACAGCAGTATCAGTTGTGCATCCTGCCACAAACCGGAATTTGCTTTTGCCGATAATGTGCCGTTTAGCAAAGGGGTTCATGGCCAATTGGGCAATCGCAATACGCCCTCTGCTATGAATGTAAGCAGCCGCGACGCACTGTTTTGGGATGGCAGAGCAGCTACACTGGAGGAACAGGCCCTGGGGCCCATTACCAACCCTATAGAAATGAACCTGCCGGTGGCCGTAGCGGTAAAACGCCTGAACCGCAGCCGCAAATACCGTAATTTGTTTTATAGTGTTTATAAAACAACTCCTTCTTCTAAAACACTGGCTTCGGCATTGGCAGCTTTTGAACGTACATTGGAGACCGGCAACACACCTAATGACCGCTGGCTGAATGACGAGCCTAATGGTATGACCACGCAACAGGAACACGGACGGGAAGTTTTCAGGACAAAGGGCAAATGTTTTGAATGCCATTTTACACCCGATTTTACAGGAGATGAATTCCGCAGCATAGGACTGTTCAATGGTAAAGAATTTAATGACTCGGGCAGATATAAGATAACACATAACCTGGCCGATATAGGCAAGGTAAAAGTGCCGGGACTGCGCAATGTAGCTGTTACAGCACCTTATATGCATAACGGGCAATTCAAAACTTTGCGCGAGGTTATCGACTATTATGATCAGCCTCACCTGCTGGTACCCGATGCCATCAATAGGGACAGTTTATTGTTGCAGCCTTTAGGCCTTACAGAGCAGGAAAAACAAGACCTTGAAGCTTTTTTGCATGCACTGACTGATGATCGGTTTGTGAAAAAATAATGCAAATATTTAAATTTTGAAATCCTAAATATTATCATTGCGGTATAACCAAAAGCAATGAGAAATATCTTACTTACCCTCTTCTCTACTCTGTTATTTGTACATACGGGCTTGGCACAACATGCCGGGAATATCGAGTACAGCACTCCTTTTGAGGAACCGGAAGCCGGCTGGAACAAAGTATTGCAACTGACCAATGGCAATACCTTCTTTTTCCATTTCACTAAAAAGAACGGTATAGAAATAAGTGTATATGACAAAAGTCGAAAACTAATATCAAGCAAACAGGTAACCAGCGAACTGTGGGAGCCTCGCAAAATGAGGGATTCAAAAATTGAGGGCATGTATGAAATTGCCGGCCAGCCGGTCATATTCCTGCACCAGCTCATAGACAATACGCCTACCTTGTTCCGTATAAAGTTTAACGCTAATACCGGAGAGATGGATGGCGAAAAACAAATATGCACCCTGCCGAAATACCGTGCAGGTGCTGCGTGGGCTATGATGGTTGGCGGCGTTGAACCTGCCGATTTCTATGTAGAAAAAGACCCCAATTCAGATAACTATGCTGTTATCAATTTCAATTCGTTTGCACATGAAAGCGATGAACGCATTGAGGTAGTGCATTATGGCATTGTAGACGGCAACCATAAAATACTCAGCCGTGCTTTTTATGATGCACAGGGATTTAAATACACCCGTTTTATAGGTATGACAGTAAACGGAGATAAAAACGTTTACCTCTGCGCATATGGTTTCAATACGCAAAACTCGGGCGGTAAGGATTCACGGGTTATTGTCTCAAGACTGGATAAGGGTGCTAAGGAGTTCACCAATAAACTGATAGACTTCACAGACGATTTCAAAGATACCAAGGGTATTATGCAGTACAACCCGGGTACAGGTATGCTGCAATTACTTACCGTTACATTTATCAATGGTAAAAGCAATTGGTTTAGCGGGCGCACAGTGAGCACCTACCTGGTATTGATGAGCTTTATTGATCCTGAGTCTTTATTTATTGTAAGCACAAAGCCGGTGATGGGCCAGAAAATAAGTGAGTTTGTAGCAGATAAGTTCGGTGATGAAAAAGGCTTTTCCGGTATGCCGCAGGATATGATCATTAATAAAGACTACAGTACTACCGTATTGTTTGAAGATATGTATAAAGAAACCATGATGCAGAATGGCCGCGTGGTATCTGTAAAAACTTACCTGCGCAATGCCGGCCTGAGTGAACTGGATAATAAAGGTGCCGAACTGGAGGGATATGCATTTGCAAAAAGCCAGATGGCAAACGGAGAAATAAACCCTTTGTATATATCGCAAAAAGGAAAAGGTTACTGGTCTTATCGTGACATGAGGGGTATTTCATTTGGCTATATAGATAATAATGCTTTCATGTCTTATGATTATATAAATACAGATAAAAACCGCTATATACTCTTCAACGATTACCCCGACAATTTTTTAGGAGATGACCATAAGAAAAAGAAAACAGTTGTGACCATCAGCTCTGCCAACACAGGCTGCTACAAAATGAACAATGGCAAAATGGAAAAATACTTCCTGTTTGGTGCACCTAAAGAAGATGATGAATCAAGGTTTTGCTATGTGGAATCTTCACATTTTAATAAGCAAACCAATGTGTACGCTACCCTGCTGATGGAAAAGACCGGCAAAAAGAAAGAGGCAAAAATTGCCTGGATAAAAAGTTTGATTAGCATTATAGCATAGATTATTGAAAAGCCATCTGCGTAATTGCAGGTGGCTTTTTTATGCTCATTATTTATAATAAGTATATTATTACTTATATTTTAGCGTTTGTTTGCCAAAATGCTATATTTGCAGCTTCATTTACAACACTACGACTCATAAAAACATCTGAATTTTTATTATAGTTACCCCCTTTTATGAATTTATTTTTAACCGGTGCGACAGGCTTAGTAGGAGGTGAATTGCTTGTTACGCTTTCGAAGCGAAACGAAGTTGAAAAAATCTATTGCCTTATCCGATCTGAAAATCAACAAGTTGCCACCCAAAGATTGGAAAAGGTTTTTGCGCTACACAATGATACATTCGATGCCGCAAGAATAATACCTGTATTGGGCAATTTATTTGATGATAACCTTACAGATGTCCTTAAATCAAATCCTGAACTTAACAACGTAGATGTAATTATACACTCTGCTGCCAATACATCTTTCTCCCGTTTCAACGACGACCTGGTTGAAAAAGCCAATATAGGCGGGCTAACTAAAATACTGCTTTGGGCAAAAGAGTTGCCACACCTGAAAACCTTCCTGTATATAGGTACTGCTACCATTTGCGGAAAGGATGTAAAAGACCGTGTTGTACACGAAGATGAATCGCCAAACCTGAATGCTACCCACCTGGTGAAATATACCTACACCAAAATGAAAGGTGAGCTGCTGATACGCGAGCATCTTCCGGAAGAAAAAATACTGATAGCGCGCCCTTCCATTATTATGGGCGACAGCCGTCCTATCATACCCCGCTCCCCGGTTATACTTTGGGCTATGGCTACCATCAATCACCTGCGCCTGATACCCGTGAACGAACATGCACAATTAGATATCATACCGGTAGACTATGCTGCGCAGGCAATAGTAAAACTATTGTTTGCCAACAGGAAGTATCATGTTTACCATATATCGGCAGGCGAAGAAGGTGCTACCACAGCGCTGAAACTGTCGCGTACGCTGGAAGATTATTTTGATGAAATGCCTCCATTCAACTTCATCAGCAAATCGCTGCTGAACCAGGTGAAACACTGGACGAAAGGTAAACTGCAGCCGGATAGTGAATTGTATACGTACAGGAAATACCTGGATTACTGGAAAGACAGTTTTGAAGATAAAAGCAAACTGAGAATATTATTCTCCGGTCTCGACCCATATCTCGATTTTATGGAACTGGGCCATGTATTTGATAATAAACGACTGCTGGAAGATGTAGATATGCCGAACTCTGAACCTGCAGATGTATATATTGCTAACTCCATGAACTTTGTAGAAAAGCTGGACATCCTGGAAGGAGCTATTGATCCATAACAGGTACCCGCTTTTACTAAATTCTATTCTTACCTATGGGTTTATTCGACAAACTCTTTAAACGCAATAAAGAGCAACAGGAGCAAAAAGAAGCACTTGACCAGGGACTTAAAAAAACCAAAGAAGGCTTTTTTTCGCGTATTACCAAAGCTATTGCCGGTAAAGACAAAGTAGACGAAGAAGTACTGGACCAGGTGGAAGAAGCCCTGGTGGGTGCCGACGTAGGCATAGATACCACTGTTGCTATCATCAATCGCATAGAAGCACGTGTAGCCAAAGATAAATACCTCGGCACTGCTGAACTCAACGGCATACTGCAGGAAGAAATAATGGGCATACTCACTGCTGCCCCATCCAACGAGTTTGAGACCTTTGATGTACCCGCCGGCAAAAAGCCTTATGTTATACTGGTAGTAGGCGTAAATGGCGTAGGAAAAACAACTACAATAGGTAAGCTGGCATACAATTTTAAAAAGAACGGGAAAAGCGTGCTGCTTGGCGCAGCCGATACCTTTAGAGCAGCCGCAGTAGACCAGCTAACCATCTGGAGCGACCGCGTGGGTGTCCCCATCGTAAAGAAGGAAATGGGCAGTGACCCCGGCTCTGTAGCCTTCGATACAGTAGCCAGCGGCTTGGCCAAAGATGTAGACGTTGTTATTATTGATACTGCCGGCCGCCTGCATAACAAGGCATACCTGATGGATGAACTGGGCAAGATACGCAGGGTCATTAGTAAAAAAATGCCGGATGCCCCGCATGAAGTGCTGCTGGTTTTGGACGGCAGTACCGGCCAAAATGCGCTGGAACAGGCAAAACAATTCACCGCTGCTACTGACGTTACCTCCCTTGCTATTACAAAACTGGATGGAACAGCTAAGGGCGGCGTAGTGCTGGCAATCGCCAACCAGTTTAAGATACCGGTAAAATATATAGGCGTGGGCGAAAAAATGGAAGACCTGCAAATATTCAACAAAGCAGAGTTTGTAGACAGCCTCTTTAGCCTGGAACAATAAATATCTTACTGCTTATGGCCACTACGAAAACACAAGCCATAAAAGAACTCAGGCAAATACCCGGCGTTGGCATCTCTATAGCCAACGATCTTTGGAATATTAATATCCGCAGCATTGACGACCTGGTTGGTGAAGACCCTAATGCACTGTACGAAGCTTCTAATAATTATGCAGGCATGGTACAAGACAGGTGCCTGCTCTATGTGTTCAAATGTGCGGTATATTATGCAGAAACCCCACCCGAGCTACGCGATCCTGAATTACTGAAATGGTGGAACTGGAAAGATAAATAACTATCTTTCACCGGCATGAAGAGTTATACTATTCTACTACTCATTTTTGCAAGTATCCTTTTATCTGCATTGCTGTATGCAAATAAGTCCCGCAGTAATACGGATGATATAGATAAGGTAGCTGCCGGCCTGGCCGGTGTAAAGCCCTTTTTGTCTCCCACCTCCTCTCTATCATTCAGAGCAGAGCCGAACGACGACCATATATATTCACGGGTCCGTTATATACTTGTCCCGCGATATATATCTATAGATACACAAGAGCATTTTGATACAACATTAGTGATCCGATATGTAAGACCATTAGATACTATGCTTTCCGTTTTCATTCAGAACCAGCATATACTCTGGCAACATAAAGACAGCGTCTATTCTTACACCCTAACGCGAAAACCATAAATGCAAAACGCCGGCAGGTACATATTAATAACAGGGGCCGCAATAGGTAGCATAAGCATGCTATACTTCCTGTCGCTGATATGTGGTTTACCTTTCTGGACGGATATAATTATTGCAGCTATTGGCTGTTTCTATCTCTATAAATTTTTCAAACCCTCTATAGGCCTCGATGTGCCAACTGGCAGGTTGGCTATCGCTGTGTTTATCATTGGTGTCGTTATCCTCACCAATAAAGTATACTACCTGGCGCCGAAGTATGGACTATGGGATGCTTGGGCCATCTGGAATCTGCATGCAAGCTACCTGGCAGATGCAGCCCATTGGAAGCAAATGTTCCTCAATAAAACGTTTGGCCATCCTGATTATCCCTTAGCCTTGCCGGGTATCCTGGCATTTTTAAGAAGGTTGTTTCTCGGAGCCATAGATATGCCGGTCACCTATGCTTTTCATTTTGCTGTTACTTTAGTCATCCCAGTACTTATCTATTTCGAAACGTATGCCCGCAGTATTTTTATAGCAGCTTTAGCGTTGATACTTTTTGCAACCAATGATTTTTACCTGCTGCAGGGAACAGCCCAAATGGCCGATACCTTGTTGGCATTTTTCTTTTTATGCGCACTAGTGAGTATAGAACATGGCAGGCAGGATAGAAAGATGCTCATATTGGCGGCTTTCTTTTTAGGCTGCTGTGCCTGGACAAAAAATGAAGGTTTGATACTGGCATTAATTTTCCTGCTGTTCAATGCAAATATTCTTTTCAGCCGGGCCAATATCAAATACTTTTTCCTGGGTATTGCCTTACCTGCTATTACATTGGCAATATTCAAACTGGGCTATGCCCCACCCAACGATATGGTACAGGGACAGGGTAAGCATACCTATGATTTACTATTTGAAAAAGAACGGTACAAACTCGTATACCATTTCTTTAAAACCAATATAAAGGAGAGTTTCAGGGATGTGAAATATGGTGTTTTGATATATATTATCATTTGCATCTTCCGCCGGCAATGGCCCGATAGAAGGCTGGCAATGATAGCTGCCTGTTTATTAGTATATATGATGGTATATATTGTAAGCCCCAACGATCTTGAGTGGCATTTGTTCACTTCTCAAAACCGGCTGATGCACCAGTTGATGCCGGCAACCATGTATATTCTGGCCTTAAAGTTTGCCGGCAATCCGAGGGCTAACCAAGGTTTTCGAGTAAGATTTTTTTCAAATCGTTCATTCCTTCAGTAGCTGGTTTCTCTATAGCTATCACATTGCTGTACCTGCTAACCGACGGGATGCGTTTATCAACAACGTACTTAGGCACTTCATCTTTCACATAATCTACCAGGCCGGCAGCGGGGTAAACCACCAAAGAGGTACCTACTAACAGGAATATGTCTGCAGTACGCATAACAGGAATGGCCTGTGCTATTATAGGAACCGGTTCTTCAAACCACACAATATGGGGCCGTAGCTGTCTGCCATCTTCAGCCGTATCGCCCAGTTTTATATCCTGCCTTATGGAGTACACAAGGTCTTCATTATCCTCGCTGCGCATTTTGAATATCTCGCCATGCAAATGCAGCACCTTGCTTGAACCCGCTCTTTCGTGCAGGTCATCTATATTCTGGGTAATTATCTGTACGTCAAAATGATCCTCCAGTTCTGCCAGAACGGTATGAGCGACATTAGGCTCCGCCTCTACAACATTGCGGCGGCGCATATTATAAAAGTCCAGTACTAGTTGCGGGTCTCTTTTCCAGGCACGGGGGGTGGCTACTTCTTCTATATTATATCCTTCCCACAGGCCGTCGCTATCGCGAAAGGTTTTGAGACCGCTTTCCGCGCTGATACCAGCTCCTGTTAACACCACCAGTTTTTGCTTTGACATATTTCCTGATATTGGCCAAAACAAAAATAAGGAGGAGGGTCAACATAACTATGCTAAAAAGGAAATGAGCAAAGGAATGCTGAGCAATACGGCCGAAAAACCTACTGCAAATACTTTATAGGCGCGTTGACGTTTGGTGCTGTTATGATGCCAGTCAAGCTTCTTTTGTCTTTCAGACTTCATGATAAGTGGTTTTGGACTGTGAAAATCCGAAATCCACTAAAAGCGGGCAAGCTTTTAAAGCAGTTTAACCGGCGATTTACATCCGGTTAACAAACCATTAAAATACAAGGCATTACACTATGCAACCTGCAGGCTTTCTTTCAGGTGTGTCAGCATATCTGCGGTCATCTTTTCCAGGTCAAACTGGTGCTTCCAGTCCCAGTCCTTGCGGGCTGCACTATCATCTATGCTCTGCGGCCAGCCATCAGCAATCTGCTGGCGAAAGTCTGGGGCATAGTCTATTTTAAAATCAGGAATGTGTTTTTGAATGGCAGCGGCAATTTCCTTTGGAGAGAAACTCATAGCCGATAGGTTGTAGGACATACGCGATTTGATCTGTTCTGCCGGGGCTTCCATCAGTTCTATGGTACCACGTATCGCATCATCCATATACATCATGGGCAGGTAGGTATTCTCGCTAAGGAAGCTGGTATATTTACCGTGCTTCAGCGCCTCGTGGTATATCTCTACTGCATAATCCGTTGTACCACCACCAGGTTCTGATTTCCAGCTAATTAGACCAGGGTACCTCAAGCTCCTTACATCCAATCCCCAACGCTGGTTATAGTACTGGCACCACAGTTCGCCGGCATACTTGCTGATACCATAAACCGTACGTGGCTCAACAATGGTTTTCTGCGGTGTTTCCTGCCTTGGTGTGGTTGGACCAAAAACAGCAATAGAACTTGGCCAGTATATTTTGGTCAGTTTCTCCTGCACACCCAGCTCCAATACCTGCAGCAGGCTGTTCATGTTGATATCCCAGGCCTTCTTAGGGTCTTTTTCGCCGGTGGCCGACAATAAGGCCGCCAGCAGGTATATCTGCGTAATACCATCTTTCTTAACCAGTTCATGCATAGCTGTCGCATCCATTGCATTCAGGATGACGAACGGCCCGGTACCTTTTAGCAAAGCATGTTCTTCACGTATATCCGAAGCTACTACATTGTCATTACCATACAGTTTACGCAGTGCCAGTGTAAGTTCTACACCTATCTGGCCACCTGCCCCAACAATGAGTACCTTCTCTTTTTTCATGCTCTATCTAAATGATTTACAGTTATTTAAGACTATTATCTAAACTAAAATTTAATTTTTATTCTTTTCTATCAGTGCTATGAACTCATCGAAAAGATAGCGGCTGTCGTGCGGGCCGGGGGTGCTCTCCGGGTGATATTGTACAGAGAAGGCCGGCTTATCTTTCATACGGATACCTTCAATTGAACCATCATTTAGGTTAACGTGCGTAATCTCCACTTTATCAGACTTTTGCGCGGATTCAGGATCTACACCAAAACCATGATTCTGGGTAGTGATCTCACTTTTACCGGTTACCAGGTTTTTTACCGGGTGGTTCAGGCCGCGGTGGCCATGGTGCATTTTAAAAGTAGGTATGTCGTTGGCACGGGCCAGCAGTTGGTGACCAAGGCAGATACCAAATAATGGCTTCTCTGCATTGATAACATCTTTAACCGTCTTAACTGCATAATCCATAGAGGCCGGATCGCCGGGGCCGTTGGATACAAATACGCCGTGCGGGTTGAAAGCCAGTATTTCTTCGATCGATGTTTTAGCAGGGAATACTTTCAGGTAAGCGCCACGCTCTACCATGCAGTTCAGGATATTGCGCTTTACGCCAAAGTCCAATACCGCAATGCGGATGGCAGCATCGGGATTCCCGGCTTCGTATGGTATTTTGGTAGATATTACAGATGACAATTCCAGCCCATCCATATCCGGTACTTTTTCCAGTTCAGCTTTCAGCCCGGCCGGCTCGCTGATCTCTGTACTGATGATGCAGTTCATAGCACCCTTACTGCGGATGTGCTGAACCAGGGCGCGGGTATCTACATCATGTATGGCAACTATATTGTTTTGTACCAGGTAATGCTCCAGGCTATCGTCGGCCGTCATGCGGCTGTAACGGTCTGAAATATTTTTACATATAAGGCCCTTTATTTTTACAGAATCACTTTCCACATCTTCATCCTGCACACCGTAATTGCCTATATACACATTATTCATAATAAGCACCTGGCCCGTATAAGAAGGGTCTGTAAACACCTCCTGGTAACCGGTCATCCCGGTATTAAAACATATCTCTCCCCCACTGGTACCCTTAGCACCAAATGAGATCCCTTTAAACATTGTACCATCTTCGAGTAAAAGCCAGGCTGGCGTATGAACTGTTTGTGTAGCAGGCATAAAAAAAACAAATTGTGCAAAGCTACGAAAAAGGAAGATGCTGCGGGGAAAAATATGCAACTAAATATTCACGTTGTGTGGGTTACTGTGGAATTTGCGATAGAGGCATCTTTATTTCTATATACATCTTTACTGTTACGTCGTTCTGCTATAAATTGAGAATTATTAATCTTAGTCATATATAGTGGATTTTCGGAAACTCTATTTCCAATATTAGGATCAATACAAACCCTAATATATACTACATTATCTAAGACAGATTCGGCCAAATCCATGTACTGTTTGGCTGCCAGGTTTGATAACTCCCTATCTGACCCAATTAACACCTTTTTATTACTGAACACCCTTTGAAAGAAAGAGAGATGAGAGGTAACCCTTTTTTTAATAACCTTTATAATCTCATCCTTTATAAGATGATTGGCTATTACTCCCCTACCTACTGGTGTATTAACATTATAACCCAACTCTGTAAGATTAAATAAAGATGATTCATCGTTTATATATATAGTTAGAATATTATTCGAAAATGTGAAAACTATGTCCATGACTCAAATCAAATTTAAAATATTAGGGCTATCCAAACACTTAAGACTGGTCATTATTGGTGATGAATATCCTTATGAAACCAAAAACTGTAATTATGCTGCTATCGTTGTATAATTATCTTCTTCGTTTTTGAAACTTGCCCGCCCCCCGATGCTTGCAAGTAATAAATACCGTTGGCAAGGTAACCCAGGTTTATCTGCTTTACCTGTGCCATCTTTGCTACATGCTGGTTGAACACTACCCTGCCCAATTGGTCATACACTTTTATATTGTCGTAACTACTCATGCCCTGTACATCTACAGCCACCATATTGCTCGCAGGGTTAGGAGACAAATAAATGTCATGCTCATTTTTACTGCCGCCCAGCTTATTTACGCTTGAAGGGAAGATGGTCATTTTCGCGAGAAAACCATTTGAATTGACAGTGGACCCACTTAAATTATATGAACCGAAACCTGCGCTTCCCTTAAAAGCACCTACTACCAGCAGGCTGTTGTTAGCATCCATAGCCATACCCCCAAAATCAGGGAAATAGAAATAAGTGTTATAAACTGGCGTATAGGACCATAGCCTGGCGCCTGAAGTATCGAAACAGGTTATTGTACTGCCTGCGCTGTCCTTGTTTATGTACGCATTACCATCTTCGTCCACAACTAAGGGTCCGCCATAACCGTATCCAAAGCCATAAGTATTTTGAGCCCATAAGGCTTGTCCGCTACTATCATATTTTGCCAAAAAATTGTCCGCATAATTCCCAACCCTGCTCACTATAAAATGATTGCCGAAATAAGCAGTATCGGCAAACTGCCCAGCTATGTAAATGTTATTTTTTTTATCATGCTTTACTGATATACCAATGTTGTTAATCCCCATGCCTCCGGCTGCTTTAGCCCATTGCACATTGCCGTCTCTATCATAGCTGGCTAAAAATATATTGCCCCAACCAGGGAGCGTAACGGCAGCGGTACCAAAAAATATGTTGTACATAAACCAGCCTGTAACACATACATTTTGATTCTTATCCACACTAATACCAAGCCCTTCCTGGATTGCATTACTTGTATCAGAAGCCTTTCTTGCCCATATTAACACACCTGAAGTATTTAATTTCGCTACAAAAACATCTGAAGATCTTGCTGTGATGTTTGTGTCCAGGGAAAATTTACCGGTAAATTTCCCGGTTATGTACACATTATCACTATCGTCTACAGCTACATCATTAACAGCATCTGCAAAGGCACTTGAAACGGACTTTGCCCAAACAGGATTCCCCGCGTTGTCGAGCTTTGCTATAAACCCATCCCTGTCACCCTTTCCTTTTAGGGTATCAGTGCCAAAGACTACATTTCCGATAAAAATGCCAACGGTATATATGCTACCGCTTTTACCGATGGTCATGGCATTAACTACCTTTGGCATAGTACTCGTGTCACCAAATTTTTTCGCCCATTGCAGCGTTCCCGACGTGTTATACTTAGCTATATAATACCTGAGAGAATCGGGATAGGTATGTAAAGTATCGTTCCCGAATATTGTTGAGCCGGAAAAATAGCCTATAGTATAAACATTGTTATTTGCATCACATGCCACCTTACTGGCAGACACTGCAACTTTATTTGCCCATGACCAACAGTGCGTTTGCGCTTGTACATTTACAGCGACGAATAGTGAGACAAGAAATATTATTCTTTTCATAATGATGATTTAAAATTAATTAATCATCGTCTTGAATTGGCAAATGTGTAACATATGACAAAATTCTTACCGTCTTTGATTTCTTAAGCTGTTTAAAATAATTTCCATAAACCTGTCCAATTGCTGAACTTCGGTTTGTTATTACCTTATAACCATTTAAAAAACTTAATACAATGAAGGACTTCTTATTCATTTACAGGGCAGAACCTAACAATGGCCCTGCAGCATCGCCCGAAGAAATGCAGGCATCTATGAGCAAATGGATGGACTGGCTGGGTAATATAGCAGCACAGAATAAACTGGCAGACCGTGGCAACCGCCTGCACCCTGCCGGCAAAGTGGTAAAGCCCAATAATATGATAACAGACGGGCCTTACACAGAAATAAAAGAATCTATAGGTGGTTATAGCCTTATCAAAGCCGCATCGCTGGATGAAGCTGCAGAAATAGCAAAAGGATGCCCGGTGTTGGCTGTAGGCGGAAATGTAGAAATACGGGAACTGAATTTGATGTAAACAATAAAAGCATATAACGCCCCTGTGAAATACAGGGGCTCTTTATATAATGCAGCAACCGGAACTGATACCACATCTTTTCAGAACAGAATACAGGAAGATAACAGCTGTATTGTGCAAGCTGTTTGGTATAGAGCATATAGAGATAGCAGAAGATATAGCCAGTGACACTTTCCTTACAGCTTCAGAAACCTGGAGCATTAAAGGCCTGCCGGAGAACCCCGTTGCCTGGCTTTATATGGTGGCTAAGAACAAGGCTAAGAACTACCTGAAACGCGATGCGCTATTCAGCCAAAAGATCGCGCAACAGATCAAAGCTTCGGCAGAGCAGGCAGAAACTATAGAAATAGACCTGTCGGCACAAAACATAACAGATAGCCAGCTACAAATGATGTTTGCCATTTGCCATCCCGGTATACCGGCAGAGGCGCAAGTGGGGCTGGCACTGCGCATACTTTGCGGTTTTGGCATCAACGAAATAGCCGATGCTTTCCTTACCAATAAAGAGGCCATCAATAAGCGACTGTTCAGGGCTAAAGAAAAACTGCGCGCAGACAATATTGCTATTGAGCTCCCATCGGCCGCAGAGATCAACAAGCGTCTTGAGACGGTACTTACCACCCTTTATCTTTTATTTAATGAAGGCTACTATTCAGCACATACCAACACAACGGTGAGAAAAGAATTATGTGCAGAAGCCATGCGCCTCACCCATCTTTTAACCGAAAACGAAGCGACCAACCTGCCAGCAGTGAATGCTTTATTAGCATTAATGAGCTTCCAGTCCTCAAGATTTGAGGCACGTACCAACGAACAAGGTGAGACCATATTGTATGAAGACCAGGACGAGAACCTCTGGGACAAAGACCTGATAGACCAGGGAAAGTACTTTATGGATGCCGCGTTTGATAATAACGCCGGGCTTGGCAAATACCACTTAGAGGCTGCTATTGCATTTTTCCACACCAGTAAAACTGATACTAAGGAAAAATGGGAAAATATCCTGCAGTTGTACAATCGCTTGCTGGTAACAGAGTATTCTCCTATTGCCGCACTTAACCGCACTTATGCACTTGCTAAAGCACGAAGCAAAGAAGAAGCTATAACTGAAGCTGAAAAATTAGACCTGGAAGACAATCACCTCTATCACGCGCTCTTAGGCGAATTGTATAGCGGCATAGACAATCTCGCAGCTGCCGGCCACCTTAAAAAAGCACTGGCCCTGGCACAGTCAGACGCAGATAGAACGGTGCTTCGTAAAAAGCTTAGTCTTCTTACAGGCAACGACACTCCTTAACCATTGTAGGCTTTTTCCAATGCTTTTATATCCAGCTTTTTCATGGGCATAAAAGCAGCCATTACCCGCTCCGTTTTTTCTATATCACTATCTGTAAGCATTTTCTCTAAAACAGCAGGTACTACCTGCCACGATAGACCAAATTTATCTTTCAACCAGCCACATTGCTGTGCGTTTGGATCTCCCCCGGGAGTAAGGTTATTCCAGTAATAATCTATTTCTTCCTGGGTATCGCAATAAATAATGAAAGACACTGCCTCATTAAACTTAAATACTGGTCCGCCATTTAAAGCCAGGAAGTTTTGGCCCTCAAGTGTAAACTGGATCGTAAGAATACTGCCTTCCGGCATTTTATGAATCTCGTACCCTTCTTTTCCATACCGCGTTGTTTTCCCGATAGACGAATTCTTAAACACATTCACATAAAAATTTACCGCCTGTTCGGCATTCGTATCAAACCACAAATTGGGTGTTATTTTCTGCGTTTGTATCATAACTGCCTGTTTTTATTAATGATTGGAATCTGTTTTCGATTTGTAATTGAGTAACACTACCCCGCTCTTAAATATTTCTGTACCGGTCAACTCCAGGTGCAGTTCGTTTGAGATATTGCTGAATATAGATGTACCGTTACCTATGGCTACAGGGTCTAACATTATCTGGTAGGTATCTATCAGATTATGTTCTGCCAACTGGCTTACAATGCTTCCGCTGCCAAGTATGGTAATGTTCTTGTCTCCCTGCTTCAGTTTCTGCACCTCTTCAATAAGTCCGCTTTTCACAATGCGCGTATTTTCCCAATCAGCCCCTGTTAAGGTTTTAGAAAAAACGATCTTTTCAGCTTTAGTCATACCTGCAGCAGTAGCCGGCATGTTTTCTTTTGCTGCCGGCGTTGGCCAATAATTGGCCATCATCTGGTATGTTACACGGCCGAATAAAAGAATACCATCACCTTGTGCGCTTTTTTCTGAAAACGCAGCTTCCTGGTACCCATGCTTATGCCAGCTAATGTCTTCGTGCAAGCCTTTATAAAATCCATTTAGCGTTATAAAATTGAACATATTCAGCTTTGCCATTGAATGGTATTTTTAAGAGTAAATAATACAACAAACCTAAATGGATTAAGGTTGCCGAAACCTGTGCAAATGCGACAAAATGAAGGAAAAATGCGACAAGAACCGCTTAGCTGTTTTCGCTGAATAATCGATAGGATAATAATGCTGTCCACAGCTGCAGCAAGCCTATATTAAGACGCTCTACCAGGCCGAAATAATAAAACTTTTTCGCATAGCTTATGCCTGTAGCAGTACCGAAGATAATAATGAATACACCGGTTAAGATGGAATAAACGCCGAATGTCCGCCAGCTTTTTTCCTTCACAAAGCCTATGCCTATCAATAGAGGCGTAAGTATGGTAAATGGTACAATGAGTACGGTAATAATAATGTGCATGGTACCCTGGAAGCTGGTAGGGCTACCCGGCAGATCCTCGGGGAAAAGACCATATAGCAAAGACACAAAATGCAATGCGACAAAACATAAGCCTCCCCAAAAAATGGCTTTGACATGCCTGGTTCTCTCATAAAACCAAAATGCACAAGCGAAAATAAATGCCAGTACTCCGTATGCAACGGAAAAAGGAAATGCAATATCGCGGGAAGGTACATTAGCAGCAGTAAGATCGCTGATGGGCTGATGCAAATGGCTGTAGCCGGGCCAAAGCAAGCCGCCAATAATAATATGCGATATATAGCAGAGCACCGCCACCATACCCAGGCTCATCAAAAAAGCTTTTTTAGTCATAACTGCTTCACATATCCCGCATCAAAATAATGGAAGGTACAGCCAGTGAAAAATGATGACTGTCATGTGATCTTATGATACCTGTAGAAGAATTTGTACTACACGCTTGCTTTTATATATTATTATAAATAACTTGTAAAACACTTTAAACTAAAATGTGATGGTGCAGGAAGCAACCGGCGTTTCCCTAAGCGAGCGAATATTGGACCTCTTAAAACAAGGCCAAAAGAAAGAGCAGGTAGAGCTTACTTTGCTTGCAGAAGGACTGGAGGAATATTTTGTAAGGCAGGTGGTTGCAGAAGCAGTAAAACTAAAGAACACAAAAACACGCGCGCAGGCATTGATGCTGATACTTGCAGGCGCATTTTTGTGTTTCCTGAGTTTTTTACTGACTATAACATCGTCTTTCTCACATAGCAGTTTTGAGATAGTGCTATATGGGTTTACTACTATTGGTATTATATTGGTATTTGCGGGACTGGTAAAAGTATTTTAGCTTATTGAGCCAGGTATCCGCCATCTATATTATAATAAGACCCAGTTACAAAAGCAGCTTTATCAGAATTCAACCATAATGCCAGCTCCGCTACTTCTTCAGCCTTACCTAACCTGCCCATAGGGTGCAGACCAACCAGTCCCTGCATAGCCTTGTCGTCCAAGGTTTTGGTAAGTAAAGGGGTGATGATGTAGCCCGGTCCAATAGAGTTGATGCGGATATTTTTTGCTGCGTATTCCAATGCAGCGGCTTCTGTAAGCCCTACCACTCCATGTTTGGCCGCCACATAAGCAGCAGAACCTTTGGTACCTACTTTACCCAATATAGATGCTATGTTTACAATACTACCACCGCCGGAATTGAGCATAGCAGGAAGTTGATACCGCATACCATAAAATACGCCGGAAAGGTTGATGGAGATAACCTTATCCCATCCATCAATAGGGTATTCACCGGTGAAGCCTATTGGGCCGCCAATACCTGCATTGTTCACCGCTATGTGCAATCCGCCATATTTATTTACGGCTTCTTCCACCGTATGCTTGCTGTCATCAGGCTTAGAGGTATCTGCTTTTACAAAAAAAGCTTCCCCCCCGCCCTGTTTTATGGCTTTTATGGTTTCTGCCGCGCCTTTTTCGTCTACATCTGATACCACGATACGTGCGCCGTTTTTGGCATACAATTCGGCAATAGCACGGCCTATACCTGAACCGCCTCCTGTTACAATGGCAATTTTGCCTTCTAGATCTTTCATTGTATTAAT
This sequence comes from Flavipsychrobacter sp., assembly GCA_024508935.1. Lineage (GTDB taxonomy): Bacteria > Bacteroidota > Bacteroidia > Chitinophagales > Chitinophagaceae > Polluticoccus. The sequence continues at coordinate 219,851 of JANINW010000014.1, read as the reverse complement.
TTTGAATGATTGGAAAAAAATGAATGCCGACACCTCCTGATACTAAAGTTAGGCAGGTTTACGTTCATTCTGTTTTTATAGTTTGCAACTACATTTTATTCTTATGAAACACATACCAAAACCACAGGAAGGTGAATATGCAGCTTATGCTGCTGTGTATGTAAACCAATACAAGGATGGCAATATACTGGAAAGCCTTGCGAATAATATGCAGGTGGTTATAGACCTGTACAAGTCCCTGTCGGCAGAAAAGCTTGAATACCGCTATGCAGAAGGAAAATGGTCATTGAAAGAAGTGCTGGTACATATAGCAGATGTGGAGCGCATTTTTGCATACAGGGCTTTGCGTATAGCGCGCCAGGATAGTACCCCATTACCCAGCTTCGACGAAAATATGTATATAGACAATGCTGCTACCCCCGAGCGCAGTTTAGAAAATATACTGCAGGAGTATGAAGGTATACGCCATGCAACAATAGCGATGTACAATGGATTTTCAGATAATGCCCTCAACTATATGGGCATCACCAGCGGCAACCCTACTTCGGTTCGGGCACTGGCTTATATTATATACGGGCACGAACAGCACCATTTGAATATCATTAAAGAAAGGTATTTGTAGAAATGTGGATTATTTAAGGTGTTTATACACTTTAATAAACGCAGAATCGCCAAATATATAATGCTCATTTACTTCAAGTACAGAATCAGAAATATATTCTATAAATAGGGCTTGTACGAATACCTGGCCATCCAGCCAGATAAGATTGCTGCTGTTGTCCAGTCTCCATTTGAAGGAACTGTCTACCCGCGATGGAAAGGGTTTACACATCAGCTTTCCCTGGTCGTAATAAAGGTGGCCCGTTTTACCGAACACCATTATATTATCCTTGAAACAACTATCCAATAAATGCCACCTGCTGCGTTTTACGATAGTGCCATTGACATTATAACGTGCGTAGCTATCGGCCATTAGCCATTTGCCGGATGTAAGTATGGCTATCCGCTTCTGCTCATCTGTAACAGAGGGTGTGCGGAAAGACGTAAATACAAGAAGGAAAAATAAAAACCATACACTTCTCATACTTTATAAATATAATAAAAGCCCGGGATAAAACATCCCGGGCTTTTTGTATGATCATCTCTATTGGTCTAAGAACCATGCTTAGGCAATCAGAGCGAAATACGCTGATGAAGTAAGTTAAAAAACCATGCCACCTAATAATTATCATCGGCATTATAATTCACAAAATCCGGTTTCACTACATAGTTAGTGTTGTAGCGGAAGCGGAGATTGGGCGTATAAATGATGCGAAACACTGGCATATTAGGAATTGGGCGCGGGAAATAAGCAGCCCTCAATTCAAGCGTACCAAATACCAGGTTCTCATTTCTTGCACGCAGGCCTGCTTCAACGGCAGCATATACGTCTGATTTATTAATGCCCAGGCTATTGGGTGTGAGTAAAGTAGCATTTGCCCCTAATATGGTAGCGAACTTGAAACCTAACAATTTATAATTCAGAAACACAGAGGTCTCGGTATTGAGATTGACGCGTTGGTAGCCGGCTATATCCGTACCACTGGCATTCCGCAATCCGAACGGGTTATTGATATACAAGTCATCGCCTGTTATATGATCGAACAGCCGTGCATAGCTCGCGGCAAAATAAGGGCGTACGAGCAATTTACGCCATTCGTATAACCGTAAAAATACAGTTGTGGCCAGCAATACGCCTGCATCCTGCAGCTTACCCTTATTATAAAAAGAACCTGTGCGCAACGTAGCGCGTAAGAACCGGCCTGAAGGAGAGACCCAATACTTGCTGGCTGTTATGCCTGTATAAGGCCGCTTCAATTCTGCCAGGCGCTGCCAGCCACTTACTACCGATATATTGTACCCGTAGGGCACATCTTCTGTAGTACCGAACCCATAGATATAATTTGTTTTATAAAAATCCTGCCTGAAGAAGGTAATAGCACCTAATACAGCCTGCATATCACTGAAGTCTGCATCTATCTTATTCTTCACTTGCCCAGGCTGCTTATCGAAATTGGTTTGTGCATAGCGTAATGCAATGAAACGACGGTCACGTATCTTATTACTGTTGAGCAATTTTCTATCGGCAATATTGTAGCCTGCCCACGCGTCAACGCTATTGTTGCTATATTTATAAAACTGGCTATCCGCCTCGCGCGGGTATTTTTGAAAACTTTCACGGTGGGCTAAATACAGGCCTCCGGCTGTGCGCATATAAGGAGATACCAATGCTTTATCCAGCTGAAAATAGGTTGCCCGCTCTTCTTTTTCCTCATCTGCTATATTGGGGTTTATCTGTGAATAACCAATTGTAGCATCTACAAATGAGCCACCGATATTGTTTTTGCGGTAATAGGTATTAAATCCAAATACCGGGGAGCGTGCCTGGTCTACAATAAAATCATATTGCAGGCGCTGCCCCATCCCCAGGAAATTTACGTCGGAGATATCAGCTTTAATGTTCTTAGGATTTCCAAAATCAACACCGCCTGTAATACTGAATAAATCACGGGTTATTACAACCAAATCGGCCGAGTCCGGTTGCCCTAATACAGGCTTTATTACAATACGGGCATCTTGTATAAAAGGCAGCGTCCGGAGATAGCGTTCATTATCAGCTACTTTATAAGCATTTACCTCATCCCCTTTGCGTATAAAAACATTATCCCTTACTACCCAATCGCGTGTATCGGCATGTAGTGAGTTCAGTAGCCTGGTGCCAAATACAATTATGCGTTCTTCATCATCGGTCACAAACTGGTCAAACCTGAGTTGCTTTACAATAATATTCCTGACATATTTTCCTTCATATCTTTTGTAGGCTTTATCGGCTTTAGCATTGATGGCTTTTTGCTGGGTAGTGTCGGCAGGTGTTCTTTTTATAGCTACGATCGTGCTTCTTATTACCTTATTCAGGAATTTATATTTAGGCGCCAGCTTAACGCTGTCCAGTATCAAGGTATCTGTCCTGTTTTGTGCTAAAGCAGTAGATAAACAGGCGAACAGGCAGCTGAAAACCAAGCATATTTTTATGAAAGTATTCAAATACAATACTTTATTGCTGATGCTTAAAAAACCATACCCATGCTATAAAGGCAGCCACAAGATAATTTATCTTTGTTCACAGGCATGAATAAACGATTTATTATATATGGTATCCTCTTGGCTGTAGCAGCAGTGCTCTTACAGGTGCTGCAATATAAACTGGTGCTTGTCAACCACTCGCTGGAACTTTATGGAGGCATCCTGGCAGCAATTTTCACCCTGGTAGGCATAACGGCAGGTAAAAGATTTGCCGGCAAAAAAGAGATATTGATTGAAAAACAAGTACCTGTGTATATAAATGCACCAGCCCGGCACCCATTTGAATTGAACGATAAAGCATTAGAAAAAACCGGCATTAGTAAACGGGAACTGGAAATACTGGAATTAATGGCTGCGGGTATGAGCAACCAGGAAATTGCCGATAAACTGTTTGTATCCATACATACCATTAAGACACATACATCCAACCTTTTCCTTAAACTGGATGTAAAGCGCAGAACGCAGGCAGTAACAAAGGCACGCGCATTACAGCTTATCGCATAGAAAATTTTCACGATATCGATACTACTTTTGCACTATTTCAGTGCAGAAAAAGCGAAATCATACTTTAGTATGAATGGGGAAACGGGTGTCAGCTGTTTATTTGCCCAACAAAATCAGGAAAAACTTATGAAAAAAATCATTATCAATTACGGCGGACTTTCAGGCATTATCACGGTAGCTCTCATGACTATAGCCTGGGCATTTTCAGACAAAATAGGTTTCAGATATGGCATGCTGGTTGGATTCACATCCATGATATTATCCATGTCTGTTATGTATTTTGCCATGGCGGCTTACCGCGATAAGATAGGAAGCGGCCGGATAAGTTTCGGCAAGGCTATACAAATAGGTTTACTGATCGGGCTTATATCCAGCATTTTTTATGTAGCCACATGGGCTGTAGTTTACCATACACTTATGCCTGATTTTTTCGATAAGTATGCGGCCTATATTACAGAAGAAATGGCTAAAAACGGGAAATCGGCTGAGGCTATCCAGAAGCAAATGGAGCAGATGAAAGCTTATAAAGAAGGTTACCAAAATCCCGTAATGTTTGTAGCCTATACATTTATAGAGCCACTGCCAGCTGTAATTGTTGTAAGCCTGGTATCGGCACTCATTATAAAAAAGAATAAACCTCAGTCACATATTGCATAAAATCTCCCGCGTTGGAAAATGCACTATCGATTGAAGGAAAACAAATCTTTATTAGGCGTTTTACCGGTTCGTACCAGGTCTTTTATCATTTCGGCTGCAATAACGCTGAAGGTAATACCGTTGCCGCCAAACCCTAATGCAAAATATGTATGCGGCATTTCGGGGATAGACCCGATATAAGGCAGGCCGTCTTTTGTAACAGCAAAAGTACCGGCCCAGCTAAAATCAGCCTTCACCGGAATGCCGCTCATCTTTTTCTGAAAAGTGTCGATCAATGCTTTGGATTTTTGTTTTATCCTCGCATCCCGTACATCCGGGTTGTAAAATTTATCGTCCTTGCCACCTATCAGTATCCTGTTACCATCTACCGCCCTGAAGTACAGGTAAAGGTCTGCAGTTTCCCAAACCAGGCTATTCTTATACCATAGCTTATGCTGCCTCAATGGTTCGGTAACCAATGCATAAGTAGAATGTAATTCTGCTACTTTCCTTGGTATATACCTGAGGCTTTCGTAACCACAGGCTATCACCAGTTTTTTAGCATTTACTTTATATCCATCAGCTGTTTCAAGCTCTACACCACGCTTATTATGAACAATATTCAGCACATCAGTATTATCATATACTGCATGTCCTTTTGCCTGGTAGTGCGATAAAAGATGGTGTGTTAGCAGGTAAGCATCAACCTCTGCACCATCTCCCGAAAAAATAGCACCAGGCGCCGTAAACCCGAATTTATCCTGCAGTTCATCCGGCTGCATCCATTTTACATCAAAACCATAGGTTTTACGTAAGCTATACTCTTCGTAAAGACCTTTAAAATGACTTTTGAAACTGGCATAATGGAGGCTGGGCCTTAAACTGAAAGATGCAGATTTCTTGAGTTTGCCGCAAATAGTTTGAATATTGTAAATAGCCTTGCGGCACAATTCGTAACTTTTTATGGCATTGTACAGTCCAACGTATTCCTTTAGTTTTCTTATAGGTGTATCAATTTCATATTGCAGCAAAGCTGTGCTGGCAGCCGTGCTTCCCATACCTATATGCCTCCGGTCTATCACGCAACTACTGGTATCTTCATTTGCCAAGTAGTAAGCTATTAACGCACCGCTAATACCCCCACCAATTATAGCCACATCTACCTGGGTATTTTCCTGTAACGAAACATAGGGCTTCACAATACCGCTCTTCATGAGCCAATAGGGATGATGAGAGTGTAAATCCATATAAATGAAGCAATTAAATAATCATGCCCCAATTGAATAGAATATCTTAGACGTGATATTGTTAGCTCAGTGCTGATTGGAAAATATTGAGTGAAATATTTTATTATAAATAGAATAATGCGTATATTTATGTAATAATATACCCTTTGAATGCGCAAGTATTCTATTTTGAACGCTGAAGTTATTACCCGCTTCGTTTTTTCTTTCTTTTTCACAAAGGCTGTACCTGTTACTCCTTCCATTTGCTTCTATATAAAGGAAAATATGGTGAACCATAGAAAGATGGTACATCCGCCTTCTACATTTTAATGTTCCTGCATAATTTATCTTTTAGCGCATTTCCCGTGAGATTTGCGTGCATATATCTTATTCAACTTTTCAACTAAACACACACCTTTATGTCTCTTTCTAACATCGTTACCCAATACTGGTGGGTAATTGCATTGATCTTAGCTATTATTTTTTACAAATTTATTTTACGGGTCATCTTTGGGATGGTTATAGTGCCCGAAAACAGGATAGGACTTGTCACTAAGAAATTTGTTTTATTTGGCGGCAACCGTGAGTTGCCCGACGGGCGTATTATTGCAACCAAAGGCGAAGCAGGTTTCCAGGCACAAACCCTGGCACCAGGCTTATACTGGTTTATGTGGCCATGGCAATTTAGCGTAGATATGGTACCCTTTACAGTAATACCAGAGGGTAAAATAGGACTGGTACTTTCTAAAGATGGCAGTGAGATACCTACCGGCCGTATACTAGCCCGTAAAATAGAATGTGACAATTTCCAGGATGCAAATAAATTTTTAAGTAATGGCGGGCAACGTGGCCGCCAAACAGCCTATATCACAGCAGGCTCTTATCGTATCAACACTTACCTGTTTGATATTGCCATAACAGACCAGGTAATCATACATGAAAATATGGTAGGTATAGTAACCACCCTGGACGGTGAACCTATACCCACCGGGCAAATAGCAGGCAGTATGATCTCCGGGCATAATAACTTCCAGGATATTGATACTTTCCTCAATAATTCGGGCTCCCGCGGCCTGCAGCCACAAGTTATCCTGGCGGGATCCTATTATATTAATCCCTGGGCAGTACAGATTGAAGAAACACCTATGACCGATGTGCCGATAGGCCATGTTGGTGTTGTGATCAGTTATATAGGCGAAGACGGTAAAGACCAGACCGGGGATACATTTAAGCACGGCAATATTGTTAGTAAGGGTTTCAGGGGAGTATGGCTAGAACCCCTTGGACCCGGCAAATATCCCATTAACAAATACACCATGAAAGTGGAACTTGTACCTACCACCAACCTTGTGTTAAACTGGGCAAATGCACGCAGTGAAGCACATTCGCTCGATAAGAACCTCTCTACCATTACCGTCCGCTCTAAAGACGGTTTCCCTTTCAATCTTGATGTTGCCCAGATCATACACGTGCCTGCCAATGAAGCTCCTAAGGTCATTGCCCGCTTTGGCAGTATGAACAACCTAGTATCGCAGGTGCTGGAACCTACTATCGGTAACTATTTCCGCAACTCAGCGCAAGACAGCGATGTTATTTCGTTCCTGTCTACACGTAAAGAAAGACAGGAAGCTGCCAAAGAGCATATTCGGCGGGTACTGGAAGAATATAATGTAAATGCAGTAGATACGCTTATAGGAGATATCGTACCACCAGAAGCATTGATGAAAACGCTTACAGACAGAAAAATAGCACAGGAAGAAGAGAAGACATACGAAACACAACGTATGGCACAAGAAAAGCGCCAGGGTGTGGAACGGGAAACTGCCATTGCTGATATGCAGAAGGATATTGTTAAAGCCCAGCAAAGTGTGGAGATAGCCCAACGTACTGCCGACGCTACCGTTAAAAAAGCAGAAGGTGATGCCACCAGCCTGAAACTCCAAGTAAATGCAGAAGCTGAAGCTACAAAAATGCGCGCCAATGCAGAATCGGAAGCTACAAAATTAAGAGCAGGAGCACAGGCAGAATCAACAAAACTAAATGCGGTTGCAGAAGCAGAAAAAATTGCCAAAACCGGTAACGCGGAGGCAGAGAAGATACTGGCCATAGGTAAGTCTACTGCAGAAGCGTATGAGTTGCAGGTTAAAGCTATGGGTGGCGATAATTTCACACGCTATAAAATAACCGAGGAAATAGGCCGCAATACTATTAAGGTGATACCGGATATCATCATCAACGGCGGCAATGGTACCGACGGTTCTATGAATGGACTGCTAGGGCTGAAACTAATGGAAATGATGGATGCTGATAAAAAAATGAACAAAGGCAATGAGTCTTCTCAATAATCTTAAAAAAATAAAAGGCCCATCAGGGCCTTTTATTTTTACAATTCTATTTTTTGCTGCTTACCATCTATTTCCAGTTCCAGGCTTTCAATCTTAGTATTCAATCCGGAAGCTATATTGTCAGATTCGCATGCAGACTTATCCTTAAACATATCAGCTACCGCTTGATCATTTACTTTTGTAACAACAGCACCTGCTTTCACCCCCCTTTCATATAGCTTACTGTTCTTATCTACCATTGCCACAACCAGTGCCTTTCTTGCGTCCAGATAACGAAGAGCAACCGGCTTTGGGGTAGCCTTGGGTTGTGATTGTGGCACAGTTTGAGGTTTGACCATGGCTGGTCTCAGGTATATCAGTTTATCATCCCAATCAATAAAGAAAACAAATTGTTCCATCCAGCCTGTACCTATGTTTACTTTAATTTCATGCAGGTTACCATTAGGCTGTACACTTATTTTTTGCGCGGGGAAGGTTATCTTTCCGCTCTCGCCATGAATAGTATCTATTATTATCCTGTACAGTTCTCCTTTCGAAGTATCAAACCCTTTCATATCGCCATGCACAGCATAGGTTTCAAAACGTGTCTTTTCCGGTATTTTAGCCAGCAATTCCTGGTACTCCTTCGTATGCTCATTATCAAACTGCATCAACACCGTGGTATTTGCACCCATATCAAACATAGCGTCGTATTCGGTTCCTAATACAGTTACATAAGCAAAAGGAGATTGCTGGAAAAGGGTTGCTTTTTTAAACTTTATACGGAAAGGGTATGCCTTAACACTATCCGGCACAATACCTTTTTTATGCAATGCTATATACCTGTTCCTGATATCTACATACAAACCAAATTTGCTTAACACATCGGCCCCCAATAAACCCTTGGCATTATCACAGGTCAGCGCTGTTAATCCTGTACCTTGCACAGGCATTCCTTTCTTTCGGAGTTTATTGCCATTAATATCCAATGTTACTTTTTTGGCATAAGACATGGTGGGTGCTTTTTTAGCCGCTCCGGCAGACGGAGTACTTAAAGTGCCGGCCATCAGCTTTACATGTCTCATATCAAAATTGTACTGGTTGTTTGTACTGTCAGAGAATAAGATGGTAGGAGCACCCGTGTCCATTATAAGAATAACGCTGTCTGGCTTGTCTTGCAAACGAACAGAAACATACACCCGGCCATTCTTATACAGGAAAGGTAGTGCCTGCGGCAAAGCCGCACCCTGTTCCAGTGTGGTTTTATTGATCTTTCGGCCAAAAGAAATTGTACGGAATATGCGGCAGGAAGAAAGACTAAGTAAGGTGCATGCGACAAGCGCATAAAAAGGGTACTTGGTATTCATGAAGGCGAAAATATGCTATTCCTTCGGTCTATTTTCCATTTCGAACCAGGCATGCGGCGTACCGTCATATTCAAAATCGTGCCTGTACATCAGTCCTGCCTTCTGCAATACATTACAAGAAGCTGTATTGCTAATATCGGCCATACCATATATCTTATCTGTGTTCAATACATTAAACGCGTAATCTCTTGATGCTATGGCCGATTCTGTTGCATACCCCTTGCCCCAATAGCGCTTTATCATGCGGTATCCCAGGTCGTAATAGTTTACATGGCCATTGATAGGAATCGTGATCAGTTTGAGGCCTGTCCACCCGATAAAATTGCCACTGCTTTTTTCCAGCATAGCCCACCGCCCTATTCCATTCGTTTCATATTGCAGGCGTATCAGTTCTATGACCCGCCTCGCCTCTTCTATATGCTTTATTGGCTTATTGCCCAGGTATTTATGTACTTCAGGATCGCTATCCAGCTCAAACATGCCGGCTTCATCTTCCGGCAATAATTCCCTTATGATCAGTCTTTCTGTTTCAATAATGGTATTCATGTAGTGCTTATTGTCTTAAAGTTATAAAATATCAGGTACTCATGCTACCCTGCATATAATACTGTACAAAAAATTTATTTACCTAATGCTTAATACAATTCTATAGTCCTTTAATCAACTATTAAATGTTTTAATTAACACTTAAACATTATTTTTTTGCAATGAAAAAAAATGATAAAAAAACCCAACTATACTTAAATACAAGGTGGTCTTTTAACGAGTAGCTAATACTCTATTGTTTTAAAATAACTATCCCTGACATAGCATGAAAGCCTGATTGCTTACCCTGCAAAACAGTTAACCAACAACAACCCAAAATATGATACGCCCGATTTACCTGCTAATGGCAGCAAGCCTGTTTATTGCCCAAACTACCAATGCCCAAAGATTTATTAATGGAGATATGGACCCGAAAACAGGAACACATCCCTGCCATTATATTACTAACACTGATTTTCATGATGTGATGCGCGAAGGCGGCACCTGCTGGAGCGATACCCTGATAACCAGCAGCACTCCTTGTGTATACTTATTGGCCGGTATGAATAAAGATACCTGTGGTGAAGGCAAGGGCCTCGGAGCCGTTAATGATTACTTTTTAGGTATGCGGGCCAATAAATATGGTTCGGATGCCATATCACTGGAACTGGAACACGGTATGGATGCCGGTAAAAGCTATACGATCACTTTTTATATTAAAAAATCTGTAGCATCAGGTCTGTCTGCCACAGGGCTGGATTTTGGATATTCAAATACCCCGGGTACCATAGGCACTTCAATGGGGGCGGTACCTGCTCCATCATCTACAGCATGGACCATTCAAACATTTACATTCAGCCCGTTGACAAATGCCAAATTTATAAATATCAAAGCACAAAAAACCGGTTCTACAGACCTGGCTTATACTTTTATAGATAGCTTTCATATAAACGATTACTACAACCTTGATGTAAAAACGACAGCAGGCAGTCTCCCTAACCCAAATATCTACCCTAACCCAATGAATGATATAGCTACCATAACTATTCCGGAAGCTATGGGTCAGCCTTGCCGGTTAGCTGTTTACGATATGGCCGGGAGGCTTGTTTACCAGCAAAAGGACATAAACTCTAAGACAACCACCATAAACCGAAGCAATATAGGTGCCGGCTTGTACCTGTTGCGCCTTACCGATGAAAACAACAATGTATCAGCTTCCAGGCTGATAGTGGAGTGATTTAGTACAACGGTATAAACCCTATTAAAGGTGTGCTACAGGCACCTTATTGCTAATATATATATAGTGCAGATGGTGTTTAGACCGTAAAAAAGGCCTAAATTTGCATCCTCCGGCAAATAATATCTATATTTTACCATTAAATAAAGTAGTTTTTTTGTTGGTTTATATAATTTAATTACCTTTGCACTCCACAAAAATTAATACAACGGTATAGCAAATGCCTACTATTCAGCAATTAGTTCGTAAAGGCCGCCAGCAAATACGTGCCAAATCTAAGTCCCGCGCATTGGATGCTTGTCCTCAGCGTCGTGGCGTATGTACACGTGTATATACTACAACTCCAAAGAAACCAAACTCTGCCCTGCGTAAAGTTGCCAAAGTGCGTCTTACCAATAAAGTAGAGGTTATCGCATATATTCCTGGTGAAGGCCACAACCTGCAGGAGCACTCTATCGTGCTGATCCGCGGCGGTCGTGTTAAAGATCTTCCGGGTGTACGTTATCACATCGTACGTGGCGCGCTGGATACTGCGGGCGTAAAAGACCGTAAACAGAGCCGCTCTAAGTACGGTACTAAACGTGAAAAAGCTAAAAAATAATTTTTACAATACTCTCTAATAAATAACAATGAGGAAGGCACAAGCAAAAAAGCTCCCTTTAGCACCAGATCCTAAGTTCAATGATAAGAACGTTACCCGTTTCGTTAACTGCCTTATGTGGGGTGGTAACAAAACTGTTGTGCTGAGCGCTTTTTATGATGCATTGGATAAAGTAACTAAAATGGCCGGTGAAGAAGGTTATGAAGTGTGGAAACGCGCCCTGACCAACGTTACTCCTGCTGTAGAAGTTCGTAGCCGCCGTATAGGTGGTGCTACTTTCCAGATACCTACTGAAGTTCGCCCTGACCGTAAAATATCTCTGAGCATGAAATGGTTGATCCGTTTCAGCCGTGAGCGCAACGGTAAAACCATAGCAGACAAACTGGCAAACGAAATAGTTGCTGCTGCTAAAGGTGAAGGTGGTGCTTTCAAAAAGAAAGAAGATACGCACCGTATGGCTGAAGCCAACAAAGCGTTCGCTCACTTCCGTGTATAATTATCACACTATTTATAAAAAAAGCCATCCTTCCGGGTGGCTTTTTTATTTTTGGCTAACCCCTGCCCTATAGGCAGGATGAAGCTTTGTAGCTATTTTCGGCCAAGTAATTTTTCTTTTTGAGCTATCGCAACACATACCTGGCAATAATCCTTATACTGGCATCCATCCTTGTGTTTTGGCATATTGGCATACATGATGCGCAGGAATGGGATGAAGCCCGTAATGCTATAAACGCCAGCGAAATGCTGCATAATGGCAATTACCTGAACCTATATTTCGAACACCGGCCGGATACGTGGAATGCAAAGCCCCCACTGATGATATGGCTGATAGTAGCTTGCTATAAACTATTTGGGCAAAACGAACTGGCACTGCGCTTGCCTGCAGCACTTAGTACTCTCGGATTCTTTGTTTACTTTTTCCGCCTCATCTCAAATATTGATAGCGCAAAAACAGCCTTTTTTAGCTGCCTGGTACTTTTATCCTGCAAAGCTGTGATAGGTTTTCATGTAGGTATTGGTGGCGATTTCGATGCGTTATTATTGTTCCTGCTCACTGCATCTGCCTACTATTTTGTATGCTTCATAGATAATGAGAACAAGAATAATTTATACCTGGCTGCATTATTCACGGGCCTGGCGTTTTACACTAAAGGACCTGCGGGGCTTGTTTATCTCCCTTCATTCCTGTTGTATGCGCTTTACCGGCAGAAGCTAAAATGGATGATAGCGAATTATGCTACCTGGATCTCGCTGCTCATCATGCTTGCAATTGCCGGTTCATGGATAGTAATGCAAGCATTCTATGGTATTAAAACTGTTAGCACCGATACGCACTATGGCACCAGCAATTCTTTGCAGGTATTGTTTTGGCACGACCTTGTAAGGCGGTTTACAGACACAGGGTTTGAACATGAAAAGCACGCCAGGGATTATCTTTTCTTCTTTACTACAATGGATGCAAGGCTTAACCTCTGGAATTATATTTTTTACCTGGTTGCCGCATCAGGCCTATGGATGGCCTATAAAAGGCGGCTGAATATATTTTCAGCATTAAAGCAACACACTACAATTGTATTCTGCGCAATAATGATATTCCCCTTAGCCCTGGTACTGAGCCTGGCAGCCAACCAGCATGATTGGTACCTTGCGCCTGTATGGGGCTTTGTAGCATATATTATTGTAAGGGGTATCTTATATTGGTCAAACAAATGGAAACCGGTGCTCTACCTTAGCGGAGTATTATTCCTGTTCGTTTTCTGCAGGCATTTCTATTATATCCATACGCTTTCTACAAGCCTTCATACACAAATACAGGCTAATAAACAGATACTGCAATCGGGAGACAAGATCGTATACTTTGGGCAACCATATCAAAATATCCTTACCTACCTGTACTGGATGGATAAAGAAACGGTACGCATAGATGCATTAGGCCAGGCAAAAGCCTATACAGGACAAGTAATAGTATTGTACAAAGAAACGATGACAGAATCAATGCAGATACTTATTGAGCCCATAACCGTAATTGACGGTATGCAAATTGGGCGGATAAAGTAACAGTCATTTATGCGGAATACCCGTCCTGCTGTTCAGCAACATCCATTGAGTAGTTTGCAGCATACTGAAAGCATATTGTTTCATGCTATCTGCTTTTGCCCTTTTAGCATCCAGTATATTCTGCTCCCTGTTGGTAAACTGGTAATACCCTTCATGGCCATCGCGCTGCCATAGATATAAGGCACCTGTATCTGCCACAGCTACATGTTCATCGTCGCTGAAGTATATATAAGGGCGGTTCTCCTTTAGCATATCCATGCCCATTGTATTATTCACATAAGATAAATGCAGTAGTCCTGCCAGGGTTGGAAATATATCTATCTGGCCACCGGGTTTGCTTATAGCCTTAGGCCGGTCTTTAAATTTGAGCGCATACATGATGCATGGAATATGGTTGTAGGCATAATTAAGGCCACCTATATTATCCGGTTCCGGGCTGCCGTGGTCACCTACAAATACAAATATGGTGTTGCTATACCAGGGCTGCCTGGCTGCAGTCTGCATAAAATGTTTTAACGCATAGTCCGCGTACTCTACACATCCGCCACGTACTTCTTTATGCTTAGGTTTAATTGTAGCATCCTTAGGTATGGTATAAGGTGGATGATTGGATGTGGTCATGATGGTAGCAAAAAACGGCTTCCCCGAATCATGGTATTCCTGCAGAATAGGCATAGAAAAATCAAACATGAACTGGTCTGAAACACCTAAGGTACTTAACACAGCAGAGGATGGATAATCCTTCAACCCTACAATACGCTGCATATGATTGGCAGCAAGAAATCCGCCGGCATTATCAAACTGCTCATCGTGCGTGGTAAAGTATATCGTTTGATAGCCGTTCGCCTTCAGTGTATATGGCAACCCGGTATACTCCGGTATCACGGCATCTGTCATAGTATGTTTTGCCATCAATGCCGGGAAACTATACAGTGTTGAAAATATGCCGTTGAAAGTATGTATGCCAGCAGAATAAAACCTGTCGAAACAGTACGACTGGTTAGCCAGGCTGTCGAGGAACGGGGTCAGTTGGCGGGTATCGCCATAGCGGGCCATAAAATCAGCACTCATACTCTCCATTATTACCAACACTACATTCATTTTATCAGCCGGTACAGAATCAGTTATCATGCGGGCTACCGGGTATTGGGGATATGCTCCCTGCGCACCCAGGTATTGTTGTGCCAGTTTCAGCGCTTCGTCGTCTGGTAATAGTTTCAGGTGTTTGTTTTCCTCCTTCATGCCGTCCAGCCAGCTATTGATAAAAGTAAAGAGGGGATTAAGACCAGCTTTATTAGGAAGGTCATACTGGCTGAAATAAGCGGTACCCACCAGTATAGGCGATTTCTCCTCTACCCTGCCCCTGATGCCCAGGAACATGAGTCCTGCAAATAAGATGGCTGCAACTAATTTACCTACAGTAAATTTCTTTTTTTCAACCTCATGCGGTAACTCATTTCTATATCTCCGGTATATTTTAGCAGCCAGCCAAACAAAGAGTACCGACAAAAGAATGAACACGATAAAGTAAGCCAGGAAATCCCATTCTTCCAGCACCATTTTTATCATGAACATGGGTGAGCTTGTCCAGTTGAGGGCGGTAATATTTAAACGGGTATTGAAGTTTTGAAAGAAGGGTATGTCGGCAGCGCAACCAAAAAAAACAATGGCATACACTATGCAGATAAAACTATGTACAGATAATAAAAGCCCTTTCTTCAGCCAGCCGCAAAACTCTGCCACCACCAACGCAAGAAATGGCACAGCCAATATATAACCGCTGATGACCGTATCGAAACGGAAACCCATCAGCATAGCCTGGGCGGTAATACTATATTTATCCGGTATAGTATTGAGCTGCGCACGGTTGACGTACAGCAATACTATTCTGAAAAAAGTAAAAAACAGGATACCCAGCAGATATAAACGGAAAATATACCGGATACTAACCGGGAAACGGCGATGCATTAATTCTTTATTATCTGATTGTTACCACAAAGATGAATAAATATCATCAAAAGATAACATTATAAAAGCGCCTCTTTAGACAAAGAGGCGCTACCGTTTATGAATAAGAAACAACCTTTGCCTTAATGGGCAATGGTTATCACATCAGTACCCTTGTGCCCGTCTGCACTGATGCTTATGGTATATGTACCGGGAGGTACAGTAGCTACATCCATTTTAACAAACCCGTTATCATCGCCCGCTGTTCTCACTACCTTGCCATTCATGTCTATTAGCTTTGCATCCAGTTTTTTATAATTGCCGTTATAAGCAGAAATATTAAGCGTGCCGGAGGCAGGATTTGGATATATATTTAACCGGTCTTTTAAAGAGATGGCCTTGCTGACCCTATTGGGTATCACTCCGGAACGTAATACGTAACCTCCTCTGCCTACTGCATAAGCCCGTTCTCCCCAAAAACGCACCCTTAGTAAAGTAATACCCGCCGGGGCTGTTTCCTGGGTCCAGGTATTCCCACCATCTGTAGTTTTGAATATCTTACCTCCATCCCCTACTATCACACCGTTAAATTGGTTTTGAAAGGCCATTGATAGCAGGACATTTGCCCCCGGTATACTATTGGCTGATTTAGTCCAGTTAGCACCACCATCCGTACTTTTATATACATCTCCACTCGCATCCACCATCACACCATTCATAGCATTATAAAAATGAAAGCCTACCATGCTTGTAGAATGGGTATAGAGCAATGACCAGGATTGCCCGCCATCAGTTGTTTTCGTTATCACTGCTTTACCCAGGAAATCACTATGCCCATAACCTATTTGCGGATCTGCAAAATGAATAAAGTCCATTGGCAGCGTGTTCAGGCAGCCAAGGTTAGTTTTATCTATACCCGTCCAGTTATTGCCGCCATCTATGGTTTTATAACACTGCCCGCTGCTAAACTGGTTATAGGCGTACCCGGAAGCATAACCTATTTTATCGGTAAGGAATACCATATCGTTTATACCGGAATTATCCATATCCTGGGCATAATAAGCCCATGTTTTACCGCCGTCTGTAGTCCGCACCCAAATGGTAATACTGCCATAGCCCGCTATATACCCTGTATCATTATCCTTGAAGGCTATTGTTTTAAAGAAATACCCTTTGGGATTTACTTGGGCCGTATCCCATGTCTTTCCGCTATCGACGCTGGTAAATATATGCGGTAGAAAATCAGGGAAGCTGGTACCTACGGCAATGATCTTACTACCGTTGGCATAAACATCATCCAGGTCAATAGAAGGATAAACAGTAGTAGTGAGCTTTGTCCACTGCGCAGCAACCGGTTTCGATATCAGCACGAAGCCAAGAATATAAAAGACAAGTATTAGTTTCTTCATAGTAAGTATATTTTAAACCAAAGAAACTGCCTGTCATTATAAATAAGTCTTAAACATTCTAAACAATTCCTAATTAAAACTGCATAATGTTGTTTTTTACATTAATATGAGATTCAAACAACAAAGGCGTGACTGACCATTTATAAATATCCCCCATATGCGGGGATAAAAGCAGACCAGCTGCCAGGTTAACTTTCATTTACAAGCAACAGTATTTATCACAACACTAAAATATCAACTCATGAAAAAGTTATTACTAATAACAAGTACCGTTCTATTCAGCCAATTCTGTCATGCACAACTGACCTTGCCTGCCGATGGTGGCAGCACCAAAGCCATGACAGGAGAACGCATAGGTCTCACAGATGTTACTATAAACTATGGTCGCCCGGCACTGCGTGGGCGCAGCGGCAACATTTGGGGGAAGATCGTGCCTGAAGGTTTTACAGCAGACAATAACACCGGCAAGACACGCATGATACCCTGGCGCGCAGGTGCCAATGAGAATACGACCATAGAATTTTCTACAGACGTGAGCATAGAAGGCAAGCATTTAACCGCCGGCAAATATGGTTTCTTCATTGCTTATGGCCCATCAGAAAGCATACTCATATTCAGCAAGCACAATATTGCCTGGGGAAGCTTTTTTTATGACGAAGCGGATGATGCGTTGCGTGTGAATATAAAACCTGTCCCCGCCACAGAAGTGCAGGAGCGACTTATATATACTTTCTCTGACGAAAACGACAGCAGTGCTACTATAAATCTTATATGGGACAAACTGAAATTCCCTATCAGGGTGAGCACAAAACTGCACGAGATACAAATGGCGTCAATAGACAATGAAATGAAAAGCGCTAAAGGCTGGGATGCACAGTCTCAGTATGTTGCAGCCTTGTATTACAAAGAGGATAACCGCCTTGACGAGGCTTTGAAACTCATTACAAGTGCCTCAACAGCAAATCCTAATTTTATGATGCTATCTGCCAAATCAGACATACTGCAGCAAATGGGTAAGAAACAGGAAGCAGAAGCTGCATTTAAAACAGCAGTGAATGCAACTACTGCTCCATGGCAGGCACACAACTATGCACGCACCCTGTTACAGCAAAAAAATACTAAAAGAGCTGTAGAGATATTTAAACTGAATTATGATAAGTTCCCAAATACCTTCACCACTAATATGGGCATGGCCCGGGGCTTGTCTGCAACAGGCAATTACAAAGAAGCACTCAAATACGCTAATAAAGCATTGCCGCAAGCACCAGATGCAAACAACAAGGCAAGCGTTGAGCAGATCATTAAAACCCTGAAGGAAGGGAAAGACATAAATGGATAATGCTATAGTTCCATCATATCCTGCTCTATAAGATTGTAAGTACCAGGAAGGTACTGCTTTGCAAACGATCCATCTTTAAGCAGGTGCACTTCGTCGCACAATTCAGTGAGCGAGGAGGTAATATGGGAAGACAACAAAATAGTCTTCCCATTTTCTTTCAGCTTTAATATATGCTGTTTTAGCAGCAGGTTACTTTTTATATCTACTCCGTTAAACGGCTCATCTAATATATAAATATCAGCAGCTCCTATCATTGCGCCAATAAATGCCAGTTTCCGTTTCATACCTGTAGAATACCCATCAATATATTCGTTCAGTGGCAAGTCGAAATATTGAACCAACTCATTATCCATGCCCTTTACATTTTTAGCATGTTGTATAAAAGCGAGATACTCGCTGCCTTTTATGCGGGGAAAGAAATATGGCTCAGTAGGCAGGTAACCAATATGGTCTTTAAGTTTGGTAATGGCAGTATGAGTGATATCGCCTTCATAGTCCAGCAAACCACATATACAATTGAACAAGGTGGTTTTACCCGCTCCGTTCAACCCGATAATGCCATGTACCCTGCCATCTTCAAAACTTGCATTGACACTATGCATTACGCGTTTTTTACCGTAAGACTTACTGACTTGTTCAAGCTTTAACATTGAAGTATAGATTTAATATTTCTTTTTGCCCTCAGATAAGAGAACCCTATAAAAAGCAGGATAATGATAAAAACAGGCGGGCTGGCAATAGCTGATACTGCAAAGCCCAAAAATATAATTTGGGTGATTTGTGTAACCAGGGCGCTGGGATAAAACTGGTATTTTATAAATAAAGCACCCAGCATAGCTATCAACCCGGCAATAAAACATAATAACACAATGCCAAAGCTGGACGGATAGAAAACTAAACCGGTTAACAGGAACGGTAAAAAGCTACCTGCATAAGCTATGAGTAAAGCCAGCATTTTTTTCTGCAAAAAACGGGCAGCATTGCACCTGTACAGCCATATATAACTTGCCTCTTCAGGCAGGCCGTAGGCGGTTTGCATAACGAAAAGCAATAGGAAGAAAGGTACCAGCATAACATAAAAATTGCCCGAAATAACGCCAACAATTAATAGTAACAGGTGAATAGCATATACCGGCATTACCATCCTGAACATATTGTGATATTCAAATGCGTATGCAGGAAATGGAGAAGGCAGTACACTCAATTTAGGCTTGGGCAGGCTGAAACTATAATAAGAATAAGGAACAATAGTTACCAGCAATAATGTTGCTGCCCCCCATTCCATTTTATAACCAAGGAATACCAGGAACGGGATAGTGACAAGTATATTCTCCAGCAATTTTGCCTTGAAAAAAGTATCGGCTGTTAGCTGCTGCCTTAGTATCACATTCATCTTCGCTGGCTGTAGCTCCAATAAACTAAATAAGGCCAGTACTACATATATCCATACGGCATAAGGCAGTTTCTGAAAAATGGTGACTGATGCAATGGTAAATAAGAACAATAAGACGACAATCCCTATTAAAGGGTGTATGCCGTTGAAGGAAAAGAAACGGACAAATTGTTTTAGCCTTAAGGATATATAGTAGCTGACCATTGCTATAAACCAAGGCAAATAAACACTGCATTTTTCTTATAAAAGGCTAAACTTTTGCCATTTAACAAATTATAATAGAAAAAGCCCCGCTGTTGCGGGGCTCTCCAAATACTATTTCAAATATTAAGCTTTTACTATCCAGCCGTGCTTGTCTTCTTTGCGGCCGTAACGTATATCATTCAGTTCTTTTTTCACCCATTCGGATATCTCTGCTTGCTCTACATTTGGCAATACCATCTTATTATCGTGGTAGGTAAGCTCGGCTATGTGAGAAATAGAAGCCGCAGTACCAGTACCAAATGCTTCTTTCAGTTCACCTGCTTTATATGCAGCAACAATTTCATCAATACTAATTGGGCGCTCTTCCACTATAATACCTTTGTCGCGCAGCACAGTTATTACACTATCACGTGTTACACCCTCCAATATGGTTTCGCCGGTATTGGGGGTGATCACTTTGTCGCCTATTACAAAAAACACATTCATTGTACCTATTTCCTGTACATACTTGTGTTCATAACCGTCAGTCCACAATATCTGGTCATAGCCCATTTCCCGTATTTTCATAGTAGGGTACATGCTGGCACCATAGTTACCCGCCGCTTTTGTAAACCCTATACCACCTGGGAATGCACGTACATATTTGTCTTGCACATATATTGAAACGGGTTTGGAATAATAAGGACCTGCCGGGCTGGTGATTATGAGGAAAGTGAATTTTTCAGCCGGTTTTACACCTATAAATTCATCTGTAGCTATCATGAAAGGGCGTATGTACAGCGAGGTACCGTCCCCGGTAGGTATCCAGGCTTTATCCAATTCCACCAATTGACGCATACCCTCTACGAACAGTTCTTCCGGTACATCAGGCATCGCCATACGTTCAGCAGAGCGGTTCATACGCTTCCAGTTATCATACGGACGAAAGATCACCGGGTTGCCATCCTGGTCTTTATAAGCTTTAACCCCCTCGAATATGGCCTGGCCATAGTGCATAAAAGTAGTAGCCGGGCTCAGGCTCAGGTTGTCAAACGGTACTATTTCAGCTTGTTTCCACTCCCCGTTCTCATAATGCGCTACCAGCATATGGTCTGCATATAGCTTGCCAAACTGTATATTGTTCGGATCCAACTGGTTGATGCGGCTTTTCTCTACTTTATTCACAATAATATCCATAGCAGAAACACTCATAAAACGATTGATTATAAAGACCCTAAAAGGTTTAATTTCGTGCAAAGAAACGATTTTTTTCCTTAAGCGCTCAAACAGGACACGGACAGACGCAATAAACGGCACTAATGACTGACCAGCAAAACATTATACAATCAAAAATAGTAGATACAGAATGGGATGCTTACTGGCAGGAACTGCCTGCCAATGTAGCTATGTTACAACCTAAAGGCAGCCTGGTTTTAAGCTTGCCTTATGCTACAGGCAGTGCAGAGGATGTACAGCTGAATAAAATGCTGCAAGTCTGTCAATTGGCTGATTATAATGTAGTGCAAATGGAAGCCGGCCAAAAGTTAGCCTGGCACCGGCTTAAAAGTAAATTGTCTCCAAAACATATATTGTTATTGGGTATTTTACCCGAACAATTAGGCATTTCTGCCCTGTTCCGCTTGTTTAGTCCTAACCATTTTGATGAATGTACCTGGATACCGGGCCTGTCGCTCACTGAAATGGAGAAACAACCGGATGCCAAAAAGCAACTATGGCTTAATGGCCTTAAGCCTGTATTTGTAGATAAGACCGCTTAATACCAGATATTGTCTACACCACTCCAAATACTAAACAAATACTGGGGTTATGAAACCTTCCGCCCATTCCAGGAAGAGATCATCAATAGCATTTTAGATGCAAATGACACCGTGGCCCTATTACCTACCGGGGCCGGAAAATCACTTTGCTACCAGGTACCAGCCCTGAAGAAAAAAGGTGTATGCCTGGTTATATCGCCGCTCATTGCATTGATGCAAGACCAGGTGAGCCGCCTGAAAGAATTGGGCATCAAAGCAGAAGCTATTCATGCAGGCATGCATTTCAATGATGTTAAGCGGATATTGGATAACACCATGCACGATGGTTATAAACTGCTGTATATATCGCCTGAGAGACTGCAAACAGACCTGTTCCGTCAATACCTGCCTGCCTTCGATATTAGTTTCATTGCTGTTGATGAAGCTCACTGCATATCTCAATGGGGACATGATTTCAGGCCCGATTACCTGAAAATAGCTGAGCTAAAGCAGGCGTTCAGGCACCGTCCCATATTAGCCCTTACGGCATCTGCCACCACAGATGTGGTGCAAGACATTTGCCGCCAACTGGAATTGCCGGCACCGGCCATATTCCGCCAAAGCTTTGAGCGCAGCAATATCTACTATGATGTTCGCTATACCGAAAATAAGAACAATGCATTACGGGAGGCGTTGCAAAACAATGCAGGCAGCAGTATTATTTATTGCCGCAGCCGCAAGCAAACAGAAAACCTGGTAAGATACCTTGCCCAGCATGGCAAGACTGCCCTGGCATATCATGCCGGTATGCCCAAGGAAAAACGGGAAGAGAACCAGCAGGCCTGGATGGATGGCAAGGTGCCAACCATGATAGCAACCACTGCATTTGGAATGGGTATAGATAAGGCCGACGTACGCATGGTGCTGCACTATGATGCACCCGAACACCTGGAAGCCTATTACCAGGAAACCGGGCGGGCGGGGCGGGATGGAAAAAATGCTACAGCACTGGCCTTTTACAATCAAACAGATATTAACCGCTTGATTGAAAGCACCGACCTGCAATTTCCCCCGGAAGCATACCTGAGACAGGTGTACCAATCCGTAGCCGAATACCTGCAAATACCAATAGGCACTGAGCCTTATAAATATTTCCCGTTCGAGCTACGCGATTTTTGCAAAAAGTTCAAACTGGAAGCTGTTCCTGCCTCCCATGCACTAAAACTGCTGGAACAAGAGGGATTATGGACACTAAGCGATGCTGTTTTCAACCCCGCTACTGTACAGTTTACAGTCAACCGTCAAGAGTTGGATCTGCTGGCAGAAACCTACCCTGATTTAGGAATTGTAACATTAGCCCTGTTGCGGCTGTATGGCACTGTGTTCTACCACCCTACCATTATACGTATTGCTGTTATTGCCAAACAATTAAAGATCAATGCAGACCTGGCAGATCAGTTGCTGCAAAAACTAGATGCGATGGACGTACTCGAATATCGCAAACCTTTAAACTCGCCGCAGTTGTTCTTTCATCATTACCGGGTAGACAGCCGTCACCTGATCATTGATTTCAAACGTATCAATGTACTTAAAAAAAGACATGCCTACCGTACCGAACACATGATACATTTCCTGCAAAATCAGCAGGTTTGCAGGGACCGCCTGCTGCTGCAATACTTTGGTGAATCACCCGGCAAAGATTGCGGTCATTGCGATGTGTGCAGCACAAAGAAATCAAAAACAATAAACACAGCAATAAGCAGCCAGGCTATTATAGACCTAGTGAAGATCAAAGGCCGTTTGCATATTGCTATGGTGGATAAACACTTCCCTGCCGCAATAAGGATAGAAATTATAACGTTAATACGTACAATGGTCGATGAAAGAAAACTGGTACTGTCGCCTGATGGGAATATATCGCTGGCTTAGTATTTTGCTTTTAAAGAATGACCGTTACTTTTGATACTGACATGCCTGACAAAATACGCTTTGCAATAGTTGGTTACGGTAATATAGGCCGCCGCCATGCTGAACATATACAGCATAACTCATCTACAGAACTGGTAGCGGTATGCGATATAAACCCGGCTGTAAAAGAGCTTATTCCCGGCATTGCCTTCTATACCCGGCTGGAAGATATGCTCGCTGCCGGCAATGCAGATGTGCTTTGCATATGCACACCCAATTACCTGCACGAACCGCATACTATTGCCGGGTTGCAGGCAGGGCTGCATACCGTGGTGGAAAAACCGATGGCCCTTAGCGTAGCAGAATGCGACAGAATGATAGCTGCAGCAAACAGTGCAGGTAAAATTATTTTTGCGGTAAAGCAAAACAGGTACAATCCACCGGTGCAAGCCGTAAAGGAACTAATAACCGGCAATGGCCTTGGCCATACCTACATGATACAGGTAAACTGCTTCTGGAACCGTGGCGATGCCTATTATGCAGAAAGTAACTGGCGTGGTAAAAAAGATAAAGACGGTGGCTGCCTTTTTACTCAATTCAGCCATTTTGTAGACATTATGTA
Organism: Flavipsychrobacter sp.; assembly: GCA_024508935.1. GTDB lineage: Bacteria > Bacteroidota > Bacteroidia > Chitinophagales > Chitinophagaceae > Polluticoccus. The sequence goes on along the minus strand of JANINW010000014.1, from coordinate 195,692 downwards.
CTACCTGAATGGCCGTATTACCAGCGCCGAAGGCTGGGTACATAATTTTGCCCACAGGCACAATACAGAAGTGGAAGATACAGGCAGCTTTGTTTTAAAAGGTATAAACGACTCCATTATCAATTTCAATTTTACCACCTGTTCTTACGAGAAGAACATGGAAGGCTCCATTACCCTGTTTGGCGAAAAAGGCACAGTAAAGATCGGAGGGCAATACCTGAATACTATAGAATACCAGCAGCTAAAAGATGCTACCCTGCCACTTATCAATATATCGGCAAAGGCGAACAATTATGGCTTATACCAGGGTTCTATGAGTAATCATGATAAACTCATCCAAAACGTGGTTGACGTCTTACACCATGGCAAACCGATAATGACCAGTGCCGAGGATGGCCGCGAAGTGGTAAACATCATACAAATGATGTATGCAGGGGCCATAAAAGTATAATTACAAAATAGTAGGATTTCAGTAATATTTTATTATTTTTAGAAAAATTTACTGAAAATGACTCTCTACGTTGGCAACTTGCCATATCAAATTACCGAGAATGAACTGCAAGCCGTATTCTCTGCCCATGGTACAGTTTCATCTGTAAAAATCATTCGTGATAAAATGACCGGCAGAAGCAAAGGCTTTGGTTTTGTTGAAATGCCGAATGATGCAGAAGGCCAGGCTGCTGTGAACGCAGTTGACGGACAAAATGTAAATGGCCGTCCTTTAAAAGTAAACGAAGCTCGCGAAAAGAAATAAGTTACTCATATATAACTTGAATGCCACGGTAAAAACGTGGCATTTGTCATTTGTACTCACTTGTGCTTTGCTCCTGCATAAGGGGTAAAGAAAATGCCCGGTATAACCGGGCATTTTCTTTACTAAAGTATGTAAGCTTATTTCTTCAGGAAATAGAATTCTCCATTAGTAAATACCATAGAATCATTATTGCTCTTAGTACCATCATCCATCACACGGTAAACTGTACCATTAAATGTACCTCTCAGGTGACCGCCCTCATCACCTTTCACTTTACAGTTTATCACCCCCTTGCCGATTACAGTATTGGCGATATAATTCCTGTATTCAGCATTGACAGTATCGTAATAGGTAAAACGGAAATACCAGCCCAAAGTATCGGCACCAATATTGTATTCATTTTTACCCTTGTAGCCATCTTTAGGTATTACCATAAATATTCTACGGGAATCATGTTCACGTGTAAGCTTGCTATAAGATTGAGCGGTACAGATACGATTGCCATCCGTATCCGTAACAACGTTGGCAGGAGTAAATATCAGCGAGTCAGCATAATTCAACCTTACCTCTATAGTACCAGGATATACATTCACCTCGCCGTTTGAGTTCAAAGGATTTTTCGTTTGGCTCAAATCAACATTAGGGTCAGCATCATAATCCTTATTGTCGCAAGATGTCATCAACAGACTTGCACCAGCGGCAAAAAGGGTTGCGAATAAAACTTTCTTCATAGCTATATTTTACTAAGGTATAAAGATAACAATCAGATTATAAATTCAAAATAACTACCCCGGTTTATTTCAGGGACATGCCCAGCTCATCCAGCTGCTTTTTGTCTACTGCAGCGGGGGCATCCAGCATCACATCCCTGCCCGAATTGTTTTTAGGGAAGGCAATGAAGTCGCGTATGGTCTCCTGGCCGCCCAGCAAGGCGCAAAGCCTGTCAAAACCAAAGGCGATACCACCATGCGGAGGAGCCCCATATTCAAAAGCCCCCAGCAGGAAGCCGAATTTTTCGTGGGCCTCTTCCTTATCCATGCCCAGGGCGGCAAACATCTGCTCCTGCAGCTCGCGCTGAAAGATACGGATAGACCCACCGCCTATTTCTGTTCCATTTAGGACTATATCATAGGCATTGGCCTTAATATCTCCATAATTTTCGCGGTTAGCCATCAATCCTATCTGCTCCGGTTTAGGCGAAGTGAACGGATGGTGACGGGCCACCCAACGGTCTTCTTCCTCATCATATTCAAATAATGGAAAATCAATCACCCACAACGGCTTGTAATCATCGGGGTTCCTCAGGCCAAGGCGATTACCCATTTCCAGGCGCAGTTCACTCATAGCCTTACGAGTACGGGTTTCTTTGCCTGCCAGTATTAGTATCAGGTCGCCTGCATTTGCGTTGCAGAATGCGGCAAAATCGTTCAGCTGAGCTTCAGTGAAGAATTTATCTATGCTGCTTTTGTAAGTACCGTCGGTATTGCATTTTACATATACCAGGCCGCTCATGCCTATTTGCGGGCGCTTTACCCATTCTGTAAGCTCATCCAGTTGCTTGCGGGTATATTCGCTTGCCCCAGGCACTGCAATAGCCAGGATACTTTCCGCTTCAGCAAACACCTTAAAATCTATAGCATTCAGCACCTCGGCATTTACTTTATTATTTGCCTTGGCGTTTTTTATCTTCATTTCAAAGCGTATGTCGGGCTTATCATTACCATAGTGCCACATAGCATCGTCCCAGGTCATGCGCGGGAAAGCCTCCTGTATGTCTACGCCCTTTACATCCTTAAATACATGCTTAAATAAGCCTTCAAACATGTTCAGTATATCCTCCTGCTCCACAAATGCCATTTCACAATCTATTTGTGTAAACTCTGGCTGGCGGTCGGCACGGAGGTCTTCATCGCGGAAACATTTTACTATCTGGTAGTAACGGTCATAACCGCTCACCATCAGCAATTGCTTAAATGTTTGCGGGCTTTGCGGTAACGCATAGAACTGCCCCTGGTTCATACGCGATGGTACGATAAAGTCACGGGCACCTTCCGGTGTAGATTTTATCAGGAATGGGGTCTCTATATCCCAGAAACCTTGAGTATCCAGGTAATTGCGTACAGAACGGTTTACTTTATAACGAAGTTCCAGGTTGCGTTTAAGCACCGGGCGACGAAGATCGAGATAACGGTATTTCATACGCAATTCATCACCGCCATCTGTTTCCTCTTCTATCGTAAAAGGAGGTGTAGACGCCACGTTCATTATAGCGAAATCATCCACCCCTATTTCAATATCACCTGTAGGCATTTTAGGGTTTTTATTGCTGCGCTCCAGCACCTTACCTTTTACCTGTATTACATATTCCCGGCCTATAGGCGTTTGGTCAAGACGCGGATTAAGCGATTCATTGAACAACAACTGGGTGATGCCATAACGGTCGCGCAGATCTATAAACGTGATACTTCCAAACTTTCTTACGGTTTGCACCCACCCTGCCAGGGTCACTTCAGCACCTGCGTGCTCCATTCTTAATTCGCCACAAGTATGCGTACGATACATGATAAATTAAATGATTTGAGAAACGCCTGCAAGATAACGCAAACCGCTGATTGATAGGTGCGCCAATTCAAATCACTCAAGGGTATATTTTACAGGCAGGGTGTAATATACTTTCACCGGCTTACCTGCTTGTATACCAGGCTTCCAGCGCGGCATGGCGTTGATAACCCGTAAAGCCTCTTCATCGCAGCCACCACCTATACCTCGCAGCATCCTTGCATTGCTTATGCTGCCATCTTCATTTACTACAAATTCTACTACTACCCTGCCTGCTATCCCTGCATCCCTTGCCCTGTCGGGATAACGCAGGTTGCGGCTCATATATTCTGCCAGGTTGCCGTTAAACTCAGGCATCTTCTCTGCTGACCGTACGGGTGCAGACGGTGGTGGGGGAACATCAATTACAGCCGTTGTGCCCACTGTGCCAGGAACAGTTGTGGTAGCAGCCACAGTTCCACTTGGATCTCCGACAGCGTCTGCAGTACCTGATACTTTATCTTTTGGCACCTCTTTAGGAGGTTCCGTTACTTTTTTATCGTCTACTATCTTAGGTACTGTATAAGAAACAGTTGGTTTAGCAACAGGGACAGCTGCCGGCTTAGGCGGAATGACTACCGGGCGTTCTATCTCCACATGAGCAAGCGTTGTAGAGATATGCCTGGCGGATGTCACGGCATTTGCATGGGCGGGAATGCGGATATAGGAAGCTAGAAATACAAAGGTGCACAGCAACAGTACTACTGCAATAACCATCCTGACCCTTCGTTCGTAATGCATACGCAATTCGTAGCCGCCATAGGCTTTGTTGCGGTTAGCATAAAGAATATCTAAATACGCAGTTTGTACAACGGGTTGTGTTTTCATAAAATCAGTGTTTGATAATAAGATCCATCAAACACTGATCTTTCATAATTGATTTTGTAATTTTTTTGTCAGATAAAAAAATGCCGCACAATGAGTGCGGCATCATCAACGAATTAATAGTAGAAAAAATTATTCTTTTAGATAGATATCTTTAAGAAAGGTCATTATCTCTGCCTGACTCATTTTAACCTCCTTATTGACATTAAACTGCAGGTTTATGAGTCTACCAGATTTCAGACCATATAACGATATATTTTCACCTTGCGGTATCATCATATCCCAAATAATAAAGTTAGCAATACTATCCACGGCTAACACGTTTATCGTTGTATTGGGATTAGTTGACCAATAATCAGACTCCCATTTATAATTAGCTTTAACTAACGAAAAGCCAGTAATATCCGGGGAATAGAATTCCAAGAGCTCTGGTTTACGCGCTGAAATCCCTACGTTTATTCTCTTGTTCTTTTCTAAAAGTGAGTACTGTGAAGATTCTTCTCTTTTACTCAACATTTCCCAATCCCCAGGAAATTTGAACTCAATACCATTTATTATAACCGGGGTATACCTTTTCTGTGCACTAACATTGAAGCTCATTACGAATATAAAAATAATAAACGCTATTGGGAATCGAAATAACATCACTTTATTTTTTTAGCCACTCATCCCTATGCTTGCGCAATGGATGGTCTTTTGATTTGTTGAATATCTTAGCCCCGTTCTCACGGCCGGCACGGCGCGCACGCTGTTCTTCTTCGGGCAGGTTATATTCTTCTTTACATTCGGCACTGCAGCAGCCATCCAGCTCGGCAGCACATTTTTCGCATTGGATGAACAGCAAATGACAACCATCATTTTTACAATTGGTATGCGTATCACATGCTGTACCGCAAATATGGCAATGCGCTATCACATCTTCAGATATGCGCTCTCCCAGCCTTTCATCAAAAACAAAATTTTTACCAATGAACTTCACCGGCAGGCCTTGTTCTTTAGCCTTGCGTGTATATTCTATGATACCACCTTCTACATGAAATACATTCTTAAAGCCATTGTGCAGCATATAGGCACTGGCTTTTTCGCAACGTATACCGCCGGTGCAGTACATAATGATATTCTTATCCCTCTGGTCTTTCAGCATATCTACCGCCATAGGCAACTGATCGCGGAAAGTATCTGATGGTACTTCAATTGCATTTTGAAAATGTCCTACTTCATATTCGTAGTGGTTACGCATGTCTACAATGATGGTATCGGGCTGCTCTGCCAGCTCATTGTATTCTTTTGCTTTCAGGTACACGCCGGTTTTAGCAGGGTTGAATGAAGGATCATCAATACCATCGGCCACTATTTTATTGCGCACTTTCATACGCAAAACCCAAAAAGACTTACCGTCATCATCTACCGCTATATTCATGCGTATACCATTCAATTCAGGTGCAGCAGCATATAAAGCATCACGAAACGCGTCATAATTACTTGCCGGTACACTTACCTGGCCGTTAATACCTTCGGCGGCTATATAGATACGGCCAAAGACTTTTAGTTCATTGAATTTTATCCAGAGGTTATCGCGAAATGATTGCGGGTTTTCGATCTGGAAATACTTGTAGAAGGAAACTGTGGTACGTGGCTCTGTCTCTGCCAGCATACGCTGCTTCAGTTCCTCGTTCGAGATGCGGTTGTGTAGCACTGGCATGGTGTACCTTCCTTTTCTTTTTAGAGGTTTTAAAAATATGTGGCGCAAAATTAAGAAAAAGCTGAAAATATATACAGCAAATGGTATTTTAATACTATGAAATCATTGTTGTTAGCGCTTTTGTGCCTGTATGCAGGGATGGTTTATGGTCAGCCTACCCCTGTTGCCATAAAGCCTATGAAAGACTACCAGTTTGCAGGAGATGCAGGCATGCTTAAAAGCGGCGTTAACTGTATTGTATTATCTGATAGAAAGCAATTTGAAAAAATATTCGGCACCACAGACCGGGCAGATACACCACAGTTTGCTAAAGAATGGATGCTGGTACTGCTTTTACCGGCAACGAAAAAAGAAGCAAAGCTTGATTTTAGACGTATCTCGGTGAAGGCCGGAGATTTCATAGAAGTGTATTGCAATATAGAAACCAGGATACAGCCGCTTACTTATTCATACTACCCTATCAGTACCTGTGTTATCCCTAAATACCCAGGTATCCATAAGATCAATTTCTACCACGAGAACAATATGCGCCTCTTATCTGTTGCAGAAGTAGGTTCTAAAAAATAAAGATGAAAAAATACCTTATCCCGATATTTATGCTGCTGGTATCGTGCCACAACAAGGCCGGAAATGTTAGCAGCAATAACGGCAGCCTGCATATCGATAATGTGCCCGACAATCTTGTAAGGGATGTATATTCCGGCGTATTGCCCTGCGATGACTGTGAAGGAGTGATAACCAGCCTTGAGTTAGTGCACGAAGCTAATAAAACATCGGGCAGCTACAGCCTGAAAGAAACCTATAAAGGCAAACCCGAAGGAAGAAATATATTTACCGGAAAGGGTACCTGGTCTACCCTTCGCGGTGATGCTGTAAATAAACATGCTGTAGTAATTGAAATAAAACAGGGAGATGCATCGCGCTATTTCCTGCACACCGAAGATGGCAGATTACACCAGTTAGATAAAAAAATGGGCCGCATTAAAGACGACAGCAGCCATACCCTCGAAAAAAAATAATAAGCTATAGCCAGCGCAGCGGATTGCGCCTGCTCATGAGGATGTAACGTTTCATGTTCATCCAGAAAGCCAGTATCATGTAAATAATGACAGGAGACCCAAGGGTCATAAACGAGATATAAATGAACCACAGGCGTATACGTGATGTAGCTACGCCCAGCTTATCGCCTATAGCGCTGCAAACCCCAAAGGCTTTCCATTCTATAAAATTCTTTATCTCGTACAGGCGTTCCATGATAGTGAATACTTAAAGCTACTAAAACAACAGGAAAAATTATGCCAAAAACGGCCGGTTGCAAAAGTAAAGCCCCTTAGCGGGGCTTTACTCAGTATCAGGATTAAAAAATGATTATTTAGCAAATTCCTGGCGGATCACATTCAGCGCACCACCTGCTTTAAACCATTCTATCTGTTGTTCATTATAAGTATGGTTCAGTGTAATATCATCTACACTGCCGTCAGCATGGTGCAATACCATAGTAAGCGGCTGGCCCGGTGTAAAAGTGGTCAACCCGATGATGTCTATTGAATCATCTTCTTTCACTTTATCATAATCAGCCTTGTCTGCAAACGTTAATGCCAGCATACCCTGTTTTTTCAGGTTGGTTTCGTGGATACGTGCAAAGCTTTTTACAATGATGGCACGAACACCCAGGTGACGTGGCTCCATAGCCGCATGTTCGCGGGAGCTACCCTCACCATAGTTTTCGTCGCCTACTACTACACTGCCCATATTATTGGCTTTATACACGCGTTGTACAGCAGGCACTTCACCATATTCACCGGTCAGCTGGTTTTTCACTTTATTGGTTTCCATATTGAAGGCGTTGATAGCACCTATCAGCATGTTATTAGAGATGTTATCCAGGTGGCCACGGAATTTCAGCCACGGGCCGGCCATAGATATATGGTCGGTAGTACACTTACCAAATGCTTTTATAAGTAGTTTCATACCATGCAGGTTGGTACCCTCCCATGCAGCAAATGGCTCCAGCAACTGCAGGCGGCTGCTATCCGGGCTCACTACTACTTGTACACTGCTGCCATCAGCGGCAGGTGCCTGGTAACCGGCATCGTCTACTGCAAAACCTTTTGCAGGCAGTTCAAAACCCTTAGGTTCTGCCAGCATCACTTCTTCACCATTTTCGTTTACCAGCTTATCCTTCAGCGGGTTGAAAGTCAACTTACCGGCTATAGCAAAAGCAGTAACTATTTCAGGAGAAGCAACAAAAGCATGTGTTGAGGCCAGACCGTCATTACGTTTTGCGAAGTTCCTGTTGAAAGAGGTAACAATAGTATTCTTACGGGTAGGATCATCAATATGACGTGCCCACTGACCTATGCAAGGTCCGCAGGCATTTGCCAATACAATACCACCCATTTTATCAAAAGTATTCAGGAAGCCATCGCGTTCTATCGTGAAACGCACCATTTCTGAACCCGGTGTAATGGTAAATTCACTTTTAGCCTTCAGGCCTTTGCTCATAGCATCGTTAGCTATAAAAGCAGAGCGCGAAATATCTTCATAAGAAGAGTTGGTGCAAGAACCGATCAGGGCTACTTCCACATCTTCAGGCCAGCCATTTTGTTTAGCTACTTCTGCCATTTGGCTTATAGGCGTAGCCAGATCCGGGGTGAAAGGACCGTTCACATAAGGTTCCAGTTCATCCAGGTTTATTTCTATTACCTGGTCGTAATATTGTTCAGGATTGGCATATACTTCTGCATCCGGGCGCAGGTGTTCTTTTACTTCGTTGGCCAGTTGTGCTACATCGGCACGGGCGGTACCGCGCAGGTAATCTGCCATCTTATCGTCGTAGCCGAACAATGAACATGTAGCACCAATTTCAGCACCCATGTTACAGATCGTTCCTTTACCGGTAGCGCTCAGGTTGTCGGCGCCATCACCAAAATATTCAACTATAGCACCTGTACCACCTTTTACGGTAAGGATACCCGCTACTTTCAGTATAATGTCTTTTGCAGAAGTCCAGCCATTCATTTTACCGGTCAGCTTGATACCTATCAGTTTAGGCATTTTCAACTCCCATGCAAGACCGGCCATTACGTCCACAGCGTCGGCACCACCTACACCAATAGCTATCATACCCAGGCCACCGGCGTTTGGCGTATGGCTATCGGTACCTATCATCATACCGCCGGGAAATGCATAATTTTCAAGCACGACCTGGTGAATGATACCTGCACCCGGTTTCCAAAAACCGATACCGTATTTATCAGAAATAGAGGCAAGGAAATCGTATACTTCTTTATTTACATCGTTAGCAGTTGCAAGGTCTTGTACTGCACCGGTTTTAGCCTGTATAAGGTGGTCGCAGTGTACAGAGCTGGGCACTGCAACTTTATTGCGGCCACAGGTCATAAATTGTAATAATGCCATTTGGGCTGTGGCATCCTGCATGGCCACGCGGTCAGGGGCAAAATTCACATAATCCTTACCTCGAACATACGCATGTGGCGCATTTTCGTAAGTATGGGCATATAATATTTTTTCAGCAAGCGTAAGCGGACGGCCCACTAATTTACGGGCAGCTTCAACTTTAGCGGGTAATTCTTTGTAGACTTTCTGTATCAAGTCAAGATCAAATGCCATTGCAGAGGAAATTTGAAAGTTATTTTTTAAAAAGACTTCGCGAAATTACCGAAAACGTAACAGAAAAGAAAACGAAAAACGCTAATATCCACTTCAGCTTGTTTGTATCTCCTATTTCCGAGGCTGTAATATGAAAAAGGATTGCCTAATTTAGCAAATGTACCCAGGGATGTTCAAGTGTGCGGACCATGAAACGAATATTATTATTACTCCTGCTAACCTCTTTAAAAATTAGCTATGGTCAGGCCCAGAAAGGGTTTGTCTATGACCAGGCAAATTGCTTTCCATTATCAAAGGATATTGCTTATAGATATTATCAATATGTGATATCGCTGGATGATAAGAAGGTTATTCAACGTTACAAACCTTATTTCGACAAATACCAATTGAACTTTAACGGGTATGTATGGGAAGAAGTGTTGACTGAAATATTAAGCTATGCCGATAATGAAATCATACAGAACGTTGTACTTAAGCCCCAAAACAATTCCCTATCCATAAAGATCATTAAACACGAAGTGATCAAAAGATTTCCCCAGTATGTGTGCCCGGCTCTGAATAATATGAAAATATTTAATAACTATCTTACGCATATAGATAAAGCCAAGGTAAACAACTATTAAACTTTGTTTTACGGAGGCATTTTGTATATTTACACCCTATTCGTGCAGCAGGCTAAGTGTAAAATAACTTACAGAGGGATAAGTTAAGCCAAAAGCTTAAAATTTACGATCGTTCTATTTAGCACAATACCCCACTATCCAGGTGCTATTCTCATTTATCTTTTCTGTATCAGGGTGTACACACACCTGAACAAACAAACCTATATTATGCCCAAGGGCATATAAGCAATATACTCCATCAATGGCCTAACCGGCCCCCATTCAGCATGAACGCAACGCCCCGTATACACGGGGCGTTTTTTTTATGATATATAACTACAGGGGCATGATCATTTTCTCTTACTTTTGAACAACATACCAACCCGGATGATAGAAGTAAAAAACGTACGTAAAAGTTTTGGGGACAAAGTAGTACTGGAAGATGTATCGGCCGTAATGGAAACGGGCAAGACAAACTTAATAATAGGTTCCAGCGGCAGTGGAAAGACTGTTTTAATGAAGTGCATGATAGGCCTTTTCAAACCCGATTCCGGCCAGGTATTATATGAAGGGAAAGACATACTTCAAATGGAAGAAAAGGACCTGAAAGAGGTGCGTACCCAGATCGGTATGCTGTTCCAGGGTTCTGCCCTGTTCGATAGCATGAACGTAGAGCAAAACATCCGGTTCCCGCTGGATATGTTCACCCGTATGAGCAAAGAGGAAAAAAGAAAACGTGTGAATGAAGTATTGGATCGTGTAAACCTGGAAGGGGCTAACAAAAAGTTTCCGGCAGAAATAAGTGGCGGTATGAAAAAACGTGTAGCACTAGCCAGGGCCATTGTACTGAACCCCAAGTACCTGTTCTGCGATGAACCCAATTCGGGATTGGACCCACAGACATCGCTGGTTATCGACAAATTGATAAAAGAAATAACCATTGAATATAATATGACCACTGTAGTAAACACCCATGATATGAATACCGTGATGGAAAGCGGTGATAATATCGTGTATATGTACCAGGGACATAAACAGTGGCAGGGTTCCAGCAAAGACATCATTTTCAGCGACGATAAAAAACTCAATGATTTCATTTTTGCTTCCGACTTTTTAGCCAAAGCAAAGGAAATGAGTAAAATGGAAGCTGCAGAGAAAAAATAAGGCCGGCAAAATACCGGCTTTATTTTTTTATTTATTTGCCCGTTATTGCTTTTCTATTTTTTCAACCTTAATGCCGGCACTACCCTTAAGTTCCAGGTAATAAATACCGGGAGTCAACGCTTTTACACTCATTTGCATATGCTCACCTGATATATGCTCACTTACCAATACCTGGCCTAAAACATTTAGCAGTCGGGCGGTTTCGTATTGCCCGTCATTTACTTTTATACTGAGTATATCATGTACAGGATTAGGGTATATTACTACTGAGGTTTGTTTTTCTACAACCTTTATACCCACAGGATATATCATGTTAGATACTGTATTGGTCATTACCACATCATTTATATCAAAATAAATGCCAGCCTTATTAGGTATAACCGTTGAAGGCGCAAGGGCTTTTTTAGCATTTATAGTAAATATCACGAAGCCTTTATTGGCATCTTTATGATTTGAATCTGCGAGCTTGATATTGTTAAAATCAAAACGCGCTACTTTGGTGCTGGCAGGGCCGTTCTCTAAATTGCTGGTGACAGGGTGAGAACTATATTGTACAGCAAAAGTGTTTGCATCCAGGTTATTCGACAGCGTATCTAGTACACGTATATTAAAGGCTGTGTCATTACCGGTATTTTCAAAATCTATACGGTATGTAAGCTTCGTACCGGGAGAAATATTACCCCGCGGCTCTACAGATTTTTCATTAGGGTCAAAGGATGACCGTACAGAGTCGCACCTGGAAACATAGTTGTTAACGGTATTTATATCATTCACCGTTGGAGTAATTGATGCATCGTAGCATACACTATCTCCAACGCTTACCGTGGTGGCAGCGGTTAGATATACAACTACCGCAAAGCTTTGTCCATAAGACAAGTTACTGACATTCCAGGTCAATGTATTTCCGGTTATGCTGGCTGGTGTTTGGGTAGCACTCGAATAACTGTATTTAGGACTGATATGCAAAGTTAATACCCCACTTTGTGTAGTACATGAAAGATTAGCGGCTGATACAATTATCCGTGACCAGCTAACTGGTCTGAAAGCACCTTGTGCCCAAACTGCCATATCAAAGTTTGAACTGGTATTACAACTAAAACCAAAATCTACATTATTAAGGCTTGTGGTAAAGGGCATAGTGTAGGTTATAGAACCGGTGCTTGGACAAGAAGCACTAGTACCACTCGGCAAATTCAATGCCTTTAATGTATATGTCTTACCTGCAGTAAGCCTGATCCAGGAACTGGTATACACCTTTACGGTATCTAATTTTACACCCGCAGAATCTATTTCAATATCCACAGGTCCGGGTACACGTGCTTCCGACAAATCAAAAACACAGTTGCTATTATTATCAAGGAATAGGCGGAGCTGCACATACTGGCAAAGTGTAGCAAAGCTAAACTGCACTGAATCAACAGGTACCCCGGAAAGTTTTAGAACGTGCTTTACTGTATAAACGCCAGCCAATGCATAACTGTGTGCCTTAAACGCATATGGACTTGTAGAACCGTAAATAGGGCTGGTGAACACCCCTGTACCATCGCCGAAATATGTATCCATGGTTAAATTGGGGTTTGCTGCATTTACATTTACTATAAACGAGGCGCCGCCTGCACAGGAATCATATTCAGAATGCGAAACAATATTATAGGCAAATGCCCGTGAGCCGAGGAATGTGAACGACAGCAATAGCAATGCTGCCATTAGCATGTAATTTTTTTTCATAGGTTTCTAGTTTTAAGAATGATCGTATACTATAATAGACGGGCAATATTTTTAAATCGTTTGATAAACAACAGATTAAAATTTGCTCTAAATGAAAATATGCTTGTATATGTAACGTGGAGTTCTTAATTTCAGGGAAAAGAAAAAGACCGGTAGAAACCGGTCTTCGAAATCTAGAATTGATTACCCATTACAATCTTTAACTTCTTTGAAAATGCTGCCTTAGGTGGCATTTTTTATATGTTGGAAGTATTATTCTGTCTGCTTACGATAAATTAGACGTAGCCTGTTTGGAAAAGGTTGGTAAACCCCTGAAAAATATTTTTTTGTGACAATTCCCTTACAAAACCATATTTATTCTATATATCCCTGATATTTCGGCTTTTAATCATTAAAAGCTATTTTTGCCCGCGTAAATTTAAAATTCATTATAGCTCATGGCTGTCCTGGTTAATAAGAACTCTAAAGTAATAGTACAAGGCTTTACAGGTACTGAAGGTACCTTCCACGCCACTCAAATGATAGAATACGGTACTAACGTTGTAGGTGGTGTAACACCAGCTAAAGGCGGTACCCTGCATCTTGATCGCCCTGTATTTAATACAGTACAGGACGCAGTAAACGGTACAGGTGCTGATACATCTATCATATTTGTACCACCGGCTTTTGCTGCTGACGCTATTATGGAAGCTGCTGATGCCGGCATCAAAGTGATCATCTGTATTACAGAAGGTATACCGGTACAGGACATGGTAAAAGCACGCGACTACCTGCGTGGTAAAGACTGCCGCCTGATAGGCCCTAACTGTCCTGGCGTTATTACAGCAGAAGAAGCCAAAGTAGGTATCATGCCGGGTTTTGTCTTCAAAAAGGGTAAAATTGGTATCGTTTCTAAATCAGGTACTCTTACATATGAAGCTGCTGACCAGGTTGTAAAAGCAGGTATGGGTATTACTACTGCTATAGGCATTGGTGGCGACCCCATCATTGGTACCACTACCAAAGAAGCAGTAGAACTGCTGATGAATGACCCTGAGACAGAAGGTATCATTATGATAGGTGAGATTGGTGGTACTATGGAAGCAGAAGCTGCCAACTGGCTGAAGAATAATATGCGCAAACCGGTTGTAGGCTTCATAGCCGGACAAACAGCCCCTGCCGGTCGCCGTATGGGCCACGCAGGTGCTATCATTGGCGGGGCTGATGATACAGCTGAGGCTAAAATGAAAATAATGGCTGAATGTGGTATTCACGTAGTGGAAAGCCCTGCTAACATTGGTAAGACAATGGCTGAAGCCATCAATAAATTAGCCGTTGCTGCTAACTAAGAAATATAGTAAGTACAAATAAATAAGGGCTACACATTGTGTAGCCCTTATTACTTACAGAAGGTAGCTTCATTTTAAACCACCCATCTTCAATATCTTCTTGTAAACGTCTGTTTTCACAGTACCTACACTTAGCCTTGACAACCGTACCAGGTCCATGTCGGCGAACGTAGGGTCGGCTTTTATTGTTTCTAATGTTACTGGTTTAGGTAGTGCTTTATAAGGTTTCAAATCTACTACCACCCAATTGGGATCGTCTGTTGTAGGGTCCTGGTAAGCTGTCTTTACCACTTCTGCTATACCTACTATAGCCAAGCCTTCATTACTATGGTAAAAGAACACGTGGTCGCCTTTTGCCATTGCTTTCAGGTTGTTACGTGCAGCATAATTGCGCACACCATCCCAATGGGTTTTACCATCTTTTACAAATTGGTCCCAACTATACTTGAAGGGTTCTGATTTTACAAGCCAGTAGTTCATTATATATAGTTTAATTATGCCGGTTTCCTTAGCAGGAAAAAATCATATCCTTTAAATACATATCGTTCAGCGGTCTTCGAATCAAGTTTTTTTACAAAATCACCATGCTCTATTTTAAAGCCAGGTTTTAAAAACCTTTGTTTATAATCTTCGCCGTAAATGCGCACATGGTCTGTCTGCAGGAAATGTTTTTTCCTTTCGGCGGGATCGGTTATACTCGGGTCTTCATAAGTCTCCGTCCTGCCCCGCTCAAACGGTACATGTATTATACCTGCCCCACTTTTTTTTATTACCCTGTATAATTCCAATAGGGCTTTAGTATCATCCTGCACATGCTCCAGCACATGAATACATATCACCAGGTCGAACGTTTCATCGGGAAATTGAATATCAGTAACGTCTAAAGATACCGTGCCCGGTGGGTATTTATAACCTTGCTCAAATTTGTCGCCCATGATATAATTGCTACCCCACACTTCTGCAAATTTTTCAGACAAACATTTTTCGGGGGCTATATGCAATACTTTCATACCAGGCTTGAAAATATCTGTTTGCTGCATAAAATAATATATCAGCCGCATTCGTTCCAGCGAACCGCAATTAGGGCACATGGCATTGATACGGCCGAGATATGGCAGAAAAGTGCTGAAGGAATGACCACATATATTGCAAGACACATTTACGCCGTAAAGCAACCTCGACAGCAGCTTTAGCTTAACTTCCTTTTTAAGTTTACTGAGCATAGGTAGGCTGCAAAAATATCTAATTAATTATCTCGCAGCAATAAATAAGTAGCAAGGTCATGCAAAGGTTTTTTTCGCACGCTCAATACAGCTGCGTCTTCCAGGCAGTCAAAAGCCATCTGCGAGTATTTAGTCACGGCTTCCCTGCATGCTACATCAGCACCTGTATTTGTATATAAAGAAAGCATAGCTGGCACCTTCGCGGCATCATCTCTTTGTAAAAGGGCATTGATAGCACTACGTTGTAAGTCGTTGGCATTTTCCATCGCTTTTAATAACAAATAGGTTTTCTTATTAGCTTTTATATCTCCTCCACTCTGCTTACCTATTTTATCTTCAGTGCCAAAGGCATCCAGGTAATCGTCCTGTAGTTGGAATGCTATACCCAGGTTTTTACCAAACTCATATAATTTATTGGCATTGCCTTCTGTAGCGTCGCCCAGTAATGCACCCATCTTCAGGCTACACGCGAGCAGTACAGATGTTTTAAGCGTTATCATTTCCAGGTACTCCTCAATACTTACATCATTACGGCTTTCAAAGTCCATATCCAGTTGTTGGCCTTCACACACTTCAATAGATGTTTTGTTGAACAGGTGCAGTATTTGGGGCAACGAAGTTTTGATATGTGCCAACTGGTCGTAGGCATAAATAGCCATCACATCGCCCGAAAGAATGGCAGAAGTAAGGCCATTGCGTTCATGTACGGTTACCTGTCCACGCCGTAAGGGTGCCTTATCCATAATATCATCGTGTATCAAAGTGAAATTATGGAATAGCTCTACTCCTTTTGCCGCACGCCAGGCATCTTCGGTCACCTCACCAAACATTTCATTGGCCATCAGGCATAATACCGGGCGTATACGCTTGCCGCCTATTTTCATAAAATAGCGGCAAGGTTCATACAGTGTTTGCGGTTCTTGTTTAAAAGGCAGGTTATCAGCCAGTCTCTGTTCAAATAATTGTACTAATTCCTTAAAGCTGTGCATGAACTATTTTTTGCGTTTCGCAGTATTTTTCTTTTTGTACGTTTTAGTATTCCTATCCGGCTGTTTGCTCTTTTTAGGTCTTTGCGCATGCAAGGCTGCTACAAGCATATAATCCATCTGGCGCTTTTCCATATTGGTGGCAATAACGCGTATCATCACCTTATCGCCCATACCAAAACGCATGCCTGTGTGGCGGCCCACAAGGGCATATTGTCCTTCCAGGTATTCAAAATCATCTATCGAAGCCAGGTCATGTATAGATACCAGGCCTTCACACTTATGTGCAACGGTTTCTGCCCAAAAACCAAAAGTAGCTACACCACTTATTACCGCCTCAAACTCCTCGCCGATATAATCCTGCATGAACTCTACCTGCTTGTATTTATTAGCTGCGCGTTCCGCCTCCATAGCCCTGCGTTCCTGGTCACTGCAATGGCGGCATTGCATTTCAAGGTGCTTAATAGGCTTTATTTTATTATCCAGGCATTCCTGCAGTATACGGTGCACCAGCACATCTGGGTATCGCCTGATTGGCGAAGTAAAATGACAATAATCTTCAAAGCCCAAACCATAGTGCCCAATATTATCGGTTGTATATACGGCTTTGGACATAGTACGTATACCCAGGCTTTCCAGCACATGCTGTTCTGGCTTTCCTTGCACCATTTCCAGCATTTCATTAAAGGACGCTGCAATGGTTTCAGGTGTGTTCATATTAAATTTATAACCGAAGCTGGCAGCAAATGAACTGAACACAGAAAGCTTGGCTTCATCCGGCGCATCGTGCACACGGTATGGAAATGGTACAGGTTTATCTTTTACTGCAATACCTGATACATATTCTGCGACCGTGCGGTTGGCCAGTAGCATAAATTCCTCTATCAACTGATGAGCTTCCTTGCTTTCCTTTACGACTATACCTATCGGCTTGGCATTCGCATCCAGCTTGAACCGCACTTCCTGCGACGAAAAATTAATAGCTCCTTTTTTAAATCTTGCCGCACGCAGGTTTTGAGCTATGCTATTCAGTGTGAGTAAAACTTCTTTATGGTCACCATCTGCACCTTCTATTATCTCCTGTACTTCCTCATAAGTAAAACGGCGCTGTGAACGGATAATGGTCCTGCCTAGCCAGTAGTCTTTTACTTTACCTTTTTTATCCACCTGGAAAATAGCAGAGAAGGTATATTTATCTTCATCGGGGCGCAGTGAACATAATTCATTAGATAACCTTTCCGGCAGCATGGGCAGCACCCTATCGGGCAGGTACACGCTTGTAGCCCTTTGGTAGGCTTCTTTATCCAGTGCAGAACCTTCTTCTATATAATGGCTCACATCTGCAATATGCACACCTATCTCATACAAGCCGCCTTTCAGCGGTTTGAAGGAGATGGCATCATCAAAATCTTTCGCGTCTACGGGGTCTATCGTTAGGGTAAGCGTTTTGCGCATATCATTGCGGCGCTTTAATTCCTGCTTGTCTATACCTTCGGGATAACGTGCTGCATCTTCCAGCACATCATCAGGAAATGTCAGCGGGAAACCGTTTTCTACCAGTATGCCCTGCATGGCTATTTCATTATCAGACTGGTTGGTAAGCAGGCTGACGATCTCACCTACCGGGTTTTTTGTTTTGCCGGTCCACTCTACAATTTTAGCTATCGCCTTATCTCCGTTCTTAGCACCGTTCAGCAAATGCAGCGGTACATAAATATCTACTGGCATTTTATCGCTGTCCGGTATCAGGAATGCAAAATGAGGTTTTACTTCTACCCGCCCGCTAAACTCTGTTTGTTTGCGGTGCAGCACCTCAATTATTACCCCCTCCGGCCTGCTGCCAAATTTTCGCCCGTACATAGGTACTTCTACCCTTACCTCATCACCATTGAGGGCATTACGGATATTGTCGCGCTTTACTAATATATCTTTCTCCAGACCTTCTACTATAACATACCCCATACCGCTGCGGGTTACTTCCAGTTTACCCTTGTAAACATTTTTCCCTGTGCCCGCGGTATCTTTTTTCTTTTTAGTCTTCTTTGCCATAAAAAGCAGCGTTTTCGTTAATCGTTTTTTCAACGTAGTTTAAAACTACATTATCAAATTCATTGCCACCATTAAATAAAAAAGAAACCTCTATAGGCAATACCACTATCCTTATACCCCATTCTTTTAATTTTTCTTCGTGTAGCTGCAGCCGGGCTGCGTCTTTCTCTGTTGTAACTATTATCTTATTTTCAGCGTCCCAGTTATCATAGGCCGCTTTAATTTCCTCAAGATCGCGGCTAAGGAAATAGTGGTGATCGGCGTATGACAGCGTATGTACATCTGTTGCAAGACTCTGAACGTAATTGACCAATGGCTCCGGTTTAGCAATACAACAAACCAAAACAACATTTGTTCCCTTTACTGCCATAGGTTCTTTAGTGAAGAAATCATAGGGCACATCATACTGTATACCGGTAAAAAAAACTTGTTGATGCGGGAAAGGTTTTATGTTATGCACCATTTCCTCAGCCATTTGCCTGCTGAATGCCGGCGGACATTTGGAAACGATAATTATATCGGCTCTTTTATAAGCTCCCCGTTTTTCTCTTAATGTACCAATAGGTAAGATATGGTCTTTATAAAATGGCTTTGAAAAATCGGTAATGAGTATGTTCACCCCTGCTTTTACAGAACGGTGCTGGAATGCATCGTCCAATAATACAACTTCCACATCGGGGCGGCGCTGCAACAGCCGGGGTATACCTGTAATCCGTTCTTCTGCCACACTCACTACCAGCTCCGGAAATTTCATATGGTATTGCATGGGTTCGTCACCTATACGAAGTGCATTGGCTTCTGCATCGGCCAATAAAAAACCTTGGGTACGGCGCTTATACCCCCTGCTCATAGTAGCCACCCTGAACCGGTATTGCAGTAACTTTATTAAATACTCCACATGCGGAGTTTTACCGGTCCCTCCTACCGACAGGTTACCTACACAAATAACCGGTGGCGAAAATTCAATGGACGCAAACACGCCGCTGTCGTATAAACGGTTGCGCAGCCATACCACTGCTCCATATATAAGTGCAAATGGATATAAAAATATTTTTACAAAAGAAAATAGTTGTTTCATATAAGTCCTGCATGATGCAGTGCGTATTCCAGTATTTTTTCCTGGGGGTTGAATGGCTTTACTTTATCTAAACCGAGGTACTGTATACCTTTTTGAATGATCAGTTGTTTATCTGAGGGTATTTCTTGCTGGTTTATAACGTATGCATGGCTACCTGCTTCCAATACACACCGTTCGGGCATCAGGCCTATCAGCTCGCTTCCCACCAGGGCAGTATCTGCTTCTGTGGCCAACGCTTTACAGGTTTCCCATACCCGCAATGGAGATGTAATACGGTAGTCCAGTAAATTCATAGAAACCTGTGCACATTCGAAATCTGCCATATACCACCCTATCGCCCTGAGTTTAGGCAGCAAACCCCGGTGTTTTGTTCGCTTACCATCTTCTGTTACAGTATACCCGCTTTCACGCATACGCGCAGCTATCCAATTAGCAATAGCCACATCTTTGGTAGCGAGTGAGATATTGAATGCCACTAATATATCTCTTGTTCCTAATACAGTTGCCCCGGTTTGAGCATTAAATGACGTTGGCCCATAATCCGGTTTCCATCCAGGCTTTGTCATTTTATCTGCAATGCCTTCATATTGCCCTTTGCGTATATCCGGCAAAGTACGGCGATGAGCTTGTTTTGCCGAATATTCATAGAGATAAACAGGTATACCCAATTCTTCGCCAACACGTTTGCCTAACTGTTCAGCCCATGTCATAGTTTCTTCAATAGACACGCCGGAAAGCGGTACCAAAGGACAAACATCTGTAGCCCCCACACGCGGATGGACGCCCTCCTGCTTACGCATATCAATAGAATTACCGGCCTTCTCAATGGCTCTGAATGCGGCTTCCGTTACAGCGGCCGGTTCACCCGCAAAGGTCATTACCGTGCGGTTGGCAGCGGGGCTGATGTCTACATGTAATAAACGGGCACCGGCTACAGAACGTATAGCAGCAGCTATTTCGTTGATAACCTGCAGGTCTCTGCCTTCGCTAAAATTTGGTATACACTCGATTATCGGCTTGGGGCTCGTCATAAACAATGGTAAAAATAGCAAAATTTGACGCGCCCTCATTTATAACTATATAAGCGCTTTAACAGTTATTATATGATATTTACACCATAAGTTTAAAAAACATGAACTGGATAAGCCGGCCGGTAATATTGGAATCAAAACGCGTAAGACTGGAACCGCTTGCAGAAAAACATTTTGATGAATTAATTATAGTGAGCACACCTGCTGAAATATGGACCCATTTATCTATTGAAGGTTATAAAGCAGATGAATTGAGAATGGGGTTGAAAAGTGCGTTGTTGAAAAAGATAAGCGGCGAAGAATATCCCTTTGTTATCATAGACAAAACAGACAATGCAATAATTGGCTGCACACGTTATATGGACATGATGCCCGAACACCGCAAACTGGAAATTGGCTGGACATGGTATACACCGGCGTACTGGGGTACAGGCTACAATATAGAATGTAAACTATTACTGCTGGCCTATGCCTTTGAAGAACTAAACACTGTACGCGTGCAATTAAAGACCAGCGGCAAAAATCTCCGCAGCCAGGCGGCTATACAAAAGATTGGCGCTAAATATGAGGGTACTTTGCGCAATGCACGTATCAGCGCAAGCGGGGAAATTCGAGACACTGCCATGTTCAGCATTATTGATAGTGAGTGGCCGGAAGTAAAACAAATGCTGCAAAAAATGACAGGTATAATTCAATGAGCATATACAAATACCAGATCATCCTCGTCGTCTTTTTATCCTTTTACCTACCAGCTAAAGGCGGGCAAGAGCAATTAAGAAACTGGTATGCCCAGGCCGACTATTTTCATTTGCGTGACGCATTAAAAACGAATGCCTATGAACTGAGTACTGACGTAAGGCTTTATTATGAGGCTATAACGGAAAATGCATTCAACCGCAATACACAGGCTATTCAAAAGGCAGACTCATTTCTTAAACTGAAAGCCGGTGGGTGGAATGATATAGACATTGTGCAGATACTGGAAGTAAAGATGGATAGTTATGCCAAGCTATACCAGTATAAAAAAGCAGCAAACATTTGCGGTAAGATACTGGACAATTACAGCCAGGCATTGAGCGCAAATGAGCTGGCCAGTATAGAGAATTCTTACAATATCTATAACCCGCTGGCAAACATACCCCCTCAAGCTGTGGAGCAAACGGCCGATGCGCTGATAAGAATGCACAGCAATATGTATGGCCTGCTGGAAGTACCTGTATCTTTTGGAAAACAGGATGAAACTTTTCTTTTTGATACAGGTGCGAACATGTCTGTACTTACAGAAAGCTATGCAGAAAAGTTGGGGGTAAAAAAATTGAACACTTCGTTCAAGGTAAGTGCATCGCAGGGAAAGATTGTTCAATCGGACCTGGGCGTTGCTGACAGCCTGAACCTTGGTGGTATTATTATAAGAAATGTAGTGTTTATTATAATGCCTGATACTAAGCTCGATTTCCCAAAAGCAGGTTTTCGCATCAGGGGCATCCTGGGTTTCCCGGTTATCAGTGCGCTGAAGGAAGTGCATATTTTTAAAGACAGCCTTTTACAAATACGGCTTACGCCTAAACCGACCAATCTTAATAACATGGTTTTGCGGGGCCTGTTCCCTATCGTACAGGCACAAACAGCTAATGACACGATGATATTCCAGTTTGACACAGGGGCTACACAAACCGATTTTTATAGCCCGTTCTATGAAAAGTATAAAGATGCGGTGCTGGCTAATGGCACAAAAATGCGAAAAGTATTTGGCGGTGCAGGTGGCAATAAAACCATCAAGGTATATGAGCTAAGAAACGTAAAAATGCGAATAGGTTCTAATGAATTTGTATTGCCTGCTGTAAATGTGATACCCGAACCTTTGAGAGAAGGGAGACCGGATTTTACCTATGGCAACCTTGGGCATGATGTTGTAGCACAGTTCAAAGAGATGATCATCAACTTTGAAAGCATGTATCTCGACTTTAACTGAAAGTAAATAATTTGTTTTTCTTAAAAAGTTTAATGCTTCAGGCTTGCAACGATGAGGCGATAACGGTATTTTTATAATTCGTTCTGACGAAAAATTATAAAAATTTTATTTATGAATAAACGCTACCTATCAATACTTATGGCCCTATTTGGCCTGGTATTAGTTTTCAATCCTAACAAGGCGAAAGCCTCGCATGCTGCAGGAGGTGAACTGATATATGAGTGGGTAAGTGATTCGACCTATCGATTCTACTTTAAGTTTTACCGTGATTGTACTGGTATCCAGGAACAGGATAGTATTGATATGTGCGTGGCAAGCGCCTCGTCTTCATTCCAGCAGACAGTGTTCTTAAAAAAACTTTCCAGCCTTCCCGGCGGCAAAGCAAACGGCGACACCGTAGCAACAGGCTGTCCGGGCTATCCGAGCAAATGCTTTGTACCTAATTCTGTTTTACCAGGATACCGGGAATGGTGGTATTCTATAACTGTCACACTTCCACATCGGGCTGCTGATTGGAAATTCAATGTTAACATAGGCTCCCGTAATCCCAGCGAAAATATTCAGACTGGGGATTTATACATTGAAGCAACACTGAACAATATAGTAGCCCAAGGCAATTCATCACCCTATTTTTCGGTCAAACCTATCCCGTACGTTTGTCTGAATCAGCCCTATGTTTTCAATAATGGGGGGGTTGATCCTAACAAAGATTCCCTTTCGTTTGTTATTCAGCAACCATCATTGGGCAATGGCTGCGGGGTAGCACCTTCACCAATACCTTTCAAATTAGGCAGCCCTCCATATAATATCTTCACTAATCCGTTTCAAACCAATAGTACATTTATTTTACAAACATCAACCGGCCAATTATCTTTCACGCCTACGCTGCTTGGCGCTCAAACCATCACTGTTGTTGCGCGCGAGTATCGCAACGGCATACTGATAGGCACTGTCATGCGCGACGTACAAATACAGGTATTAGCTTGTTCTACAGTACAACCTACCTTGGCCGTAGATCCAGCAACCGTTACCGGCAGCACTTACAGCGGTGGTACAATAACCGGCTGCGCCAGGACACCAATGGCTTTTTGCTTTGATGTAAAATCTACTGACCCTACTACGGTATTGGTATTAAGCGACAACCATAATGCTGCCACACCGGGAGCTACTATTACCTATACAAATCTTACCCATGATTCTGCACGCGGTTGTTTCACCTGGACACCCGGACCATTAGACACAGGTTTGAAAATATTAAACATCATTGCTAAAGATTCTTCTTGTAAGCCACCAGGCGTGCTCGTTTCACAAGCATTCACTATTCCTATAGTTATCAACCCTATTACTGAAGCGCTCAAAGATACAGGTATATGCCTGGGACAGTCTTACCAGCTTGTTGCTGTAGGTGGGTCGACATTCACATGGACCGCTTTACCGGGCGGCAGTGGCATCAGCTCACTGAGCTGTACTAATTGTAAATCGCCATTTGCAACACCTACTGTTACTACAAGCTATGTAGTACAGTCGAACCTGACAGGTGGATGCGGTAAAAACAGGGATACGGTAACTATTACAGTTACTGCATCTCCTCCATCAAGACCAACAGCAAGTTCGAACAGCCCTATATGCCTGAATGGTACATTGAACCTGACGGCATCCGGCAGCTCCAGCGTTAATTATTTATGGACTGGTCCTTTCGGATATCTCAGCACCCAACAAAACCCTACGCGTACAAACCTGCAGTATATAGATACAGGTTATTATTATGTCCAAGCCCTGATAAACGGTTGTGCGTCTGCTATGGATAGTACCAAGGTTTCTATATATCCTCCAAAGCTACCGGTATTTAATAACGGCCCGCTTTGCGTGGGCTCACAGTTACAGCTTACTGCAACTACCATACCTGGCGCTACTTATAGCTGGACAGGTCCTAATAGCTTTACTTCTTCTTTGCAAAACCCCGTTATTAATAATATACAGACGATAAATGCCGGGGTATATACCTGCAGCATTAACTTCCCGGGTTGCAGCATGCAGCCGGGCACTACGACGTTGGTTGTGGGCACACAAACACCTGTAATAGACTCAGCAGTGGTTACGAATGCCGTAACATGCGGCACCGGGTCTATTAAACTGTATGGATTACTTCCTAACAGAACTTATGTAATTGACTATACCATCAATGGTGTGCCCCAAACAACATTAACCTTGCTGTCAAACGGCCTGGGGCAAATTACTGTCGGCGGTCTTAACCTGGGTACTTATGTGCTAACTGTAAAACTAAACGGATGCTCGTCCAGCGTTGTTGGTCCATTATCTGTATCAGGCCCGCCACCACCGGCTGCACCAACCGTTACTTCACCGGTAGGCTATTGCCAGTTCAGTGCAGCTTCTCCGCTTACGGCCGTAGGCAGCAATCTTAAATGGTACACTACCGCTACAGGTGGTACAGGTAGTAGCACAGCGCCTACTCCAAGTACTGTTAATGCAGGTAGTACAACCTACTATGTTTCTCAAACTATTAACGGCTGCGAAAGCCCACGCTCACCCATAACAGTTAACGTTGGCACCAAGCCGGCGCCTCCTGTTGCCACGCATGCCTATTTTTATTGTAAAGACCAGGTTACCACACCACTGAATGCAGTAGGGGTAAACCTGAAATGGTATAATGTGCCTACAGGCGGTACCGGCAGCATTGTTGCGCCAACCCCTACCAGTATAGCTGTTGGTGTATACAAATGGTATGTAAGCCAAACTATTAATGGTTGTGAAAGCGATAGAGACTCTGCTATTGTTACCATCAAAGCAGCACCCGCACCACCAACCGCTGCTAATGTAAATTATTGCGAGGGTGCAACAGCAGTACCTTTAACTGCTAATGGCACAAACCTGCTTTGGTATGTTTCTTTTGTGGGAGGACCAGGTTCACCGAACGCTCCTACACCAAACACTTCTATTGTTGGTGTAACCCCATGGTATGTTTCGCAGTCTGACAGCAGTTGTGAAAGCCAGCGCACGCTCATAAGAGTAACCGTTGATGAACATGTGCGATCACACATCTACATTAATGAAGACACGATTTGCCAATATGCCAATGTAGATATCTTCAATGATAGCACTAACCCTAAAGGGTCTGTATACACGTGGGCTCCCGGCGATGGCGGCAGTATACTCACCGGCAGCGGCGACGGGCCTTACAGGGCCGGTTGGACCACGCCAGGGTATAAAAAAATATTTGTAACTATAACAAACGGAGCCTGCAGTATACAGGACTCTACAGATATATACATCCGCTTTGCCCCGGTTGGTTATTTCGATATAAAGGATAATGTATGTATTGATGAACAGGTGATACTGGCACCCACCAATACGCCAGATGTTACCTACAAATGGACCATAGATGAGAACAGTATTCCTGAAGGAAATTTCCAGGCGCAGTACACACTATCCTGGCATACTACAGGGGCAAAAATTATTACCCTGGTAGTTACTGCCTCTAATGGTTGCAAGTCTTATCCTTATGTGGACACGGTATATGTACATGACCCACAGGCACAGATAAAAGGACTGGAAGACGGCTCTTATTGCATAGGAGATACTGTTACTGTATATACCAACGCCGGCAAAAATTATACCTATAGCTGGTCTCCCGAAAGAGCATTTATTACAAATGGTTCAGATAAAGCGCTGTTAAGTACCGGTGCAACCGGCTTTATATTCCTGAAAGTGACCGACCCATGGGCTTGTGTTGACGGGGATACTGCCTATATCAAAGCGGAACCTTGCTGCGATATATTCCTGCCTGATGTTTTTAGTCCGAATGGCGACGGACGTAACGATAAGTTCCATATACTGACAGATGGTCACCAGCAGATAGTAAGCTTTAAAGTGGTGAACAGGTGGGGCCAAACAATATTTAAAACCGACAACCAATCAGATGGCTGGGATGGTACTTTCCACGGCAAAATGCAGGATCCGGGAACATATGTATACTATGTAAAGTACAAATGTTCGAATAGTACCACATTCGAAAAGAAAGGTAATGTCACTCTTGTCCGCTAAGCAATAACACTTATTATTCAAAATATTAGCCCCGGATTAATAAAATCCGGGGCTAATATTTTGAATTTGTACTTATAGAATAATATTGCTATATTGGAAACTGTATCGTCTCATTTAACCTATTATGAAGAAAAAACACATTTCCCTACTGGCATTTCTCTATCTGCTGGCCGGCCTATATTCAAAAAGTTTTGCGCAAGGCGGGTGCCCTCCTAATATTGATTTCGAACAGGCCAACCTTGGTTATTGGGAAATGTACACAGGTAGCTGTTGCCCCATAAGTGCCAATACATTAGGCATAGTCAGCGGCAGGCATGATCTTGTTACCGGTGTAGCAACTGATGAATTTGGTTTATTCCCTGTAGTAGCTCCCAGTAGCGGCCTATATTCCCTAAAGCTCGGCAATAAACAAACAGGGGCGCAAGCCGAACGTGCACGTTATTACATTCACATACCTAACGGTTTAAATAACTATGTATTCATCTTCCGTTATGCTGTAGTACTGGAAGATCCGGCACATGCAGCAGCAGAACAACCACGCTTTGAGGTAAAAGCATTCGATTCTGCTACCGGCACGCTAATACCTTGTACTTATTCAAACTTCGTAGCTTCTGCTACCTTGCCTGGCTTCCAGGTTTCTACTAAGCAAAGCGATGTATTGTTTAAACCATGGTCTGTTTCCAGTATCGACTTGTCAGGCTTTGGCGGAAAAACAATAGCCGTAGACTTTGCAACAGGTGACTGTTCTTTAGGCGGCCACTTTGGCTATGCATATATAGATATGAACTGCGGTATATTCCAGACTTACTATAGTGTAAACTGTAACAGCCCTGCTACTATGACGTTAAATGGACCTCCGGGTTTCCAGGTATATGAATGGAGAGATGCAAACCTCGGATTGATATATGGTAATACGCAAAGCATTACTATTCCTACACCCAATAAAGACACTAAATATGCGCTGATACTGAAACCATATGCAGGCATAGGTTGCCCTGATACACTATATACACAAGTCGTGATATCGCGCCTGAACCCCATGGATGACACCACTATTTGTATCAATAAGAGCGTCACTATGAATGCAGGATCAAATAGCGCTGATACGCCGCTTACTTATGCATGGACACCAACTACCGGTTTATCATGTTCCAATTGCGCGCATCCTTCAGCACAACCAGGTGTCACTACCAAATATTTTGTAACAATTACGGATACCGCCAATTGCGTGCTTAAAGACAGCATTACTATCAATGTAGCAAATGATGTAAAAGCAAAAATATACAGCAATATCACAGACTCTATATGCCAATACTATGATATCAAATTACAGGATACCAGTGTAAATGGCCCCGATGTAAGCTATATATGGTTCGTTGACACAGGAAATGTGCTGGCCGGCGGCGGCACAAAATATATTACTGCCGACTGGAGCACACCGGGTATGAAGAAAATAAAACTGCGGGTTACCAACGGGTATTGTGATGCATACGATTCTATATACATATACGTGAAGCCCACGCCACTTGCTTCTTTCGAGGTACCGCACAATACATGTCTTAATACTACAGTAGAATTAAACCCTATGCTGCAGGATGGCTCTTATCATTGGAAGATAGATGAACAAAGCTATTTGGATACTAACTACGCCAAATCCATATACCTCACATGGAACACTTTGGGTAAAAAATCCGTCCACCTGCATATGAATGGATTTAATGGCTGTCAGTCTGATTATGATTCTACTGTAAATGTGCATGAATATCCTGATGCAACTATCCTGTATATAAATACTCCTGTGCAGAACACAGCCGTATGCCAGGGACAAGAGATAGAATTACAAGCGACCAAAAGTGTAGATTATACCTACGAGTGGTCTCCAACAATATTCTTCCGCGAAAGCAATCAAAGTACCGTGCATGCCAACCTGGAAAAAAGCAGCTTCATCTATCTGAAAATTAATAGCCGCTGGGGATGTAATGTGGCAGACACCCAGTATATAACAGTACAACCATGCTGTGATATCAACACAGCTACTGCATTTACGCCCAATGGCGATGGCAGAAACGATAAACTGAAAATAGTGACCCCAGGCACCAAGAAAATTGTTATGTTCATCATTCAGAACCGCTGGGGACAAAAGGTATTTGAAACCAATGACGGCACACAGGGCTGGGATGGCATGTACAAAGGTGAGAAACAGGAACCAGGCACTTATTTCTATTACATAAAATACATGTGCGACCTCGACAATAAGACCATGGAGAAGCGGGGCAATTTTCAATTGCTGAGGTAGACAATTTTCTTTACATACAAGCCAACCCTAATGAAGTCTGTTGCTTTTATAGCAGGTATGCTTATGCTTATTGCGGGTATAAGTATGCCTGGTAAAGCGAAGGCAGACCATTGTGCAGGCGGGGAGATCGCATATCAGTGGTTAAGTGATTCCACATACCGCTTTTATTTTAAATTTTACAGGGATTGTACCGGCATAGCTGAAGACGGTGCTGTGACCCTCTGTTACCGGAATACCTGCGATAAGAAAGGGGCGTTTATCTTACTGACCAAACTATCTGTACTTCCGGATGGTACACCTAATGGTAGTTTGCTGAATACCGGGTGTTTTAACGGTCCCACAAAATGTACAGATCCATCCTCTACTATTCCCGGTTTTAGAGAGTGGTGGTACACTGGTGTTTTGACACTGCCCTCCCGTTGCGACCATTGGATTTTTACAGTAGTAAATAATTACCGGAATAGCAGTGAAAACCTGGTAAACAATATTAACCCAATACCATTTCTATCATTGCAGGCTACACTAAATAACCAGGATGCGCAAGGAAATTCTTCTCCTGTCTTTTCAGTTAAACCCATCCCTTATACATGCATCAATAATGGTTTTACCTTCAACAATGGTGTAATAGACCCGGATGGTGATAAACTGGAATTTGAACTGGTACAACCGGAAATTGGCAGTGGTTGCCCTTTTGTGAGCCTCCCTGCTACTTTCAAAGTAGGCGCCCCACCTTATAATCTTACCAATAATCCTTTTCAAACCAATAACAGCTTTGGCCTCAATACTGTAAACGGCCAAATGACTTTTACGCCAACCTTGCTTGGTCCACAAACGATCGCCATCAAAGTAAAAGAATTTCGTAAAGGTGTGCTGATAGGCACGGTAATAAGAGACCTTCAAATACAAGTACTGGGTTGCAACCCCGCCCAAAGTAACGCTACTGTAGACCAGGGTAGCCTGGTAAACTGCGGTTATATCAATAATACGGTTGAAGCATGTATCAATGTGCCTTTTACTTTTTGTTATTATATCAAAGCAACTCCTTCAGGCTCAAAAATGGTGGTAAGAGACAACCATTTTTATGCTTTTACCGGTTCCTCTTCTTCTTATACCAACCAGGCACATGATTCTGTTCGCGGTTGTTTTACCTGGACACCCGGTACTTTTGATACCGGCTTAAGATTGCTTACACTCATAGTAAAGGATTCTACTTGCTTTGCTCCCGGCATTGCAATATCCCAGTCTTATACATTACCTATTCATATAAACACCTCATCTCCTCCTCCATCTGTTATATCTCCTGTAGGTTATTGTATCAACGATGCAGCAGTACCGCTTACGGTTAATGGAGTAAACCCAACGTGGTATACCAGCGCCATCGGTGGCATCGGTTCTCCCACAGCACCAACGCCAAGTACGTCAGTAGTAGGTGGCACGTACTATTACGTATCGCAAAGGCCAAATGGGTGTGAAAGCCCGCGCATGCCCATATTAGTGACGGTAGATGAAAAGATGAAAGCCAAGGTATTTGTTACAAAAGACAGTATTTGCCAATATGAAACGGTAGAGATAAAAAATATTGCAACCAATCCTCCTATTGCTATTTATATGTGGGATGTGGATACCGGCACCATCATTAATGGAGCAGCAACACCTGTTATCAATGCTGCATGGAGCAGCCCCGGCAAAAAAAGAATATTACTGCGCGCCAGTAACGGTGGCTGCCATACTTATGATTCGGCATTTATCTATGTGAAACCTGCACCCATTGCCTCGTTCGAATTGCCATTGAATATATGCCTGGGAGATACGCTGAATATTGCACCACGAAAAGAAGATGGATACTATCATTGGAAAGCAGATGGCATTGTTATGGCTGATACCATCTATCGCAATCCTTTAAAATTGTTCTGGAATACAACAGGCATTAAGCATATACAGCTAAGTATAGATGGTAAGAACGGATGTAAGTCGAAGCTATTTGACACAACTGTAACTATTCATGATTATCCCAAAGGCGGCATTACAGATAATGCTTATAAGGCATGCGCCGGTGATACGATCTCCATTTATGCCAGTCAGGGTAATGATCTTAGTTATGAATGGTCGCCACAAGTATTTTTCCTGAGGAACAATACTTTCAACGCGCTGGCCAAGGCTGAGAAAAGCGGCTATGTATTTGTAAAAATAGCAAACAGGTGGGGTTGTACTATTAATGACACTACCTACCTTGCCGCAGAGAATTGCTGCAATGTAACACTCCCGGATGCATTTACACCGAACGGTGACGGAAGAAACGATTTCTTTAAAGTTATTACTACCGGCAATCACCAGTTGCTGAGTTTTGTGATACAAAACCGTTGGGGACAAACCATTTTTAAGGCTACCAATTTAGCCGAAGGCTGGGACGGCACTTACAAAAATGTAAAACAGGATGCCGGCACATATTTCTATATTTTACAATACAAATGCGATGGCCGGGATAGAATGGAAAAGATCGGGAACTTTACATTAATAAGATAAGCTCCATATTATACCGGCAGATCCCAATCGTTATTAAGCTTCAGCACTTTTTCAAC
Organism: Flavipsychrobacter sp.; assembly: GCA_024508935.1. Lineage (GTDB taxonomy): Bacteria > Bacteroidota > Bacteroidia > Chitinophagales > Chitinophagaceae > Polluticoccus. Next base: position 164,082 of record JANINW010000014.1, on the reverse strand, counting down.
TACATCTCTTACACAGCCCATACCACCATTAACCGGTGATATGTATTTCGATAATTGACGTATCTCTGCAACAGCATCGTTGGGGCAACATGGCAAACCACATAACTGCATAACTGCATAATCAGGTATATCATCGCCCATGTACAATATTTGTTCATACGAAGTATTATTTGAAGCTATCAGATCCAGCAGTAAAGCCTTTTTATCTTTAACACCAATATGTACTTCTGTAATACCTAACTTGTTCAGCCGACTTCTGGCAGCTTCGGAATGGCCACCGGATATTACCCATACTTTATAGCCCTTTTTTACGGCTAACTGCAAGGCATAACCGTCCTTAATATTCATTTTACGCAATAGCTGACCATCTTCTGTAGCTAGTAAAGTACCATCTGTCAATACCCCATCTATATCAAAAACGAATACTTTAACGGGGGCAAAAAGCTCTAATAAATTCATTTTAGTTTTGATTGTCGCGCCATTCATATACCCAGCCGGATTGTATCATTTCCAGGTGGCCTTCATTACATTCTTCACGCTTACCTGCAAAATTGGGTATCTCCAATACCCATTCCAGCAATTCTGTAAAGCGCACGCGGTAAATGCGCCCCTCATTGAACTCATCTCCAAAACGCTCATAAAGTTTCAACGCTATATCTTCATAGTCGTTCCATTGTATAGGCGGTTCGTAATGGGCCATGTATCTGAAATTGTCCGGTTTAAAAATATGCAGTAATAAAAATACTAATTAGTCGCCATGTATCAGAGATTGGTCAGGAAGTGTTACCTCTACCATCCCACCATTACCTTCCAATATACACTGGCAGCCTAAACGGGAATTGAGACGCGGATTTCTTGCACGGTCAATAAAATCTTCCTCTTTGTCGCTTAGCTCCGGCAAACACGATTCGCCACTATCTATATAAACATGACACGTACTGCAAGCGCATACCATACCGCAATTATGGTGCAATTCAATATGATTGTCCAGGGCCACTTCTAGTATACTTTGCCCGGGGGCAATATTTTCTACAGTAACAGGTTCCAGTCCTTTTTGCTCAAAATTGAATTTTACCGTGTACATGTATTCAACAGCTAATTGGGCGCAAAGGTAAGTTTTGAAAATGTAAAAGGATAATCCATCACTCTTGTCTGCAATGGTTTAGCTACGGTTATACATTTCTGTAATAGAATGGCTGATGGCCTCGTATAATTCCTGCCATTCAGGGTGCTGCTGCAATAAGGCTATATGTGCTTTCAGCGTCAGGTTATCATTCCTTTTTGCAGGCCCTGTCTGTACATCATACGGATGATGTGTTTGTACCTTATCGAAAGTTTGCCGTAATATAGGCTGCAAAAGTGCAAAAGGCAGCTGTTGTTCTTCACAAATCCTTTCACATACAGCCATCAGGTGATTGGTAAAATTGTTCCCTAATACAGCACACAGATGCAGCCATTTACGCTGCTGGCTGCCAGCTTCGTATACTGTATCACTTAATGAGGAAGCCAGGACTGATATAACCTCCTTTGCCCTTGCATTACTAGCTTCCCATATACAAGGGATATTTCTATGAGTAGGAAGATCTGATTTCAGCAACGAATAAGCAGGCCATAGTACCCCATAGTTGGGCCCGGCTTTAGCTAATAGATTGCTATCGATAGCCCCGGCTGTATGTACTAACACCGTGTGGGGAAGAGATATTAAAGATGCAATATGCTCTATTTCATGGTCTGATATGGCTATAATGCAAGCATCTGCATTATCCTTTATGTCTTCCAGCTTGTAAACCGGTGTTGCATTCACTTCGTGGGCCAGTTCAGTTACGGCTAATTGATTTCTGCCATATACAGCGAGACATGTATGCCCGGCTGACGATAATCTTTTAGCCATGAACCATGCCATATTTCCTGTGCCTATAATACTGAATAACATATGCTATTTATTATTCAAATGGCTAACATAATAATCTTCCATTATTTTATGCACACGCTGTTTCAAACTACCAACATCATTTATGCTCATGCCTACGGTAGGTATAGGCTCGAGAAAATGGAAATAGATAGGCATTGGCCTTGCCCATAGTTTTTTATCATGTGGCAGTATCTTACCCGTGTTAAAAATCAAACCTGGTATGATAGGACGCTGTGACTTTATGGCAGTAATGAACGCCCCATCAAAAAACTGCTGCAAAGGCATATTGGTTTTATTGCGGGTACCTTCGGGGTACAAACATAGGTGCAATCCCATATCCAGCATCTCCTGCATTTTAGTAAAGCTCTCCCTTCTGCTGCCCTCATGTTTGCGGTTTACCAATACCGAACCCGCTTTGTATATGACGCCAAATATAGGAATTTTTGCCATCTCAGCTTTAGCCAATGTCTTATTGGGCCCAGGTATCCATGGAGAGGAGACCGGAATATCAACAAGGGAATTGTGATTGATAACTACTATATAATTTTCTCCCTTCTTAAAATGCTCCTTACCCCTTCGTATAATCGGGCATCCTACTATGGGCATAAATACCCCCATCCAAACTTTAAATATCGTATGTAACAGTTTGGATCTCAGCGGTTCATTCAAAAATGAGACTAGCCAAATAGGAATGAACACTATCAGCATCGAAATGACGAATAAAAGCATTCCGACGAAGAAATATAAGTGCCCTAAAACAGTTTTAATATACTTCATGTAGCAATTGCTAATTCTATAAAGACCAATCTATTGCATCAATTTTTTTATTATGCAGCCATTTGTTGGCTTTACTAAAATGGTGACACCCGAAAAAGCCATTATGTGCAGATAAAGGAGAAGGATGAGCAGCTGTTAATACCAGGTGCTTGTGTTTATCTATTAAATCGGCCTTGGTTTTAGCGAATCCACCCCATAACATAAATACTAAATGCTCCTTCCTTTCTGACAATATTCGTATCACATCGTCCGTAAAATGATGCCAACCTATCTTACTGTGAGACATTGGCTTATGCGCTTCTACCGTAAGCGATGCATTTAATAAAAGTACACCTTGCTTTGCCCATTTTTCCAGGTTGCCATGATTGGGTATAGGCAAGTCCAGATCTTCTTTAATTTCTTTGAAAATATTCACCAGCGACGGTGGCGGTGGTACACCTAAAGGAACGGAGAAACTGAGTCCATGAGCCTGCCCCGGTCCGTGATAAGGATCCTGCCCAAGTATCACCACCTTTACCTCACTGAATGGAGTTGTGTTAAAAGCATTGAAAATAAGTTTACCGGGAGGATATATGATTTTCCCTGCTTGCCTTTCATGCTTTAGAAAGCTAACGATCTCTCCGAAATATGGCTTTTTAAACTCTGCGGTTAATTCCTTTTTCCAGCTTTCTTCAATTTGCACATCCATAATACCCTATTCTACTTCTTTATGTTGTTACCTCTTTTCAATGGATAGGGAGCATCACTACCTGACTTTTTAGCAGGTGCCGTACTTGTATTTTTAGCTGGTGTTTCTAGTTTTTGCAAAATGCAGAAGCTGCTGCACAAGGTTTTACTCTTCAGTTTTTGAGTAAGGACTACCAGATACATATCTGTTTTATCCGGGATAAAAGGATAGATAACATAGTTAGCATCGGCTGGGTCATCCAGTTCCTTCTGATCAATTTTATTATCCTGACCGTCATATAATTCAAAGGTCAGGCGGCTGGCTTCCTTGCTGCCCACAAATACCATTTGATACATCTGTCCCTTGGTAAGTTGCACGGCAATAGGAAAGGGCTCTCTTGATTCCATCGACACCATAGCATCCTTATATACCGACATGCCCTGTGCTTTCAGGTCTTGTTTTATCTGTTCGGCCTGCAGCCGCAGGGTTTTATCCATGCATCCTATATTAGGCTGCTGCTGTGCATTTGCAGGCACACTACAAGTAAACACAGCCGACAAAAAGAATAGTGAAATGATATGCTTCATACTAAGAAAGATGAGTAAACGAAGATATGCGAAAAGCCACACTTTTAGAATGTGCAGCTTCAATCTTAATGCTCTCCAGTAGTTTTGGAAAATAGGTGAATGACCAGCACACCTGCTAGTATTAGCGACATGCCCAATATTGCCGGCAGATCAGGAACCTGCTTATATAAAAAGATGCCTGCTATGGTTACCAATACAATGCCTATGCCAGACCATAAAGCATAAGTAATGCCTATAGGCATCACTTTTACGGTTATGCTCAGAAAGAAAAAAGCCAGGGCATACCCTACTATTACAAACACACTGGGCCAGAAGCGGGTAAAGCCCTCAGACGCTTTTAAAAAACTGGTAGCAACAGTTTCTGAAATGATGGCTATTAATAAATACAGGTATTTCATTGTGCTAAATTAGTATTTCAGCCACATGCTTTTCGATATTAGCGGCAATTTTGTCCATCGGCAGATCATTGGAATCTTTACCAAACGGATCTTCTATTTCTTCCGCAATCAGCTCAAGACTGGCTAACACATAAAACACAATAGACACCACAGGCACAATCCAGTACCCCAGCATAAACGCATACCCAAAAGGCAGGGTCATCACATATATAAATATGAATTTCTTAATAAAAGCACTATAAGAATATGGTATCGGTGTATTCTTTATACGCTCGCAGGCGCCACATATATCCGTAAAACTGGTAAGTTCCGGGTTGATAAACAATAACTGCTCTTGTGTAAATCCGCCTGCTTTTTGCAGGTTTATTACACGACCTGTAATAACAGCCGCTACCTGGTTAGATGCATGCTTATCATTATTAAGGGTTTTAAATTCCGCATGAGTATGCTCATCCAGCGCATAACGGGTAAATTCTGACTGCAAATGCTCTTTCAGTACCACTGCATACATAGGTATGGCCTTACTGAAAAAAAGACGGTTATCTGTATCGTCTTTAGCAATAATAGCATTCAGTTTTATGGCCAGGTTCCTGCTATTATTCACAAGTGCCCCCCACAACTTGCGCCCCTCCCACCACCTGTCATAAGCTGTATTGGTACGAAATACGAGCAGTAATGACAATGCAAAACCAAGCAAGCCATGCATCTGGTAGATGTTCTTTACATACTTATTTTCGCTAAGCCCAAAGTAATGCAGCTCGGCATATGCAATAATAAAACTGTATAACGCAATAAGTAAAATAAGCCAGAATAGCTTACGTAGAGTATCATACTTGTGAAACTGGAATAATATACCAAACCAGTTCTTGGGATTGTAAATGCGCACAATTATTGCATTGTTATGATTAGCGGATATCCACCTCCATCAGCTTTTTGTCTTCTATATAACCCTCGAGCTTATCGTACACATTTACAGAACCAACGCCGGCCGGTGTACCTGTAAAAATAAGGTCACCAATGTTTAGCGTAAAAAACCGGGATGCATACTCTATAATGCGGTTTACATTAAACAACATATGTGAAGTGTTGCCCTGCTGCACCATATTGCCATTCAACTTCAGGCTGAAATTCAGGTTGGAAAGATCTATATCTGGTGTGAGGGTAATGAAACTGCCTACCACAGCCGAAGCATCAAATGACTTAGCGATCTCCCAGGGCAGGCCTTTCTGTTTTTGTTGTTGCTGCAGATCCCTTGCAGTAAAATCAATACCTACAGATATCTCGTTGTAATATTTATGGGCAAATCTTTCCTGTATGTACTTACCATTCTTATTGATCTTAATTACCAACTCACATTCGTATTGCAGATCGTCTGTAAAATCAGGATAATACAGTGGCTTCTGGGGCAAGAGCAGTGCATTTTTAGGTTTCATAAAAATGACTGGCTCAGCCGGCACCTCATTATTTAGTTCTTTGGCATGATCGGCGTAATTTCGGCCAATACATATAATTTTCATAGTAGAAAAAATAAATTTTGTGATGGGGCGTGTAAAAATAAAATTTCCTGCTGAAAATCCTATTGCCAAAGTTACCATTCCCGTCAGAATAAGTGACATTAATTATGGAGGCCATGTAGGTAATGATTCTGTTCTTTCCATCATCCACGAATCAAGAGTACAATGGCTTGCCCAAAACGGCTATACAGAACTGAACATAGACGGTGTGGGGCTTATAATGGCCGATGTAATGATAGCCTATAAAGGAGAAGCATTTTATGGTGATGTATTGACCGTGAATGTATATGCCGAAGAAATAACCGAATATACTTTCGACCTTTTATATCATATCTCTGCACAACGCAACGATGGTAGTAGCAAAGACATTGCACATGCAAAAACAGCTATGGTATGTTTTGATTATAAGATGCGGCAAAAAACCAATATGCCGCGTGCCTTAAAAAAACAGCTCCAAGGTTTGGCAAATCTTTAAAGTTTTACCTACCTTTGCAATCCAATTTTGGCGAGGTAGCTCAGATGGTTAGAGCGCAGGATTCATAACCCTGAGGTCACGGGTTCAACTCCCGTCTTCGCTACAAGTCCTAAAAAAGCCTGATAGCTAAGCCTGTCAGGCTTTTATCATTTATATCTCGCTACATAGCTCATATTCAAATTGTTAGAGTTCTGCTAATTTTTCAGCCGCCTATTGCATAATAGGCTCGAGCTGAAGTACTTTCATGGCTTATATCACCATTTATTACATTGTAGAGGATATAGAGATAAAGATGTTATAGCTGTTTATTTTTATAGAACTACAATTCTCTTTTATGAAAAAAGCATTAGGATTACCCCTCTTTTTGCTCTCCATTTTTGGCATTGGCTGCAATGAAAAACACAAAGCAGACAAACTCGAAGTTTCCGGAGGCACAACTACCATTACTTATTTCAAGAACGACAGCGTATGGATGGCTGCCGATTCACGCTTATCTACTTACAGCAATGAAATAAACAGTACTGTATTTGATACAGTGTGCAAATTGCGCAAGGCAGGCAATATCTTTTACCTCATATCCGGCTCGCTGGTGCGGTATGGAGTGAACGGCGTGAAGACATTTGATGCCTCGCAACTGTTTTTCGATATGGCTACCAAAGACAATAATGTGTCCAGCCTGCTGCCCGCCTATGATACTTATGTTGCAGATACCCTATTGAAGATAGCGAACCATATTAAAGCAGAAGACAAGTCACTCTACGCCCGTTTGTTTGAAGACGACCACCTGCTACAGGTAACTGCTGTAACTTTTGCAGGCACTGCCGCACAGTTGTCTTCTTACAAATATTACATACCGGATAGTAAGGCCGATACACTGCAGCTATTGCGCAATACCCTCAACCAATCGCAACTCAGAAAATTACCAACTTTACTCATTGCCGGCTCCCAGGATTCTATACGCGGCTTCCTGGCTACCCATCCTAAATTTTATGCTTCCGGTCTTCGCCCGGATAAAAAACTGGATAGTATGATAAAAATGGAAGCTGTTGCCAAACCATTAAATGTGGCACTGCCTGTTGATATGGTACTCATATACAAAGACGGATCTAAATGGATACACCAGCAAGCTAAATGTAAATAGCATAAAAGACACTACAGGGTAACAGAGAAAGGGCTTCTACAAGGAGGCCCTTCTTTATTGGTATTAGCTAAGTATTGTTTTTATTATTTTCTTAAATGGGATTATGCTGGCCGGGGCATAATGCCAGGCTGTAAGTAACCTGGATATTGCCTTTCTTTTTTGCCTATTGGCCGCATATTGTTGTGCCATGTTAATGTTTATCTTAAAAAGTATTTGGTTGCCTATAGCATGTGGCAGCATCTTACTGTCTATAAATGATTGAAGCGTCTCGAAATTCTCTTTATAGGCCTTCGTCCAGTCGCTGGAATTATCATTGCTATTGTGTATCCTGCGATACAATAACACATCGTATAATAATAGGAGATGATAGGCATAGCATAATTTTCCTATTAAAGTATAATCTGAAAAATTGTAACGCTCATCAAACCCTCCTATTTCAATGAAATTCTTTTTCCAAACCATCAGGGTTTGTATGAAAGGACTTATTTGCCCTTCGCAAAAGTCTATAAACGCATTGCCACAGAAATGCCCTTCCCGCTGTGTGTAGTAATATTCAAATGGTACCCTATCATCACCAAAATTGTAGACATTCGTTAAGGAAAAACCCGCATCCGGATATTGCAGCAATAAATTATATTGGGTCTCGAGTTTACCGGGCGGCCATAGGTCATCCGAATCCATGAATGCAAGTAGCTCCCCGGAAGCATGTTTAACCCCAATATTTTTCACCTTACTGTTTATACCTAGCCTGCCAAGCTTTATAAACTGTATCCTGCTGTCTCCCAATTCACGTACCAGCACTTCAGTTTCGTCTTCCGAGCCATCATCCATTATCAGCAGTTCCCAGTTAGTGTAGGTCTGGTTTTGTATACTCTGCACTGTTTCAATAATGTAATTTGCCCGGTTGTAAGTAGGCATAATAATGCTGATCTTCATAAAACGTGCGTAAATCCCGCTACAGTATTTATTATCAATTTACAAAAAGCACAGTATTTTTACCCCAGTTTATGACACCTGAAAGAAAAGCGCGCATTAAGGACGTATTGAACCGTCGCCAGCCAGACTTGGCCATAATAATGGAAAATGTGCATGACCCGCACAATATAGCAGCTGTAATGCGTACCTGCGATGCCATAGGCGTGCAGGAATTGTATGTTTTAAATACACAAATAGCGCGTCATAGAAAATTCGGCAAGAAAAGCTCTGCAAGTGCTGCAGGTTGGCTCACCATCCATGAATTTGATAATACCGAAGCTTGTATAAAAGCTGTGAGGGAAAAATACAGCAAGATATACGCCACGCACCTGAGCAGCGACGCTCATTCTTTGTACGAACTAGATTTGACAGAACCTGTAGCACTTGTATTTGGCAATGAACATGCAGGTGTGACGGAGGAATGTCTCAGCTATTGCGATGGCAATTTTATAATACCGCAGGTGGGCATGGTCAAATCTCTGAATATATCAGTTGCCTGTGCTATATCGCTTTACGAAGCATTTCGCCAGCGCGAATTGAAAGGTTTTTATAAGGGCGAATCCAGGCTCGGTGAAGCAGAATGGAATACGCTGGCTAAAAAATGGAAACTATACGGAGAGTCAACAGAGTCTACTATTTAGCTTCGAATTTTCCGGATAGTTTAAACAGATCGGATGTATCATTTTTGAATGATGCGCTGACATTATAGCCTTTACTTTCTTCCTGCCAGCTTACGTTTACCACAGGCTGAACATCGGGCGTTACAAACTGCAGGAACTTTACCTGGCCTGCATTGCGCAGCCAAAGGTCTTTATCGGTCTGCTGCTCCAGCAATTCTTTCACCATTTCCATCATACACACACCCGGCACTACTGGCTGCCCCGGAAAGTGGCCTTTAAAAATATCATGGTGGGTATTAAACGCTACCTTGCAGGAAAAGCTGTTGGGTTCGCGTTGTAAATATTCTATCGTATAAAAATCATTCATTAACATCCTGCTCTATTTTATTCAGTTCAATAGTAAAATTCGCTTTGTGGTGGTTGAAGAATACACTTTCCGGCATAGCAGCAGCAGTGTTTTTCTTTCCCATTTTTATAGTTACAACCTTCTTTTTCCCGCCTGCATTCTCAATTCTTACCAGTTGACTGTCCTTTTCTATGTAATAAACAACGCCTTTCTCTAAACTAAGACAGTAAAACCCTTCATTACCCCTATCACTTATAAAAAAAACTTCAGATTTTTTATCCAGTCCCTTCATCAGCAGCAGGTTCATGTCCTTTTTCAACGTCTTTACCAGGGCAGGCTTGTCCAGTTGAGGAATAATACTATTCACATGGAAAGAATCCTGCTGATCCCATTCAAAATCGAAAAAGGTAAAACCCATCTCATTTTGAAATATAGCACGTACCGTGCCAGTTTCTAATGTCTTGAAAAACAGCACCCCACTAAGATGAAATTTTTTAAATATGATTCTCCCATTGACGGTACAGCGGTATAATACCTTGTCAAACGAGGGCTTGTAAACAAATGCCGAATGTGAGGGATCTCCGGCTTTTAAATGTTTGTATGGAGACGTGCATGCCGCAAAAAAAAGCAGCACAAAAATGCTACTTAACTTTAAATAGTGCTTCATTCAGCGACACATTATGTTGTGTGTTGATAAAATCCATATCGGTATAGTCGCCGCCCAGTTCTGTCATTGTCAGCCGGTCTACGTCAAAGTTCTTCTTGTCCATATACACATCTATCTGCTTGAACATTTTCTTCATAGATGCTGTGGCAGGCACCATAGCTAACTGGTAAGTACTACCATTTTCATAAGCAGCCACCTTAAAATCCGGATTCTGGAAAACAGTACCGCGCATGCAATCTATCATAATGCGATTTACCGACTGCATAGCCTGGCTGTTCTTAGTGTTTATCTTGCTGGTGCGTTGCTCATCCTTTACCATTACCTGTCCCGCATTCATTACCAGCAGGTATGAAAACGGAGTTGTATATTCTATACGTACCTTATCTTCTTTTTTGAAGTAGAATTTACCTTTCGATTTAATCTTATCAGCCAGCATAGACAGGTTTTTCACCTGGACAAAATCGCTGGCAATTGTTTGTATTGCAGTATTGGATTTTGTAAGCTCCTGCTGAAAGGCCGCTACATTTTTCACAGGTTGATATCCCTTAGCCTGTCCAAAAACATTGAGTGCCGATACCATTAAAACATTAAAAAAGAAAATCCTACGCATACGCTTCAATATCAAGTAATTTATCTATGCGCGCAAAGGTAAAGCCCTTTTTCCTTGCCTGAAGTATTAAATCCGTTAAAATTTCACGGGTTATCTCCATTGAATCGTGCAGGAGAATAATATCGCCTCCATGAATATGATTAAGTATACGGTTCAACAATACTTGGGGGTCTTTAGCCTTTGTATCGAAGGAGCGCACATTCCAACCAACAGACTTCATTTGCGTCATTTGTACCGCCTTAGCTACATTGGGATTAGTTACCCCATATGGCGGACGGAACAGCCTCGGGGTTTGTCCCGTTATCGCTTTTACCACTTCATTTGTACGGTTGATCTCCTCTGCCATTGTCCGGCTGCTCTGCCAATCAAAATTGAAACCATGGTTATAACTGTGATTGCCAATAAGATGCCCTTCGTCATGCCATCGTTTTACAAGGGCAGTATGCGTGGCAGTATGCTTGCCTATAGTAAAAAATGCAGCCTGCACATTATGTTGTTTCAATACATCCAGTATGGCAGCAGTATGTGTTGCAGGGCCATCATCAAAGCTCAGGGCGATATACTTTTTATCGTTACCCTTGTTATACGATGGCAGGTAGAAATTCCATTGAATATAAATGGCACCTAATACCAGTACATGTATATATGCAATAAGCAGTATCAATAACCACCACCATGCCAATACCCCATACAGGTAACCAATATCCAGACCTATCAGCAGCAGGATAAAGATAATGTTGGTGTATTTGTATGGGGTCAAAACCAGGGAGAGATTATAAACGTTCGTATAAGGCACGCAGGCGTTCGCGATTCATTTGCTGCTGCCAATCTTTACCTAATGCATTTTCCCAAAGCGGTGCCATACCCAGCGATACGTTTATCATTGTATCAAATTGCTCATCAGTAAGACCCTTAGTTACACCCACCGGTATATCAATGCCATTCTGCTTCACCATTTGATGGAATTCTTTAACACCCTCTGGATAAAACTCTTCGAGATGGTTAAATACGATACAGTTGCCTATACCATGTTTGGTACCCAGTAAATAACTAAGACCATAACTTACAGCATGTGCTACACCTACCTGCGAGTAGGCTATACTCATACCACCTGCATAAGAGGCCATCATTAGTTTTTCATCGCTCTCATCTGTCCATTCTGTATTATGAAGAAATACATCCTGGCAAAGCTCTAATGCTTTTTCTCCGTAGGACCGGCTAAAAGCATTGATATAAGTGCCTTGCAGCGATTCTATACAATGTATATAACAGTCCATACCAGTATAAAAACGCTGATTTTTAGGTGCACCTTTTATCAGTTCAGGATCTAACACTATCTGGTCGAAGGGTGTGAAATCAGAATTCATACCCAGTTTTTTTGTAGGGCCTGTCAGCACACAGGTACGGGACACCTCTGCACCTGTACCTGATAATGTAGGGATACCTGCTTTATATACAGCAGGATTTTTTACCAGGTCCCAGCCCTGGTAATCCTGCGCTTTGCCCGGGTTGGTCATCATAATAGATACCGCCTTTGCCAGGTCTAATGTAGAGCCGCCACCAATACCTATAACACCGGATACGGTTCCAAATTTGTCTTTCAGTTCCTGGGCAATGCTGTCTACATACGAAGTTTTAGGCTCGCTAGTCACATCAGCAATAATCAGCTGATCATTGCCCCGGAGCGGTATGCGTGATTTAAATGCCTCATCATTTTGAAAATGGTAGTCTAACAGAAAAACTACCGGCTTCTCATCTTTACGTTTTGGCGCTAATATTTCATCTAGCTGATCGAAACAGCCACGGCCATACACCACGTAATCAACCATCTTAAAATTGCGGAACTTCATATTGTATTATCTAAGTATTTTCTTTGTTCAAGTATTATTCAAAACCCATTTTCTCCATAAAAGCTTCAGCTTTCGCTATATCTTCCGGCATGTCTATTTCTATGCCCATATACTGGCTGATGACCATTTTAATGGGCACACCGTTTTCAAGGAAACGCAGGCATTCAATTTTCTCTGCACGTTCCAGTGTAGACATAGGCCATTGTGTAAAATTCAATAATGGCATTTTACGGAATGCATATACGCCTATATGCTCATAATGAGAGATAGGCCAGTCTTTATCGCGCAGGTAAGGTATAGGACAACGTGAAAAATACATGGCAAACTGCCGTAGGTCCAATACCACCTTTACAAAATTCGGATCGTTGATACTTTCGGGGTCCTGTAATTTCTGCACTAACGAAGCTACCTGTATGTTCTCCCCTATCTTACCTTCAAACACATTCAATAGTTTCTCCAGTGGTGCTTTTTGCACAAAAGGTTCATCTCCCTGTACATTTACAAACACATCAGCATCCAGTCCAAGGGCCACTTCGGCAATACGGTCTGTACCGCTATCATATTCACGCTTGCTCCTTACGGCCTTACCACCATTTTTTATAATTTCTTCTTCTATTTTATCGCTGTCTGTTACCACTATCACATCGTCAAACAAACCTGTTTTTACAGTAGATTCATAAGTACGGCGTATCACACTTTTACCTTTTATCTGTGCCAGCATTTTTTCTGGGAAACGTGTAGCTCCAAGACGCGCGGGAATCAATGCTATAGACTTCATCATCAACAAGTTTTGCAGGGTGAATTTAGTAATAATAAATGCATTAAACTGTATAAACCATCCTAGTTTTTCTTCAGTATACCCATTGTAAGCAGCAGCCATCCGGCAATAAAGAACAGGCCGCCTATTGGGGTAACAATACCTACGCCACCCAGGCCTATCTGCCCGTTCATTTTAAGCAGTGTAAGTGCATACAGGGAACCACTGAATAATAATATACCAATAATAAAAAAACTGGATGCCAGTTTTACCTGCTTAAAAGGAAATGAAGCATAAATAATACCGGTAGCCAACAATGCAAAACTGTGGTAGAACTGGTACTTTACACCAGTTTCAAATACCTGCAACTGATCAGGCAACAGCACTTGCTTCAATGCATGTGCACCAAATGCACCCAGTATAACAGCCAGAGCAGCAAAAACGGATCCGGCAACTAATGCTTTTCTATACATATGTCTATTATATTTCTAAAACTATTTAATGAAAGATTCTCTTCTGTTATAATATAGTCTGCCTGCTCATAGAACCGCCTGCGCAGTTGAGCCAAATCATTTAGTACAACAGGTACATCTGCTGATTGCAGCAATGGTCGTGTTTGATCAGCTGATTTTAGCCTTTGCAAAAGTATATCCTGTTTCACATCCAGGTAAATAGTGCAACCTGCTTGTTTCATCAGCTGCATATTGTCTCTATATACCGGCGTACCGCCCCCGCACGCTACCACCATCCTTTTACTCCCGGTGCTTATTAGTTGCAGCAATGCAGCAGCTTCTTTTTCACGAAAACCCGCCTCGCCTTGTTGGTTAAATATTTCGCTTATTGATAAACCTTCTTGCTGCTCTATATAATTATCCAGATCGGTGAACGGCAAAGAAAATGCCGTAGCAATCTTATTGCCCCAGTACGTTTTTCCGGCAGCCGGCATACCTATCAGGAATATCATTTCAATTTATTATTCAAAAAACGCCATATCATCAGCATACCCATCTGCGCAGCCGATTCTTTATTACGTATACGGTCGTGATAAAACCTAAGCTCTTTTGTTTTGGTATTTTCCCCATCCGTTACGGCTGTCCACACAGTACCCACAGGTACACGATAATCTTCACCCCCGGCACTTAGTACCCCGGAGATAGCAAATGCTATATTACTATTCATAATGCGCTTTGCACCCAAAGCCATCTCTATTACCGTTTGCTCACTAACTGCGCCATATTCTCCTATGGTATTACTGTTTACCCCCAATACGCTTTCTTTAGCTTCATTGGCATAGCATACGGCACTACCTTTAAAATAATCACTGGAACCCGACACCTGGGTTAGCAAATGCCCGATGTAACCGCCGGTGCAACTTTCAGCCAGCGCTACACTAACTCCTTTTGCTGTAAAAAGCTCGCCCAGCAATACTTCCATTGGTTTATCCTCCAGGGCTATTACTATCTTCTCCAACCGTGTGGCTAGTTGCTGCTGGAAACCCTCCACTTCAGTTGTAAGCAATGCAAGATCATGTGCTTTGCCGGTAAGTCTAAGCTTTACCCCTCCCAGGCTGGGCAGGTAAGCTAATCCAATATGCGCCGGCAAGCTATTCTCTATGTCCTGTATCTGTTCTGCAATAAAGCTTTCTCCCTCTCCTGCAGTGATAGTAGTGCGATGCACGATCACATCACTGCTTTTATATTTGGCCGTTAACAGGGGAACAACCTCGTCCTGCATAATGGCTTCCATCTCAAACGGCACACCGGGCATAGAAATAATGAGCTTATCATTTTTTTCAAACAACATGCCCGGTGCTGTGCCTACGCGGTTGTGCAGAACGGTACAAACATCAGGTACTTCTGCCTGCTTAAGGTTACGCTCCAGGAAAGGGCGCTTACGTTTTTCAAAAATGCCTTTTACATGTGCCAGCACTTTTTCATCAACAACCAGCTTACCACCGAAATAATCGCAGAGCAGCGGTTTGGTAATATCGTCAGCTGTTGGCCCAAGACCTCCTGTTATCAATACAATATCTGCAGCAACTATTTCTTCATTCAGTGCTTTTACTATGGCAGCCTTGTTGTCTCCAACGGCTACTCTTCTTATTACATCTATACCTATAGCATTCAACATTTGGGCGATCTTTGCCGAATTGGTATCAATGGTCTGCCCTATCAGCAGCTCGTCCCCTATGGTAATAATAGACGCTAATGTATTCGCCATATCCTATTGTTCAAAAAAAGGCGCCAGGCGCGTATGCAGCGCAGGGGGCATGTTTATTTTTTTCTTTTCTTTCGGGTCGTAAAATACCAGGGTGGTAATGCCCTTATTCAATAACTGTCCGTCTTCATTATACAATTCCGAATGGAAACTGATCTTACTTTCCTCCGGCAGTTCTTTAAGTATGGTCCTAACCGTTATGAGGTTGTCATATAAAGCAGGCCTGAAATATTGAGACTTCAATTCTACCACCGGCATCATAATACCCATATCTTCCAGTTCTTTGTAAGTATAACCCAGCTGGCGTATAGCTTCTGCCCTGCCTACTTCGTAGTACAAGGCATAATTGCCGTAATACAAATAGCCCATCTGGTCGGTCTCTCCATATCTTACCCTTATATGCGTTGTTGATTCGTACATAGTGTTATAAGTTTACCCTTTCTGCATCTTTTATGGAATAGATACCGTTGGCCTGGTTGGTGCAGGTAATAGTAAGATCATTAATACATACATGTAGGGGCAGGCTGGCACAATAGTACACAGTGTCAGCTATATCCTGGGCACTGAGTGGTGTAAGACCTGTGTACACATTCTTTGCGCGTTCTGCGTCACCTTTAAAGCGCACCAATGCAAATTCCGTCTCAGCCATACCAGGATTAATGGCAGTTACTTTAATACCATACGGAAGCAGGTCTATACGCATAGATTGCGACAATGCATCTACCGCAAATTTGGTGGCGCAGTACACATTGCCATTCTTATATACCAGCTTGCCCGCTGTAGAACCTATATTGATGATATGGCCGCCTTTTTGTTTCATCATAGAAACTACCTGGCGGGTTACGTACAAAAGACCTTTTACATTCGTATCTATCATCACATCCCAATCATCTATATCTCCTTCATCTATAGTAGATAACCCGGCCGCAAGACCCGCATTGTTGACCAATATATCAATGGTGGATAGCTGCTCTTTCAATTGAGCTATTGCTCCGGTTACTTCTTCCCGGTTCCTTACATCAAATTTCAGGGTTGTTACCTTAACGCCATAAGCCGATTCCAACTCTTGTTTGAGTGCAGCAAGCCGGTCGTCCCTTCGGCCGGTAGCGCAAACATCATAACCGTTTTTTGCAAAAATTGTAGCAATAGCTTTTCCAAAACCCGATGTAGCACCGGTAACCAGGATGGTTTTATTCATGCCAAGAACATTTTCTAATGCAGCGCAAAGATAGTACGCCTGCATGACTAATACTTATAAAAAAAGCATACCCTGTGGTATGCTCTGATCAATAATATCTATTAATATTTTTACCTGATAAGCGCAGCATCCCCTTTTATGGCAGACTCGTTACCAAACCGGTCAGTAACACCTACCACCCAGAAATAGGTGCCGATCTCAGCCCGCCTTCCCTTATAAGTTCCATCCCAGCCTTCATAGAATTTATTGGTATCAAACACCAATTCTCCCCAGCGGTTAAATACACGGAAGAACCTTATTTTACTATAGCCTACAGTCCTGGGACGTAACCGGTCATTTAAGCCATCGCCGTTAGGTGAAAATGCTGACGGCATAAACAAAGAAGACTGTCCTACCACCCATACCCTGATAGAGTCATCACCTTCGCATCCGAAGGCACTCTTAATGTGTACATTATAGTCAAACCGCCCTGTATCGGGATAGTAACCCCTTGGGTTAGGCACATCTGAAAAATTCAGGTTGGTTGTTGGCGTCCAGGTATATTCTATACCACCGCTTGCATGAAAATTAATGTATTCACCTTTTACAATAATTGTATCGTCCCCGGCATATGGCTGGAAATTCTCTACAGTTATTTGCTTGGTAACAGTGTCTACACAACCTTTTACGTTACCCGATATAAGGGATACATTATAGGTACCTCCGTGATCATAAATATGCTGCGTATTTTGATCTTCAGCTGATGTACCATCGCCAAACCACCATAGCCACGACGTAACAGGTTTATAGGTGGATTCAGATTTATCTAAAAATGTTATTTGCGATTTAGGACATAACAAACCTTGTTGTTCAAAATCCGCTTTGAAATCAGGAAACACCTTTACTATGCGACTGATGCTATCAGGACAGGTAGTGCCTTTATTCACAACCAGCTTCACTATGTAAGAGCCTGTATCAGGATAGGTATATGTCGGTTCAAATTCGGTAGAAGTAGCCCCCGGTACACCAAAATCCCAATTGTAGGCAAACCCGCCAACACTGCGGTTAAGGAAGTGAACCGTCATACCGTCACATTGTACTATATAGGTATTGTATTCAGTAGACAGCTGTGGAATATTTGCAACTACTGCTTTCGAACAGTTAGTTACCACAAACTGGAATTCGCGGTGAACGGTATTGATAATCTGCCCCCCTCTCCATTCATTACAACATACGCTTACTACAAAACGTCCCATAATATTAGGCGTACCTGTTATCATACCTGTTTTGGGGTCTATTTGTATCAGCGGATTGCCACCCATTGGCTTGGTAGCCGTAAAGCCTGCACGGTAGCCAAAGTTTGGCGGGCTGCTAATGGGCGCAGGTAAAAAAGGCGAAGGAAATGGTTTAGGATTTTTATAATCGCCACCGGGATACGCATCGCAAAATTCATAGCTCAGCGAATCTCCATCCGGGTCAGTTGCAGAATGGTCATATACCAGCGGATTATTAATACAAATGATCTGCGGTGGCGTATTTTTAAAATAGGCGCTGTTATTACATTGTCCTGATGGTGTAGGTGGTATATCGCAGAAGAAAGTTGCCCCCACTTCGCTCGGGCGGTTCAGGTTCAGGATACTGGCATTACGGCAGCATCGCACATATATTACCCTGTATCCCACACCATTGGCAGGCAAGGTATACGTTTTGTTGAATGTGACCCTTCTCAGGCAGGTAGCCGGCGGATTGTTTACACAGCTATTACTAAAATTGGGCGGTACCAATACATTAGATGATGGCCGGATGGAGTCGGACGAATATTGGGTGAGGCCACCGTTCTTGGTAAAAATACCAATATAAGCGGGGGTATCCTGGGCTATGGCATCGGGTTCACCGTTCAGGCAGTCTTCATAAATAACCAGTGTTACCTGGTACTTATCCCCGCCAAGGCATTTGTATGTCAGCTCCCCTCCCACTATATGCGTAGCATATACATGGGTTGAGCATACTACTGAAAGCAGCAGGAACCCAATAAATAAATATAAGCGCTTATTTAGCATCTACATGTTTCGGTTTATTACTAAAACAATATGCCGCAAATTCCAGTATATCCCCGCTCATCCTTTCGGGATTTTCGAGCATGCCCATATGGGCAACCCCGGGGTACACTGATACAAAGTTAATGCTTGCGAGCATAGATTGTTGCAACATTTTGGACGGTGGAGCTATGGTATCTTCTTTACCAGCCAGCCACTGTACCGGGAAAGCGGCACTCTCTAAGATACAAAGCCTGTCAGGCCTGTTTATCATCGCATTGTAAAAAGCAATGAGCGACCGGCCTTCCAGCTTTAAACCTTCGCTAATATTGGCTTCCAATAGTTCAGGATGCTGTGTTTTAAAGGCTCCGGAAAAAAGATTGGGTATCATCTGCCGGATAAATGCGTCCCTTCCGCCTTTCTTTATCAGTTCTATGGATTTACGTCTTAATTCCTTTTTCGCATCATCATCTGCTGATGCATTGGAGTGTATCAGGCAAAGACCTTTAACTTTTTGTTTATAACGCTCCGCAAATGCTAATGCTACATACCCTCCCATTGAATGGCCTGCAATTACTACCTCCTCAATATGCTCATGTTCCAGCACCAGGGCTATACTCTCTGCCAGTTGCTCCATGCTCACGTCATCTCCTTTAAACACGCTCTCTCCACTACCGGGTATATCTGGTACTATAACCTTGAAATAATCCGCTAATGAAGGCACTACCTTATCCCATAGTTTACGGCTTTCGGGGAAGCCATGCAGCAGTACTATTGCGTTACCGGTCCCCGCCTTGTTGTAGGTAAGCAAGGGGAATAATCCTGTCTCTATTTTTATGGTCTCCGTCATGCTTTTAGTTTACCCTTCCTGTAAATACTACCATATATAAACAATAATGCCAGTAACCAGGGCCATAGTTCATATAATGGTAACGCCTGTACATTCAGAATATGCAACACTAACGCTATACCCATCAATATAATTGCAAGCACTGCATACCGGCTTTTATTTCTTTTGGGTGCAAAAGCCAGGAAAAGATTGGTGGGAAGTGCCCATAGTACATTGTAATTGTTCTGGCAACCCTGGTGGTCGGTACCCAACCACATAACCAGCATCAGGCAACCCAGCAAGCCGGTGACCAGCAGCATCAGGAAGCTCATTATTTTGCCTAACGGAAGCAAGGGTTTATATACCAAACCAATGATAGTGAGTAAGCCTGTAATAAATGTCATTACCAGCATCCAGTTGGTACCTGCCGGCTTAAATTCAGAACCGGGCTCCAGCAATACCGGGTCTGTAGAGATACGTTTACCATTGAGTGTTGCATGGGTAATACCATCGCGCAAAAAATCGGGCAGGAACATAATGTCCTCGTTGGTCATCACCTTATCTATCCTGCTACCCAGCAGCAGGTTTACACCAAAACGCTCGAAATGTACTTTATAAAAATATTGGTTGATGATATCGCGAAAGGTTAGTTTATGCCCGGGCGGCAATACTTGGGCAAACTTAAACTGGCCATCCAGTGAACGTGGAAATACATCGCGAATACGGGTAGCGCAGTTGTCGAAAAAGAAATCGTACTTATAGTATTTGTTTTCGTCCTTAGCGTTTTCTATCAGGAAATTATATAATTCTATTTTTTTATCCCCGCTCAGCAATAATACCTGCTCCTGCACACTACGTTTTGCTTCTACATATTCTTCCATAAAAGAACTGAAAGGATAATAGGAGACGTAATACAACAACTTACCACGCATAAATTTTATTTCGAAATCATTATCGAAACCAAAAGTGCCATAGTTATATACATTATCGGTACCGGCTACACTATCTGTAACTCTGAGAGCTGTATGACCGAACGTTTCCCATATTTCATCGCCTACCCCGCAGGTAAGCAGGCTGATGCGTAAATGACTGCTATCTTCTTGCGCAAAAACGGTATTAAAGCACAAAAGTGTGGCGATAAGTAGATATAATTTCCTGAACATGAGGCGCAAAATAAGAAAAGGCTGCCTTATGAAGGGCAGCCTTGTATAATAATATGCTTATTACAATATTAAATCGAGTTTTGAGAGCCTCCTGATAACATAGAGCCCAGGTACTCGCGGTTGAGACGGGCAATATTTTCCAGTGAGATGCCTTTAGGGCATTCAGCCTCACAGGCGCCGATATTTGTACAGCTACCAAAGCCTTCTTTATCCATTTGCTGCACCATATTTACCGCACGTATCTTACGCTCAGGATCGCCCTGCGGCAGCATAGCCAGGTGCGAAACCTTGGCAGAAACAAACAGCATCGCAGAAGCATTAGGGCAGGCTGCTACACACGCACCACAACCTATACATGCTGCAGAAGCAAATGCTTCATCAGCACTATGCTTTTCTATGGGTATAGCATTCGCATCTACCGCATTACCGGTATTTACAGATACATAACCACCTGCCTGTATGATACGGTCGAAAGCCTGGCGATCTACTACAAGGTCTTTAATAACCGGGAAGGCACTGGCGCGCCATGGTTCTACTACAATCGTATCACCATCCTTATATTCACGCATATGCAGCTGGCAGGTAGTGGTATGGTGCCATGGGCCATGCGCACGGCCGTTGATGTACATGCTGCACATGCCGCATATACCTTCACGGCAATCGTGATCGAATGCGATAGGCTCTTTACCCTCTGCTATCAGCTGCTCGTTCAATACATCGAACATTTCGAGGAAAGACATTTCAGAAGAAATACCTTTTACCTGGTATGTTTCAAAACGGCCTTTCTCGTTTTTGTTTTTTTGTTTCCAAACCTTTAAGGTAAGGTTCATGCTATTATGTTCCATTAACGGAATATTTTCTTAGTTAACTACTATTTATATGAACGCTGTGTCGGGTGCACAATATCGTAGACCAGGTCTTCCTTGTGCATTTCAAACTGGCTATCTCCTTTGTATTCCCATGCAGCTACATACATATATTTATCATCCTGGCGCAGTGCTTCACCTTCCTCTGTCTGGTATTCTTCACGGAAGTGGCCACCGCAGCTTTCATTACGGTGCAATGCATCCATACACATCAGCTCGCCAAGTTCTATAAAGTCCGCTACACGATTGGCTTTGTCCAGCTCAGGGTTAAATTCATTTATTTCTCCCGGTATGCGCACATTGCTCCAGAATTCTTTTTTCAGTGCACGTATCTCTTCTATAGCTTCCTTCAGGCCCTGTTCATTACGCGCCATACCACATTTATCCCACATGATCTTACCCAGGCGCTTGTGCAGGCTTTCAACACTTTCCGAGCCTTTAATGCTCATGAGCTTTTCTATCCTGTCACGTACGGCCTTTTCTGCTTCTACAAACGCAGGATGATCTGTAGGGATTGATTTTGTACGAATATCGTCAGCGAGATAGTTACCCAGTGTGTATGGTATTACAAAATAACCATCTGCCAGGCCTTGCATCAATGCAGATGCACCCAGGCGGTTGGCACCGTGGTCACTGAAGTTAGCTTCACCCAGCGCATATAAGCCGTCAACTGTTGTTTTCAGTTCGTAGTCTACCCACAGGCCACCCATTGTGTAGTGTACTGCCGGGTAAATACGCATCGGTACTTCGTACGGGTTCTCTGCTGTGATCTTTTCATACATCTCAAACAGGTTACCATACTTCTCTTTTACCACATCCTTACCTAATTGGGTAATGGTAGCGGCATCTGCATTTGTAAGCCCTTGCTTGTTGGCTTCTATTTTACCATAACGCTGGATAGCAGAAGCATAATCAAGGTATACAGCTTGTTTGGAAGCGCCAACACCATAACCGGCATCGCAACGCTCTTTAGCTGCACGGCTGGCTACGTCACGCGGCACCAGGTTACCGAAGGCAGGATACCTTCTTTCCAGGTAGTAATCGCGTTCTTCTTCCGGTATATCGTTCGGTTTGCGTGTATCTCCTTGTTTTTTCGGTACCCATATACGTCCATCATTACGTAATGATTCAGACATCAGGGTTAGCTTAGATTGGTGGTCGCCGCTTACCGGTATACAGGTAGGATGTATCTGTGTAAAGCAAGGGTTACCGAAATAAGCACCTTTTTTATGGGCTTTCCATGCAGCTGTTACGTTGCTGCCCATTGCATTTGTAGACAGGTAGAAAACGTTACCATAACCACCACTGCATATCAAAACGGCATGGCCAAAATGGCGCTCCAATTCACCTGTAACCAGGTTACGCACTATTACACCACGTGCTTTACCATCTATAGTTACCACATCCAGCATTTCATGACGGCTGTATTGGGTAACATTACCCAGGGCCACCTGCCTTTCCAACGCCTGGTAAGCGCCTATCAGCAGCTGCTGTCCTGTTTGGCCGGCAGCATAAAATGTACGTTGTACCTGTGTACCGCCAAATGAGCGGTTGCTGAGCAAACCACCATATTCGCGGGCAAAAGGTACACCCTGCGCTACACATTGGTCTATGATGTTTGCGCTAACGCTGGCCAAACGATAAACGTTCGCTTCGCGGGCACGGTAGTCACCCCCTTTTACTGTATCATAAAAAAGACGGAAAGTACTGTCACCGTCATTCTGATAATTCTTTGCCGCATTGATACCGCCCTGTGCTGCAATAGAGTGTGCTCGGCGCGGACTATCCTGGAAACAAAATGTTTTTACTTTATAACCCAGTTCACCCAATGAAGCGGCAGCAGATGCACCGGCAAGACCGGTACCTATTATGATCACTTCAAGCTGGCGCTTGTTGGCAGGGTTTACCAGTTTACAAGTAGATTTATATTTCTCCCACTTAGCTTCCAGTTCTCCTGCAGGTATTTTTGAATTCAGTGCCATATATAACCGATGAGATTATTTTGTAGACTTAATTTTATTAAGATATCCAACCCATAAAGAATGCAATAGGCATCAGTGCAAATATCAAAGGCACTATGATAGAAAAGCCTATACCCACACCGTGAATGATGGTTTTGTATTTATTGGTAGTAAGGCCCAGCGTTTGAAAAGAGCTGTAAAACCCGTGTACCAGGTGCCATGCCAGCGAAATGCATCCAAATACATAAATGGCAACAAACCCTACGCTCTGGAATTCATCACGCATCATTACGTACAGGTCCAGTTCCCCATGTCCCGTGGTTTGAGATAAACGGTTAGGGCCCCAGAATGCATTAAGGTGTACCACCAGGAAAAGCAGGATGAGCGTACCCAGCAATGCCATAGAACGGCTATACCATTTGCTGGTAGCATTACCGGCAGATACTGCATAACGTGTATTACGACGCGCCCTGTTCCTCGACCAT
Source organism: Flavipsychrobacter sp. (assembly GCA_024508935.1). GTDB lineage: Bacteria > Bacteroidota > Bacteroidia > Chitinophagales > Chitinophagaceae > Polluticoccus. The sequence continues at coordinate 140,052 of JANINW010000014.1, read as the reverse complement.
AATAGCAGGCCCTGTACCATGTGAAGTATTAAAAATGCAAAAAGGCCGATTTCAATAGTGCGGATAACAAAATTGGTACCCATGAAATGCGCGGCCTCTTTAAATTTTTCTCCACCATCGTTCCAGAATATCTGGGCATTAATGTAACAGTGGACTATGAGGAACAAAATGAGAAACAACCCCGTAAGCGACATTTGAATTTTCTTACCGATCGAGGTGCTGAAATAATTTTTCCAAGACATAATATCCGGCTATGTTATTTGTAATCGTTTTGTAAAAAGTGCCACAAAGATAATTCTCTATAACTAAAGGTACAAGCAGCATTGTAAACTATTCGCCTTGACTATCAAGGCGCAGCATCTTATTATCTACCATTTGAAAGAAATGCTGGGGCTGAAAGGTGCGCCACTGCTCTATATCGAATAATTTTATATACCTGTCTATATGCGAACGCTGAAAATCATATTGGGTCTGCTGGGGCATATTTATAGATACGATCCACCCGCCTTCGTCTTTAATATCTTCATACCATTCCTCGTAATAGTCTTGGTCGCTACTATGAAAATTAAGGACATTTTCAGTGATGAGAATGTATTTGTAAATGCCCTTGGCCACCATAAGATCAATAATACCACGCTTTAGCTGCATGATATCATTTTCCACAGCATCATTCCATTCTCCCAGCAGTTCTATGATCGCGTAATTATAATCATAGTCTACGTACAGCAATTTCATGTACAATGTACGTGAGCCAAACTCATCCCATTGCGGATGTATGTAGTAATTGTAAACAGTATTAGAAAATTCAAACTCGCTATATTCCCTGCCATAAAAAGGAGAATTCTCATCTTCTTCAGCAGTATATAAGTGCCGCCAATTGTAATATGGCTCTATCTCATGCATTAAACTGTTCCTTGCAGTTTTTCGTCACCAAATTTTTCTTTCCAGGCCAGTGCTCCACCTACCACATTCTTAACGTTGGTAAAACCCATTTGTTCCAGCATCATACCAGCCTGCATACTGCGTGCACCCGATTTGCAATGCACTATCAATTCTTCATGCTTCAGGTCTTCCAGTTCATCTACCTGCATATTCATAATATTGCCAAGCGGAATGAGCTTGGCGCCAATATTGTATTCAGTATACTCAGCAGGTTCACGAACATCTATCACATTTAGTTTCTCTCCGGAGGCCGAGCGTTGTTGTAATTCTTCAACAGTAATATTTTGCATTATTTACAGTTTAATTATTTTTTGTGGTGTACAGATTATGTCATTGATAGTTAACCTGGCATAATAGATACCCGCAGTAAGACGGGACAGATCTACAGATTCCTCAGAAGCTGTCTTTCCTTTTGCTACGCACCGCCCTTGCATATCAAAGACTTCGTATGTTGCCGGTTTATCAGCCACAAAGTGAAATTGCACATTGTCGTTTACCGGGTCGGGGCTAAGAGACCACGTTGCCCCTTTTACAGCCACCGGCACATCACCTACATGAGTAGAAATTATCGGTCCGAATATCGGGCGCATCATCAGAGCTCCTGATACAGTAGAAGATTGCCAATAGCCCAGCACGTTAAAATATGCATGGTTACCACCTACCCTGTTCACATCCAGGCCTATATACAGGCTATCACTGTTGCTAAGTGCCGGCTGGGTAGTACCTATGTAAAATGTACCTGCAGGCAACACAACCGGATCGTCAAATTTATATACCCAAAAATTGTTGACATCCAGGTACCCCGGGCTCAATAAGTCCTGGTGATAGATCACCTGCTCTGAACCTCCGTTTATTCCAAGATCGCTGTACACAAATACCGAAAAATATTTCTGATAGCCTAGCGGTACTTGTCTGCCAAAATAGATAGCTATCCCTTTTAAGGTATCCACATGATTGAGATGATGCTCAATAGCTAGCTTGCCTGGTAAAGTAGAAAACAGGTTCAGGTAATAGCTCTTTTCAGCAGTGCCGTCATCATAAGAAAGGTTATTATGAAATACCTGCTCATGTACAATGGTATCATTGGTAATATTACCGGTGCTGCCAGATGATTGTATATAATATTTCTGCTCCAGCCCTACCCATTCATGTACACCTGCAGGTTGCGGAAAGGTAATATTGTACACAGGGAAAGTGACCGTTTGTTCTGTGCCGGATGCTAATGTCAATGAATTGGTTGGCGAGCTGAATTGCGGGGTATTCGTGGCTTTCTCACGGGCTACATAGCCGTAAGTAACTGTCTGGGAAGAACCCGTATTGTTACGTATAGCAGCCTGGTGTTGAGAAGCTAATTCTCCTCCTGCATTTTTCAGGAACTGGCTATAAGGCATAGATACATAATCATTCAGCAAACCGGTGGGCTCAACAGTATATGCAATGTCATTGATAGCTGTATCTCCTGAATTACGGTTAGCATCCAGCCGGATGTAATCTACATTCCACACATCGTCATTGGTGTTTAGTGAAGCTTTATTCACAAACCGGAACTGGAAATCATTATAAAGGAATATTGTATCATCTACAGGCACTATAACATGCTTAAATGGCTGTACACCAGAGCCAGCAACGGCCCATACCCTTATCCAGGGGTTACCCCCGCCGTTCTTTTTAAAATAAAGCGCCAGGGAATCCTGGGTTTCAGGAGAAAACCCATTGCCTTGTGGCTGGTATAAAAAACTAAAATAAATATTGTCAGCTGCCGTTCTGCCACTCAGGTCTATTGGCTGAGAGGTGAGGCTATCTGCATACAACAAAGTATTTGCATTCTGTACATTGTAAGGCAGCCCGTTAGCGCTTAAGCCATCAAAAGTGGCCACTCCCCTGCTTACGGGGTTTACGCACATGGTATTGTTTATATATACCTGCCGGTCTGTCCACTTTGCAGCATCAGGTGTTGGAGAATAAGTGGTGAAATCTTCAAAAAAAGGCAGGCTCAGGGCCGTAGCTTTTGAAGCAGAGGGAAACAGTTTATTCTTATTTTTTACAACTGGGTTATAATATACCGGCGCAACCTGCTCTTGCGCATACCCCCACAGGGCTGCGCACAGCAGTATAAACAGGCCGTATATTTTTTTATTTACAATCACTGGTAATCGTCGTTTCCTTTATTGCTGTTATCGGTGTTACCATTGCCATCATTATTAACTCCGCTGTGTGCATTTCTATTGCCTTCTATTTCTTCCGGTGTCGGGTTTTGTTTGATACGGATATCTACAATATCCCCTTCTTTAATGCGGTTTGGTGTACCTATTTCATTTATACTTTTAGGCGTCTGGTTATATATGATCGCCGTAGCCGAGTCACTGATCTGCCCTTCCCAAATAGCGGTAAAAATCAGGCCATTACCATTCAGCATGGCAACACCTTCTACATAGCTCATTCCAATTACATCCGGCACATTAAATTGAGTATTACCTAAGCCATCGCCTATAACAAGGTCTATACGACTGCCCTGCGGTATCATCTGGCCTGGTCTTATAGGCTGTCCTTTATATAATTGTTCCAGAATGGCACCTTTCGCTATATCAGGACGATAAGTAGTATCACCCAATATCATCTTATTGCTTTTCAGGATCATCTCGGCACTCCTAAAAGACAAGTTCAGCAGGTTAGGCATAGGAGTAAGCGGAGGCTGTGCTTTATTTACGGTAAGGAATATAGTACGGCCGTTCTTCACCACTGCACCTTTTTCGGGTATTTGTGATAGTACCACGTATGCTTTTTGCTTGGGCTCGTAGGCAGAGTCAATATCTACTTCAAAGCCCATTTGTTCCAGTTTCCCAACAGCTAATTTCACATCCTGTGCAGTAATATCAGGCACTTTTACCTCTTTACCATGACGGGTGATCCAGCTGAGGCTGGTAAAAAACAAAATATAAAACCCTGCAGCCAGCAATACCACCAGCAACAGGTTGAACCAAAATGACTTTTTCAGATCTTCTCTTATAGCAATCATATCTTAATCAAAATGTACGAACTATCCTGCATTATTCAGGCAATCCTCTATCAGCGCACCGTAAAATTCTTTTAATGATAAACCAGATGCCCTGACTTGTTGCGGAACAATGCTGTTCTCACTCTGCCCCGGCATGGTATTCACTTCCAGGAAAAACAGTTTATTGGTACCTGTCTGCAATATAAAATCCATCCGCACTACCCCACGACAGTTGAGCTGGCGGTACAGTTGTGCCGCTTTTGTTTCCAATTGCTCGCGTATGGCTTCCGGTATAGGGGCCGGTGTTATCTCGCTGGTAACACCGGGGGTATATTTAGCTTCGTAGTCAAAAAACTCGTTTTTGCTCACTATCTCGGTTGGAGGGAGTGTGTGCAGGTATCCGTTTACTTTATACACCCCTATCGTCAGTTCCCTGCCTTCAATAAATTCTTCTATCAGTACCTGGTTATCTTCCTTAAAAGCTTTTTCTATAGCCGGCAGCAATTCTTCTACCGATTTCACTTTACTTACCCCAAGGCTCGAGCCACTTTCATTGGGTTTAACAAACATTGGCAATTGTAATTGCTCCAATATGGTACCCACTGAATAAGGCTCTCCTTTTATCAGGTGTACAGAATTAGAGATATTAACCACATTGAAGGCCTTTACCACCTTATTACAATAGCTCTTATTGAATGTAAGTGCAGATACGATAGCATTACAGGTTGTATAAGGCACCTGTATCATATCTAAGTAGCCCTGTATACGTCCATCTTCCCCCGGTGTACCATGTATGGCTATAAATACCGCATCGAAGTTTATTTTCTGCCCGTTTATCGTTAGGGAAAAATCATTTTTATCAACCGCTATTTTTTGTCCCTTTGCTGTTTCATGCCACCAGCCATCGCGTGTTACAAGTATCTTATACGTATTATACAAATCACCATCTATATTTTGTTCTATAGTTTTGGCTGTTTGTATCGATATAACGTACTCCCCGGAATATCCACCGGCCAGTAAAGCAATGTTTTTCTTCATGAACGAGGCAAAAATATGTTGCTGCCAAAGGTAATAGAAAAGACTGAACACCTTATAACGGCCCGGGAAGATAATTGCTTCCCCTGCAATCTTTTATAATACCAATAACAACTTAGCTATAACAGCTATCAGATAAAGTACCTGATCATTTCTGCTAGCAGCCGGAGATTAGCCTGCTCTATAGGGTGATGCGTAGCTGGTAGCATACCCATTTCGGCATTGGGTAAAGCCCGGTAAACAGCCAGGGTTTCTTCCAGGGTTATCATTTTATCCCTGTCTCCCAGCAATAATAATGATGGCGTATATATATGGCTGTAATCTTCCGGTTTCAACGGGTTATCATTACCCATTTCCAACATCATAGCTACCGTAGCGCCGAGCACCGCCTTCCAATCCTGGGGGCTATGTCTTTTCTCCAGTGTTTCTGCAAATGCGGGCAGTTTGGCCATTATTTTGTCCGCATCCAGCATTTTTACTTCTTTTTCAGCAGTGTCCTTATCCCAGTGAAATTTGGTTGCCAGGGTCACTATCTTCTTTATGCGGTTCGGGTGGTGTTTTGCCAGGTACATGGCCACATACCCGCCCATACTATAGCCGAAAACAGAAATATCGGTTAGGCGTTTTTCATCCATGTAAGCAATTACATCCTCGCAAAACCCGGTTATGGTATAATTAGCCACAATAGCCCTGCCACCGTGCCCTGAGAAATCCAAAGTATGGACCTCATATTTATCACTCAATTTTTCCGCCAGTGGTTTTAGCTGGTCGCCAGCGCCTATTGCACCATGCAGCAGTAATAAACTTTCCATGCAATGAAGATAAGATGCGGGCTGATAAATACAAAAAGCCCCGCTTCTGCGGGGCTACAATATATATATTTGAATAATTCTTAGAGTTGAGTAGCAGTGTATACTACATCTACTGCATAGTTACCTGCGGGGTATGCAAAACCCGGTGTACCCTGGTACTGTACAGAGAAAGTCTGGTTGCCACCGCGTGTACCGTTGGTGATCAGGCTCTGGTTAGTAGCTGTCAGGGTTGAATAAGTGCTGGCAGAGAACGGTGATGCTATTGTACCGCCGGTACCGTTAGCGCTTACCATTACACCCAGTACTGATGCTACAGGCATTACAGGGGCAGGTGTGGTAGAACCGGTATAAGTGAAGTTAGCTGCGTTTGATTTTACGGCTACGGTAAAGTTTTTATTAGAACGTACTTTCAGTTGCTGTGCTGCTGAAGTAACACCGTTTGCATAATCATTAACGGTGGTGAATGGCAGGGTTACAGAAGCGCCTGTAGCAGTACCGCTTCCGGTAAAGGTCAGTTCTATAGCATCTGTCAGGGCCAGGTTTACTGTCTGTTGAGCGTTAGTGGTAGTTTGAGCGTTTGCTGCGAAACCGAAAGAAACGAATGCTGCTGCGATGATGATTTTTTTCATGATTGTTTGTTTTGTGTGTTTACTTTTTGTTGTTATTGTTTGTTGTTTATTTCTTGTTTGTTCGTTTGATGACACAAAGATGCGGCGGCATATTACCACAGGGAAATTTTAAACCCCTGTTAACTGCATTTTTGCAACCGGTTAACGCTCAATTAACCAGCTAAACTTTAATAACTTCCAGCGAAAACACGCTGTATGCCTTATACGGCATGGTTTTTACATATTTAGTTCATCAATAAACACAATAAGTCATGAGGTCTTCCTTCCATATTATTTGGATATGCCTTTTGTTTGGGATATCCACCGCTGCATGCAAGAATAAAGCTTTGGAAAAGGCAGCAGACCCCAGGCTGAATGATATCAAATTACCGCCGGGTTTCCACATTAGTTTGTTTGCCGATACTATTGACAATGCCAGGTCGCTGGCCTTGGGAGATAAAGGAACTGTATTTGTAGGCAACCGTAGCGGGGATAAGGTGTATGCCCTGGTGGATGAAAATAATGACGGGACCGCAGACAAAAAGTACATATTAGCTAAAGGCTTAAATATGCCTAATGGCGTTGCCTTTCATAAAGGAGCATTATATGTAGCCGAAATAGATAAAATATGGCGGTTTGATGATATTGAGAACAGGCTGGCCAATCCGCCGCGACCTGTACTGGTAAGCGACAATTACCCTTCCGATAAACACCATGGCTGGAAATACATTGCGTTCGGACCGGATAACAAATTATATGTACCCGTAGGTGCCCCCTGTAACATCTGCGACGATAATGAAAAAGATAACCGCTACGCATCTATCACGCGTATGAATGCCGATGGCAGTAGTTTTGAAGTATTTGCAAGCGGTATAAGGAATACAGTAGGATTCGCCTGGCACCCGCAAACAAAAGAATTATGGTTTACAGAAAACGGTCGCGATATGCTGGGGGACGATATCCCACCCGATGAATTGAACAACGCACCTAAACCCGGCATGCATTTCGGCTACCCGTATTGCCATGCAGGCGATATAAAAGACCCTGAATACGGGGACCGCCACCCCTGTACCGACTTTACCCCACCCGTACAAAAACTGGCACCGCATACGGCAGCACTGGGTATGAAGTTTTATACGGGCGATATGTTTCCTGTCGCATACAAAAACCAGGTAATTATTGCCGAACACGGCTCCTGGAACCGCAGCGAACCGATTGGCTATAGGTTAATGCTGGTAAAACTGGACGGCAACAAAGCAATAAGCTATGAGCCATTTGCCGAAGGCTGGTTAAAAAATGGTAAGGCCTGGGGCCGGCCGGTAGACATACTACAATTGCAGGACGGATCGCTTTTGGTATCTGATGATTTTGCCAATGTTATATACCGCATTTCCTATGCTAAATAACGATTAACATTTTCTTGTGAAAAACAGGAACCTGTTTTGTCTTACTAACTGTAAGACAATAAAAAACGATAAAAATGAAACGCTTATTTAACAGGTTTGGAATAACTACAGTATTGCTGCTATTTGTAGCACTGCTGACCGGTGCACCTAAGGCAAAAGCTCAGCCGGGTGTATCAGTTTCTTTCCAGACATTTTACGATGAATTATCTCCTTACGGACAATGGATAGACGACCCGAACTATGGTTATGTATGGGTGCCTGATGTAGATGCAGGTTTCAGACCCTATTATACAGACGGTTACTGGGCCATGACCGAGTACGGTAATACATGGGTATCTAACTATTCATGGGGCTGGGCGCCATTTCACTATGGGCGCTGGACCTACGATAATTATTACGGCTGGATATGGGTACCCGATACCGAATGGGGACCTGCATGGGTAAGCTGGCGCGACGGTGGTGGCTATTATGGCTGGGCACCTTTACGTCCAAGCATCAGCATTTCCTTATCATTTGGGCCAAGTTATTATGTGCCTAACGACTGGTGGGTATTCATTCCCTGCCAGCACTTATACAGCCCGCGTTTTTACAGCTATTATAGGGGACCACGTTATAACACAACTATTATTAATAATACCACCATCATTAATAATACGTATGTAAACAACCGGAGGACATATGTATATGGCCCGCGCAGCAACGAGTTTCAAAGCCGTACCGGCCAGCGTGTAAATGTATATCGTGTAAATACTATTAACCGTCCTGAACGTACTACAGTACGCAACAACACGCTGAATATATACAGGCCGCAGGTATCAGGACCACGTAGCGGTAATGTAAGACCGGAAAGAGCTGTAAACGCCCAACACGCTATCAATAGCAGGCCGCCACAAACTATAGACAAACCTCAACGATTAGAACGCGGAGGCAACCTTAATGAGAACACTATAGATCGTAACGGCCGGGGTAATATACAACGCCAGCCTGCACAGGAAGCCCCACGTACCGTAATACCCGACAGGCAGCGGGATATGCCACAGGCAAGGCCACAAGAACGTGCCGCCCAGCAGCAACGCATAGAACAGGCAAGGCAGGAAAGGTGGAACAGGCAACAGGAAGCAAGGCCCATGCAGCCACAGCAAATGGAGCAACCACAACGTATGGAACGCCCCCAACCGCAGAGAATGGAGCAACCGCAACGTATGGAGCGCCCGCAACCGCAGAGAATGGAACAACCACAACGTATGGAGCGCCCGCAACCGCAGAGAATGGAACAACCACAACGTATGGAACGCCCGCAACCGCAAAGAATGGAACAACCACAACGCATGGAGCGCCCGCAACCGCAAAGAATGGAACAACCACAACGCATGGAGCAGGCACCACGCAATGAAGGGCCAAGAGGCAGAAGATAATAATAAGAATGTTGTGCGCGAAAATCCCCGACCGGAGCGATCCGGCGGGGTTTTCGCTTTTTAAGCAGGCTGCCGGGCATGAAATTTTACTTATTGATTTCCATGGAAGTAGCAGCAGTAAGGATAGCACGGAAGCAGCTCAACCACCTGGCGGCCAATAGTGTAAAAAGTGCCGAGGCTGTAAATCTTGAATATGTAAATGATTCTATTCCCGGCATCACCCGGGTAAAAGGACAGGATGATTTTGTTTATTACTTCAACAATAAAAAGGTTACAGATAAAGAAACACTGGAGCGCATAAAAAAACTGGTCATTCCGCCGGCCTGGGAAAAAGTCTGGATCAGCCCCATTCCCAACGGACATATACAAGCCACAGGTTTCGATGTAAAAAACAGGAAACAATATAAATACCATGCACTTTGGAGCAGCCTGAGAAGCCAAACGAAATATGCTCATCTATATGAATTCGGGAAGGCATTACCCGACATAAGAAAGAAACTACAGCATGGGCTTTCGCTGCCCGGCTTACAATTAGAAAAAGTGCTGGCGGCCGTAGTATCAATCATGCAATGCACCTGCATACGCATAGGCAGTAATGAATACGAAAAGCTGTATGGTTCATTCGGGCTCACAACCCTAAAAGATAAACATGTAAGCTTCGACAAAGGCAAAGCGTTTTTCAGCTTTAAAGGCAAGAAAGGCGTTTATCACAACATAACGCTGAAGAGCAAAAAGCTGGCAAAAATAGTGCAGCAATGCAGGGACATACCCGGCAAGGAATTATTCCAGTACTATACCTCGGACGGAGAAAGGAAGTCCATCGATTCAGGCATGGTCAACAACTATATCAAAGAAATAAGCGGTGGCAATTTTACCGCTAAAGATTTCCGTACATGGGCGGGCAGCCTGCAGGCACTGGAAACATTGAAAGATACTCCACCGGCATCATCCGCAACAGAAGCTAAGAAGCGCATTGTAGAGATACTGGATATTGTAGCCGGTCACCTGGGCAATACTCGTACCGTCTGTAAAAAATACTATGTGCATCCTTCCCTGCTCGAACATTATACGAATGGCACCTTAGACAAATACCTAAAGCAGATTGATGCTACCAACTGCAATGATGTTACGGGTCATACACCGGAAGAAACAGTGCTTATGAAAATATTGGCTGCCGGAAAAGAAGTAGTAATAGAATAAAAAAACCGGCTGCTATGCAACCGGCTCTGTTGTTACTAAATGTCCTGTATTCAATTCGGCATTCGCTCTTTCTGCAGCTTCTATAGGTGCAAAATTGGATAATGCCTCACCTTTATTTTTCCTTACTGCTGTAGTATGTTCGTAGTGCACAGAAGGCTTTCCATCCATAGTTACCACGGTCCACCCGTCATCAAGCGTATATACATCTCTTTTGCCCAGGTTTATCATTGGTTCAATAGCCAGCACTATACCTTCTTTAAGGCGCTTACCGTCGCCGCGACGGCCATAATTCGGTACCTGCGGGTCTTCATGCAGCTTCTTTCCTACTCCGTGCCCCACTAGCTCGCGTACAACACCGTAACCGTGTTCACGCGCTGTATAATTCTCAATAGCAAAGGAAATATCCCCCACACGGTTATTATCGCATGCCTGTGCTACCCCACGCGCCAGTGCTTCCTTAGTTACACGCATCAGCTTCAAAACTTCTGGCTGTACATTTCCTATAGCAAAGGTATAGGCATGGTCTCCGTGATAGCCATTCATGAACACCCCGCAATCCACTGAAATAATGTCTCCATCCTTCAGTATATAATCGCTGGGAAAACCGTGAACTACTACTTCGTTTACCGATATGCAGAGTGATGCAGGAAAGCCGTTATACCCTTTAAAAGACGGTACACCGCCATTGTCCCTGATAAAGGTCTCAGCCATTTTATTTATAGACAGCGTAGTGATACCGGGCTTTAAAAAGTTTGCCACCTCGGTTAAGGTGGCAGTGACCATTAAAGCACTTTTTCTGATTAATTCAATTTCGTCTTTGCTTCTGATATGTATCATGTTCACAAGTTCTATTATACAGATGCACCTGCTGCCGGCTGGCGGCCTGAGATGCGGCCTGTTTGCATCAGGCCATCGTAATGGCGCATCAGCAAATGGCTTTCTATCTGTTGCAATGTATCCAGGATTACACCTACACCTATCAGCATAGAAGTACCGCCGAAGAATGAAGAGAAACCGCTGGTAACACCCAGTAAAGCTGCTATACCCGGCAAAACACCTGCTACAGCCAGGAACACGGCACCGGGTAAGGTAATACGGTCCATGATAGTAGCAATATAATCAGCAGTTGGCTCGCCTGGTTTTACGCCAGGGATGAAGCTGTTATTACGTTTCAGGTTATCAGCCATTTCTGTAGGGTTGAAGATCAACGCCGTGTAGAAATAAGTGAATGCAATAACCAGTACCGCATAGATCACATTATACCACAGGGATGTGTGATCTGACATAGCACGTACAAAACCTTGTGCGCTTTCGTTGTTTGTAAAGCCCGCAATGGTAGCAGGGATAAACATGATAGCCTGCGCAAAGATGATTGGCATTACACCTGCGGAGTTTACTTTCAGAGGAATAAAATCGCGGGCGCCACCTGCTACTTCACGTGCTGCGTTGTTGCTGCCAATAATACGGCGTGCATAGTTCAGCGGTATTTTACGGATACCTTGTGTCAGCAGTATCAGGCCCACTATTACAGCTATGAATATGGCTATTTCTATCAGGAATATCAACAGGCCACCACCGCCGCCAAGGTTCTTAGCGTCAAATTCCTGGCCTAAAGAGTGTGGCAAACGGGCAAGGATACCTACCATGATGATAAGAGATGTACCGTTACCAATACCTTTCTCTGTTATCCTTTCACCCATCCACATTACAAACAGGGTACCTGCTGTAAGTACTACTACTGTAGATAACCAGAACAGGAATGCGCTGAAATCAGGCACGATAGCAGCTGCAGTTTGTGTACGCAGGTAAGCCACGTAAGCGCTCGCCTGGAATGCAGTTACAAGTACAGTAAGATAACGTGTGTATTGGTTGATCTTTTTACGCCCGCTTTCCTCACGCTGCATTTTAGCAATTTGTGGTATAACAATACCTGCAAGCTGCATAAAGATAGACGCGGAGATATATGGCATTACGCCAAGCGCAAATATAGATGCACGGCTGAATGCACCGCCGGCAAACATATTGAATAAGCCTAACAAACCATCCTGGCTGCCTTCCAGCACCAGCATATTAGGGTTGATACCGGGTAAGGTAATGTAACATCCTGCACGGTAAACGGTTACGAGCAATAATGTAAACAATATACGCTTACGGAGTTCTTCGATACTCCAGATATTTTTAAGCGTGTCTATAAGTTTCTTCACTGGAACTGAAATTGATCAAAAATGAAATGCGAATAAACGATAAAAGACGCATTTATCCAAATGCGTCTTTCCAATACGGGTATTAATTAAATCAGTTCTATTGAGCCGCCGGCAGCTTCAATTGCCTGCTTTGCTTTTTCACTGACAGCGTTTACTTTGAAAACCATTTTAGTTTTCATTTCGCCGTTACCTAATATTTTAACTACATCGGTGCGGCTGATCAAACCATTGATATACAGGTTGTCCAGTGAAAATTCCTTGATCTCGTATTTGTCGATCAGGAAATCCAGTTTACCGATGTTAAAGACCTTATAATCAACGCGGTTCAGGCTCTTGAAACCACGTTTTGGCATGCGGCGCTGTATTGGCATCTGACCACCTTCGTGACCATTTTTCCTTTGATAACCGGTACGTGCCTGCTGGCCTTTGTTACCTTTTGTAGCGGTACCACCATGACCACTACCTTCACCACGGCCTATACGTTTCCTTTTGTGTACTGAACCTTCTGCCGGTTTTAGATTGTGCAATTGCATATGTTACAATTTTTGAACTTGCGCGGAATGTAAAACCGCTCGCAAATTGATTAAATAATTAAGCTTTTACTTCTTCTACTTTTACCAGGTGGTGAACTGCTTTCACCATACCCAGGATCTGCGGAGTAGCTTCCACTTCTACTGTAGCGTGCATTTTACGCAGGCCCAGGGCCTTCAGCGTACGCTTTTGGCGCTCAGCACGGTCAATACCGCTTTTAGTTTGAGTAATTTTAATCTTAGCCATGACGCTATATAAATTCAATAGTTAAAATTCAGTTTCAAAAAGCCCGAAAAGAGCGGGTTTATTACCCGTTAAATACTTTTTTCAGGTTGATATTGCGTTGCTTTGCAACCAATACCGGCTCACGCAGCTGGCCCAGCGCAGAGAAAGTAGCTTTCACCACGTTGTGAGGGTTTGCAGAACCTAAAGATTTAGACAGCACGTCTGTAACACCTGCAGCTTCCAATACAGCACGCATGCTGCCTCCTGCTATCACACCGGTACCGTGGGCGGCTGGTTTGATCAGTACTTTTGCAGCACCTTCTTTAGCAAATTGTTCGTGAGGTATAGTACCGTTCATTACAGGTACTTTTATCAGGTTCTTCTTAGCGTCATCTATACCTTTAGTAATAGCTTCCTGTACTTCTTTAGCTTTACCAAGACCATGGCCTACTACGCCCTGGCCGTTACCTACCACCACAAGTGCAGAAAAACTAAAAGCACGGCCACCTTTTGTGGTTTTTACCACACGGTTGATGGCAACTACTTTTTCATGCAGTTCCAGGTCTCCGGCTTTTACGCGATTTAATTGTGAGTTCGCCATTATTGTATTAATAGAAAAGAGTTAATTAAAAGTTTTATTAGAATTTCAGTCCGCCTTCACGTGCACCTTCAGCTACAGCTTTCACACGGCCATGATACAGGTATCCGCCACGGTCAAACACACATGTTTCCAGGCCCAGTGCTGTTGCTTTCTGAGCAATAGCCTTGCCTACCATTACAGATTTCTCTGTTTTGGTACCGCTTTGGGCGGCGATATCTTTCTGGCGAGAGTTAGCAGCAGCTAAAGTAACGCCTGTAGTATCATCTATCAATTGCGCATAGATATCCTTGTTGCTGCGGAAAACCGACAAACGTGGTTTTTGTGCAGTACCGGTTACTTTAGCGCGTACACGCCAACGCAATTTCTGGCGGCGCATTACTTTTTGATCAACTGACATATTATTTAGTTTTTACGGGCTCACCCTGCTTTTCGAAAGGTGGCTACCGGAGTGTTTACAAAATTTATAAAAAGAATTATCATCGCGCCGGAAGCGCGATGATAATAACTATGATTATTTACCTGCTGCCTTACCTGCTTTACGGCGAACGATTTCATCGCTGTAACGAACACCTTTACCTTTGTAAGGCTCTGGTTTACGCAGACTGCGTATTTTAGCAGCTACCTGTCCTAACAATTGTTTATCGATAGATTCCAGGAATATTTTCGGGTTCTGGCCTTTTTCTGCAGTAGAAGTAGCTTTTACTTCTTTAGGCAATTCCATAATGATATTGTGAGAGAAACCTAAAGCCATGTCAATTTGCTGGCCGGTTACTGCAGCACGATAACCTACACCCACCAGTTCCAGTTCCCTTTTGAAACCTTCTGTAACACCTGTTACCATGTTGGCAACGATGGCACGGTATAAACCATGCAGTGCGCGGTGACGGATCTGGTCTGTAGGACGTACGATTGTCAGTTCATTATTAGCGATCTCGATCTTGATGTCGCGGTCTATCGCTTGTTTCAGTTCGCCTTTAGGGCCTTTTACGGTTACTTCATTTGAAGGGGATACAGTAACTGTAACGCCACTTGGAACCGTGATAACTTTTTTACCTATACGAGACATGGTAAATTAAATTCAAATAAGTTTAAAAAATTGTTTCTGTTTTCGCTGTTTTCAGTTTCCGTATAGAAAAACTTGAGATTATCAGCATATATAGTAATCGGCCCGAAAGCCGATTCCTGATATTAATATATGTTGCACATCACCTCACCACCTACATTCTGAGCGCGGGCTTCTTTGTCAGTCATCACGCCTTTAGAAGTAGAAATGATAGCGACACCCAGACCACTCATTACGCGGCGGATCTCATCAGGTTTAGCATACTGGCGAAGACCCGGGCGGCTTACGCGCTCTAAAGACTTAATTGCTGGTTCTTTAGTTTGGGCATCGTATTTCAGTGCTATTTTGATGATACCTTGTTTATTGTCGTCTTCAAACTTGTATTTCAGGATATAACCTTTATCATAAAGGATCTCTGTGATACGCTTTTTTACGTTTGAAGCAGGAATTTCCACAATACGGTGACGCGCCATTTGTGCGTTACGAATACGGGTCAGGAAATCTGCAATAGGATCTGTTACCATTTTCTTTTTTAAAGTTTTGTAAATAATAATTGCCTCCGGTTTCAGGCTACATCATTGTATGCCCGACCTTGAAACGTTGAATTACCAGCTTGCTTTACGTACACCTGGTATTTTGCCATCCAATGCCATTTCGCGGAACATTACGCGGGCGATACCAAACTGACGCATATATCCTTTAGGACGGCCGGTAAGCTGGCAGCGATTGTGCAGGCGAACCGCAGAAGAGTTCTTCGGAAGTTTATCCAAAGCAGCGTAATCTCCGGCAGCTTTCAATGCAGCACGCTTTTCAGCGAATTTGGCAACCATGCGTTCGCGTTTGCGTTGGCGGGCTTTTACTGATTCTTTTGCCATTTATTATTAGTTGTTGTCTTTTTTAATGTTTTTGAAAGGCATACCCAGTTCTTTCAACAGTTCATAAGCCTCTTCATTTGTTTTAGCAGTAGTCACGTAAGTGATGTCCATACCGCTGATACGGGTGATCTTGTCAATGTTTATCTCAGGGAAAATAATTTGCTCTGTAACACCCATTGTATAGTTACCACGGCCGTCGAAAGACTTATCGTTTATACCTTTAAAGTCACGTACACGTGGCAGCGTAACAGATATCATACGGTCCAGGAACTCATACATATTAACACCACGCAGCGTAACACGGCAGCCGATAGGCATAGCTTTACGCAGCTTGAAGTTTGAGATATCTTTCTTAGAAAGAGTCGGTACAGCTTTCTGACCAGAGATCATGGTCATTTCATTCACTGCATCGTCAATCATTTTCTTATCAGATACAGATCCTTTCACACCTTGGTTCAGGCATATCTTTACCAGGCGCGGGCACTGCATCACAGTAGAGTAACCGAACTTTTTCATCAAAGCCGGAACTACTTCTTCAGAATACTTTTTCTGTAAACGAGGGATGTATGTAGTACTTTTCATTATTTAATCTCCTCACCGGTTTTTTTAGATATACGAACAAAACCACCTTCTTTACGTTCGCGTTTGATACGTACGGGTGCTTTAGCTTTAGCATCCCACAACATTACGTTTGAGATAGCTATTGGCGCCTCTTCCTGCACTATCCCACCCTGTGGGTTTTGCGCATTAGGTTTCAGGTGTTTGGTCACCATATTCACCCCTTCAATAAGAACGCGGTTCTTTTGCGGGTAAACGGCCAGTACCTTACGTGATTTGCTGCGATCTTTATCGTCGCCGGCAATAACTATCACGTTGTCGCCTTTTTTAATATTGAACTTTGGTTGAAATCTCTTTTTCACAGTTACTATGAATTAAGCGTTGAGCTTTGTCCCATTTTTAAACGGGCTGCAAAGGTACAACATATTTTTTACAATACTTCAGGTGCCAATGAAACTATTTTCATATAGCCTTTGTCACGCAGTTCACGTGCTACCGGCCCGAAAATACGCGTACCACGAGGGTCATCAGCAGCGTTCAGCAGTACAACAGCGTTGTCGTCAAAGCTGATGTATGAACCATCCCTGCGGCGCAGTTTATTTTTAGTGCGTACGATTACTGCTTTAGAAACAGTACCTTTTTTAATACCGCCACCGGGAAGTGCGTCTTTTACAGACACCACTATTTTATCGCCAATACCGGCATAATCTTGTCCGGAATTGCCCAACACACGGATGCAAAGCACTTCTTTGGCACCGCTGTTGTCAGCTACATTCAGACGGGATTCTTGTTGTATCATCTTTAAATAAGATTACTTAGCTTTTTCAATAATTTCTACCAGGCGCCAGCGTTTTGTTTTGCTCAGCGGGCGTGTTTCCATAATGCGTACTACGTCACCTACACCAGCGGTGTTAGACTCATCGTGCGCGTGGAATTTGGTCGTTTTTTTAACGAACTTACCATATATCGGGTGCTTCACTTTACGTTCTACAGCTACAGTGATGGTTTTAGTCATCTTGTTGCTGTTCACTATCCCGATACGGGTTTTTCTGCGTTTTCTTTCAGTCGTTGTTGACATCTTAATAATTTTATTAGAAACCTAATGCTCTCCTGCGCTGTTCAGTTTTCATACGCGCAATTGTGCGGCGCAGCTGGCGAATAGTAAGCGGGTTTTCAATTGGGTTTACCGCATGGCTGAAGTGCATTTTCTTCAAGCGCACTTCCTCCTCACCGATCTTCGAAACCAGTGCCTGGTCGTCCAGCGAGCGGTAATCTTCAACCTTGTTCGCTTTTTTTGCTTTTGCCATTTTATCTATGATTTACGATTGATTTATGATTCGGCTAAAAACCAGAAATCTTCTTTTTTATTTATTAATTATTGTCCTGCGTAGTCGTGACGTACCACAAACTTGGTTTTGATAGGCAGTTTCTGTGCTGCCAGTTCCAAAGCTTCTTTTGCTACCTGCATAGGCACACCTTCCGCTTCAAACATGATCATACCAGGTTTTACCACAGCTGCCCAGAATTCCAGGCTACCTTTACCTTTACCCATACGTACTTCGGCTGGTTTGCGGGTAATCGGCTTGTCAGGGAATATACGGATCCAAACATTACCTTCACGCTTCATATGACGGGTCATAGCCTGACGTGCAGCTTCTATCTGGCGGTTTGTTATCCACTTAGGTTCCAAAGCTTTCAAACCAAACGAACCAAAGGCTACAGTAGCGCCGCGTTGTGCGTTACCTTTTATTCTGCCTTTATGCGCTTTACGATGTTTCGTTTTTTTCGGTTGTAACATTGTTACAATATTTTAAAAAGTTGCTCTACAAAAATTTATTAATTAGCGACGGCCACCACGTGCTGCGCCACCACCCTGGTTGCCACCACGGCCACCACCACCACGGCGGTCACCGCCACGGTCTCCACCACCACGGCGTTCGCCACGGTCTCCACCCGGACGGCCACCTTCAGGACGGCCACCACCTTCGTTACCACGACGGTCAGAGTTAGCAGAGAAGTTAGGATTCAGGTCACGCTTGCCCAGTACTTCACCTTTACAGATCCATACTTTGATACCTATTTTACCATATACTGTCAGTGCGAACACAGAAGCATAGTCGATGTCCATACGGTAAGTGTGCAATGGTGTACGTCCTTGTTTGAACTCTTCAGAACGGGCAATTTCAGCACCACCTAAACGGCCACCTACTTTTATTTTGATACCTTCAGCGCCCATACGCATAGCTGTAGAGATAGCCATTTTGATGGCACGCTTAAAGCTAACACGGCTTTCCAACTGGCGGGCAATTGTTTCACCTACTATCTGTGCATCCAGTTCAGGACGGCGTATTTCCATGATGTTGATCTGAACATCATCTTTACCGGTAAGCTTTTTCAGCTCTTCCTTAATACGGTCTACTTCTGCACCACCTTTACCTATGATGATACCAGGCTTAGAAGTGTGTATAGTTACGATCAGTTTACCCAGTGTACGCTCTATAACAATACGTGAGATACCACCTTTGTTAATACGTGCATTCAGGTAAGTGCGGATTTTATGGTCTTCAACAAGTTTCTGACCGAAATCCTTTTTTTCACCATACCACATTGAGTCCCATCCGCGGATGATGCCCAACCTGTTACCTATAGGATTAGTTTTTTGACCCATTCGTTATATTATTAAGTTGAATGTTTAAAAATTATGCGTTTACGGTTGCTTTGCTATCCACAATGATTGTAACGTGGTTGCTACGCTTGCGAAGCCTGTAAGCACGGCCTTGCGGAGCGGGATTCATACGTTTCAGCGTACGTCCACCGTCCACAAATATGGTTTTTACATACAGGTTTGCTCCGGCAACGTCCACACCTTCATTCTTTACTCTCCAGTTTGCAATTGCACTCAGCAACAGTTTTTCCAAAGGCACTGAAGGGTGCTTAGTGCTGAATTTTAAAGTATTCAGCGCTTTTTCTACATCCAGGCCACGTATCAGATCGGCCAGCAGGCGCATTTTGCGCGGCGATGTAGGATAGTTACGTAAACGAGCTACAGCTTCCATTTTATTATTTATTTCTTATAGTGGCCGCACCAGAAGATAACGGCCTGAATTTTATTGTTAATTATTTAGTGCCACTATGGCCTTTGAAGTTGCGTGTTGGTGCAAATTCGCCCAGTTTATGGCCTACCATGAATTCGGTTACATATACCGGTATGAACTTGTTACCGTTATGCACTGCAAATGTATGACCTACAAAATCAGGCGTGATGGTAGAGCGGCGGCTCCAGGTTTTCAGAACTCCCCTTTTTGCCTTGCCATCGTTTACAGCCAGTACTTTTTTGTCCAGCTTTGCATCTACGTACGGTCCTTTTTTAATTGAACGAGCCATTCTTCGTTATATTTTATTGTCAGGATATTCCCTGTTTATTATTTGTATTTACCTGAAAGTTTTTTACCGTTACGGCGCTGGATGATCAACTTGTTGCTACCCTTGGTTGTGCTCCGTGTTGTTTCACCTTTAGCGTATTTACCAGTACGGCTGCGTGGGTGTCCACCAGAAGAGCGGCCTTCACCACCACCCATCGGGTGATCTACCGGGTTCATTGCAACACCACGGTTACGCGGACGGATACCTTTCCAACGGTTGCGGCCTGCTTTACCCATTGACTGCAGTGCGTGGTCGCTGTTAGATACAGTACCTACGGTCGCCATACAAGTGCTCAGCACTTTGCGCAGCTCACCAGAAGGCATTTTGATTACGCAATATTTTTCTTCTTTGGCATTCAGTTGTGCATAAGTGCCTGCAGAGCGTGCCATAGCACCACCGTGACCAGGCTGCAGTTCGATATTGTGAACAACAGTACCCAAAGGCATATTTTTCAGCAACAGTGCATTACCCAGTTCAGGAGCAACGTTTGTACCGCTTACGATAGTAGCACCTACTTCCAGGCCTTGAGGAGCAAGGATGTAACGTTTTTCACCATCAGCATATACCAGCAGGGCGATGAATGCAGAACGGTTAGGATCGTATTCAATGCTCTTTACAGTAGCAGGTACATTAGCTTTATCGCGTTTGAAATCTATCTTACGGTACATTTTTTTGTTACCACCGCCAATGTAGCGCATAGAGCGACGACCTTGAGCGTTACGGCCACCTGTAGATTTCAATGGTTCCAACAAGCTCTTTTCAGGCTCGTTAGTAGTAACTTCTGCGTATGCGTTACCTATTCTCCAACGTGTACCGGCTGTTACCGGTTTGTATTTACGTAATGCCATTTTCTAATTCTTTTTTCAGATTTACATTGAGAATAAATCTATTGATTCACCTTCAGCCAGTGTTACCACCGCTTTCTTGTAAGAAGACTTAACACCTTGTATAAACCCGCCTTTAGTAAAACGTGATTTAGATTTACCAGGTACTACAATGGTATTAACACCCTGTACTTTCACACCGTAGAATTCTTCTACAGCCTTCTTGATTTCCAGTTTGTTTGCTTTCTTGTCTACTACGAAAGTGTAGCGACCCGAACGCTCCATCTGGCTATTTACTTTCTCAGTAACCACCGGTTCTACTAAAACGTCAGTGAGTTTCATTTTCTAATATTATTTCGGTTTACGAAAAATCTTTTTCTTTAATTATGCTTCTGCAGCAGCAGGTTCTTCATTGAACATTTTAGCGGCAGACTCTGTAAATACTACTACCTGTGCATTTACCAGGTCGTATGTATTCATATCGCTCAGCACTATTGTTTTATTCCTTACCAGGTTACGGCTGCTCAGGTAAGTATTGGTATCATGTTCTGGTATAATGAACAGTGATTTCGGAGTACCTTCCTGCAGACTGCCCAGCATAGAAGCGAAGTCTTTAGTTTTAGGAGCAGACAGTTTCAGGTCTTCAACTATTACTATTTTGTTTTCGCGTGCTTTGTAAGACAGGGCAGACATTTTAGCCAGGTCTTTTACTTTACGGTTCAGCTTGAAATCGTAACCGTGTGGCAAAGGACCATTTACTGTACCACCACCTTTATATAAAGGGTTGCGGATGTTACCTTTACGGGAACCACCTGTACCTTTTTGGCGGTGCAGCTTTTTAGAAGAACCATGCACTTCTGCACGGGTCTTGGTTTTGTGCGTACCCTGGCGGTGTGCTGCCAGATATTGCTTTACAGCAAGGTAAATGCAATGATCATTCGGCTCGATATTGAATATCTCGTCAGGCAGTTCTACTGAACGGCCGGTTTTAGCACCTTTACTATTTAATACGTCAACTTGCATGACTAAAATTAATTCTGAATTAAAACAATTGAACCATTATGTCCCGGTACAGAACCACTAATCAAAATATAGTTTTGTTCAGGGAATACTTTTACAACACGCAGTGCTTTAACCTTTACGCGGTCTCCGCCCATACGGCCGGCCATACGCATACCTTTAAATACACGGCTGGGATATGATGAACCACCGACAGAACCCGGGGCACGCTGACGATCGTGCTGGCCATGGGATGCTTCACCCACACCAGAGAAACCGTGACGTTTTACTACACCCTGGAAACCTTTACCTTTAGTAGTGCCAATAACACTTACTTTTTCTCCTTCGGTAAATATTTCACAAGTAATAGCTTCACCAACTTGTTTATCAATGGAACAATTACGAAGTTCTTTTACGATTGACTTAGGCGACGTTTGTGCCTTAGCGAAGTGATTGAGGAGTGCTTTGGGAGTGTTTTTCTCCTTTGCTTCTCCGAACGCAATTTGCAATGCGTTGTAACCGTCGGTATCCACGGTTTTCTTTTGAGTAACCACACAAGGACCAGCTTCGATAATGGTGCAGGCTGTCTGCTTACCATTCGGCTCAAAAATGCTGGTCATGCCGATTTTTTTACCAATAATACCTTTCATTTTATAATATTTTAGCCAAGCGCCCGGATGCCTTTAATTGTGTGGACCGGGATTAGCCGTTTTATCTATATTGTTAAGAACCATTCTGTATGCCCTTGCGGGAGATACAGATATTGTTATCTGTTACGCTTTGATCTCTACTTCAACACCACTCGGAAGGTCTAACTTCGAAAGAGCGTCGACTGTACGTGAAGAAGAAGTATAGATATCCAACAAGCGCTTGTGGGTGCAAAGTTGGAACTGCTCACGTGACTTTTTATTAACGTGCGGTGAGCGCAATACTGTAAAGATCTTCTTCTCTGTAGGCAAAGGAATAGGGCCTGTTACCACTGCTCCTGTGTTGCGCACAGTCTTAACGATTTTCTCTGCTGATTTATCAACCAGGCTGTGATCGTAAGATTTAAGCTTTATTCTGATACGCTGTGACATACTTATAAATATCTTCTAACCCGTAAAATTTGGGACTGCAAAGGTAATGAGTAGTTTTTAAACAGGCAAAATATTTTGAAGGAATTTTTAATTTTTTCTTTGCCAAGGTACTTTTCTGTCGCAAACAGGCTTTGTAACAGGGTTTCAGTGCTGCAAATTTATGAAAAATCATACCACATGGAACACGAATATATAGGGGTAACCCGCTGAAAATACGTTTTATTATACTGGTAGTTTTCATAATAGACTAGCCCAGGCTTGACATTAAGAAAATTTATCTATTATTTTTGCACTCATAACACCACCCAAATTATTATGATTAAGAAAATCCTGAAATGGACAGGCATAGGTTTGCTTGTACTGGTAGTAGCATTGTCTGTAACTGTGGCAATGCGCCAAAACCTGAAATACGAAGCCCCCTATCCCGACATCGCACTATCTACAGATTCTGCCACACTTAAAAGAGGAGAATACCTGGTATATGGCCCCGGCCACTGCGCCGACTGCCACGGAAAGGTTGATATGATGGAAGCCAAAGAAAATGGCGATATAGTACCGCTTATAGGGGGCTATCAATTCAACCTACCGGTAGGTACGGTGTATGTACCTAACATAACACCGGATAAGGAAACCGGTATCGGTAATATTGAGACCAAGGCACTGGCAAGAGCGCTGCGCTACGGGGTAAAACCTGACGGGTCTGTCGTATTTGATTTCATGCCCTTCCACAATACCAGCGATGCGGATATGAGCGCTATATTCTCTTACCTGAAAACTATGCAGCCGGTGAAGCACGAAGTACCCCAGTCTAAACTGAACCTGCTGGGTAAAGTGGTAAAGGCGTTCCTGATAAAACCGGTAGGACCCGACGGTGATGTACCGAAAGTAGTGGAAGAAGATACTTCAGTAGAATATGGCAAGTACCTGGCCAATAGTGTGGCCAACTGCCGCGGATGCCATACCAAACGCGACCTTATGACCGGCGCGTTTATAGGGCCGGAGTTTGCCGGCGGGTTTGAAATGGAATCGATAGTAGAACCGACAAAATACAAATGCGTAACACCCAATCTTACACCAGACCCTGAAACAGGTAGACTGGCCGGATGGACAGAACAGGCATTCATCAACAGGCTGCACGGCGGCAAAGCTATCAGGCATAGTGCTATGCCCTGGGGGCCGTTCAAACGCATGAGCGATAATAACCTGAAAGCAATTTACCGCTACCTGCAAACCGTAAAACCGGTACACAATAAGGTAGAAAAAACACTGGTAGAGATACCTGCATAAAGCATAAACTATGCAGCTAATTACAGTATGTACTTTTTCAGACATTACTGAAGCTTATATAGTAAAGGGACGCCTTGAGAATGAAGGCGTCCCTTGCTATATAGCAGATGAAAATATTAATACGCTACGCCCATCTTTAGGACTTGTGTGGGGCGGCATAAAACTACAGGTAGAAAAAGCACTTACTATTCTTAAGCAAGCTCAATAATCATACTTTTCCTTCCAGCAATGTTTGAGATAATCTCTCAGGCGGGCTTCTGCTGCATTATTACCCGGTTCGTACAATTTAGTACCGGCTATTTTTTCCGGTAAGAACTCCTGGTCTACAAAATTGTCCGGGTAGTCATGTGCATACTTGTATCCCTTTCCATAATCCAGGTTTTTCATCAGCCCGGTAGGCGCATTGCGGATAGGCAATGGCACCGGTAGGTCGCCGGTTTTATCTACCAGTGATTGCGCATGATTTATTGCCATATACGATGCATTGCTTTTGGGCGAAGAAGCCAGGTAAGTGGCACATTGCGAAAGTATAATGCGGCATTCAGGGTACCCGATCATTTCTACTGCCTGGAAGGTAGTAGTAGCCAGCAGCAAGGCATTAGGATTTGCATTACCAATATCTTCACTGGCAAGTATCACCATACGGCGGGCAATAAACTTTGGATCTTCTCCACCCTCTATCATGCGTGCCAGCCAGTACACGGCGGCATTAGGATCGCTGCCGCGCAGTGATTTAATAAAAGCAGAAATGATATCGTAATGCTGTTCGCCGCCTTTATCGTAGAGCGCCATTTTACTTTGCACTACATCTACTACAATATCATTGGGAACGCCGCTAACACCTGCAGGCATAGAGGAGGCTACCAACTCTAAAAGGTTCAATAACCTGCGTGCATCGCCTCCGCTTAACTGCAATAATGCATCCCATTCCTCGATAGTTATCTGTTGCTCCTTCAGCCAGGCATCATTTTCCATAGCCTGGTGTACCAGGGCTTTGAGATGCTCTTCAGTAAGCGGCTTCAATACATATACCTGGCACCTGCTTAGTAAAGCCCCTATCACTTCAAATGAAGGGTTTTCAGTAGTAGCGCCTATAAGCGTTATGATGCCTTTCTCTACAGCCCCCAGCAAACTATCCTGCTGTGCTTTATTAAAGCGGTGTATCTCATCAATGAATAATATAGCGTGCCCGGCTTTGCGCGCCTGCTCTATTACAGCTCTTACATCCTTTACCCCGCTGTCTATAGCACTAAGCGTAAAAAAAGGCAGGTCTAATGAGCGGGCAATGATCTGCGCAAGTGTTGTTTTACCTACACCCGGAGGGCCCCAGAAGATAATAGAATGTCCCTTTCGGTTGTGGATCATCTGCTCCAATACCTTTCCTTTTCCTACCAGGTGCTCTTGTCCTATAAATTCTTCCAGGCTCTTGGGGCGCATCCGCTCAGCCAACGGAATCTGGGATTTTGCTGTCATAATATTAGCAATCTGTTTTAAACTAATTACCTAAATTCGCTCCATGCGCAAGTTACTAATCATTACCTGCCTGTTAAGCACCGTGTATATTGCTTTCGGCCAAAAAAAGAGGAAAATAAACAAAGAGAAGATTCCTGCAGTTGCAGCAGCAAATGTAGAACCTAAACTACAAATAGATTACCGCACGCCGGGCGCTCCATTGCCTCAGCTGAAACTTGTAACAGAAGATAATAAGATCATTACCAATGCCGACCTGGCCAATGATTATAATTTATTAGTTATGACCTTCAACCCTACCTGCGACCACTGCCAGGAGGAGACCATACGCCTGAAAGAGAATATTTTCCTTTTTAAAAATTCAAAGATCGTTTTAATAGCCGCACCGGTTATGAAACCACATCTTGAGTTTTTTGAGAATAGCGTAAAGATAAAAGAGTTCCCTACCCTGCAGGTAACTTTGGATAGCAATGATTACATTACCAAAACATTTACCTATCAAACATTACCACAAATAAATGTGTATGATAAGGACCGCAAGCTGATAAAAACATTTGCGGGAGATACGCCGATAGACTCTCTTAAACCGTACATACAATAAAAAACGGTGCCCAACAGAGGACACCGTAATAAAAAGATAAAGCGTGGCCTAGGCTACGCTTTGTGTTTTTATATAATCCCTGATCTTGCGTACATAGTCGAAGTAACCGGCTTCCATACGTATCCAGAAGATACCAAATATGGCCAGTGCTATGCCGCCCATCGTATAGGTAAAGGAAAGGTATTCTTCAGCCCCAAATAGTAAAAACAGCACCGCAGCTACTAACATAAAGAAGCAGAAGATAACAATCAGCATAGGCCCGCCTGAATCGATCTTACGCATCTTTGAATTAATAACAACCTGGGTCTTATCCCCTTTGCCATTGAGCTGAACATGGGTTATTGGCAAAGTTTTGATGTTCCTCTCTTGTTCTGCGTGAGGAATAACGCGAAGTACACGGTCTTTCTCGGAAACCTCGAAATCCATATTGTGCACTTTTACATGCTTACCAACCAGGCGACCTTTTATATCGTCAATTGGCATTTTAGAATGGTACCTGTAAGTTCTTGAAAAAATCATAAGCGCATGTTTTTGGTTAAAGAACTGTTAAAAAGAACTAAATAATATGAAAGTTAAGTATAATTTTTCACTGCCGCAAGGGCTGTTTAAGGTTATACAGTACACCTTTCATCCTCTACTTATATAGACACCAAAAACCGTGCTAAGGTTTGTCACAAAACAGTGAAAATGAATAGATTAACCAACAGTTAAACAGTAGCTACAAACGTTGTTGTAACAAATACATCTGTTAGAAAAATAATTTGTTTTTTTAGATAATATTACTTATTATTTGAGTTGCCTATAGCCTGGTAATACTGCTCTACCATACTGCGGTAATAAGGTTTCAATTGAGGTGGAACTGTCTTGTATTGCTGAATAAGATCTTTGTGTTCCTGCATAAACTTTTGCAGCTCTGCCGGCATAGGGCGACTGATATCATCCGCTGTTTTCGAACTGCGTTTATCATCCTGCTCCTGCTCGCGTAACGATTTCTCTGCCTGTAGTAATCTTGTCAGGATCTCCTTCTGGCGCATCATCAATTCACTGCTTAATCTTTTATTCACCAGGTCCGTTTCCGTACGATCCATTTTGTCCTGTATCTCTTTCATTTCGCGTGCATTGCCCATGCCCTTGCTATTTAGCAGGCTGTTGAGTTCTTGCAACTGGCGGCGTAATGCTGCCTGCTGTGCTGCAAGACGGGCCAGTTTTTCAGGGTCTCCATATTCACCCTGTTTGCCCGATTCTCCTTGCTGCTGGCCTTGCTGACCGCCCTGTTTGTTGCCGGGTTGCTGCCCCGGCTGCTGTCCGTTTTTATTCTGGGCATCCTGCATTTGCTGCATGGCATCGCCCAACTGCTTTTGTTGTGTAATGATATCACTCAACTGCTTACCGGGGCCCGGCTTAGGTGTTTTACCTCCGGGCTTGTTACAACTACCTTTCTTACCGCTTTGGGCATTGGCCTTCATCTGCATGAGGTTCGACAAGGTTTCGTTCAGCAACAGTGCCAGGTTATTGGTATGCATCATTACATATTGCTGCCTGCTCATTACATTCCCCACATACCTGTTTTGCATAGCTTCGGTGGCTGCTGCCATATTCTTCTCCAGTTCTGCTGTTTCTTTATTGATGGTAGGTGCCAGTTTCGACACACGCTTGCTCAAAGCAAATAAGCTGTCACGTATCATCCTCGAATTTCCGTACAGCCGCGCCTGCTCCTGCTGGTTGCCTACGTAGGACTGGCTGCCGATAGGCGTATTCTGAACATTTTTTATAAGCTGCTCCTGATCGAATGAAAGGCGCATAAGATTGGTAAGCACCTGCCGCGTAGCTTTAATATCTATATCTATCTGCTGCACATTCATACCCCCGGCCATATTGCTCAGGCTTTCAGACATTTCCTGCAAGTTTTGTGCGGCCTGGCTTTGCGACTGGCTGGCCTTACTACCCTCATTCTTACTTAGCTCTTCTTTGCTATCCTGCATCTTGTCAGCTGCTTTCTTTCCTGCTTCTTTAGGCTTACTCATCTCCTGCTGCTGCTCCATTTTCTTATTTAGCTCATCCAGGTTCTTCATATCCTCGTTCATTGCCTTATCCAGTTCTTTCTTCAAATCATCCTGTTTGCGGGCCAGCTCCTTATTGTCTTTATATCCTTTATCTGTCTGCTGCTTCAGGTCCTGTTCTTTTTTAGCAAGTTCACTCATCTTATTGGACAGGTCCTCCAGCTTCATTTGCATTTCCAGTTGCTTCATCAGTTCCTGCATGCGCTCCAGGTCCATATTGAAGAGTTTGTTGTCCTGCTCCAGCTGTTTCATCGTCTGGAAAGCCTGATCTTTATTCAGTTTCTTCATCAGTTCTTCCAGCTTCTTCATTTGCTCTTTCAGTTCATTGTTCAGCAGGTTGTCCATTTGCTTTTTCAGGTCTTCCTGTTTATCCTTTACCTCATCACTATATTGCTTTTGCTGGCTTTGCTGCATTTGTTCTTCAAAGCGCTTCTTAATGGCCTCCATTTTATTCTGAAGTTCCATTTGCTGCTTTGACACCTCCTGCAGGGACTGTTGCTGCTCCCAGCTCATACTTTCTGACTGCAGCATTTTGCTTTGCAGATCCCGGTACTGGCTTTGCAGTTCTTTGGTTTGTTCTGCACTATTGCTCAGGCCGCTGTTTATTTGTTCCGCATTTTCATTGATAGCAGAGTCCAGTTGCTTGGCATTGTACATCTGGTAGCTCATCACCTCGCTGCGCGATGCCTTGCTGCCCTGTACCCCATCATTATCCCATGCTTCTACATAGTAAGTGAGTTTCTGGCCCGGCTGCAGGTTCAGCACCCCTGCATCAAAATAATGCTGGAAAGATGACAGGGTGCCTGTACTTGTCTTTAGCGGTATGCTTTTATCTACTATCGTTTTATTGTTACCATCAGCTACAGCATAGTGAAACAGTACACGCGATATACCATAGTCATCTCCCGCAGTACCGGTAAGTAATATTTGTTTGCCTGATACGGTATCGCGTATCTCTTCCAGCTGGATGGTAGGGTACTGGTCAGGGATCACTTTTACAAAATAGTGGAAGCTATCGCGCACATTCGATTGCCTGTTCCCGAGGATAAGCGTATAGCTGGTATCGCGCAGGAAGCGATATTGCGCTGCGAAAACATTTACCTGCTTAGGCAGGGCCATCGTATTACCGTCACCCAGCCTTATAGAAGCTTCGTCTGTATAATCGGCCACAAAACCCCAGCTTACATGCGTACCGGCAGGTACCGTCATATCACCCATGCTGCTGAGCACCTCATCTTTCCTGCCTATATATTCAGGATAATCCAGGCTTACTTTAAATGCTTTCAACACCGGCCTTTGTGCTACCTGTATGGTATAGGGTTGCGAGTAAAACCCTGCAGCAAAAAGACGGAAACTGACTGGCTCGGTAATATTGCGAAAGGCATATTCAAAACTGTTCTTTGACTTCGATTGCATGGGCATACGGTCGGTGCCTGTTTCCACAGCCATCTCTGCCGGCAGCGCATTACCTTCTGTACTCACTTCCAAAACAAAATCACCGTTTCGCACAGCTTGCATGGAAGTG
This sequence comes from Flavipsychrobacter sp., assembly GCA_024508935.1. GTDB lineage: Bacteria > Bacteroidota > Bacteroidia > Chitinophagales > Chitinophagaceae > Polluticoccus. The sequence continues at coordinate 110,314 of JANINW010000014.1, read as the reverse complement.
TTTTTAACTATGAATTTAAAAGGTGCCGGCTTTTCAAAAGTTTTGGTAGGCTGCAATAACCTTTCAGATGCATCTTTAAAAACATTGGGCGCAGCTACCAATATGAAAACGCCCGCCAATACCAGGGGCAATAAAAAAGGCAGGTACTTCTTATTCTTCGATAGGTCTACTGCATTGGCAATGGGCACTACTGATATCTGGGCAGCTTTCTGGTTGATGCTGGCTTCTATGAGTTCCATACTGCCCTGTCCTTCTGTTTGCTTCTTCAGTTGCAGTATGTTCAGCAGCTTATCGCTGATCTCCGGGAAATGTGTACCCACTATGGCAGCGGCCTGTTCATGGCTGATAACCTTGCCCAGGCGCGACATTTTTGCAAAAGGAATGATAACCCAAATCACCAGCGCCACACCTCCCAGTAATACAAATGCAGAAACAATAAATACGCGCAGCCATACCGGCATATATAAATAATACTCACCTACACTTACCGTAAGTATATATAGCAGTAAACATATCAGCAATACCAATGCACCACGCAATAATTGGTTGGCATAGTATTTCCGTATAAAACCATCAAGCCGGGATATAAGCCAGTCGTAATTATTCATAATTTTCGCCTAACGCAATATAACGGAAATATGAACACTGCAGGCATAAAGCTTTGTTATATGTAAATTTGCGCCCAGACTGGAATAGATATGATGCAATTGTACCCGGCACATGCCGCAGATGCTTTAGAATTTAATAAGGTAACACAGCTACTGAAACAGAAATGCCGCACCGATGCTGCACGCGAACGCGTGGAGCAAATGCGCTTTCATACCCGTATAGAATATGTAGAAAAAGCCCTTTTACAAACCAACGAGTTTAAGAATATACTGCGTGGCAGCGATTATTTTCCCAATGATTTTACGCAGAACATACAAAAAGAACTGAAACTGCTGGCAGTACCCGGGGCAGTATTAGGAGGCGACCAGTTGCTCTCCATCCAGAAACTGGCTTTAACTATCAGGGATATTTTGCTTTGGTTTAAAAACCACGAGGGCATATTCAATAACCTGCGCGCACTTACCGAACGTATCACTTACGAAAAAGAGATCAGTACCATCATAGGTTCAGTGGTAGACGATATGGGCAATGTGCGCGATAATGCATCGCGCGAGCTGATGTCTATACGTGCCGAACTGGCCAGCCGCCGGCAAGACCTGCGCAAGCTGTTTGAAAGCATATTGCGTAAGCTGAACAAGCAAGGCTACCTGGCCGACATAGCTGAAGGATTTTTAAATGGCCGCAGGGTTGTAGCCATATTTGCCGAGCATAAGCGTATTGTAAAAGGTATACTGCATGGCGAAAGCGATTCGCAGCGTACGGTGTTTATAGAACCGGAAGAAACCATAGAGCTGAACAACGAGATATTCTCGCTGGAGCGGGCGGAATCGAAAGAGATACACCGCATACTGGCGCAGACCACTGCCAGCCTCTCTGCCTACCAGCCACAGCTGGATGCGTATTATCATCTTACCGGCTTGCTCGATTTTATACGCGCAAAGGGATTGCTGGCGCTGGATATGAATGCAGAAATGCCGCGCCTGAGCGCACACCCCGGCCTGCAACTGGTAAAGGCAGTACACCCCCTGCTATATCTGCATAATAAGCAAAATAATAAGCCTACTATTCCGCTGCATATAACACTGGATAAAAACCAGCGTATACTTATAATAAGCGGTCCCAATGCGGGCGGCAAAACGGTATCGATGAAAACTGTGGGTCTGCTGCAGTTAATGACCCAAGCAGGTCTGCTGGTACCGGTAGATCCTAATTCGGAGATAGGCATCTTTAAACAACTGATGATACATATAGGCGATACACAGTCTATAGAACATGAGCTGAGTACTTATAGTGCGCACCTGCGCGACATGAAATACTTCATGGATTTTGCCAACGGTAAAACGCTGTTCTTTATAGACGAATTGGGTAGTGGCTCTGATCCTAACCTGGGTGGTGCCTTTGCCGAAGCCATTGTAGAAGACCTGGCCCGCAAACATGCCATAGGCATTATTACCACCCACTACCTGAACCTGAAAGTAATGGCGGGTAAAGTGCCGGGCATATTCAACGGTGCTATGGCCTTTGATGAAGCCAAGCTGGAACCACTATATCAACTTACTACCGGTAAGCCGGGCAGCTCCTACACTTTTGCCATTGCGCAGCGCAGTGGCCTGCCGCCTGCCATTATAGACCGCGCCAGGCAGCTTACAGAGCGCGGGCATTTTAAGCTGGATAAGATGCTGCACCAAACTGAGCAGCAGCACCAGAAACTGGCCAATAAAGAAAAAGAACTGGATAAGCTGCTGAAGAAAAACAGCGAGCTGAAAAAAGAATTTGAAGAAGTAATAGACAAGGAAAGAAAGGAGCAGCACTACAACACCCTAAAGCTGCAAAACAAAATAAAGAAGGAAGAACTGGACTACCTGCGCGATATGGAGCGCAAATTCAAGCAGATAATACAGGACTGGAAAAAAGCAGATAACAAACAGGAAGTGATACAGGCTGCCGAAAATGTGCTCTTCAAAAAGAAGCAGGTACAAGGCAATGCCGCGGCGGCAAAAAAAGCCGATAAGAACTACGATGTGCTGGGTGGCGAAGCCAAGGTGGGCGACCTGGTACGTAATAAAGTAAACCATCAGATAGGCACTGTTACCGAAGTGCGTGATAAGCGCGCCATAGTACAGATAGGCCGTATGCCTTTTAATGTAGAATTGGAAGACTGGGTAGTAGTCAGGAAGAAGTATACAGAACAGCCGAAGAAGAAAAAGAAGTGATTATAGTTTCAATATCCTATTCGATGTCTTGGTAGTATTTGATGTGATCTCCACCTCATCAGCATCCGGTATTTTGAGTTTGTATTGAGTGCCTGCATCCAAGGGCTTAACATCAATTGTTTTCACAACCTCACCGTTCTTCATAAAACGGCAGGTATAGCTATCTGTTTCACTGCCGCCGTTCTCTATTACCAGTTTGCCTGCTTCGGTATAGGCCATAAAATAGCAGGGGTACAAGGACGGCGTGAAATCAGATCGGTAACCGAGCTTTAAAGGGGATGGCGGTATGGTGCCCGGGTTTATTAATACAGACGATAAGGCCCATACCGGCTTTTTGTCCATGTCTATTTCAACTACTTTGCCATTCCCGCCCATGCACATCAGCAGGTCGCCGTTGGGGAGTGGCTGCACATCGCCCATTTTGGTTACGTAGTTATCAAAAGGGTTGTCAAAATTGAAAACGTATTCCCATACCACTACAGGTGCCTTTTTTGCTGTAGGCTGCGAAAGGATCTGCACTGAAGATGGTGTCTGTGGCTTAGCGTTATTGAACAACAGGATATTCCCATCGGGCAATTCGGAGATAGCGTGCTGCGCATAAAAGAAATCCTGCGGATAATAGATGCTGCCATCTTTATAATCATATCCAACAGACCAGACTATCTTACCAGACCGCACATCTATTTTGGCTATCGAGTTCAGGTCACGGTTAGATATATACAGCATTTTTTCTTTCTCATTATAATAGGCTGCGTTCAGGTGCGCTTCCCTATAAACACTATCATGTGCAAACGCTTTTTCTTCATCCCATACCCATTGTAGTTTATTATCGCGGTCCACTTCAAATACAAAAGAATACATCCTGCCATTCTCCTTATTGTCCTTGCGCCTTTCTCCTATTGCCAAAAAATGGCCATTATCCAGCTTACGCAGTTCATGGTGCACATTCAGCACTTTATAGCCATTTATAGTATCCGGTGAACGCCAAAGGATATTGCCTTTAAGATCGGTTTCGTAGCCATAAGGGCCATAAATAAAAGTCAGGTTACCATCTTTGTTCAGTTTCAGGTCGCGCACCGCCTCATATTTATCATCGGGGAAACTCCATACCACCCTGCCTTGCCTGTCAGTTATTATGCCGTGGTCCAGGCTTATATAACCATCCAATTCTGTCCCAGACCCGAAACGGCTTACCCGGTTCTCATAAAGTAAATAATTAGTAAGCTTGCTGCCCTTTATGTTCAGGATATTGTCTTCGGATGCAAATATTTCTTTGCCGGCCCTGTCGTAATACATATACCGCCAGAGGTAGGTCTTACCAAAATCAAGCGCATCTTTTACCAGGAAATAATTCTTACGGTCTTTCAGCAATAGCTTACCCTTGCCTTTGGTCACATCAGCCAGGCGCATTTCAAAAGCATAGCTATCTACATCTGCACGGCGTGGTACTTCAAACAATACCACCGTATAATTTACCGTCTCTTCCTTACCGGGCGTAACTGCTACAGCAGCACCGGTTTTTTGCGTGCTGCAAAAGAGAATAACAGATAAAAAAAGAAAAAAGGCCTTCATAGGTAATAGTAAATTTACAAAAGACGCATTGTTACAGCATATCTTTTACAATGCCGCCCAGCTTTTTTAATGCCTTTTCAACCTGCGGTGTCCAAACCATGCCATAGCTCAGGCGCATACAATTCTGGTACCGTTCCTGCAGGGTGAACATACTACCCGGCGCAATGCTTATTTTTTGCTGTATGGCTTCCTGGTATAGCTGGTAGGTGTCTATACGTTTATCCAGTTCTACCCACATGCCCAAGCCACCCTGCGGACTGGTTAGTTTTGTATTATCAGGGAAATAATCGCAGATAGCCCGGGTAAAATGCAGGCTGTTGGAATGCAGCGTCTGCCGCAGTTTACGCAAGTGATGTTCATAGCGCCCCGTAGCCAGGAAATTACCTACTGCTGCTTGCTGCGCCGTCGCAGAGGTGATGCTTTGATATAACTTAAGCTGCTTTACTTTTTCATAATACTTGCCCGGGGCCACCCAGCCCACCCTGTAACCGGGAGCTAAAGTTTTAGAAACAGAACCACACCATAGCACAATACCTTCTTCGTCAAAACTCTTGCAGGCAATAGGTCGCTTGCGGCCAAAATACATATCGCCGTACAGATCATCTTCTATCAACGGTACACCGTGCAGTGATAATAGTTTTACCAGTGCTTTCTTTTTCTCATCGGGCATGCAATAGCCCAATGGATTACTGAAATTGGTAACGAAAGTGCAGGCTTTAATATTATGCTTTTGCAAAGCCTTTTTTACATCATCGGGGTCTACACCTGTATCGGGGTCGGTAGGCAGTTCTAATACCTTCAGCCCTATACTCTTTGCAAAACGCAGCATACCAAAGTACACCGGGCTTTCTACGGCAATAGTATCTCCCGGTTTGGTAATAGCATGCAGGGAGAGGGCCAGTGCATTCATGCAACCCGCGGTGGTAATAATCTCATCAGCATGCAAACGCCCGCCCCAGTTGATAGACCATAGTGCTATCTGCCGCCGCAGCATTTCATTTCCTGCCAGGCTCTCGTAAGAGGTACCATTGGCAGGAAGTTCCCGCATGGCCTGCATCATGGCCTTATTCAGCTTGGCCAGTGGCAATATTTCCGGTACCGGCACGCTTAGGGAAAAGCGCGTGGTGTTCGGCATAATGAAATCATCGTACACTTCTGATATGATGGCTTCTACATTCTTGGTTTTAACTGCCTGTACCGGGTTGCTCTTCTCCACCTTCTGCGGGAAACGCGTAGGGTTAAACCTTACATAATAACCCGATTGCGGGCGCGATTCTATCAGTCCTTTTGCTTCAAGATGATAATATGCCTGGAGCGTTGTGCTCATGCTGATGCCGTGCTGTTTACTGAGCATACGCACGCTGGGCAGCTTGTCACCAATGTTCAAAGTATTATTTAATATCTGTTGCTCAATGGTCAATGCAACATTCATGTACAGGTGTTCGTTATTATCTTTTAACATAACAATAAACTGTTCTGGTCGAAATTACGAAAATTGTATCTGTTTTGTTTGAAATAATCTCTGGACTTTTGCATTGTTCTTATATAAATCACCATTAATGGCCCGGCACACCAAAGCATATCTGGCACTCATATTTATCTGCATCATTTGGGGAACGACTTACCTTGTAATACGGGTAGGAGTACAGCATTTTCCCGCATTCTTATTTGCAGCCATCAGGCAGGTAATATCTGCCGCTGTTATTATGGCCATAGGCTACGGCATGAACCGCAAACTGGATTTTTCAAAAAGCAACCTGCTGCACCAGGCTATAGTGGGCTTCCTGCTGATAACGGTTGGTAACGGCCTTGTATCGTGGGGGGAGCGTTTTGTACCCAGCGGTGCTGCTGCCCTTATCTGTTCTATGATGCCACTATGTACTGTTATCATAGGATTGGTATCATCAAAGAACGAAAAAATAAACCTGCCTATTATAATAGGTATGGTACTGGGCATTTGCGGTATAGCACTTATTTTCAAAGACAATATTGCTGACCTGGCCAATCCATCTTACCTGCTGGGCATGCTGGGTATCTTTTGCGCAACCACCAGCTGGGCACTGGGCAGCGTCATCAATAAAAAAAGGCACAACCAGGTAAACCCCGTATTCAATGCGGGCCTGCAACTACTGTTTGGCGGCATATTCCTTTTTATAGCCAGCCCAGCCATAGATGATTATAGCGCAGGATTGAACTTCTGGCAAATAGACGTGATATGGCCTATGATATACCTCGTGTCCCTGGGTTCTATTGCCGCGTACACCGCTTATATATATGCGCTGAAAGAACTGCCCATCGGCATTGTTACCCTCTACGCATATATCAATCCATTGGTTGCGGTAATACTGGGATATTTTATACTGAATGAACAATTGACCTGGTTCACGGCATTAGCTTTTCTTACAGTAGTAGCCGGTGTATACAGTGTTAACTATGGTTACAGAAAACAACAAAAACAAAAACTTGAAACAGATTTTGGCGATAACGACCTGTCGGCATTGCCAGTAATAGAAACCGATTCCAAATAATAAAAACAAGATTATTATGGCATATCCGATCTCCATTTCTGCGCAGTCAGAAAGACAAGTGAAAGACACCAAGTCTATTCCTTTCGGCAAGCAGCCGACCGAACACATGTTCATCAGTGAATACAAAGACGGACAATGGCAAAACAGCCGTATCGTGCCTTTCGCTGAGCTGACAATGAGTCCTTTTGCACTGTGCCTGCATTATGGCCAGACAGTATTTGAAGGCATGAAAGCCTTTCATACCAAAGATGGCCGCATAAATATATTCCGTCCAGATAAGCACTACGACCGCTTTGTAAAATCACTCGACCGTATGTGCATGCCGGAGGTGCCCAAAAGTCTTTTCATGGAAGCATTGCACCAACTGGTGCAGCTGGACGGTGCATGGATACCCGAAGAAGCTGATGGTTCTTTATACATACGCCCGTTTATGATAGCCAGCGAAGAAAGACTGGGTGTAAAGGTGGCAGATGAATATTTATTTATGATAGTAGCTACCCCTGCCTACCAGTATTATGCCAAACCACTAAAAGTAAAAGTAGAAGACACTTATTCACGCGCGGCAGACGGTGGTACCGGTTTTGCAAAATGCGGCGGCAACTATGGTGGTGCATTCTACCCTACACAACTGGCAAGAGAGGCCGGCTACGACCAGGTAATATGGACCGACAGCAAAACCCATGAGCTGATTGAAGAATCGGGCACCATGAACCTGATGTTTGTAATAAATGGCACATTGGTCACTCCACCGCTTTCAGGCACTATACTGGATGGTATAACGCGCGATTCGTTACTGGCCATAGCAAAAGACAAGGGATTGCAAATGGAGGTGCGCCCTGTAAATGTACATGAGCTGAAACAGGCACTTGAAGCAGGCCAGAAGATAGAAGCATTTGGTGCAGGTACAGCTGCCGTAATAGCACCTATAGAAACGATTGCAATTGACGGTAAAGAGTATACCTGCTACATAGCCGAAGACGCTATGATGTACCAACTGCAAAAAGAACTATACGATATCCGCCATGGTAATGCGCCGGACAACCATAACTGGAACTATATAATATAGGAATATGACCACACCTATCCATTTAGCATACAAGGGCTATATCATCACTACTGATAAAAGCCTGATGCAGCCGGAGCACATACATAAATGGCTGTCAGAAGAGTCTTATTGGAGTAAGCATATTCCCTTCGATCTGGTGAAACGGGCATTTGACAATTCTTTCTGCTTCGCCGCAATAAAAGATGGCGTGCAGGTAGCCTATGGCCGCTTTATAACCGACTATGCCAGCTTTGCTTATATGGCCGATGTGTATGTAGAGGAACCACACCGCGGGCAGGGCCTGAGCAAAAAAATGCTGGAACTTGTAATGGAACAGGAATGGATGAAAGGGCTTAGGAAGATAATGCTGGCTACGCTGGATGCTCACGGTCTTTACGAGCAGTTCGGCTTTGTGCGCATGACCAACCCCGGGCGTTTTATGGAAATAAGCCGCCCTGCCATATATGGAGACATTCAAAACCTCGCACAATAATGAAAATATATACCGTCGATGCTTTCACAGACAGGCTTTTTTCCGGCAACCCGGCCGCTGTATACCCTTTGGAACAATGGCCTGACGATGCTTTCATGCAAAGTGTAGCATTCGAGAACAACCTCGCTGAAACTGCTTTCTTTGTTCCCGACGGTGACAATTATCATATCCGCTGGTTTACCCCGGTGGTAGAAGTAGACTTGTGTGGTCATGCTACGCTTGCTGCAGCGCATGTACTCTTCAACCACATAGGCTACCAGGGGAACAAACTAAAATTTAAATCCCGTAGCGGCATATTGACGGTTACTAAAAACGGGAACCAACTGACGCTTGACTTCCCTGCGGACAAGTTAAATCCGGTGGAATTGACCCCTGAGCTTAGTAACTGTTTTTCAGTGAAGCCTATAGCGGTTTACATAGGCAAAACAGATTACATGTTCGTTTTTCCATCGCAAAAAGATATAGAAACCATAATACCTGACTTGGCAGCAATTAAGCAACTCACGAAGGTGAGAGGTATTATTATCACAGCACCCGGCAACGAAGTAGATTTTGTATCTAGATTCTTTGCGCCGCAAAGTGGTATAGATGAAGACCCTGTTACCGGCTCGGCACACACCAGCCTTACACCCTATTGGGCTGAGCAAATGAACAAGAATAAATTCACCTGCCTGCAACTTTCAAAAAGAGTTGGAAAACTAACCTGCGAACTTGCCGGCGAAAGAGTAAAAATATCAGGCGAAGCAGTAACTTATCTTATTGGCAATATTCAAATTAATTAGATCATGGCAACAATACCATACTTAAGCAGTGCCATCCGCCAGTTTCAGCTGTACAAACAACTGGGAGAAAAAGCAATGGCACAGGTACCTGATGAAGCATTATTCATCCAGGCCAATGAAGACAGCAATAGCATAGGTACTATTGTAAAACACCTATGGGGCAATATGCTCAGCCGCTGGACCGATTTCCTGGCCACCGATGGTGAAAAGCCCTGGCGTGAGCGGGATGCGGAGTTTGATAATGATATCAATACCCGCGAATTGCTCATGCAGAAATGGGAAGAAGGCTGGCAATGCCTGTTCAATGCACTCAACAGCATTACAGACGAAGACCTGGAACGCACTATTTATATCCGCAATGAAGGCCATTCTATACTGGAAGCCATCAACCGCCAGATAGCGCACTACAGTTATCATGTAGGGCAGATCGTGTACATAGCTAAAGTGTATAAAACAGGCGATTGGCAAACACTGTCCATTGCACGTAACAAATCAAGGGAATACAATGACGGTAAGTTTTCGCAGGAAAAGGGTACCCGCCATTTTACAGACGAATTTCTGAAGAAACTATAACATGAAGAAGCTTGCTGCCATAATAATTGCCTGCACCTTACTGCTTGTAGCAGTAAGGTTTGCTTTTGGCGGCAACGACGACAGCATTATCTCTTATACATGCAAGGCCGATAAAATAGAAATGTTTTGGAAAGACAGGAACGGCAGGCCTTTAAGAAGCATCAACAATCTTAAGTATTATGTCGACACTGTGTTGCGCGAGGACCTGCTTTTTGCTATGAATGGCGGCATGTATAAAACAGATAATTCCCCGTTGGGACTATACGTTGAAAACGGGCAAACATTTATGCCACTCAATGAATCAAATGAACCCGGGGCCACCGGTAATTTTTACCTCAGGCCCAATGGAGTGTTTTATGTCACCATGAAAAACCAGGCAGCTATTTGTAAAACAGAACAGTTTGACAAGAAAGCCAAAATAAAATATGCTACACAATCGGGGCCAATGTTGCTCATAGACGGTCGCATACATCCTGCATTCAAACGCGGCTCTAAAAACCTGAACATACGCAATGGTGTGGGTATCCTGCCAAACGGTACGGTGCTTTTCGCCATGTCGAAAGCAGGCATAAATTTTTATGACTTTGCCGTATACTTCAAATCAATGGGCTGTATGAATGCCCTCTACCTGGATGGTTATGTCTCCCGCACCTACCTGCCTGAAAAGAACTGGATACAAACCGACGGGAATTTTGGCGTGATGATTGGCGTCACAAAATAGCCTACAGTCTTTTTATCACGTCCATATCCAGGCTTTCCATAGTACTGAGCTTAGCATCCGCCAATGCGAAACGCGGGTCTTCAAAATGCATTGCTTCCGGTACTACTATCACTTTCATCCTTGCTGCTTTTGCTGCTACCATACCGTTCACTGAATCTTCCAGCACTACACACTGCGTGTATTTAGCGCCCAGTTGTTCAGCACAATGCAGAAATACACCGGGATGAGGTTTTCCTAACGGCACTTCGTCTGCTGAAGTAATGCAGTCAAAGTATTCCTTAATACCAAAATGCTCTACCAGTGCATGTATCATGCGCACAGGAGATGAAGAAGCAAGCCCTATTTTAAACTTATGCGCTTTGAACATTTTCAGCGCCTGCACTACCCCCGGCAACACATTGCCATCTGTTTTAGATAGCGCAATAATATCATCCAATATCTCTTCGGCTACTTCTTTTGAGCTTTTACCTTCCCATGGATATTTAACAGACCAGAAATCGGTCACTTCATATATATGAAAACCTCTCGTGTCTTTAAAACGTTCGCGTGTAATGGGAATCCCATGCTTTTCAGCTACGCGCAACATACTTACTCCCCAAAGCGGCTCTGTATCGAATAAGAGCCCATCCATATCAAACAACACTGTATTAATCATATCATCCTGTGTTTCAGTACGCAAATATCTGCCTGCGGGGTGAATTTCGGGTGAATTTGCACTAATTTATTCTCATTAGCCTTAATTAACATTTATCAATCCGCCGCTAACAATTATTTTTGCTGAAAATGTATCTACTATGAAGCGAAATGCTTTTTTCTCCCTTTTGCTGGGAGCCTCTGCCTTAACGTATAATGCACAGGCAGAAGGTAATATTAAATTTACTGAATATGACCTGCCCAACGGCCTGCACGTAATATTACACGAAGACCACAGCACCCCTATCGTTGCCGTGTCTGTAATGTACCACGTGGGCTCTAAAAATGAAGACCCGCAACGTACCGGCTTTGCACACTTCTTCGAACACCTGCTGTTTGAAGGCAGTGAATACATAGGCCGCGGCGAGTATATGAAAATGGTACAATCCAACGGTGGTCAATTGAATGCCAATACTTCCCAGGACCGTACCTTCTATTACGAAGTGCTGCCATCTAACCAGCTGGAACTGGCTATGTGGATGGAATCGGAGCGTATGCTGCATGCCAAAATAGACATGACCGGCGTTGAGACGCAGCGCAAAGTGGTAAAAGAAGAAAAGAAACAACGCTACGACAACACTCCTTACGGACAGCTGCTGAACGTAGTTTATGAAAACGATTTTAAAGTGCATCCTTACCGCTGGTCGCCTATTGGTAAAGAGCAATATATAGACCAGGCCAAACTGGATGAATTCATGAACTTCTACAAAACATTCTATGTGCCTAACAATGCTGCACTGGTTATTGGCGGCGACCTGGATATAGAACAAACCAAAGCATTTGTAGAAAAATATTTCGGTGATATTCCGCGCGGTACGAAAGCTATACCTCGTCCTACCGAAGTAGAACCGGTACAAACTGCAGAAAAGCGTGTCGAGTTTTATGACAACGTGCAACTGCCCGCAGTGGTAGTGGCCTACCACGTGCCTAAACTGGGTACTACAGACTGGTATGCCCTGCAATTGCTGACACAGATGCTGTCACAAGGTAAAAGCTCCCGTTTCCAGAAAGAGATCGTAGAGAAACAACAGAAAGGCCTGGCAGTAGGTGCATTCATGATACCTAACGAAGACCCGGGTGTTGCCTTTATGTATGGCATAACCAATGCAGGCGTGAAACCTGAAGAACTGGAAAAATCAATGCTGGCTGAAGTGGAAAAAGTGAAAAGCGGCACCCTGAGCGACGAAGAATATACCAAACTGATGAACCAGGCTGAAAATGATTTCGTTTCGCAAAACCAGCGTGTACTGGGCGTAGTAGAAAACCTTGCTACTTCGTATACCTTCCTGGGTAATACCAACCTGGTAAATACAGAACTGGAGCGCTACACAAAACTCACCAAAGAAGACCTGAAGCGTGCTGCCAACAAATACTTCACTAAAGAAAACAGGCTGGTGGTTTATTACCTGCCAAAATCAGAACAAAAGAAAGGATAATTAAACCACAACTTTAAAAGCTTCAACTGAATTTATATATGAAAAAGATAACGCTCTCTATATTCACACTGGCCCTGGCACTTAGTGCGCAAGCCGACAAACTGGACCGCAGCGTTCGCCCTAAAGCAGGTCCTGCACCCGAAGTAAAACTGGGCAAGCCTGAAAGCTTTACCCTGCCTAACGGCTTGCGTGTTTTCGTAGTAGAAAAACACAAACTGCCTACGGTTTCCTGCAGCATTCAATTTGATGTAAAACCGGAACTGGAAGGTGACATGACCGGCTACAGGGATATGATGTCGGAATTGCTGACCAGCGGTACCAAAACACGTTCTAACGAGCAACTGAATAAAGAGATAGACTATATCGGTGCAGACATCAGTGCATCCAGCACAGGTCTTAATGGTAACAGCCTTAAGAAACATATGGACAAACTGATGGTACTGATGAGTGATGTAGCCATCAATGCAGATTTCAAACAGGATGAGTTGGAAAAGATCAAAAAACGTACTCTTTCAGGTCTTGAAGCAGCGAAAAACGAACCGGACCAGATGCTGCAAAATGTAAGTGCCGTAGTAAACTTTGGTACAGGCCACCCTTACGGTGAAGTGGCGGATGAAACAACTGTAAGTAAAATAACACTGGCCCAGTGCAAAAAATACTACAGCACATATTTCCGTCCAAACGTAGCCTATATGGCCGTGGTGGGTGATGTAACACCTGCTGAAGTAAAGACCATGGTAGAAAAATACTTTGGCGGATGGCAGAAAGCAGAAGTACCGGTAGCTACTTACAGCAACCCTTCAGCACCGGCAAAAACCAATGTAGTATTTGTACCACGCGACGGCGCCGTACAAAGCGTAATTAACGTAACCTACCCCATTGACCTGGCTCCCGGTACCCCTGAAGTATTGAAAGCAAAAGTAGCCAACTCTATATTGGGTGGTGGTTCTACAGGTCGCCTGTTCCTGAACCTTCGTGAAAAACATGGCTGGACTTATGGCTCATATTCTTCACTGAACCAGGACGAATTGAAAGGCAGCTTTACGGCTTATGCCAAATGCCGCAATGTAGTAAGCGATAGCTCAGTAGGTGAGATCATCAACGAAATGAAACGCCTGCAATCTGAAAAAGTAGGCGCACAAGAACTGCAGAATGTACTGACCTATATGTCCGGTTCATTTGCCATCAGCCTGGAAAGCCCGCAGACAGTAGCCCAATATGCTATTAATATTGAGCGTTACCACATGCCTGCCGATTATTACCAGAACTACCTGAAGAACCTGAATGCTGTGACTGCAGAAGATGTTCAGGCGATGGCGGCAAGGTATATCAACCCTAACAATGCCAATATTGTAGTAGTGGGCAGCAAGGACGATGTGGCTAAAACCCTGGCTAAATATGACAGCGATGGTACACTCGCTTATGTAGATAACTACGGTAAGCCTATCAAAGAAACTGTAGCTGCCGCACCTGCCGGCGTTAATGCAGATGTGGTGATGAAAAAATACATTGCTGCAATTGGTGGTGAAAAAGCTTTACTAGGCGTTAAAGACATCAAAACGGTAAGCAAGGGCATGCTGAGTATGCAAGGCCAGCAAATACCGTTGACGATTACTGAAATGAAGAAGGCTCCCAACAAGTTGAAAACAGTAACAGAAGGCATGGGTATGGTATTCTCTAAGCAAGTATTCGATGGTACAAAAGGATATACAGAACAAGGAGGAAAAAGAAGTGACATGGATGCAGAAACCGTTGCTGACGTAAAAGAAGAAGCAGATATCTATGCAGACCTGCATGCCGATAAACTAGGTATCAAGCGCACCCTGAAAGGCATGGATAAAGTAAATGATGCTGACGTTTATGTAGTAGAAGCTGTAAACGCTAAAGGCAAGAAAACTACAGAGTATTACGATGCAAAAACTGCACTTCTGGTTCGTAAAGTAGAATCTGATGAGCAAGGCAATAGCCAAACTGCAGATTACAGTAATTATAAAGAGGTTACCGGTGGCAATGGCTATAAGATGCCACATTCTATCAAATTGCTGGTAGGCGGTATGACCATTAGCGCAAATGTAGAATCAGCTGAAGTGAATAAAAATATAGCTGATACGGAGTTTAATTAATAGAAACTGACATAAAAACAGGAAATGCCCCGGTGATACCGGGGCATTTTTTTGTGCATTTATATGCCTATAAGTCTTTTTTAACGTGCATTTTGATGAAAGAAAAGACTCAATATGCTTACCTTTGCGAACAATCGAATCGGAAATTATGGCAGAACTGCTGCAAAAAGAAATAAATGAACAACGCCAGGGCGAAGCTTATGCCCCATTTGCCGGCGACCCTAATCAATACAATAAAAAATTTTATATAGAAAGCTATGGCTGCCAGATGAATTTCAGCGATAGCGAGATAGTTGCTTCCATACTTCATGAAGAAGGTTTTGGTGCTACCCGCAATGTAGAAGATGCCAACCTTATACTGATTAATACCTGCTCCATTCGCGAAAAGGCTGAACAGACCGTACGGCAGCGCCTCACCGAATTTAAAAAACTGAAGAAAAATAAGCCGGGTACACTGGTAGGCGTACTGGGCTGCATGGCCGAACGCCTGAAGGCTAAGTTCCTGGAGGAAGAAAAACTGGTAGATATAGTAGTAGGCCCCGATGCTTACCGTAGCCTGCCCGGCCTGGTTACAGAAGCCGAAACGGGACAAAAAACAGTGAACGTACTGCTGAGCCGCGAAGAGACTTACGCAGACATTGCGCCTGTACGCCTGGATAGCAACGGCATTACGGCTTTTGTCAGCATTATGCGGGGCTGCAATAATATGTGCACCTTCTGCGTAGTACCCTTTACACGTGGCCGCGAACGTAGCCGCGATGCGGAGAGTATTGTGAATGAATGTAAAGACCTGTTTGACAAAGGCTACCGTGAAGTGACCTTGTTAGGTCAGAATGTGGATAGTTATTATTACAGCCCCTCCCAAACCCTCCCCCAAGGGGAGGGCTTAAAGACCATAAGCGAGACGGACGATCTAAGCATCGTAGAGGAAAGTGAATTTGGTTATGAAACTGCTAACCCGGCTTTATATACCCTTCTGAAAGATTTTGCAAAACAAAATAAACACAACCCAACCAAAGCGGAATCTATACTTTGGGAAAGTTTAAGGGCAAAACAATTAGGTGAATATAAGTTCAGGAGACAACATATAATCTCCCAGTATATCGCCGACTTTATTTGTATAAAAAAACAGTTGATAATAGAGGTTGATGGCAAAATACACCAGCATCCTGAAAATGCAGAGAGCGATGCAGTAAGAGCAGAAGCATTAAAAGAGTTAGGTTTTGAAGTACTTCGTTTTACAAACGAAGAAGTGATCAATGACCTTTCGAAAGTGCTTACAACAATAGAAAGCGCGCTTAAAACAAGGGAAGACAAACCGTTGTGGTTTCAAGATAAAAATAAAAAACACGAAGCCTCCCCCCTGGGGGGAGGTTTGGAGGGGGCTATTACTTTCGACAAACTATTGGCCATGGTAGCTTCTATTTCCCCGCTGCTGCGCGTTCGTTTCAGTACATCGCATCCAAAAGATATTACAGATGATGTACTGTATACAATGGCTAAATACGAGAACATTTGCGAATACATACACCTGCCGGTACAAAGCGGTAATACACGCATACTGCAGCATATGAACCGCACCTATACCCGTGAATGGTATTTAAATAAAGTGAAACGCATACGCGAGATAATGCCTGACTGCGGTTTGAGCACCGATGTTATCAGCGGCTTTTGTACAGAAACCGAAGAAGAACACCAGGATACACTCAGCCTGATGGAGATATGCCGCTTTGACCTTTCTTATATGTTCTCTTATAGTGAGCGCCCCGGCACACTGGCAGCACGCCGCTACCAGGATGATGTACCGGAAGATGTAAAAAAACGCAGGCTGGAAGAGATCATACAGTTGCAAAACAGCCATACACGCGAAAGCTTTAGCGGCGATATAGGTAAGATCTTCAAAGTGCTGATAGAAAGCAATAGTAAGCGCAGTGATAAAGACTGGAGTGGCCGCAACAGCCAGAACAAAGTAGTCGTATTTCCTAAAGGAGACCACGGGCTGAACAAAGGCGACTATGCTACCGTTAAAGTGCATGCATCGACAGGTGCTACTTTAATAGGGGAAGTAGTAAGCTAATTCAAAACAAGGTGGCCTTTTACTTTTAACTTTTGATTTTGTAATGGATATTCAAAGTATAAAAAACAGGTTTGGCATTATTGGTAATTCACCTGCGCTGAACCATGCCCTAAATACCGCTGTGCAGGTAGCTAATACCGACCTGTCAGTATTGATAGTGGGTGAAAGCGGTGTTGGTAAAGAAGCTTTTTCCAATATCATCCATGCCCTGTCTGCACGCAAACACAATTCTTTTATAGCTATTAACTGTGGCGCCATACCTGAAGGCACTATCGACAGCGAATTATTTGGCCATGAAAAAGGTTCTTTCACCGGCGCGGTAGATAGTCGTAAGGGCTATTTCGAAACAGTGAATGGCGGTACCATTTTCCTGGATGAGATAGGCGAAATGCCTATCGGCACACAAGCGCGTTTGCTGCGTGTACTGGAAACAGGGGAATTTATACGCGTAGGTGCTTCGAAAGTGCAAAAAACAGATGTGCGTGTAATAGCCGCCACCAACCGCGACCTGTTGGAATATACCCAGCAGGGAAAGTTCCGCGAGGACCTGTATTACCGTCTCAGCACAGTACCTATACGAGTGCCTGCACTGCGCGACAGACCGGAAGATATACCCTTGCTGTTTCGCAAATTTGCTTCCGATTTTTCTGAACGCTATAAAACACAATCTGTACAACTGGATGCCGCAGCACAGCAATTGCTGGTAAGCTATAGCTGGCCGGGCAATGTGCGCGAACTGAAAAATATAGCAGAACAGGTATCGGTACTATCCACAGACAAAGCCGTTACGGCGGAAACACTGCAGAAATTTTTACCGCAGGGCAATAATTCACGCGGGCTGGCATTGTTACCTGCATCTGGAATGCCGATACCGAGTCCGGCAGCAGGGAGCAGTAATGAATACATGACAGCAACAGAGCGTGATATACTCTACAAATTGTTCTTCGATCTGAAAAAGGATATGAATGATATGAAGCAGGCATTGTACGACCTGGCACATCACCAGGGCGGTATTGCACCACAGCATATCAGCGATAACCTGTTGCCGGTCTATAGCAATAATGAGCCGGCTCCTGTAGTAACACCGTACAACCCGCCGGCTGCTACGCCGGTTTACCTGCCGCATAACGATGCTGTAGACCATCATGAAGAGGTGGAAGAATCATTGATGCTGGCAGACAGGGAAAAGGAATTTATCATCAAGTCTTTAAAGAAACATAAAGGCCGCCGCCGCGATGCTGCCAATGAACTGGGCATATCTGAAAGGACATTATACCGGAAAATAAAAGAATACGACATTAACGAATAAGGGCGGGCATGCTAACGCAGTGGAGCGCCAGGCCTATGTTGCAATACATTATTTAGAAAGGGTTTCGTTTTATTGAATTATTTTTACGCTTTATGCAGAGGTTGCTGTTTTTATTGCCATTATTTTTAATTTGTTTGAGCGGTTGTGGTGTTTATAGCTTCACCGGGGCAAACATAGAAGGCAAGACCATCAATATGCATGTACTGGAAAATAAGGCAAGGAATGTAGTGCCTACCCTCAGCCCTACCCTTACATCCAAAATACGCAGCCGTATCCTGTCGCAAACAGGTCTTTCGCCTGTAACGGCAGATAATGCAGATTATGATGTATCGGGCACTATTACAGGTTATGAAGTAACCATATCAGGCGTACAAAATACCCAGCAGGCCAGTCAAAACAGGCTGACAATCACCGTTAATATTGATTTTAAAAACCGGAAGAACCCTAAAGCTGATTTTTCACAAAGCTTCTCCCGTTTCCAGGACTTTGCCGCGACCCAAACATTGCAGGCTGCCGAGGGAAAATTGATAGAAGACATAGGAAATCAGCTGGCAGATGATATTTTTAATAAAGCATTTGTAAATTGGTAGTAGCTTTCCGTTAAGATTCATGATCACATCATCATCCATACCGTATATAACGCAGATGCTCTCTGAGCCGCAAAATATTTCGCAGGCCGATAACGATAGCATAACCGCATTGACGGAAACTTATCCTTATTTTGTACCTGCACGTTATATGGACGCCGCCAACAAACATAAGCAAGAGCCTTTTACGCCGCCAATGATGGCCATGATGCAATTGTACATGGGTAACTGGCTGTTGTATTGCCAGTTTTTACAGGCAGCTGTTGGCGGGCAGGAAGTTGAACTGAAACCACAGGAAGCACAAAAACCGCAGCCTGTAGCAGAAACAACGCAGGCCCCACCTGTTGTGCCAGAACCGGAAATTGCTACAGCCATTGAAGAAGAAATTGCCCCACAAGAAAATATAATAGAAGTACCTGTTGCTGAGCACGTGACAGTATCTGAGCCGGTGGCTATTACTGTTAACCAGGAGGAAGAGGAAAAAGAAATACAGGAAGACATTGCTGATGAGGAAGAAATAACACCTGATGCAGAAACGGAACCTCCTTATGTAATGCGTCCCCCTATCCAGGACGATGAAATGCCGGATGCTGACGAGACGCTGATACTGCCTATATATACAGAAGATTATTTCCTGCACCAGGGTATGCATGTATCAAACAAGATACCGGCTGATGTAGACCAGATAAACAAGAAAACGGAAGCCCCTCAATCGTTGATGGTGGTCATGAGCTTCTCTGAATGGCTGATGCATTTCAAAACCAAAAAGGAGAATGCGCAGGAAGAAGAAACAGGGCAAAAAGCGCTGAAAACCATGTGGCAGAAAGAAAAGCTGGCTGCCGCCCTGGAAGAAGAAAATGAAGAAATACCTGAAAATGTATTTGAAATGGCGGTAAACTCTATTGCCAAGGAAGAAGACCTGGTGAGCGAATCGCTGGCAGAAATACACTTTAAACAGGGCAAATATGACAAGGCCATTGAAATGTACCGCAAATTAAGTTTGCGGAATCCGCAAAAAAAGGCTTATTTTGCCCGGAAAATTGAAGCAATTCATAAAGAAAAACAATCATGATCTCATTAATTACCATCATCATATTATTGGTTTGCGTAGTACTGGCGTTCTTTATACTTGTACAAAACCCTAAAGGGGGTGGCCTTAGCGGTACTTTCGGCAGCATGAGCAGCCAGGTAATGGGTGTAAAACAGTCTACCGATGTAATGGAAAAAGGTACCTGGACCAGCATGGGTATTGTAGCAGCACTTTGCATTATCTGCGTTATGTTCTACCAAACTCCTAAGCAGCTGGGCAATGAAAAACAGCAACAGCGCTCAGGCGCTCCTGCTCAGCAGCAACAGCAGGGTGGCCAGCAACAAGGCGGTGGTCAGCAACAAAAATAATTTAGTACTTAATTCATTTTATAATACCGTACCTGCTCTGTAATATTGAGCAGGTATTTTTTTGCAGCAAAATGAGCAGATCAAACAAAAAGAAAAGGCGTTTCCTGCCAGTACTCATTATACTATTACTTACCGGTGGTTTCCTGCTCTACAAAGTATTCGGGCCGGCTACTGCAAGCTTTACCCAAACGAGGTATTTGTACATCCGCACAGGCGCTACCTACGACGATGTGAAACGCTCACTTAAAGACAGCAGCCTGGTAGCCGATATTACCAGCTTTGATATGCTGGCCAAACGGGCGGGACTACCGCAACACGTACATGCGGGTAAATATAAAATAACACCGGGCATGAGTAATTATAACCTGATAAAAATGCTTGGCCGCGGCACACAAACGCCCGTGAAACTGGTAATAAATAAACTGCGTACCAAACAAGATCTTATTCACCTGATATCTGCAAACCTCGAAGCCAATGCAGATAGTATAAACATGCTCTTGCACGACAGTGCTTTCCTGGCTGCATATAACCTCGATACCAATACCGCTATGTGCGCCATCATGCCCGACACCTACGAATTTTACTGGAACACCAGCGCACGAAAGGCCTTTAAAAAAATTGCCGCCAGCTATACAAATTACTGGAACGAACAGCGCAAACAACTGGCTCAAAATAAAAATCTTACCCCTCAAAAAGCCATCATCATTGCTTCTATAGTAGATGAAGAGACCAATAAGAACGATGAGAAACCGAATATAGCCAGCGTGTATATGAACCGCCTGAAAACGGGCATGCGCCTGCAGGCTGACCCTACGGTAAAATTTGCTGTAGGCGATTTTACCATACGTCGTATTACAGGCGCGCACCTGCAAACCAATTCTCCTTACAATACTTATATGTATGGTGGCCTGCCCCCCGGCCCTATCTGCACACCATCTAAAGCTAGTATAGAAGCAGTGCTGAATGCGCCTGATACCAAATACATCTATTTCTGCGCAAAAGAAGACTTTAGCGGCTATCATAATTTTGCCAGCAACCTGGCCGACCATTTGAAGAATGCGAGGCTATACCAGGAAGCATTGAACGCTAAAGGGATACATTAATTATCCAGTTCGTACCCTTTAGTTTTTTGCTGGTCTTTGCGGAAGAAGAAGATATAATATACCAATAGCAATGCCAAGCCCGAAAGAAACAGCATTACCGCGTAATGCCTGGCTTCTGTATGAAAGAACTCACCGATCATCCAAACAGAGTTCGCACATATCCAAAAGCATACGGCAATATTGTGAAACAATTCTGCCCTGATATGGCGCGATTTCCAAAGAATATAGAATGCTACACTTATCGTTGGTACGATCATGAACATACCACCCGGGCGCCATTCCATAGCCCAGCAGGTATCTTTTATCAGCCAAAGGAATATATGCCCGTTCTCTATCCACCGGTATGCAGGTGATACTTCAATATATTTCCTTTGCGGCTGGTTTTTCATACCGCAAATATGTTTTAAAAATCTGAATGATGGTAACCCTACAACCTGCTTCATATTATCAATTTTGCATTTTACATTTTATATTCTCCGCTATACCCTGTACCTTTGCCGCGAAATTGAAAATTTCCAGATCTTATATTTAAAATAACTCCATAAAAAATGAGTAAAGTAAAAGTTGCCATTAATGGTTTCGGCCGTATCGGCCGCCTGGCTTTCCGCCAGATCTACAACATGGACGGTATTGATGTTGTTGCTATCAACGACCTGACTAAACCGGAAGTATTGGCCCACCTGCTGAAGTATGATACTGCACAAGGACGTTTTAATGTTGAAGTAACTCATACGGAAGATTCAATTGTTGTAAATGGCAACACGATAAAAATATATGCACAGAAAGACCCTGCACAAATTCCATGGGGACAGCACGGTGTAGACGTTGTGCTGGAATGTACAGGTTTCTTCACCGATGCTGAAAAAGCAAAAGCACACATTACTGCAGGCGCTAAACGCGTGGTAATATCTGCTCCTGCTACCGGCGATCTGAAAACGGTTGTTTTCAACGTGAACCATGATATACTGGATGGCAGCGAAACAGTTATCAGCTGTGCATCATGCACAACCAACTGCCTGGCCCCTATGGCTAAAGTACTGAATGATAAATTCGGTATCGTTACCGGGTTGATGAGCACTATACACGCTTATACCAACGACCAGAACACGCTGGATGCCCCGCATCCGAAAGGCGACCTGCGCCGTGCACGTGCTGCTGCTGCCAACATCGTTCCTAACTCTACAGGTGCTGCCAAGGCTATAGGCCTGGTACTACCTGAGCTGAAAGGTAAACTGGACGGTGGTGCTCAACGCGTACCAACTATCACCGGCTCTCTTACTGAACTGGTTACCATACTGGGCAAAAAGACCACTGCAGAAGAAATTAACGCTGCAATGAAAGCTGCCGCAAACGAAAGCTTTGGTTATAACGAAGACGAGATCGTATCAAGCGATATCATCGGTACTTCTTTCGGTTCCCTGTTCGACGCAACCCAAACTAAAGTTATGACTGTAGGCGATGCGCAAATGGTTAAAACCGTTAGCTGGTACGATAACGAAATGAGCTATGTATCTCAACTGGTTCGTACTGTAAAATACTTTGCAGGTTTAATCAGCAAGTAATCTTATATAAACGTATGAAACGCTACCTTCGGGTGGCGTTTCTTTTTATTTTAAACCACTCCTACTATGAGCAAATTCACAGAACATAATTTCAGCGGGCAGAAAGCACTGATACGTGTAGATTTTAACGTGCCCATAAAAGAAGGCAAGATAACCGACGATACCCGCATAAAAGCAGCATTGCCTACTATTAAAAAAGTACTGGCAGATGGCGGTAGTGTGATACTGATGAGCCATTTCGGCCGTCCGCACAAAGACATTGAAAAGAAGCCGCA
Organism: Flavipsychrobacter sp.; assembly: GCA_024508935.1. Classification (GTDB taxonomy): domain Bacteria; phylum Bacteroidota; class Bacteroidia; order Chitinophagales; family Chitinophagaceae; genus Polluticoccus. Next base: position 87,215 of record JANINW010000014.1, on the reverse strand, counting down.
TCTTACCATGGCTGATTTTTCGCTGAAGCCGGTAGCGGCCCACCTTTCTTCACTGCTGGGTAAAGAAGTGCAATTTGCAGACGACTGTATAAGTGATGATGCCGGACAAAAAGCAGCAGCACTGAAAGCAGGCGAAGTACTGCTGCTGGAAAACCTGCGCTACTACAAGCAGGAAGAAAAAGGCGATAAGGAATTTGCTGAAAAACTGTCTAAACTGGGCGATGTGTATGTAAACGATGCATTTGGCACAGCTCACCGTGCACACGCTTCTACCGCTGTTATTGCTGAGTTCTTCCCTGCCGATAAAAAAATGTTCGGCCTGCTGATGGAAGGTGAAGTAGCCGCCGCAGAAGAAGTATTGAACAACACGAAGAAACCATTTACTGCAATTATTGGCGGTGCCAAGGTTTCTGATAAAATACTCATTATCGAGAACCTGCTGAACACTGCTACAGATATTATTATTGGTGGGGGTATGGCCTATACTTTTTACAAAGCCCAAGGTGGTGAAATAGGTAATTCGCTCTGTGAAGATGACCGGCTGGAAACGGCTAAAGAGCTGCTGAAAAAAGCAGATGAAAAAGGCGTATGTATACACCTGCCGGCAGACAGCATTATTGCAGATAAATTTGCTGCGGATGCAAATACCTCATCTGCCGTAAATACTGAAATACCGAATGGATGGATGGGCCTGGATATAGGCCAAATGGCTTGCGAAACTTTCGCAAAAGTTATCAAAGCATCTAAGACCATTCTTTGGAACGGACCGATGGGTGTATTTGAAATGGAAAAATTCCAGCATGGCACCAAAACCATAGCAGATGCAGTAGCAGAAGCTACGCAGAACGGCGCTTATTCCTTAGTAGGTGGTGGTGATAGTGTTGCTGCAGTAAATAAATTCGGCTATACAGAAAAAGTAAGTTATGTATCTACCGGTGGTGGTGCATTACTTGAATTATTTGAAGGTAAACAACTGCCGGGCATAGCCGCAATAAAAAATTAAACATTACCTAATGTAAAGTAATGATCCGGTCATAAAATCGTGACCGGATTTTTTTATTTTACTAAACATCTATTAAACGTAAAATAGCTATATAAAAATGATTCTTTAAAATTTAACATTGGAAAAACGGCATAATATTTGGTTTAATACCTAGCCTGAAATGCCCGTAAATACTGCAATTTTCAATTAAAAAACCTTCGATACATGCAAAAAAACACTCAATACACAACAAAACTTAACAAAAAGCCGTTTACAAAAGCGGTTTGAACGCAAAGGGTTGTATATTAGCACATTATAGGATACCAGAGAACACCATTACACTATAACCACCACTTATGGACTATAAAATCCTTTCAGAACAACTTCGGAAACCCGAAGGTGAATTTGGTTTACAGATCAGTGCCCAAATGAACCTGCACAACGCCATTCTTAACCGATGGTCTTTCAAATTATTAGCTCCCGAACCTAACGACAAGCTCCTTGAAATAGGAATGGCCAATGGTTTTTTTATCAGGGAACTGATGGAAATGGCTGATGGCTTACACTACACCGGCATAGATCACTCTCCGCTGATGCTACAAAAAGCTTCAGAACTGAATGCGGATAGCATTGAAGATAAAAAAGTGAAACTGGTGCTGGCGGCTGCAAAACATTTGCCCTTCAACGACAATAGTTTTGATAAGATACTTTGTGTCAATGCCATTTACTTCTGGGATACACCTGCAGATGAACTGGCTGAACTATACAGAGTTTTGACACCAGGAGGTAAAATGGTCATGAGCTTCTGCTCGCAGGAGACTATGCGAAAATACCCCTACGAAACCTATGGCCTGAAAACCTATGCAATGGATGATGCTGCGCTGTTGCTGGCATCCAATGGTTTTATTATTGTAGACATGTCTGAAGACAAGGAACCTGTAACTATTTCAGGCATTGGGCATGATGATGTAAAAGATATCTTGCTGAGGGTAATGAAGCCAATATAATTTCAATATTGTTGCTTCCGTCAGCGTTTAAAAATCAAACATTTCTTACATTCACGTATGGCTTATAATGAAAAAATAGCCGACCGCATACGTGAGGCATTGGTAAGCTACGACGTTGAAGAAAAACGTATGTTCGGCGGCCTGTGCTTTATGGTTGATGGCAAAATGTGCATGGGTGTTAACGCGGACGAGATCATGTGCCGTATAGACCCTGAAGCGGAAGACGATGCCATGAAGCGCCACGGTGCCCGCCCTATGGATTTTACCGGCAGACCAATGAAAGGTTACGTTTTTGTACATGAAGATGTATTGAAGAAAAAATCAGAACTGGATTATTGGATAAACCTGTGCCTGGATTATAACCCTAAAGCAAAAGCCAGCAAAAAGAAAAAGTGATATCATGGAATTTGGAAAGGTAACTGATGACGAACTGAAGCATATAGACTTTAAACTGCCTCCCGACCCTCCTGCCACAAAAGAAGTATTGGCAAAGGGCAAAGGCAATACCCGGTTTTATATAGGCTGCGCCAAATGGGGAAGAAAAGACTGGGTAGGGAAGCTATACCCTAAGGGCACAAAAGAAAAAGATTTCCTGGAATACTATGCCAAACTGTTCAATTGCATAGAATTCAATGCTACGTTTTATAAATCGCCGAGCCCCGACCAGGTATTGAAGTGGAAAGCCAAAGTGCCGAAAGATTTCCTGTTTTGTCCAAAGTTTCCCCAAACAGTTACTCACCTGAAGCGGCTGAAGAATACGGATGTAGAAGTAGGTGCATTTCTTGAAGCTATACATGAATTTAAAAAGAACCTTGGCCCTATATTCCTGATGCCTAACCCGCAGGTGTCGCCTAAACAATTAGATAGTATCGAGCATTTTATAGAGCATTTTCCAAAAGATGTGCCTATGTTCCTTGAACTGCGGCACCCCGAATGGTACAATCAACCAGAGGGATATAATATGGAATTATTTGATTTCCTGCGAAAGAAAAAACGCGGAACGATCATTACAGATGCCGCCGGGCGCAGGGATTGTGTACACATGCACCTGTCTACCCCCGAATGTTTTATACGCTTCGTAGGCAACTCACTACACCCTACAGACTATACCCGCATTGACGACTGGGTGAAGCGTATAAAAAAATGGATGAATGCGGGACTGGAGACCTGTTATTTCTTCATGCACCAACATGAAGAGCTGCATTCTCCCGAATTAATAAAATACTTAATAGAACAGCTTAATAAACACTGCGGCACAAAGCTGGATGCCCCTGAAATGCTTGACCAGGGCGCTACTTTATTTTAGCAAAAATTATATATTAAATTATCCTGTCAGGTGGGACTTATCATTAAGTTATTGCCTAATTAAACATTATCTTCGCCCCGTATTTTCAAAAAATTATTGCAATTATGAATTTGCACGAGTATCAAGCCAAAGAACTTTTAAAGCGTTATAATGTACCTACTCAAAGCGGTATGGCTGTTGAGAATGTAAACGACGCAGTGAATGCATACAAACAAATTGCTTCTGAAACAGGAACTAAGTTTGCTGTAGTAAAAGCACAAATACACGCAGGTGGCCGTGGTAAGGGTACTATGAAAGAAGTACCGGAACAAAATGGTGTGAAAGTGGTAAAGAGTGCTGAAGATGTAGAAACAGTTGCTAAAAACATACTGGGCAATACACTGGTAACTATACAAACAGGTGCTGCTGGTAAACGTGTAAATAAAATACTGGTTGCACAAGACATGTATTATGATGGCCCCAGCGAACGTAAAGAGTTTTATATCTCTATACTGCTGGACCGTGCTAAAAAGCAGAACGTTATCATGTACAGTACCGAAGGCGGCATGGACATTGAAGAAGTAGCACACCATACTCCAGAAAAAATATACAAAGAATGGGTGGCTCCTAATATGGCTTTACAGGCCTTCCAGGCACGTAAAATTGCTTTCAACCTGGGGCTGAGCGGTGATGCATTCAAAAACATGGTGAAATTCGTTACCAACCTGTATAATGCTTATGTGGGCCTGGATTGCGCTATGCTGGAGATCAACCCATTGTTCAAAAGTGCAGACGACAAAATATTTGCTGTTGACTGCAAAATGAGCCTGGATGATAACGCCCTGATGCGCCATGCGGATATAGCAGATATGCGTGATAAGAACGAAGAAGATCCTACTGAAGTAGAAGCAGGCGAGCACAACCTGAACTATGTAAAACTGGACGGTAACGTAGGCTGCATGGTAAACGGTGCCGGTCTTGCAATGGCTACCATGGATATGATCAAACTGGCGGGTGGTGAACCGGCCAACTTCCTGGACGTAGGTGGTACTGCAAATGCACAAACCGTAGAAGCCGGTTTCCGCATTATTATGAAAGACCCTAACGTAAAAGCTATCCTTATCAATATCTTTGGTGGTATCGTACGTTGCGACAGGGTTGCTGCAGGTGTTATTGAAGCTTATAAAAATATGGGCAACATCAACATACCTATCATTGTACGCCTGCAAGGTACCAATGCCGAAGTAGCGAAAGAACTGATAGAAAACAGCGGCCTGAAAGTACAATCGGCTATCCTGCTGAGCGAAGCTGCCGAACTGGTACAGAAAGCAGTAAGCGCTAATTAATAATATACTTTATACCAATAATTTAGAGAGCTATCGTGATGATAGCTCTCTTTGTTTTAAGTAACTTTACTATACTCAACACAAACACACGTTATGAAAGATTTCCTGAATAAAGTGACCGAAAAGGCATCTGAAATGAAGGATGCAGCTATGGACAGCATCAGCATTGAAAAACTGACTGAAAAGATCAGCAGCGTGGGTGATGCTGCGAAGGAGAAAATAACCAATACTACCAACGAGCTAATATCACTCTCCCCCATCCTTGAAGAGATGGGTTATAAAACGACCAGCATATCTGTAACCGTGGGTCTGCCTCCGGATATAACTTTCCATTTCGAAAAGACCGCTGAAGTATCTGCAGAGCGCCGCCAGGAAATAATGGAACAGCATAAAGACAAAGCTATGCTGGGTACCATGGTAAAGATGCTGGTGACCACAGATGAGTACCGCAATAAACTTAAACTGGGATCATTCAAATTCAGCAATATAGATGTGTGTATAGGGTTAACGCCTGGAATGACCATACAATTAGTACCAGAAGCCTAAAAAATAAAAGCCCCGGAGTCATTCGGGGCTTTGTCTTAAAAGCTAAATCTTAATGAACTGAACAGCCATTTCAGCACAACGCTCTCCATCTATGGCTGCACTAACAATACCTCCTGCATAACCGGCACCTTCTGCACAAGGATATAAGCCCTTTATCTGTGTGTGCTGCAATGTTTCTTTATCGCGTGGTATGCGAACCGGTGAGCTGGTGCGCGATTCTGTAGCCACTAATACTGCCTCATTGGTAAAATAGCCTTTCATTTTTTTGCCAAAATCTGCTACAGCCAGTTTCAGCGCCTGTGAAACAGCTTCCGGCAATACATCTTTTATAGCAGCGCTGTGTATACCTGGCAAATACGAACAGTCAGGCAGGGTTGATGAAACTTTTCCTTCAGTAAAATCGACCATGCGCTGTGCAGGTGCTACCAGTTTACCTCCCCCTATCTTATAGGCATTTTGCTCTACCATCTGCTGGTATTGCATACCTGCCAATGGGCCTGTAAATCCATAAGCGGCAAAATCTTTTTCATCAACCGAGACTACTGTTCCCGAATTGGCGTAAGGATTATTCCGTTTGGAAGGTGACCATCCGTTTACCACTACCTCACCGGGATTTGTAGCGGCGGGAGCAATAATGCCGCCGGGACACATGCAGAAAGAAAAGACCCCTCTTCCATATTCCTGGGCCACTAATGAATAGCTTGCAGGCGGCAGGTATGCATCTCTTACCGTACAATGATATTGCGCCTGGTCTATCAATATTTGCGGATGTTCTATACGCACCCCCAGCGCAAATGGTTTACATTCTATTTCTATGTCTTTGTGATGTAACAGTGTAAAAATATCGCGTGCCGAATGGCCTGTGGCCAGTATCAAAGCTTTGCAATCAATAGATATGCCATTCGCTGTTTTTACACCTTTTATTTGGTCGCCATTCAATACTATATCGGTAAGTTTTGTATCGAACAACACTTCACCACCACATGCTATTATCTGCTCACGCATAGCAGTAATGATATGCGGTAATTTATTAGTTCCTATATGCGGATGCGCTTCGTAGAGGATATTTTCGGCTGCACCGAAATGCACAAACAGCTGAAGGATACGCTGAACATTTCCACGCTTGGTAGAACGGGTATACAGTTTCCCATCGCTATAGGTCCCTGCACCACCCTCTCCAAAACAATAATTTGATTCGGGGTTTACGATACCTTCTTTATTCATAGCAGCAAGATCGCGCCTGCGGCTGCGTACATCTTTACCCCGCTCTAAAATAACCGGTTTGTAACCCAGTGTAATGAGACGCAATGCAGCAAACAAACCGGCAGGGCCTGCTCCAACTATCACGACAGGTTGCGCATTGGCTACATTTTGAAGCTCCGGGTCGAAGACAGGGAGCGGCTTCAACGGCTGGTCTATAAATACCTCTAACTGGAGGATTATTTTAGGCTGCCTGCCCCTGGCATCTATAGATTGTTTCTGGATATGGTAACCCGTGATACGCCTGGCACGGATATCCAGTTCACCGGCAATATTGCGGCGAATAATAGCATCATTGGCTGCCTCTGAAGGCAATAAGACGATGGAAAGTGTTTTGATCATACTGCGTTAGGTATTTATCCTAAAAGCGAAGATCCCAAACCTGGTAATGGTTAAGGATTGAGTTCTTTATATTTTGCTTTCACCTTCTCCAGGTGGTCTACAAATCTTTGCACATCAGGGTTGTAGCCGTAGCCCCCTTCTGCCAGCTTATGCCCATCGGCATCTACAAAGAAGTAGAATGGCTGGGAATTAGCACCAAATTTATCAGCCTGCAAGTCTTCATTCCGGTCTCCAACCGTTACAACATCTGCCTGCAATGCTTTTGAATAATACTGCTGTTCTTTGGGTAGGTCTTTTTTATCATAATCGCAATACAATGATGCAACGATAAAATCATTCTTCAGCCTGTCGGCCACTTCCGGTTTAGACCATACCTGCGATTCCATCTTACGGCAGTTCACACAGTTGATGCCGGTAAAATCGAGCATGATAGGCTTATGCAATTTTTTTGCTGCTGCCAGGGCTTCTTCGTATTCAAAATAGGTTACCAGTCCCAGGTTCTTTACCACGGGCGGTTCATAAATACGCATTTCTTCCACGTATTTTACAGGAGCTATATCGCTGTTAGCAGTGCTATGCTCACCTGCTCCGGTATTGTTACCTGTGCCGCTGCCTATTACAAAATCCTGTGTGCCCAATGGCGGTACAAACTGGCTCATACCATTCAAAGGAGCCCCCCACATGCCGGGCAGTAGGTACACAGCAAAAGAGAAAGAAGCAATGGCCAGGAACAAACGGAAAATAGAAATATAATCCTGCCCGTAAATATTTTTAGGTGACGCATCGTCATGCGACAGCTTGAGCTTGCCCAGCAAATAGAAGCCCAGCAATACAGATAAAACCACCCATAGTGCTATGAATATTTCCCTGTCCAGCAAGCGCCAGCCTTGCGCCAGGTCGGCATTCGACAAGAATTTTAATGCCAGCATCAGTTCCAGGAAACCCAAAACAACTTTTACCTGGTTGAGCCATCCACCGGAAGAAGCCAGTTTGTTGAGCATGCCCGGAAATACAGCGAACAAGGCAAACGGCAATGCCAGGCCTACAGAGAAGCCAAACATACCAATGGCCGGGCCTGCTATACCACCCTTACCTGCCAATACCAGCAACGGGCCGACGATAGGTCCTGTACATGAGAATGAAACGATAACCAGTGTCAGCGCCATGAAGAAGATGCCACCAAAACTGCTTAGCCCTGCCTTCGCATCCGTCTTGCTGGTCCACGATGATGGTAGCGTTATTTCGAATGCGCCGAGGAATGAGATACCGAATATGACAAATATCACGAAGAAGAATAGGTTAGCTATCCAGTTCGTAGATAAATTATTCAAAGCATTGGCACCGAAGAGTACGGATATGAGTACACCCAGTATGGTAAATATGAGAATGATAGAAAGCGAATAGTAGATAGCATTGCGGATACCCTCAGCGCGTGTTTTACTGCGCTTGGTGAAGAAACTTACCGTAATAGGTATCATAGAATATACACAAGGCGTAAGTACTGCCGCTATACCGCCGCCTAATGCAGCCAGGAATAACCAAAGCAACGATTTATTGCCTTCACCTTGCTGTTTTGGTTCGCCTTTTGTAGTTGCAGTTTTTGCGCTGCTATCGGTAGTACTCGTTGCAGCTACAATAGCAGCCGCCTTTGCTGTATCAACCGTGGTTGCTACGGTATCATTTTTTTTTTGAGCGCCGGTATCGGCACCTGCGGTTTCTGTGGCGTCTGTTATTTGCAGGCTGAATTTCTTCGACTTGGGCGGCAGGCACATATTGTCGTTACATACCTGGTATTTATACTTGCCTTCTATATTTGTATTGCCTGTTACTTTTATTTTCTGCACATAGTCTACATTATGCTTGTAATAATGCACAATGCCATCTATGCCGTCCATAGTTTCAGATACTTTACTACCCTTCTCGGTTGCCTTACCTACCAGTGTTATCTTTGGATTTTTATCCAACACTACTGCCGGTGGTATCTGCAAGCCATCGCCACCAGGATTCATAGACCAGATATGCCAGCCTTCGTCTAATTTCAAATGTACCCTTACCTCGTATTCATTATTGCCGGTCTTCTTCAGTTCAGTAGTCCAGTTGGTAGGATCGGCAGTTATCTGGCCTTGCACAGCCAGTGCCATTACAAAACTGAGAACAAGCAATAGTGTGTGTCTGAATGCTTTTATCATTATTTCAGGCTTTTCCTTTGTAATAGATACGTTAGTTTAGAAATTCCGGTTGGGTAACAGGGGTTGTTTTAAGAAAACTTTACCATAATCACGCAAGCCAACCTGCGGTGTACAAGCTATTTAGTTCATTTGTGTGAACGCTTCCAGTATACTGCGTCCATCTATATTATGCAGTGCATCGCTGCATGCACGTTCAGGGTGCGGCATCATACCAAACACATTGCGGCCCGCATTGCATATGCCTGCTATATTGCTGGTAGCACCATTGGGGTTAGCATTAATATGCACATCTCCTTTTTCATCGCAATAGCGGAAAACGATCTGGTTATATTTATGAAGCTGCTCAATAGTAGCAGCGTCGGCATGATAACGGCCTTCACCATGTGCTACAGGTATCTGTAATACTTTGTTGCCTACATTTTTGCCTACAAAAGTGCTGTCATTCTCTGCTTTTATGTACACATTTTTACATACAAACTTCTGGTGGTCGTTCAGCAACAATACACCCGGCAGCAATCCCGATTCGCATAATATCTGGAAGCCATTGCATACGCCCAGTACTTTACCACCGTTATTGGCAAAGTTTATTACCTGTTCCATCATAGGACTGAAACGTGCCAAAGCGCCGCAACGCAGGTAGTCACCATAAGAAAAACCACCCGGCAATACAATGCAGTCATCTTTAGTAAACATGCCCAGGTCGCGGTCTTTATGCCAAAGCATTACTACTTCCTGTTGCAGGTCATCCTGTAAAGCATGCATCATATCCCTGTCGCAATTGGAACCTGGGAAAACAATAACTCCGAATTTCATTTAGTATGTATTAGAATCAGTTACTTATAAGTCCATTGGCAAAAAACCACCAACAGCAGCGAAAAATAAAATGCGAAATTACTAAACCCTTTATTCTTTTCAAGATAAAAGGCATTGGCAATAATAATACTCAATGGGGGCATAACTGCCAGCCAGGCATTTTTTACAGCAAAATCGGTACCCACGGCCACTACAATAGCTGCAAACAGGTAAAAACCTATAATAGTCCAGTTGTGCCGCATAAACACGCTGGTCTTTATCAGTTGCGGATGCAATACAAAAATTCCACATATCAAAAGCGTTATCAGCCCGGTAATGGTACCAATAGTATATGCGGGAGCACTCAGTTGTTTTGGAAGAGATATGCCAATCTCCGGCCATATTCTCAATAATTGTATACTATCTGTAAGAAAAAGGATACCTGCAAGAAAGTATAAAGGCGTCAGGTATCCTATGATAGCTACTACCCATTCACCAAGATTAAAACTGCGCAGCAGCAACAGGGCCACAAACATGAGCAAAACATAGCCTATACACTGGAAGTATAAAAGAGCGGCTATACTCAGCACAAAGCCTGTATTAAAAGTCTGTTTACGCGGATGACCGGCCTGGTGCAAGCCTAATAAAAGGTCTATACCTGCTATCAGCACAAAATTAAAGGCTCGCTGAAGTAATTAAAAACAGGGCTAAGAGAGGTAAACAGGATATAGAGAAAAGCAACTACATAAGTAGGCTTATTCAGCAATTTATGTTTTATCACTACTGCATTCAGGTATATGCCCTGTGCAAACAGCAGGATAACAGATAGCATAGTATAAGCAAATGCGCTGCCTCCCAAAACATAATTGAGCGTGCGTACCACAAACGCAAATACAAAATGGTCCGGGAGCACCACAGGCGCAACCGGGTGCACCAATGCCTGCAGCTTTACCACCAGCGCAAAGATGAATAATATAATAACGGTGTAAGGACTATTGTTCCTGACGAGATGCAGCACTGATCTTATTTTGGGCTAAAATACAACTTTGGCAAAGCAGATTTGCCTTTTACGTAAACAAGGTATCACCATTTCCCGGGCACTTACCTGTTTCCCGGAACGTGGCAGCCAGTCCGGGTCTTCAGCTCCCCCACCTGCAATGGACCTGGTATTTATTTTTCCATCACCATCTACACTGGCTAGTTGCATACGTGAACGTGATGAATTATAGTCGTTATACAGGAAACCTAAAGCGCCACCTGTGTTTACAAGTGTATAAGATGAGAATAAGCCCCCATCCTCCTGCGAGTATTGGTCTTTACGAATAAAACTTGTCCAGTCGCGGGCACCATCTGCTGCATACGAGATCACCATTATATCATTATAATGATATTCCCTCACCGAGGTAGACATGGTAGGATAATACCAGGAATAATAACCTAAACCGGGCGCGTAACTGTTGCGGGTAGTAACATAATATTCTTCAGCTACCAGTACAAAACCACCGTCGTTCTTTACAATAAGTTGCCTGACCTGGTAATCATTGAATGCTTTTTTTGGGCTACGTTCGCCTGTAGCGCTGCGCATCCGTTCATCAAAAGCAATGAGTTTATGCGTACTAAAATCTGCATTTGCTATATCATAAGTAGCGTATAATACGCCTTCATAATTACCATTTTTTTTATCCGAATAAAAACCACCTGCATATATCTTATTCTGGGTGTTGTCGAGCTTCATATAGGTACCGGTAGCATACATATTGTTCAGCGGCAGTTCTTTAATTCCAAATTTGTTGGAACCCTTTGCCAGCGACAGCATCCACACCTGGTCTGCAAAGCCTTTATTGCCTAAAGGAGTGTATGCCGAGATATAGAAGGCTCCATTATTACTTACCATACCTTCACCCGTAGCCATATCGTTCTCTGTTTTGAAAACAGCTATACTATGATGTAATATATTCAGTTCATCGTCCAGCCATGTAGCTCTCAGATCCACTTCCTGTCGGTGTTCATCTGTAGCATACACCACTATATATTCCTTACTTTCAGATACAGCCGCAGTAAAATAATCTCTACTTGAACTAAAGAAGCTACCCTTCTCTGAGTCGATAGTGATGGGTGCCTTTTTCAACCTGCCTTTATCATCCAGCAGGGCCGCCTGTTGTACCACCTTGTTGCCATCCATACTCTGATAAAAAGCTATCATTTTATCGCCATAAACAACAAACTTTACTCCAAACACTTTTTTAGGAAAGAAGTCAAGGATAACGGTAGCCTGCAATTCCATATTATCATTAAAGGCATCGAGAAAAAAACCTTCTGTAGAGCCCCTGTATGTATAGATACGATCGCCAACCTTACCCACTACCGCAAATCCACCGCCACGGAAATCAAATTTTTCATAAGGTGAATAAACTACTTCCTGTGCAATGGAGGTGTTATAAAAAAAAGCTACGGCCAGGAAAAAGGCTACCGCACATAATTTTCTCATGGCTCAAATTTAGCGGATGGCAGCCTAATATTTTGATAAATTATTCCTCCAGGAACCTATGCTTAAGACTTTCATCGGGCACCAGGCAGGTGTTTCTTTTGCCAAACCATTGGTACCTGTGGCGCGCCACCCATCCATATACAATATCTCTCATAAATCTCGGTATTATATTGGCGGCAATAGCCAGTTTCCATATACCACCCAACAGTAAAGCAGTGCGTAGAACGGCCCCCGACTGCAGGTAATATTTTCCTTTGTAATACAACACCAGACTATCAGGAACACTGGTTTGCCGTGCCTGTAATTTCTCCAGCGCCGCCTCGCCCGCAGCAGATTGTAACGAAGCAAACAAGAAAATGCCTTTTTTATCGTGCCGGAGAATAAACTGAACAGCACCGCTGCACAAATTGCACCAGCCATCAAAGAATAATACTGGCCGTTCTGCAGGCAGTTGTGTCATAAACCAGTTATTGCTGCGGTGTTGCAGCAGGCGCTGCCTGTGACTGCACATACGCTTGTACAATGGAATCGGCTTTAGCCTTTACTTCTATCGACTTACGACGATCCAGATCTTCCATAGCCTGGCGGTTCAGCTCTTCAATTTTAATACCTATCAGAGAGTCTACTTTTGCATTGATCTGGCTTTGACTGATAGCTGTTTCATGTTCTTTACATGAGCTAAATGCGGCTACGGCAAGGAGCAAAGGCATAATTATTTTCTTCATCAGGTTGTGTTTGGTCTACAAAGCTATTAATCTATCGCATACCCGTATCAATTGCTATGCCATAGGGTGCTATTTGTCAAATATTTAAGTAATTATTTGTTCCGAATACAGGTAAAAAACAGGAAATTTACAATGGTATATGTTTCGAAAGTCTTTGCTTATATGGCTATGCTGCGGAGTGCTGGGTATGTTGGCGTCAAAATGTGCATTGGCACAGGCCGGGCCAAATGATACTATACTATTGGCAGGTGTGGTGGTAGGCCCCGATACATTTGCCATGGTGTACCTGCCCGATGTGGAAGTGAAAGACAGGCTACCGCGCCACCTGGCCAGGAAAAGAGCAGTATATGACAGGCTGAGATACAATGTGATACGCACCTACCCCTATGCAGTAATAGCAGCCGATGTGTTAAAGGATGTAGACGGCAACCTCGCAAAGCTGGGCGACGATAAATCTGCCCGTAAAGAATACCTGAAAAAAATAGAAAAAGAACTGAATAAACGCTTTAAAGGTGAATTGGAAAACCTTACCATTTCGCAGGGTCAGATATTGGTAAAACTGATAAACCGGCAAACCGGGAAAAATTGCTACGGTATCATCCGCGAGCTAAAAGGAGGTTTTTCTGCCGTTATCTGGCAATCTGTAGCCCTGCTGTTCAGCAACAACCTGAAAAGGGAATATGATCCCTATGACCGGGACAAGGAAATAGAGGGAATTGTAGCTGAGCTGGAAGCCAATTACTACTACCAGTACCGGTACCAGAGACAACAGGTATTGCTTCAAACGGCTAATAAATCCCATTAGCGTTTCACAATTAATGTGCGGTAAAATTGTTTTGACTTAGCTTTGCACGCTTGTTATTACAATAATTGTATATCCACCAATATTCTAATGAAACTTCATATTCTGGCCATTGCCGCCCACCCCGACGATATTGAACTAAGCAGTGCAGGTACACTCATAAAACATGCACGCATGGGGCAGGCAGTTGGCATTGTAGACCTGACGCAGGGCGAACTGGGCACCCGCGGCACACCGGAATTGCGACTTACAGAAGCCCAAAACGCAGCTAAAGCAATGGGTGTAGCGGTACGTGAAAATGCCGGCATGGAAGATGGTTTCTTTAAAAATGATAAAGAACACCAGCTGAAACTGGTTCAATACATACGGAAATATCAGCCGGATATCGTTATAGCCAACGCCCTGGCAGACCGCCACCCAGACCATGGACGCGGAGGCCGGCTGATAGCCGATGCCTGCTTCCTGGCAGGATTGAGGAAAGTAGAAACCAGCCTTGATGGTGTGCAGCAGGAGGCATGGAGGCCTAAACGGGTTTTTCATATGATACAGGACCGCTTTATAGAACCCAACATCATTGTAGACATCAGCGATTGCGTGGAACAGAAAATGGAAGCTATAAAATGCTATAAAAGCCAGTTTCACGACCCGAATTCCAATGAGCCTATTACTTATATAGCCACAGATGCATTTCTTGACAATATCAAATCCCGTTCAGGGCTGTTAGGTAAAAGAATAGGTGTGTCGCACGGCGAAGGTTATATATGTGAAAATGTGCCGGGTATAGCCAGTCTCGACCAGCTTTTGTACCCTGAACTGGCCTGATGAAAAAAATATCCGAAATATTTTTGTTGTTCGGTAAAAAATTAAGACCTTTGCAGTCCTAAAAATTAAAAGATGGCACGCGTTTGTCAGGTAACTGGTAAAAAACCCATAACTGGTCATAAAGTATCTTTCTCAAACAAGAAAGCTAAACGTCGTTTTCTGCCTAACCTGCAGACAAAACGTTTTTTCCTTGCTGAAGAAGACAGGTGGGTAACATTGAAATTGTCAGCAGATGCTATCCGTACTATCAATAAGAACGGCCTGTTGACAATAGTAAAAGAACTTCGCGCGAAAGGCGAAAAAATCTAATTAAAATTAATAAGTAAAGTAAACTCCTTATACGATGGCTAAAAAAGGAAACCGCGTTCAGGTAATATTGGAATGCACAGAGCATAAAGACAGCGGTATGCCCGGCACAAGCCGTTATATTACCACTAAGAATAAAAAGAACACTCCTGAGCGTATAGAGCTGAAGAAATTCAACCCTATCATGAAGAAAGTGACTGTTCACAAAGAAATTAAATAACCATACTAAACATATTTGAGTCATGGCAAAAGCAGCGAAAACGGCGATCAAAAAAGATCCTAAGCAGGCAGCAGAAGCAAAAAACTATACCAAAGTGATCAAAGCTGTACGCAGCCCAAAATCAGGTGCCTATACTTTTAAAGAAGCTATGGTGCACAAAGATAAAGTGAAGGATTTCCTCGCTAAATAACCAGCCTCTATAGACTAAGGCTATAATCCCTTAGTACTTATAACCATATACTACCAGGCCACTCTTGAGTGGCCTTTTTTTCGTAAATTAGGATAGTAAAATCACATTTATGAAAACGATTCCGTTAATAGTTTGCCTCTGCCTTACTTCCTTCTATACCTTCGCCCAATCGCAGGGCAAGGTAGATCTTAGCAAACCACCTGCCTCCGCTCCCGCTGCTGCTAAAAGTAATGCGCAGTTATTAAAAGAAAGCAAGCAGCCGGGCAGTTATGACACCGTAAACCTGGCCGAAAAATACAAGACCGACCCCAATGCCGCCAGCCCGGTGATAATGAGGAAAGATGCGGCAGAACGTGTAAATGGCACCACATCGCAAGAATTTAATATTGGTAATACAAAAGCCACTAATACCATATTATATGATGAAACCGGTAAAATAAAGAGTTCCGGCGCATCTATTGAATTGGGCAAGAAGAAATAACCTGCTAATTATCAATAAGATAACCTATTTGACATCCATATCTTAACATAGCATGTTGTGTTAATGGCCTAATTTTATAGCAATAATTGTGAGATATTCCTTAACCCCTAAAATTTTATGTTATGGAAAACACAACCAAAAAATACGGTAAGCTACTTAGCTTCACACCATTGGCCTGCTATTCTCTTTGGACTGCATACTTTTTCATCATAAATAATGGCCCGGCACCATTTACTTCGCTCGAGGACCATATAAGGATAGTAACTGCAACCATTGAAAGTTACACTTCGCTTTTCATTACACTGGCCATCGCCTGTACCATACATGCAGCAATATTGCTGTACTTTACGGTGCACCTGGCAAGAATAAAGAAGATGGCAGCCGGCGAGAAAATAGCCTGGATGATCTTCCTGTCTACATTTGGAGCTTTCGCCCTGCCGGTGTTCTGGTACCAGGAACTAAGGCATGAACCTACTTATATAGATGTATATCCTGATATAGCTTAACCGGCTTTTCAGCATACATATAAAGGCTACCTGGCACTTTGTACCAGGTAGCTTTTTTATCCGTGCGCAACCAGGGCTTCCAGGCCCGCATGCTTTTTCCTTACCGATTCACCTATGGGGGTAGGATTTCCATCATCATCTATCCTTACAAAAGTGATGCTGGTAGTACATACCACCGTCTCCTCTGCACTATACACATTGTATTTACGCACTTCTATATCCAACGAAATGGAAGTTTTCCCTAAATGAGCAACAGAACCATATAGCCGTATGTGATTACCCGCCTTTATAGGGCGTTTGAACAACAATTCCCCTACCCTCAGGGTAACCATATTGGGCGTATAACAGTATTCTGTAGCAAAGGCAGCAGCTGCTTCGTCTATCCATGCCATCAAAATGCCGCCAAACATGTTACCATGAATGCCAATGTCTTTACCCATGCATATTTTTTTGTTGATCAGTTTCATCTGTTTCATTTTTAAGTATAAAAAAAAGCCCTCCGGTTTATCCGAAGGGCTGATTATTTAGATATGTTCTTGTTCGATATATACTAACATAATGCGATTCCCTTCGCTATAAGCGGGGCCATACAATTCTTTATATGTTTATACATTATGTTCACCAGGATGCAATGTTATGAAGAAATCTGAAACAGAAAAAATAATTATGCTTAGTATTTTTTTATACGGGCATTTATAAATCTTGCTGCAGGTATTTCAATAGTATAGTAACATATACTGCAAATGATCAGTAACAGTATTAAATAAAAATAGAAAAAAGGCAAAGTCGCTAAATGCAGGAAACGCTCATTGATACCTGTAGCCAGGATATTTACAGGCAATTGCAGAATGTATATCCCGTAGCTTATCTCTCCCAGGAATACCAGGGGCTTCAGGTTAAGGAAACGTGGATTATTAATTGCTACTGCCAGTATAAACAATAAGAACAACGGGCCTATCAAACCATTATGTATACTGATAGCACGGGGTATAAAAGTTATCATCAGCACTATAAGCACCAGCAATGGTAACGATGAAAACCTCCGACCGGCTTCTTTCATTTTGAAATAAAAATACCCGCCGCACATACCGGTCATAAACTCATTCAAATGTAATACAGGATTGTAGAAAATAAGATCATGCTGTTCCGGCGTTGCAGGATCATAATGTTGTAAAAGCAACAGGTGTACCAACTGTGAAACAAAGAATACAACAACCGTCAGCCAAACAAAGCGTTGTTCATTTTTCTTTTGTAGCCAAAGCAATAAGGGAAACAACAAGTAAAAGAACATTTCTATGGATAGTGACCAGCCCGGCACATTCAGACCTAGTGTATACCCCGGCACATATGCCTGCAGGAATGTAACACTTAATACGAGCTTTCTTATGAAATGTGGCTCAAGCGGCTCAGCGCTTGTATAATGCTTATACAATTCCTGCCCTGCTACCAGTAATAGAGCAAATAAGTATAGCGGTGCGATACGTGCTATGCGTTTACCCATAAAGCTTTTATACCCTACTTGCTTTGCATGGTAAGTGAGATACATAACAAAACCAGACAGCACGAAAAAATAGCTGACAGCAAAATTACCGCCGCTGAAAAAGCGGTCGCAATAACTAAACGGCAAAACATCGCAACCGAAATGAAATATCACTACCATCAATGCAGCAAAGCCGCGCGTAGATGTAAGTGCGTCTATTCGGTTGTTCATACGATGGCAAGATACAGCTTATGAGTGCTTCTTTCCAGTACCAAAGTCTACCCGGTAATAGAAAAGTGGCAAAAAGCCTAATTGATATTCCTTAATGAATGGATATACTCCCTGTGCAGCAAGATCAGGACTATAGGTGAGCGACAACAGGTTTTTAGTGCCCAGTATATTCACAAGGTCGATAGCTATCTCATGCGTAAACTTCTTTGCATTAATACGTACACCTAGCTTAAGATCGGCACGGAAATAATCGGGAAATTTTAGTGTATTCCGCTGCGATTCTACAATTACCAGGTCTCCAGTAGCATTAGACGCTGCCACATCCGGCGGCGAATATAACCTGCCGCCTGCATAGGTCACCTTCGCACCCGTTAACAAAGTGCTGTACTTGCCCAGTTTCTTTTCATACCCACCCAATGCATTCACGGCAAAATGGCTGTTATAATCCGTATTACGGTATACACCATCATTGCCCTTCGCTTTCGAATCGAAAACCGAACCGGTAAATAATACATAATACCCTTTACTGAATACTTTCTCTAAAGTCAGTTCTAATCCGTAATTATACCCGGTGCCTGTATTCTGTAAAGTATCGGGAAAATACCTGCCGAAGGACGAGCCAAGATCAAGACCTGAATAAGATGAATTGGGTTTTAGTTCTACCGGGACGTTAAACAGGTACTGGTAATAAGCTTCTGTACGCACGCGCAGCACATTGCTGAAAGCATGTTCATAACCGGCCACTGCATGATGGCTGCGGGTAAAATCGACATTATAATTATGCATCATTGCCTGGCTATATTGCGGCAAATGCGCATAATATTGGTAAAGTGGCTGTAGCTGGCTGTGTAAGCCATAACCAAAACTAATAGCATCATTCACCCCGGCCTTCCAGCGCAGGGCTATACGGGGCTCTATAGATTTAGATTGATTATGTGTCAGATATTGCGCATGTAAGCCACCCGTTATAGTAAGTGCATCTGTTGGGCGATATTTATACTGCACATAGGCCTGCAGCAGGTCAGTGCCGCCTTTATAATCCAGACGGCGCTGCCAATCAGGACGTGTAGGCGGGTATTGACGGCTGCTATCTACCAGGTTCGAGTAATAATAGTTATTAACCAATCCTAATTTCAATGTTTGCCGCGGCGATATTTTTTTGTTGAGATACCAATGGGCTACGGTGCTATAAGTCCCAAATACATAGTCAAGAATAGGTTTAAGTGAATCTACTTTGAAATTCGCATCACGAAAAACTTTATCATGGTGAGCGCCTATTTCGTTGGCGGTTTGTGCTACCGTTATTTTGGTATACGTAGTCGAATTAATGATGTAACTAAAAGAGGCGCCTGCCAGGCCTGTATTAGAATAAAAATATTGGTCGCGGTCCGATTCCCCATATATCTCCTCGCTCGGCTGGGTGTACTTGCTTACTACCAGGTCTATCTTGCTTAATCCTCCAATACCAAAGAAGGACAGGTTAGCTTTTTTGTTTAAAGGAAAATTGAGTTTAAAAGCAGCATCCTGGTAATTGGGTACAGAATTGGTGCCTATATGTATATTCAGCCCTTCAAACAGTTTAAGTGTAGAATACCTGTAAGTGACCAGGAATGAAGCCCCGGACTTCCGGGATATAGGACCTTCTGCTGCAAGTTCGGTACCAAGGAAACCCAGCTGGCCGGTAAACTCGTAACGGCTATTATTTCCATTACGCATTTTCAGGTCGAAAACGCCTGCTGTGGAGTTACCATACTCCGCAGGAAAAGCCCCGGTAAAAAAATCACTATTGCCAAGGGTTTTATTGTTCAGCATACTTACCGGTCCGCCTGTTGTACCTGGTATGGCAAAGTGATTGGGATTGGGTATATCTACATCTTCCAGCCGCCACAACAGGCCTTGCGGAGAATTACCCCGTATAATGATATCATTGCGCGAATCATCAGCACCCTGCACACCTGCAAAATTTGAAGCCATACGCGCCGGGTCTGCCCGGCTGCCGGCATACCGTTCTGTTTCCTGCACATCAAATGTCTTGGCACTTACCAGGGCCATTTCGTTGATGTGTTCCCGCTTCTGCTTCACTACCACTTCTTCCATTTGCCGGGAAGAAGTTTCCATTTCAAGCGGGAGTATTACTTCTTTTCCTGAAGTGACTAATATATTCTGTAATGTGAGTGGCTGGTAGCCAAGGTAGGTAACCTGTATGGTATGTTTCCCTACCGGCACATTAGCCAATATAAACCGGCCATTTTCATCTGTAGCGGTTGCTATATGCGGCAATACATCTGTAACAGCAACCGTAACTCCTATCAACGCAATATGCGATTCTTTATCGGTAATGGTACCCCTTATTACCTGGCTTCTTTGGGCAAACAGGAACGATGGAAATAAAACAGTTAAAAACAAAAGGGGTAAATATCTCGGCATACCACAGCATTGTAAACTAAACTTACGGCTTTTACCAAATAAATAAAAGCGCGAAACGATTGAGGTTCCGCGCTTTACTATCGTTAAATATGCTGCTATTCCTGTTGCAATCTTTCTTTTAGGAATTTCACCGCTTCTGCTTCCGCCAGCTTTGCCGATTTCATATCATATTTAGGATTGCTGGGATTGGCAAAGGCATGTACGGCATCATATTCCAGCATTTTACTTTTAGGCTTCACAGCTATTACCTGCTTCATAAATTCAGCAGCATCAGCGGCTGTAATAAAACCATCCTGCCTGGCACGGATGTATAACACATCGGCCTGCAGTGTCTTTATTTTCTTTTCATTCTTTTCAGGGAAACCATAATAGGCTACACAACCTGCGGCATTATTGCCAGCAAGTAATGTACCCGTAAAAGACCAGGTACCGCCCATACACCAGCCAAGGGTAGCTACCAGTTTATCATTTCCTATTTTTTTTAGCAGGCCCTTTACTATTGTTTCTCCCCTTTTCTGGTCAAGGCTGCTCATCAGTTTGCCTGCCGTTTCAGGATCGTTGGCCACGCGGCCATCGTACAGGTCTACAGCATATATGTCTACATTGCCCAACAATCCCTGCCATCTTTCGGCTTCGCGCTTAATGTAATCATTCAGTCCCCACCATTCGTGGAAAATGATCAGCACTTTATCAGTGGGTTGGTCAGACGGTACATAAAATGCACTGCCATCCTTACCTGCATCTGTAGTATTGAAATTGATCATTGCACCTTTGGCCGGGCTATATTCAAGCGGCAAAGGAGCCAGGTGTGCTTCGCGGAAATCGGTGTTCAGGGCAAGCAATTGCCAGTCGCCGCCCTTGGCGCAGCATGACTGGGCATATAACTGACTTGTGGCCGACACTAATACAGCTACCAGCAGCAATACATTTGTAAGGATCTTTTTCATGAGCTTTAAATTGTTAGACTAAGATACTAACAACAATGCTCAAATAATTGTTTATGCGCGAACGGGAACCGGCCTGCCAAGGTTCTTCAGCATACGTCCGTGCTCCAGTAAGGCACGCATTACGGTAGGCTGTACATTATAAGGCACACCGTACTTTTCTGCCACCGCTTTTACTATGCCTGATATCTTTGGATAGTGGATATGGCATACATGTGGGAACAGGTGATGTTCTATCTGGTAGTTGAGGCCACCCATAAACCATGAAGTGATCTTGCTGCCCGGTGCGAAATTGGTTGTATTCAGCAGTTGGTGTGTAGCCCAGTTATCTTCCATTTTCAGATCGGCGGTAGGCATGCTGAATGAAGAAGTTTCCATAACGTGCGCCGGCTGGAAGATACAAGCCAGTGCCAGGCCCGCCACCATATGCATCATTACAAAACCTGCCAGCACATGATACCATGGCATTGACGAGAATAATAATGGTAATACCAACGTAACGAGGAAGTATGTCAATTTAATAGCTGTTACTTCTATCAACGCTTTGCGCATGGTTATTTTTTCCTTTTTCAGCAGGTCTTCCCTGTTGTAACGTACGATCATGGTATAATCCTTTACCGTAACCCAGAAAAGATTCATGAGCAGGTACAGGAACCATGAGTATATATGCTGGTACCTGTGAATACCGAGCAAAGGCCTGTTCGGCGACATGCGCAGCAATATTGTGCCGTCAATATCTTCATCCAGTCCTTCCACATTGGTATAAGTATGGTGCAATACATTATGCTGTATACGCCAGTTGCGCGAATATCCTCCTATCAGGTTAAGAAGATTACCTAAAAACAGGTTGATACCTTTATTGGAGGAATAAGCCCCATGGTTGGAATCGTGCATAACACAGGTACCTATACCCACTATACCTACGCCCATCAGCAACCATAACCCGTAAAACAATACGGTACTTACAGAAGCCAATCCTGTAATAATAGCAACCAGAGGCAGGAAGTAGATGGCCAGCATGGTGGCTGTCTTTACCTTCATTGCTCCATTGGCATGCTGCGAAATATTGTTGCTGATGAAATAATCATCAACCGCTTTTTTCATAGCATCATAAAAACTATCGCTCCCCTTAGGGGCAAACTTCACCAGTTTCTTTTTCTTAAGTACAGACTCCACTAATTATAAATTATATGCAAATTTACTGCTAATATAACCAATCAATTGCTAAAATATGCGCCTCGTTGTAAAACAAGCATTAAGCTATTAGCACAAAATCAATATATTTTATTTAACTTTTCGTTAAACTGAAGCACATATTTAGGGTCTATTTAAAAATCAACCGGTTATGGGTAATAAAAACCGCCGTGAGTTCTTTGAAGAACTGATAGCCACACAGGTGGAAAACGCACCTGCAAAAACTGCACACGACACAGTTTTTGAGAAATACGCTAACCAAACTCTGCCTGCAGGTCTGAAGGCTACTTCGGGATTAAGCCCTTATTCAGGCACCTGGGGACGGAACGAGATCATCCACCTTTTACGGCGAACCACATTTGGCGTGCGGGAAGCAGATATCGCTGTCCTGCAATCGAAAACAGTTTCCGACGCAGTTGACTATCTCATCAACAATATCCCGGCCGGCCCGGTTGCCGCGCCGGTAAACAACTATGAGAGTTCATACACCGACCCGACAGGCGTAGGGTTAGGACAACCATGGGTAAATGCAGCTTACGGTGATAGCACCGTAAACAGCTATCGCATCCGCTCGTTCAAATCGTGGTGGGTAGCCCGTATGGTAAACCAGGACCTGAACATACTGGAGAAGATGGTGATGTTCTGGCATAATTACTTCGCTACAGAGACTAATTCTATTGGAGATGCGCGGCTTATCTATAAACACCACGACTTGCTGCGCACAATGGCACTGGGCAATTTTAAAACACTAACGCGGCAAATAACCACAGACCCGGGCATGCTGAAGTACCTGAATGGCTACCTGAATACAAAAACAGCACCCGATGAAAATTATGGACGTGAATTGCAGGAGCTGTTTACCATAGGTAAAGAAAACCCATTAGCATATATAGAGGACGACGTAAAAGCAGCAGCCAGGGTACTAACCGGCTGGCGCATCAATACGACAACTATTTCCAGCTATTTCGACTCGACCAAACACGATACCGGCAATAAATTTTTCTCAGCCTATTATGGCAATATGACCATCACCGGAAAAACAGGTGCCGCTGGTGCAGGAGAAACGGACGAACTGATAGATATGCTGTTCAGCAAAAATGAAACAGCATTGCATATGTGCCGAAGGCTCTATCGCTTCTTTGTATACTACGTGATAGACCAGGCTACGGAGATCAATGTAATAGCGCCCCTAGCCCAAACCCTGGTCTACAACAGCTTTGATATTAAACCTGTTTTAGCTCAACTGCTGAAGAGCGATCATTTCTATGATATGAACAGCCAGGGCTGCTACATTCGCACTCCTGCTGATTTTATTACAGGCACATTCCGCTCTGCGGGCATTACAGTGCCAACCAGTATTTCTATTGACAAACAATATGCGCTGTGGAACTACCTGCGCAACTACCTGGTATTGCTGGAACAAGACCCCGGCGACCCACCTAATGTGGCAGGCTGGCCGGCATTTCACCAGGAGCCGCAATACTATGAAACATGGATCAATTCCGTGACCCTGCCTAAACGTATGGAGTTTTCAGACATGATGCTGGCTTCCGGTTTCTCTGCCGGTACAGGCACCGCTATAAAAATAGATGTACTGGCATTTGCCAAACAATGTATTGACCCCAGCAATCCAAATACGCTTATAGATTTCTTTGCCGATGTTTTATTAGGCCTCGATATATCTGCTGCAAAAAAGACAAGCCTTAAAATTGCCAATCTATTATCAGGACAAACCAATGATACCTATTGGACAACTGCGTGGATCAATTACCAATCTTTACCTAACAGTACCAATACCACCACTGTAAAAACAAGGATCACCGGATTATTAACTGAATTAGTTCACCTGGCAGAACATCAATTGTGCTGACCTAAAAAACCGGATGTATGAAACGCAGAGACTTCTTAAAAATGACACCTGCCGCCGGCCTGGCATTTATGATAAATGGCTTACCGGTAAGCACTTTTGCAGCGCAGCCATTGCTGAACTTACTGGCAAAGCAATCCCAGGCCAATGGGCGGGTATTGATACTTATACAATTAAGTGGCGGCAACGATGGCCTGAACATGGTCATCCCAATAGACCAGTACAGCCCGCTATCTGCAGCACGTGGCAATATCCTCATCCCGCAGAATAAGGTATTGAGCCTTGCCAATACTACACTTACCGGCCTGCACCCAAGCATGACCGGCATACAAAGTATGTATAGCGACGGACTAGTAAGTATAGTGCAGGGCGTAAGCTACCCAGACCCGAATATGTCGCACTTTCGCGCAACCGATATATGGATGACCGGATCGGATTCTGCACAGTATTTGGATACCGGCTGGCTGGGGCGCTACCTGGACGAAGAATATCCAAACTTCCCTACTGGCTACCCGAATACCAATATGCCCGACCCGCTTGCCATACAAATAGGCTATGGTGTATCACCAGTATTACAGGGCACCAATATCAATATGGGCATGACCATTAACAGCCTTAGCAGTTTCTATAATATAGTTAACGGCACAGTAGACCCTGCGCCTGCAACACCTGCCGGCCATGAGCTTACTTTTATCAGGTATATAGCACAGCAAACACAGCAATATAATGGCGTGATACAGACGGCAGCTTCCAAGGCCACTAATCTATCAACACTTTATCCGGCCAAGAATAGCCTGGCGGACCAGCTGAAAATAGTAGCACGCCTGGTGGCTGGAGGGCTGCAGACACCGATATATGTAGTTAGCATGTCGGGCTTCGATACCCACTCTTTGCAGGTAGATCTTTCAGATACTACCAAGGGTACACATGCCAGCCTGATGCAGAATTTATCAGAAGCCATATTTGCCTTCTTTGACGATTGCAAAAAGCTGGATATAGTAGACCGTGTGGCGGCGATGACTTTTTCAGAATTCGGCCGCAGGATAAAATCAAATTCCAGCGGTGGTACAGATCATGGTACGGCTGAACCTGTAATGGTATTCAGCCAGGCGGTAAACCCCGGACTAATAGGCACTAACCCGGTAATACCAGCCAGCGTAACGGTTGCCGACAACATTGCTTTACAAACCGATTACCGTTCTATTTACGCAGCGGTGCTTGCAGACTGGTTCCAGGTACCTACGCAAACCATGAACAATGTGTTGTTGCAGAGTTTCCCTATATCGCCGGTGTTTAAGCAAAGTGTAAATGTGGATGATAATGCTGTTGCAGGTGCAGATGAGGACGCACTGAAGCAGAACTATCCTAACCCGTTTTCGAAAACAACAACTATCAGTTTTGCATCGCAGGGCGGTATGACTACTATACAACTTTTTGATGCACAGGGAAGATTAGTCCGCACTATTCTCAATCAAAATATGGTCCGAGGGAAACACCAGGTTAACGTAGACCGTGGCAGCCTGCCCGCAGGCAACTATTTTTACCGGCTTACTAATGGCAGCGACCAGAATACCAGGAAATTAGTTGTAACTGATTAGCATAAAATATAAAACACCAAATATAAAAGGCTCATCAATGATGAGCCTTTTATATTACCATGCCAGCGCACTGGCGCCTAATATGGCGGCATCTGCATCCGGCAGGTCGGATGGCAGTATGGCAATTTTATTTTTGTATATCCTAAGCAGGTTATCTTCCATATGCTTTTGCACCGGCCCTAATAACAACTTCCCAGCCCGCGCAAGCCCACCGAAAAATATAATGGCCTGCGGCGAGGTTATCGCAACTGCATCTGCCAGTGTTTGGCCTAATATCTTAGCTGTATAATCAAATATTTCTAACGCAAGTGCATCACCCTGCTCTGCTGCTTCGTGTATCAGTTTAGCAGTTATTTTTCCTTTGTGCTGGCGAAGTATAGATGGATCATTACGTTCATCCAGCCACTCCTCTGCTGTTATCACCACACCCGTCGCTGAGCAATACCGTTCCATACACCCGCGCCTGCCGCAACCGCACACCCGCCCTTCGCGCAGCGCAATTACGTGGCCCAATTCTCCTGCAAAGCCATCATGCCCATATATTAATTGCCCGTTAGCTACAAAGCCGCTACCCACACCTGTACCCAGGGTCACCACAATAAAATCTTTCATCCCCTTGGCAGTGCCATACATCATCTCCCCTAGTGCAGCAGCATTAGCATCATTAGTAATCGTTACTTCAAAATGTAAAGCTTCCTTCAGCAAACGCGCAAGTGGTATCACCCCTTCCCATTCCAGGTTGGCGGCATGTACTATCTCCCCGGTGTAATAATTTCCGTTAGGAGCCCCTACCCCGGCAGCCACTATATTCTCACGCCCTACTGCTTCAATTAATACATCTACTTCTTTTTTCAGTGCAGCTATATACTCTGCAACCGTTGGATAACCAAGGGTGGACATTTTACCCTTTGTAATAATTTGTCCCCGCCTGTCTACAATACCAAATGAAGTATTAGTACCACCTATATCTATACCTAATGCCAGCGTTTGTGCCATGCTTTCATTTTATACTGTAAATATAAGCCCTGTCATCTTTCCACATTGCTTTGAATATTGTAAACCTACTTAGTATATTTAGTCATGCAATCAAACAATAAGCAATCATATGCTACCTCACTTGTACTGGTGGGTTGCCTGTTTTTTATATTCGGCTTTGTTACCTGGCTGAATGGTACATTGATACCATTCTTAAAAACCGCATGCGAGCTCAACAATTTTCAATCATACTTTGTTACGTTCGCCTTTTTCATTTCCTATTTCGTAATGGCATTGCCATCTTCCGCCATTCTTAAAAAAACAGGTTTTAAAAAAGGTATGAGCCTGGGCCTGCTGGTGATGGCTGTGGGCACACTAATATTCATCCCGGCAGCATTACAGCGCAATTTCCAGCTGTTCCTGCTGGGTTTGTTCACCCAGGGCCTGGGATTATCTATATTGCAAACAGCTACCAACCCGTATGTTACCATATTGGGACCTGAAGAAAGTGCTGCACAACGCATCAGTATAATGGGTGTGGCCAATAAAGCTGCAGGTATATTGAGCCCCATCATCCTGGCGAGTATCCTGTTAAAGAATATTGATGCGGTAAAAGAACAGCTGGAAAAAACTACAGATGGTATAGCCAAAGACCAGCTGCTCACTGAAATATCGCATCGCATCATCAATCCGTACATAGTACTTACGGTTGTGCTCGTCATACTAGCATTGCTGATACGCATCTCTCCATTGCCGGAGGTAAATGATGAAGAAGAAAACCCGGATACCATCGATACACCCCAGTCTACTTCTATCTTCAACCATCCGTATTTATTCCTGGGTGCATTGGCCATATTTGTTTATGTCGGCGTTGAGGTAATAGCAGGCGATTCTATTATCAGCTACGGCACATCGCTTGGCATACCTATAGACGAGGCTAAATTCTTTACCTCATTCACACTGGGCTGTATGGTGGCAGGCTATTTCCTGGGTATATTCCTTACGCCCAAAGTCATTTCGCAGGAAACGGCTTTAAAAATATGTGCAGTATTAGGGCTTGCTTTTACAGCCGGGGTATTGCTTACCGAGGGCCGCACCTCGGTATATTTCCTGGCCGCTTTAGGTCTGGCACATTCTATTATGTGGCCTGCCATATGGCCTATGTCCTTGAAAGGACTGGGCAAATTTACCAAGACAGGTGCTGCTTTGCTCATCATGGGTATTGCCGGCGGCGCTATACTTCCGCTGGCATATGGGCACCTGGTAGATACCATGCATAACCAGCCCGCTTATATCATTCTTATACCTTGCTATATCTATATACTGTTCTTCGCTATATGGGGACATAAAATAGGGTACAAGAAACCTGTTAAGCAATAAAAGAAAAAAAGCAGTGTCAAAACATTGCTCTTTTTCTTTTCACGTTTTTATTTTAAACATTAACCCGGTATACGGGCAATGTATTTGCTCATTTCTTTTATCTGCTCAACGATCTGCGGATTAGTAGCCTTGCACGATTTTGCCTTGTTGAAGTATATCTTAGAATTCTTAAAATCGCGGCGCTGCATGCAAATGCTTGACAACTGTAAATAGGCTGCCGCTTCATTATCTTTATCCGGCAGGCCAATCTTTATGGCCTTACGCAGGTTCTCGTAAGCTTCTTTTGTATTACCTTTTTTGTAAGCGATAGAACCTAATTGCAGGTAAGCAGTGCCTTCATATTCTTTTTCCGGCATACCGGCTTCCAGGCCCTTTCTCAGGTCAGCTTCCGCCTTATCCAAGTCTTCGCTCATAGTAGAAAGGTTGGCGCGTAGCATATAGTAAGAAGAACGAACTGGCTTATACAGCAGGTTTGGGTATTTTACTTTATCCAGCAATTTCTGAGCACCTTCCATATCGCCGCTTTCTATAAAGCCCTGTATCAGCGTCATTGGACCTATAAGAAAATGTGCTGCTACCATTATTACAGCTACCAGGAAAGGTATCCAAGCTATCCACCAGGTAACAGAAAAACCGAGCCAGAAGCCTAAGGCTATCATAGCAATGGCAATTACTAAACGGTTGGATACTATAAAACGGCGCAAGGTATGCTTCATACTTCTTTTTAAATTGGGCTGCAAAGATAGGTTTAATATACAATGCTTTCAAGGCATTCATAAGCTATTATGATAATACATGAAATTGTAGTATCTGCTTTAGCCTTTGCACCTTATTTTTGCCCCAAGCACTGTTTTATGCAAGATATCGATTGGTTTGAAAGCTGGTTCGGCTCTCCTTATTATAAAATATTATATCAAAACCGTGATGAACTGGAAGCCCAGGCTTTTGTAGAAAAACTGCTGCAATACCTGCAACCACTGCCTTTTAGCCGTATGCTGGATATTGCCTGCGGCGAAGGGCGTTTTGCCGTCCAACTGGCCGAACACGGCTATGATGTAACCGGCATAGACCTATCTCACCCCAGTATAGAAAAGGCTACAGCATACGAAAACGAACATCTGCAGTTTTATGTGCATGATATGCGTTTCCCTTTCTACATCAATTATTTCGATTTCGCTTTCAATTTCTTTACCAGCTTCGGGTATTTTGCGCATGACCGCGACCACCTGATGGCTGCCAAATCGTTTGCCGCTTCGTTAAAAAAAGACGGACTGCTGGTGATAGACTATCTGAACCGGGAATATATACTGGAGCGCATGAAACCTGCAGAAACCGTGCAGCGCGGCAGTTATGCTTTTGATATTCAAAAGCGGCTCGAACGGAACCATATCATTAAAGACATCTCGTTTACAGATGCCGACAATAAGCACCGCCATTACAGCGAAAGCGTTGCCGCCTTTACCCTGGCTGATTTTGTGACTATGTTCAGGCAGGCAAAACTATCCCTGGTAGGTACATTTGGCGACTACCAGCTAAACCCTTACCACCCCCTGGATTCACCACGGATGATCATGATATTTAAAAAATAATATGGCAGGTAAACTACGCGAACTGATCGTTTACTGGGACTATACCGCATGGTACTACTTAAATACGGTATGGCATAACAGCGTGCTGGATGCTATAATACCCTATTTGCGAAACCAATGGACCTGGGCGCCGCTATATCTTTTCCTGGCCATATTCATGCCCATGAATTTCAAGAAAAAAGGCTGGATGTGGTGTGTATTCTTCCTGTTATCGTTCACGCTCAGCGACTATATCAGTGCCTCTATAGTAAAGCCTTATTTTCATCGCATACGCCCGTGCAACAATCCTTATCTCTCGCAGGTAGTACACAATATAGTAGATTGCGGCAGCGGTTTCAGCTTTCCTTCTACTCATGCTGCTAACCATTTTTGTCTCGCCATTTTCAGTGCTATAACCCTGCATAAAAAAGCTAAATGGATATGGCCTGTTGCCCTGGCATGGGCTTTCATGGTAGCTTACGCACAGGTATACGTGGGCGTGCACTTCCCTTTCGACGTGTTGTTTGGCGGACTGTTAGGTACAGTCACCGGCATCATTACCGGAAATGTTTACAACCGCATCTATGGCCTGGACAAATAGTTATTTGTTCTTACGTATATAATCGCTGAATTCATCTTTAGAGCTGCTAAATGTAAACTCACTTTCCAGCTTCCAATAGTTCTGGCGGTCAAAAACACCTTTATAGGCCCATTTAGCAAGATCCAGCCTGCTGCTTTCAAAGCTTAGCCAGTTCATCATTACCTTAACCTGGTCCGTATTATAGCTGCGTGTTTCAATTACAGATTGTATCAGCTTTAGTTTATCGGTGTCGGTTATACGGTCATCCACACGTGCCTTCAGGTCATTCATATCACCCTGCCCCAGCATCATACCATTCCTGTCGTTATACCGTTCACGGTCGCGATAACGGTTATCCCGGTCATTATCGTTATAGCGGTCGTCATCACGGCCCATATAATTGTCTTCCAATGTCTCTGTAGTAAACCTTATACCCCCCGTACGTGCATCTACCGTATAATAGGTAGCTGTACCTTTTTGTATACGTATGGTACCGGAAAACAGGCGTTTGGCATATCCGCCATTTTTATCGCGGTAAGCATTATACGTGTACACTTCCAATGTATGGCGGCCAGCCGGCAGATCGCCTATCGTTAATGAGCTGCCATGTTTATCGTACCGCCTGTTATCAATACTAACCATAAGCGGCGAATTATCGCTCAGCTGTATGCGGATAATACTTCTTTTGCTGCGTGGCTGTGCCTGCAATTGTGCAACAGATATAACAAGGAATACAAAAAGAGTAACAAACTTTCTCATAACAGTGTGTTTGAATATATAATAGCTTATTCAAGAGACATGCCAAACATCACAAAGCTTAACCGTATTATTGTTCTTAACTCCGCTTTAACAGCGCGCACAATATACCGGCAGACACCCCTGCATTCAGTGACTCTGCACCACCAAGTTTCGGTATCGTTACGCGATTACTTGCTTTCTGTATTAATACATCCCTTATACCTTTCGATTCGTTACCTATAAGCAAAACTGCAGCAGGTAAAGGCGTTTGCTCATATACATTGCTGCCGCCCAATACCGCAGCTAATACAGGTATGCGTACCTTATCTATAAATGGTTCTAACTCCGTTTCATATAGCTTTATACGCAAATGCCCTCCCATGGAGGCCTGTACTACTTTTGGACTATAAACATCTACACAATCGGGGGAGCAGACTATATGGTTTATACCAAACCAATCGGCTATCCTGATGATAGTGCCCATATTACCAGGATCCTGTATACCATCAAGAGCAATACACCATTCCGAAAGCGGTAATGTAGTCTCAACCGGCGGACGCTCTACTACCAACAGTACCTTGTTAGGAGTTTGCAGGGCAGATACTTGTTCCAGATCATGTTCTTTTACTGTATGCAAGCTGGCTTCGGGATGTTTACCAATAAGACGCGCATGCGCATCCACCCAATCTTCGGTAGCGACTATCATTTGAATGGCTACACTGCTGGTCAGCCATTCACGGGCTATTTTATCACCTTCTGCAATAAATACATTGTGTTCTTTGCGGTATTTTTGCTGCGTTAATGAACGAATATATTTATTTTGCGTCTTTGTTAGCATACAGCAGCAAAGCTAAATAATTGTCCTAATCCGGCACATGCGTTATAGAAGAATTGGAAATTCCGTTAAGCTGATAGGGGCAATATTGTGTCTGGCAGTGACAATCACCGCCTGTAATACTACCAAATACATTAAAGATGGCGATTACCTGCTACGGTCGAACAGCATTAGCCTGAAATCAGACAAGGTCATTACACAGAAGGGGGAACTGAAAGATAACCTTGCCAAACTTATTGTGCAAAAGCCAAACTCCTATACTGCAGGCATTCCTTTCAAACTGCTGCTGTACAATTTCAGGTATAAGAAATACCAGCAGGATACCACCAATTTCCAGCTTAAATCGAAAACAGTTGAAAGGCCGGTTATCTACGATAGTGCTACTTTAAGAAAATCGGCCCAAAACCTGAAAAGCTACCTTTTCAGCCAGGGATATTTTTATGCCAAAATATCTGACACTACCACTTTTAAAAATAAAAAAGCATATGTCACTTTTAAAATAGAGACCGGCCTCAACTACCTTATCAACAATGTCTACATGATAATGCCGGATAGTTCCATATCAGGTATTGTAAAAAGCGACTTTGATAAAGAGACTAATCTCCAGAAAGGTGCGGAATACAATTTTTCTTTGCTTGAGAATGAGCGAAGCCGCATCAGCACCCTTGTAAGAGATAATGGTTATTACTATTTCTCCAATGACAATATTACGTTTGAGCTGGATACTATGAACAAACAGTTCTTTCGTGATGCTGAGAATCCGTTCGAGAGTGCCATTAATTTTATTGCCCTGCAAAAACAGCAAAAAAAGCCAACCCTAGATATCAAAATGACCATAGACGATAATGAGGATCCTAAATCATTATACCGCTATGGAGTAAGCAGGGTGCGCGTGTTCCCTGACTTTGAAAGCAACCGCGATTTCAGGGACTCGATGATGACCTCTAAAACTGTAAAAAATATCCAGTTTAAATATCACAGGCACTACATAAATGAACGAGTGGTTGTTGACCATCTTTTCATAGGCCCCGACAGGTATTTTTCACAGTCGGACAATGACAAGACCATTAGTAACCTGAGCGACCTTGGCGTTTTTCAATCAGTACGTACTACCTACAGGGAAGACACGTCGCGTGGCGGGCGTTGGTTATCTTCCAATATATTCATGACCCCGAACAAGAAATTTGATTTTGTACCAACCATAGAAGCAACAACGGGTAGTACCTATGCGGCAGGCACGGCCTTAACACTTACCATGCGCAACCGGAATTTTGCCAGGGGCGCCAACCTGCTTACCAATTCAATAACCGGTGCGGTAGACTATTATTACGACACCTCGGGGGGTAATTTCTTTCAACATTTTAAGGTATTGACCAAAAGTCTGAATGCCAGTACCAGCCTTGCGTTCCCTAAGTTCCTGATCCCATTTTATATTAAGGGTATTAGTTCAGCAAACTTGCCTCGTACGGTTATCAGCCTCAGCGCCAACCTGCTGGACCGTGTGAGTTACTTTACCCTTATTAATACCAATTCAAGCTTTTCTTATCGCTGGCGCGAAACAAAAACCAAATCATGGGAAGTAACTCCCATATTCGTCAGCACAATTAACCTGCCATATAAAAGCGACACATTTAAAAGTCGCCTGGCTAATAATGAATACCTGAAAAACAGTTATAACGATGCTTTTGTAGAAGGCGAGAATGTGACTTTTACATTTACAAACAAAGAAGTAAAAAAAGGCGACGATTATTCGTACATAAAAGTAGGACTGGAAGAGGCGGGAGGGTTGATGTCTGGCATTAGCAGTCTTTTGAATAAGGGTAATTCACAATTTGCCCGCTATGTAAAATTCGATTTCGACGCGCAGCATTTCGTTATACAAAGGCACTCTACAATTGCATTGCGTTTTTATGGCGGCGTAGGTATACCGTATGGCCAGTCACGTGCCTTACCCTATATAAAACAGTATTATGTTGGCGGTGCTTATAGCATACGTGGCTGGCGTGTGCGTTCCCTGGGGCCGGGCAGCTACTATTCGCCAACCAAAACACAAAGTGTAATAGACCGTACCGGCGATATAAAACTGGAGGCCAATGCAGAATACCGCTTCGATATCATAAAACTATTCTCCGGCGCTATAAAACTGAATGGTGCCTTGTTTGTAGATGCAGGTAATATATGGCTGGCCAAGCAGGATGATTCAAGCTACGCGAATGGTGAATTCCCCCAAAAGTTCTCGCAGGCTTATAAGATCATAGAAGACCTGGCCATAAGCCCGGGCGTGGGCATACGCATGGATATTGCCGGGTTTATCCTCCTCCGCTTCGACGTGGCTTTCCCTATCAAAAACCCCGACTATCCTGTTGACGGCGGCTGGGTAATAGACAAAATTGATATCCAAAGCCCTGACTGGAAGAAAAAGAACCTCCAGCTGAACTTTGGTATCGGTTATCCATTCTAAGCCTGTTTTTGCCTTGCAAGGGGCTTTTAATATCTTTGAAGCCTATGCGTAATATAAAGATCATAGAAGTACGCTCTGAAATAGGTGCAGGTACCCGCGGGGCCAGCCTGGGTATAGATGCTATAAAAATAGCCGCACTCGACTTTATGAGCAGCTTGTTCGTAAACTTCCCTACCGAGCAAATTGAGAACGAAAACAAGCTTCTATATGAGCCTGTTGCTTCTCCCTATGCCAAACGTATACAAGGTATCTATACCATGTACGAACGCATTTCCAAATCAGTAAGCGAGACTATCAAATCCGGTTTATTCCCTTTGGTGCTGGCTGGCGACCACAGTACTGCCGGTGGTACTATTGCGGGCATAAAAATGGCCAAGCCAAAAAACAGGCTGGGGGTAATATGGGTAGATGCCCATGCCGACATCCATACACCATACACTACCCCTTCAGGCAATATGCATGGTATGCCCCTGGCAACTGCATTGGGTTATGATAATACCGAATGCCAGGTACACTCGCCCGATGCGCAAACGATAGAAGCATGGAACAAGTTGAAAGGCATAGGTAAGATACAGCCAAAAATAAACCCGGAAGATATTGTTTATATAGCCTTGCGCGATTTTGAAAAAGAGGAAGAGTACCTCATCAAAAAACACAATATCAAAGTGATACCCGTACAGGAAGTACGCCGCAAAGGGGTGGAAAATGTGGTGCGCCAAACACTCATGCACCTCAGTGCCTGCGACGATATCTATGTTTCATTCGATGTGGACTCCCTGGATAGTTCTATATCACGTGGTACGGGTACGCCGGTAAGTAATGGCCTGAAAGAACGCGAAGCCGAAGACCTGATGGCATCTCTTATGCAGAACCATAAAATATGCTGCGTAGAAATAACGGAAGTAAACCCTACGCTGGATAAGGAAAACCTGATGGCCGAAATTGCCTTTAATATCCTGCAAAGAAGCGTGAACATTTTGTTGGTAAACTAAGGCAACTGCTTTACAAACCTGACTGCTTCCAGGTGCCCTTTATCGCTGCAAAGTACTAACATATACATGCCCGGTGATAGTGAACGGATGTCCAACTGTGATTGTTCCCCGGTGACATCGCTTTGCAGCTGCATGCGACCGGTTATATCATATACCTTACATGTTATCTCTTTTGCCGGCTCTTTTTGCAGGATATTCAGAACATCAGTAGCCGGATTGGGAAATATCTCTATATTCCCACGATCGTTCGCGATTTCAACACCATTAGGATTACCATTCATTGAAATATTATAGCATAAAGAGGTATCTGTGCAACCAAATTTATTTATGATCACTGCGTAATTCCCATCTTTCTTAGCTACAAACGTCGCAGCCGTAGCACCATTTACGTGCATATAACCACTGTCGCAGTTCACCCATTGATAAGTAGCTGGAAACGCCTCATAGGTAGTAAGCACATTTTGCACTTTTGTAAGAGTTGTATCGATATAATAAGCAAATACATTTACAGTTGCAGTATCTTTTGCTCCTTTAGCATCAGTTCCGACAACAACGTATGTACCTGGCAACAGGTTAGTTATTGATTTTGTCGTTTGCCCTGTTGACCATAAATAGGTGTATGGTGGTGTTCCAAAATTACCTGCTGCCACTGCGGTTGCGTTAGCACCATTCTTACAAGATACAGATGAGGAAGCTGTAAGGCTGAACGGTACAGGACTGGGAATTGGATTATAGCGCCTCCCTATACCCATCGTAAATTTGCCCCCCGCAAATATAGAATTGTCAAATACAGCCATTGTATTGATGGCACTATCGGCTAGAAACGAGCCTCCGTAAAGCCCCCATCTCGTAACGTTGATGGAGTTCGCGATATATGTTCCCAGTATAGGGGAATAATAAAAATCCCCTCCCGCAATAAATGTGTCCTGTTGCACACATAGCGTGTTAAATGATAGCGTTCCCCGAGAGGGGTAATAATTACTCATTAGCGAATCCCAGTTATTGCCAATCAGCCTTTTACACAGCGAAGTATCTCCTGTGGCTGTGAACTTACATACTGTATATACCGTATCGTAAAATATTGCAAAATCGCTTACTTCATTTCTTATATTATTTGCAAACTGCTGGAAGCCTGTATTATGGTTCCACTTAATTGCATTTACCTGTGCTGCATTGTAGCTGAACGCTCCTCCCAGAAATAAGAAAGTATCTCTTACTTCCATAGTATTAACCCTTCCGGTTAAGCCAGCAATTGCCTGCCAGGCTGTGCCGCTCCATTTGGCAAAGTTCACTTCACCGGAAGTATTGCAAAGATCAAAATCGCCTGCAGCATAAAGATCTCCGTTGAATACAACAAGATCTTTCACTAAACCATCCAAACAACCGGCAGTATGCCAGCTCGAGCCATCCCAATAGGCAACATTTCCTGCGGCTGAACCACCCGCACTGGTAAAATTACCCGCAACAAAAATATTCCCATTATACAGGGTTATAGCATGCACATTACCGTTGGTACCGGTGCCCATTGCATGCCAAGTATATGTATTGCCAGTCACTGTAACATAAGCTATATTATTTGCGGTTATGCTGCTGTCTGCCGTAATGAAATTTCCACCGGCATATAATTTCTTTCCTGCTGAATCGACGAATAATTCCAAAACTTCACCCTGCAAGCCTTTCCCAACCGGTTTCAGATATTCCTTAGGGGCATAGCTCGGTTGTATCCATGCCAATTCATCCACTGTAAATCCATGCTCGCTTGCCCAATCGAGTAATTCTGGATATTTCATCTGGCGTACATAAGCCAGGTTAGTTTTTGATTGTATCATACGGGATATCTTTTCATACCCAGATGCTTTGATCAAATAGCCTACCGCACAAAAATTGTCGTGTTTATCTATAAAAATTGGTGTACGGTAAGCATAATCTTCATTTTGCGGGAAACTCCCTGCCAGCATGTATGAATGGAGATGATCGAGACAAGCCAGGCGGTTTTTATGCTGTTGCGGATTCAGCGACTTACAATCTCGCGAGCGCAATACTTTTTCAACTAAAGTTAAATGCAGCTTTATCCATGCCTCGTCTGTTTTTTCGCTATAAGGGGGAAGGATCAATTCATCCAGATCAGCCTGCTCTTTCCAGCATTTATTGACATCGGCGAGTTTATTGAAAGTAGATACAGGACTTGCTGTTGTGTTAAGAACAAGGCATAATAAGAAGGGCAGGAAAAAACATCTCATAGGAGTATGGTTGATCATAATATAAGACATGTGTATAGCCCTTTCAGTTGGGCTTAACTTAAATATTAAGGGCGGCCATGGCCGCCCTTAATTAGTCTTTTAATGCTTCTTTAAAATAAACCGCATAGACTTACCCAGTGCACCCTTCCCCTCCGGTGACAAAACCGTTATTTGGTCTATATACACGGTATCTCCTCCTTTTGAACGGTCGGTGATATTATTGACCAGGAAAGTGGATAGCGTATCGCCATAGCAGTATTCTGTCAGGTAATCAGTGAGCATCATCAGTCTGCCTACCGAGTCTTCGTATAGGTTACGCTCTCCGTAAGAGAAGGCAAAACCCAATACTTTATACGGCCTCCCTGCACTGTCGCGGCTGCTTATACCCTGTCTCAACAGGGAATCAAACACCTGCTTCTCTATATCACCGCCATCCAGCGAACTTTTCCCCAGGTATGCCGGTATCGCTTTTACCTTAAGCTTTGCTTCCTTCTTCTCTTCAGTCTTCTTCTGCGTTTGTGCCCATACCGAAAGACTTATTCCTGCACATAACCCTATGGCTGCTATTTTCCTGATATGCTTCATTAGCTTAAAGTTATAATAAACTCAGGCTTTCTTCAAGTGCTTTTATTTTCGCTTCAGCATCTGCTTGTTTCTTACGCTCGGCATCAATTATTTCCGGTTTGGCATTCTGCACAAAACGTTCGTTGCCCAGCTTTTTCTCCACACTTACCAAAAAACCTTTCAGGTAATCCAATTCTTTTCGCATTTGCTCTTTTTGTGCACCTGTATCTATGGCTGCGGCAGCAGCTTCTATATACAGTTTATCCGTTTGCACTACTATAGATATGGCACCTTGTTTTGCGTCAGCAGTATATCCCAGTTCTTCAGCATTTACCTGGCGGGCCAGTATATGTTCTACCTGCTTATACAGGCCGGTATGTTTGGTATCTATCCAAAGCTTTATAGTGTCTTTGGGCTTTAACTGGTTTTTATTACGTGTATCGCGTACTGCAGTTATTAATTCCTGCAGCATTGCGCCATGGTTCAGCAATTCCTGGTTCAGTCCTTCATATACCGGTAATTGACGTACAATAAGGTCATCACCAGTTGCACGCTCTTTCAACGCGTGGTATATTTCTTCTGTAATGAACGGCATATACGGATGCAGTAATTGCAACAACTGCTCATAAATAGCTATAGTCTTTTCATAGGTGTTTTTAGCTATTGGCTGATCCATTCCAGGTTTTACCCATTCGAGGTACCAACTACAGAAATCGTCCCATATCAATGAATAGATGAGTTTCAAAGCTTCGCTCAGGCGAAAGTCTTTTATCAGCTCATCTACTTCCAGCGACACTTTTGCAATGCGTTGCTCCATCCAGTCGATGGCAAAAGTATTGGTCTCTTTAACACTATCTGACACGCGGCTCTCCCAGCCTTTTGCCAGCTTCATGGCATTCCACATCTTATTGCAGAAATTACGCCCCTGCTCCAACTGGCTTTCATCAAACAGCAGGTCGTTACCGGCGGGCGACGATATCATTACGCTAAAACGTACCGCATCAGCACCAGTATCTTCTATCAGCTTTAGCAGGTCAGGTGAATTGCCTAATGATTTACTCATTTTCCTGCCTTGCTTATCACGTACGATACCTGTAAAATAAACCTTATCGAAAGGCTTCTTCCCCATAAATTCATACCCTGCCATTGCCATACGTGCTACCCAGAAGAAGATGATCTCTGGTGCGGTAACCAGCGTATTGGTAGGATAATAATATTGCAGGTCTTTATTATCGGGCGCTTCATTCCAGCCGAATACCTGCATGGGCCATAACCAACTGCTGAACCAGGTATCCAGTACATCTTCATCCTGCCTTAAAGCAGGGTTAGATGCTGCCAGTTCAGGCTTTTTGCTACGGTATTGTTCCAGTGCCTCATCTGCATTGTTTGCCACGTAAATAGTGCCTTCGGCATCATACCAAGCGGGTATACGTTGCCCCCACCACAGCTGGCGGCTTACACACCAGTCTTTGATGTTCTCCATCCAGTGGCGGTACAGGTTTTTGAATTTAGCTGGATGAAATTCTATATTGTCATTCAATACATTTTCCAGCGCAGGCTTGGCCATATCCTGCATATTGCACCACCACTGCATAGACAAGCGTGGCTCTATCACTACATCTGTTCTTTCAGAAAAACCTACCTGGTTACTGTATTCCTCTTCCTTTACAAAATTGCCGGCAGTCTTCAGATCCTCTACTATCTTTTTACGAACAGCAAAACGGTCTTCGCCAATATAAAGCTGTGCAGCTTCGCTCATCGTACCATCCTCGTTGAGCGTATCAACTACAGCAAGATTGTGTTTAAGGCCCAGGTTATAGTCGTTCAGGTCATGCGCAGGTGTTACTTTCAAGGCGCCTGTACCAAATTCAATATCGATGTAGTCATCGAAAATGATAGGTATACGGCGGTTAATAAGTGGTACAAAACAATATTTCCCCTTCAGGTGCGCATAACGCGGATCATCTGGATGCACACATATTGCAGTATCACCCAGTATAGTCTCGGGTCGTACCGTTGCAATGGTTATATATTCTTCCGTATCACTATCTATCTTATACTGTACATAATACAGCTTGGAATTGGTTTGCTTATAGTTTACCTCCTCATCGCTCAGGGCCGTTTTTGCTTTCGGATCCCAGTTGATCATCTTTACTCCTCGGTATATATGACCCTTGTTATACAATTCTACGAATACGCGTATTACAGCGGCGTAATAATTATCGTCCATTGTAAAATTGGTACGGTCCCAATCGAGGGCACAGCCCAGCTTACGCAGTTGCTGCAATATTATGCCTCCATATTTTTCTTTCCATTCCCAGGCATATTTGAGGAACTCGTCACGGCTCAGGTTTTTCTTATCAATACCCCGCTCACGCAGCATACCTACTACTTTTGCTTCTGTAGCAATAGAGGCGTGGTCGGTACCGGGTACCCAGCAGGTATTATAGCCCTGCATTTTAGCACGGCGTATCAGCAAGTCCTGTACGGTATTATTCAGCGCATGGCCCATGTGCAGCACACCGGTTACGTTAGGCGGCGGCATAACTATAGTATATGGCGGGCGGTCATCGGGTTTTGAATTGAAATAACCGGAATTGTTCCAGTGTTCATACCATTTCTGTTCGGCCTCGCCGTGCTGAAAATTCTTACTGAGTTCCATGTGCTTGAATACAAACTATTGAAGTCTGCAAATATAATATGTATCGGCGCTTATAAAATGTAAAAGCCGTATGAAGCCCGAAAACAGTTGAAATAATTCAATATTTAATTAATTTGTGTAATTCAATGCTCGCATCATGAATAAACTTATACCAGTTATATTATTATTAAGCCTGGGTTTTGGCAACTCTGCAAAAGCCCAAACACCGGTGTGGAGTACAGATATAGCGCCTATATTGTATAACAAATGCGCTAACTGCCACCGCAGTGGTGGTATCGCCCCCTTCCCGCTCATAACAGCCACTGATGCCGTAAGCGAACAAAGCACTATTGAAGCGCAGGTACAAAGCAGGGAAATGCCGCCATGGCCGCCAGACCCTAATTTTAACAGGCTGGCACATGAACGCCTGCTGTCGCAAACAGAGATTGATAAAATTGTGAACTGGGTGAATGCCGGTGCACCCAAAGGAGATACTACCCTGGCACCGCCGGTGCCGGTATTCAGCAACAATGGCGACCTGCCCGGCATTGCCGACCTAACCATTAAAATACCCACCTTCACATCTACAGCAAATACAAAAGATGTATACCAATGTTTTGTGATACCCAGTGGTGTAACCGCAGACAAATTCATTAATGCCTTTGAAGCTGTACCAGGCAACCGCGGTATAGTACACCATGTGCTGGTATACGCCGACACTACCGGTGCCTGTGCGGCATTGGATGCTGCATATCCCGGCCCGGGATATGTAAATTTTGGTGGCGTTGGTAGCAATTCAGCCATTATGCTGGGCGGATGGGTGCCGGGGTCTCCGCCTATACGCCTGCCATCAGGCTTTGGCGTGCGTCTGCCTAAAAATGCAGATATTGTTTTGCAGATACATTATCCTGCCGGTACCAGCGGGCAGGCAGACAGCACTAAAGTGCGTTTTTACTTTGCGCCCGCCACACGCAGTGTGCGTATAGACCCCATATTGAACCACCAGACCAATATCTCTCCTTCCCCATTATTTATACCGGCCAATACAAAAAAACAATTTACAGAGCAGTTTACCAGCCCGCTGGATGCATCCTTACTAGGCCTAGCACCACACATGCACCTTATAGGCCGCAGCATAAACTGCTTTGGCATTACCCCGACTAACGATACGGTTAACTATATTAATATACCGGACTGGGATTTTCACTGGCAGGGTTTCTACATGATGCGCAAGATCACAAAAATCAGCGCCGGTACTACTGTATTTTCCAATGCATTTTATGACAACACTACTGGCAATCATGAGAACCCAAGCAACCCGCCGATAGATGTATCGGAAGGAGAATCAACAACAGACGAGATGATGCTTACTTATTTTGTATGGACAACATATAAGCCGGGGGATGAAAATATTTCTATTGATACCAGTAAGTTGGTAGACCTGTCTGTACCCAATAACTATTATCGCGGGCAGCAATTATTATCCGTATACCCTAATCCTGCATCGGATAAACTGCTGGTGAAATGCTATTTTGAAAAAGAAACGAAACTGGATATTGACATTATAGATATGCAGGGCCGTATGATAAAGCCGCTGGTAAAAAATGAATCACATGCTGGTTACTATATACTGCAGGCAGACATAAGCTTGTTGCCTGCCGGTAATTATATAATACAGGTACGAACACCCGAACAAGTGCTGAAAGAAAAAATTACCATTGCACATTAAATAATAAAATGAGCGCCGGGACAAAACCGGCGCTCTCATCATTTAACCAAAACAACTACAAACCTGTAAGCCGGATCCTGTATCTCCGTATGATCCCGGAGATGGCTATCATCTATCTGGTTCCGTCATCACTGGCGGAATCTATCTGCCAACCCACAGGCATCGGGCGAGCCACCCTCAGGCACCTGCTTATTTGGCATTTCAGCACGCAAAGTTTACCCCATATTAATGTTGCCATTACTATGCGTAGGCTCTTACCCTACATTTTCACCCTTACCCTTGCGGGCGGTTATTTTCTGTGGCACTTTTTGTATCCTGTTTTCACAAGACCCCACCCGTTAGGTGGTGCGCTGCTCTCTGCTGTCCGGACTTTCCTCCCCTACTTGCGCAAAGGCGATAACCCGGCTTGTAGTCAATACAAATTTAATGAATTTAATCATGCGTACTCCCACTATTGGCACAGTTTATGCGTTTTAACATTAACCATTTTAACATCTCCTATGAAAAGACTTACACTCGCAAGTTTATCATTGATCGCTATTATCAGCACCGGCTGCAACCGTTATTATTATAAACCCAATGCTGTAAACGCTCCTATGTTCACCGATGGCGGCCAATACCGCTTAGGTGCCGGCGGCAGTGTTGGCGATGGTGACGGCGCAGGCAATACCAGCTTCTTCGATGTGCAGGCTGCAGCATCGCCTATAAAATACCTGGGCATCATTGGCAACTACAGTACCTACCGCTTCAGGCCCGATAATCCTGATACTTCTCTTACCTCCGGTAATGTAAATGCTACTGCACACCTTACAGAATTGGGAGTGGGTGGTTATTATCCTTTAGGCGGCCGGAAAGTGAAAATGGTAACGGATCTTTATTTAGGCGGCGGCTTAGGCAACATCCGCAGCGATGTGGATATGGATGTAAGAAAACTTTTTATACAACCAGGCATAGGCATGGCTTCCCCATGGTTCGATGTGGGCTTTAGTCTCAGGATAAGTAATATCAAATATGATAACTTCAACAGCAACGGCCGCAGCTACGGTTATTTGCGCGATCACCAGTTGATAGATAATTACGGCAGACGTATACAAGATGGCACCTATTGGTTTTACGAGCCTACTATTACATTGCGCGCCGGTTATAAATTCGCCAAGGTGCAGTTCCAGGGTGCCTTTGCTCATGAGGCAAGCTATGTACCGTGGTTGTACAATGGAGCGCGTTTTACCGTTGGCTTTTACCTGAGTATTGAAGGGCTTATTGAAGCAGTAGGCGAAGG
The DNA here is from genome assembly GCA_024508935.1 of Flavipsychrobacter sp. GTDB lineage: Bacteria > Bacteroidota > Bacteroidia > Chitinophagales > Chitinophagaceae > Polluticoccus. The sequence goes on along the minus strand of JANINW010000014.1, from coordinate 43,203 downwards.
TGATTCGCATAACATGAAGTAAATTGCTATCATAAATGAGAAAAGGCGCTGAATGCGCCTTTTCTCATTTATAGATCATCAAAACAGCTCCTGCTGCATATCCCGCCCGCTATGTCGTGCTTCGTGTTCCAGCAGCCATTTCTTTTTAGGCAGTCCGCCACCATACCCTACCAGGCTGCCATTATCACCTATCACCCGGTGACAAGGTATGATAATGGCTATACCATTCTGGCCATTAGCTGTAGCAACGGCCCGTATGGCTTTTACATCTCCCAGGAAAACTGATTGCTTTTTATAGGAGCGGGTCTCACCGTAAGGTATCTGCTGCAGGCCTATCCATACTTTCTTCTGAAAGTCTGTGCCCACCAGTTGCAGTGGCAGGTCGAATTCCTTTCGCATACCCTTAAAATATTCGCTGGCCTGCTGCTCCAACGTATCGAGATGAGGATGTTCACCTTCTTCAAAATCCATTCCTAACAGGGTCTGTATCCGCTTCTGTATGGAAGACATCATACGCCTGTACTCAAAATCAAACAGGCAAATGCCCTCATCTGTTGCAGCGCCCATCATGCGCCCCACAGGTGTATCAAAGTATTTATATATTATCGGCATGGGATAGTTCTTTCATAATGATATGACTGATCTCTTCAGCCCGGTTATAGACCATAATATGCGATCCGTCTTTTATCCAGTGTGTAGGGTGTATTCTTTCAGGCGGTATGATCTTATCTGCCGCTCCATGTATATGCGTTATATGATTGGGGTAAGTTTCATTTCGCCATAAAGTAATTGCCTTCATGGCCCACCGCATCAGTTGGCCGTCACTATCCTTCATTATATCGCGCAGCATATCCTTTTCCTCATCTGTACCTGCACCAAAAAGCTCAAAAGTATATTTGTTGGGGATTTTATACAGGAACCCCGGCATTGCTTCTGAAGTAATAAGCATCCTAAAGAATTTACCGAATTGCGGAATCTCATTCTTTGTTTTTGCACTTGATACGATGATCAGCTTTTTTACAGGCCGCATCTTCGCTATCTCCACCCCTAGCATCCCGCCAAACGATACACCTAAAATAACAGGATCTTCTCCCGGTATCAGCGCAGATACTTTTTGGGCGTAGCAGCCCAGTTCATCAAAATGATCAAATTCAGGCCAGGGTATATTCACCATTTCATAACCCGGTAAATGCAAGTTCCTGAATATCCGCTCATCTGCGCCTAAACCACTGATACAATATATCTTCTCCATAACCTATCTGCAAGTATATAAAGTTACGGGTTGTGCAAAGACCGCGCACAACTAAAAAGAAAAAGGCGCTTTTTATAAAAAGCGCCTTTAAAATATTGATCACATTTATCAGGCTACAGCCTGTGAGAAATGTTTCTTAACTGCATTAATAAGGTCCGAGCCGGCAATACGGCGTGCTACATCGATCATGTTTTTAAACGCCAGTGCATGAGATATACCGTGACCGATGATAACCGGGCTATTGATACCGAGGATAGGAGTACCGCCATATATTTCATAATTGAAATGTTCCATCAGCTCGTCCTTTACACCACGGTCTTCGGCAAATATATTGTAAATGGATTCTGCCGATTTCAGCAAAACATTACCAACAAAGCCTTCGCAAACGATCACGTCTACTTTATTCATGAACACATCACGGCCTTCTACATTGCCGGTGAAGTTTATTTGTTCATGCTCTTTCAATAAAGGATAAGTAGCTTGTGCCAGGATATTACCTTTACCTTCTTCTTCGCCAATATTCAGCAAGCCTACAGATGGATTATCAACACCATACACATGCTGCAGGTATAGGGAACCAAGCAATGCAAACTGCACCATGTTCTCCGGTTTGCAATCAGCATTGATACCTACGTCCAGTACAAGGTTGAATTTACCATCGGCACGCGGAATAGGAGAAGCTATAGTAGGCCGCAGTACGCCTTCGATATTTTTTACCGAATACATTGCACCTACCATCATAGCACCTGTATTGCCAGCGCTGCAAAAAGCATCTGCTTTTTTGGCTGCCAGCAAACCGAACCCTATAGCTATGCTGGAATCCGGTTTTTCCTTCAATGCCTTGGTAGGGTGCTCGTCCATACCTATTACGGTAGGAGCATCTACAAAAGTATAGCGCGCTTCGTATGGGGCTAATGCAGAGAGGTAAGGCGCAGCAGTTTCGCGGTTGCCAATAAGGAGCAGGTGTACAGACATATCTGTTTCCTGTTCAAAATATTGCTGAACGCCTTTAATAGCTTCAGCAGGGGCGTAATCGCCGCCCATGATATCTAATCCTATCTTCATTAATAGTATTAGTTGCCGTTATTATTTTTGCTCACCTTCAGCAGCAGGAGCAGAATTGTCTATCACAACTTTACCGCGGTAGTACATTTTATCTTCTACCCAGTGTGCACGGTGGCGCAGGTGTGTTTCACCTGTAGTTGCATCAACACTCCAAGTTTCTGCCACAGCTTTGTAGTGAGTACGGCGTTTAGCACCGCGTTGAGCTGAGTGGCGTCTTTTAGGATTAGGCATCTTACTTAAATTTTAATTCGATTTACGTTTATTTTTCTTTTTATCTTCTTCCTTGAAGGCTTCCAGTCCTTTCCAGATCTCGTTCCTATGCTCTTCTTCAGCATGCTCGGTAAGATCGGTCAGCAATTTCAGCGCCTCAGGGTTGCAGCCGGGTGTACCGTCTGCTTTATCAGGGTGCACTCTTTGTAAAGGAATACTCAGCAGTACAAATTCGTACACCCAATTACTAATGTCTATCACTGTTTCGCTGCGTGGTATAAATACAACATCAGCGTCTTCTTCAATTTCTTCTGCGTCCTCAGTCCCTGTCAGCTTTATCAGCAGGTCGAACTCGTCCCACAATCTCAGCTTAAAATCATCTCCGCAACGGTCGCAAGGTACGGTTACACTGCCATCTATATCGAAATGGCAGAGGAAGAAATTATTTTTTTTATCAAACTTTAATGTTACCTGGGCATCCAGGTCCTTAAAATCACGTTCGGCCTCGTATTCATCCATAAACCGGTCGTTCAGTTCATATTGAAATACATGAACGCCCGGTTTCAGGCCTTGCCATGCTATTTCATATTCCCGGTTATGTTTCATTGTTCAGCTTACTTTACCTAAACACAATCATTTGATAATCAGCAAGTAACTAAAATTATCTACCTGCTTCCCTGTCTTTAAAGAACTTCTTTGTAAAAGCAATAAATCCAATTATGCTAATACAGACTTTTTCAAATGGGATGCAAAGGTAGCAAAATTCCCCTTAATTACATCAATTTATTTCTTTTCAATAAAAATGAATAGAGTACCTGTTCCACAGGTTGCGAGAGGTCTACCGCTACCCTGTCTACCTGGTATTGATGGCAGCGCTCAGCGATCATATGCTGAAAATCATCCATCCGTGAACGGTACTCCTCTTTTATTTGCTGTGGTTGCAATTTAATACGTTCGCCACTTTCCATGTCGACAAACTCATATGGCCGGTTCTCAAATTCAAAAGCCAGCTCTTTCTGCCCCTCTGTAATATGAAAAAGTATCACTTCATGCTTATTGTATTTCAGGTGCTGGATGGCCGAAAACAGCTCATCTATATTTGCCGCATCGTCCATCATATCGCTAAAAACTACTACCAGCGAACGCTTGTGCATTTGCTCTGCTACCTGGTGCAGCGCTGCGGCGGCATTTGTTTTTTTATTTGAAGGCTGGTATTTCAGTGTTTTTTCCAGCTCATTGGTCAGCATGCGGTAATGGCTATGCGCAGACCGACCGGCACTTATATAATGTATGTTTTCATCAAACAAAGCCAGGCTCACGGCATCCATCTGTTTCTTCAGCAACTGTATGAGCGAAGCAGCTGCCAGGCAACTAAATTGCAGTTTATTCCATTTTCCGTCTTCTTTGGGGAAATGCATAGAAGAAGAAGTATCTACCACCAGGCAACACCTTAAGTTAGTTTCTTCCTCAAAACGTTTAATAAACAGTTTATCTGTACGGCCATATACCCGCCAGTCCATATGCCGTAGCGGATCGCCCGGGTTATACAAGCGATGCTCTGCAAATTCTACAGAAAACCCATGGAAAGGGCTTTTATGCAGCCCTATAATAAAGCCTTCTACTACCTGCCGGGCCAGCAGTTCCAGGTTTTCTACAAGGGCATTGGGTGGTATCATATCTTATACCAAATGTAAAAAGGTAAACGTGAAAACTTCGTTATTTCAAGAGATTAATTCTCCCGGACACTTCCATCTCGCCACTCAAAACAAACACCAATATTCTTTTCTCTTCTATGTTTGTGGATTTAAAAATTAACTACTATCTTCAACCGTTAAATAACTCGGTTCATGAAATTACGCCCCGGTACTTTACTGGCAGTAGCATTGTTTATAATGGCTTGTACTTCTTCCTGCAAACGCGAATACATATGCCATTGTGAAATAGTTTACTCCGGCCAACCCGGCCTCCCTGACACAGTTACCAGAGAATACTTCATTACAGATACTAAAAAGAAAGCTGAAAGTGCCTGTAGCGGCAATTCCAGTAAGACCGAGAAACAAGGTATTACTACCGAAGAGACCTGCGGACTGTATTAAAACCAATTTCACAAGGCTTTAAATATTAATCGCATAATTTCGCGCCGTACAATTAAGCTATGGCAGACACCGCTACAAGAAACGCAGCCTTTTATATAAAACGCATTTCCGGAATGATACTGTTGCTGGCACTGGCAGCAGTATTTTTATTTTCGGCCATCAGCAAGCTCTATTCGCTGGAGACCTTTGAATGGACCTTTATTGACATGGGGGTTGGCAGCATGACTACCGCCTCTGTCATTGCACACCTGTTAATTGGCCTCGAATTTTTAATAGCTGTATTCCTGCTATTCCACATATACCTTAAACAGGTAACCTACCCAGCTACTATCACTATGCTTGTAGTCCTTACAGCCTACCTGGTGATATTGGTGATACAACAAGGCAATACCGGCAGTTGCGGCTGCTTTGGCGACTGGTTATATATGAAACCCCTTGCAGCTATCTGGAAAAACCTATTGATGATAGCAGCTACCATACTGGTTATATTCATATACCCTGTAAAGCCTTATAAAAACCAGGAGTGGATTGCAGCAGTACTGGGCATGACAGCCCTGGTTATTCCTTTTCTTATTGCACCATTAAATGCCGATAACAGGCCAGAAACCGTAAACAGGCAAATAGATATGAGCCCACTGTATGCAGACAGCGTAAAGCCTGCAACAGAACTAAGAACAGGAAAGCATATTGTGGCATTTATGAGCCTCACCTGTCCCCATTGCCGCAAGGCAGCATATTTGCTGCACAGCATAGCACGCAATAACCCGTCATTACCCATTTACCTGGTATTAAGCGGCAACCCTTCAGATGAGGCAGCCTTCTTTAAAGATACGCATGCAGAAAACCTGCCGCATATATTGTTTCGCAATACAGATGCCTTCCTGGATATGGCAGGACCAAGTGTACCTGCTATTTACTGGATCAACAACAGTGTAATAGAAAAGAAAAGCAATTACTACCAGCTGAACCCCGATACCATGCTGGAATGGGCCAGGACCCCTTAAAACAAGAATACATAATTTTGCAGCATGGCTGAAGATACAGAACTGGATAACCTCTGGGACGAGGATGTACCTGAAGAAGATGATGACGATGCCACGGAAGAACCCACCCGCGTGGAGCTACTGCGTATGCGTGCAGACAGGAAACAAGTGCCTTTGCGCATAGATAAATTCCTGATGGTACGTGTACCCGGCGCTACCCGTAATAAACTGCAGCAGTCTATTGAAGATGGCCACACGCTGGTAAATGGTGAGATCGTAAAACCCAACTATAAAGTAAAGGGCGGGGATGAAATAGTAGTATACGATACCCGCCGTATAGAAAGCACAGAGGTAATACCACAGGATATACCGCTGGATATAGTTTATGAAGATGATGACCTGATGGTTATTAATAAAAAACCCGGCATGGTAGTACACCCCGGCTGCGGCAATTATACCGGCACGCTGGTAAACGCTCTTGCCTACTATTTAAAAACAGATAAAGAGGCCAGTGCCCTGCCAAGGGTAGGACTGGTACACCGCATAGATAAAAACACCAGTGGCCTGATACTGATAGCCAAAACAGAACAGGCTATGACACACCTTGCCGCCCAGTTTAAAAAGCATACGGTTTACCGCCGCTATATAGCGCTGGTATGGGGCAATATTGAAGAGGACGAGGGTACCGTAATAGCCAATATTGGCCGTAACCTGCGTTTCCGGAAAATAATGGCGGCTTTCCCCGAGGGCGATTATGGCAAAGAAGCCATTACACATTACAAAGTGCTGGAACGCTTTAATTATGTGACCCTTTTGGAACTAAGGCTGGAAACCGGCCGCACGCACCAGATACGTGTGCACATGAAATATAAAGGACACCCCCTATTTAATGATGATACTTATGGCGGTGATACCATTGTAAAAGGCACTGTATTCACCAAGTACAAACAGTTTGTTGAGAACTGCTTTAAAATATTGCCACGCCATGCACTGCACGCTAAAGAGCTGGGGTTCACCCACCCTACTACTGGCCAGTGGATACAATTCAATTCAGAACTGCCGGATGATATAGGCCAGGTGATAGAGAAATGGCGCACTTACACCAGCGGCATGACCAAACAACTGAAAGAGATGTTATAAACATTAAAATATGACGTTATAAACCGTCTTTTTAAAAGATTCATTTATAACATATATACTCCTGCAGCAATATACCCTACACCTTAATAGCCATTTACACATTATCATTTATAGCCTATAGTGAAAGCTATGAAATACAACAGCTTTTTATTATTTTCATCCTTCCCGTAATGACAGGTGGAATTTTAACAGGTTGGAATTGATTATAGCTATATCTTTGCTTTACAGTTAGTTTAAAACGAAAACATTATGTCTCTTTTAGCGATTAATCCGCAGTTATTACTTTCTATGCCAAGTGGTGGTGAGTGGATAACTATTCTGATAGTGGTGGTGGTGCTGTTCGGCGGTAAAAAAATACCTGAATTAGCACGTGGTATAGGTAAAGGAATACGCGAGTTCAATGATGCCAAAGAAGGCGTAAAAAGCGAAATTGAAGCCGGCATGAAAGAAAAAGAAAAAGCCTAACTGGTTTTCTTTTTTTATTCTTATTCCACCGCTGTCTACCGGGAATATTACCAATTGATTTTAAAAGCACCCGTAGGGTTGCATTGTTTCACCGCTTTAATAACGATAAAACATGCAATACAAGCGTTTATTGTTTACATCTTTAGTAGCTCTTTCCGCAGGAAACCTGTATGCACAGCGCGTACCGTCTACCCGCGTTACTAAAATAGATACCATTGTGGTTCACCCCGGTGATCCTTCAAGGAAGGCTATGGCCAATTGTGTGCCATCTGCCAACCCTCCTGCCCTTACCAAGGTTGAACAACCGAAGGTGAAAAAATCTGTGCCCCTGGCTAATGAAAAAGCCTACTATGGCGAAATGAGCGATTATGTGGCTGAATTTGTACGCAAGTACCTGCAGGTACATAACCGTACGCTCGACGTAGTTCAGGGCAAAAGCCTGCCGCATTTTTCTCTTATTGACAATGTGCTTACCCAGCACGATATACCTAAAGAGCTGAAATACCTGGCGGTAATAGAATCTGCACTGAACCACAATGCCAAATCGAAAGTTGGGGCCGTGGGCCCCTGGCAGTTTATGGCACCTACGGCCCGCCTGATGGGGCTTACGGTGAGCGGCAAACGCGATGACCGTAAAGACTGGTTTAAATCGACCAATGCGGCAGCTAAATACCTTACCTACCTGTACGATAACCTGAACGACTGGCTTTTGGTAGTGGCGGCTTATAATAGCGGACCTACGCCTGTATTGAGGGCCATAAGCCGTACCGGCAGCCACAACTTCTGGGATATAAAAAAATACCTGCCTAAGGAAACACAGGGCCACGTACTGGCCTTTATTGCTACGGCTACCATTTTTGAGAACCTCAGCAAGTTTATAGGTATCAACAATATACCCAGCGACCTGAGCATGAGCAAAGCGGCGGAAATAGCTGCAATTAAAGGTGCTGAGAAAAAAGTTGTAAAACCTGCCTACACCGAGGAAGAACTGAAGAATATGGCTATTGTAAAGCTGACAGAGCCACTGAGCATGGACCTGATGGTACAGGAGTTGGGTATGGATAAAAGGATACTGAACAAATGGAACCCCGATTACGAACTGTATGAGATGGATACCTACCCTACAGATTACTATAGCCTGCGTCTGCCAAAGGACAAGCTGGACAAGTTTGTAGAGAAAAAAGAGTTTCTCACCAAACGTTCAAAACAAATATTGAGCGCTCAAAATATGTAATTGTAAAAATATTTTTGAGTTAAACTATTTTATATTACCTTTGCAGCCTTAAAAATTGAGAAGAAAAGATGGCAAATCATAAAGCAACCAAAAAGGATATCCGCCAAAGTGAAAAACGCCGCGACCGTAACCGTTACTACGGTAAAACGACTCGTAATGCCATTCGCAACCTGTTAGCCGTTACCGATAAAGCTGCCGCTGTTGAGCAAATGCCGAAAGTAATATCTATGATAGATAAGCTGGCAAAACGCAATGTTATTCACAAAAACAAGGCGAGCAACCTGAAATCAGGTATCGTTCAGAAGATCAATGCACTTGCATAATCCTTAGGATTACCACTATATTTTTTAAAGCCCCGCTTCTCCGCGGGGCTTTTTTCATTTCTTAAAGAAATCATAAAAGAATATCTGTTGTTTGGAACTTACGAAGATGTTCGTACTTTTATCTACGAAAAGAATCGTACAATACATGAACGTGAATATAAAACCAACGGACAGCGAACTGGAGATACTGAATATCCTATGGGAGAAGGGCCCCTCTACGGTAAGGGAAGTGCACGAGATACTTTCGCGCAGCAAAGATGCGGGCTATACCACCACCCTTAAGCTGATGCAGATAATGCATGAAAAGAAACTACTGAAACGCGATGCCAGCTCAAAGACCCACATTTTTGAAGCTGCCGTATCGAAAGACCAGACACAGGGGCAAATAGTACAACGCATGATAGATACCGTATTTAACGGCTCTGCCATGCAACTGGTAATGCAGGCCCTGGGCAACCATAACGCCAGTAATAAGGAGCTGGAAGCCATAAAGAAATACCTTGATGAGATAGAAGAAAAAAACAGGCACTAATCACTATTCAAATCAACACCGTATGAACACACTGCCACTAACTATACAAATAGCTATCCAATCGCTGGGATGGGCCCTGCTGCATTCCTTATGGCAAGGTATGCTGATATATTGCCTGCTGCTATGCATTTATAAGGTACTTCCCAACGCTTCGTCACGCTTTAAATACAATGCTGCTGCCATTGCATTGCTCGGCACTTTTGTATGGTTTGCCGATACCTGGATGGAACAATGGCAAATGCTGAAAGGAGCCACTGTTACAATTACAGAACCTGCTACCGGTAAGATCATTACACAAACAATACATACCGTTCCGGCTTCAACGCACGGTGCATATATCGAACACTGGATATACAATTTGCTGCCTTGGGTAGAAAGCTATTTTAAATGGATCGTTCCGCTATACCTGCTGGGCATACTTTTCCTGCTGCTAAGGTTTGGCTGTAATTTTTATTCAGTTAATCGCCTGAAGCGTCAAACAATAGAAGGCATAGCGCCTGCCTGGATACAGAAGATGGAGACATGGAAAATACAGTATGATATAAACAAACAAATAAAACTGCTGCTCACCAGGCATATAAATGTACCTATGGTGATAGGCATACTGAAACCAGTGATATTGGTACCTGTTGCCACAATCAACAACCTGGGTACAGATGAAATGGAAGCTATCCTGCTGCATGAACTGGCCCATATCAAACGGAACGATTATTTCTCCAATATCATCCAGGTGTTCATTGAAACGCTACTATTCTTCAACCCGTTTACCTGGCTTATCTCTGCCCAGGTGCGCCGCGAAAGGGAACATTGCTGCGATGATTTTGTAGTGAGCCATACAACAGCCCCTCTGCCCTATGCCAAAGCCCTGGCAGCATTGGAAACTTACCGGCAAAATACACTGGCAATGGCCGCCACCGGCAACAATCATTTTTTACTTCACCGCATAAAACGCATAATGGAAATGAAAAACAGGAATATCAGCTATTCACAATTATTGTTCACCATATTGGTGGCAACAGGACTTATCGCCTCCCTATTCTGGCTAACCCCGGCAGTAGCCCAATCAAAAAAAGATAAAACGCCGGAAAAAAAGACAACCAAGACCGTCTTCACCACAACAAAAGATAAAATAAAAGTGATAGATGACGATGGTACTGTCCGCACTTACAATTCAGTAAAAGAAATGCCGGCTAAAGACCAGGAAAGACTAAAAGGTATACACATCGGCAACGATGATGATAAAGACATTGACATTAGTGATGCCAGCAACAAAGTAAAAGCCATCATTAAGACAATAGATGTAGACAAGACTACTAAAGAAGCATTAGATAAAATTGACTGGGATGGTATCAGCAAAACAATAGTCATAGCGCTTAAAGATGCCGACGCTCAAATGAAAGAAAGTGATGCTGCTATGGCTATAGCTGATAAAGCCATGAAAGAAGCAAACAAAGCTTTGAAAGATATAGACTGGACAGAGATAGAAAAGGCCGGCAAAGAGGCCCATAAACAGATGATCATTGTTTCTAAGCAGCAAAAAGAAGCTGAGGCAGAAATGAAAAAAGCGATGAAAGATATAGACTGGGATGCCATACACAAACAAATGAAAGACGCCGATTTAAAAATGAAGGATGCACATATACAAATGGCGCTTGCAAATGAGCATATGAAGAAGATAGACATGGGCGATATGACATTGCTAATGGATGAAGACGGCACTCCCGGCAGGAAACATAAGGTTATGACGGTAATAGGTAATGGCGGAAAAGATACTCGTTCTGACATTGATGAGATGCTGGAGAAAATGGAAAAAGAAGGCGTAATAGACCGCACCCAGGAATATACTATCAGGAAGAAAGGTGACGAGCTATATATCAACGGCCAGGTACAACCTGCAAGCATCTACAACAAATACTACAAGTATATAGATGCCGACAATGTAAATATCAGCGGCAGTAAAAACAAGCTGCATATATCTATAGCTAATAACAAGTAGATACGAATACTGTTAAATAAACAAGCCTCCTTTCAAGGAGGCTTTTGCTTATATCTTAATATCCACGTAGCAGGGGCAGTGATCCGAGTGTTTGACGTCGGGATATATAGCCGCCCCCTTCAATGCAGATTGCAACGGATCGGTAACAGAAATATAATCGATACGCCAGCCTTTGTTTTGTGCACGTACAGTAGGAAAGCGTGCACTCCACCAGCTATAATGATGGGGGTCTGTATTAAATGCGCGGAAGGTATCAACCAAGCCGGCACCAAACCATTTGTCCATCCATGCCCTTTCTTCAGGCAGGAATCCGCTGCTCTTTTTATTGCCAACGGGGTTGTGTATGTCTATTTCCTTGTGAGCAATATTATAGTCTCCGCAAATGATAAGCTTTGGCCTTGTCTTTTTCAACTCATTGATATACTCGAAAAACTCATCCAGCCATACATATTTATAAGCCTGGCGTTCATCTCCGCTGGTACCGCTGGGAAAGTAAGCATTTATCAAACTTACATCTCCATAATCAGCTCTTATCACACGACCCTCCGCATCGCTCTGCATAATGCCATTGCCATAAAATAAAGCATCAGGTTTTACTTTAGTGAGTATAGCCACCCCGCTATAGCCTTTCTTCTCTGCCGAGAACCAATAAGTGTTATAGCCCAATGCTTCTATGGCCGATACATCCACATCTTCTTTTGTAGCTTTTGTTTCCTGCAGGCATACTACATCGGCGGGGTCTGTTTGCAGCCAATCTGTAAGCCCTTTCTTCATGGCACTGCGTACGCCATTTACGTTATAGGAGATGATACGCATACTTCTATGGTTCTTGTTCTATCTGTTTTTGTAAATCTTTGGCCCAGCTGATAACAGCTGCTGCTTCTTCTTTTGTAAGAATAGCTTCTTTGTGTATCCAGGTATAGCTGCTTAATGGCATTTCTCCTTTTTCTACCATTTCTGCTACTTCTTCCATTTTATGGGCTTTACGCTTACGCGTATAGGTAGCAAATTCAGAGAAATTCAGTTCGCGCTTACCTTCATTTATATGGTTTTGCAGCCACCACCCAACCGGCTGAATATTTGTGTACCATGGGTAAGCGGTGTAGTTGCTGTGGCAGTCGTAACATGCACGCTTCAGTATGCCCACTATATTTTCAGGCACCTGGTAATGCATCGCAATATCATTACTGGACGCATTGGCAAACTGGTTGCGCTGCGGGCGTATGAACTGGATAAGCACCAATACCGACAAGAGACCTAAAAGGATTTTCTTTTTCAAGTTGTGCAGTTTAGTGCTAAAATAAATAAACGCAGCGGTAATGCTATCGCTGCGTTTACAAAAAAGGATATTTAATTGAAATTTATTTCAAAGTCTCATCCAGCCATTTGAAGAATTCACGCTGCCATGCAAGACTATTCTGCGCATGCAACACCCAGTGATTTTCATTAGGCAGGTACAGCAATTTGCTCTTTATGCCGCGCAGTTGTGCTGCCTGGAATGCTTCAAGCCCCTGCTCTACCGGTACGCGGTAGTCTATACCACCTTGTACGATCATGATAGGTGTATTCCACTTATCTACAAAATTGCTGGGGTTGTACTTTTTATAGCTTTCAGGAGTGGGCTTGCTCCAATAAGGGCCGCCAATATCCCAGTTGGCAAACCACAACTCTTCGGTAGTACCATACCAGCTTTTCAGGTCAAACAACCCGTCATGCGCAATAAATGATTTGAACCTGTTCTCGTGCATACCCGCCAGCATATATACACTGTACCCACCATAGCTGGCGCCCACGCATCCAAGCCTGTCCTTATCTACATACGATTCTTTTGACACAGCATCTATTGCAGACAGGTAATCGTTCATAGGCTGACCGCCCCAGTCTTTACTGATGTCCTCATTCCATTTTGTACCCCAGCCCGGCATACCGCGCCTGTTAGGTGCTACCACTATATACCCCTTTGCAGCCATCAGCTGGAAGTTCCACCTGAAACTGTAAAATTGAGAAAGCGCTGATTGCGGCCCGCCCTGGCAGTAAAGCAGTGTAGGATATTTTTTGTTAGGATTGAAATCAGGCGGATAGATAACCCATACACCCATTTTCTTTCCATCGGTTGTATTCACCATTTTAAGCTCTGTATTGCTTAATTGTATTTTGCCGTACAGCTCGTCGTTCTCGTGCGTCAGCGCCGTCATATTGCCGTTTTCGGTGTTTACGAGATACAGCTCGCTGGCATGGTTCATATCGCAGCGTGAAACAACCATACCATTCACAGCCTGCCCTACTATGCCATTAATGTCAAACTTGCCATCTGTTACTTTTCTTACAGCCGGCAGCATTTTACCACCATGGCGCGGCACTTTTATTTCAAATAATTGCTGGGTACCTTTCCATGGCGCATTGAAGAAAACTTTAGTACCGGTAGTATCCCATACAAACCCTTCTACAGTACCATCCCAGTTGCCGGTCATGTTCATTTTTATACCGCCCTTCTTGCCCAATTCCATAACATATAGATCATTCTTGTCAGCCTCAAAACCATCGTGGCCCATACTCAGCCAGGCTATCTTTTTACCATCAGGACTAAATACCGGTTGTGTATCATACCCGTTCATATTGGCAGTCCAGTTTATGGTATTGCCATGCGCTATATCATAATAGTACAGGTCTGTATTGGTGCTGGTGGCATATTCCTTACCAAATTTCTTTTTGCATACATACAGGATGCCTTTACTGTCGGGACTCCACACAAAATCTTCCGCACCGCCAAAAGGCTTTTGCGGACAATCATAAGGTTCATTCTTCATGATATCTTTAGCTGCCGAACCATCGAGCGCTGCCACAAATACATGCTGGAACTTACCGTCCTCCCAGTTATCCCAGTGACGGTAGCTAAGGTCTGTATATACCTGTGCTGTTGTTTTAGGCAGGTCTGTATAAATATCGGTGCCCATTATAGGCTGTACCAATACATCTTTAGAAAAGGATATGAACCGCCCATCCGGTGAAATACGGATATTCTCATAGCCTTCTATGTCTTTATAAATGGCGTTCCATGTCTTGCCATTGTCCTCACTGCTATACAGCATTTTATCATCTGTTGCATACCATATACCCGTTTCGCGCTGTATGATATTTTTGCCTTCAGGCTGCGTCCATTCTTTTTGCTTGCCTGTTGCCAGGTTCAGCCAATAACGCTTTGTAGCGCTTTTCTCTGTTTTCCAGTCGTATTGCTTAGAGGTATAGTACACTCTTTTATTATCCTTGCTAAGACCTTCGGCACCTACCCGCTTTACACTCCAGAGCATTTCGGGCGTCATGCGGTCCTGTGCTGTGGCATTGGCAGCCAATAGCAGCAAAGGGAAGAACAAATGTTTCATATACAGTTTTTATTATAGCGCGTTAAATATATACTTAGTTTCTGTCAGCCTTATCCCTCTTTTGGGGGGAGCCACCATCACTCATTCCTTTAATATCGCCTTTAGACCTTTTCTTCGTTTCAAAATCCATCACATTCTCCCAACCCGCTTTTAGCTGCAGGTCGCCGGTGAAAGGTATGACCAGTTCCGGTTGTCTTTTCTCAAACAGGTCACCCGTATCCCATTTGCCATTCTCATTTTCATCAGCAATGATGCGCATGCCATAGCCACCCGGCTGCAGTTTATTCAGCCTGACTATTGTATCTCCCACAGGCTTTTGATAGATCGTATCTTTATCATGCACGATCATCAGCAGGTATTTATTCGATTTATATTTAGCCTGTATATTCACCTGCAGTTTCCCATAGTCATCATCATTCTTCGTGCGGAAAATGAATTTAGATGGCATAGGCTCATTGCCTGCGGTATCCTTCACAAAACCTTTCAGCAACCTCAATGTATACAGTGCATTTTCTTTCCATACTGTATGTAAAAGCAATACTTCTCTTTTCACCGTATCTGTATCTGCGGTAAAGGCTGCTTCCACACTAATACCGGCACTATCGTAGGATAGGTATATACGGTTGGCCCTGATAGAATCGAAAGCCTTATTGAAAGTTATTACCAGCGGTTTGGTGACATCAACCGTACGTTTTTTCTTATCCGCAGTATCTACTGCAACAGTATACAGCAAGCCATCGCCCGATGCGGCTGCTTCGCTCTTTCTCGACTTGATGCCATTTTGCTTTACTACAGAAGGTTTCTTTTGCAATGCAGTGTCATGCGTTTCTTCCATAAATGTTTTCAGCACTATGGGTGCCCCTTCACTATCTACCGGTATCACTACACTATCAATGAATGCTATTTTTTCATTCCCTCCGTCATACATCAGGTTATTATTCCCGTCTTTCAGCGCATAAATGCGAAAACTTCTGCCAGGTAATCCTTTAATTGAAAAAGCTCCGCCGGCAACCGTGTGCGAAATATATACCGGCCGCTCTCTTACAACCGCACTATCCGATTTTGAAGCATTGTACAACGAAATGATCACGCCGCTATCGGGTAAGCCTGTAGCAGCATCGATAACAACACCGTTCAGCAACAGGGAATCAAAATAACTACCTGTACTAAAGGTATATGTGTATTCTTTAAAAGGGTTGTCTTCATGTAGATCGCGTATGGACTTGCCAAACGATACGCGGTAGGTAGTATTAGTTTGTAACAGGCTATCCGGTATTTTTACGGTTACCCGCTTGCCTACGGCTACTACATTCAGCGGAAAAGGTAATAAAGGCGATACCTGCACTTCCGCAGCTGCATTGCTCACATTAATAAATTCGTTGAAATGCATTTCTATCTTGTTCACCCTGGTATTCAGCATAGAATCGGGCGGATCGACTGCAAGGAGTTTGGGGGGCTTTACATCTTTTTTACCACCGGCAGGAGGCACAATATTGGCACAGCCTGCACCGATAAAGCATGAGATCAAAAACAGCAGAAAACGGATATGGGAACCCTTCATTTGCGCCCAAAAATAATATATAAGCCTTGTATTAAAGCACAATTTGTTGCGTAGGTTTGTGAAAACAATCTCCCGGTCAAAAACGTTTAGTATAAAAATTACATTATATGATATTCAGCCTCTTATTGTTGATTAAGTTCTTTTTCGCCCCGGCACCCCAAAACCAGGTACCGGCCAGTATTTACGATTTCAAAGTAACGGCCCTGGATGGCGGCACAATTGACTTCTCTGATTTTAAAGGCAAGAAGATACTGATAGTAAATACGGCATCAGAATGCGGCTATACACCACAATATGAAGACCTGCAGGGCGTGTATGAGAAATACAAAGGCAAACTGGTGATAGTAGGCTTTCCTGCAAATAACTTTGGAAAACAGGAACCAGGCACCAATTCAGAAATTGCCAGCTTTTGCAAAAAGAACTACGGTGTCACATTCCCCATGGCTGCTAAAATATCTGTAAAAGGTGATGATATGGCACCAATTTATCACTGGCTTACAGAAAAAGCGTATAACCATTATGACAACACCTCGGTTAAATGGAATTTTCAAAAATACCTGATCGATGAAAAAGGCAACCTGGTGGCAATGTTCCCTTCAAGGGTAAAACCGAATAGTGCTGACGTTATTGCCGCTATTGAGAAATAAATTTGTAATGATTAAATTAAGAATGCCACTTTCGGAAATGAAAGCGGCATTCTTAATTTAAAACCGATTCTTATTATCGCCTGTTAGACCTGTAACCTCCGTTACCGCCTCCATAGCCGTTGTTATCGTACCCTTGGTTATCACGGTAATATCCGCCATTATTATTGTATCCGCCGTGACTGCCGCGGTGATAACCGCCATAACCACCGCCACCGCATCTTTCACGATAATGGTTGTGCCTGTAATAGCCTCCGTAACCATATCCACGACCATAGCCGCCACCATAACAACCACCGCCGCCTGCTACAATAGCAACACGTGGTATAGGAATTGGGGGTGCTGCTATCACCACACGCGCATGGGGCCTGTAATATCCACTGCGCCATCCCGGATGAGCGCCTGCATTTGTAACACTGGCTATTGTTAATACAAAAGCAGTCAATCCCGTCAAAATCATTTTAGCCTTCATGTCTTTTTCTCTTTTTAAGTTAACACTGGGTATTTGACTAAGGATTAACTGCCTGGTTTAACGTAAACATTATTTTAACACATCTCTACGGATGTGGAGGCAATGGCGGATGCGGTGGTAATGGCGGGTGTGGCGGCAACGGGGGAGGCGGCAGGCGATGCGGATGCGGTGGCACTACGACTACCGGCCTTGGTGGCAGCGGTGCTTCTACCCTCACCCTTGTATAGCCCCTGCGGTAATAGTGCCCGTGATGGCCATAATATTGGGGACGTTCGTAATAACCCCTGTGATATACCCTGTGCCCATGGCGATGACGCCACCTGCCATGCGGATGAGCGCCTGCATCTATAGCTAAAGTCAATAAAAATACACTCATCATTATTGCTGCGAATTTCCTTTTCATAACAATCATTTTTTGGGTTAAACAATGTATTCGCTCAATGATATACTTACAAGTTTCTTACCAAGAAGCGGCACCCACCTGTTAAAAAAAAGAAAAAGCGCCGGAAGGCGCTCATTTCTAATCTTTTATACTTAGCTGCTATTTTCGCTTTAGCTTCCAGTTGCTGCCTATACCATTTGCTGATTCTACAACAGTCTTTTTCTGTTGCTTTTTTTCCTCCCAAACAATGCCTGAAAGCAGTGCTGCTATCTCTACGGCAGCGGGGTCTTCTTCCTGCAGGTATTCGGGTTTGAAGTATTTATCAATAAACTTCGTATCGAATTTGCCAGAACGGAAAGGTTCTGTACGAACTGCCCATTTACCGAAACCCAATGTAGTTTGAATACCTTGTATATAGTACTCATCTATAGCACGGCACAAGCGTTCAATAGCTTCATCCCTGGTGCCGGCATGTACTACCAACTTAGCTATCATCGGATCATAAAATATAGGAATGTCCTGGCCTTGTTCATACCCGTCATCTACCCGCACACCAGGCCCTTTAGGCGGCTGGTACATTTCCAGCTTACCGGTATCAGGCAGGAAATTGTTCATCGGGTCTTCCGCACACACACGCAACTCTATAGAATGGCCGTTTATTTTAAGATCATCCTGGCTGACAGACAATTTATTACCGCGGGCTACATTTATTTGTTCTTTTACAAGGTCAATACCGGTTATCATTTCAGTAACGCAGTGTTCTACCTGAAGGCGCGTATTCATTTCCAGGAAATAGAAATTCAGGTCTTCATCTACAAGGAACTCTACCGTACCTGCACCGTGATAATTGCACGAACGTGCCACTGCTACTGCGCATTCACCCATAGCTTTACGTATATCTTTAGTCAGGCAGCTCGATGGCGCTTCTTCTATCAGCTTTTGATGGCGGCGCTGTATGGAACATTCCCTTTCAAACAGGTATACATAGTTGCCATGCTGATCGCCCATCAGCTGTATCTCTATATGGCGGGGAGCACCTACATATTTTTCAATGAATACATCATCATTGCCAAAAGCACTCAACGCTTCGCTTTTAGCCATCTGCATCTGCTGCTCCAGCTCTGCTTCGCTGTTCACCACACGCATACCCTTACCACCGCCGCCGGCAGATGCTTTAATAAGTATGGGATAACCTATACGTGCGGCAATACCCTGCGCTTCGGCTACATCCTGTATCGGATCTTCCGTACCGGGCACCATGGGTACATTGAATTTTTTAGCGGCCTGCTTGGCAGCAATTTTGCTACCCATCATTTCAATAGAGTATGCTGTCGGGCCAATGAATATGAGACCGGCATCAGATACAGCTTTTGAGAATGCTGCATTTTCGCTAAGGAAACCATAGCCTGGATGTATCGCATCAGCGCCTACCTGTTTGGCTACTTCTATTATTTTATCTGCACGCAGGTAAGACTGTGAAGACGGTGCAGGGCCAATACAAACAGCTTCATCTGCATAACGTACAAACGGCATATTTCTATCGGCTTCAGAAAATACAGCGACCGTTTTTATGCCCATTTCTTTTGCCGTGCGCATAACGCGTACAGCTATTTCGCCACGATTGGCTACTAATATTTTTTGCATAAGTTTTCTAAGATAAGAATTTGTAACAAATACTATACAGCACTACTCTTCAGATTTCCAGGTACTGCCTTTGCCATATTTTACAAACATGTACAAATATAGTACCCTTGAATAGCGCATGATCCAGGGTTGCAGCAAAACTACAATAGATACGCTGGTAATGAGGTAATAAAAAATACTGTAATCCTTATACGATATGCCAAAGATTAAATAATACCACACAAAATTGAATGCAAAAACAGCTAAAGAAACCGCGTAGCTTACATATCCTGTACCGTAATAAAAGCCTATTTCCAGTTCCATTTTCTGGCCGCATACTTCACAGCGGTCGGGCATGCTTAACAGTTGAGAAAGAGGAAAAACCGAGCTGTTGGTAAACATATGTCCTTTGCGGCAGTTAGGACATTTCATTTTCGCCATGCTGCCGAGAAGACCAGGCTTGTCTGATGACATCTGATAAAATTTGCGCAAAGATAATATTTTATTATGCCTTTTACAGATTTATCAGGCATCAGGGGCGGTGGGTTCATCTTCATTCGCATGAAAATAATCCCATATAATGCGGGCTTTTGATGCGCCGGCCACTCGTGTTAGTTCTCTTTCTGTAAGGCCTTTTATATTTTTCACAGAACGGAATTCCTTCAGCAACTCGGTAGCTGTTTTCTCACCAATGCCCGGTATAGCTTCCAGTTCATTTTTAAATGTGCCTTTGCTGCGTGTATTGCGGTGAAAAGTAATACCAAAGCGATGCACCTCATCGCGTATACGGCGTATCAGCTTATGTGGCGCACTATCGTAAGGCAATTGCAATGGCTCATTATCACCGGGGAAGAAAATAGATTCTTCTCTTTTGGCAAGGCCTACAATAGCCATACGGCCGGTAATGCCCAGTTTCTCTATACTTTCCAATGCTGCATTCAGCTGGCCTTTACCACCGTCTATTATCACGAGTTGCGGCAATGGCTGTGCTTCATCCAACAGTTTCTTATACCTGCGGTAAACGATCTCGGCCATAGAGGCAAAGTCGTTGATACCCTCTACTGTTTTAATATGAAAACGCCTGTAGTCATTTTTAGATGGCTGTGCATTTTTGAAACAGACCATTGCAGCCACCGGGTATGCCCCCTGGAAATTCGAGTTATCAAAACATTCAATGTGTACCGGTAGCTCAGTAAGCTGTAAAGCATCCTGCATATCTTCCAGTACGGTCTCTGCTTCTTGTTTTGTTGCCTCACCCAGCAGTAAGCGGTTCTTCCGCCCTACTTCATCCCTGAATATCTCTGCATTCTTAGTACCCATTTCCAGCAGTTTCTTTTTATCGCCTGCTTTAGGTATCGTCACTTTCACATGCTCGTCTATCACATCTATTTCTACCGGTACTATTATTTCTTTAGCATTGCTGCTAAATGTTTCACGCAGCCGTGTCAATGCCAGCGATAAAATATCGCCGTCTTCCTCGTCTACCTTCTTTTCCACTTGTAATGTCTTAGCATATACCACACTGCCGTTAGCCACCATCATGTAGTTGATATACGCATATTCTTCATCGCTCACTATAGCACCTATGTCCAGGTTGCCCAGGTGCGGATTGGCTACGGTTGACCTTGCCTGGTACTTCTGCAAGGCATCTATTTTATGCTTGTGTATCTCTGCTTTTTCAAACTGCATTTCTGCTGCATACTGCATCATTTCCTGTTTCAGGTGTTTCAGTACTTCGCCTGTATTGCCTTTCAGTATATGCCTTACGTGCTGCAGGTTGGCATTATAATCGTCTTCTGTTTGCAAACCTTCACAGGGGCCTTTACAATTGCCCAGGTGATACTCCAGGCACACCTTGTATTTTTTCCTTGCTATATTATGCGGTGAGAGATTCAGGTTGCAGGTACGTAACGGAATATTCTGCTTTATCATAGTAAGCAACTCACGCACATTGCCTACTCCTGTAAACGGCCCCAGGTATTCAGAGCCGTCGCGTATCAACCTGCGCGTAAGAAAAATCCTTGGGAAACTTTCTTTTTTTATAACAATATAAGGATAGGTCTTATCATCCTTCAGGTCTATGTTAAACCTTGGCTGGTAATGCTTTATCAGGGAGTTTTCCAGCAGAAAGGCATCGTGCTCTGTACCGGTGACCGTAAAGTCAATATGGTGGATAAGCGATACAAGTTTTTTAGTCTTGTAATTATCCAGTGTCTTGTTGAAATAAGAACTAACACGCTTACGCAGGTTTTTAGCTTTACCTACATACAGCAGTTCATTTTTTATATCATAGTACTTGTAACACCCCGGTTGCTGCGGCAGCGATTTGATAATATTTCCAAACTCTTCTTTTGTCATCTCTCATCTCCTTCATCTACATAAAACGGTATTCAATCCTTATTTCTTTTCCGGGCCCGCTTTTTGATTGTTCAAACTCCTGTATGCTGATTATCTTGCGGGGCATGTAAAATAAACGCTGTGTGCGATAAGTCCATTTAGTGCGCTTAGCGGTTTCTATATATATGGATTGTACCGGCTTGTTGTAATCGGCAGCAGATATCTGCAATTTCCGGGTATAAAGGTCATCGTCTTTTGCTTCGTAGTAAAAATTGCGGGTCTCAGTGGCATCATCATAGAACGTGGTAAAATCGTACCGCCCCAGGTACTTCTTATCACTTATATCCGATTCAAAAAAAGTCTTCAGCACGGTACCCCAGTCCATTTTAAAGGCATCGGTATAAGTCGTATCAGCCTTACCATTGGCGTACACGACCTTTTGTATCCCAAACGGCATTCCACGGTATACTTCCCATTGGTCTTTAGCAAACAATTTGATGGAATAATAAGTATCCTTCCCGTCGGCAGGGACAGTTTCCGGCTGATCATTTTTTTTGCATGAAACAACTGTGAGCAGTAAAAATGTAAATACAATAAACGTGGAACGCATTGGTATCTTTTAGGAAATGGCAAATTTAAGAAAGAGTATTGATTGCGGGTTAATTCAAACGAGGGTCTGTAGGCATATTTAAAAGATGCGCATATTGCGGCCCCAGCGAGCCTATCGCCCTTGTCCAGATATTTTTCACTTCTGCCTCAAATAAAATATTTTTATCAAACGGCGCTATCAGCCAGCTACCCTCTTCAATTTCTTTTTCCAACTGGCCCGCAGACCAGCCGGAATATCCAAGCATCAGGCGCAGTTCACGCTCATTAAACCGGTCGTCTATTCTTGCCTGCAGCAGTGCATCGTAAGAACCGCCCCAGTATACCCCGTCTTTTATTGCACTGCCGCCTAGTAGTTCGGGCAAGGTATGTATCATCAGCAATGTATCCTGCTGTACCGGCCCTCCTTCATATACACTCAATGTACTGCCGGCAAATTCGGTCAGCAGGTCTTCTATTGTATATACAGTTGGTTTATTTAATATAAATCCTATGGTACCCTCGCTGCCTGTTTCGCATATCAAAACAACAGACCTGCTGAAATTTTCATCGGGCAATAACGGCTCTGCAATAAGGATGCACCCCGGCTCCAGCTTTACCCCCATTGCCTGTTTCTTATGATTAAATAGATCCATAGCTATACTATATTACGAAGAAAAAGATTATTTCTTTGCTGATATAGACATAATCTACGCCCAATTTATAAAATTGGTTTTACTTTTATCATGCAGACCAGTCTTTAATTCATGCAACTCAGCTACAATCTCCTTTTATTCGTTGTTACTTTTCTCGGTGGTAGCCTCCCGTTATGGCTAAAGGGATTGAATGATGCGCGTATGCATACGGTACTTGCTTTTTCAGGTTCTTTCCTGCTCAGCATTACTTTTTTACACTTGCTGCCTGAAACATTCAGCGAGGTAGGCAGTAAGGCGGGGTTATTGATACTGGCCGGCTTTTTCATCCAACTCATCATTCAAACGGTT
>JANINW010000014.1:0-19909 GCA_024508935.1 Flavipsychrobacter sp. | reverse complement strand
GGGCACCTGCATGTGCATTCGTCTGACCATAAAATACCGGTAACATCTATTTTACTGGGCCTTTCTTTGCATGCTTTTATGGAGGGATTGCCGCTTGGTTTTAATTACAGAATGGAAGGTACAACCCCATCTCTGTATCTTGCCGTAGCCGCACACAAATTACCGGAAGCAATGCTGGTAACTACGCTGGTATCGCACGGCAGGAACCGTTCATCCAGCCTGCTAACTTTGCTATTCTTTTCGGCTATAACACCCATAGCCAGCCTGCTGGCCACCAAACTGGGACAAACCTACCTGGCCATTTCAAATATAGTAGTAGCGCTAATACCGGTAGTAGCAGGTGCCTTCATACATATTTCAACTACAATTTTCTTTGAAAGCGGTACCAAACAACACATGCTTACCCGCCAAAAAACAATTGCAATAATAGCCGGTATGGGTATAGGACTTATAACTCTTCTATTTGAATAGCGTATCTTTAAATATGAAGCGTTCGCTTTTGCTTATTTTCATCTTAACCTTAGCTATACAGACTTACAGTTATGCCCACTCCGTAACCGATTCTGCAAAATCGCTATTGTGGCGCATTAGCAGCAAGGAGATGAATAAGCCTTCTTACCTGTTCGGTACCATGCACCTTATTTGCCCTGAGGACTATGTATGGACGGAAACCATGAAAAAATGCCTGAAGGCCACGGATGAAGTGTGTTTTGAAATGGATATGGACGACCCGTCGTTGCTGATGGACATAGCGTCGGGCATGGTCAACTACGATGGTAAATCACTTAAAGAATATTTTAGCGATAGTGACTACCACAAAGTAGCACGCTATATAGCCGACAGCCTGCACATGGACATTGCCCAGTTCAGGCAAATGAAACCAGCTGCGCTGCAAACGATATTGTCCATCAAATCAGTAGACTGTGATGCCCCGGTTTCCTACGAAAACAACATCATGGACGAGGCAAAAAAGCTGAAGAAAGATATCATTGGCCTGGAAGAAGCCCGCGAACAGCTTTCCCTCTTAGACAATTTACCGGCAGATAGCATTATTGCCGGCCTTATCTCTTTGATAGACAGTAATGCATCGGAAAAAGCAACTTATAAAAAACTGGCTGCCTTATATAAGAAACAAGACCTGCCGGCATTATACCAGTTGATACTTCGATCTAAAGAACAGGGGGATAATATGGATGCCTTTTTGGATGAAAGAAACCAGCGTTGGATAAGCCGTATAGTAGAAAAAATGGACCAGTGTTCTGTATTCTTTGCAGTAGGGGCCGGCCATTTATGGGGCGAGAACGGGCTGATAACCCTTTTGAGAAAAGAGGGTTATACCGTAAAGCCTGTTCGCTAATAAGATCAGTAATTTTCTAAAACTATTGAGATGGCGCTTGCCGTAAGCGGCTTATTCAAAAACTGTTTTACAGAAGAATATCCTTTTACTTTGGCTATATCATTCTCATTAATAGAAGATGATAACATATACATAGAATAGGCCTTCCTATGGTCCTCCGGCAAGGCCTCAAATGCTTCAACAAATTCAAAACCGTTCATCACTGGCATTTGAATATCTACAAAAACAATAGTAGCTGCAGCCGCAGCACCCAGTTCTTTAATATAAGCAAGTGCTTCGGTAGCCTGTTGAAATGTTTTCACAGACTCGCAGCGTCCGGTATTTTGGATTATTTTCTCTGCTATAAAGCAGTCCAGTTTACTATCGTCAATTACAATAAAATGCAGTTTCCCGGAGCTCATTTTAATATGTTAGTATAAAATTATTATTTACTTGGTATAGTTATTCTAAATACTGTGCCTTCGCCTTCCTTAGATTCTACAGCGATCTCTCCACCCAGTTTACCCAATGCGTCTTTCACATTATACAAGCCAAACCCAGAGCCCAGCTCTTCATTGGTAGCCCTGTAGAACATATTGAAAATATGGCTGATGCTGCTTTCCGGTATACCAATACCATTATCCTTTACCGTAATAGTAGCAATACCTTTGGCAACTTCAATATTCAGATCAACAAATTTATCCTGTTTTGATTTCTGCTGGTATTTAAATGCGTTGGATAAAAGGTTATTTAAAATAATCTTCAAAGATATTTCATCTGAACGAAATGCTTCGGGCTGGGAAGTTCCGGTGGTAAAGGCTGTACGGCTCAACTTACTGGTCACTTCGTAAATATCCTGCATGTCCTTAACAATATCCTCGAAATGGATATCCGTGATCTTTACTTCACCCCTGCGGATATTATAATAGTCATGAATGTTCTGGATATAATTATCCAGCTTCAGCATGGCATTTTCCATCATACCCAGCATATCCTGTATGTCCTGGATATTATCACTATTCTTGGCCAGATCTATAACACCTAATACACTAAGTATAGGGCCACGCATATCATGCGTAGCGCTGTAGGCAAATTTATCTAATTCGTTATATGCCTTCTGCAGCTCTTCATTCTTAATGGCCAGCATCGAAGAGGTAATGTAGAACTTGTATCCTTCATCAATGGCAGACCTTATATCCTGCTCGTCCCAGGGCTTTTTAATATACCTGAATACGTGCCCTTTATTAATAGCGTTAATGACAGATTCTATGTCTGCATAACCTGTAAGTAGTATCCTGACAGGATTGGGATAACTGGGCCTTATTTCTTCAAAGAACTCAACGCCCGTTTTATCCGGCATCTTCTGATCACTCAGTATAACGCAGATATCCGGGTTATTGTGTAAATGTTTGAGCGCTTCGTCCGTATTATTGGCTACCAGCACATTATAATCGAAACGAAACGCCGCTTTGAAGCTGATAAGGTTATTAGCTTCATCGTCTATATAAAGTATTTTTATCTTGTCCCTGGCAGTCAATGTGAAACTAAGTTAATAACTATTATTGGTGAATTATAGGTATCTCTATAATAAATTCTGTACCCACTCCTATTTCAGAATTCACTTCAATAGTTCCGTTGTGTTTTTTAATAGTATTGTAGGCTATAGATAAGCCCAGGCCGGTGCCTTCGCCCACATCCTTAGTTGTAAAGAAGGGCTCGAAAAGCTTTTTCTTGGTGTTCTCATCCATACCCGTGCCGTTATCTGCTATCGATATCTGAACGCTGTCATCTGTATGAGATGTAGTAATGGTGATCTTCCCCCCCTCGCCATGCGGTACATGCTTTTTTATGGCATGAATAGCATTAGTGACAATGTTTAAAAATACCTGGTTCAGCTTTCCGGGGAAACATTCTACTTGTGGTATCTCGCCATAAGCCTTCACAATCTCAATTTTATCCAGGATATTATTTACAATTACCAGGGTAGAATCTATACCTTCATTGATATTGGCTTTCTTCAGATCATCTTCATCCAGCCTGCTGAATATTCTTAAGCCTTTTACTATTTCTGCCGTGCGCGACGAGCCCTCACTGATACCGTTTAACAGGTAATCTATTTCTGTTTTCAGGTAATCATAGTCAAATTCTTCTTTCAGTGCAGATATCTTCTCCTGCTTTTGCTCGGTATTTTCGTCCGAAAGGGATATGCCCTCTATCTGGCCGAGCATATCCATGATCATCTCAAAATCCCTTTTCAGGGGTTTTACGTTAGATGTAACGAAATTGATGGGATTGTTGATCTCATGGGCTATACCGGCTGTAAGCTGACCGAGAGAAGCCATTTTCTCCGATTCCACCAATTGCATTTCTGCTTCTTTCAGCTCTACCAATGTCTTGCTCAGTTCATTGTTCGATTCTTTCAATTCAGCAGTACGCTCATTTACTTTGGCTTCCAGTATAATATTCTGCTCTCTTACAATACGGGAGTTCTCTTCCAATGCCAGGAGCGCTTGTTGCTGAGACTCTTCCTTCTCTTTGCGGAAGATATTTATTTTATCGGCCAGGGCGAAGGATAGTAAAACTACTTCGAGTGCAGAGCCTAATTCGAGCGTGGATGCCGTAAGGTTGGTATAAGGCAGCACACCAAAATCTTTCAGTACAAATATGGTGGCCCCCACCAATAGGGCGGTCCATGCAAGCAGGAAGAATTTTGCAGGGCGATAGCCTAATCTCGAAATGACCACAGAAATGTACAATACATACAATGACCCTATCATAGTGTTCAGCTGCATGATGCCAAAGCTGGCATTGTACATCTTAAAGAACACCAGCATCATACACACCAGGAAAATGCCCATCAGGAAGTTCAGTCCCTTATTTAGCCTGGGGGTATTCAGTTTAGTATTCAAAAACACCTTTGCAAAAAGCATAGCTGCAAAGCCGGCCAAAGCAGGGAATAAATAAACACTGGCCATAGCCATTCCCGGCGAATCGGGCCATAAGTAGCGGAACGTATAGCCCTGCAAAGCACCCTGGTTGAGCATTGTAACCAGGATATAGAGTACATAATACAGGTATATATTGTCTCTTACCGTAAAATAGATAAAGAGATTGTACAACAACATAACCAGCAACAGCCCGAAGAATACACCAAATACGAGGTCGCGCTCCATTATAGACCGGGTAATACTCCTGGGCTCACCGAGGTGCAAAGGCATCATTACCTGCTCACCGCTTTTCACCCTTAGATAATACTCCCTGGTTTCTCCTTTGCCAATAGGCAGTTCAATGACATAATCCTGGTGCTGAAACAAACGCTCCTTAAAGGGTTTGTATTCCCCCAGCTTTATCACATCGAAATTGCCATCAGCCATGCGGGTATAAAACTCTACTTCGTCCAGTGTGGGATGCGCCACTTCCAGCAGCAGCACAGGCTCGTCCGTTTCATTCTGCACCGTAAAATGCAGCCAGAAGCTGGAAGTGCTTACACCCAGGTTTGGTACAGCCTGGGTACTTAATTTAAACCCCTTTGCATTTACAACATCAGCTATTGTCAGCTTATTGGAGGTATCCTGAAGTATGTCCACAGTCCCCCCAATAGTCATTATAGATTTATTCGTATATACAATGGTAGGGGCAGCCTTAGTATTAAGGCCGAGCATACAGGTAACCAGCAGTAACAGTATTCTAATTTGCAATTTCATTGCAAGGGCAACTTTTTAAAAGCGTGTGTTTATCCAAACAAGATACAAACCAACTATCCAATATTGTATCTTTCAGGCGCTAAAATATTTCCGGGGTCTACGGCCTGCTTAATGCTGTTCACAAAACTGGTGAACGGATCGTGCGTCGTACCGGCAAGCGTTTTGCTCCTCATGCCTTTGGTAGTATTGCGGTAGGCAAAATAACCGGCCTGGTTCAGCAGCTTATTTACCTCTGCATAACATGCTTCAGCCTGCTCATCTTCACCGGGCACTTCCCTATCCCATACTATAGATGCAATAATATTGATAGCCCGTTCAGACATACACTGCAGGGATATAGCCGGTTCAAAGCTATACTTCTCAATACATGATGTTATTATTTCCAGGGCTTTGGAAACATGCTCACCTGTAAATGGCACCACCGGGCATATCCAGACCATGCCGCAGGCATCAACATCCGGGTCGCTTATCTCTGTATATACCTTGCGTTTTCTGAAATAAGGTTGCTTGATGGCAGCATTACCCGGTATGCCCATATATTTACGGCTAAGGAAGCTCTTTACAATATCGGCACCTAATGGCTGATTCTTTCCCTTATAGTGGTCCTGGAGCGCTTCCAGTATTTCTGTTTTCGACAGTTCTACTATAGCTACTTCATCTACCAGGTCTTTTAAAGCATCGCGTATCAGGCCGGCCTGCATATCGCCATGGGCTTTGGAAACGGCCCGTATACTGATCTCGCCATTCCAGGTGCTGATCATTTTAGCCATGGGGCTGGATGCCCGCATAACATTCAATACTTCATCAAAACTCGTAACACCGGGCGTACACGTATCAAACGGGTACTGCATCAGCGTTGACAAAGTTCTGAAATCGTTGTACATGGTAATGGTAGGACGCACAAGCCCGCTCATAGCCATTTCACGCAAAGCATCAATTAGTTTTGGCAAACGGGCTTCATCTTGCAGCTTATAAAAAACAAGCTGAAAATATTCAGGGCATTTCATAAGCCAGAAAGTCATGCCGGTTACAATACCCAGGTTCGACTGGGTAAACAACCCATCTATTGCGGGGCCCATACCCCACTTGTACACCTTACCCGAAATATTGTTATCACCAAATCTTGCCGTCCCGGTTTTTACCAGGCTGCCGTCGGGCAATACCACTTCTAATGCACAGGAATAAGCAAAACGCTCTGCATACAAACCGGTACCGATACCCCTGTCTATAGCATTACCTATAAGGCTGGAATCTGTACTGCCACCGGTTGTACTGATGAGCAATTCCGAACCTTTAGACCGCAGGAAATCATATACATCCTGGAAGGTGGTACCCGCCTGCACAGTAATATACCCCAGTTCTTCATTATAATCGGTAATAGCATTCAGCCTGTCTAACTGCAGTATGATGCTATTATCTTTTAATGGCACACGCGAGCCATATCCCCAGTTCTTACCTCTGCTTACAGGGTATATGGGTACACCTAATTTTGCGGCCAGCTTTACACAGGCTGACACTTCATCTACAGAGCCCGGCCTTACAATAAACTGGACACGCTCTGTTGTTTTGTAATTGGTTTTTTCAGCAAGACTGATCTCTGCTGCATTAGTGATCACATTTTCCGCTCCTACAATCCCTTCAAATTCTTTGTTTGTTTTGTTTGAATTTTCCATTGTATTATAAATTGGGTATTGTAATGTTGTAGTCGATCTCGATGATCCTGTCTTTAGGACCAGGGTCTACCTTGTGCTGAACAGGATTTTTACGGAGATCCATGATGGCGGCTTTCTCAAAAGGATCGGCAGTGGAAAGGACGGGAACATCATTCAATAAAACAGCAGTAGCAATAAGGTCTTCTTTCGGATAATAGAACGTACCGTTATTGCCCAGGCTTGTCTCTACCTTAAAACCTACACGCATACAGTTTTTTACAGTGGCCGGTGCGCACAATGCAAACAGCGTTTCCAGCTTTAATTGTGTAGCGATAGCCACACCTACCCTTCCAAGGTAAATACTACCCACACCATAACCGGCTACTTCGCGGGAGTTCCAGAGGCCACACAATTCGCCGGTGCCATTCCGGGCCAGG
Source organism: Flavipsychrobacter sp. (assembly GCA_024508935.1). GTDB lineage: Bacteria > Bacteroidota > Bacteroidia > Chitinophagales > Chitinophagaceae > Polluticoccus. Next base: position 12,780 of record JANINW010000014.1, on the reverse strand, counting down.
TTGCCTACCATATCATGCACTGAAGGATCAAATTCAGAAACGGCTGTTTCTATTGGTAAATTATAACGCCCGCCGGATACCTGTATGCGGGCACCCCCGTATATCTTTTCTTCATCTTCCGACTCTACCAGTATAACATACGTATCAGGATCGTCAAACCATTCTACCTTGGCTGAGGTGATCATGGTGATGCCGAATATTTTCAAAACACGAACGTGACCTTCTACATACTTTTCACAAGCTGCTATATTATCTACTGCCCTGAACGCTTTAATAACAAATTTCATCTGCTGGTTTCCATTTTGGGGGTGTCTGGTTCATCTATTCTACATGCATATTTATCGGAAGCTATCACAGCATTGCAGCTTTAAAAAAATTCCACGGAATAGAAAATAATACGAATAATAGGATATTCGTGAGACGGGGTATATGAGGTGACAAAGTATTATGACAAATACTTAGCAGATGTAGCATAATAATTTGATTTTTAGCTATCTCTCTCTTAGCCTTGCTCAAATCGTTAAACTGTTCGTAAAGTTAATCGACCTAAGCATTACTATATATATAGTAAATATAAAATTATTTTTTTAATGTTACAACATTGTTTTGAAGCACAGAATTTTATCTGCAAACTTTAGTATCTTTAAATATTAATTACCCTTTATTTGCCAGCACGTATGTCGGAAAGTAAAATAAATATATTATATGTGGATGATGAGCAGAATAACCTGATCTCTTTTAAAGCCACCTTCCGCATAAAATACAATGTAATGGTAGCCCTCAGCGGCGAAGAAGCGGTGAAAATATTAGACAGCAAGCCTATAGATATTATCATTACAGATCAGCGTATGCCTAATATGACAGGTGTTGAGTTCCTGGAATCTATACTCGAGTCTCACCCCGACCCTATGAGGATATTGCTGACCGGCTATGCAGACCTGAATGCAGTAATTGACGCCGTGAACAAGGGTAAAATATTCCATTACCTCACCAAGCCATGGAATGAAGAAGAACTGGATATGACCATTCAGCGGGCTTACGAAGTGTATAAACTGCGTAAAGACGAAAAAGAACTCACTGAAAAACTAGGTGTTTCAAACGCACAGCTTGAATTTTTGTTGAGGCAGCAATTGCTTTCCTGATACAATATTAAAACATTGGATATGCCCCGTTGCCTGACGGGGCATTTTTATTAACGGTATACTGCCATTACTTTTACAAAGCAATAGCGGCACATATGACAAGACTTAGCGTTGTAATAATAACACTGAACGAAGAACGTAATATTGAACGTTGCCTGGAATCCGTTAAGGACATTGCAGACGAGATATTGGTAGTGGACAGCGTATCAAAAGATAATACAGTGGCTATTGCAGAAAAATATGGCGCAAGAATAATATCGCAACCTTTCCTGGGCCATATAGAACAAAAAAACTTTGCGGCAGAAAATGCAATATATGACTGGATATTATCTATTGATGCGGATGAAGCCCTGACAGAAACATTAAGGCGTAATATAGCAGATGTAAAAAACAATCTGAAATATAATGGCTATAGCTTTCCGCGACTGAATAACTATTGCGGCAAATGGATAAAGCATAGCGGCTGGTACCCAGACCAGAAGATACGCCTCTTCAACCGGAAGCATGGCATGTGGAAAGGCGAAAACCCCCATGACCGCTGGACATTTCATAACGAACAGGAAACAGAAGGTAAACTGAAAGGAGACCTCCTGCACTACAGCTTCTATACTATATCAGATCATATAAAGAAGATAGAAAAATATACAGAGATCGCAGCAAGGCTACGCGTGGAAAAAGGTAAAAACTATAGCCTGGCAAAAATATGGCTGGTACCTGTATGGAAATTCTTTAGTGATTACATTTTGCGACTGGGCTTTTTGGATGGCTATGAAGGGTTGCTCATCTGCCGGCTGGGTGCTATGGAATCGATGATAAAATACAGTAAGACCCGGCAATATGCGCGGATGAAAAAAGAAGGCAAAGCATATTAATCAAATAAAAGAACATGGGCGACGAGATCAGTCTTAATAAATACATCAGCTCTTCAGGTTTTTGTTCAAGAAGAGAAGCTGATAAACTGATAGAACAGGGACGTGTAAGCATAAATGGCGAAATAGCTATGACTGGCGCACGCGTGCTGGATAATGACATAGTGGCTATAGATGATGAACCTATAAAAACGAAGAATAAAGCTATCTATATTGCTTTCAACAAACCTGTAGGAGTTACTTCTACTACCGATGTAAAAGACAAAACCAATATCATCTATTTCATAGGCTACCCTAAGCGCATATTCCCGATAGGCCGGCTGGATAAGGATTCTGATGGGTTGATATTTCTCACTAACGATGGAGATATTGTAAACAAGATACTTCGGGCGTCCAACAACCACGAGAAAGAATATATAGTTTCCGTAGACAAGCCCGTAACCCCAGAATTCATACGTAATATGAGCAATGGTGTGCCCATACTCGGCGAGATAACAAAGAAATGCTATGTGCGCCAGGAAGGTTCCAGGCGTTTCCGTATTATACTTACCCAGGGCCTCAACCGGCAGATACGCCGTATGTGCGAGCACTTTGGCTATAAGGTAATGAAGCTGACACGCGTGCGCATTATGAATGTATCGCTCGGTAATTTGCCGGCGGGGAAATGGAGATATTTAACGCCACAGGAAATTGACACGGTTGAAAAACTGGTTTCCACGTCGAGCAAAACAGCTACACGTGAGCCTAAACCTGAAAAGCCAATTAAAGCACCGGCAAAAAAAGAAGCTGAGCCTAAAGAACCGCTACAGAAGAAAACTACATTCAACCCGGCTGCAGGCAAAAAAGGCAGCTATAAAGAATGGCGTAAAAAAAGGAATTGATATTAAAGCTGACTCCCGTACAGATGATTTATTCATCTTTAAATATTACCGGCAAGCCATCTTCTGTTTTAAAAAGGTAATACGCACCTTTTGATTTTTCCCATGGTGCCGTTATATAATGGTATTGCACATCGGCGTATTCAATAGGTACCATTATTTTGCCCCCATAGTCTACCACTCCCATTTGCTTTTGACCGTTTTTCTCTTTTGAAACGATGATATATTTGCCAACAGAATTAATTGTATTGTATTGTGCAGGTATGATCACCTCACCTGTTGAATCCATTAAGCCTGCTTTATCATTTACCCTGAATTGTATTACACCTTTATTAAAATCAGGTAATAACTCAGTTGCTATTGACAGGGCATGTTCCCTGTCTCCTTCATACAAGTGATAAGAAAGCGTATTGCCTTCTTTAGTGTTAAAAGAACCTAACCATACTGAAATGATCTTCCCGGTCGAATCCATTAGTGCTAGCTGCTTTTGCTTATTCGAAACAATGCGTACGCCTGATGCATAGTTAGAATAATATCCATACTCGCTGGTACCAGATACAGCTTTGCCTGCCATATTCACAAAATAGCTCCGGCAGTTTTTAGACACCAGTGCTTGTCCAAACCGGAAAGGATGTAAAAAATCATACATTTCCTTATTCAGTCTTTCCCCTTTCATATCTACAAAATAAAACTGGTTGATATGACTTTCATTAACCGATGATACAGACTGGGCACAAGGGTATTTTGAACATTCAGGGCATTTAACAGACACGCCTGCAGCCATTATGCCATCTACAGGCAAAGACAACTGTTCAAAACGACCCCGCAATACTTCATTCCCATTCGTGTCCAGCAGCCCGTTTTCCCCCTTATCATAGAAATAAGCATACCCTTCTTTACCAAAATAAGAGATGTATTCGTAAGTATTGCCAATAAATTTATTCTTCCAAAGCTGGTATTCGTTTTCTTTCTTTTCTACAGGCAACGCTATTTGAAACTCACCTATATATAGCATATTAGCGCTCTCAAATATCTTCTCTCCGTCATAATTATAATAACTGTACACTCTTGTTGATGGGTTGTATACTTCAAACATACCCGGCGCTTTTGTGTTTGCCTGGCTATTGAAAATAAAATCAACCTGTATCTTGTTGTTCTTATCTACTACTGCCCATAATGTATCTTTCTGCACGTTGTAATAAGGGGTGCCGTACATCGGTACGATCATTTTGTATCCTGCACTAAATGGAATGAGCTCTTTAAGGTTTGTATCTACTAAAGCAGCCTTATTATTACCCATCAATACCATTTCTCCATCCTGGAAACCCACGAAGCTGACAGAATCAATAAGTATCTTCCCATTCATATCAGCTATAGCCTGGTAGTTATTGCCTCCCACCGCCAGGTACTTTTTACTGAACGTGGTTACATTCATTGAATGGCGAAATTCCAAAGGCCCGTACTGTATATTGGCAGGCCCTTCGATCTCTGCTATCTTTTTACCCTTAAAATCTATAAGAAAACATTTGAAAGGCTGCATGCCTCCGTAAACATTCGTTGTAATGGCTATACGGTCAATTTCGGGCCATGCCAACGCAGAATGCCCGCGGCCGGCATAAAGCGTTTCGCCATTTAATTTAAACAGTACAAGGGAATCAGGGAAAAATGTTCCTTCCCATATATCGTAGTCTTTCCAGTAAGTCAGTTCGCTGTATACAATGGGTAACACTTCCTTACCTTTCGTATCTATAAGACCGCGCTTCATATTCCTGTTTACTACTGCGTAGCCATTACCAAACCCGTATCCTTGCGCATAAATGAAATCCACTATCAGCTTTCCGTCTTTATTGACAAAGCCTTGTGAAGCACCTTTGTATACAGGATATAAGTCTTCATACGCTTGCGCAATTGAAAGAAATGGACACAAAAGCAATACCAGTATAAATACCCTACTGCCAAAGTAGCTGCAATTCTTAGCCATTTTTCTTGCCGTACAATTGCTGGTACATTTTTAAAACATCCCTTTTCACCAGCAAATTTTTACTGGAATAAAATTCTGCCTTAAGCATGCTTTTGAGGTCTGTAGGATTTAGTACCCGTTTGAATGTCTTTTTCCTTTTAAAATATGCTGCTGAACGGTTATCCATCTCCAAATGTAAATATCAAATTGCCAGATAGCGCAAGACGAGGAAATTCTTAGCTTTCTTCATCAAAATATATTTTGTAATAGCTTTTCCCAACATGAGCATCATATCCTTTCTCTATCAGGTCTTTATCACCGTGGATATAGATGTGGAAATTCTTATCCAGCTTTAAAACGCTCTTGAATACTCTTGCCTGCTTCTTTACTGCAAAGGTCGATATATCAAATCGTTCCGGAAGATCAATATCATTTTCCTCGCTGTATGTATCGCCAAACTGGCGAAAAGACTTAATCATGCTGCTGTCCTGAAGCACCTCCTTTTCAAAATTACCTTTATTGAATTCAGTATTCGCACGAAAATATTCTACCGATTTATTCAAAAGATCTATCTGGTCCGTTTTTGTAATTTCAAATTCCTGGGGTATCTGTTTGGCTATGAACTGTTTGGTAAGGGTAAGAAATTCATTTGTCTGGAAGAATTCTGTAGCCTGTGGTACAATGTTCAGAAATGTTTCGCGCCAAAAGACAGCCTCTTCGCCCCTGTTTGTATCATAAGTCAGGATATCAAACCCCTCCTCGGCATTTGTAGGGAATATAAGACAGCCTTTATCGAATTTTGTAAGCTCTACCCCTTTCCTGATTGTAAAACCCCAATCACTGCCTTCCATGTCGAGATCTATAAAATTGCTCTTAGTCTCTGTTTTGAAAATGCCTATAGCGTCTACATAAGCACCATTTACATCACAGTTTTCGAAATAGGCGGTATATAATTCGCCATCCTTTATTTTGGGGTGGGTTGAGCTTTCGAACAAATGCCTGGCAATACTAATGCTTTGCTGGTGAAATTCTTTTTCTCCTGCAAAAAGCTGCAGGCAGTAATTGTATACTTCGTTATAATCGAGGGATGATAAATGATGAAATTTATATTTATCCGATTCGAAACTGAATTTTTCTAAAAAAGCCTGCTTAATAAGTTGTTTATCCAGTTCTTTAAGTTGTATAGGTATACGCGAAGGAAGAAATACACCACCATTACCTTTATTGCCTACACTATGAACGGATAATTTAACAAGGGCCGCACTGCCAAGATCTGCCATCTTCTGTTTGAGTATAAAAAGGTCAAATATAGGTTGGTATTACTTTACAAGCAATCAGGGTGAGGCCAACTTTATCTTTCAGTTACCATTAGCCAGGTATGCAATTTCAATAGTATCGAAGTGCTATGTTTGCTTACTCTCTCTTCTCAACCGCTCAAAACGATAGCCTGCACTATGACTATACTACCTGCATGCCGACATACAGGTGGTTATTTTTTGCCCGTTAGCTTTATATAAATAGTGATGAGCAGCATTATAATAGCAATAACAAGTGCTACTATAAAAAAACGCTTTGCAATCCGGTCGTCCTGCTTGCCCATACATGGTTATTTCAATAAGCCGAAAATATAGTTTCCCGCCATTAATTCACCACCGTTTTTAAACGGTATTGGCAAAATCGATATTATACAAGCAAGTTGCTACAAGTTGGCAACCTTATCATTTGGAGAAATGGTAACCGGCGAAGGTTTGAACATTTTCTTACGCCATAATGACCTGAGCATTAAAAACAATGCGATAGTAATCATTTAATAATTGCAGGATAATTCTACTCCACCAAACCGATGTCACATTAAATCCAGCTTAGGCAATATACGCATTCCTATTAAACCGGCAATTTCAATATTGTCATTAAAGGGCTAAAAAACAACATTTTACAAAAGCATTAACTATAAAAAACAGAAGCCGGTAGAAACCGGCTTCCTGTTTCTTGACCTATCTGCTTAGGGCCAATAAACAAACAAACAAACCCCGCAAACCTACGACAGCAAATATTCCTAAAACACCGTTTTTAAACGGTATTGACAAAATTGATAGACCTTATTGGAGCGCTGATATATGGATATACAAAAAACAGCCCCATAGTATATGGGGCTGAATCTGTCATCACAAAGTGTAGAAACACTTCGATTATATGACCGCAGCGTAATAGCCAAAAATCTATGCCAATAAGAGTAGGCAACTACAGGCTTGGCCGGTCCTACTGTATAATCCTTGTGTACTAAAAATCATTTATTGAAAATCCATTCGCAATATCATATAAATCAAAGGGTATAAATTTTACCAATACCGTTTAAAAACGGTTGTTTGGGGTTTGCAGGGTTGATACTTTTACAAAACAAGCTATACTATTGGAACCTCTTATCACACCTTTAAAAACCGGCAAAGCATTCTATTTGCTTCACTCCAGATTAACGGGTATGTATCGCAATGATCATGCCCCATTAATATCGCAACATACCCACACTATTAAAACACCTGAAAATGAAATTGACTATGAACACCAAACAGAAATATTTTTCGTTGAGCCAGTGGTGGAAGGAAACCACTATGGCCTTTCCAATGTGGTTTGTAATATTATTTGGTATTAGCATGGTGGTCAACTTTGTCTTGTTAGTATGTTTCATCGTTTACATGCTGCACAGGTTCTAATATTGCGGTTTGTCTTGCAACAAACCTCCCGATTGTTATAGATAAATACTATAATATATTTCCAATAAAAGGCGGTAATTTTAAGATGCTATAAGCCTGAATTTTAACCTTAAAATGAATGCTTATGAATTACAAATCATTACTACTGCCGGTTTTAGTTTGCTTTGTATGCTCTTCATCTTTTGCAACTAAACACAATATTTCCGTTGCTGATTTTTCATTTACACCATCATCTCTTACCATACCACTAGGAGATACCATTGTTTTCAATTGGGTGAATGGTACGCATACCGCAACCAGCACATCTATTCCTGCAGGTGCTGCCCCTTTCGATGCACCTATAAGCTCGGGAAGTGTAATATTAACTTACGTACCAACCAAGGTGGGTTCCTATGCTTATATCTGCACACCGCATTCCAGTATGGGTATGACAGGCAGCTTCTCTGTCACATTCCCTACAAGTATTAACCAAGGTAACTTGCCTGTTTTTAGTGTATCGCCCAATCCTGCCAGAACTAATATACAAGTACAGTTTAGCGACTACCAGTCGCCAACCAGGATTTCTATTATTAATATCATCGGCAAAGAACTTTATAATGGTGTATACACCGGCTCAGTAAATATCAATGTAGAAAACCTACCCGATGGTGTATATTTTATTAAGATTGAAACATTGAAGAAGTCATATATTCAGAAACTGATCGTTTCGCATTAGAGTTAATTTTACAATACACCTACCTAATAAAAAATGCACTTATTGAAGTGCATTTTTTATTCGAACCCACCAAACAAATACTGCATTTGAAATATGCATCAATATTTAATTGTACAAAAGATTGATTATCAATTAGTATAGATTTCATTGATACCGTTTAAAAACGGTTGCGCGGGTGGTATGCCTTGTTCTACTTTTGTTGTACACAGCCCCGGTCTCTTACCACTATGAAAATAACCTTCCCCTGCCACTGAGCCGATTGACAAAACGCCCCGATGAGTATAGCCATATAGAGGAGATACAAGGCAGGGCGTTTTTTTTATTCATTTTTCCTTTCGTAAATATATACACGGTTACCTTTTACCAGGTTGCTATCCACTAGATTACAATACTGCCTTATAGCTAATTGCTGCGCAGCTATTTTTTCAGGTTCTTCGTAGCTATATATCATCGCAGTGCGGCCCTTCATAGTCTTTGCCAACGAATCATATTTGGTATCCCATTTAAGCGCATGCGCCCCTATCAATGATGTGCGCTGGAATTTGCCCGGGTGAATATTGATATAATACAGGTAGGCAGGTTCTGCAATATGGTGCACATATAACGCGTCTCCCGGTATTTGCTTTTGCTGCAGGTAATCGAGATTTTGTGCCATTTCCTCCACTTCCAGTTTATCCCAAAGAAGATGTAATGCATTAAAATTGAAAATGCAAATGCAGCCTATAACTACAGGAATGGCCTTGAAATACCCCGGCAAAAGATCTAATATTCGCTGCAAACCTATACCTATCAGCAACAATAATACAGGCATTACAAACAATATAACCCGCTCTAACAATGAGAACTGCCTGAGCGAAGCTGCCAGCAGCAAACAACATATTGGCAGCGATAGTAGTACTGCCTTAGCTATGTCTCTGCGCAACAGATAAACGAAAGCCCATATGATACAAACCAGGTGGAAGATCAATGAAAGTGCCCAGTTACCACCTGTTGAGCCAATGACATATAACAGTATACGTGCATTATGCCGCCATTGTTTTATGGTTTCAGGTGTAAGGAAAAGAAAATAGTCATCATGAAAAGTTTGCAGGTAAGAAGAATGTACCTGTGGCTTGAGAATTGAAAAATAGTAGAATGCAAATTGTGCTATCCAAACACCGAATATCAAAATAAGACCAGGGAGCTTCGCATACGCTTTGCTTTTTATTACCTGTGTGATATAATATCCGCCTATACCTGCCAGTACAAAAACAGCAGGCATGCTGGCCCATATTGCCAGGCTGCCCGCTACCAACCACATAAGTATAAACTTGCCCGGAGATACATTGCTGATGTTATTCTTCAAAGCCGTCAATAACAACAATAAGGTTATCATTACATCAGGCATGTATTGTTTTAGTTCGGATGAATACCGGATAAAAACTAAGCCCGTTGCAAAAAGGATCAGCGGATAAACAGTGGCATTTTTTATGCCGAGCAGTTTGAATAGCTGAGGTAAAAGCCACAAAGAAACTAATCCTGCCAACAGGGCATATAAACGAAAGGCAAACTCGCTGTACCCGCTCAGGTTAGTGAAAAATTTTATAACCCATAAAAACAGTGGAGGAGCATACTGGGAATACCTTAATGGCAATAGCAGCGCAAGATAATTGCGTTCATAGATATTACGGGCAATATTGGCTTCATCTATAAATAGCGAACGGTTTTGGAGATAGACCACAATGCGCAATATTGCGCCAAATAGTATTACTGCATAGGGCAGATATTTAAAAAGCCTGTTGAATGATGCCAAACGGGAGGTGTGCTGCATAAGTGCAAAATAAGGCAAGTTTAAACACTCACATAAACATTTGATTACAAGCAAATTACAACTACAAAATAAACATGCCGGGTAATTATGCTATGAATAAATAATTACTTAATTTCATACTGTCCGTTTATCCTCTTATACCTGCTATAATAGGTTGAGAAATTATTTGCCCTAATAACAAGACTAATAACCCCGATGATTAAAAGACTACTATTCTTATCAACCCTTGTTCTCAGTGTTTTTTGTTTTTCGTCTAAAGCACAAACACTGTACTATGTGTCACATACTTCCGGCACCCTTACGGTTGGGCCTCTGAACGTAACGGTCTCACAGGTCCTAAGCCCCACGACCTATTCAACCTGGTGTGGCACTACAACCCCCTATTGGATAGGACAATCTACAGGTAGTAATGCGAATGGATACATATACGGATTTTCGTTGCCGGTAAGAGGTGTGCGTATGCACATGGGCGCAACCAATTCGGGAGAGACAATAAGTTTCTACCTGAATGGCACTCATTACAATATTACTACTGCAAATCTATCAGCCTATCCTACTGCCTGCACGGGCACATCTATGTACACCATCACTTCTGGCGGTGATATTACCTATAATACCGGCAGCACCAGTGATGCTACTGTAGAAATTGTATCACCTACTGCTTTCGATTCTATACGCGTTCAGCATAGCGGAGGTGTGGGAAATGGAACAGTATATGATTTTGCTTTTTTTGAACCAGATACCATTGCCAGCATAACACAGCCATTTGCTGACACATTGCTATGCGTAGGCGACACATTGCATGTACCTTATACAGTTACATCCAAGTTCAAGAGCAACAATGTGTTCACACTGCAATTATCAAATGCTTCGGGAAGCTTTACAACACCTGTTGCAATAGGTACTATCACTTCAGATACTTCTGGCATGTTCAAATGGGTAGTACCTGCTTCTATAACTGCCGGTGGCGGTTACAGGGTACGCATTGTGAGTTCCTCCCCTGTACGCATATCAAATGATAACATCAAGAATATTGGCATAGGCACCCTCATAACCAAACCTATAGCATCAAGTAATAGTCCGGTATGTGTAGGCAGCGATATCAATCTCTTTGCTTCTACTACCACTGCCGGCGTCAGCTGGAGCTGGACAGGGCCGAACAGTTTTACGTCTACACAGCAAAACCCGGTTATTACGAGCCCAACTTCCGCTAATGGCGGCAGCTATATTGTGACGGCTAAAATGTATGGCTGTAAAGCCAAAGACACAACGAATATTACGATAGTGAACCTTCCCGCACCAACAGGCTTTACTGCCAGCAGCAATGCGCCGGTATGTGGCAACGATACCTTAAAGCTCTTTGCTTCTAATTCTTCTGCCGGCTCCGTTTACAGCTGGACCGGGCCCAATGGTTTTACTGCTGCTACTCAGAACACCAGTATTGTACATCCTTCTACAGCTGCAGCCGGTGATTATGTTGTTTCTGCTACATTGAATGGCTGTTCTGTAAAAGATACCGTTACCGTTACTATTCTATCTTCTGCATTTACTGTTACAGCTACCAGCAACAGCCCTGTATGTTCAGGCGGCAACTTCAATATGAATGCTACCAGTACAGCTACAGGAGTAAGTTATAGTTGGACAGGGCCGGGCAGCTTCACCGCTACTACAGCCGCGGCTACATTATCTGCTGTTACACCAGCCAATGCGGGTGATTATATCGTTACCGGCAGTTATAATGGCTGCAGCGAACGCGATACGCTTACCCTGGTAGTAAACCCATTGCCTGTAAAACCGGTGGCTAACAGCAATACACCTGTCTGCAGCGGCAATACCCTGAACCTCTCTGCTACTACTTCAACAACTGGTGTGACCTATAGCTGGGCAGGGCCCGGTAGTTATACTTCCTCTTTGCAGAATCCTTCACGCACCAATGTCACCACTGCTGCTGCGGGGGATTATATCGTTTCCGCTACGATTACTGCTACCGGTTGTGCTGCTAAGGATACGGAAACAGTGGTGGTAAGGTCTACCCCTGTGGTGAATGCTACCAATAATACACCGGTATGTGAAGGTGCTACGGTGAACCTGTTCTCCTCTGCTACACCTATAGGTACATTTGCCTGGTCAGGACCAGGCAGTTTTGGTTCTACCTTGCAGAACCCAACCATCACCAATGCCAGCCCTGCTGCTTCCGGTGATTATATCGTCTCTGTGACACTCAACGGATGTACCGGTAAGGATACTACTACCGTAACGGTAAAGCCTAATCCTATCACCCCGGTTACCAATAGCAATACACCGGTTTGTGTGGGTGGTACCATTAACCTCTCTGCTGCTTCCAATGCAGGGGCTTCCTATAGCTGGACAGGGCCTAACAGCTTTGCTTCTGTACTGCAAAACCCTTCCCGCAGTAATGTGGTGATGGCGGATGCAGGGCTGTATTCGGTTATTGCAACCCTCAATGGTTGTGTATCACCTGCAGGTTCTACTACCGTGGTGGTGAACCCGGCCCCTTTTGTTACCATCTATCCTACTCCTTCCGATTCTATCTGCCAGGGAAGCACCGTTACTTTTATTGCACTGCCGGCCAATGCAGGTAGCAGCCCTTCCTATAAATGGACAAAGAACTCCAGCCCTACAGTGCTGGGTACAAGCAATACTTTAGTGAGCAGTGCTATCAACAATAACGATA
>JANINW010000013.1:4038-5696 GCA_024508935.1 Flavipsychrobacter sp. | reverse complement strand
AACAACAATACCGGCTGGGATGGAACCTGGAAAGGAGAACCACAGGAGATAGGCAACTATACCTATGTCATTAAACTGGGCTATCCTGACGGACTGGTAGAAACCTACAAAGGTGATGTAAGCATTATACGATAAGAACCAATGTTCCTGTAAAATATCTGAGGCCCCTTGATATCAAGGGGCCTCATTGTTTATTTAAAGCATCTGGTTATGATTAATTCTAAGAGAAAGAGATCAATTCGGTATGTAACTTTTTTGCAAGACTTTGGGCGCCCTGCCGCATAACCGCATTATGATTGTAGGTAAATAAAGGTCGTAAAAGGAATGCAAATGTATTCATCCACCATACGGTAGTATGTACATCCCAATGGCAGCTTATGTGAGTTATGTTGCCGGGCTCCTCTGCAAAATGCCATGCGCCTGTGCCGGCTAGTTCGCCTGTAGCAGTACCTTTCAATAATTGCTGATCAATACGTTCGGTGAGCTCTAATTTAAAGCTAAGCGTATATGCCATAGGGCTACGCAGCTTATATATGCGAATGCTGCCTATGCCGCGCTCATTTCCTTTCACAGTTTCTACAACAGATACCACTCCCTTCCACCAGTTTGGCCATTCTTCAGAAAGATAAATTGCGTTCCACACATCTTGTAGCGGCGCTTTTATCCGCCAATGTGTAATGAATGAATATTGTTCTGCCATCGTATTGCAAATTAAGCATCATGCATAAATAGTAACTAAAATTATTTACAGTGTAATTGGTGGCTACCGTAATCCCGCTATGGGCAAGGCTTTAAGCCTTGTTTATGCTTTATGATTGCTGTAGATAGTAATGCAATGCAGGTATATGGTTTAGCAAATAGTTGGTTAACGCTTTTCAAAAAACTCGTTAACTAATTTTTAAAGGCTGGTTAAGTTGCCTTGAAAATTTCTTTGCTTTTGCACCGCGTTGCATCTTTGTTCTATCAAAACAAAACACACCTGCTTCACCGCAGAAAACACCAATGCCTGAGGGCGTTCAAAACAAAAAATAAAACACACACCATGCCAAACACAGCTTATGCCCATGAAAACATTGCGTACCCTGGCACCACGAAAAAGATAATGCTATTCATAGCCATCATTATCTGCTTAGTATTAGCTGTGCATTTGTAAACAAACAAACCGGGCTGTAATGATTCTGCAGCCCGGTATTTCCACCGTTCTCTCTTATCCTCTATATGTAACAGAAGCGCCCTTTCCAGGGCGCTTAATTTTTTATTGTCTATATAAACGAATGCTAACGTGAGAGCTTTTTCAATAGTTTCTCTAACCGCTTTTTCTGAGAGTCTTTTTGAAGGTCAGTGATGCGCGAGGAAAGAATATCTGCAAAAGCTTTTTTATCCTGCTCACCTATAACAGGCAGGCTATTTTCTGCATACATAGCGAATTGGTTATTGGCAGCATGTTTCAACTGATCCAGCAGCAGGGGAAGCGCATCGGGTGCATATTTTTTATCAGCTGCCAACTTAATTAATGGGAATTATATACTTGAATAACCCATACCGTAAGGGTTATTTAAATACTATTATTTTGTTTATTGCATTTGCTGTTTATCTTTGAGCCGGAGGGATGGCAGAGCGGTCGAATGCGGCGGTCTTGAAAACCGTTGACTGTCAAA
>JANINW010000013.1:0-4028 GCA_024508935.1 Flavipsychrobacter sp. | reverse complement strand
GTTTTACAGGGTGTTGCTCGTAATCCCCCTCTACAACTATTAGGCGCCTTAGTTTCGCACCTGCGGCATTCAATAAGGTGTTATGCGTCCAGTATGGACATGGATTATCCTTATGCTTATGTTTAACCCATACCCTGTCTATATCGTTTTTGACATAAAACCCGCGATTTGATTGGCCTGCTAAGGTATGCCTAAAGCTGATATTGCCGTATTCGTTGCCCTCCATAGGCCAACCATATTCACGGACTAAAAAATTGTTTATGCCTCTCGGTAATGGTTCTTTGTGGAATAAGGTAATAAGGGCGTTCCCACCGTGAAATTTTATTTCCCAGTCATTTAGATCAGGGCTATCTCTATTGTTCTTTTTGCCCTCAAACAAGTGTTCTAAAAAATCTCCGGGCGCTGCGTTACCATTAAACGCTCTGTCTTTAGGAATTTCAATCCACCCTCTGCCAATAATGTCTTTTATGACTTTAAAGGTTGTAGTTGCAGATTTTGGCGGTAAGGCTTCCGCTTTTTTCATATTAGTTTAGGTTGAACTTTCTTATTGTATTCGGCAATTCTCGTATTTGCCAAAGTACAATATTCTTTCGAAAGTTCAATTCCTATCCAATTCCTGCTTTGGTTCATGGCTGCTATTGCTGTTGTTCCGCTTCCCATGAATGGATCAAGCACAATACCGCCAGGAGATGCCTCAATACATCTTTGTGCTAATTCGACGGGAAATGGTGCAGGATGTTCATTCCCTTTAACCTGTGGTATTTCCCACACATCGCCCATTTTGTTTGCGCCTTCCGATAGTTTAAAATCGGGCTTGCAAATCATATATATAACTTCATACGTTGGCAGGAAATAACCGGCATTGAAATTTATACCTCCAGCCCGTTTCCAAATAATTATTTGTCGTACAGGGAACCCATCTACTATATCATGTCGATCCTGTAATAATCCACCTTGTACACGCCATTTATGGTTATAGAATATAACTCCATCATTGGTTAATACACGCATCATTGCCGTTAGGCAATTCCTTTGCCATTCTACATATTCATTATGTGGCATATTATCATGATGTGCCTCATATCCTTTTTGTAAAGCTGCGTTGGGCCATTTACCACCTCTACCATCCTTCATACCGTTTCCGGTAGAGTTTTTTAGATTGTAAGGAGGGGACGTTACGATGCAGCTAATTGATTCTTTTGGCAACTGGTTCATCAATTCTATACAATCAGAACGATGAATTTGATTTGTCCATTTCCCAAGTGTTTTATTAACCTGTATTGCTGGCTTCTCCGGCTCTGCATTTGGCGCTCCTGATATTACCTTAACCACATCTTCAAAAGAAGCATTTAAAGGCTCAATTATCTGCCTTACTTTGTTGGACATAATCTCAAATCTTTATAAGTAACCCTGCGACCGTTTGTGTTGTAAAATACTTTGTTCAAAACTTCAAAGCAAGATTTTTTTAGCACATCATGTCGAAAACTAAATTCGTTTACGTATCTATTAAGGTGTTCAGGGCTCATTTGGTGATATACGCCCATAAATCCTCTTTTTAATAATGACCAAAAACTTTCAATACCATTTGTTGAGGCCATATCCTTTACATATTCACCTACTGAATGGTTAATAGTTAAGTGTTTATATTCATAGCCATCTAACCCCAAATAAGACCTATGTTCATCGGTGCAAACTGTACTACCACGATGTACATTTTTCAATATAAACGCATGTATTGTGCTTGTAGTTGTATCTTTTACGGCAACTGCTTTTACCTTACCATTTCTTTGCTTAATTCCGACAACAGCAGTTTTGCCAACAGCGCCGCGCCCAGCCTTTAATTTTTTTGAAGCATGTTTATTCTTTTCCTTTCCCCCGATATATGTTTCATCGACCTCAACAGTACCTGTAAATAAGCCACCCTGCTGTGTAAAAGCTTCACGTATTCTATGCGCTAAAAACCATGCTGTTTTTTGAGTAACACCTAATGTTTTTGCTAATTGAATAGAAGATATGCCCTTTGGGTGAGAAGTCATTATCCATGCAGTCATCAACCATTTTTGCAGAGGAACTTTACTTTCTGCTAATACGGAACCAGTACGAGCTGTAAATTGTTTTCGGCAGGTGCCACACTTAAAACGTTTTTGTGCTTCAAGTCTATATATTCTATGATTGCCGCAAAACGGGCAAGATACACCAGTCGGGAAACGTGCTGCAATTATATACTTTTCGCATGTATCTTCGTCAGGGAATTTTTTAAGAAAGTCGAAAACGCTAATGTTGTCTGTCATACTGCTTTCAATTACAGTACAAAGATAACCCAACGGTTTGGGTTTTCCAAATATTTGTTTACAAAATTAACCCTATGCGTGGGTTATTCAAGTATATAATTCCCTAATTAATATACCTACCGCATGGTCTTTAGTAATGACTGTTCCTTTTTCAGCAACATCCATTATGTCGGGCAGCATACTATAAATTACAGGTCGCTGTTCGGCGGCAATGGCGTCCAATGCTGTCATGGCACCCCATACCAAGCGATTGTTCTTATGCTTCAACAGTGCGCCAAATGCTTTAACATGCGGAGCAATAAGCTTTGGGTTAATTTCTGCTGCTTCGTACAGGGCCTTAATACAATCACTTTGTATGTTGCGGTTCTTATTTGTAAGGTTGTCGACTAGTTCCTTTACAGCCGCTGCATCATTATCTTCAGCTATTTTCCTTGCCAGTATCTTATTGGGTTCTGTTCCCCGGATGCCCTGCACGGAAGCTAATTGATCGAGTATGCTCATCGTATTATTTTTCCCAGCGTTTCAGTTTAGGTATACCTTTGGTGAACATGCCAGCCAGGAAACCGGGGAAGCCCATTTCTTTCAATTTTCCCTTTACGAACGCTTGCATTTCCTCCACTGTAATATTGGGCTGCGTAAACCGGCCATTTTCATAACAGAAACTGCAATATATAGTACTCTTACTGCCATCGGCATTGGTACCACCATGCTGCGGGTCTTTATTGAGCGGCATACTACAGCTTTGGCAATTTTTATATGTCTTATCCATGCTCGTGTTTTTTTGCAAATGTATCAGCTACCAGTGACAGCCCTATGTCACTTCGAAACTGTCTTGTTGGTATATGGATGCTCCTCATGCATTGCTTTCAGGTAGGCTTGCAGCGGATCTTGTTCCCGGAGCTGGAAAGTTTCATCCAGCGTTTTGAATTGCTTGATACGGTCTATACGGAAATCGCGGTATTCTTTACGCAGCCTGCACCAGGCTATCAGGTGCCAGCCCATGCCATACTGGGTAATGCCTATAGGCTCTACAATACGCTGGGTGATCTTACCGGCCCGTGCGGTGTCGTAATGCATCTCTACCAGGTTTTGGCCGGCTATTGCCTTTTGCAGCTTTAGCAGGTAATCTGTGCTCTCATATCCCCATCTTGCAGTATCCCATTTATGTACACGGGTGGTGCTATCTATTTTCTCAAGATATTCCTGGTCGGTGTATCTAAGTACAGATTTTATTTTGGTAGCCAGCGAACTGAATTGTTCCTGCAGGTCGCGTTCATTGAAATTGCCCAGCAGTTTTTCTGCTATCAGTAATGCACTGGCTTCTTCTCTTGTTATCATAACAGGTGGCAGATGATAGCCATCCATCAGGCGGTATCCTTTTCCTTCTATGAATACAATAGGTACACCGGCTTCTTCCAATGCTTTAATATCGCGGTATACTGTACGGGTACTGATGCCATATTTATCGGCCAGTTCGTATACCGTGGTAGCCCGTTTGCTCTGTACCGTTATTAATATAGATGTTAAGCGATCTATCCTGTTCATAAGATGGTTTAAAATTACTAAGCTTCCGGCGTATTATATAATACGCCGAAACCCTTTACTGTACTATGTTCCAGGTAATTTCTACCGGTTTATGCCGCGTTTCGTTTGTTAACCGCTGGTTAAGCGTTTGTCAAGCCGGGGTTAAAACGGCATTAAAATTTCCCAGTAGTGATATGCCGCCGCATCTTTGTG
>JANINW010000012.1 GCA_024508935.1 Flavipsychrobacter sp. | reverse complement strand
TTGTAAGACAAAATATTGTTGTTGAGTATAAAATTTGACTTTATCTCTTTATGCGTTGCTGCATCGTAAGTATAAGGTACATTCTCTATAATGCTGCCCATAGGGGTGTTTGCTATTAATGCACCGTCTTTTAATGCAATAGATGTAGCACCATTGTATTGTACCTTAATATTCCTGTAATCTCCACCGGGGTGTACGATAAAATTATATTTACACTCTTGGCTGTTAGCTTCCCCTTTAGGGGACGGGAGGGGTGATTCTATCTCCCAATCTATATCCGGATAAATATTTTTGTAGGTGATCTTGCTATACCTATGTGCCGTCACTCCACCAGGGCATTGTGGCAGGTAATAGTTCTCATAGTCTTCCTGCAATCCTTCTTTTACTATCTCCGCATTCTTATTGGCACCGAGTAATACTACGTCCATGCGGTAAACCCCTAAATCCCCTGAAGGGGACTTGCTATCTCGCTGCAATCCGTTTTCATTTTTACTTTTTTCTTTTTTATTTGGCCGGTACCATTGATAATGTATTTGCCCATCACCTACAAACATGGTCACCCCATTACCCTGCAGCTTAAAGTCAACATCCTTGCGGCTATGGTAGTACTGGTCGGCTATTTGTCCTTTATTTTCTACAAAAGCGGGTATAGTGCTAAAGCTGCCTATAGAAGCGACCGGTTTGGCCACAGCCGTAGCGTATAAAAAAAAGCAGAGCGCAGTAAATGCACCGTAATGTAAAAAAAAGTATTTCATGTGCGGTAGTTGTAATACTAAGGTAATGAATATAAAATAAAAAAAGTACCGTCTTTTAACGGTAGCTGACCACCGTTAAAAGACGGTACTTTTTCCCGTCTTTTAACTAAAAAAATTACCGTTTATTAACGCTAAATTTACAAAAAAATAAATATTATTTGACGTTATGATTTTCATTAATTTATTTTTTAATTTTACTTTTGGTTACATATCCTGCGCGGGATTTTTGCATAGAGTTTCCTTTTTATAACCTAAAACACATACCCAATGAACAAAAAGAATCTCGGGCGCTTATGGCACCCGCACACACGAACGCTCCTGCTGGTTTCCTCTTTATTTGCTTCACAGTTCGCTGATGCACAACCCGTTCCTTTCTTCCGCGACTATTGTTTCATGAATGTGATATACCCTACCAATATTGATAATGCTAAAAACTATTCGGTAGATGTGATACCGGGATCAGGCCCCAACAGCAAAAGCATTATGGCCGGTACCGTGTGGCTTACCAACGACAATTGCACTCACACAACCCGGCCGCATTTCCTGGCGCTAACCGGCACGAAACATGTTATACCAGATCCTCCGACCATGTTGCCGTCGGCTTCAACCACCTATTACCATTCAGGCTATGCCGATATGCGTGCGGCAGATATCGCCGTAGACAGGGATGACCCGACAGTAGCCTATATGACCATCTGGATGCGGCCTCCGCAAGCATATGCTGTAACTACAGGGCCATGGACTTGTCCCGGCACCGGCATGGTCTTTCCTTTACAGCTTGACCGCGATGTATTTAAAGTAATACGTATAGATACCACGAAAGGGGATATCACTAATGTTGGGGGGCTTTCGCTTGGTAGCGACGAGGTGACTGTTTGGGAGAACACGCCATTACCGGGTGGACAAAGCTTTGGTCATGGCCTTTATCCTATATCTTCCCTATACCGGTCATATACCGATGGACAAGGTTTTCAAAAGCGTTTGTATGTGTGCGGCTTTGCCAGCACAGACAATACTATGTACACAGACGGAGAAGGTGGTCACCAGGTGCAGCCGATATATGCAAATGAGAAGAAAGCATTTGTGATAAGTATAGATGTAAACCCGGCTTCGTCAACGTTTATGCAGGTAAAACATTCGCTATATCTCGATTATGTACCCACTAACTCTGCCAATAATTACGACTTCGATATGGCTATGCGAATGTTTGCACTGGATAATACCGACCGCATATTTGTTACCGGTAGTTGTAACGGGCAAAAAATAGGAGCTGGGCCATACCCTACACGAAGTGCTACAATGGATGTAATCATCGATACTGCACTCAATGTATTAACAAGCAATCCATTCATTACTGCAGATAACGGCGACGGTTACGGCCCTAATGAATTTGGCATTGGCCTTATACAGGATGGCAGGGAGCACTATATAATAGGTAATGTTCTACCGCAGAATATAGAAAGCGAAGATGATCATTTTGGCTTTAACACGCATCCTGATGGGATGTATATTACCAAAGCGCATACTAATCCTGGCGCATGGAACGGTAACCGCTTGGTAAGGAACGGTGCTGACTGGGCATTGGGTGCTGTAAAAACCAGCTATGTCCCGGTGGTTAATTCTCTTAATCCGAATAATTCTGCCAGCCGCTTTATCATAGCCGGCGTAACAGATAATCAAACTTTTACGACTGGAGACCCGGCTGCCACAACAGGAAATTTAGTACCTTTTCTTGATGATGTTGGTGTAGAATATAATTCTACTACATTCACATTGCAGGCTACTAACCAAGCAACTTTAACTTATTATCCTAGTCCAAATCCTCCTATAGGTACTACAGGCGATTGGAACACAAGAGGTGGTGGTCTGTCCAGCATATATTGGAATGCAAACGTGGTGGAACGGGAAACTACTCCCGACAACATAGTATTTACGGGACCTATAACTGACCCTTTTGGCTTTAATGTAACCGGCGTTAAATGTATTTATGCGCAGGAAGCTGGTTCGCATTTCCATGATGGTTGTGCTAACTGGGATATTAGTCAAAAAAACTTTGGTACAGGTAGTATCATTGGAAATGGTATTGGTGTATCATGGTCGGCTATGAACCTTGGTTGGGACCATGAGAAAACCTGGCCTGTGGAAGAATTTTATAATGCTGACGGTGATTGTAACTATTTCCGTCCTGATCATCCAACGGGGTTATCAGCACAACAGAAAGCGACAGGCAAAACCACTATCGCTCCAAACCCTGCTACGGATGAGATCAGTGTAACATTGGCCAGCGATATAGCTAAGGATGCTAAGGTACAGGTAGTGCTGCATAATATGATGGGCCAGGTAGTTGGCAAATTGTATGAAGGCAGCGCAGCTAAGCTGACTACTGCAAGCAAACTGCACCTGCCAGCTGTGGCTAGTGGTATGTACACCGTACAGGTTATCAGCAATGGTAAAACAGTACACCAGCAAAAACTGGCTATACAATAATTTCTGCGCTTCTTTCTTATATGCAAAATCCCTTTCCTGTTCCGTTCAGGAAGGGGATTTTTATTTCCCGCCGGTACGATGCAGAAAGCAGCGACAGGATAATTAAACACACAAAAAAGATTTATATTTATATACGAACTGCCGCACATGAAATACTATTCTTTACACCGCTATGGCAGCATAGCATCATTTGTATTCCTTTCATTTGTTTTACATGCAAAACCGAATAACAGTACCAATGCTTTTACTAGGTCATTGAGCTTCATAGAGAACAAAGGCCAGGTAACCGACCAGTATCATAAGCCCCGTCCAGATATAGATTTTAAACTGCAAAGCAATGGTATGACGATGTTTGTGGGTGATGCACAAATACATTACATGTGGTATCAATCAAATAAAAAAGAAAAAAGTAAAAGTGAAAAAATAACGGATGGTGCGAGGGGCGAATTAAACAGTGAGCCTGCAGTATGGAATACCAGCCGCATGGATGTGGTGCTAATTGGTGCCAATAAAAATGCAGAATTGGTAACGGAAGACAGGCAACCCGACTACGAGAACTATTATGTGCCCAACCGTGAAGATGCCATAACTGCCTATAGCTACAAGAAGATCACTTATAAAAATATTTACCCGAATATAGATTGGGAGATTGCCTCCCCTAACCCCTCCCAGGGAGGGGAACCTATTATGCAAGGTTGCAAATACAATTTTATTGTACATCCCGGTGGAGATTACCGCAACATTAAGATACAATACAATGGCGCTACAGCTATTGCATTAAAAGACGGTGCACTGATTGCAACAACGCCCATGGGCAGTATTACCGAGAACGTACCTTACACTTATGATGCTGAAACAAAAAAAGAGATAAAGTCAAGATTTATACTAAACAACAATATTTTAACTTATAACATAGCGCTTCCTCCAGGGAGCGGGGAGGGTATGGCAGGACAGGATGGGACGTTTATAATAGACCCCGTCCTTTCCTGGGCTACCTATTATGGCGGTAGTGACCTGGAGGTAGCCTGGGGGCTTTGCACCGATAATAATGGCAATGTATATATGACAGGTCAGTCAAAAAGTATTAGCAATATAGCCACCAGTGGTTCTTTCCAATCTTCTTATATAGGCAGCAGCACCAATGGCGATGGGTTCATAGTGAAGTTTAACAGCGCGGGTGCACGGCAGTGGGCCAGTTATTATAATGATTTTAGTACAGAAGATATATGCAGCGACGGGGCTGGTAATATATACGTGTGCGGTGCCGTTGATATGACCGGGCTAGCTACCAGCGGCAGCTTCCAAACCAGTTTAAATGGGGCAGACGATGGTTATTTAGTAAAATTTGACACCTTGGGTATACGTCAATGGGCCACTTACTATGGCGGCAATGGACAGGAACGCATCAATACTATCTGCCATAACGGGGGATATATTTATGGGGGTGGCACTACCAGCAGCACTACTGTTATGTATACTACGGGCGCCCACCTCGCTACACCTTCTGATGGTTTTTTTGTAAAATTCAATACTGCAGGCGCCCGGCAATACGGCTCGTTTTTTCCCGGCTCTATTGACGATATATGTACGGATAACGCCGGCAATTTTTACCTTGGCGGAAACACAAATAGCACTACAGGTATTGCTACAACCGGGGCTTTTCAGTCGACTTGGGGTTTCGCATTTCTTAATAAGTTTACCAGTGCAGGCGTGAGGTTATGGGGCACATATTATGGAGATGGGGGTTATGCAGTTCTTACCAGCATTACTTCAGACGGAAATAATGTGTATATGGGTGGACATACGTTAGCTACGCTTGGCATACCAACAACCGGTTGCCACCAGCCAACATATGGCGGCGGAAACAGAGATGGTTACCTTGCTAAATTTGATGGTACCGGCACCAGGCAATGGGGTACCTACTACGGAGGTAGTGGAAGCGCAGGCGATCAAATATTTTCGATTTCAATGGGTGCAGATGGCTTGCTATATGCATGCGGGAGAACGAATAGTAACAATAATATTGCCAGCCCCGGGGCATTTAAAACTACTATATCCGGTTTCGTAGATCTATTCCTTGCCGCATTTAATACGAACGGCGTAAGGCAATGGGGCACTTATTATGGCGGACCTGGAGATGAACCTGAAAACACATCTAAAGCAATGTCTTCAGAACTTGCTTGTAGTAACCGTGGGCAGTTATATATAGCCAGCTTTACAAACAGCACAAGCGGTGTCGCCACAACCGGTGCACACCAGTTTTCATATGGCGGCGGCAGCAGCGATGTTTGCTTGGTTCAGTTCTACGCCGATACTTCTGTATTTGTAATGGCACCATTTACAGATACACTGCTATGTATAGGCGATAGCCTGCGCCTGCAATATGGGGTTACACAGAATTTCCGCAGCGGCAATACTTTCACATTAGAGCTGAGCAATGCCAGCGGCAGCTTTGCCAGCCCAATTACGCTGGCTACAGCCAGTACTAGTACAGCAGGTACTTTCAACACCGTAATTCCTTCTGTACCGGCAGGCACAGGTTACCGTGTAAGGGTAAGGGCCAGCGCCCCCGCAGATACCAGCAGCGATAATGGCATAGACATCAAAGTGCGTCCTAACCCCACAACACCAACCGCTACTGCCAATACACCTATATGCGCCGGGCAAACGCTGAACCTCAGCAGCAGCAACAGCAGCATGGGTGTGGTATGGAGCTGGACAGGGCCTAACAGCTTTACGGCTGCTACACAAAATGCTGCTATACCCAATGTGCAAACCAATGCTACGGGAGATTATTATGTTACTGCCAACCTCAACGGCTGTAAACGTAAAGACACGGTAAGTG
>JANINW010000011.1:385490-392778 GCA_024508935.1 Flavipsychrobacter sp. | reverse complement strand
AAAAGGAATGTGGTTATTGGTTTTTTCATAAAATGGATTTAGGTATTAATGAATTGATTGTGAAGCGTTCTTCTTGTTAATTCTATAGCATTGCAAATGTGTTTTGCATATACAATGTTTTACGATTCGAAAATTCTGAATAGTTTTGTTTGTCACATCCATCCAAATCATAATTTCAATAATTAGAAACATTATTGCTGTATACTATTCAATACGAGGCCATTTCCAGGCATAGCGAATAATGACGCAGAGGAGAACTATTTCTACAACAGCGGCTAGCACCATGTGCACCCAAACACGCCCTGCCAGGTTGAATAAGGAAAAGGGAATATATACTGCAGCAATAGCAATGTTAGCCCTGCGATTTACCCTAGCCGGCAGAGCCACAGAAAGAAAAATCATCAATGCAGGAATTGTCATAGAGGCGAGCGCTATCAAAAGAAATCTTTGCGTAATGTTAAATACATGCACGCGCCCCTTCAAAATATATTCCATCTGCTCCGGCATATATAAATGGAAATAATCGGTATAGATATAAAGAAACATAAACCCAGTCCATAGCGTGGCAAGCTTCAGTTTCGTATTGACTTTGATATCTTCTACTGCCTTTTGTGATGTGGTTTGTATATTCATTAGTTATCAATTGAAATTGTATCCAAAATGCAGCCCCGGTTGAATAAAGTAGTTGGGCCATTTCCCTTCTACTTTTTTAAATGATTCTGGTACGTTAGTCCTGATTGGCCAATAACTGCATCCGATAGCAGGTTCAAAGAATAACCGATTTTTAAAAAACTTAAACTGGTAACCCAAATGGACGTTCAGGTATAACGTGTATCCGTTTCCAATCTTTTTTTTATTTTCATCCATATATTTTTCAAAAGCATTCAATGCATAAACAGATGTATAAACTCCTTTCCACCAAAAACGCTGGTAGCCTACTGTAGGCGCAAGTATACGTGCATGTCCGGGATAGTTTAGTCCCGGACCATCAAATGATGGTCCGAAAGGAATACCTATAGGCCAGGCGTAGATAGATCTTTTAAATTCAAAGGAAACAACATCTTCGGGTGTTATCCTATACCCAATATTTACTTGTATGTATTCAGGTCGATTTTTGTCATTAGGAATAAAATTCCCTAGCAAATACAATGTACTACCGATATAAAACCTTTTGTAATTGCTGTTTTGTTGATTAGACTGGGCTTTGAGGTAGAGCTTGTTTGTCATAATTAAGACAAGGCTCATCAACAAAATTTTCTTCTGCATATCTATTTTATTTGCTTTAAAATGATATGCAAAAATAGATGGGCAAGATGCCACAACTCGTTCACTTAAGTTAAGAAATGAACCTTAGCCTTTATTTTTTTCTGCAATTCTTGCTCTTACCCTGCTTAATGATTCGGGTTTCATGCCTAAAAAGCTCGCTAATTGATACTGAGGTACACGCTGGATAAGGTCTGGCCTTTTCTCTAATAAATTTAAATATCGTTGTTCAGGAGAGGAGGTCTTAAACGTGTCAAAGTCTATAGTTTGTTTAGCTAAAATTTCTTCGGCAAATGTTCTGCACAGAGCTTCAAACCTTGGAAACTTACTATTTACCTCTGCTTCCATATCAGTATTTGAAACTGTAAGTATGGTATCTTCTACACAACCTATGTAATATTCGGAAGGCATTTTGCTTATTACGCAAGGTGGTGTCAAGGCCTCCATTTCCGTATAGAAAGCAGTAGTTTTTTCTTCGTTGTCTATAACATAATATGTTCTAATGCAGCCTTTGAGAACAAAGTAGCTATTCTTCGATATTTGTCCTTCCTTGAGTAAAACAGTTCCCTTCTTAACAGAACGGAATATGTCTAACGATAGTATTGCATTCTTCTCTTCTTCTGTCAGAGAAATGTATTTAGATATAAACTCAAATAGTATGTCTTCCATTTTATGCTGTTACTTTTTCGGATACACTAATTCCAATTTACTGTTAATCGAATATAGTTAAATTACCTTTTATCATCGAAGTAAATAGCTGTTACGTTTTGGGTAACTACCAGGATAAACTTCCCCGTCACAAACGAATCAGACAATAAAAACGCCTCGCAAATTACGAGGCGTTATGTGATCCGGATTGGATTCGAACCAATGACCACCAGCTTAGAAGGCTGATGCTCTATCCAGCTGAGCTACCGGACCAGCTTTTTGCGCTGCAAAGCTAACGAAAATTAAGAAGTATTTATTCCTTGCCTTTTACAGGATTGGGTGATGGCGCCTGGCCATCTTTCAGCGGGTCTACAGGTATCAGGTCTTCCACGTAGTTCCACTGGTCATTGGCCCACCTGAATCCATCATACTGCCCGGTGGGCACAAAAGTGTATTTGCGGTTAGGGTCATTTACCTGCGATACCAGCTTGTCAAAAAATATAGCGTTCAGTTCTGCATCCCAGTTCATAGATGCATTCACGCCTTTTTTGTATTCAATAATAAAACGGTTCACGCGCCTGTCGGGAAAGTTTTGAGAACGTACATTAAATATAGGTGCGCCAAATACCAGGCCTTTGTCGGTTATTACCATCGGGTCTATAGCCTTTTTACTGCTTATTGGGCTCGAAGCATTCAGCCCCAAAAGAGAGTATATAATCTTACCTTCTACCTCGCGTGGTATAATACGATAATACAAAGCACCATACCAGCGACCATTAGCCAGTATACTATCTTCTGCCCCCTTGCCCAGCTCGGCAGAGCAGTCGATCAAAGGATATAGTTTTAATTGTTCTCCCGCCATTTGTATGGCACCATAGTAGCGTACATTTACATCAGATACGGCAATAGACCAGTTGAAGATGCGGAAAGCCTTATCGTCGGGAGACAGGATATTGATCTTATCTTTCAGTTTATCGAATGGGTAAGAATAAGACCCCGGCACTTTCAATGCTCTTATCAGTTGCTTTACAAATTTCTCGTTATAAATACTCCGTTCCTCCGGCAAAAAAGCTTTGTACATAGAGTCTGCATTTACCAGCATAGAATCTTCAATAGCCTTTATAGAGGCCATATTATCCTGGGCAAATACAGGGGTTGCAAAAAATAACAGGAAAGCAAAAAATGCTATTGATCTATTCAACATCGGAACGATAAACATTTAGCCCAAACCTAAACAATTTCTGCCAAACCGCTAAACATACCCTGTTAAACTATGTTTTTACCTCAAAAGCTACTACTTTCGGGGCGTAAATGCTGTTTTACATGCAGGTTATCCAACAGATTTTCTTCATAATATGCGCAGGACTGGCCGTATATTTCTTTGGTAAAAAAGTGGCGGAAATACGCCGCAATATTAAATTGGGCCGCGACGAAGACCTCACCGACAACCCGGGTGAAAGATGGAAGAACATGACCTTGCTGGCACTGGGCCAGAAGAAGATGTTCAAAAAACCATTGCCGGCCATATTACACCTGTTTGTATATGCAGGTTTTATCATTATTAATTTAGAGATACTGGAGATATTCCTGGATGGCATATTAGGACATCACCGCTTATTTGCGCCTTTCCTGGGTGGGTTTTATTCTTTTCTCATTGGCTTTTTCGAGATACTGGCCGCTGCAGTTTTAATATCCTGCGTCATTTTTCTGGTACGCAGAAATATTATTAAAGTAAAACGCCTGAACCAGCATGAACTGGACGGATGGCCGCGTAATGATGCCAACCTTATTCTTATGACAGAGGTGGTATTGATGAGCTTGTTCCTTACTATGAATACTGCCGATCTTGTACTACAAAGCCGCGGTACAGAGCATTATACGCTTACCGCACCGTTCTGGATCACCTCTAATTTCACTGGCATATTTCAAAACCTGTCTACCGGCAGTTTAATTGCTATAGAACGCACCGGCTGGTGGCTGCACATAATAGGCGTGTTGTTGTTCCTTAACTACCTGCCATATTCAAAACACCTGCATATTGTGCTGGCATTCCCAAATTCATATTACATGCGCCTGAAGCCCAAAGGCGAAATGAAAAATATGAAGGAGATACAAAACGAAGTGCTGTATATGATGCAGCCTGAGCTGGCTCCTCCTGCCGCCGAAGCCCCACAACAACAACGCTTTGGTGCCAAAGACGCCACAGACCTCAGCTGGAAAAATATACTGGACGCATATTCATGCACCGAGTGCGGGCGCTGTACGGCTTCCTGCCCCGCAAATATTACGGGTAAAAAATTATCGCCGCGTAAGATAATGATGGACACGCGCGACAGGATAGAAGAGATAGGCAAAAAAATAAATGCCAATGGTTCGTTCCAGGAAGATGGCAAATCATTGGTGCACGATTATATAACGGTTGAGGAACTGCGTGCCTGCACATCGTGCCAGGCATGCGTAGAAGCCTGCCCCGTAACCATAGACCCGCTGAACATTATACTGCAACTGAGACGCTACCTGGTAATGGAAGAAAGCAATAGCCCGCAGGAATGGAACCTTATGTTTGGCAATATTGAGAACAATATGGCCCCATGGAAATTCAGCCCGGATGAAAGAGACAAATGGGCAGAAGAACTGGCTGCTCAATCCTGATCTCTGTTTTAGAAAAATTATTCATTTTAAGAATCAGTAGTATGCATATAAAATCGATGGCTGAATGTATGGCTAACGGAGAAACACCTGAAGTGTTGTTTTGGGTGGGTTGTGCCGGTAGTTTCGACCAAAGAGCGCAAAAAATTACCAAGGCTTTTGCACAAATACTTACCAAGGTAGGTGTGCAGTTTGCTATACTGGGGAAGGAAGAAATGTGCACCGGCGACCCTGCACGCAGGGCCGGTAACGAATTCCTGTTCCAGATGATGGCCTATAATAATATACAAACCCTCAATAATTACGGTGTAAAGAAAATAGTAACTACCTGCCCGCATTGTTTCAATATTCTTAAAAATGAATACCCTGTATTGGGTGGCGAATACGAGGTGATACACCATACCACCTTTCTGCAGCAGTTGATCAACGACGGTCGCGTACGCCTGAAAGAAGGCGGAGAATTTAAAGGAAGAAAGATCACCTACCACGATAGCTGCTACCTGGGGCGCGGCAACAACATATACGAAGCTCCCCGTGAGGTATTGCAGGCACTGGATGTAGAACTGGTAGAAATGAAGCGCTGCCGGACAAATGGTTTATGCTGCGGTGCCGGCGGTGCGCAGATGTTTAAAGAAGAAGAACCGGGCACAACGCGGGTAAACTTCGAGCGCTCTGCTGAAGCCATTGATACCGGCGCTACGGTCATTGCCGCAAACTGCCCTTTCTGCACTACCATGCTTACCGATGGTGTAAAGAATAAAGAAAAAGAAGACAGCGTGGTTGTGATGGATGTGGCTGAAATGGTGGCCCGGTCTTTAGCCGATTAGTATATGAAACCTGTACTGGCTGATAAAAGCAAATACTGGGAAACCCGGATACTTAAAGACCTGGCTTTTATCAAAAAACACAGGAGGTTTCCTGTAAACAGGCGTACTGTTGCGCCGCTAACTTTATTTGCTACAATAATCTTGTTGTCATTGCGGCTGCTATGGCCTTTGCTTATATTTAAAAGCAAGAGTGCGTCGCTACCCTATTTTATTGCAGCCGCCATTACCGTACCTCTCGCCATCGCGGTTTACCAGTATATCAACATCCTTCGTTTTGCACAAATAACTACGCCATTCCTTCTTACAGAAAACAGGAACCTGGTAATAGCATTTTTGAAGCAGCAGCAACTGGCTTATGCAGTGCATCCGGATGCACCCGAGGTCATCCAGATTATGAGCCGTAATTTAAGCACCGGCAAAGCCGAAAGCCGGGAGATAATGGTGTTTATTGCAGATGATAAACGTATATTGGTAAACAGTCATTTTATCACCAGCGGTTTTTCAATAATGCCGCCTTCGCGCAATTATAAGAAGATGGCTAACCAGTTGCACCAGTGGCTGAAGAGCCAGCGTCTAGGCACTGATACCGCTATAAGCAATATTAATCGCAGCTAACGTAACTTTGCAATATGCAAATTGAAACATTAAAAGACCTTATACCTGCTGATTTTTCAGATAATTCACGTGTATGGATATACCAAAGCAGCAGGGCTTTTATAGAAAAAGAAGAAAAAGAGATACAGGAACAACTGCACCAGTTCTATAGCCAGTGGCATTCGCACGGGGATGTGGTAAAGGGATGGGCTGGCCTGCTGTTCCGCCAGTTTATTGTAATGATGGCAGATGAGTCGGAGATAGGCGTTAGCGGCTGCAGTACCGATTCATCAGTACGTATCATTAAGAGTATCGAGCGCCAGTACAGCGTAAATATGTTTGACCGCTTGATGCTTACCTTCCTGGTAAAAGACAAAGCCGAAATGCTGCCACTCAACCAGGTACAATATGCCATAGACAAAGGTTACATGGATGGCAATACCCTTATGTTCAATAACGTAATAGGTACAAAAAAAGAACTGATGGAAAAATGGCTGGTACCTGTTAAAGAAACATGGCTGGCCAACCAGGTAAATCTTGAAGTACCCCAGAAAAGCAATTAAAAAATAACCGGCAGGTTATTGGCTTTGTGATAATCTATTATTGGTTGGTAAGGGCCATATTTGTGCTGTAGTTCCGGGAAGGTGTCAACATATGGACCTTGATCATAATCAATAGGTTTCACTTTAATATTGGGATAGCTAGGTAAGTTTTTCTTGTCGGGTCTTTCGTGAATAGCATCATCGTTTACAAAAGCAGACACATCAATGGCCTGCTCATCAGTCAGCAGGGGTTTATCCCAGCTGGCCAATTTATTGGGCATATTAGCTTTTACAAACCTGGCCATTTTCAATACCCTATGCATACTCGAGCCATGCTGGAAACTATTTTTACCCCACAAAGGCGGATATAGATAAGTGGAAGAATCTGCGTTGAACTGCCCTGCCCCGTCCTGCCCATGACAGGAACTGCAATGCTGTGCATATATCATTGCTCCCTTCACCGGGTCAGCGGCGCGTGTGGGATATTGCAATGTCAAAGCTTCATCCCCTTTTACATGATGCCCTACAGGCACATCATTCGCCAGCCATTTCATATAGGAAACAATTGCCACCATTTCTTTACAATCCAAAGGCATGGGTGTACCATTGTGAGGGCGCTCAATACAATTATTTACACGGTCTGCCAGGGTGAGTATTTTATCTTCCCTGCCCCTGTACTGCGGATAACGGGCGTGAGAACTGTAATAATTCAATGCAAAAGGGCGTGTGCCGGCATCCAAATGGCAATTACCACAATTCATTTTA